>NZ_CP108882.1:4382500-5582500 GCF_036347055.1 Streptomyces sp. NBC_00820 | reverse complement strand
GACCTGACCGCCCGGGGCACGGCCGATGTGACGACCGTCGGCACCACGCTGCGCGACGCGGGCCCCGAGATACTCGTTCAGGGGGTGCAGGCGCTGTTCCTGCTCGGCGCGGTGTTCCTCATCGACCCGCTGCTGGGTGCCGTCGGGACGACCGGCCTGGTGCCGGTCGCGATCGTGGTGCGCTGGTATCTGCGGCGGGCGCGGGCGGCCTACCTCGCCGAGGGCGCGGCCACCTCGGACGTCGCCGAGACCCTCGCGGCGACGGCGGCCGGTGCGCGGACGGTCGAGGCGTTCCGGCTGGCCGGCCGGCGCGTCACCGCCGGCGGTGCGGCGCTGGAGACGTCGCGGCGCACCCGCCTGCACACGCTGTACCTGCGGACCGTGTTCTTCCCGGCGGTCGAGGTGTCGTATCTCCTGCCCGTGGCCGGCGTGCTGCTGATCGGCGGGGTGCTGCACGCGCACGGCACGGTGAGCCTGGGCGCGGTGGTGGCGGCGGGGCTGTATCTGCGGCAGTTCAGCGAGCCGCTGGACGCGGTGCTGGTACGGGTCGAGCAACTGCAGTCCAGCGGGGCCTCCTTCGCCCGGGTGGAGGGTCTGGCCCGTGCCCCGCGGGTGGCGCCGGCCGCCGGGGAGGTGGTTCCGGACGGCGACCGTATCGACGCCACCGGCGTCCGTTACGCCTACGGGCGCGGCCGGGAGGTGCTGCGCGGGGTCGATCTGACCGTCCGTCCCGGTGAACGGATCGCCGTGGTCGGCCCGTCGGGCGCGGGCAAGACGACCCTCAGCAGGCTGATCGCGGGGATCGACAGTCCCAGCGCGGGCACGGTGACGGTGGGCGGGGTGCCGGTCGCCGGGCTGACGCCGGAGCGGTTGCGCCGCCAGGTGGTGCTGGTCACCCAGGAGCACCATGTGTTCCTGGGTACGGTCCGCGACAACCTGCTGATCGCCGAACCGGGTGCCACGGACGAGGAGTTGTGGCAGGCGCTGGCCACCGTGGACGCCGACGGCTGGGTGCGTGACCTGCCGGACGGGCTCGGCACCCGCCTCGGCGCGGGCGGCCTTCCCCGGGGTCCCGGTTCCTCGGGGCCGAAAGGCGCTTGCCTCACCGACGGCTCCCAGACCCAGCAACTGGCGCTGGCCCGGGTGGTGCTGGCCGATCCGCACACCCTCATCCTCGACGAGGCGACCGCGCTCCTCGATCCCACCACCGCCCGCCACACCGAGCGCGCGCTCGCCGCGGTCCTGGAGGGCCGTACGGTCATCGCCATCGCCCACCGTCTGCACACGGCCCACGACGCGGACCGGGTGGCGGTCATGGAGGACGGTCTCGTCACCGAACTGGGCTCCCACGAGGACCTGGTGGCGGCCGGCGGCGCCTATGCCGCCCTGTGGCGGACCTGGCACGGGGACGGCACCCCGAACTGAGGCCCGCGAGGGGCGGACCGCTCCGGCCCGCGCTGCGGTACCTCATCGCCGCGACCCGCTACGGCCCGGGCTACGACACCTCATCGCCGCGACCCGCTACGGCCCGGGCTACGGCACCTCATCGCCGCGACCCGCTACGGCACCTCATCGCCCCGGCCGGCACCACGGCAACTCACCGCCCCCACCTGCCCCCAAAACACCCCCCGCCACAGTCATGCGTCGTTTTACAAACATTTCGCATATCGAACATGAATATCCGATCAACGAACGATTTCCGGCCAAGTTCCTGACGCGGTCCTGACAGGAGCAGTGATCACCTGCCACTCTTCCCACGGCCGGCTCACAGCAACCCCACGCCACGTTCACGACTGGACCGGGCCGGCCTCTGCACGCGTGTTCCCGCACCGCCCTGTTCTGCCCGGACGTCCCATCCCACCGTCCGGTCTCCCCTGGCCGCGCGAAGCGCGGTCACGCAGAAGGAGTCAGTGTTGAGCAGCAGTTCTCGCAGACGCACCTCCCACACCACGCACCGCCGCACCGCCACCGTCGCCCTGGCCGGTGTCGCCGCGCTGATCGCCGCCGCCGTGCAGTCCGGCGCCGCGAGCGCCGCCCCGGCCGCGCCGCACGCCGGCAAGATCAACCCGGCCCACGTGGCCCTCAAGCTCACCGCCTCGCAGCGCGCGGAGCTGATACGCGACGCCGATGCCGCCAAGGCCGCCACGGCGCGGTCGATCGGCCTCGGCGCCAAGGAGCAGCTGGCCGTCAAGGACGTCGTCAAGGACGCCGACGGCACCCTGCACACCCGCTACGAGCGCACCTACGCGGGCCTGCCGGTCCTCGGCGGCGACCTCGTCGTCGACACCGCCAAGTCGGGCACGACCCAGAAGGTCGTCAAGGCCAACAACGCCACCCTGAAGGTCGCCGACCTGACCCCGGCCGTGGCGAAGAGCGCGGTCGAGAAGCAGGCCGTGGCGGCGGCGAAGACCCTTGGCGGCACCAAGTCCGCCGCGGACACCGTGCGCAAGGTGATCTGGGCCGGCTCCGGCAAGCCCGTCCTCGCCTACGAGACGGTCGTCGGCGGTCTCCAGGACGACGGCACCCCGAACCAGCTGCACGTCATCACCGACGCCGCCACCGGCAAGAAGCTCTTCGAGTACCAGGGCATCAAGACCGGCATCGGCAACACCGAGTACAGCGGCCAGGTGACGCTGACGACGACCCAGTCGGGGTCGAACTTCACGCTCACCGACGGCGCGCGCGGCGGCCACAAGACGTACAACCTGAACCACGGCACCTCGGGCACCGGCACGCTGTTCTCCCAGACCAACGACACCTGGGGCAACGGCACCACGTCCAACGCGGCCACCGCGGGCGCGGACGCCCACTACGGCGCCCAGGAGACGTGGGACTTCTACAAGAACACGTTCGGCCGCAGCGGCATCAAGAACAACGGAGTGGGTGCCTACTCCCGCGTGCACTACGGCAACTCGTACGTGAACGCGTTCTGGGACGACAGCTGCTTCTGCATGACGTACGGCGACGGCTCCGGCAACGCCGACCCGCTGACCTCGCTCGACGTGGCCGGCCACGAGATGAGCCACGGTGTCACCTCCAACACCGCGGGCCTCAACTACAGCGGTGAGTCCGGCGGCCTGAACGAGGCGACTTCGGACATCTTCGGCACCGGTGTGGAGTTCTACGCCGCGAACTCCTCCGACGTCGGTGACTACCTCATCGGCGAGAAGATCGACATCAACGGCAACGGCACGCCGCTGCGTTACATGGACAAGCCCAGCAAGGACGGCGGCTCCGCCGACTACTGGTCCTCCAGCGTCGGCGGCCTGGACGTGCACTACTCCTCGGGCGTCGCCAACCACTTCTTCTACCTGCTGAGCGAGGGCAGCGGCGCCAAGGTCATCAACGGCGTCAGCTACAACTCGCCCACGAAGGACGGTCTTCCGGTCACCGGCATCGGCCGGGACAAGGCGCTGCAGATCTGGTACCGGGCGCTGACCACCAAGTTCACGTCCACCACCAACTACGCGGCAGCCCGCACCGGCACGCTCGCGGCGACCGGTGAGCTGTACGGCACCACGAGCGCCGAGTACAAGGCGGTGCAGGACGCCTGGGCGGCCGTCGGGGTCGGCACCCGCTCGGGCGGCAGCACCGGGACGTCGTACTCGAGCACCACCCCGGTCTCGATCCCGGACAACGGGCCCGCGGTCACCTCGTCGATCACGGTCTCCGGCAGGACCGGGAACGCGCCGGCCAACCTTCTGGTGACGCCGAATATCAGCCACACGTGGCGTGGCGACCTGGTGGTCGATCTGGTCGGCCCGTCGGGCGCCTCGTACCGCCTGAAGAACTCCAGCTCCGGTGACTCGGCGGACGACGTCACCGACACCTACACGGTGAACGCCGCGTCCGAACCGGCCAACGGGACCTGGAAGTTGAAGGTTCAGGACGTGGCCTCGCAGGACGTCGGCACGATCAACGGCTGGACCCTCACCTTCCCGTAGACCGCCTGTCGCGGGGCCGAACCAGGGCGCCGTCCGGGAGGTGCGATTCCCCGGGCGGCGCCCGTTCACAGGCCCGCAACATTCATCGACAGTTCACTTTCGGCCAACATCACTTCAGGGTCATGACATGTACGCGGCCCTGATGTCACTCTCTCTCCACCCGCCGCAGTAGCACAGCAACTTCACCACCCCACCCGCCGGCCAGTAACCCCACGCTGACCGGTCTCCCCCACTTGAAGGAGCTTCCGTGAGCCCCCTCTACGCGCGTCACAAGCGCACCACGCTGGCCATCGCCACCGCTGTCGCCGCCGGCGCCCTGCTCTCCACCGGGCTGGCCACCAGCGCCACCGCCCAGCCCACGGCCGCCGCCGCCAAGCCCCTCGCGGCCGCCCCGACCGCCCTGTCCGCCTCGGCGCGCACCACCCTGATCCAGAAGGCGCAGTCCGGCGCGACCGAGACCGCCCGGACCATAGGCCTCGGCGCCAAGGAGAAGCTGGTCGTCAAGGACGTCGTCAAGGACGCCGACGGCACCCTGCACACCCGCTACGAGCGCACCTACGCGGGCCTGCCGGTCCTCGGCGGCGACCTCGTCGTCCACACCGCCAAGTCGGGCACCACCGAGGGCGTCACCAAGGCGGCCAGGTCGGCCATCAAGGTGGCCACGCTCAAGCCGCAGATCACCGCGGCCAAGGCGGAGAAGCAGGCGGTGAGCGCCGCCAGGACGCTGGGTTCCGCCAAGTCCGCCGCGGACGGCGCGCGCAAGGTGATCTGGGCCGGCTCCGGCAAGCCCGTCCTCGCCTACGAGACGATCGTCGGCGGCTTCCAGGACGACGGCACCCCGAACCAGCTGCACGTCATCACCGACGCCGCCACCGGCAAGAAGCTCTACGAGTACCAGGGCATCGAGACCGGTACCGGCAAGACCCTCTACTCGGGCACGGTCGGCCTGAACACCACGCTGTCGGGCTCGACCTACCAGCTGACCGACGGCACGCGCGGCGGACACAAGACGTACAACAAGTCGCACACCAGTTCCTCCACCACCGGCACCCTGTTCACCGACGCGGACGACGTCTGGGGCACCGGCACCGCCTCCAGCTCGACCACGGACCAGACGGCCGCCGCCGACGCCGCCTACGGCGCCCAGGAGACCTGGGACTTCTACAAGAACACCTTCGGCCGCAGCGGCATCAAGAACAACGGAGTGGGCGCCTACTCCCGCGTGCACTACGGCAACCAGTACGTGAACGCGTTCTGGGACGACAGCTGCTTCTGCATGACCTACGGCGACGGCAGCGGCAACAACCACCCGCTGACCTCGCTCGACGTCGCCGGCCACGAGATGAGCCACGGCGTCACCTCCAACACCGCCGGCCTGAACTACTCGGGCGAGTCCGGCGGCCTGAACGAGGCCACCTCCGACATCTTCGGCACCGGCGTGGAGTTCTACGCCGCGAACTCCTCCGACGTCGGCGACTACCTCATCGGCGAGAAGATCAACATCAACGGCGACGGCACCCCGCTGCGCTACATGGACAAGCCCAGCAAGGACGGCGGCTCCGCCGACTCCTGGTCCTCCTCCGTCGGCAACCTCGACGTGCACTACTCGTCGGGCGTCGCCAACCACTTCTTCTACCTGCTGTCCGAGGGCAGCGGCGCGAAGACGATCAACGGGGTCTCCTACAACTCCCCGACCTCCAACGGCTCCACGGTCACCGGCATCGGCCGCGCCAAGGCGCTGCAGATCTGGTACAAGGCGCTGACGACGTACTTCACGTCGACCACCAACTACAAGTCGGCCCGCACCGGCACCCTGTCCGCGGCGGCCGCGCTGTACGGCTCCGGCAGCGCCGAGTACAACGCGGTGGCGGCGGCCTGGTCGGCGGTCAACGTCTCCTAATGGCTGAGTAGTTGTGGCAGGGCGGTACCCGGCAGGAAGCTGCTTCGGGTACCGCCCTACTCTTGTGACCCATGTCCTCGGCGCCCTTCACCTACGAGCCGGTCGGCGCGACCCACGGTGACCTGACGTTCTGCCCGCCCGGCTTCCGACCCCTGTTCGTCCGCACCCGCATAGGCGAAGGCCACGAGGTCTTCCGGCGGGCCGCGGAAGCGGTCCTCACCTGGGAGATGCACCGCGCGCTCGGCGTCGGCATCGACAGCAGCGCCGACCGCGCGGCCCCCGACGTCGACGTCACCGTCACCCTGGCCGGCGTCGTCAGAGCCCCCTGCCGCATCGTCTGGACCGTCGAGGAGAACCGCCGCGCGGGCTGGGCCTACGGCACTCTCGACGGCCACCCCGAGTGCGGCGAGGAGGCCTTCGTGGTCGACCGCACCGGCGACGGCACGGTCTGGCTGACGGTGGCCGCCTTCAGCCGCGCCCACAAGTGGTACGCCCGCGCGGGCGGAGCGGCGACGCGGGGCCTGCAGCACGCGTACGCGCGCCGCTGCGGCACCGTGCTGAAGCGCCTGACCGCGCACCTCGGGGAGGACTGACCACCGGCCTCGGCCGCCCAGCACCACCTCACCGCCCGCACCGCCTCACCGCGACAGCACCCCCGCCCCTACCGCAGCAGCACCCCCGCTCCTTGACCCGCCTCTCCCGACGGCGCCGCCACCAGGCCCAGTTCCGCGCCGGAGGCCAGCAGGCGGTGGGAGGGAAGGATGCGGACCGTGTAGCCGTAGGGGCCGGTGCGGTCGAGGAAGAGGGGGCCCTCGTAGAGCCAGCGGCCCTCCAGGTCGGGGTTGCCGACCGGCTTGAGGGGGACGGTGCCGGCGTCCGTGATGCGGTCGGCGGAGTCGACCCGGCCCGACACGGCCTGCACCTCGACGTCGTCCGGGGTCAGGTCGCCGAGCCCCACGCGCACCCGCAGACCCACGCTGGTACCGAGCTCCGCGGTGGACGTCGTCGCGGTGGCCTCCACATGGTCGACACTCACCCCGGGCCAGGCGGCCCGCACCCGCGCCTTCCAGGCGGCCAGTTCACGGGCCGGGTCCGCGGTCAGCGCGCGATGGGCCTGGGCGGCGGGCGTGTAGAGCCGGTCGACGTACTCGCGGACCATCCGGCCCGCCAGCACCTTCGGGCCGAGCAGGGTCAGGGTCTGGCGGACCATCTCGATCCAGCGGTCGGGCAGCCCCACCCGGCCGCGCTCGTAGAAACGCGGCGTGATCCGCTGTTCGAGCAGGTCGTACAGGGCGCCCGCCTCGATGTCGTCCCGGCGGTCGGTGTCCATGCCGGAGCCGTCCGCGGTCGGGATCGCCCAGCCGAAGTCCGGCTGGAACCACTCGTCCCACCAGCCGTCCAGCACCGAGAGGTTGAGACAGCCGTTGAGGGCGGCCTTCATCCCCGAGGTGCCGCAGGCCTCCAGCGGACGCAGCGGGTTGTTCAGCCAGATGTCGCAGCCCGGGTAGAGCTTCTGCGCCATCGCCATGCCGTAGTCGGGCAGGAACACGATCCGGTGCCGTACCCGCGGATCGTCCGCGAACCGCACCAGCTCCTGCACCAGCCGCTTTCCGCCGTCGTCCGCCGGGTGCGCCTTGCCCGCGACGACGATCTGCAGCGGCCGCTCCGGGTGCAGCAGCAGCCGCATCAGCCGGTCGGGGTCCCGGAGCATCAGCGTCAGCCGTTTGTACGACGGCACCCGCCGGGCGAAGCCGATGGTGAGCACGTCGGGGTCGAGGACGCCGTCGATCCAGCCCAGCTCCGCGTTCCCCGCGCCCCGCTGCCGCCAGGAGGCGCGCAGCCGCTCCCGCACCTCCAGCACGAGCTGTTCGCGCAGGGTGCGGCGCAGCTCCCAGATCTCCTGGTCCGGGATGTCCGCGACCAGGTCCCAGCGTTCGGAGCCGCCGACGGTCAGCGCGTCCTCTGCGCGGTGCGCGCCGATCTGCCGGGCGCCGAGGCGCAGCACCTCGGGCGCGACCCAGGTGGGCGCGTGCACCCCGTTGGTGACGGAGGTGATCGGCACCTCCTCGGCGTCGAATCCCGGCCACAGCCCGGCGAACATCTCCCGGCTGACCTGCCCGTGCAGCAGCGACACGCCGTTGGCCCGCTGGGCGAGCCGCAGCCCCATCACGGCCATGTTGAACAGGTTCGGCTCGCCGCCCGGGTACGTCTCCATGCCGAGTGCCAGGATCCGCCGCACGTCGATGCCCGGCAGCTCGGTGTCGGGCCCGAAGTGCCGGGCCACCAGCTCCCGGTCGAACCGGTCGATGCCGGCCGGCACGGGGGTGTGCGTGGTGAACACGGTCCCGGCGCGTACGGCCTCCAGCGCCGCGTCGAAGTCCAGGCCGCCCTCGCACAGCTCGGCGATCCGCTCCAGCCCGAGGAAGCCGGCGTGCCCCTCGTTGGTGTGGAACACCTCGGGCTCGGCGTGCCCGGTGAGCCGGCAGTACGTCCGCACGGCCCGCACTCCCCCTATGCCGAGGAGCATCTCCTGCAGCAGCCGGTGCTCGCTGCCGCCGCCGTAGAGCCGGTCGGTGACCCCGCGTTCGCCGAGGTCGTTCTCCTCCACGTCCGAGTCGAGCATCAGCAGCGGCACCCGGCCCACCTGCGCCACCCAGATCCGGGCGTGCAGCGCCCTGCCGCCGGGCAGCGCGAGGGACACCGCCGCGGGGGTGCCGTCGGCCTCCTTCAGCTGGGTGACGGGCAGCTCGTTGGGGTCGAGCACCGGGTAGTGCTCCTGCTGCCAGCCGTCCCGGGACAGGCTCTGGCGGAAGTAGCCGTGCCGGTACAGCAGCCCGACCCCGATCAGCGGTACCCCGAGGTCGCCGGCCGCCTTCAGATGGTCGCCGGCGAGGATGCCGAGGCCGCCGGAGTACTGGGGCAGGGCGGCCGTGATGCCGAACTCGGGCGAGAAGTAGGCGACGGCCGCAGGCAGCCCGTCGCCCTGGCGCTGGTACCAGCGGTCGCCGGTCACATAGTCGTTCAGGTCGTCGGCGACCGCGGCCAGCCGGCGCAGGAACCGCCGGTCCTCGGCCAGTTCGGCGAGGCGTGCCGGCCCCACCCGGCCCAGCAGGCGGACCGGGTCGCCCTCGGCGGCGGCCCAGTGCTCGGGATCGACGGACTGGAACAGGTCGCGCGTCTCCGCATGCCAGGACCAGCGCAGGTTACGCGCCAGGTCGCTCAGCGGCCGGAGGGGTTCGGGGAGAACGGGACGGACGGTGAACCGACGGATCGCCTTCACACTTCCACCTCGGACGCATTTTCGCGGGGTGAGACGCACGGCGCTGTACGTCTCGTCGTCAGCATCGACGGTAGTGGTTACCGGGGCGTCGGTGGGGACGCATCCGGGTGAAGCGGTCAGGACGGGGCGGAGCAGGGCACCGCGGCGCCCTCCCGGGAGCCCGCCGCTCCCTCTCCGCCGGGTCCGGCCACGCTGTCCGGTATCCGCCCCCGGCCATCGGCCGCGGGGTACACGGAGGGGGAGTTGATGCCGTGTTGGCGGGAAACCGGAAAAAGGGGCCGGTCTTGTACGTAGACATACGCGCGAGTAGTTAACAAAGTGCCGGATTGCCCACCCGAATCACTTGGGAAGGCTCCTCCGGTACGACCCCGCAGGCGCAGTCCAGCACAGCCGCAGGACCCACCTCGCCACATCCATCCGCCCACACCCACGTTGACGCGGACAGGAGCGGTCATGCCCGCCACGCACCACTCGTCAGCACGCCCGACCACGAGCAGGAAGGCAAGCGGGAATCCGGCGGAGCCGGACTCCGCCGACACAGCCGACTCCGCCGACTCCGCCGCGGCGCCACCGGGCCGGGGCCGGACGGCCCCGGAGCGCCAGGCGGCCCCGGCCCGACCGGCCCGCCCGGCGTCCCGGGGGAAACATCCCGGGCCGGTGACGGAGGGGACGCCGGGCGAGCCGGTGAAGCCAGGCGCGCCGGTGACGCGGGGGAAACGGGCCGAACCGGCCGCGCCGACGGCGCCGGTCTCCCCTACCGAACCGAGCAAACCGGCCGAGCCAGTGACCTCGGCGACGCCGGTGACACGGGTGACGGACGTGACGGACATGACCGGCCTGGCGAGCGTGACGGACGTGACGGGCCCGACGTCCGCGCCGCGCGCCGGGGACCCGGTTCTCGGTCGTATACCCGTCCTCGACGTCCGCCCCGTGGTCCAGCACGGGCGCAGGCCCGCCAAAGCGGTGGCCGGTGAGTCGTTCGAGGTGTCGGCCACCGTGTTCCGGGAGGGACACGACGCCGTCGCCGCCAATGTCGTCCTGCGCGGCCCCGACGGGCGCCCCGGCCCCTGGACCCCGATGCGGGAACTCGCCCCGGGCACCGACCGCTGGGGCGCCACCGTCAGCGCGGACGAGCCCGGCCGCTGGACCTACACCGTGGAGGCCTGGTCGGACCCGGTCGGCACCTGGCGGCACACCGCGGGGATCAAGATACCGGCGGGCATCGACACCGGCCTGGTCCTGGAGGAGGGCGCGCGGCTGTACGAGCGCGCGGCCGCCGGGATCCCCGAGCGGCAGCGGGGCGCCGTCCGGGAGGCCGCGGCGGCCCTGCGTGACGACAGCCGTCCGGCCGCCTGGCGGCTGGCAGCGGCGCTGACTCCGGAAGTGACCGAGCTGCTCACCCGGTATCCGCTGCGGGAGCTGGTCACGGCGTCGGATCCGATGCCGCTGCTGGTGGAGCGGGAGCGGGCGCTGTACGGCTCCTGGTACGAGTTCTTCCCGCGTTCGGAGGGTGCGGCGGAGGGTGCGCACGGTACCTTCCGCACTGCCGCCCGGCGGCTGGAGGCGATCGCGGAGATGGGCTTCGACGTGGTCTATCTGCCGCCGGTGCATCCGATCGGGACGACGTTTCGCAAGGGCCGCAACAACACGCTGACCGCGGGTCCCGACGACGTCGGTGTGCCGTGGGCGATCGGTTCGCCCGAGGGCGGTCACGACGCCGTCCATCCCGACCTGGGCACGCTCGACGACTTCGACCACTTCGTGGGCCGGGCGCGGGAGTTGGGTCTGGAGGTGGCGTTGGACTTCGCCCTCCAGTGCTCCCCGGACCACCCTTGGGTGCACAAGTACCCGGAGTGGTTCCATCACCGGCCGGACGGCTCGATCGCGTACGCGGAGAATCCGCCGAAGAAGTACCAGGACATCTACCCCGTCGCCTTCGACGCCGACATGGACGGCCTGGTCGCGGAGACCGTGCGGGTGCTGCGGCACTGGATGGAGCACGGGGTGCGGATCTTCCGCGTCGACAACCCGCACACCAAGCCGGTGGTCTTCTGGGAGCGGGTGATCGGTGAGGTCAACTCGGCCGACCCGGACGTGATCTTCCTGGCGGAGGCGTTCACCCGTCCGGCGATGATGCACACGCTGGCGCAGGTCGGTTTCCAGCAGTCGTACACGTACTTCACCTGGCGCAACAGCAAGCAGGAGCTGACGGACTACCTGACCGAGCTGTCGGGTGAGGCGGCGGCCTGGATGCGGCCGAACTTCTTCGCCAACACCCCCGACATCCTGCACGCCTACCTCCAGCACGGAGGCCGGCCCGCCTTCGAGATCCGCGCCGTCCTCGCCGCGACCCTCTCCCCCTCCTGGGGCATCTACAGCGGCTACGAACTCTGCGAGAACACCCCCCAGCGCGAGGGCGGCGAGGACTACCTCGACTCGGAGAAGTACCAGCTCGTCCACCGCGACTGGGAAACCGCCGCACGCGAGGGCCGCACCATCGCACCCCTGATCACCCGGCTCAACACCATCCGCCGGGAGAACCCGGCACTGCGTCAGCTGCGCGACCTCCACTTCCACCACGCCGACAAGGAACAGGTGATCGTCTACTCGAAACGCAGCGGTTCGAACACGCTTCTGGTGGTCGTCAACCTCGACCCCCACGTCACCCAGGAGGCCACGGTGTCGTTGGACATGCCGCAACTCGGCCTGGAATGGCACGAGTCGATGCCGGTGCGCGACCTGCTCACCGGCGAGTCCTATCACTGGGGCAGGGCCAACTATGTGCGACTCGAACCGGGTCGTCGACCCGCGCATGTCCTCTCGGTCCTGCGACCGTCCAACCCGCAGATCGGGGGGTCACCCACCATATGATCGTCAACGAGCCTGTCCCGGACACCTTCGGAGACACCCCCGCCAAGGACCGGGACCCGGAGTGGTTCAAACGCGCCGTCTTCTACGAGGTGCTGGTCCGCTCCTTCCAGGACAGCAACGGTGACGGCGTCGGCGACCTCAAGGGCCTGACCTCCCGGCTCGACTACCTGCAATGGCTCGGGGTCGACTGCCTGTGGCTGCCACCGTTCTTCAAGTCCCCGCTGCGCGACGGCGGTTACGACGTCTCGGACTACACGGCCGTACTCCCCGAGTTCGGTGACCTCGCCGACTTCGTGGAGTTCGTCGACGCCGCCCACCAGCGCGGCATGCGCGTCATCGTCGACTTCGTCATGAACCACACCAGCGACCAGCATCCGTGGTTCCAGGAGTCCAGGCGCGATCCGGACGGACCGTACGGCGACTACTACGTCTGGGCCGACGACGACAAGCAGTTCCAGGACGCCCGGATCATCTTCGTCGACACCGAGGCCTCCAACTGGACGTACGACCCCGTACGCAAGCAGTACTACTGGCACCGCTTCTTCTCGCACCAGCCGGATCTGAACTACGAGAACCCGGCCGTGCAGGAGGAGATCATCTCCGCGCTGCGGTTCTGGCTGGACCTCGGCATCGACGGCTTCCGGCTCGACGCGGTGCCGTACCTGTACCAGCGGGAGGGCACCAACTGCGAGAACCTGTCGGAGACCCACGAGTTCCTGAAGCGGGTGCGCAAGGAGATCGACGACCAGTACCCCGACAAGGTGCTGCTGGCGGAGGCCAACCAGTGGCCCGAGGACGTGGTCGACTACTTCGGCGACTACTCCTCCGGCGGCGACGAGTGCCACATGGCGTTCCACTTCCCCGTCATGCCGCGCATCTTCATGGCGGTGCGCCGGGAATCGGGCCATCCGGTCTCGGAGATCCTCGCCAAGACGCCCTCCATTCCCACCAGTTGTCAGTGGGGCATCTTCCTGCGCAACCACGACGAGCTGACCCTCGAAATGGTCACCGACGAGGAACGCGACTACATGTGGGCCGAGTACGCCAAGGACCCGCGGATGCGCGCCAACATCGGCATCCGCCGCCGCCTCGCGCCCCTGCTCGACAACGACCGCAACCAGATCGAGCTGTTCACCGCCCTGCTGCTCTCGCTGCCCGGATCGCCGATCCTCTACTACGGCGACGAGATCGGCATGGGGGACAACATCTGGCTCGGCGACCGTGACGCGGTCCGCACCCCGATGCAGTGGACCCCCGACCGCAACGCGGGCTTCTCGTCCTGCGACCCCGGCCGGCTGTTCCTGCCCACGATCATGGACCCCGTCCACGGCTACCAGGTCACCAACGTCGAGGCCGCCATGTCCTCGCCGTCCAGCCTGCTGCACTGGACCCGCCGCATGATCGAGATCCGCAAGCAGAATCCCGCCTTCGGACTGGGGTCCTACACCGAGTTGCAGTCCTCGAACCCGGCGGTGATCGCCTTCCTACGGGAGTACGAGGACGACCTCGTGCTGTGCGTGCACAACTTCTCGCGGTTCGCGCAGCCCACCGAACTCGACCTGCGGCCCTACGACGGGCGGCACCCCGTCGAACTGATCGGCGGGGTGCGATTCCCCGCGATCGGCGAACTGCCGTACCTGCTCACCCTCGCGGGCCACGGCTTCTACTGGTTCCGGCTGCGCCGCGAGACGGCGTAGCGGCCCTCGGGCGGGGCGGTTTCCCCCGTCCCGCCCGGGGCACGCAACAGTGACACCCCCGACGATCCGGGGAAAGGACATGACGCCCATGGCGGAAACGGTCACCCCCTCCGACACCACCCCCAGCCCGACCGGGCACCTCCTCAGCTCACTCGACCCCCTGCTGCGCCAATGGCTGCCCAGGCAGCGCTGGTTCGCGGGCAAGGGACGTCAGGTCACCGGGTTCACTCCCGTGGCCGTCACCGAACTCCTGCCCTCCCCCAAGCCCTCGGCTCCGCCCGAACAGGGAGGCGCCCCCATCGGCCGGCTGGGCCTGTACCACCTGCTCCTGCGCGTCCACCAGCCACCCGTGCCCGGCACCGCGCCACCCCCCGGCGACTGCTACCAGCTGCTGATAGGCGTGCGCGAGGCGCTGCCGCCCCGGCTGGCGCCCGCGCTCATCGGACACGTGGAGGGCGGTCCCCTCGCCGGACGCACGGTGTACGACGCCCTCTACGACCCCCGGCCGGCCGAGGTTCTCCTGGAGGCCCTGCGCACCCGGGCCCGCGTCGGCGCCCTCCGCTTCGAGCGGGACCCGCGCCAGGAGATCCGGGACGGCCTCGTCGCCCGGCTGATGACCGCCGAGCAGTCCAACTCCTCGGTGGTCTATGGAGATACGTTCATCCTGAAGCTGCTGCGCCGGGTCGTGGCCGGCGTCAACCCCGATCTGGAGCTGCCTCTCGCGCTGGCCCGCGAGGGGTGCGCCCGAGTGCCCGCGCCGACGGCGTGGCTCCATGCCGAACTGGGCGAGGAGTCGTACGTCCTGGCCGTCCTCCAGCCGTTCGTGAGCGGCGCGGCGGACGGCTGGGAGCTGGCGCTGCGCGAGCTGGCCAAGGGCGAGGACTTCGTCGCCGAGGCGCGGGCGCTCGGCCGGGCCACCGCCGAGGTGCACACCGCCCTCGCCCGCGCCCTGCCGACGGCCACCCTGGGACAGGCCCAGCTGGGGCCGCTGGTGGACGGCATGCACGAGCGGCTCGCGGCGGCGGTCACGGCGGTGCCCGCGCTGGTGCCCTACGAGAGCGGTCTGCGTTCGGCGTTCGACGCGCTGGCCGGACTCGCCGCCGAGGGGCAGACCTGGACCGCCCAGCGCATCCACGGTGACCTGCACCTCGGCCAGTGCCTGCGCTCCCCGTCCGAGGACACCGCCGACGCGCCGGGCGGCGGGGGAACGTGGTCGCTGATCGACTTCGAGGGCGAGCCGGCCCGGCCCCTGGCGGAGCGGCGCATGCCGCAGCCCCCGGTACGGGACATCGCCGGGATGCTGCGCTCCTTCGACTACGCGGCCCATTCCGCGCAGCCGCCCGCGCCGGACTGGGCGCACACCTGCCGGGCCGCCTACTGCTCCGGGTACGCCGAGGTCGCCGGACGCGATCCGCGCACCGATCCGGTACTGCTGCGCGCCTACGAGACCGACAAGGCGGTCTACGAGGTCGTCTACGAGGCCCGCCACCGCCCCGACTGGCTCCCCGTCCCCCTCTCCGCGGTGCGCCGCCTCGCCGCGTCCCAGCCGACTTGGCCCGACCTGACCCGACCCGCCCGGGAGACCCGTCCGTGACGTCCAAGAAGCGAGCCACCTCGAAGAACAAGTCCACCAAGAACAAGAACAGGAGCAGGAGCGGAAGCGAGAGCGGGAGCGGCACCGGAAGGCGGGACGACGCGACCAGGTCGGCCACGATTCCGAACGCCCGCACCCCGGAGCCCGCGCGGAAGGAGCCGCCCGGGAAGGAGACGGCGGCGAAGGCCGCCACCGGAAGGGAGGCGGCCGGACAGGAGACCACCGGACAGCAGGTGGCCGGACCGGAGGTGACCGGACCGGAGATCGCCGGGCCGGAGGTAGTCGGACAGGAGGCCGCCGGGACGGAGATCGCCGTCTCCCCCGCGATCGACGCGGACGACCGTGAACGGCTGCTGAGCGGCACCCACCACGACCCGCACGCCGTGCTCGGCGCGCATCCGGTGTCCGGCGGGGTCGCCTTCCGCGCCTACCGGCCCCACGCGCGGGCGGTCACCGTCGTGTCCGGCGCCCTGCGGGCCGAACTGCACGACGACGGTGACGGCTTCTTCTCGGGGCTGCTCCCGCTGGCCGAGGTCCCGGTCTACCGGCTGCTCGTGACGTACGACGCCACCGTGCACGAGACCGAGGACGCCTACCGGTTCCTGCCGGCACTGGGCGAGCTGGACCTGCACCTGATCGGCGAGGGCCGGCACGAGCAGCTGTGGCAGGTGCTCGGGGCGCGGGTGCTGACCCACCAGGGGGTGACCGGTACCCGCTTCTCGGTGTGGGCGCCGAACGCGCTGGGCGTGCGGGTCGCGGGCGGATTCAACTTCTGGGACGCCGCCGGGTTCCCGATGCGCTCGCTCGGCTCTTCCGGGGTGTGGGAGCTGTTCGTGCCCGGCATCGGCGAGGGCGAGCTGTACAAGTACGAGATCACCCGCCCGGACGGCACGCGCACCCTGCGCGCCGACCCGCTGGCCCGTCGTACGGAGGTGCCGCCTGCCACGTCCTCGATCGTGGACGCCTCGCACCACGAGTGGGGCGACACCGACTGGATGGCCCATCGGGGCGACACTCCCGTGCACGAGGCGCCGTTCTCGGTGTACGAGGTGCATCTGGCGTCCTGGCGACCGGGGCTGACCTACCGGCAGCTGGCCGAGCAACTCCCCGCTTATGTCAGGGAGCTGGGCTTCACGCACGTGGAGCTGATGCCGGTGGCCGAGCACCCCTTCGGCGGCTCCTGGGGCTACCAGGTCACCGGCTTCTACGCCCCGACGGCCCGGCTCGGCACCCCGGACGACTTCAAGTACCTGGTGGACCGGCTGCACCAGGCGGGCATCGGCGTGCTGATGGACTGGGTGCCGGCGCACTTCCCGCGCGACGAGTGGGCGCTGGCCGAGTTCGACGGGCGCCCGCTGTACGAGCACCACGACCCGCTGCGGGCCGCCCATCCCGACTGGGGCACGCTGGAGTTCGACTTCGGCCGGCGCGAGGTGCGCAACTTCCTGGTGGCGAACGCCGTGTACTGGTGCGAGGAGTTCCACATCGACGGCCTGCGCGTGGACGCGGTCGCCTCGATGCTCTACCTCGACTACTCGCGCGAGGCGGGTCAGTGGTCGCCGAACCGGTTCGGTGGCCGGGAGAACCTGGACGCGGTGGCCTTCCTGCAGGAGATGAACGCGACCGTCTACCGGCGCTGTCCGGGCGTGGTGACCGTCGCCGAGGAGTCCACCGCCTGGGACGGCGTCACGCGGCCGACCCACCACAAGGGCCCGAGCGGCTTCGGCGGCCTCGGTTTCGGCCTGAAGTGGAACATGGGCTGGATGCACGACTCGCTGGAGTACATGAGCCACGAGCCGGTGCACCGCGCCTACCACCACCACGAGATGACCTTCTCGATGGTGTACGCCTACAGCGAGAACTACGTCCTGCCCATCTCCCACGACGAGGTCGTGCACGGCAAACGGTCACTGGTGTCGAAGATGCCGGGCGACTGGTGGCAGCAGCGCGCGAACCACCGCGCCTACCTGGGCTTCATGTGGGCCCACCCCGGCAAACAACTCCTCTTCATGGGGCAGGAGTTCGCCCAGGGCGCCGAGTGGTCCGAGGCGCACGGCCCGGACTGGTGGCTGCTGGACCCGGCCTACGGCGCCGCGGCCGACCACCGGGGCGTCCGCGACCTCGTGCGCGACCTGAACGGCCTGTACCGCACCACCCCGGCCCTGTGGCAACGCGACACCGACCCGGCGGGTTTCCAGTGGGTCACCGGTGACGAGGCCGACGACAACGTGCTCGCGTTCCTGCGCCTGGACGCCGAGGGCGACCCGCTCCTCGCGGTGTTCAACCTCTCCCCGGTGGTCCGCCACGACTACCGGCTCGGCGTCCCGGAGGACGTCCCCTCGTGGCGGGAGGTCCTCAACACCGACGCCGCCGGCTACGGCGGCGGCGACGTCACCAACCCGGACGGCGCCAAGTCGGAACCCCAGCCGTGGCACGGCCGCGCGGCGAGCGTCCGGCTGACCCTGCCGCCGCTGGCGGCGGTGTGGCTGCGGCCCGCCTGAGGCGCGGGGAAGGGGGCCGGGGGTGACACCCCTCGGCCCCCTTCTTCCGCTCTCCTGCCCAGGCGCTGCCCGGGAGGTCGGACCGGTCGCTCACGCGGGGGTCGCGAACACCTGGATCGCGTAGTCGCCGCTGACGGCGACGCCGGTGTCCTTGAACGAGCAGTTGACGATCGCGCCGTGGTGGGCCGGGCTCTTGTTCCAGCCGTCGAGGATCTTCTGGGCGTCGGTGGTGCCCCAGGACATGTTCTCGGAGCCGGAGCCCGGGTTGTAGCCGGCGTCCTGCATGCGCTTCTGGATGCTGGAGCCGTCGGAGCCGGTGTGGTTCGTCAGGTGGTTCTTGCTCGCGTCGTCCGCGAAGACCTGTGCGGCCTTGGTGAGTTGCGCGTTCTCGTTCAGGGCGGGGCAACCGGCCTTGGCCCGTTCGGCGTTGACCAGTTGCAGGATCTCGGAGGGCGACGCGGTGGGCGCGAGGGCCGTCGCGGCGCCGGCGCCGGCCACTCCGGCGAACAGCAGCGGCGTCGCACAGGCGGCGGCGCACAGACAGCGTATGCGTGTGGTCGTGGTCCGCATGGAAATGCCTTCGATCGGGAGTATCAGCGAGTTGTCCCCCCGGACCTCCGTGAGACGCGTCAAAGGGTTCGTGCGGTGGGCACGGACACGTGCAGGGAGCGCCCGCCGAACCCAGGGCCGCCGGCGGGTCCTCGGAGAAGTGCCCGGCTCCTGCGCTCGTTCCTCTCCACCGTACGCCCGTCGCCGTGGCCCCACGAGTCCAGCCGTGGGGGGGGCGCCGCGCACCGGCCGTACACACGCGCCGGCCGGTGCGCGGACTGTCACACGCTGGTGGTCCCGCGTTACGCGAAGGCTTCCGCCAGCGCCTTCGGCAGCTCCTCGGTGTGCAGCACGCCGAGCCGCTGGGTGGCCCGGGTCAGGGCCACGTAGAGGTCGCTCGTGCCGTAGCCTCCCGGCTCGACGACCAGGACCGAGTCGAACTCCAGCCCCTTGGACTGGCGGGGGTCGAGGAGGACGACGTTCCGGGTCAGGTCGGGCTCGGCCCCGACGGGGACCCCGTCGAGCCGCGCCGCCAGCGGGCGGTGCAGCTCGCGCGGGGCGATCACCGCCAACCGGCCTTCCTCAGGGGTAAGTTCGGCGGCCGCCCGGGCCACCGCGCCGGGCAGGTCGTCGGCCACGTGCCGCGCCCAGGGACGTACGCCCGTCGAGCGGACCGAACTCGGTGGCTCGAAGCCGGGGTCCTCGGCGCGGACCACGGCCGCCGCCACATCCATGATCTCGGCGGGGGTGCGGTAGTTGACGCCGAGACGGGTGTGCTCCCAGCGGTCCTCGACGTACGGCTCCAGGATGCCCTGCCACGAGCCGACGCCCGCGGCCTCCGCCGTCTGCGCCGGGTCGCCGACCAGGGTCATCGAGCGGGTCGGGCTGCGCCGCATCAGCAGCCGCCAGGCCATCGGCGACAGCTCCTGGGCCTCGTCGACGATGATGTGCCCGAACGCCCAGGTACGGTCGGCCGCCGCGCGCTCGGCGGCGCTGCGGTGGTCGCTCTCCTCGTGCCGCTCGGCGAAGCGCTCGGCGTCGATGATGTCGTGTGCGGACAGGACCTCGGAGCCCTCCGGGTCGTCCTCCTCCTTGTCCTCGAACTCGTAGGTGCGCGAGGCGTACGACACGTCCAGCACGCCCTGCGCGAAGGCGATCTGGGTCTCCCGCTCGCGTTCGGCGCGGGCCTTCGCCACCCGCTCGTCCTCGCCGAGGAGTTCGGCCGCCTCGTCCAGCAGGGGCACGTCGGCGACGGTCCACGCCCGGGTCACCGGGCGGCGGATCGCGTCGGCGTCCTCCTGCGGCAGGAAGCCGTCCGGCTCGGCGAGGAGGTCGGCGACCAGCCGCCGCGGGGTGATCAGGGGCCACAGCTGGTCGATGGCGGACCAGACCTCGGGGTTCTCGGCCAGTTCGTCACGGATCTGGGTGACGTCGGAGGCGTCCAGCAGGCTGCTGCCGTCGTAGGGGTCGGTGCCCACGCGTTCGGCGTACAGCTCGGTGAGCGCGTTGAGGATGTGGCCCTCGAAGTGCTCGCGGGAGGCGTTGTGCGGCAGTCCGGCGGCGCGGGTGCGCTCGCGGGCGACGCCGACCAGGCCCTCGTCGAGCATCAGGACCTCGCGGTCGTGCTCGACCGCGATGACCGGGTCGGGCAGCGCCTGCCGGTCGCGTACGGCGGCGGCGAGCACGTCGGCCATCTGGGCGCGGCCCTTCACGGCGGCCGCCGCGGGCGTGTCCGTGGCGGTGGCCTTCACGCCGGGGAACAGCTCGCCGACCGTGGCCAGCAGCACTCCGGTCTCGCCGAGCGAGGGCAGCACCTCGCCGATGTAGCCGAGGAAGGCGGGGTTCGGGCCGACGATGAGCACGGCGCGGCGGGCCAGCAGCTCGCGGTGCTCGTAGAGGAGGTAGGCCGCCCGGTGCAGCGCCACCGCCGTCTTGCCGGTGCCTGGGCCGCCCTCGACGACCAGCACCCCGCGGTGCGGCGCCCGGATGATCTCGTCCTGCTCCGCCTGGATGGTCCGCACGATGTCGCCCATGCGGCCGGTGCGCGCCGAGTTCAGCGCGGCCAGCAGCACGGCGTCCCCGGTGGGGTCCTCGTGGCCGGTGCGGGTGGCGTCGCCGAGGTCGAGGATCTCGTCGTGCAGGGACGTGACCGTGCGGTCCTCGGTGGTGATGTGCCGGCGGCGGATCAGGCCCATCGGGGTGTGGCCGGTGGCCACGTAGAAGGGGCGGGCGACGTCGGCCCGCCAGTCGATGAGGACGGGCGTGCGCGCGGCGTCGTCCGCGCGCAGACCGATCCTGCCGATGTGGTGGGTCCTGCCGTCGGTCAGGTCGATCCGGCCGAAGCAGAGCGAGCCGTCGACGGCGTTCAGCGCGGCGAGCAGCCCCGAGCGCTCGGCGACCAGGATGTCCCGCTCCAGCCGGGCCTGCATGGGCGTGTTGCCCTGTGCGAGCGCGTCCGTGACCGAGGTCTCGGCATCGCCGCGCAGCGCGTCCACTCGCGCGTACAGTCCGTCGATGAATTCCTGCTCGTGCCGCAATTCATCGTCCGGAAATTCGGTGTTTGACAATTCCGCTCCCGCCCGGATATGCTGTGCTCAGTTGAACTTCTCCGCGACCTCTTAAACGGAAGTCGCGAATCATTGAGTATACGCACAGAAATCCCCCGAGCGGAATTGCACGGGGGATTTTCTGGTGGGCGGTCGCGCTGCTACGGCGCCTCGTGCAGTACGTCGGCCAGCTCCTCCAGCAGCCGCCGCTTGGGGCGTGCCCCCACCATCGAGCGCACCGGCTCACCGTCCCGGAAGACCATGAGGGTCGGCGTCGACAGCACGCCGTAGGCCACCGTCGTTCCCGGGTTGCGGTCCACGTCCAGCTGGACGACCTTCAGCCGGTCGCCCTCCTCGAAGGCGATGTCCTTCAGCACCGGCGCCAGCTGCCGGCAGGGCCCGCACCAATCGGCGGTGAACTGCACCAGCACCGGCAGTCCCGCACCGAGCACCTCCGCCTCGAAGTCCGCGTCCGTCACTTCGTCCAGTCCGCTCACCAAGCTCACGCCGGCCCTCCCAGCTCGCACACAGGCTCCGGACCCCCCGGAACCAGCGCGTCGGCGGCCAGCCCGTCCCGGGCCTCCTCGGCCCGCCGCAACTGCCCCGCGACCGTCTCCCGCACCGCCGTCAGCTGCCCGACGAGCGCGTCCAGCTCGTCCAGCTTGCGCCGGTACACGGCGAGCGAGGCCGGGCAGGAGTCGCCCTGCGGATGCCCGGACCGCAGGCAGTCCACGAACGGCCGCGTCTCCTCCAGGTCGAACCCGAAGTCCTGCAGCGTCCGGATCTGCCGCAGCAGCCTGACGTCCCCCTCGTCGTACGTGCGGTAGCCCTGGTCGTCGCGCCGGGCGGGCAGCAGCCCCCGCGCCTCGTAGTAGCGCAGGGTGCGGGTGGTGGTTCCGGCCCGTGCGGCCAGCTCGCCGATTCGCATGTCCGTGACCGTAGAGGTTGACGTCGGCGTCAAGGCAAGACGGGCGGCAGCGGAGGCTTGCGGCGCACCGGTGAGGACAGCACGATCGAGGTCGTCGTACGCCCCAGCGCCGAGGTCTGCTCCAGGATCTCCTCCAGGTGCGCGGTGTCGGTGACGGCGACTTTGAGGATCCAGCAGTCCTCGCCGACCACGTGGTGCACCTCGGTGACCTCCGGGCGGTCGATCAGCTCCCGGGTCCTCGGGTGCCTGAGGGTGTAGCCGCCGTGCGGGTCGACCCGGACGAAGGCCTGGATGCCGTAGCCGAGCCGGGCGGGCACGACGTGGGCACCGTATCCCTCGACCGCTCCCCCCGCCTCCAGCCGGCGCACCCGCTCGGCCACGGCGGCCGGACTCAGACTGACCCGGCGGCCCAGCTCGCTGAGCTTGATCCGTCCGTCGGTCTGGAGCAGTTCGAGGATCCGCCGGTCCACCGCGTCGCAGGCCACGAGCGTTTCGGCGGCGACGGCTCTCGGATGCCGTGGTTCTTTCGGTGCGGTGGCCGCATCTCCCACGCCTCCCCCTTCATAAGGCCCCTGTGGCGCCCGGAGAATTATGGGCATGGGGAAGCAGCGAGAGGTACTGGTCATCGGCGGCAACCGCTATTTCGGCAAGCGGCTCATCGACCGTCTCCTGGCGGCCGGCGACCGGGTCACGGTCCTGAACCGGGGATCGTCCGCACCACCGCCGGGGGTCGTCCATCTGCCGGCCGACCGCGACGACGAGCAGGCCCTGGTCGCGGCCATCGGCTCCCGCACCTTCGACGTCGTCCTCGACCAGGTCTGTTACACCCCGCGCCAGGCGGCCACCGCCCGCCGCGTCTTCACCGGGCGCACGGGCCGCTATGTGATGACCTCGACGGTGGAGGTGTACGAGCGCGAGGACTCCGAGGCGCTGGTCCGGGAGAGCGCGGTGGACCCGACCGGAGTCACCGTGGACCTGGAACTCCCCTGGCATGAGCCCGAGTTCCTGGAGGCGCACTACGGTGAGGGCAAGCGGCAGGCGGAGGCGGTGTTCTCGGCCGACCCCCCGTTTTTCCTTCGTGTCCGTGCGAGTGGCCCATGTCCTGGGTGGGAGTGACGACTTCACTGGCCGTCTCGCCCGCTACGCCGAGTGCATCCGCACCGGAACTCCCCTGGCCGTACCGCCGACCCCGCGGCCGGCGACCTACATCCATGTCGAGGAGATCGCGGACTTCCTGTTCTGGGCGGCCGGCGAGGACTTCACCGGCCCCGTGAACGCCGCCTCCCACGGCCTGCTCACACTGGATGAGCTGTGTACCGCGGTAGTGGCACAACTACCCGAGAGCAAGCCGGTGTTCGAAGTGACCGAGTCCGGCGAAACCTCCCCCTTCGCCTTCCGTCGCCGCTACGGCATGGACAACGCCCGTGCCACGAAGCTCGGTTTTGCCTTCGGGGACGTACGAGAGTGGCTGCCGGGGACGGTCACCGAGACGCTCGGAAGGGAACACTGACCTGTACTGCCGCAGGCTGGACGGCCCCGAGTCAGCGCGGCTTCGCCAACAAGATCAGCCGCGAGGTGCGTTCCATGTCGCTGGCCGGCCAAACGCGTCCCGATACTCATTGAAGAGCCGCCGTACCACGTCCTGGCTGTTGGTCAACTACCCGTCGCTACAACGACGGGCTTGCACAACAGACATCACTGGCGATGATGCCGCGTTTGCGTCCAGCCCCACCCCGCTGTCGCGGTGGTGGGGCAGGGGCCGTTGACTGGGCCCCGCGTCGCCGCAACTCACACGCGCGAGCGCGGATGTTGCGGGAGCCGTTCCGGTCCGCGTGATCAACGAATCCGCAGGACCGGCATGCGAACAAGGCCTGATTCACCCGGTTCGCCCTGTCGATGTAGCCGCATTCGGCGCAAGTGCGGGTGGTGTACGCCGGATCGACGTACACCACCGGCACCCCCACTTTGCGGGCCTTGTACGCGATGAACGCCCCCAGCTGAGCGAAGCTCCAACTGGAGTGGGTGGCCCGTTGGGGCTTGCGAAGCCGTACCCGCTCGCGGATGCCTGTGAGGTCTTCCAAGGCGATCCCGCGACCGGTGCGTTCAGCCTCGGCCACCACGTGTTTCGCGATCTTGTGGTTGATGTCCTTCGCCCGCCGCGATTCCTTGCGCCGCCGCCTCTTCAGGCGGCGTTTGGCAGACGGGGTGTTCTTCTTCTGCAACTTGGCGCGGAGCTTGCGCTCCCGCGCCCGGACGCGGTTCAGCTCGCGTCCGGCCATGATTTCGCCGTCCGAGCTGGTGGCGATGTTGACGATACCCAGGTCGATGCCGAGGAAGTCCACCGGATCGGTGTTCAGTTCGGCTTCGGGCACCTCACAGGTGGCATTCAGGAACCACATGCCGTCCCGACGCATGAGGTCGGACTCGCCCCTACGATAACGAGCCAGGGTGGCCACCTGCTCCGGGCCGACGGCGAAGGTCACCCCCTTCAGTCGCCCGGCAGTCGTCCAGATTGAGATGTGCCGCTGATCGATCTGCCAGGACAGCATCCGGTCGTCGTAGGGCTGCGCTCCTTCCGGGCGGAAGGCGATCGGCTTCTCGGCAGCCCGGCAGTAACGCTTCGAATCGGGCCTGCCGAGGTTTCCGGCCTTCAGCTTCGCCGTAAGGGTGGCGTACGCGTCGCACGCTTTCTTGATCACATGCTGTGCAGCCTGCGCGCCCAGGCCCCACCGCGCCTTGATCTCGCTGTAGGTGTGATCGCGCAGCGCGAAGTTCTTCTTCACATTCTTTTCGAACGCTACCTTGCTGGCCCAGGTCGCCGCCTCATTGCAGGCATGCAAGGTCTCCTTGAGTGCCGCCGCCTGATCTGGCGTCGGCAGCAGCTTCACCTGTACCACCAGCTTCACAACCGCGACGCTACCCAGCCACCACGCGCACCGCATTCGAACACGAAAAACTCCACCCACCCCTCTTCCTGCCGAACGCCACGCTGACGGCCGCACTTCTCACCTCAGGCACTCGGGGCTCTGCACCGCAGCTACCCGGACCTTGTGGAGGGCCGGCTGGACCCGGTGACATAGTCGGATTCAGGGTGGGCGGAGTTGAGTGGGCCGAGACCTGGGGTACGTCAACCCGCGGCCACCCCCGCCGACTCCTCCACCTCCAGCAGCGACGCGCTCCGCCGCTCCTCGTCGAAGGCCCTGCGCCCGCCCCGCAGGCCGAAGAGGCGTTTGGCGACGGCGATGTAGAGGACCGCGAGGATGTTGAGGACGAGGGTGGCGATCTTGAACCAGCTGACGTGCTCGGTGAGCTCGTAGACCTCCAGGGGGAGGAACGCGGCGGTGGCGACGACGGTCAGGTACTCCGCCCAGCGCTTGGCGTACCAGAGACCGCCCGCCTCGACGAGTTCGATCAGGGCGTAGGCCAGCAGCAGGCCGGCCACGATCAGGAGGGTGGAGTGCTTGTAGCCGAAGACCTTCTGGATGGAGCCGACGACCGGTGAGTGGTCGAGGTCGTAGTGGAAGTGCACGAACACCGGACGGAAGATGTTCAGGTACTCGTTGAAGAGCCGGCGTACCGCGTCCTGGCTGTTGCTAAATTTCCACACAGCGATCGCGACCAGCACGATGAAAACCCCGCGCACGGCCCGCTCGATGGCCAGGAAACGCAGGATGAACAGGTCCCGCAGCACCTTGCCTCGCGGGACGAGCGGCGCCTCGGAGGCCGGTCCCGAGCCGTGGGGCTCGCCGAGCGCGAAGTCCCCGCAGCGCAGGCAGCGCCACGCCTCCCCGAGCCCGGTCGCGGCGTGCAGCCGCACCCGCAGCCGGGGATCGTCGGGCGCGTAGGTCACATGCCCCTTGCGCGCGCACGTGCGCCTGTCCCAGTCGATCTTCATCCCCCGTACCTCCGTACCGTTTTCTGGAGCACGCACCGACGTGCCGCTCCGGTGTTCCGGCTCGGCACGCTAGTGGATGCGGGTGGGGCGGGGGTAAGACGGGTCGGCAGGCGGGAGTGCGAGGGGTCAGCCGGCGGCGCTGTCCGCCGGCTCCTTCGGCTCGGCCTCCGCGACCTTCTCGGCGGGCTCGGCGGGCTCGGTGCCCTCGGCCGCCCTGGCGTCCTCGGAGCCCTCGGCGTCGGCTGCCTTGACCTCCTTGGCGTCCCCGGCGACCTCCGCCACCTCCTCGGCGGGCTCGATGCCCTCGACGGTCTCAACAGGCTCTCGGCGTGGCAACAGGACGGCCACCAGGACGGTTCCGGCGCCCAGGATCACCGCGCCGATCAGGCTGGTGTGGGCGACGGCGTCGGAGAAGGAGGCGCCGACCGCGTCCGCCATCTGCCGGGCACCGGCGCCGAGCTGGGCGGCCTGCTGCTTGAGCTGGGCGGCCTGCTGGGGGTCGCTCGCCCGGGCGGCCTGGGCGGCCAGCTGGTGCGCCTTGTCGCCGATGCCCTGCGCGACGGCGTACCCGGCGCCGACCGAGTCCTTCGCGGTGTCCAGGGCGTTCGCCGGGAGCTTGCTGCCGGCGGTGGCGTCGGTGAGGTGGTCGCCGTACGACGTCGACAGCAGCGAGCCGAGGATCGCGATGCCGAGCGAGCCGCCCAGCTCCAGCGAGGTGTCGTTGACCGCGCCGCCGACGCCGAGCTGGGACTCCGGGAAGGAGCCCATGATCGCGTCGGTGCAGGGCGAGAGGGCGAGGCCGATGGCGAGGCCGAGGACGACGAGGGGCGCGACGAAGTCGGCGTACGTCGAGGCCGCGTCCACCCGGGTCAGCAGGGCGAGGGCGGTGGTGCCGCCGACCATGCCCGCGGTGACCGTCCACTTCATGCCGACGCGCGGGGTGAGCCAGCCGGTGAGGGCGGAGCCCACGAAGACGGCGCCGGCCAGCGGCAGCATGCGCACGCCGGTCTCCAGGGCGTCGTAGCCGAGGACGAACTGCAGGTGCTGGGTGAGGTAGTAGAAGGCGCCGAAGACGGCGAGGAAGAACAGGGCGACGGCGAGGTTGGAGCCCGCGAAGCGGCGGTCGGCGAAGCGGCGCACGTCCAGGATCGGGTGGGGGTGGCGCAGCTCCCACAGGACGAAGGCGATCAGCCCCAGCCCCGCGACGACGGCCGCGGTGACGGCCTTCGCGCCCCAGCCGAAGTGCGGACCCTCGATGATCATGTAGACCAGCGAGCCGGTCCAGATCACCGACAGCGCGCCGCCGACGTAGTCGATCCGGTTTTGGTGGCCGGCCTTGGACGGCGGTACGAGCACGAGGGTGCCGACGATCGCCACGGCGGCGATGGGCACGTTGATCAGGAAGGTGGAGGACCAGTCGTGGCCGCGCAGCAGCGCGCCCGCGACGACGGGGCCCGCGGCGATGGCGAGCCCGGCGGTGGCGGTCCACAGGGTGATGGCCTTGGCTCGCTCGGCGCGCGGGAAGGTCGCGGCGAGCAGGGAGAGAGTGGCGGGCATGATGAGCGCCGCGCCGACGCCCATCACCGCGCGGGCGGCGATGACGGTCGTGGAGCTGTCCGCGAGGCTGCCGAAGACGGCGCCCCCGCCGAAGACCACGAGACCGAGGACGAGTGCTCCGCGCCGGGTGTACTTGTCGCCGATCGCGCCGAGCAGCAGCATCAGCGCCGCGTACGGCACGGTGTAGCCGTCGATCACCCACTGGAGGTCGGCGCTGGACAGGCCGAGGTCCCGGGTCATGTCGGGCGCGGCAACCGTGAGGGCGGTGTTCGCCATCACGATGATCAGCAGGCTCAGGCAGAGCACGAGGAGTGCCCACCAGCGCCGGGCGTAGGGGCGGTCCGTCCGCTCTACCGGTTCGGACATGACGAGTCGCATGGCAGGGGTTGCCCTTCTCGGATACGCGACGCTCGATTTGCACAGTGGCGTGCAATTGCGCAACGATGTGCAATATACGTCGCTGCACAACGCTGTGCAAATGAACGGGTGGGGCGAGGGCGTGCAGAATGGCTGACATGACCACGGGTAACACCAGCCGCGCCGACGCCAACAGGCGCCGCATCCTCGACGTCGCACTCGCCGAGCTGCTGCGCGACCCCGACGCGTCCATGGACCAGATCGCGCGCGCCGCCGGTGTCGTACGCCGCACGGTGTACGGGCACTTCCCCAGCCGGGAGGCGCTCATCAGCACGCTCACCGACGAGGCGGTGGAGGCGCTGACGAAGGCGGACAAGGTCGCCCGCGAGGGGGTCGCGGACCCGGCAGAGGCCCTGGTCCGGTCGGTGCTCGCGATGTGGGCGGCCGCCGACCGCTACCGCCTGCTGGTCGCCCTCGCCCAGCGCACGGTCACCGTGCAGGGCATCCGCGAACGCCTCGCCCCCTTGCGCGCGGACAAGGTCAGGCTGCTTCAGCGCTGCCTGGACGAGGGCGTGTTCAGCTCCCCGTTGCCCGCGCCGGCCCTCGCGTACGCGCAGGAGCAGATGCTGTTCGGTGTGATGGAGGCGGTCAACGACGGCCTGATCCCCGCGCAGGAGGCGGGCCGCGCGGCCACGGTCACCCTCCTGGCCGCCTCGGGCATGCCGGTCCGGGCGGCCGGCGACCTGGTGGCGACGGTGAGCGCGCGACCGTAGCGGACGCGGAGGGCGCAGGGGCCGCAGAGGGCGTAAGGGCCGCGGCGGCCGTAGACGGCCGTAGACGGCCCAGGAGACGCGGCGGACTCGGAGGACGCGGAGGACTCGGAGGACGCGGAAACGGCCGTACGTGGAAACAGCCGTACGCCCGGCCCCGGTTCAGGCGGGTCCGGACGTACGGAGTCGTGGGGGTGCTACGCCGTGGCGAGTTCCTTGGGCTCGGGCTCCGAGCCCTCCTCGTCCGGCAACGTCGTCTCGTCGAACGGCAATTCCCCGCCGAGCACCCGCTTCACGCGCTCGGGGTCGATCTCCTTGGTCCACGTGCCGATCAGCACCGTGGCGACGGAGTTGCCCGCGAAGTTCGTCAGGGCGCGCGCCTCGCTCATGAAGCGGTCGATGCCGACGATCAGGCCGACGCCGTCGACCAGCGCGGGCTTGTGCGACTGCAGGCCGCCCGCCAGCGTCGCCAGGCCCGCGCCGCTGACGCCCGCCGCGCCCTTGGAGGCGAGGAGCAGGAACAGCAGCAGCGGGATCTGCTCGCCCACGGACATCGGGGTGCCCAGGGCGTCGGCGATGTACAGCGACGCCATGGTCATGTAGATCATCGTGCCGTCGAGGTTGAACGAGTAGCCGGTCGGCACGGTGATGCCCACGACGGCCTTGCTGACGCCGAGGTGCTCCATCTTCGCGATGAGCCGCGGCAGCGCCGACTCGGAGGAGGAGGTCGACAGGATCAGCAGGAACTCGCGGGCGAGGTACTTGAACAGGGCGAAGACGTTCACCCCGGAGACGATCCGCAGCAGCGTGCCGAGCACGACGAAGACGAAGAGGAAGCAGGTCACGTAGAACCCGAGCATCAGTACGGCGAGGCTCTTGAGCGCGTCCAGGCCGGCCGATCCGACGACGGCCGCGATGGCACCGAAGGCACCGACCGGCGCCGCCCACATGACCATCGACAGGATGCGGAAGACGAGCCGCTGGATGTGCTCGACCCCGCGCAGCACCGGCTGTCCGGCCGGGCCCATCGCCTGCAGCGCGAAGCCGGTGAGCAGGGCGATCAGCAGGGTCTGGAGCACCTGCCCCTCGGTGAAGGCGGACACGAAGGTGACCGGGATGATCGACAGCACGAAGTCGACGGGCGGCAGCGCGTCGGCGGACACCTGGGCGTGCCCGGTCTGCTTGAGCGCGGCGGTCAGGTGCAGCCCCTCGCCCGGGTGCAGCACGTTGCCGACGACGAGGCCGATGGCGAGCGCCACGATCGACATCACCGTGAAGTAGCCGAGCGCCATACCGCCGACGGCGCCGACCTTCGCGGCCTTGCGCACGGACCCGATGCCCAGCACGATCGTGCAGAAGATGATCGGCGAGATCATCATCTTGATCAGGTTCACGAAGCCGGTGCCCAGCGGCTTGAGTTCGACTCCGGCGTCGGGCCAGATGAGCCCGACGGCGATGCCGAGCGCGACCGCCGCGATGACGGCTATGTACAGGTAGTGGGTCCGGTCCCGCTTCACAGCGGGTGCGGCAGGTGCCGGATCGGGTGTGCTGGCGGCCACGGCTGCCCTCCTTGACGTCTTCGTCGGCATCACCGGCGTGCGGCTCACGTCCGGGTTATGCGGGGGAATGCCGTGACTATCTCCCGCCGTGTGAGGGCGGTCACCCTTCCGTTCATTTAGTTCACGCTTACACGGAGAGGCACACTGCAGGCATGCGTTTCCCCGCCCTCCCCGGACCCCGCAGCCTCGCGGGCCAGCTGTTCGCCATGCAGGCCGTGCTCATAGCGGTGGTCGTGGCCGGGTACGCGCTGTTCACCTACGTCAGCGACGAGCGGCAGGCCGAGGACGCCGCGGTCCGCCAGGTGACGGCGGTGGCCCGCTCGATCGCGGACGCCCCCTCGGTGCGCTCGGCGATCCACACCCCCGACCCCACGGCCGAGCTGGAACCGTACGCGCTCCAGGTCATCCGGGACGCCGACGTCGACTTCGTCACGATCATGGATCCGCGGGGCATCCGCTGGACCCACCCCGACCGCGAGCAGATCGGCAGGCCCTTCCTCGGCCGCATCGCACCCGCCCGGCAGGGGCACACCTTCACCGAGACCTACACCGGCACCCTCGGCGCGTCCGTCCGCGCGGTGACGCCCGTGAAGGAGAACGGCCGGGTCATCGGCCTGGTCAGCGCGGGCATCAGGGTGGAGGCGATCAGCGCACGGGTGCAGGACCAGGTCACGACCCTGCTGCTGTTCGCCGGCGGCACCCTGCTGCTGGGCGCGGTCGGCACGTACGTCACCAACGCCCGGCTGCGCCGGCACACCCACGGCATGAACGCGACCGAGCTGAGCCGCGTGTACGACTACCACCAGGCGGCTCTGCACGCGGTGCGCGAGGGGCTGCTGATGCTGGACGGCCAGTACCGGGTGGCGCTGATCAACGACGGCGGCCGGGAATTGCTCGGTGTGGGCGGCGAGGACGACGTGGTCGGACGTTCGGTGGCCGGCCTCGGTCTGCCGGCCCCGCTGACGGGGGCTCTGCTGTCGTCCGAGCCGCGCGTGGACGAGGTGCACCTGACGGCGTCGCGGGTGCTGGTCGTCAACACCTCACCGGTCTCGGGCGGGGAGCGCCGGGGCACGGTGGTCACGCTTCGCGATGTGACGGAACTGCGGTCCCTGATGGGCGAGCTGGACTCGGAGCGCGGTTTCACCCAGGCCCTGCGTTCCCAGGCGCACGAGGCCGCCAACCGGCTGCACACGGTCGTCTCCCTGATCGAACTGGGCCGGGCACCGGAGGCGGTGGAGTTCGCGACGGCCGAACTGGAGCTGGCGCAGGCGCTGACCGACCAGGTGGTGGCCGCGGTGAGCGAACCGGTACTGGCCGCGCTGCTGCTGGGGAAGACGGCCCAGGCGAACGAGCGGGGCGTGGAGCTGATCGTGTCGCCGGACAGCCGGCTGGACGACGGTCTGCTCCCGGCCGGACTCTCCGCCCGTGACCTGGTCACCGTCCTCGGCAACCTGATCGACAACGCGGTGGACGCGGCGCAGGGAAGCGTCGGGGCCCGGGTGACGGTGACGGCGTGCGCCTCGGCCGCGGAACTGGTGCTGCGCGTGTCGGACACCGGTCCGGGGGTCGACCCCGCCCATGTCGGCCTGGTGTTCCAGGCGGGGTTCTCCACGAAGCCGGCCCGGCCCGGCGGGCGGGGCCTGGGCCTGGCCCTGGTCCGGCAGGCGGTGACCCGGCTCGGCGGGACCCTGACGGTGGACGCGGGCGAGGAGGGCGGGGCGGTGTTCGAGGCGCGGCTGCCGCTGCGTACGACGGGCGTTCCCGCCCCGGTGCCGGGAGGTGGCGCATGACGGACGGCACCCGCCCCATCCGGGTCCTCGTGGTCGAGGACGACCCGGTGGCCGCCGACGCGCATGTGCTGTACGTCGGGCGCGTGCCGGGGTTCGTCACGGTCGGCAAGGCGCACACGGGGGCGGCGGCACGGCGGATCCTGGACCGTACGGAGGTGGACCTGCTCCTGCTGGACCTGCACCTGCCGGACGTCCACGGCCTGCAGTTCGCGCGGTCGCTGCGGGCCGCCGGCCATCACGCGGACGTCATCGCGGTCACGTCCGCCCGGGACCTGGCCGTGGTCCGCGAGGGGGTCTCGCTGGGGGTCGTGCAGTACGTGCTGAAGCCGTTCACCTTCGCGACCCTGCGGGACCGGCTGGTCCGGTACGCCGAGTTCCACGCGGCGGCCGGCGAGGCGAGCGGCCAGGACGAGGTGGACCGGGCGCTGGCCGTGCTCCGGGCCCCCGCGCCGGCGGCGCTGCCGAAGGGGTTGAGCGCGCCCACGCTGGAGCGGGTCACCGGGGTCCTGCGGGACAGTGCGGACGGTCTCACGGCGAGCGGTGTCGCCGAGGCGGTCGGCATCTCGCGCATCACGGCGCGCCGTTATCTGGAACACCTGGTCGGCGCCGGGCGGGCGGCGCGGAGCCCGCAGTACGGGGCGGTGGGGCGGCCGGAGTTGCAGTACCGCTGGGTGCGGGCGCGGTGAGTCGGCGCAAGGCGGCCCGAGTCGGCGCGAGTCGGCGCGAGTCGGCGCGAGTCGGCGCGAGTCGGCGCGAGTCGGCGCGAGTCGGCATGGAAAGCGGTAACTGCCAATCCCGGCAGACACATTGACCTGACTAGACCACTCCTCTTACGTTCGCACGGCAGTCATCTCCACGCAACGCCATCCCGATGTGCGCCCGCAGGAGGTAATGCCCGTGCGTCCCACCGCCGCCCTCACCGCCCTCCTCTCCGCAGCTCTCGCCGCCACCGCGCTCACCGCGTGCGGATCGGGGTCCGGCAGCAGTCCGGACACGATCAAGGTCTCCTACAAGCAGTCGACGGACAACTCCCTCAAGGTGATGGACACCTATCTCGGCGACGTCAAGAAGCAGTTCGAGAAGCGGTACCCCGGCAAGAAGGTCGAGCTGGTACCGATCAAGGCCCCGGACTCGGAGTACTACACCAAGCTCCAGCAGATGCTCCGCTCCCCGCGGACGGCCCCGGACCTGGTCTACGAGGACACGTTCCTCATCAACTCGGACATCACGAGCGGATATCTGAAGCCTCTCGACCCGTATCTGGCCAAGTGGCCGGACTGGCGGCAGTTCATCGACACCGCGAAGAGCGCGGCGAAGGGGCAGGACGGGAAGACGTACGGCGTCCCGGACGGCACGGACACACGCGGACTCTGGTTCGACAAGGGGGTGTTCAGGAAGGCCGGGCTTCCCGCGGACTGGCAGCCGAAGAGCTGGGACGACGTGCTGGCGGCCGCCCGGACCATCAAGGAGAAGGTGCCGGGGGTCACTCCGCTCAACGTGTACACCGGCAAGCCGGCCGGTGAGCGGTCCACCATGCAGGGCTTCGAGATGCTGCTCTACGGCACGGGCGACGGCAGCTCCGATCTGCTCTACGACAGCACGGCGAAGAAGTGGATCACGGCCGGCCGGCCCTTCAAGGACGCCCTCTCCTTCGTGGAGACCGTCTACAAGGAGAAGCTCGGACCCGACGTCGCCGACGCCCTGGACCCCAACTACGCCACCGCGGTCAACGGCGAGCTGCTGCCCCAGGGCAAGCTCGGCATCGACCTCGACGGCTCCTGGCTCCCGCAGGCGTGGCTACCGGGCAGCGGACACGCGTGGCCCGAGTGGTCCCAGAAGCTCGGGCTCGCCGCCATGCCCACCCAGCACGGCCAGGCCCCGGGCAAGGTGAGCATGTCCGGCGGCTGGACGTGGGCCGTCCCGGCCAAGGCGGGCAACCCGGACCTCGCCTTCGACTTCATCAAGGAGATGCAGACCGAGGCGAACGCCAAGAAGTGGTACATCGCCAACTCCGGCATCTCGGTGCGCAAGGACGTCGCGGACGACCCCTCGTACGCGACCGCCCAGCCCGGCATCAAGTTCTTCACCGACCTGGTCGCCAGCACCCACTACCGCCCCGCCTATCCGGCGTACCCGAAGGTGTCGACCGCGATCCAGGAGGCCATGGAGGGCGTGACGACCGGTGACGCGTCCGTCGACAAGGCGGCGAGCGGCTACGACGACACACTGAAGGACGTCACCGACGGCCAGGTCACCCGGCGGTGACGTCACGGCAGCAGGGCGCGCGGGCACTGCCCCGCGCCCTCACCCGCCCCCTCACCCGTGTCCTCCCCCTCACCCCGGCCCTCGTCCTCCTGCTGCTCTTCCTCGCGGGCCCCATCGCCTACTGCGTCTACATCGCCTTCACCGACCTCCAGCTGACCGGGCAGGCGCACTCCTCCTTCGTCGGTCTCGCCAACTTCCGCCGGGCCTTTCGCGACGAGGCGTTCGTCAACGCCGTATGGCTGACGCTGGTGTTCACCGTGGTGTCCTCGCTGATCGGGCAGAACACGCTGGGGCTGGCGCTGGCCGGACTCATGAGGCGTGCCTCCAAGCCGGTCCGTACGCTCACCGGCGGCATAGTCGTCACCGCCTGGGTGCTGCCCGAAGTGGTGGCCGGGTTCCTGCTCTACGCCTTCTTCCGGCGCGAGGGCACGTTGAACGCCATCCTGGACTGGCTCCATCTCCCGCGCCAGAACTGGCTGTTCACCCTGCCCATCCTGGCCGTGTCGTTCGCCAACGTCTGGCGGGGCACCGCCTTCTCGATGCTCGTCTACTCCGCCGCCCTGGACGAGATACCGGGCGAGATCACGGAGGCCGCCGAGGTGGACGGCGCCGGCGGGTGGCGGCGGCTGTGGCACGTCACGCTGCCGATGATCCGGCGCTCCATCGCCACCAACCTCATGCTCAACACCCTCCAGACGCTGTCCGTCTTCGGGCTGATCTGGGTGATGACCAGGGGCGGGCCGGGCGACAGGAGCCAGACGCTGCCGCTGTTCATGTACGAACAGGCCTTCCAGAACAGCATGATCGGGTACGGCACCGCCGTCGCCCTGCTCCTGCTGCTCGTCGGCTCCCTGTTCTCCGCCGTCTATCTGCGGCTGCTGAAGACGGAGGTGCAGTAACCGCCATGCCCCGCCAACGCACCTCCCGCCGGCTCGCCGCCGACGCCGGACTGCTCGTCGCCGCCGCGGCCTTCGCGCTGCCCCTGGTCTGGGTGCTGCTGTCCTGTGTGGACCCGCACGCGAATCTGCGGGTGAAGATCCCCGACGGGCTCACGCTCGGCAACTTCGACACGATCCTGACCCCGGACATCACCTACACGCCGCTGCTCAACAGCCTGATCCTGTGCGGCGGGGCCACCGCCCTGACCGTCGTCTGCGCGGCCCTCGCGGCCTATCCGCTCTCCCGGTTCCGCTCGCGCCTCAACCGCCCCTTCCTGCTGACGATCCTGTTCGCGACCAGCCTGCCGATCACCGCGATCATGGTTCCGGTGTACGCGCTGTTCGTGCGGGTGAACCTGATCGACACCTTCCAGGGCACGATCCTGTTCTTCGCCGCCTCGCAACTGCCCTTCGCCATCTGGCTGATGAAGAACTTCATGGACGGCGTGCCCAAGGAGCTGGAGGAGGCGGCCTGGACGGACGGCGCCTCCGCCCTGCAGTCCCTGGTCCGGATCGTGCTGCCCCTGATGGGGCCGGGGGTCGCCGTCGTCACCGTCTTCTCGTTCGTGCTGATGTGGGGGAACTTCTTCGTCCCCTTCATGCTCCTGCTCTCCCCGGACCAGATGCCGGCCTCGGTCAGCATCAACGACTTCTTCGGCAACCGGGGCATGGTGGCCTACGGCCAGCTCGCCGCGTTCTCCGTCATCTACTCGACGCCGGTGATCCTGCTGTACGTCCTGGTCGCACGGAAACTGGGGAGCGGGTTCGCGCTGGGCGGGGCGGTGAAGGGGTGAGCGGGGAGACCCGGGGGCGAGTGGCACCCCGGGTGCCCCTCAGTACCCCCGAGCCCCCGCCCTCGGCAGCACCGCCCACATCCGCGTCCCTCCCCCCGGTTCCCGCGCGTCCCCGAACCCCCACTCCCCCTCGCACACCCGCACCACGCACGCCAGCACCCGCAGCTCCGCCCGCCGCCGGGCCTCGCAGTGTTCGGCGAGGCGCGGATGACTGTGCCGGGGGTGACCGTCGTAGGAGACGATCCGCAGCGCGCCCTCCCGGTGGCGCAGCGACACGTACACGTCGGCCGAGCCGCTGAACCGGCAGGCGCAGCCGACCAGTTCGGCGACGGTCTGTACGGCCGCGTCCGTCAGTTCGGCCAGTCCGTGGCGGTACAGGACCGACCGGGTCACGGCCCGGGCGACGCCAGGACTGGTGAAGTCGCTGGGCAGGGTCAGGCTGTAGGTGAGGGTGTCGGGCGAGGGGTCGGCCGGTTCCCGGGGCAGGTCGTCGGCGACCGGGCAGGCGGAGACGGTGACGGCAGGCGACATGGGGCAACTCCCGTTTCTTCGTGGCGAATCTGCATGGTGTCGACAACAGCGCCGACCACACCCGGTGGCCTGTCTCCCTGCCGCGAACCCGCCTCTCCCAGGGCAGGAGAACACGGGCAGGCTCACGCGATGCGCTTCCGGCTGCGCCGGGCTGTAAGCGACCCATCACTGAACGTAGAGGATTCAGGGGGCCTTTTGCCACCCACTCACCGGAATTACCACCAATGCGGTGGACCAACTGGACAGCTCCCATGCAGACTTACGCCAGAGCCGTCCGAGGAAGAGACACATGCCACCTAGGTCGACACCAACCGAACGCCAGAAGCGACTGGGCGCAGAGCTGCGCAAGATGCGCCTCTCGGCAGACGTGACAACGGACTACGCCGCCGGGCTCCTGGGGCTGGACCGCACCAAGGTGTCCAACATGGAGATGGGCATCCGCGCGATCTCCCCCGAACGTGTACGCATGTTGGCCTGCAACTATGACTGCCAGGACGCCGCCTACACCGACGCCCTGGCCGGCATGGCCGGCGATCGCAGGCGAGGCTGGTGGGAGGTGTACCGAGGCCAACTCCCCGCCGGACTGCTGGATATCGCCGAGCTGGAATGGCACGCGAAGAGCGTCCACGCGGGCCTCGCGATGCTCCTCCCCGGCCTGCTCCAGACCGGCGGTTACGCGCGTGCCCTGTTCGCCGCAGCCCTCCCACCCCTGTCGGCCATGGAGGTCGAACTCCGCGTAGCTCTGCGCATGCAGCGCCAGCAGGTGCTGCACCGCGAGCAGCCCATCACCTATGTCGGCTACGTCCACGAGGCCGCCCTGCGCGTGGAATTCGGCGGCGCCAGGGTCATGCGCACGCAACTGGACCACCTCTGCGATGTGTCCCGGCTCGACAACGTCGACGTACGCGTGATCCCGTTCAGCGCGGGGGCGTTCCCCGGCGCCGGGCAGGCGATGACCTACGCCGAAGGGCCCGTCCCACAGCTCGACACCGTGGAACTGGACTCGGCCCACGGCCCGGAGTTCACCCACGGAGAAGCCCAGCTCAGCAAGTACCGAGGCCACCTGACCTGGATGGAGGGCGCATCGCTCCCCCCAGGCGCGTCACGCGACTTCATCCACGACATCGCCCGTCGAACCTGAGGAGCCGCCATGCTCGGAATTGCCTGGGAAGAGCCCTTCTGCGGCGAGGGCGCCAACTGCTTCCGCATAGGCACCGATCCCCAAGGCAACGCCTACATCGCCCTCGCCGGCCAAGAGGATCTCTACCTCACCGACACCCGCGAAGCCCTCCGCACCCTCATCCGGGACATCAAGGCAGGCAAGGCCGACCATCTCGTGTGATCCCCCGCGCGACCAGAACCCGCCGACACCCTCAGGAGCATCCATGCCCGAGATCACCTGGGAAGACCCCTTCTGCGCCGAAGGTTCAAGCTGCTTCCGCATAGGCACCGATCCCCAAGGCAACGCCTACATCGCCCTCGCCGGCCAAGAGGATCGCTACCTCACCGACACCCGCGAAGCCCTCCGTACCCTCATCCGGGACATCAAGGACGGGAAGACCGACCACCTTCTCTGATCACTCGGGGAGCACTCCCGGGCGGAACGGCTCCACGCCCACCACCCGCCGCACCGTCAGCGGCTCGATGAGCAGCATCACCCGCCGCTCCCCCGGGAGCAGCCACGGGTAGCGTTCCTCGCCGATGTACTTCCGGGTGAGCCGGTCCATGGCGTGCTCGGCCCGCTCACCCTCCACGAACGCCGCGACCCGGCCCCGGATCTCCGCGCGGTCGTACGGGTTGCCGGGGTCGTGGTGGGAGAGGGAGACATGCGGGTCGCGCCGCAGGTTCCGCTCCTTGACGCGTCCGACGGACGTGTTGACCATGACGTAGTCGCGCTCCGAGCCGTCGTCGGGGTCGGTGACGCGCTCGATGTCGGCCCACATCGGGGAGATCTGTGGCGCGCCGTCGGGTCCGACGGTGGCCAGGTGCCAGAAGTTCGGCGCCAGAAGGCGCGCGCGGATGTCCTCGTCCAGTCTGCCCGTACGGTCCACGTGATACATGTGATCATCCTGGCGTGCGGGGCCGCCCCGCACCAGGGGACCCCCGGCCGGGGCGGGCGGGCGTGGGTGCGGGACGGTCAGAAGACCGACTCCGCCTCCTCCATCCGGTACGCCGGGACCGTCTTCAGTTCGGTGACCGCCTCCGCGAGCGGCACCATCTCGATCTCGGTGCCGCGCAGCGCGGTCATCTTGCCGAACTCGCCCCGGTGCGCGGCCTCGACGGCGTGCCAGCCGAAGCGGGTGGCGAGGACGCGGTCGTAGGCGGTGGGCACGCCGCCGCGTTGGACGTGGCCGAGGATGACCGGCTTGGCCTCCTTGCCGAGGCGGCGCTCGAGGTCGTAGGCGAGCGCGGTGCCGATGCCCTGGAAGCGCTCGTGACCGTACTGGTCGATGGCGCCCTTGCTGTAGTCCATCGTGCCCTCGGCGGGGTGGGCGCCCTCGGCGACGCAGATGACGGCGAACTTCTTGCCGCGGGCGAACCGCTCCTCGACCATCTTGACCAGGTCGGCGGGGTCGAAGGCGCGCTCGGGCAGGCAGATGCCGTGGGCGCCGGCGGCCATGCCGGACTCCAGGGCGATCCAGCCGGCGTGCCGGCCCATGACCTCGACGACCATCACGCGCTGGTGGGACTCGGCCGTGGTCTTCAGGCGGTCCATGGCCTCGGTGGCGACGCCGACGGCGGTGTCGAAGCCGAAGGTGCGGTCGGTGCCGGAGATGTCGTTGTCGATGGTCTTGGGGACGCCGACGACCGGCAGGCCCGCGTCGGAGAGCATGCGGGCCGCCGTGAGGGTGCCCTCGCCGCCGATCGGGATCAGCGCGTCGATGCCGAACTCCTCGGCCATGTCGGTGGCCCGCTCGCAGGCCTCGCGCAGCCGGTCGCGCTCCAGGCGGGAGGAGCCGAGGATGGTGCCGCCGCTGGCCAGGATGCCGCTGACGTCGTCCAGGTCGAGGGTGCGGTGGTGACGGTCGAGCAGACCCCGGTAGCCGTCCTCGAAGCCGATGACCTCGTCGCCGTACTGCGCCACCGCGCGGTGCACGACCGACCGGATCACGGCGTTCAGTCCCGGGCAGTCGCCGCCTGCGGTGAGAACTCCGATGCGCATCGTGCTGTGTCTCCTGCTCGCTGTCGGTACCGGTGAGCCCTTTCGATTCAATCACGCTCCCGCGAGCGGCGACGAACGGTCGCCCGCCGGGAACCCGGGCCGGGGGGGGCGCCCGGGCTTGACGGGCGCCTTATCTGTCGCCGGAGGTATTGTCAAGAAGGTTGCGCTCACCCCGGTGGGCGATTTTTATGCAGCGACGGACCGGCGACCGCGACGACCGGCGACGATGGCCGACGACGATGACACCGCGACGACAAGGATCGGAGAGCACGCGTGACGCGCAGCGTGTACGTGACCGGCATCGACCGCAGCGACGGCCGCCAGGTCGTCGAGCTGGGGATCATGGAACTCCTGACCCGCCAGGTCGACCGGGTCGGTGTCTTCCGGCCCCTGTTCCATGACCGGCCCGACCGTATGTTCGAACTGCTGCGGGCGCGCTACCGGCTGTCCCAGGCCCCCGACACGGTCTACGGCATGGACTACCACGAGGCCGCCGCGATCCAGGCCGAACAGGGCACGGACGAGCTGGTCTCCACACTGGTCGACCGCTTCCACCGGGTGGCCCGCGACTACGACGTCGTCCTGGTCCTCGGCACCGACTTCGCCGACACCCAGCTGCCGGACGAGCTGGCGCTGAACGCGCGTCTGGCCAACGAGTTCGGCGCCTCCGTCGTGCCGGTGGTCGGCGGCCTGGACCAGTCGGCCGAGTCCGTGCTGGCCGAGACCCGCAACGCCTACCGGGCCTACGAGGTGCTGGGCTGCGACGTGCTGGCCGTGGTGGCCAACCGGGTGGCCCGCGAGGACCGGGACGAGATCGCCGAGCGGCTGGCCAACCGGCTGCCGGTGCCCGCTTACGTGCTGCCGGACGAGCCCGCGCTGTCCGCGCCGACGGTCGCGCAGATCGCCCGGTACCTCGACGCCAAGGTGCTGCTCGGCGACGACGCCGGGCTCGCCCGGGACGCGCTGGGCTTCGTCTTCGGCGGCGCGATGCTGCCGAACTTCCTGTCCGCCCTGACCCCGGGCTGCCTGGTCGTGACCCCGGGGGACCGCGCCGACCTCGTCGTCGGCTCGCTGGCCGCGCACAGCGCCGGCACCCCGCCGATCGCCGGCGTGCTGCTGACCCTGAACGAGGTGCCGAGCGAGGGAATCCTCACCCTGGCCGCCCGCCTCGCCCCCGGCACCCCGGTGCTCTCGGTCGCCGGCACCAGCTTCCCCACCGCCGAGCAGCTGTTCTCGCTGGAGGGGAAGATGACGGCGGCCACTCCACGCAAGGCGGAGACCGCGCTCGGCCTGTTCGAGCGGTACGTCGACACCGGCGAGCTGGCCTCGCGCGTGAGCGCCCCCAGCAGCGACCGGGTCACCCCAATGATGTTCGAGCACAAGCTTCTGGAGCGGGCCCGCGCGGACAAGCGCCGGGTCGTGCTGCCGGAGGGCACCGAGGAGCGGGTGCTGCACGCGGCGGAGGTGCTGCTGCGCCGGGACGTGTGCGACCTGACGCTGCTCGGCCCGGTCGACCAGATCCGCAAGAAGGCCGCCGACCTGGGCATCGACCTGGGCGACACTCAGCTGATCGACCCGGCCACCTCCGAGCTGCGCGACACGTTCGCGGAGAAGTACGCGGCGCTGCGCGCCCACAAGGGCGTGACGGTGGAGCTGGCGTACGACGTCGTCAGCGACGTGAACTACTTCGGGACGCTGATGGTCCAGGAGGGGCTCGCCGACGGCATGGTGTCGGGGTCCGTGCACTCCACGGCCGCCACCATCCGGCCCGCCTTCGAGATCATCAAGACCAGGCCCGAGGCGTCGATCGTCTCGTCGGTGTTCTTCATGTGCCTGGCCGACAAGGTGCTCGTGTACGGCGACTGCGCGGTCAACCCCGACCCCGACGCCGAGCAACTGGCGGACATCGCCGTGCAGTCGGCGGGCACGGCCGCGCAGTTCGGCGTGGAGCCGAGGATCGCGATGCTGTCGTACTCCACCGGCACGTCCGGTTCGGGCGCCGACGTCGACAAGGTGCGCGAGGCGACCAAGCTGGTGCGCGAGCGGCGGCCCGACCTGAAGACCGAGGGGCCGATCCAGTACGACGCCGCCGTGGAGCCCTCCGTGGCCGCGACCAAGCTGCCCGGTTCGGAGGTCGCCGGGCAGGCCAGCGTGCTGATCTTCCCCGACCTCAACACCGGCAACAACACCTACAAGGCCGTGCAGCGCTCGGCCGGCGCGATCGCCGTCGGACCGGTCCTGCAGGGTCTGCGCAAGCCGGTCAACGACCTGTCCCGGGGCGCGCTCGTCCAGGACATCGTCACCACCGTCGCCATCACGGCGATCCAGGCCCAGCACCCGAGCGGGAAGGCGTCCCAGCAGTGAGCACCCCCAGTACCTCCGGTACCTCCGGCACCCCTGACACCCCCACCCGGGTTCTCGTCCTCAACTCCGGCTCCTCGTCGGTGAAGTACCAGCTGCTGGACATGCGGGACAGCAGCCGCCTGGCGGTGGGACTGGTCGAGCGCATCGGCGAGCAGACCTCGCGGCTGACGCACACCTGCCTGGTCACCGGCGAGACCCGGGAGCAGACCGGGCCGATCGCCGGCCACGACGCGGCTCTGAAGGCGGTGGCCGAGGAGCTGACCCGGGACGGTCTCGGCCTGGACTCGCCCGAACTGGCCGCGATCGGGCACCGGGTGGTGCACGGCGGTATGTTCTTCACCGAGCCGACCGTCGTCGACGAGTCGGTGCTCACGGAGATCGAGCGGCTGATCCCGGTCGCGCCACTGCACAACCCGGCCAACCTGACCGGCATCCGCACCGCGCAGGCGCTGCGCCCGGACCTGCCGCAGGTCGCGATCTTCGACACGGCGTTCCACACGACGATGCCGGAGCCGGCGGCGCGCTACGCGATCGACCCGAGGATCGCCGACCGGTACCGCGTCCGCCGCTACGGCTTCCACGGCACCTCGCACGCGTACGTCTCCCGTGAGACCGCGCGGCTGCTGGGCAAGGACCCGTCCGAGGTCAACGTGATCGTGCTGCACCTGGGCAACGGCGCCTCGGCGTCGGCGGTCGAGAAGGGCCGGTGCGTGGACACCTCCATGGGGCTGACGCCGCTGGAGGGGCTCGTGATGGGGACGCGCTCCGGTGATCTGGACCCGGCGGTCATCTTCCATTTGGCGCGCGTTGCCGGAATGTCCATGGACGAGATCGACACTCTTCTCAACAAGAGGAGCGGTCTGTTCGGTCTGTGCGGCGACAATGACATGCGCGAGATCCGCCGCCGGATCGACGAGGGCGACGAAGAGGCCGCGCTGGCCTTCGACATTTACATTCACCGGCTGAAGAAGTACATCGGCGCCTATTACGCGGTGCTCGGCCAGGTGGACGCGGTGGCGTTCACGGCCGGTGTCGGCGAGAACGCGGCGCCGGTGCGCGAGGCGGCGATCGCGGGCCTGGAGGGGCTGGGGCTCGCGGTCGACAGCGAGCTGAACGCCGTACGCGGCGGTGAACCGCGGCTGATCTCGCCCGAGTCCGCGCGGGTGGCGGTCGCGGTGGTGCCGACCGACGAGGAACTGGAGATCGCCACGCAGACGTACGCGCTGGTCGGAAAGAACCGCTGAGCAATACACCGGAGTAACACGCCTGAGCGCATGTCCGCCCATTTGTATCTTCCGCCAGCCGGAATATTCCGCAGCGAAACAAAACGATAGGATCGCACTCATGCGCCGTTCGAAAATCGTTTGTACTCTCGGCCCCGCGGTCGACACCCACGAGAAGCTCGTCGACATGATCGAGGCGGGCATGAACGTGGCCCGCTTCAACTTCAGCCATGGCTCCCACGCCGAGCACCAGGCGCGGTACGACCGCGTCCGTGCCGCCTCCAAGGAGACCGGCAAGGCCATCGGTGTCCTCGCCGACCTGCAGGGCCCGAAGATCCGCCTGGAGACCTTCGCCGAGGGTCCGGTCGAGCTGGAGCGCGGTGACGAGTTCGTCATCACGACCGAGGACGTGCCGGGCGACAAGCGGATCTGCGGTACGACGTACAAGGGCCTGCCGGGCGACGTCTCGCGCGGCGACCAGATCCTGATCAACGACGGCAACGTCGAGCTGAAGGTCACGGACGTCGAGGGCCCGCGGGTGAAGACGATCGTCATCGAGGGCGGTGTCGTCTCCGACCACAAGGGCATCAACCTGCCCGGCGCGGCCGTGAACGTGCCCGCGCTGAGCGAGAAGGACGTCGAGGACCTGCGGTTCGCGCTGCGCATGGGCTGCGACATGGTCGCGCTGTCCTTCGTCCGTGACGCCAAGGACGTCCAGGACGTCCACAAGGTCATGGACGAGGAGGGCCGCCGCGTCCCGGTCATCGCCAAGGTGGAGAAGCCGCAGGCGGTGGAGAACATGGCGGACGTCGTCGCGGCGTTCGACGCCGTCATGGTGGCCCGTGGCGACCTGGCCGTCGAGTACCCGCTCGAGAAGGTCCCGATGGTGCAGAAGCGCCTCATCGAGCTGTGCCGGCGCAACGCCAAGCCGGTGATCGTGGCGACCCAGATGATGGAGTCGATGATCACCAACTCCCGTCCGACCCGCGCCGAGGCCTCCGACGTGGCCAACGCGATCCTGGACGGCGCCGACGCGGTCATGCTGTCCGCCGAGTCGAGCGTGGGCGCCTACCCGGTCGAGACGGTCAAGACGATGTCGAAGATCGTCACCGCGGCCGAGGAGGAGCTGCTCTCCAAGGGCCTGCAGCCGCTGGTCCCCGGCAAGAAGCCGCGCACGCAGGGTGGTTCGGTCGCCCGTGCCGCCTGCGAGATCGCGGACTTCCTCGGCGCCAAGGGTCTGATCGCCTTCACCAAGTCCGGCGACACCGCCCGGCGTCTGTCGCGCTACCGCGCCGCCCAGCCGATCCTCGCCTTCACCACCGACGAGGGCACCCGCAACCAGCTGACGCTCAGCTGGGGCGTGGAGTCGCACGTGGTGCCGTTCGTGAACAGCACCGACGAGATGGTCGACATGGTCGACCAGGAGCTGGGCAAGCTGAACCGCTTCAACGCCGGCGACACCGTGGTCATCACCGCCGGCTCGCCCCCCGGCGTCCCCGGCACCACCAACATGGTCCGGGTCCACCACCTGGGCGGCGAAGACCTCGACTGACGGCTTCGCAGGGGCGGTTCCCAGCGGAGCGCTCCCCGCGTGACAAAGCGCTGTGGCCCGGCCCTCCGTGACGGAGGGCCGGGCCACAGCGCTTTCGCGGCTCCCGGAACGGCTTTGCGCGGACGGTCAGCCGGTGGTGTAGACGTGCATCCCGGGTACGTGCAGGTTGCCGCCGAACTGCGCCGCCTGCTTGACCTTGGCGTCGGTGAAGTAGATCAGCGGGATGTTCAGCGGGGGCGGGCTGTCCGGGCTGAACGTGATCGGGACCAGGCCGAACAGGTTGCCCGAGATGCTCTCGGTGTACATCACGGTGTCGCCGCCGGTGATGGTGGACGTCGAACCCGAGGCGGCCTGCACGTGGTAGGTCTTGCCCGAGATCTTGTCGTTCACCGTCTGGTGCAGGTCACCGATGTCCGTGCCGCCGGAGATGACGTACTTCAGCACCTTCTTCGTGGTGCCGTTCGCCGTCTTCACCTCGACGACGCCCTTGTAGTCGGCACCCTTCAGCAGCAGCGAGCTGGCGTTCAGGTACCAGGGGTCGTCCGCCACCGGCACCTTGTTGTCGACGCCGCTCACGTCGTCGGTGGCGGCCGGGCAGTCGTCGGCGGACGGGGTGGCACTGGCGGACGGGTCGGGCGTGGCCGAGGCGGCCGTGTCCCCCACCGTGTCGGTGGTGTCCTTGACGGTCCTGTCGATAGTGCCGGTGGTGTCCTTGACGGTGTCCGCGGCCTTCTTGGCCACGTCGCCGACGGTATCGGCGACGCCACCGGTGCCGGCCGTACCCGTCGAGCCGGCCGGGGACGACGTACCCGCCGAGGACGGCGCGGACGGCGTACCCGAGGACGACTGGGACGCGGCCGGTGCCGGGCTCGCGGACGTGCCCGAGCCCGAGTCCTTGCCGCCGCCGAGCACGTCACCGAGGGTGGTGCCGATCGTGTCGATCAGATCGCCGGCGTCCTTCTGGCTCGCCGACGGGGTCGACGGAGCCGGCGTGGCCGCACCCGCGCCACCGGCGTCCGGCGCCGTGCCGGAACCGGTGCCCTGGTCCGAGGACCCGGAGGAGCCCGAAGGCCCGGACGTCTGCGTCGGCTTGGGCTCGGCCTTGCCGCCGGAACCTGAATCCGGCGAAGAGGTCTGGCCCGGGTCGGCGCTCTTGCCGTCGTCGGACGCCGAAGGATCCGGCGTGGCCGGGGCGGTGGACTCGCCCGCGGTCGGCGAGGCCGAGGCGTTGTCGCCGTCCAGCACGTCGACGCAGTCCTTGTACTCCGCGGCCTTCTGGCTGTTCGACGTTCCGGTGCCGCCGCCCGCGGCGAGCGCGAGCGTCGACGTGAAGCCCATGCCCATGAGAACGGCCGTCGGCATCGCCACCGTGGCTATCGCCTTGCCGGCGGGCATGTGGAACCTGGTGAACAGCGGCTTCTTGGGAGCCGCGTGGCGGGCCCCGGTTCTCCCACCGGACGCGTCCACATCGCTCCAGTGGGTCACCTCGTCAGCCGGCACTGTGCCTCCCGTTCGCCCCGTTGGCCGGGTTCATTCCTGACAGGTCGTTCTCCCCCAGCGCCTCGGAGGCCTGGGAGGGGATGCCCTCGCTCGCCCCGTCCTGCTTGGACAGCGCGACGGCCCCGGGCGCGACGCCTTCGGCCGGGGCGGCGGCGGCCGGGGCGACCGCGGTGGGCGGCTCCGGCTGCTGCGGCTTGCCCGGCGCCCAGGACACGGCCATCGCTCCGCCCACGAGCGCGAGCAGGAAGCCCACGATGAAGCCGCCGAAGTTGGACACGGGGAGGGACACCAGCGCCAGCAGGATCGCCGCGACACCCGCGAACGTCCGTACGTGCTTCTGGAACCAGAGACTGATGCCCAGGACGATGAGCAGCACACCGATGATCAGGGAACCGGCACCAGCCGTGGTCGCCATCGCCAGCGTCAGATGACCGAGCTGGAGGTGGAAGTACGGGAAGTACATGATCGGAAGGCCGCTGAGCAGGACGTACAGGCCGGCCCAGAAGGGACGGTCGCCCCGCCAGGCGCGGAACTGCTGCCTCCGGTGGTCGAACTTGCCGGAGTCGGCGGCAGGGGTCTCGGCGCTCATGGAAAACAGCTCCCTGGTGCGGCGTTGCTGTGGTGGTGATGTGTGCCGCGCGTGAAAGCGCGGCCGGAGAGGGGACGGGCGGGGGCGCCATCGGCTCCCCCGCCCGTCAACGAGTGCTTAGTAGCACTCCGCGCCATCGGTCGACAGCGACATGTGCAGCCCGCTCAGCTTGAACGTGCCGGCGGTGGTCGCCCACGCCGTCTGCTTCACGTTGACCAGCGTGGCCTTGTCGGCCTGCTGGGCGAACCCGAAGGGGTTGGCCTGCTCGCCGCCGCCCTTCATGCCCGGCCCCTTGCTCGCGTCCTTGGCGGCCACACCGATGTCGATGTTGTCGAAGGTCGCGTCGGCCTGGAGGTCGGCGACGTCGATGTAGATACGGTCGGCCTCGACCGCGTCGTGCCCCGCCCCGCCGGCCCTCAGGATCAGGCTGACGGAACCGAAGACCGGCACGTTCGGGGTGACCACGGACTGGCACAGGTTGGTGATCTCGGCATGGCTGAACGCCGAGACGGCGACCGGGTGAGCGGTCTTCTTTCCGTCCATGGTGTAGCCGCTGTCGATGGCACCGTACTGTTCGAATCCGTCACCGACGAGCTTGTCGGCACGCACCTTGAACGACTGGCCCGAAACACTGAACGAAGCGGCGAGAGCGCCCTGCGCGAGGGCGACACCTATCGCGGCCGTTGCGGCGACGCTGGGCACCATGACCACAGCGAAGCGCTTCCATCTGGTCCCGCCACGCACCTGGGACTCCATATTTCCTCCTTCTCGGACGTACATCTCCTGGCCCGGACTGGCCCCAGTCGGCGGCCCGGCCGGGCAGGGATGGGAGAAGTGCTACGTCCTCGGGAAGGAGAGCGCCCGCGCTCGGTGGCGCGAACCGCGCCCGAATCACCGGCGATCACCCCCGAGCGACAACCACTGGTCGCGCCTGACACGCATCACGCACAACCTTCTGGACAGGCTTCGCCGGCAAGGCGAAGACCCCCCTGTCCTAGAGCCGGCGCCACTGCCGCCGGCTCTGCTCGGTGGGGACCCAGGTTTCCGCGACCCGGCCGGATGCCGGGGGACGGGAATGGACCGAGCGTCGCCGATCGTGGTGCATTCTCGGCCGAGACACAAGGGGGTTCATTACTGGCTAGTAACGGCGGGATAACCGAACAACGACTCAGCGGTCTCGGTGTGCGACGCTCGGTACCCCTCAGGGGTGGAGCAAAGCCGTTGATCCCTGGATGAAACCAGACAGACCAACGGCTCCGACTTACTCCGAGTAACAGCGCGCACGATTGCCAAGATTTGGCAAAGTGCAGTCGCCCTGACTCATTGTCGGCAGATCTTTCACCCCGGCGTCACAAGCCGTGGCGTTTACCGACTGGTCAGAACAGGGCCCGCGCCAGCGCCCGGCGCGCCCCGACCACACGCGGGTCCTCGGGACCCACGACTTCGAACATCTCCAGCAGCCGGCGCCGCACGGTGTCCCGGTCGTCGCCCGCGGTGCGCGTCACGGTCTCGATCAACCGCCCGAAGGCGTCGTCGACATGACCGCCCACCAGGTCCAGGTCGGCCGCCGCGATCTGCGCGTCCACGTCGCCCGGCTTGTCGGCGGCGTCCCGGCGCACCCGCTGCGGGTCCATGTGCTGCACCCGCTGAAGCAACTCGGCCTGCGCGAGACCCAGTTTGGCCTCGGTGTTGGCCGGGTCGTCGCTCAGCACGTTCTTGTAGGCCTGGACGGCCCCGCCCAGGTCACCCGCGTCGAGCGCCTGTACGGCGGCTTCCAGCAGGGCGTCGTACGGGCCCTCCTGGACCTCGCGGCGGGCGGCACCGCCCGCGGCGGCGTCCGGGTCGACGGTCAGGCCGGTCAGGCCGAACCGCTCCTCGCCGACCAGCACCAGCTGGTCCAGCATCTCCCGGATCTCCTGTTCGCCGGCCGCGCCCTGGAAGAGGGGCAGGGCCTGTCCCGCGACGACGGCGAACACGGCGGGAATTCCCTGGACGCCGAACTGCTGCATCAGCATCTGGTTGGCGTCGACGTCGATCTTGGCGAGGAGGAAGCGCCCGTCGTACTCGACGGCCAGCCGCTCCAGGAGCGGGCTCAGCTGCTTGCAGGGCTGACACCACTCGGCCCAGAAGTCGATGACGACGGGGACTTCGGCGGAGCGCTGGAGGACGTCCTTCTCGAAGTCCGCCTCATCGACGTCGATGACGAGATCGGCCGGGGAGATCGCCCCCGTGCCGCCCTGTCGGGCGGCTTCGGCGCGCACCTGCTCGGCCTTGGCCTTGGCCTCCTGGGCCGCCTTCACCGCGGCGAGGTCGACGACGCCGCTCATGGACATGTTCCGTGGCTGCATACGTCTATCCTCCCCCGTACCCGCGCGTGAATGAAAAAGCGATGTGTTCTGGCGGTGCGTATGGCGTGTGGTCCCCACCCCACGCCGGTGGTCGTCGCCCGTGTACGTCCCTCACGAGCTTTCGCTACGAGTCGTAGCGTAATGGCAGTACGGGTTCCGCGGACACCGGTTTCCGGTGATCTCCCTCACGGCTCCACCGGACCCGCCGGTTAAGGTCGGGGGATGCAGAGCCGCACCCCAGCCAGCCGTACCGGACGCCCGCGCAGCGCCGCGGCGGACGCCGCGATCCTGGCCGCCACGCGCCAGGCGCTGGTGGAGCTGGGGTGGTCGGGGCTGACCCTGGGGGACGTGGCGACGCGGGCCGGGGTGGCGAAGACGACGCTGTACCGCCGCTGGGCCGGCAAGCACGAGCTGGTGGTCGACGCGGTCGCCGAGCTCTTCGACGAGCTGGAACTCCCCGACCGCGGCAGCCTGGGCGCCGACGTCGAGGGCGTGGTGCTCCAGTTCGCGGCCATCCTGGCCCGCCCGGAGGCCAGGAGCGGCCTGATGGCGGTGGTCGCGGAGTCCACCCGCGACGACGCCCTGCGCGAGCGCATCCGCGACTCCATCGTCGAACGGCAGAAGCGTCTGGTCGTGGCGGGGCGCAGGCGGGCGCAGAAGCGCGGCGAACTGCCCCCCGAGTCCGACCCGGAGGCCTCGGCCCGCGCCATCGACCTCATCTTCGACATCGTGGCGGGGGCCGTGGTGCACCGCACGCTGGTGAGCGCGGAGCCCGCGGACGCGGACTGGGTACGGCGTTTCGTCGCGGTACTGCTGAACGGGCTGGCGGCGGCCGAAGGCTGACGGGATCACACGGCGAACGTCGGGGGTTCGGAGGTCTTGCGCACGTGGCATGTCCAGGTCACCATGTGCAGCGGAATCTACTCGCATAGATGTGCTTCCGGATTCATCCGTCCCACCCGGCACCACTCCCCTGACAGTGCGTCACCGACCCCATGACCACTCGCATTCGGAGGGATAGATCCCCGTGAGACCTCGCCACCCCCGTCGCCGTGTCACGCTGACCGCCACCGCAGCCACCCTGCTGGCCCTGTCCGCGGCCCAGACCCTGGCCGCCGCCCCCACGGCCGGCGCCGCCCCCGCCGCCCCCGCCCGCTCAGCGCACTCCCCCTCCGCCACCGCCTCGGCGGTCACCGGCGCCCAGGACCGGGCCGCGCGGGCGATAGCGCGCTCGCTCGGCGACAACGCCTGGCGCACGCGGCTGCGCACGGCCGCCCTGAAGTCGGACGACGTGGCCGTCACCCCGCTCGCCGCCCGGGCGAACCCCGGCCTGGCCTCCGGGCTCGCCGCCGCCGACCACGCGATCGCCGCCGCCAAGGGCCTGGACGGCAAGGTCGGCCCGCTGCTCCGGCTGCGGCTCGGCGACCGCTCCATGCGCGCCGCCCTGAGCGCCGGCAGCGCCCCCTGGGTCGCCGCGGCCACCTCGGACGACGCCACCCACACGGTCACCGCGTACGACAGCCAGGGTCGCGCCCACGCCCTGGACTCCCGCAAGGCGCCCGGCCGCCCGGTGTACGTCGTCGACATCGACAGCTCCAAGGCGCTCACCGCCGGTCTTGACGTCCTGCGCAAGGAACTGGTGAAGGACGGCGTTCGCTCCGCGACGCCCGGCGCCGTGAACACCACGGCCGCCAAGCGGACCGCGGCGGCGAGCGGAGGCTTCTGGACCACGAAGGTCGACGCGGTCGAGCTCTCCGACGACGAGGAGCCCTGGGTGAAGGGCGACGCGGAGATCTACACCCTCGTCACCGGCTTCGGCCAGGACGGCGCCGTCCGCGTCGACCCCGTCGAGATGCCGTACCTGGACAACGACGGCACGGTCTACCGGCCCAACCAGATCCTCGTGAACTGGTCGAACTACAAGTACAACCTGGCCGACGCCGTGATGATGGAGGAGGACGGCAGCACCAACTACCACGACCTCGCCGTGGCCATCGCCGACGCCCTGCTCACCATCACCGACCAGGGCGCCTACATCCCGCTGGTGGACGCGGTCCTCAACGCCATCCCGACCTCGTGGTGGACCGACGACCCCGACTACGTCGACTCCTGGTACACCCTGGCGCAGAACAACAACGGCACCTACTACGGCGCCCGCGGCAACGGCTGGATGACCGTCGAGCCGTACTGGGTCTCGCAGTTCTGAGGCCGGGCCGGACAGCGGCACCGCCGCAGACGGGCACCGTCACCGCCGAGTGACGCAGGGGCCCGCCGGAACGGATGTCCGTTCCGGCGGCCCCCTGTGGCCGTTCAGCCGGGTCCTACGGCGGTCAGAAGCCGGCGGGCTCGGTGTAGACGCCCCACTCGTCCCGCAGCACCCCGCAGATCTCGCCGAGGGTCGCCTCGGCGCGTACGGCGTCCAGCATCGGCTCGATCATGTTCGCCCCCGACCGGGCGGCGGCCAGCATCGCGTCCAGCCCCGCCCGCACCGCGGCCTCGTCCCGGGCCGCCTTCCGCCCGGCCAGCTCCCGGACCTGCTCCCGCTCCACCTCGTGACTGACCCGCAGGATCTCCAGGTCCCCGGTGACCGACCCGGTGTGGACGTTGACGCCCACGACCCGCTTCTCGCCCTTCTCCAGCGACTGCTGGTAGCGGAAGGCCGACTCCGCGATCTCGCCGGTGAACCAGCCGTCCTCGATCCCGCGCAGGATCCCGGACGTGATCGGCCCGATCGGATGACGCCCGTCCGGGTGGGCCCTGAGGCCCCGCTCCCTGATCTGCTCGAAGATCTTCTCCGCGTCCGCCTCGATCCGGTCCGTCAGCTGCTCGACGAACCAGGAGCCGCCCAGCGGGTCGGCCACGTTGGCGACCCCGGTCTCCTCCATCAGCACCTGCTGCGTGCGCAGCGCGATCTCGGCGGCCTGCTCGCTGGGCAGGGCCAGCGTCTCGTCCAGCGCGTTGGTGTGCAGCGAGTTCGTCCCGCCGAGCACCGCGGCCAGCGCCTCCACGGCCGTACGCACCACGTTGTTGTACGGCTGCTGCGCGGTCAGCGAGACACCGGCGGTCTGGGTGTGGAAGCGCAGCCACTGCGCCTTGTCGCTCTGCGCCCCGTACACGTCCCGCATCCAGCGGGCCCAGATGCGCCGGGCCGCGCGGAACTTGGCGATCTCCTCGAAGAAGTCGAGGTGGGCGTCGAAGAAGAAGCTGAGTCCGGGCGCGAAGACGTCCACGTCGAGCCCGCGCGAGAGCCCCAGCTCGACGTACCCGAAGCCGTCCGCGAGCGTGTACGCCAGCTCCTGCGCGGCCGTCGAGCCCGCCTCGCGGATGTGGTAGCCGGAGACCGACAGCGGCTTGTAGGCGGGGATGCCGGCCGCGCAGTACTCCATGAGGTCGCCGATCAGGCGCAGGTGCGGCTCGGGCTGGAAGAGCCACTCCTTCTGGGCGATGTACTCCTTGAAGATGTCCGTCTGGAGCGTGCCGTTCAGGACCGCCGGGTCCACGCCCTGGCGCTCGGCGGCGACCAGGTACATGCAGAAGACGGGGACGGCGGGCCCGCTGATCGTCATGGAGGTGGTGACGTCGCCCAGCGGGATGTCCTTGAACAGGACCTCCATGTCGGCGGCCGAGTCGATGGCCACACCGCAGTGGCCGACCTCGCCGAGCGAGCGGGGGTCGTCGGAGTCGCGCCCCATGAGCGTCGGCATGTCGAAGGCCACGGACAGGCCTCCGCCGCCGGCGGCGAGGATCATCTTGTACCGCTCGTTGGTCTGCTCGGCGTTGCCGAACCCGGCGAACTGCCGGATCGTCCAGGTGCGGCCGCGGTAGCCGGTCGGGTGGAGCCCCCGCGTGAAGGGGTACTCCCCGGGCCAGCCGATCCGCTCGAATCCCTCGTACGTGTCACCCGGCCGGGGCCCGTACACCGGCTCCACCGGGTCGCCGGAGAGCGTGGTGAAGTCGGCGTCGCGCTTGCGCGCGGTGTCGTAGCGGGCCTGCCAGCGTCGGCGGCCTTCCTCGATGGCGTGAGCGTCCATGGCATCAAATTTACTTGGACGTCCTAGTAAATGTCGATGGCTGACCGCCGTACGGTGCTTTCACAGCACCCGTACGGCGGTGGATTCCGCGGTTTCCCGCGCCTCAGACCTTGGCGACGGCGGGAGCCTGGCCGGCCGCGACCTTGGCCTCCAGCTCGCGCGTGATCTTGCGCTCCACGAAGAAGGCGGCCGTCGGGATGGTCCCGGCCAGCAGCACCCAGAGCTGTCGCTTGACCTTCCACTTCGCCTTGGAGCCCAGGTCGAAGGCGAAGACCAGGTAGACGACGTACAGCCAGCCGTGCGCGATGGCGATGGCGCGCGTGAAGCTGTCGGCGCCGTCCAGGTGGAGCCCGTACTTCGCGATCATGCCCAGGCACAGGAGTACCAGCAGCACGCCGGTGATGTAGGCGAGGGCTCGGTAGCGGGTCAGCACGCTCTTTTTCATGGCGTCGAGCGTAACCACCCGTTCCGGGAGATCTTGCCCCGGGTCACTTCTCGTCGAAGTCGTGTGCCGCGACCCGCAGCGGTCTCAGCATCGCGAAGATCTCCGCGCACTCCTCCGCGTCGTACACCCCGAGCCCGAAGTCCATCGCCATCAGGTCGCGGGTGGCGGCGTCGACCACCTCGCGCCCCTTGTCGGTGATCACGGCGAGGGTGCCGCGGCCGTCCCTGGGGTTGGGCTGCTTGGCCACCAGACCGGACCTGACCAGCCGGTCCACGGTGTTCGTCACCGACGTGGGGTGCACCATCAGCCGTTCACCGATCTTGGACATCGGCAGCGCGCCGGTCTTGGAGAAGGTGAGCAGCACCAGCGCCTCGTAGCGCGCGAACGTCAGTCCGTACGGCTTGACCACCGCGTCCACCTCGCCCAGCAGGATCTGCTGCGCGCGCATGATCGAGGTGATGGCGGCCATCGAGGGCACGCCTCCCCAGCGCCGCTTCCAGAGCTCGTCGGCACGGGCGATGGGGTCGAAGGGAAGTCCGAGAGGCTTGGGCACGTCTCCAGACCCTACCGGCCGGTCATATGCCGGGCAGCCCCGTCTCGGACTCCGGGCAGCGGCCGGGACGGGACCGGGAGTGGACCGGGGTCAGCCCTCCCGCGGGGCGCCCCGCTCACGCCCGGACCGGGGGCCCTGGCCGTCCTGCCGGCGCTTGAGGTGGTGGCGGATCGCGCGTTGGGCGACTGGACCCAGCTCCTCCAGGGCCGCGGCCAGGGTGCCGAGCTGTTCGAGGGCGTCCAGGGCCGCGTGGGCACCCGCGTGGTCGACGCCCTCGTACAGCTCGATGCCGACGAAGGACGCGGCGACCGCGCGGGCGAGACCGGACGGGTCGGTGAACTCGCCGAACGGGGTCCCCGCGAGCACCCGGCGGAGCACCCGCTCGATCTCGGCGATCCACAGGTCGAGGCCGGCCGTCGTGGCCGGGCCGAGGCCGGGGTGGGTGGAGGCGCCGGCGAGCAGCTGGCCGAGCAGGGCGACATGGCCGTCGGCACGCTCCTGCTCGTGGATCTCGCGCCCGGCGGCGAGGAGTTCGGACAGGGAGCCGACGGTGGCGAGCCGGGCGCGATGGCGGGCCACGGCCTGTTCGGCGCCGTACCGGCAGGCGGCGGCGAGAAGCTCGTCCACCGAGCCGAAGTGGTAGAAGACGAGCGCCTGGTTGACGCCGGCGGCCGCGGCGACCGTACGGGCGGAGGTCTTGGCGATGCCCTGCTCGGTCAGGACGCGCAGGGCGCCCTCCAGCAGCTTGGTCTTGGTCTCCTGGGACTTGGCGGTCTCGGCCCGCACCGGCTCGCCCTTCGCCGCGCCGGGCCTCCCGCGCTCAGCGGTCACGCGCGCACCTCCTCCCGCACGGGTCGCAGCCCGGGACGCACCGGGCGGGCGCCTGGGGTGTACGACGCCGTGAAGGATCCCTCGTAGCCGAAGAGCGGGCCGAACCAGCGGTTGGTGACCCGGACCTGGATGCGGAAGCGGCCGGTCGTGTCGTCGTAGGACTCGCGCACCTCGGCCGCGGCGCCGACGAGTTCGGGGACGCGGACGTCCACCGGACCCTCGCGGAAGCGGTGCTCGCCGGACCGGACGAGGAGGGAGCCGTCGGGCTCGGCGGCGAAGTGCAGTTCGCTGGCGAGGTGCTGGTGGGTGCCCAGGTAGTCGAGGATGCGGTCGCCCTTGGGGCTGAGCACCATCTGGGCGTCGAAGCGGCGGGGGCGGCCGGGCAGGTCGAAGGTGCGCACGAAGCTCACGGTCTCACGGCCGAAGGTGTCGGTGTACGGAACGTTCTCGATGACGAAGGGGATGTTCCGGCCCGCCCGCGGCACCAGGATGTTGCGGGTGGCGCCGAGGGCGAGGAACGGCTTCACGAACGCCTGGCCGTGCCAGACGCGGTGCATCACGCCCCGGCCGGTGCAGGCCTCTCCGCTCGCCAGGCCCACCGAGAAGCGGCGCTGGAGCTGGGGGTGGAGGCGGTCGAAGGCGTCGCCCATGACCGTGCGGAACATCGAGGCCGGCGCGGTCATCCGTGCTTCTCCAGGGTGCGCAGGACGCGGGGTGTGCCGGCCTGGACGACGGGGGCGCGCAGGCAGCGGCGGGCGGCCGGCGTGCAGGCGAGCGGCGACTTGAGGAGAGCGAGCGAGGCGGCGACCACCAGCAGCAGTGGGCAGAGGTAGATCACGAAGACCTCGAACGGCCCGAACGCGCGGAGGAAGGGCCCCAACCCCAGTCCGGTCACGCACACGGTGAGCACCAGCGCCCGGACCACGAGCTCGGCCAGCCAGTTGGCCAGGGCGCGCTCGGGAGTGATGCCCCGCTCCAGCCACAGTCGCAGCCGGTCGAAGGACCAGGCGGTCGCCCAGCCCATGAGCGGCCGCACCACCAGGTGGTCGGTGACGGCGCCGAAGGTGCCCCAGCGGGGGCGGTAGTCGTAGCCGGTGAGGAACTGGATGCCGTGCGCGTCGGGCACGTAGCGCCAGTAGCCGCTGCCCTCGGCGAGCAGGGAGAGCGGGTGCGGGGAGGCGAAGCGCAGGGCGGAGGTGCGGGTGCCGTCGGGGCGCTCCTTCTCGCCCGCGGCGACTCCGGTGCCGGACAGGGTGAGGAACGGCAGTACCCGTGTGGCGTAGCGGAAGCGCTGTGGTTCGCCCTCCGCGCGCGGGAGGTAGTCGATCTCGGTGAACCGCAGGTCCCAGCGCTGGTGCTGGGCGGGGTCCTGGGTGCGCGCCCAGAGATCGTCCAGGTCGGCGCGGATACGCGTCTCTATGTAGAGACCCATCGTGTTCCCCCACGTCAGAGTCATGTTTGAGCAACCGCTCAAGACATCCGAGAGGGAACGTACACCCATTTGAGCGATCGCTCAAAGGGTGGGGACGGAAAAACCCCGGCCCCAAAGGGACCGGGGTGTAAGCCAGTTGGGGCCCGCTACCGCGCGAGGTGCCGTTCGACGGTCTCGACCTTGGAGGTGAGGCCGTCGGTCACGGCCGGCCGGATGTCGGCCTTCAGGACGAGGGACACGCGCGGGGCCCGCGCCTCGACGGCGGCCACGGCGCGCTTGACGACGTCCATGACCTCGTCCCACTCGCCCTCGACGGAGGTGAACATGGCGTCGGTGCGGTTCGGCAGCCCCGACTCGCGGACCACGCGGACGGCGTCGGCGACGTACTCCCCCACGTCCTCGCCGACACCCAGGGGCGTCACGGAGAAGGCGACGATCATGCGTTCACGGTTCCTTCCTCGCGGGCGCGGGCGGCGATGACCGCGTCCTCGGCCTCACGGTTCAGCCGGCGCTCGAGGATGAAGCCGCCGCCGGGAATGACCGAGTACGCGAAGTAGAGGGCGGCCGTCCCCTTGCTCCACTTGGTGCGGTTCCAGGCGTCGAGCCAGAAGAGCACGTAGAGGATGAAGAGCGTGCCGTGGACCGGGCCCATCACCGGGGCGGCGTCGAATCCCTTGTCGACCCCGTACTTGATGATCGTGCAGACCAGCAGGATGATCCAGGAGATGCCCTCCGGTACGGAGACCAGGCGCAGGCGGCGGATGGCGGAGGCTGTCTTGAGGTCCACGGGTCACCTTCGGTGGGAGAGTCGCTGAGCGCTGCATGATCCGCTTTGTGAACGGAAGCACAAGCGTCGACCATTGTGGCAAACCATCCCCCTAGGGGTGCGCTCAGGGTCGCTCTCCACCCGTGGGCCCTGTTCCGTCCACCCGCCGGGCGGCTACTTTCACAGCGTGGCGATGTTCCGACTCCAAGGCAGCAAGGTGCTCGCCGTCGACATGACCGGGGACGCCGTGAAGGCGAAGAACGGCTCGATGGTCGCGTACGACGGGCAGATGACCTTCAAGAAGCTGAGCGGCGGTGGCGAGGGGCTGCGCGGGATGGTGACCCGGCGGCTCACCGGCGAGCAGATGACGGTGATGGAGGTGAGAGGGCATGGCACCTGCTGGTTCGCCGACCGGGCGTCCGAGATCAACCTGGTCGGACTCCAGGGCGACAAGCTCTACGTCGAGTCGAGCAACCTCCTCGTGACCGACGCGGGCCTGAGAACGGGCACGACGTTCACCGGGCTGCGCGGCGCCTCGCAGGGCAACGGGCTGTTCACCACGACCGTCGAGGGGCACGGCCAGGCGGCGCTGCTCTCCGACGGGCCGGCGGTGGTGCTCCGGGTCAGCCCGCAGTACCCGCTGACCGTCGACCCGGGCGCCTACATCGCCCACCAGGGGAACGTACGGCAGTCCTTCCAGTCCGGTGTGACCTTCCGCACCCTCTTCGGGGAGGGTGGCGGCGAGGCCTTCCAGATCCGCTTCGAGGGCGACGGGCTGGTGTACGTGCAGCCCAGCGAGCGGAACACGATCGCGGGGGATCTGTGAGATGAGCTTGCGGGAGATCAACTCCAAGATGGTCGAGGCCACCGTGCTGCCCGGGCAGCGGCTGTTCAGCCAGCGCGGGGCGATGCTCGCCTACAAGGGGGACGTGTCCTTCACCCCCAGCCTCCAGGGCGGCCAGGGCGGCCTGATGTCCATGATCGGGCGCCGGGTGGCGGGCGAGGCGACCCCGCTGATGTCCGTCGAGGGCAGCGGCACCGTCTTCTTCGGGCACGGCGGCCACCACGTGCACGTCATCACCCTCACCGGCGACACCCTGTACGTCGAGGCCGACCGCCTGCTCGCCTTCGAGGGCACCCTGCGCCAGGGCACGATGTTCCTGGGCTCGCAGGGCGGGGTGATGGGCCTGGTGCGGGGCCAGGCCACCGGGCAGGGGCTGTTCACCACCACGCTCCAGGGCCAGGGCTCGGTGGCCGTGATGGCGCACGGCGGCGTCTTCGAGCTGCCGATCACCCCGCAGCGCCCGGTCCACGTCGACCCGCAGGCCTACGTCGCCCACCACGGCGACGTCCGCAACAAGCTGTCCACCGCGCTCGGCTGGCGCGACATGGTGGGCCGGGGCTCCGGTGAGGCGTTCCAGCTGGAGCTGAGCGGCAGCGGCACGGTGTACGTCCAGGCGTCGGAGGAGAAGCTGTGAGCGCGTACGGAACCCCCGGCGGCCCCGTGGTGCACGACCCGATGACCCTGCCCGTCGACGACAACGTGAACTCGTACACGTTCTGCGTCGAGCTCAAGGGCGGGCAGTGGTTCCTGCAGAAGGGGAAGATGATCGCCTACTACGGGGCGATCGAGTTCAACGGCGTCGGGCACGGTCGACTTGACCGGCTTGTCCGCACGTCGTTCCATTCGCCACTGCACGCGAGCGACTGGGTCGTGGCGGAGGGCTCGGGCAAGATGCTGCTCGCCGACCGGGCCTTCGACGTGAACTCGTACGACCTGGACGACGGGAACCTGACCATTCGCTCGGGCAATCTCCTCGCTTTTCAGCCAAGTCTCGCGCTCAAACAGTCGATCGTGCCGGGCTTTCTGACACTGATCGGAACCGGGAAGTTCGTGGCCGCATCCAACGGGCCGGTGGTGTTCATGGAACCGCCGATCCGGGTCGATCCCCAGGCCCTGGTCGGATGGGCCGACTGCCCGTCGCCGTGTCATCACTACGACCACGGGTACCTGACAGGCGTGATGGGCGGTCTACGTGCGATGACGGGCCTGGGCGGCGCCTCCGGGGAGGAGCACCAGTTCGAGTTCGTGGGCGCCGGGACGGTCCTGCTGCAGTCGAGCGAGACCCTCATGGCCGAGCAGGCCACGGGAGCGGTCCCGGCCGAGCCGGGGGTACCGGGAGGCGGCGGAACGGCCCCGACCGGGCATGCTTCGCAGTCCCCGGGGGTACCGCGCCTTCCCGGACAGCTGGGGGACCTCCAGCGTCGCTTCGGGCTGTGAGCGGTAGTCTGCGGAGTGTGACATCGAACGCGTGCGCACAGTCACACCACCCGAAGTAGTTCGTCATTCAACTTCTTAGGTAGACTTCATTCATGGAGACCGAGACGGCCACGCGCTGGCTGACCGATGCGGAGCAGTGCGCCTGGCGCACCCACCTGGAGGTCAACAGGCTGTTGACGTACCAGCTCGAAAAGGATCTGCAGCCGTTCGGGCTGACGATGAACGACTACGAGATCCTCGTCAATCTGTCCGAGTCGGAAGACGTGCGGATGCGGATGAGCGACCTGGCCTCCGCCACCATGCAGTCCAAGAGCCGGCTCTCCCATCAGATCACCCGGATGGAGAACGCCGACTTCGTGCGGCGCGAGAACTGTGAGTCCGACCGCCGGGGCCTGTACGCCGTGCTGACCGAGCACGGCATGGAGACGATGAAGAAGGTCGCGCCGCACCACGTGGCATCCGTGCGACGGCACTTCATCGACCTGCTGACGCCCGAGGCGCTCATAGAACTGGACAAGTCCCTCAAGCCGATCGCAGAGCATCTGCGGGGCCAGCGGGGTCGCCCCTGAGCCCGGCGGCAGCCCCCAGGACACCGGGACGACCCGAGCCCTGGAGGCTGCCGCCCGGCCCCGGCCCCACCCCCTGGGCGGCCCTCCCCGTCGCACGCCGGCAGGCCTCCTGTCACGCGACCCGGCGCCACCGGGGCCCCGCGGCCAGCGCCGCCGCGAGGGCCACACCTCCCGCCAGCAGGAAGCACACCCCGAGCGGCAGGGCGCCGATCAGCACCCCCGCCACCACGGCTCCCCCCGAACTCCCCGCGTTCACGGCCATGTTCACCCAGGCCCCGGCCTGTGTACGGGAGCCCTCCCCCGCCGTCTCGTCGGCCAGCAGGTACGCCGTCGTCAGGGCCGGGGCGATGAACGCGCCCGCGCAGGCCATGGCGGCCATGAGCGTCCACAGGCCGGGCGCGAGGCCCGCCGCGGCGATCACCAGACCGAGGCCGGCCGCGAACCCGCCCAGCCGCACCCGAGCCGGCCCCCGCCAGTCGACCGCACCGTTGACGAGGCCGCCCACCGCGCTGCCCGCCGAGAGCGCGCCCAGCACCCACGGCACCAGGGCGGTGTCGTACCCGTGCTCGGTGGCGAACGCCATCACCAGCAGCTCCACGCCACTGAGGGCCAGCCCGACGCCCGCGGCCACGACGACCGGAGGCAGCAGTCCGCGCGGGGCGCCGCGCCTCTCCCGGCGGGGCGCGGGACGGAAGCCGGCCAGCGCGGGAGACGTGACGAAGGCGCAGGTTCCGGCGACGACCAGCAGCGCGCTGAGCGGGATGCCGGACGCCGGGGGCGCGAAGCGCACGAGAAGGCCCACCAGGGCCGGGCCGGACACGAAGAGCAGCTCCTCGGCGACCCCGTCCAGGCTGTAGGCGCGCCGCAGCAGGTGCCGGTCGTGGACGAGTTCGGCCCACAGCGCGCGCATGGTGGGACCCAGCGGGGGTGCGCAGGCGCCCGCGAGAGCGGCGGCCGCGGCGATGAACGGTGCCGGGACCCCGGGCCGCCAGGTGAGGGCCGCCAGGGCGCACAGCAGGGTGCCGTAGCAGGCGGCCATGGGGGGCAGCGCGCGGCGCGGGCCGTAGCGGTCGATCAGCGACGCGCGCAGCGGCATCAGGAACACCACGGCGCCGCCGAACAGGCTCATCACGGCACCGGCGACGGCGAGGGACCCGGTCGCCCGGGTGACGGACAGCAGCACCGCGAGGGGTGCGGTGCCGTAGGACAGACGGGCGCTCAGGACGGCGGCGAAGGTCCGGCGTGCGTGCGGGACGCGCAGCACGGCGGCGTACGAGGGGCGCGCGGGCAGGACGGCGCGCGGTGAAGCGGGCGCGGACATGCGTGAGTTCCTCACGTGTGACATGACGAGGGGACACCGGTGCGCCGCGCCGGCCGGGTGTCGGCCGCCTACGCGGGCGCGGGGTGCGCGCTCTATGCCATGGAGAGGAACATACGGGTCAAGTTAGCAGCGCCTGCGGGGAGTTGCCCAGGCTGCGGAGGCTCCTGCCCTGCCCTGAACGCCCGTGCCGGGACCTGAGCGAGGAAGGTGTCAGCGTCGCCGGAACAGGCAGATGAGGGCGACGCGTTCGCCGCCGAGGGTCTTGCTCTCGGCGGCCGCCATGTTGGAGAGCGTCCAGCCCTGGGCCTCAATGGCTTCGATCTGCTCGCCGACGCCGGTCATCGGTGAGGTGGTCCTGCTGCCGGCATTGGCCTCGATGATCTTGTAGGTGAGGACGGTACGCCCCGCCTCGTAGGCCTTGCGCGCCTCATCGGTAGCCAGGCCGGCCTTGGCGTTGTTGATGAATCCCATGATCCCCCCAACCGGTGAAACAGTGCGGGCCCAGTGTGGCTTCCGCGACGACCGGGAGGAAGTCCCGTCGCTGACCTGTGACACGACCCAGCCCCGGCCGGAAGGTCGGTGCCGAGGCCGTCAGCGGTCTGGCGGACAGTGAGGTCGCCGGGCCGCTCCGCAGCGGGGCTGGACGTGCGGGTGATGGCGAACAGGGCCGGACTCAGCCCTCCGTCAGGCCCGCCACCAGTTCGTCGGCCGCGCGGTACGGGTCCAGTTCGCCGGCGACGATGCGCTCGGCGAGGGTGCTGAGGCGGCGGTCGCCGTGGAGGTCGCCGATGCGTGTCCGCAGGGCCGTGACGGCGATCGTCTCGACCTCGCGGGCCGCGCGGGCGCGGCGGCGTTCGGCGAGGACGCCGTGCTCCTCCATCCAGGCCCGGTGCTTCTCCAGGGCCTCCACGACCTCGTCGATGCCCTGGGCGCGGGCCGCGACCGTCTTGACGATGGGCGGACGCCAGTCGCCGGGGCCGCGGGCCTCGCCGAGGCCGAGCATGTGGTTCAGCTCGCGGGCCGTGGCGTCGGCGCCGTCGCGGTCCGCCTTGTTGACGACGTAGACGTCGCCGATCTCCAGGATTCCCGCCTTGGCCGCCTGGATGCCGTCGCCCATGCCGGGGGCGAGGAGGACGACGGAGGTGTCGGCCTGGGAGGCGATCTCCACCTCCGACTGGCCGACGCCGACCGTCTCCACCAGGATCACGTCGCAGCCGGCCGCGTCCAGGACACGGATCGCCTGCGGGGCCGCCCAGGCCAGGCCGCCGAGGTGGCCGCGCGTGGCCATGGAGCGGATGTAGACGCCGGGGTCGGAGGCGTGGTCCGACATGCGGACGCGGTCGCCGAGCAGGGCGCCGCCGGAGAAGGGGGAGGACGGGTCGACGGCCAGGACGCCGACCCGCTTGCCCTGCTTGCGGTACGCGGTGACGAGGGCGGAGGTGGAGGTCGACTTGCCGACGCCCGGGGAACCGGTCAGACCGACCACATAGGCGTTGCCGGTCAGCGGGGCCAGCGCCGCCATGACCTCCCTGAGCTGCGGGGACGCCCCCTCCACCAGGGAGATGAGCCGGGCCACGGCCCGCGGCCGGCCTTCCCTGGCCTGGGCCACCAGAGAGGAGACGTCCTGCATCACACAGCTCCGTTCACTTCACCGACGTAACGACGCACAAGGGGACTCTCAGGCCTTCGGTACCCGCACGATGAGCGCGTCACCCTGGCCGCCGCCACCGCACAGCGCGGCCGCGCCCACCCCGCCGCCCCGGCGCTTGAGCTCCAGCGCCAAGTGGAGCACGAGACGGGCGCCGGACATGCCGATCGGGTGACCCAGGGCGATCGCGCCGCCGTTGACGTTCACCTTTTCCGTGGAAACGCCGAGGTCCTTCATTGACTGCACGGCGACGGCGGCGAAGGCCTCGTTGATCTCGATGAGGTCGAGGTCCGCGACGTCCAGGCCCTCCTTCTTCAGGGCGTGCTGGATGGCGTTGGACGGCTGCGACTGCAGGGAGTTGTCCGGGCCGGCCACGTTGCCGTGGGCGCCGATCTCGGCAAGCCACTGAAGGCCCAGCTCCTCGGCCTTGGCCTTGCTCATCACGACCACGGCGGCCGCGCCGTCGGAGATCTGCGAGGCGGTGCCGGCGGTGATGGTGCCGTCCCTGGTGAAGGCCGGGCGCAGCTTGCCGAGGGACTCCAGGGAGGTCTCGGCGCGGATGCCCTCGTCCTTGCTGAACAGCACCGGGTCGCCCTTGCGCTGCGGGATCTCCACGGGGGTGATCTCGGCCTCGAACAGGCCGTTCTTCTGCGCGGCGGCGGCCCGCTGGTGGGACAGGACGGCGATCTCGTCCTGCTCGGAGCGCTTGATGCCGAGGCGGGTGTTGTGCTTCTCCGTCGACTCGCCCATGGCGATGCCCTCGAAGGAGTCGGTCAGACCGTCGTACGCCATGGCGTCGACCATCTCCACCGCGCCGTACTTGTAGCCGTCGCGGGACTTGGGCAGCAGGTGCGGGGCGTTGGTCATGGACTCCTGACCGCCGGCGACGACGATGTCGAACTCGCCCGCGCGGATCAGCTGGTCGGCGAGCGCGATGGCGTCCAGGCCGGACAGACACACCTTGTTGATGGTGAGCGCCGGGACGTTCATCGGGATGCCCGCCTTGACGGCCGCCTGGCGGGCCGGGATCTGGCCCGCCCCGGCCTGGAGCACCTGCCCCATGATCACGTACTGCACCTGGTCGCCGCCGATGCCGGCGCGGTCGAGGGCCGCCTTGATCGCGAAGCCGCCGAGGTCGGCCCCGGAGAAGGACTTCAGCGAGCCCAGCAGCCGTCCCATGGGCGTGCGCGCGCCCGCGACGATCACTGAGCTGGTCGTACCGGAGGTTCCAGAAGACATGAGCTGCGATCCCCTTACCGGCCTGCACAGCCGAGGAGTGAACGAGGGTTTACTTCGAATGTACTGACCGGCACCTGAGGCCGTCATCGTCCTTACGGTGTGATCGCGCGCACGTTGCGTAACCACCTCCGGAGCGCTGCACTGAATCCATGCTGACGCGAATCGACCACATCGGGATCGCCTGTCACGACCTCGACACCACCGTCGAGTTCTACCGCGCGACCTACGGCTTCGAGGTGTTCCACACCGAGGTCAACGAAGAGCAGGGTGTGCGGGAGGCCATGCTCAGGATCAACGGGACCTCGGACGGCGGCGCCTCCTACCTCCAGCTCCTGGAACCGACCCGCGAGGACTCCGCGGTCGGCAAGTGGCTGGCGAAGAACGGAGAGGGCGTACATCACATCGCCTTCGGCACCGCGGACGTGGACCAGGACGCCGCGGACATCCGCGAGAAGGGCGTACGCGTGCTGTACGAAGAGCCACGACGCGGTTCCATGGGCTCCCGGATCACCTTCCTGCACCCGAAGGATTGCCACGGAGTCCTGACAGAACTGGTCACTTCGGCCTCAGTTGAGTCACCTGAGCACTGACCGGCGTACATAAGGGCCGGTAGGGTTGGGGGCGGTCGTCTCCGCAGTCGGGGGACGACCGTATGCCGGGGTCCGGATTTCGGGGGACGAGCGTCGGGGCAGCAGCCCATGCTCCGTCGTTGATCTGACACCATTCCCCGGGGGCCCCGTTCGGCGGATGGACGGGGCTCGTTGCAGAAGCTGACCAGGGGACGGATGGGACCGCGCAGTGCGGGGCTACGAGAGCCAGGAGCGAGAGCCGGCGGCTGACGTCGACCACCTCTCTCGGTTCGAGGCCGAGATGAAGCGGCTGAAGACCGAGCGGGAAAAGGCGATCCAGCACGCCGAGGACCTCGGCTACCAGGTCGAGGTGCTGCGCGCCAAGCTTCACGAGGCGCGCCGCACGCTGATGACCCGGCCCGCCTATGACGGCGGTGACATCGGGTATCAGGCCGAACAGTTGCTTCGCAATGCCCAGATGCAGGCCGACCAGCTGCGTCAGGACGCCGAGCGGGAACTGAGCCAGGTAAGAGCGCAGACCCAGCGGCTGCTCCAGGAGCACGCCGAGCAGGCGGCCCGGCTCCAGACGGAGCTGCACCAGGAGGCGGTGACCCGCCGCCAGCAGCTGGACCAGGAGCTGTCCGAGCGCCGGCAGACCGTCGAGTCGCACGTCAACGAGAACGTGGCCTGGGCCGAGCAGTTGCGCGCCCGCACGGAGTCGCAGGCGCGCCGGCTGCTGGACGAGTCCCGCGCGGAGGCCGACCAGGCGATGGCGGCGGCCCGGGCCGAGACCGAACGGCTGACCCGGGAGGCCCGCGAGCGGGTGGCCGGCGAGGCCGAGTCCGCCCGCAGCGAGGCCGAGCAGATCCTGCGCCGTGCCCGCACGGACGCCGAGCGACTGCTGAACGCCGCCTCCACGCAGGCCCAGGAGGCCACCGAGCACGCCGAGCGGCTGCGCAGTTCCACCGCCAGCGAGTCGGACGCCGCCCGCCGTCAGGCCGGCGAGCTGAGCCGTGCCGCCGAGGAGCGGATGGCGCAGGCCGAGGAAGCGCTGCGCAAGGCGCAGTCCGAGGCCGAGAAGATGCTGACCGAGGCCAAGGAGGCTGCCGCCAAGGCGCTGTCGAGCGCCGAGGCCGCCAACGAGACGCGTACGCGTACGGCGAAGGAACAGGTCGCCCGCCTCGTCGGTGAGGCCACCAAGGAGGCCGAGACCACCCGGGCCGATGCCGAGCAGGTGGTCACCGACGCGCGCGCCGAGGCCGAGAAGATCCTCGCGGAGGCGGGCGAGAAGGCCCGCAGCCTCACCGCCGAGGAGACGGCCAGCCAGCTGTCGAAGGCGGCCAGGACGGCCGAGGAGGTCCTCAACAAGGCCTCGGAGGAAGCCCAGCGGACCACCAGGGCGGCGGCCGAGGAGGCCGAGCGGATCCGCGGCGAGGCCGAGTCCGAGGCGGACCGGCTGCGTGCCCAGGCGCACGACATCGCCGAGGAGCTCAAGGGCGCGGCGAAGGACGACACCAAGGAGTACCGCGCCAAGACGGTCGAGCTGCAGGAGGAGGCCCGGCGCCTGCGCGGCGAGGCCGAGCAGCTGCGCGCCGACGCCGTCGCCGAGGGCGAGTCGATCCGTGCCGAGGCCCGCCGCGAGGCGGTGACGCAGATCGAGGAGGCGGCCAAGTCCGCCGAGGAGCTGCTGGCCAAGGCCAAGGCCGACGCCGACGAGCTGCGCAAGAGCGCGACGACGGACAGCGAGAAGGTCCGCACCGAGGCCATCGAGCGCGCGACCGCGCTGCGCCGGCAGGCCGAGGAGACCCTGGAGCGCACCCGCGAGGAGGCCGACAAGCTCCGCGAGGAGGCCGGCGAGCGGGCCGAGTCGGTCAGGTCCGACGCCGAGCAGGCCGCGCGCGAGCTGCGCGAGGAGGCCGAGCGTGCGGTCGAGGCCCGCCGCGAGGAGGCCGCCGGCGAGCTGACGCGGCTCCAGACGGAGACCCAGGAGCGGCTGGAGACGGCCGAGCAGGCTCTCACGGACGCCCGTGAGGAGGCGGCCGGCATCCGGCGCGAGGCCGGCGAGGAGTCCGAGCGGCTGCGCTCGGAGGCCGCCGAACGCAGCCGTACGCTGCGGCAGCAGGCCGAGGCCGAGGCCGAACGGCTGCGGGACGAGGCCGCGGCCGACGCGGCCGCCTCGCGCGCCGAGGGCGAGAGCGTCGCCGTACGTCTGCGGTCGGAGGCCGCCGCCGAGGCGGAGCGGCTGAAGACGGAGGCGCAGGAGAGCGCCGACCGGGTCCGCGCGGAGGCGCAGGCCGCCGCCGAGCGGCTCGGCGCGGAAGCGTCCGAGACGCTGGCCGCCGCCCAGGAGGAGGCCGCCCGGCGCCGCCGCGAGGCGGAGGAACTGCTCGGGGGCGCCCGCGAGGAGGCCGACCAGGAGCGCCGGCGGGCCCGCGAGCAGAGCGAGGAACTGCTGGCCTCGGCGCGCAAGCGCGTGGAGGAGGCGCAGACCGAGGCGACCCGGCTGGTCGAGGAGGCCGACCGGCGCGCCACGGAGATGGTGTCCGCCGCCGAGCAGCACGCCCAGCAGGTACGGGACTCCGTCGCCGGGCTGCACGAGCAGGCGCAGGAGGAGATCACCGGACTGCGTTCGGCCGCCGAGCACGCGGCGGACCGCACCCGCAGGGAGGCCGAGGAGGAGGCGGACCGGGTCCGCTCCGACGCCTACGCCGAGCGGGAGCGGGCGAGCGAGGACGCCTCGCGTCTGCGTCGCGAGTCGAGCGAGGAGACGGAGGCCGCCAAGGCGCTCGCGGAGCACACGGTCACGGAGGCGGCCGCGGAGTCCGAGCGGCTGCGCTCGGAGGCGTCGGAGTACGCGCAGCGGGTGCGTACGGAGGCGTCGGACGCCCTCGCCGAGGCGGACCAGGCGGCGTCGCGCACCCGGGCGGACGCCCGGGAGGACGCCAACCGCATCCGTTCGGACGCGGCGACGCAGGTGGACACCCTCATCACCGAGGCCCGCAACGAGGCGGAGCGGCTCCAGAACGAGACGATCGCCGAGGCCGACCGGGTGCGCACCGAGGCGCTGACCGAGGCCGACCGGCTCCAGACGGAGACCGTCACCGAGGCCGACCGGGTGCGCGCGGAGGCGCTCGCCGAGGCGGACCGGGTGCGCGTGGAGGCCGTCGCGAACGCCGAGCAGCTCATCTCGGACGCCACCGGCGACGCCGAGCGGCTGCGTGCCGAGGCAGCCGACACGGTCGGCTCGGCCCAGCAGCACGCGGAGCGGCTGCGCGGCGAGGCCCAGCGGCTCCGGGCGAACGCGGAGACGGAGAGCGAACGGCTCGTCAACTCCGCGCGCGAGGAGTCCGAGCGGACCCTCGACGAGGCCCGCAGGGACGCCAACAAGCGGCGTTCGGAGGCGGCCGAGCAGGTCGACACGCTCATCACGGAGACCGCGGCCGAGGCCGACAAGCTGCTCACCGAGGCCCAACAGCAGGCCCTGAAGACCACCGCCGAGGCGGAGGCGCAGGCCGACACGATGGTGGGCGCGGCCCGCAGCGAGGCCGAGCGGATCGTCTCCGAGGCGACCGTCGAGGGCAACTCGCGGGTGGAGAAGTCCCGTACGGACGCGGACGGCCTGCTGGTCGGCGCGCGCCGGGACGCGACCGCGATCCGGGAGCGCGCGGAGGAGCTGCGCGACCGGATCACCACCGAGATCGAGGAGCTGCACGAGCGGGCCCGCCGCGAGGCCTCCGAGACGATGAAGTCCACCGGCGACCGCTGCGACGCGCTCATCAAGGCCGCCGAGGAGCAGCTCGCCAAGGCCGAGGCGAAGGCCAAGGAGCTGGTGTCGGACGCCAATTCCGAGGCCGGCAAGGTGCGCATCGCCGCGGTGAAGAAGGCCGAGGGCCTGTTGAAGGAGGCCGAGCAGAAGAAGGCCAAGCTGGTCAAGGAGGCCGAGGACCTGAAGGCCGAGGCGATCCGCGAGGCCCGGGCCACGGTCGAGGAGGGCAAGCGGGAGCTGGAGGTCCTGGTGCGCAGGCGCGAGGACATCAACTCCGAGATCTCCCGGGTTCAGGACGTCCTGGAAGCACTGGAGTCCTTCGAGGCTCCGGCGGGCGGCAAGGACGGCGGGGTCAAGGCCGGCGCGAGCGTGGGTGCCCCTCGATCGGGTGGGAAGTCCTCGGACGGCTAGCGCGGTAAGGCGGTTTCGATGTCTCCTGGGGGGCTTTGACCAAGTATTTGGCAAGCTGTCCGGGAGTCAGCCACCCAAAAGTGGTGTCATTCTCCAGATCAAACACGTATCCACTCGATGACACACCGCTCCGGCCCCTAGGATTCCACCTATCACCTCACCGGTCTCATTCGACAGGAACCCCATGAGCGACACTTCCCCCTACGGCTTCGAGCTTGTGCGGCGTGGGTACGACCGCGCTCAGGTGGACGAACGGATCTCGAAGCTCGTCTCCGACCGTGACAGCGCTCTCGCCCGCATCACCGCTCTGGAAAAGCGCATCGAAGAGCTCCACCTCGAGACGCAGAACGCCCAGGCCCAGGTCACCGACGCGGAACCGTCGTACGCCGGTCTCGGTGCGCGGGTCGAGAAGATCCTGCGCCTCGCCGAGGAAGAGGCGAAGGACCTGCGTGAGGAGGCGCGGCGCGCGGCCGAGCAGCACCGCGAGCTCGCCGAGTCCGCGGCTCAGCAGGTCCGTAACGACGCCGAGTCCTTCGCCTCGGAGCGCAAGGCCAAGGCCGAGGACGAGGGCGTCCGGATCGTCGAGAAGGCGAAGAGCGACGCCTCTCAGCTGCGTTCCGAGGCCCAGAAGGACGCCCAGTCCAAGCGTGAGGAGGCGGACGCCCTCTTCGAGGAGACCCGCGCCAAGGCCGCTCAGGCCGCCGCGGACTTCGAGACGAACCTGGCCAAGCGCCGCGACCAGTCCGAGCGCGACCTGGCCTCCCGTCAGCAGAAGGCCGAGAAGCGCCTGGCCGAGATCGAGCACCGCGCCGAGCAGCTCCGCCTGGAGGCGGAGAAGCTGCGCACCGACGCCGAGCGCCGTGCCCGTCAGACGGTGGAGACGGCTCAGCGTCAGGCCGAGGACATCGTGGCCGACGCGAACGCCAAGGCCGACCGTATCCGTTCGGAATCCGAGCGCGAGCTGGCCGCCCTGACCAACCGTCGCGACAGCATCAACGCTCAGCTGACGAACGTCCGCGAGATGCTCGCCACGCTCACGGGTGCCGCGGTGGCCGCCGCCGGCGCGCCGGTCGAGGACGAGCCGATCTCCCGGGGCGTTCCGGCGCAGCAGACCCGGTGACACCCGCACCGGCGAGGTAACGCCGAAAGGGGCGGTGGGAGGTGATCCCGCCGCCCCTTTCGCGTGCGTGCCGTCCCGGGCGCGTCCGGCGCCGCCCGCGGGGGCTCGGCGCAGCCCGGGCAGGGGCGGTGCGTCGGTTCCGTCGGCGCTCACGACGACCCAGGTGCCGTCGGCGCGCAGCAGTTGGACGGCCTGGGCGAACCGGTCCGTGCGCACCGAGACTCCGTCGTCCTCGCCGATGCGGGAGCCGTCGGTGGTGTCCAGGGTCCACAGCCCGCACGCGGCCCCCGCCGCCAGGATCGCGAGCCCCGGCCACCGCAGCCCCGGCCCGGTGCGCGTGCTCCCGCTCTCCCCCACCGTGCCCGGTCTCGCGTCCTCGACCACCGTGTCCCCACCCCCGTTGTGCGCCGCGGCACCCCCCGGCGCCGCCCCGCCGATCAAGAGGGCTGGAGCTCAACCGCTCGCAACGGTGCCGTGGCAGGGGTGCGGCATGCCCCCGTCGCCGGGACACACCCCGCCCCGTCCACCACGTTCGGTGAACCCCTGGCTTTACATTCTCTTGGGCGGAACCGTCAGCGCCCCGATATCCTCCTAACCCTTACGGGGGCGTGTGCCCCGCTGTCCTGAACCTTTCGATGGGTGCGGAGCATGATCGAGGCTGCAGGCCTGACCAAGCGGTACGGCGACAAGACCGCCGTGTACGACCTTTCCTTCCAGGTGCGACCCGGTGCCGTGACCGGATTCCTCGGACCCAACGGCTCCGGCAAGTCGACCACCATGCGGATGATCCTCGGGCTCGACAACCCCACCGCCGGCACGGTGACCATCGGCGGATACCCGTACCGCAAGCTGCCCAACGCCCCCCGCCAGGTCGGCGCGCTGCTCGATGCCAAGGCCGTGCACGGCGGCCGGTCCGCCCGCAGCCATCTGCTCAGCCTCGCCCAGCTCTCGGGCATCCCGGCCCGGCGCGTGGACGAGGTGCTCGGGGTCGTCGGCCTCCAGGAAGTGGCGGGAAAGCGCTCCAAGGGCTTCTCCCTCGGCATGGGCCAGCGCCTCGGCATCGCCGCGGCACTGCTCGGCGACCCTCAGGTACTGCTCTTCGACGAGCCGGTCAACGGCCTCGACCCCGAGGGCATCCTCTGGGTCCGCAACCTGATGAAGGCCCTGGCCGCCGAGGGCCGTACGGTCTTCGTCTCCTCGCACCTGATGAGCGAGATGGCGCTGACCGCCGACCACCTCATCGTCATCGGGCGCGGACAGCTGCTCGCCGACATGAGCGTGAAGGACTTCATCTCCGCCAACTCCGCCGACTTCGCGCGCGTGCGCACCCCCGACACCGAGCCGCAGCTGCGCGAGAAGCTGACCTCCGCGCTCACCGAGGCGGGCGGCCACGTCCTGCCGGAGCAGGACGGCGCGCTGCGCGTGACCGGGCTGGCGCTGCCCCGCATCAGCGACCTCGCGCACGAGTCGGACGTACGGCTGTGGGAGCTGTCGCCGCACCAGGCCTCGCTGGAGGAGGCGTACATGCGGATGACGCAGGGCGCCGTCGACTACCGCTCGACCATCGACCAGAAGGCCGGGCTCCAGCAGCCGCTGCCGCCCGGCGCCCAGCCGCCCATGCCGGTCCCCGGCCAGGGCCAGCCGGGCTGGTACGCCCCGCCGCCGCCCCAGCACGGCGGACAGCCGTTCGCGCCGCAGGGCCAGAACCCGTACGGCGGCGCGCCGGCGGGCGGTGGCTACGGTGCTCCCGGCGCGGGGGCCCCGAACCCGTACGCCGCTCCGGGCGCCCCCGCCCCGAACCCGTACGCGGTGCCCGTCGCACAGGCCCCGCAGGCCGCGCCCGCGGCTCCCGCCCGGCCTCCGGTGACCGCTCCCGCGGCTCCCGCGCAGCCTCCGGTGGCCGCACCGGCCCCGCCCGCCGCGATGCCCGCCGCCGCCCCTTCCCCCAAGCTCTCGGCTCCGCTCGAGCAGGGAGGCACCCCCACCCCGACCCAGCCCGAGGACGCCCGATGAGCACCCATCAGCCCCCGATGCCGCAGGCCTCCGCGTCCGCGCCCGACTGGCAGACGGCGCCAAGCGGGTCGTACCCCGGTTACAACTCGCCGATCCCGGTCGTGCGCACCCACCTCGGGCACGCGCTGGCGTCCGAGTGGACGAAGATCAGGTCGGTGCGTTCGACGATGTGGACGCTCGGCGTGTTCGTCGTGCTCGTGGTCGGCATCGGCCTGATGGCCGCCGCCCTGGTCAGGAGCCAGGGCGGTGAGATGAGCGGCGGGAACACACTCGCCCTCGGCCTCTTCGGCCTGCTGATCGGCATGATGTGCGTCATCACGCTCGGCGTGCTGACCACGGCGTCCGAGTACGGCACCGGCATGATCCGTACGACGATGACCGCCTGCCCGAGCCGGGGCCGCGTGCTGGCGGCCAAGGCGATCGTGTTCTTCTCGCTCGCCTTCGTGGTGACGCTGGCCACCGTGTCCTTCGTGGCGCTGCTGCAGACGTCCATGCTGGGGGACCAGGCGCTCGCGCCGTCCGGCGGGGAATGGCTGAAGTCCACGGTCGGCATCAGCCTCTACATCGCGCTGCTGGGACTGCTCTCGCTGCTGCTCGGCTCGATCATCCGGCACTCGGCGGGCGCCATCACCATCATGATCGGCGCGGTGCTCGCCCCACTGGTGCTCGCGCTGTTCATGAACGCGACGTCGCTGCACGACGTCCAGACGGCGCTGCTCGAGTACTCGATCCCGAGCCAGATGAGCGTCTTCTACGACAGTTCGCTGAGCGACTCCGGCCCGACCGGCTGGGACCCGCTGTGGATCATCCTGGGCGTGACGGCCGCGGTGTACGGCGGCGCCTACGCGCTGCTGCGCAACAGGGACGTCTGACCGTAGACCTCGGCCGGCCGGGAGACCGTGCCGGCCGTACGGCCACGCGGGCCGCGTCGGCCGCTCAGAACCTCGGCGCGTTACGGGACCGCTGCACCCGCGTGGTGCGGCGGTCCCGCGCGTTCCAGCACGCCTTGTGCCAGTGCCGGCGGTCGTCCACGCCCGCGTGCTCCGGCCACGCCACCACGTGCGGGACCCCGGAGGGGATCATCTGGTTGCATCCCGGGCAGCGGTAGGTCTTGCCCTGCGCGCTCGCCCCGGCGACATGGCGCACGCTCCACTCGTCGCCCTGCCAGTCCTCCGTGGACTGCCAGCCGCCGTACCGTCCGGTCCGGTCCTCCTCGGCACTCCGGCCTGACGAGTCGGCTGCCTTCGGTCGGTTTCGACGCGGGGACACGGGACACCTCTCGGGGCTATACAGGAAGCACGGACCGCATCCAGCCTACGCGCCGCGCTCGGGGGTACGCGTAGGTCATCAACCCGTACAAGTCCCCTTCCAGGGCGACCGGTTCTCAGACAATCGGCAAATCTCCCCGCCAGGCCGTGTCCTGAGCACATGTCGGAGGGTTATGCCCGGTGGGGGAGCTCCGGTCGGAGCCGAGGAAGCAGGAAAAGCAATGCACGTAGGCAGTTTTGTGCTGGCGGCCCAGTTCCCGGGCCAGGGACCCGGGGAGGCCCTGCACCGGGCGGTCCGTTCCGCCGAGGTCGCCGAGGAGGCCGGGCTGGACGCGGTCTGGCTGGCCGAGCACCACTTCGTGCCGTACGGCACATGCCCGTCCGCGATCACCCTGGCCGCCCTGGTGCTCGGCCGCACGCGCCGCGTCCGGGTCGGCACTGCGGTCAGCGTACTGCCCACCGCCCACCCGGTCGCCCTCGGCGAGCAGGCCGCGCTGCTGCATGTGACGAGCGGCGGACGGTTCACGCTCGGCGTGGGGCGCGGTGGCCCGTGGGTGGACCTGGAGGTGTTCGGCGCCGGGCTCCAGGCCTACGAGCGCGGCTTCCCGGAATCACTCGATCTGCTGGTCCGCTGGCTGCGGGAGCCGTCCGTAGCGGCCTCGGGCGAGCGGTACCGGTTCCGCGAGGTGCCCGTCGTACCGCGTCCCTCGGAGGCGCTGGGCGAGACGCCGGGGCCGGAGGTCGTCGTCGCCTGCACCTCGCCGGGGAGCGTCCGGCTGGCCGCCGAGCGCGGGCTGCCGATGCTGCTCGGCATGCACGTCGGGGACGAGGAGAAGGCCGACATGGTCGCCCTGTGGCGGCGCTGCGCCCGGGCCGCGGGCCGGCCGGACGAGGAGATCGCGGACGCGGCGCACGTCTCGGCCGGCGTGTGCCAGCTCGCGGACCGGCGCACCGACGCGGCGGAGACCCTGCTGAAGGCGATGCCGGGCTGGCTGAAACAGGGCCTCGAGGCCCATGTGACGGTCGACGGCCGGGTCCGCTCGATGCGTGATCCGCTCGCCTACACCGAGCTGCTCTGCGGGCTGCACCCGGTGGGCACCGCGCGGATCGCCGCCGACCGGCTCGCGGCCACCTCGGAGCGCACCGGCATCACCCGCTTCGCCCTGCTGACCGAGGGCTCGGGCGACCTCGCCGCGACGGAGGAGAACCTGCGGCGCCTGGGCGCCGAGGTACTGCCCCAGCTGCGCTGACCGGCCGCCGGCCGTGCCGGCGCCGGCAACGCTGCCGGGGGGCTTGCCGCCCCAGTACTGAATGCACCTCCCGCGAGTGGAGCGGCAAGCCGGTGGCTCACCGGGTCAGCCTTTCCGGGGCGCGGTCAGCAGTCCCGGAACTCCGGCGACTGGTTCAGCACCTGGCTGCGCACCGAGGTGAAGCGGGCCAGTTTCTCGTCCACCGCGGTGTCCAGCGGGAACACGGCCACCCGGTGGCAGTTCTGGAAGGCCAGCCGCACACCGAAGTGGCGCTGCAGCGCGCCGCGTATGGCGTCACTGGCGAGCGCGCGCAGCAGCTGGCCGCGTGCCTGCTCGTCCGGCGGGGGCGTCTGGTTGTCGGCGAAGGGGCCGCCGTCCACCTTCAGCTGGGCCACCAGGGAGCTGATCATCTCCCACGCGTAAGGCAGGGAGGTCCGGACGCAGTCGACGAATTCTGCTTCGTCGACCTCGCCTCGCTCGGCCTGTTCGAGTAGGGCCGGTGAGACGTCGAGCGACATGGGTTCTCCTCTCGCACCCCCGAAGAGCAGGGGTTGCCGGACAGATGGGGGAGTTCGCGGTATCGAACACGCTCAGTACACCTGCGGCGACCTCCCGTTCTCTACGGTAGGCAACCGTCGGTGACCACACCAGCAGAATGCGTATATGGAACGGTCCCATTGCGCCCACAATCGGCCAGGGATGAACAAGAGTTTCCAGGGATAAATGGGGTGGCCCACTGTGCTCCGGTGCCGGGTGAGGGGCGGAGAAGGGCGGGCGAATCGCGTGCACCAGTGTGCGTCGAGTAGCGTTGCCGACCATGCGTCTCGTCATTGCCCGATGCTCGGTCGACTACGCCGGCCGGCTCACCGCCCACCTGCCCTCGGCGCCCCGCCTGATCCTGGTCAAGGCGGACGGCAGCGTCTCCATCCACGCGGACGACCGGGCCTACAAGCCCCTGAACTGGATGTCGCCGCCCTGCACACTGAAGGAGGGTGCCGGCGACGAGGCGGGGGTCTGGACCGTCATCAACAAGGCGGGCGAAAAACTGATCATCACGATGGAGGAGATCCTCCACGATTCCTCGCACGAACTCGGCGTGGACCCCGGCCTGATCAAGGACGGCGTGGAAGCACACCTCCAGGAGCTGCTCGCCGACCGCATCGAGACCGTCGGCGAGGGCTACACCCTGATCCGTCGCGAGTACATGACCGCGATCGGCCCCGTCGACATCCTCTGCCGGGACGCCGAGGGCCGGACCGTCGCGATCGAGATCAAGCGGCGCGGTGAGATCGACGGCGTCGAGCAGCTCACCCGCTACCTCGAACTGCTGAACCGCGACCCCCACCTCGCCCCGGTCCGCGGCATCTTCGCCGCCCAGGAGATCAAGCCCCAGGCCCGGGTCCTCGCCACCGACCGCGGCATCAACTGCCAGATCCTCGACTACAACGCCCTGCGCGGCATCGAGGACGACAAGCTCCGCCTGTTCTGACCGGGTCCCGCCGTCCCGGCCCGGGGTGAACCGCACCCCGGCCGGGTTCCGGTGGCCCACACCCATGGCCGGAGTCCGGTGCGCCACACCCCGGCCGTGGGCGCCGCTGCCGCGCCGGGCTCCGCCCCTCCGCCACCGGCTCCCTCGTCCGCCACGAAGGCGCCCGGCGGCCGCGGCAGGAACCGGCGGGCTTGAGCCCGTCGAGGCCGGACGGCCACCGCCGGACAACGCCGTGGCGGAACGCCATGACAGAACACCATGGCGGCGGCAAGTCGAAGTCCGCCCGTCCCCCGGCCCCCGGCCCCGCACCACCGCGAGCCGCGCCCCGGCCGCCCGGCCCGGCCGCCGCGCCCGGCGGTCGGCCGGATCACCGCGCCGCCGCCGGAACACCGCCCCGGCGCCCCTGAAGCCGCGTCCGTGAAGTCCCGTCCCGCCCGGCTGGCACGTACTCGCCCTGGCTCCGCGAGCCAGGGCTACCCCCGGCCGTGCTCTCGGGCTCACCCGCGTACACCCGGCCCGTGCGGGCGCCCTCCCGCCATGCGGCCGCGCGCACCGGACCCCGCTCGCGCCAGCCGGAAAGCTCGGCAGACCGAAGCCGGCCTGATCCGGGAGGGGTCCGGGAGGCGGACCCTAGATCACCCCACCGGTGTCGCTCGGTGACGCGCTCGCCGGGGTCTGCGAGGCCGTCGCGGAGTTGCTGGAGCTCGGCGAGGAGGTACCGCCGTCGGTCCCGGTGGTCGTCGTGCCTCCGTCGGTCGTCGTGCCCGTGCCGCCGTCCGTCGTACCGCCCGTCGGGTCGCCGGTCGTGCTGCCCGCGCCGCCGTCGGTCGTGCCTCCGGTGGGGCCGCCCGTGCCGCCGGTGGTCGTGCCACCCGCTCCGCCGGTCGTCGTACCGCCCGTCGTGCCACTGGTGGTGCCGCCCGTGGTGCCACCGGTGGTCCCGCCGGTCGTACCGCCGCCCGTGGAGCTGGACGAACCGGACGGCTTGGTGGGCTTGGTGGACTTGGACGCCGAGTCCGAGGGCTTGCCGGGGTCGGACGCCGTGCCGGTCTCAGACGGCTCGGAGCTGTCGGACGGCGTCGGGTCGTCCGCCGTGCCGTAGGTGCCGTCCGGGCCGGGGTTGGTCGGGCGGCTGGTGGCCTTGCCGGTGTCGCCGGAGCGGCCGTCGTCCCGCTTGGGAGCGGCGCCCAGGCTGCCGTCGCCGAGCCCCTGGGTCGCGGACGGGTCGACCTCGACGTTGCCCGCGGGGTTCTTGTCGGCGTTCTCGTTGGACGTCATGCCGAGCGTGACGACCGTGCCGAGCACGGCGGCGAGGAGGGCCCCGGAGCCGACCGCGACGAGGTTGCGGCGGGCCACGCGCCCGATGCCGCCGCGCGCCGTGGCGGCCGGGGGCTGGGGCGAGACCAGGGTGACGTCGGCGACACCGTACATCGGTCCGTAGGAGGCCGGGACGCCGCGCGGCGGCGACGCCGACTCCTCGTGCCGCACCTCCGGCACCTCCTCGGCGGCCAGGGCGGCCAGCGCCGCCATCGCCACCGCCCCGGGCACGTCGCCCGAGCGGTCCGCGACCAGGGCCAGCGCGCGCCGGCCGGCGACGGTACCCCGCTTGTCGGCGAGCGCGCCCCGCAGCCCGCCTGAGGTCTCCAGTTCGGCACGGGCCCGGTCGAGCTGTCCGCCGCAGAGCGCGAGGATGCCCAACTCGTGGTGGAAGTAGGCCTGTTCCGACACCTCGCCGGAGAGCCGGGAGGCCTCCGCGCCGGACCTCAGCGCACGCTCCCAGGCACCCCACTGCAGCCCCGCGGCGAAAGCGGGCGCCGCCGTGCGGGCGAGCTGTACGGCGGGGGCCTCCTCGTCCTCGGCGGGCGGCGTCGTGTCCGGCACCACCACCGCGAGCGCGGCCAGTACGGCGTCGGCCTCGGCGCACACCCGTTCCGGGGTGACGGAGGGATGACCGGCCCACCAGGTGTAGTGCTGGGCGGCGGCGAGGGCCCGCTCGGCGCGGTCGCTGTCGTACCCGGCGGCCTCCAGCTGGGCCGGCACGCCGGCCGCGAGACGGTAGCGGGCGCCGACCGGGGAGACCAGTCCGCAGTTCGCGAGTTCGCCGAGCGCCGCGTCCGCGTGGGTGTCGCCGACCAGCGCGGGCAGGTGCGCCTGGTGCGGCACCTCGCCGCCGAGCGCGACGGCGAACCGCAGCGTGTCGCGCGCGGAGGAGCTGAGCCGGGCGGCGAGCAGCGGGGCGGGTCCGGCGGCCTCACCGAGGGAGGGCAGCGGAACCTCCTCGCGCTCGTCGGCGTCGAAGGGCGACTCGAAAGCCGCGTCGAACGCCGGGTCGGCCGCGGGCCGTACGTCCTCGAAGACGCCGTACTCGTCGACCGCCCCCGCGCTGACGCGCAGTTGGTCGCGCTGCCGGAGCAGGGCGCCCGCCTGGACGAACCGCAGTGGCAGGCCCTCGGACTCGAACCACAGGTCGCCGGCCCAGTTGGACTCCTCCTCGGTGAGGACGCGGCCGATGGCCCGCTCCAGGATCTCCACGCCGGCCGCGCGGTCCAGGCCGCCGAGGAAGACCTCCTCGACCTCGGAGCCGGCGGCGAGGGCGGGCACGTCAGGGGTGGCGCCGAGCAGGAACGCGCACTCGGGGGTGGCGTCGAGCAGTTCGTCGAGGGCGGCGCCGCCGAGCTCGATGTCGTCCACGACGACGACCGCGCCGACCGTCCGGACGAGTTCGAGCAGCTGCTCCTGCTCCGGCCGGAAGTCCGGGGCGTCGTAGACGGCGTGGAAGAGGTCGCGCAGGAGGTCGGCGGCCGTGCGGCGGAAGCCGGTGAGGCGGACCACACCGTCGGGGGCGAGGTCCAGGCAGTCGTCGGCGACGAGGTCGAGCAGGGAGGTGCGGCCGGAGCCGCCGGGGCCGGTGAGGCGTACGGAACGGCCGCGGGCCAGCAGCCGGACCAGGCGCTCGCGATCGTCCTGGCGTTCCAGGAGGGGAAGCGCGGGCTCGGCCGGACCGGCCGGTGCGGCGGGCCGGGCGGCCCGTTCGATCTCGGCGCGCTCGTCGGCGGTGCGCCTGCGCGGCGAACCGGGCCGTGCGGCCGGCGGGCAGAGTTCGATCTCGCTGCCGTCGACGGGGTTGACCGTCAGCAGGAGGTCGCCGGAGACGAGCCGGGCCGTGCGAACGGGCGCCGGAATGCTCTGGCCGAAGTCGGAGGTGAGGGATTCCCGGGGCGGGCGGCGGCTCGGCGCCTGGTCGTGCTCCTCGGGTCCCGGCATGATCGGGTCCATAGGTTCAAAGCCCCCCAAAAGCGTCGTGTGCCCTGTATCGGCCCCTCCCGGCCTGCTGCACACGTGCGCTGTCGCTTCTGGTCCGGGCCCGCTCGAGGGTTGCGAGGCAGCGGGCGACCGAACCCTAAACCTTCGCACAGTATCCATGACAGGGCGGGGTGCCACGCGGTCCGAGACGTCACGGTCCGGTGAGGATTGCCCCCGCCGCGCGATTCGACGGCTGCGTCCTGGTCCCACTGTTCCCGCGAGGCCCGGTTCGCCCCCGGTGGCCGCTTTGCCGCACGCGCGCTCCGCGTGGGCCGGCGGGGCCTGGGGGGTGTCGTTTGGATCAGGTCGGATCAGGCCGCGGCGTCCGGTGCGGTGCCTCGCAAGGCGGAGGATCTGCCGCGTACCGGACGTACTCGGCCGATCCGACAACGCGGCGAGGTGCCGTGCCGGGCGTCGCGGACCCGACCTGATCCAAACGACACCCCCTACGCCCGGGTGGTCACACCCTCGGCAGTGACTCGACCCCGATGCCGCCCTCGATGGCGAGGATGCGGTGCAGCCGGGTGGCGACCAGCAGGCGCTGCATCTGGGGCGGGACACAGCGCAGCACGAGGCGGCGTCCGCAGCGGCCGGCCCGCCGGTGGGCACCCATGATCACGCCGAGCCCGGTGGCGTCCCAGGAGTCCAGCTCGGACAGGTCGAGCACGAGGTCGTCGACGCCGCGGTCGAGTGCCGCGTGCAGGGCCGTACGGGCGTCCGCCGCGCTGCGGACGTCGAGGCGGCCCCCGACGACCAGCTCGGCGTGGTCGCCCCTGATGTGCATATGCGCTCCCCGTTGCCTGCGAGTGGCGTTCTCCGTGACGGTGCTGTGCAACGTCTGACTGTGTGAGTGGCAGAGCGGTTGCTGTTTGTAAGCGAACCGATACCGAATTCACCCCCGGGGGTGATGCCCCCGGGGGGTTCTGTCCGGACGTGTACGGATCAGTACGTGTAGAAGCCCTGCCCGCTCTTGCGGCCGATGTCACCGGCGTCCACCATCCGGCGCATCAGCTCCGGCGGCGCGAACTTCTCGTCCTGGGACTCGGTGTAGATGTTGCTGGTGGCGTGCAGCAGGATGTCCACGCCGGTCAGGTCCGTGGTGGCCAGCGGTCCCATGGCGTGCCCGAAGCCCAGCTTGCAGGCGAGGTCGATGTCCTCGGCCGTGGCGACGCCGGACTCGTACAGCTTGGTCGCCTCGACGACGAGGGCGGAGATGAGGCGGGTGGTCACGAACCCCGCCACGTCCCGGTTGACGACGATGCAGGTCTTGCCGACGGACTCGGCGAACTCCCGCGCGGTGGCGAGGGTTTCGTCGCTGGTCTTGTAGCCGCGGACCAGCTCGACGAGCTGCATCATCGGCACCGGCGAGAAGAAGTGCACACCGACGACCCGCTCGGGGTGCTCGGTGGCGGCCGCGATCTTGGTGATCGGGATGGCGGAGGTGTTGGAGGCGAGCACGGCGTCCGGGCGCACGAGCTTGTCGAGCGCGCGGAAGATCTCGTGCTTGACCTCCAGCTTCTCGAAGACGGCCTCGACGACGATGTCGGCGTCGGCGGCGGCCTCCAGGTCGGTGGTCGCGGTGATCCGGCCGAGGGCGGCGTCGGCGTCGTGCGCCTCGAGCCTGCCCTTGGCGACGAACTTGTCGTACGACGCCTTGATGCCGTCGGTACCGCGCTTGAGCGCCTCGTCGGTGACGTCACGCAGAACGACGTCCCAGCCCGCCTGCGCGGCGACCTGAGCGATGCCGGAACCCATGAGACCGGCCCCGATGACGGCGAGCTTCCGTGCCACTCCGACTCCCCTTACACGCTGTTTAAGTTGCTCCTCCGGCGGACCTTAGCGCTCTGCCGACCGGTTGAGGACGGTAAGTAATGCGTGTCACGGTCTCAGGGGGTGAGACACCCGTCACGTCGGTCGTGGACGGTCAGTTCGGTTCCGGGGGCGCGTAGTTGGGGGCCCGGAGCAGGGCGGGAGGGCGCGGACGTGGTCGGGACGGCCGGGGCGTAACTAGGCTGGCCGCATGGTCAATCTGACGCGCATCTACACCAGGACCGGCGACAAGGGCACCACCGCCCTCGGCGACATGAGCCGGGTCGCCAAGACCGATCTGCGGATCTCCGCGTACGCCGACGCCAACGAGGCCAACGCGGTGATCGGCACCGCGCTCGCGCTGGGCGGGCTGGAGGAGGAGGTCGCCGCGGTCCTCACCCGTGTCCAGAACGACCTGTTCGACGTCGGCGCGGACCTGTCGACGCCGGTCGTGGAGGACCCCAAGTACCCGCCGCTCAGGGTCGAGCAGTTCTACGTCGACAGGCTGGAGGCGGACTGCGACCGCTTCAACGAGCGGCTGGAGAAGCTGCGCTCGTTCATCCTGCCCGGCGGCACGCCCGGCGCGGCCCTGCTGCACCAGGCGTGCACGGTGGTCCGGCGGGCCGAACGCTCCACCTGGGCGGCCCTGGAGGCGCACGGCGAGACGATGAACCCGCTCACCGCGACCTACCTCAACCGCCTGTCGGACCTGCTGTTCATCCTGGCCCGCATCGCGAACAAGGAGACCGGCGACGTGCTGTGGGTCCCGGGCGGCGAACGCTGACGCGTCCCGCCCAGGAACGCCGGCCGACGCCTGCCACACCCCACCCCGACCCCTACGGCCTCGCGGGCCGGGGCCGGTGTGCCGAGAGTGGGCCGGCGTGAGCGGTCGGTGTCAGCGGTCCGCGTCGCTCGTCGCGTCTCGGTCGGCGGCTGCCGCCGCGGACTCGGCCGCGTCGACCTTCTTCTCCATCTCCGCGTACCCCGAGGGGGTGCCGGTGGGAACGACGGTGGACGGGGTCGCGCCGCCGGACGCCGCGCCGCCGTCGTGGCCGCAGCCCGTGGTGAGGGCCACGAGCGCGGTCACCGCGGCGGTAGCGAGCGCCGCCCGTCGTCCACGGACCCGCATCAGCCCGCCGCCTTGCCGCCGTCGTTGGCCTGGCACCACGTCTTGACGCCGGTCAGGTCCTTCTGGCGCTGCTCCAGGTTCTTCTGCAGCGAGACACGGAAGTCCAGGCGGTCCTGGAGGAAGGTGGCGATCTCGTCGTGACCCGCCTTCTTCGCGTTGTCGACGCGCTGCTGGATCCGGGCCACGGAGCCACGCCTGCCGGCTCCCGCGTCGAGCCGCCGCAGGGCCCGGTCGATCCGCCGGTCGATCCTCGGTACCCGCTTGCACAGCGCCCGCGCCCCGTCGCCCTTCGGCTTCGCGGCGGGCTTCGCCGAGGAGGCCGCGGTCGGCGTGCTGTCGGCCGCGGCGGCCGCGCCCGCGGTGCCCACGAGGGCGGCGGTCGCGGCGAGCGCCGCGAGGAGCGTGCGCGTCGGTCGTCGTACCTGCATCTCTGACTCTCCGTTCGCTTCGCGGACGGGCACGTCGCCCGTCCGTCCGGCTGTCGCGTCGGAGGCTAGGGACTTTCTTTGGGGAAACCCTGTGACCGGTTCGCCCCGGCTGTGCCGATCAGCCAGTCCCGCCGGCCGGGCGGCCCGCCGCGCTCCGGGGGCAGCCGTACCTCGAAGCGCGCCCCGGTGCCGTCCGGTCCGCCGGTGACGGTGACGGTCCCCCGGTGCAGGGCCGCCTGCTGGGCGACGAGGGTGAGGCCGAGGCCGGAACCGGTGCTGTCCGGGCCCCGCTGGAACCGCTCGAAGATCCGCTGCCGGGCGGCGGGCGGTATTCCGGGGCCGCCGTCGTCCACGGTGACGAGCACGCGGTCGGCGGCGCCGTGGACGCCCACCCGCACCCGGGCCCGGCCTCGCGTGTCGCGGCCGTGGGCCAGCGCGTTGCCGAGCAGGTTGTCGAGCAGCAGCCTGAGGCCGGGCTCCCAGCCGTGCACGGTGAGCCCGGGTGCCGCGTCCAGGGTGATGTCGGCGTCCCGGGCGCGGCGGCGAACCTCGGCGACGGCCGCGTCGGCCAGCTCCGAGAGGTCGACGCGGCCGAAGGTCTCCGCCTCCACCAGGTCGCCGCGCCCCAGTTCGCGCAGCATCACCAGCAGGCCCAGCAGCCTGGCGTGTTCGCTCCGCAGGTCGTCCAGGACCTCGCCGCGGTCGGGTTCGGGCAGGTCGGGGTGGGCGGCGAGGATGTCGAGGTTCGTGCCCATGCTCATCAGCGGGGTGCGCAGTTCGTGCGCGGCGGCGGAGGAGAAGGAGCGGGCGGTGTCGAGGGCCTCGGCGGTGCGGGCGGCCTGTTCGTCGTAGCGGGCGAGGACGGTCCGCAGGGTGGCGGCCAGTTCGTCGACCTCGGTGACCCCGGTCGGCGCGCCGTCGAGACGGGCGCTGCTGGTGCGCGGGTCGAGGCCGGCGGCGCGGCGGGTGAGGCGGCGCAGGGGTGCGCTCGCGCCGGTGGCCATGGCCCAGGCCAGCAGGCCGGACAGCGGGGCCGCGAGCAGCGCCGTGAGGAACACCCGGCGGCGGACGAGGGTGAGCTGGGTGCGGCCCGCGGTGTCGGGTACGAAGACCCACAGGGTGCCGGTCACGGCGCGGCCCCGGACCGGCCGGGCCAGGGCACGCCAGGCGCGGGCGCCGTCGTGGACGGTCACCGGTCCGAAGGCGGCGGATCCGGGGGCGGGCAGGCGGACCGCGGGACCGGGCTGGGGGCCGCCGCTGAAGGTCGCGTCCGGTCCGACGACGCGTACGCCGACGTCGAGCGCGGCGTCGAACAGCCGGCGCTCCCTGGTGTCGGCGGCCCTGGGACGGTCGTTCGCCGAGGCGCGCAGCAGGGACCGGGCGTCCGGGGCGACGGCCGCGGCCCGCTGCCGCAGATGCTGGTCACCGGCGCCGCGCACGTCCCGGGCGACCAGGTGCAGCAGCAGCCAGCCGGAGGCCAGGACCAGCAGCGGGACGGTACATCCGACGGCGAGGGCGATACGGGTGGACAGCCTCATGGACCGCATGGACCGCACGGATCTCCTGGGCTGTGCGGGACCCATAGGGGGCGTGGGGCTCGCGTGACTCATGGGTCTCACTGAACTCTCAGAACTCACCGGACCCCCCGGACTCCCCGCGCTCTCGGGTCTCACCGGCCTCACCCCGCATCCCGCGCATCCCGCGCCTCCCTCAGCACGAAGCCCACGCCGCGCACGGTGTGGACGAGCCGGGCGCGTCCGCCGGCCTCCAGTTTGCGGCGCAGGTAGCTGACGAAGGTGTCGACGGCGTCGCTGCGGACGTCGAAGTCGTAGCCCCACACCCGTTCCAGGAGCTGGTCGCGGGTCAGGACGAGTCCCGCGTTGCGGGCGAGCACCTCCAGGAGCGCGAACTCGCGCCGGGTCAGCTCCAGCGGGCTGCCGTCGCGCTCGGCGGTGCGGGCGGCCGGGTCGATCACCAGGCCCGCCACCCGGAGCACCTCGGGAGCGGCCGGGGGCCGGCGGCGCAGCAGGGCGCGCAGCCGCAGCACCAGTTCCTGGAGGGCGAAGGGCTTGACCAGGTAGTCGTCGCCGCCCGCCTGGAGCCCGGCGATGCGGTCGGCGGTCTCGTCGAGCGCGGAGAGCATGAGCACGGGCAGGTCCCGGCCCTCGTCGCGGAGCCGGGCGCACACCTGGATGCCGCTCAGGCCGGGCATCGACACGTCGAGCACCAGGACGTCCGGGGGCGCCTGCCCGATCGCGGTGAGCGCCTCGGGCCCGTCGGCGGCGGTCCGCACCGTGAAGCCGTTCAGCCTGAGGCCGCGCTCCAGGGACCGGCGGATCGCCGCGTCGTCGTCGACGACCAGGACCGTCCCGGGGCGTGCCGTGTCATCCATGCACCCTCCTCATCGCCCGGTCAGGGTACGGCCCCCTGGTCCGGCGCGGGCCGCAGGAGCCCGGAGCGGCTCCAACGCCCATTACCGGCAGGGGAGTTGGAATTCCAGCCGAACTTCGGCCAACTGGTCCAGACCTATTGACCGCTGGTCCAGACCTTCCTATTCTCGCCGCACCGTGGGCGTGAAGGCTCAGTCATGCCCGTGACATCCCCACACTTAGGGAGGCGCAGCATGCGCTTCAGACACAGAGCCGCGGCAGGGTTCGCGACCCTGTTGCTCCCCCTCGCCGGTCTGGTCGGTCTCGCGAGTCCGGCCCAGCCGGCCGGATGGGGGTCCCCCCGCTCGAGCGCAGCCGAGAGTGGGGGAGCGACCGCCACCTACGCCAAGACCCAGGACTGGGGCACCGGCTTCGAGGGCAAGTGGACCGTCAAGAACACCGGTACCACGGCCATCAGTTCGTGGACGATCGAGTGGGACTTCCCCTCCGGCACGTCGGTCACCTCCGCCTGGGACGCGGACGTCACCTCCTCCGGCACCCACTGGACGGCCAGGAACAAGTCCTACAACGGCTCCCTCGCCCCGGGCGCCTCCGTCTCCTTCGGCTTCAACGGCGCCGGGACCGGCTCCCCCTCCAACTGCAAGCTGAACGGCGACAGTTGTGACGGCACCACGGTCCCCGGCGACGCCGCGCCCTCCGCGCCCGGCACCCCGACCGCGTCGGGCGTCACCGACACCTCGGTGAAGCTGTCCTGGTCGGCCGCCACCGACGACAAGGGCGTCAAGAACTACGACGTGCTGCGCGACGGCGCCAAGGTCGCCACCGTGACGACGACCTCGTACACGGACACGGGCCTGACCGCCGGCACCGACTACTCCTACACCGTGCAGGCCCGCGACACCGCCGACCAGACCGGCCCGGTCAGCGGCTCGGCCGCCGTGCACACCACCGGCGGCGGCACCAATCCCCCGCCCACCGGCGACAAGGTCAAGCTCGGCTACTTCACCGAGTGGGGCATCTACGGCCGCAACTACAACGTCAAGAACCTGGTGACGTCGGGCTCGGCGGCGAAGATCACGCACATCAACTACGCCTTCGGCAACGTCACGAACGGCCAGTGCGCGATCGGCGACTCCTACGCCGACTACGACAAGGCGTTCACCGCCGACCAGTCCGTCAGCGGCGTCGCCGACACCTGGGACCAGCCGCTGCGCGGCAACTTCAACCAGCTGCGCGAGCTGAAGGCCAAGTACCCGAACATCAAGATCCTGTGGTCCTTCGGCGGCTGGACCTGGTCCGGCGGCTTCGGCCAGGCCGCGCAGAACCCGACCGCCTTCGCGAACTCCTGCTACAACCTGGTGAAGGACCCGCGCTGGGCCGACGTGTTCGACGGCATCGACATCGACTGGGAGTACCCCAACGCCTGCGGCCTGTCCTGTGACACCAGCGGAGCCGCGGCCCTGAAGAACGTGCTGTCAGCGCTGCGCTCCAAGTTCGGCTCCTCCGCCCTGGTCACCGCGGCCACCACGGCCGACGGCACCAACGGCGGCAAGATCGACGCCGCGGACTACGCGGGCGCGGCCCAGTACGTCAACTGGTACAACGTGATGACGTACGACTTCTTCGGCGCCTTCAGCGCCCAGGGTCCGACCGCCCCGCACTCCCCGCTCACCTCGTACAGCGGCATCCCGACGCCCGGCTTCACCACCGCCGACGCGATCGCCAAGTACAAGGCCAAGGGCGTCCCCGCGAACAAGCTGCTGATCGGCATCGGGCTGTACGGCCGCGGCTGGACCGGTGTCACTCAGGACGCCCCCGGCGGCACCGCGACCGGACCCGCACCGGGCACCTACGAGCAGGGCATCGAGGACTACAAGGTCCTCAAGACGTCCTGCCCGGTCACCGGCACGATCGCGGGCACGGCGTACGCCCACTGCGGCAGCAACTGGTGGTCGTACGACACCCCGTCCACCATCGCCGGCAAGATGAGCTGGGCCAAGAGCCAGGGCCTGGGCGGCGCGTTCTTCTGGGAGTTCAGCGGCGACACCGGCAACGGTGAGCTGGTGAGCGCCATCAGCGGCGGGCTGTCGTAAGAAGGTGCGAAGGGTCTGACGACCCGGGCCGCGTTGACCCTCCTGCGGACTCCTTCCGGGGGAGGGTGGACGCGGCTACGCCACGTTCACCCGCTGGCCGGGCGGGGCCGCCTCCAGCCAGGCGAGGAATCCGGTCAGCGCGTCCTCGCTCATCGCGAGTTCCAGGCGCATGCCCCGGACGGTGCAGGCGAGGATCACGGCGTCGGACAGCAGCGCCAGCTCCTCCTCGCCCTCGGGCAGCCGGCGGCCGGCCACCTCGATGGCCGAGCGCTCCAGCGTGCGGCGCGGGCGCAGGGCGTAGGAGAAGACCCGGTACCACTCGATGCGGTCACCGTTGTAGCGGGCGACGCCGTAGCTCCAGCCCTTGCCGCTGGGGTCCGGATGATCGGTCACGTCCCAGCGCAGGGAACAGTCGAAGGTGCCGCCGGAACGCTGGATCAGCCTGCGCCGCAGGCCGAACAGGAACAGTCCCACCAGCACGAGCGCGACCACGATTCCACACACAGTCAGAGCGAGGACCATCGGCACCGACCTCCTCGTCTCCCTGGTAGTGGAACTTCATGCCGTACTAGGTAATGAAACCGGAAAAACGCCTACATCTGCCTCAGCCGCGACCGGCACCGGATTACTCCGGGCCGGCCGCGGCTGAGTGACGTCATCACCTGGCGCTCCCCCAGCGCCCGAAGGCCTGGGAGGTGCGCCCGGTCAGCGTGCCGACGCCGCCCGCAGACGGACGTCGGCGCGCAGTGCCGCCTCCGCGTCGTCCTCCGCCTTCGCGCGCTCGAGCTCGCGCTCCACGCGCTGGACGTCGATCTCCTCCGAAAGCTCGGCGATCTCGGCCAGCAGCGACAGCTTGTTGTCGGCGAACGAGATGAAACCGCCGTGCACCGCGGCGACGACCGTCGCACCATCACTCGTACGGATGGTCACCGGGCCCGACTCCAGCACACCGAGCAGCGGCTGGTGACCGGGCATGACGCCGATGTCGCCGGAGGTGGTACGCGCGACGACCAGGGTGGCCTCGCCGGACCAGACCTGGCGGTCGGCGGCGACCAGCTCGACGTGCAGCTCAGCAGCCAAGGTTGGCTCCTCGGGTCACCACCCGGCGGTAATGCCGGGTGTTGGGGTCAATTCTAATGGGCGTGAGTGAGGGGGCGGGACGCACCCGCCCCCTCCTCAAGAGCGCGAGGCTCAGGAGACGCCCAGCTCCTTCGCGTTCTTCTTCAGGTCCTCGATACCACCGCACATGAAGAAGGCCTGCTCCGGGAAGTGGTCGAAGTCGCCGTCGCAGATCATGTTGAACGCGCGGATCGTCTCCTCCACCGGAACGTCCGAACCGTCCACGCCGGTGAACTGCTTGGCGACGTGGGTGTTCTGGGACAGGAAGCGCTCCACACGACGGGCACGGTGGACGACGAGCTTGTCCTCTTCGCCCAGCTCGTCGATACCGAGGATCGCGATGATGTCCTGGAGGTCCTTGTACTTCTGCAGGATGTTCTTGACGCGCATCGCACAGTCGTAGTGGTCCTGCGCGATGTAGCGCGGGTCCAGGATCCGGGACGTGGAGTCCAGCGGGTCCACGGCCGGGTAGATGCCCTTCTCGGAGATCGGACGGGACAGAACCGTCGTCGCGTCGAGGTGGGCGAACGTGGTGGCCGGGGCCGGGTCGGTCAGGTCGTCCGCGGGGACGTAGATCGCCTGCATCGAGGTGATCGAGTGACCGCGGGTCGACGTGATGCGCTCCTGGAGGAGACCCATCTCGTCGGCCAGGTTCGGCTGGTAACCCACCGCGGACGGCATACGGCCGAGCAGCGTGGAGACCTCGGAACCGGCCTGCGTGAAGCGGAAGATGTTGTCGATGAAGAACAGCACGTCCTGCTTCTGGACGTCACGGAAGTACTCGGCCATGGTGAGGCCGGCCAGCGCGACGCGCAGACGGGTGCCCGGGGGCTCGTCCATCTGACCGAAGACCAGGGCGGTCTTGTCGATGACGCCCGAGTCGGTCATCTCCGCGATGAGGTCGTTGCCCTCACGCGTGCGCTCACCGACACCGGCGAACACGGAGACACCGTCGTGGTTGTTGGCGACGCGGTAGATCATCTCCTGGATGAGCACCGTCTTGCCGACGCCGGCGCCGCCGAACAGACCGATCTTGCCGCCCTTGACGTACGGGGTCAGCAGGTCGATGACCTTGACGCCGGTCTCGAACATCTCGGTCTTCGACTCGAGCTCGTCGAAGTTCGGGGCCTTGCGGTGGATCGACCAGCGCTCGCCGGTGTGCTCCTCCTCGGAGTTCAGCACCTCACCGAGGGTGTTGAACACCTTGCCCTTGGTGAAGTCACCGACCGGGACGGTGATGCCGTCGCCGGTGTCGGTCACCGGGGACTGGCGGACCAGACCGTCGGTGGGCTGCATCGAGATCGCGCGGACCATGCCGTCACCCAGGTGCTGGGCGACCTCGAGGGTCAGCGTCTTCTTCTCGCCGTCGTTCGCCGGGTCGGCGACCTCGACGTGCAGCGCGTTGTACATCTCCGGCATCGCGTCGACGGGGAACTCCACGTCGACGACCGGGCCGATGACCCGGGCGACGCGGCCCGTGGCCGTCGCGGTCTCAACAGTGGTGGTCATTATCGGTCACTCCCCGCGGTCGCGTCGGCCAGGGCGCTGGCTCCACCGACGATCTCGCTGATTTCCTGGGTGATTTCGGCCTGGCGGGCCGCGTTGGCAAGACGGGAGAGCGTGTTGATCAGCTCGCCCGCGTTGTCGGTGGCCGACTTCATCGCTCGCCGCGTGGCAGCGTGCTTCGAAGCGGCCGACTGGAGCATCGCGTTGTAGATGCGGCTCTCCACGTAGCGCGGCAGCAGGGCGTCGAGGACGTCCTCCGCCGAAGGCTCGAAGTCGTACAGCGGGAGGATCTCGCCCTTGGGGGCGGCCTCTTCCGCGACCTCTTCGACATTCAGCGGCAGCAGTCGGGTCTCGACCGCCGTCTGCGTCATCATCGAGACGAACTCGGTGTAGACCATGTAGAGCTCGTCCACACCGCCTTCCGAGTCGGGCGTCTCGATCGCCTTGATCAGGGGCGCCGCGACCTTCTTGGCGTCCGCGTACGTCGGCTCGTCGGTGAATCCCGTGAAGGACTCCACGACCTCGCGCTCACGGAACTTGTAGTGCGCGATGCCACGACGGCCGACGATGTACGTGACGACCTGCTTGCCCTCGCGCTCGAGGCGCGCGGTCAGCTGCTCCGCCGCCTTGATGGCGTTGGAGTTGAAGGCGCCGGCCAGACCGCGGTCGCTCGTGAGGAGCAGGACCGCGGCGCGGGTCGGGTTCTCCGCCTCCGTGGTGAGCGGGTGCTTGACGTTCGACCCGTTCGCCACCGCCATGACCGCGCGCGTGAGCTCGGTCGCGTACGGCGTGGAGGCCGCCACCTTGCGCTGCGCCTTGACGACACGCGAGGCGGCGATCATCTCCATCGCCTTGGTGATCTTCTTGGTCGCGGTGACGGATCGGATGCGACGCTTGTAGACCCGGAGCTGGGCTCCCATGAGTCAGGTCCCTTCCTTACGTCACTTGGCGGCTGCGGCCGGGGCGTCCTCGCCGAGCAGCTTGCCGTCGGAGGTCTCGAACTGCTTCTTGAACTCCGCGATCGCGTCACCGATGGCCTGCAGGGTGTCGTCCGACATCTTGCCGCCCTCGCGGATCGACGTCATCAGACCCTGGTGCTTGCGGTGCAGGAACTCCAGGAGCTCCTTGTCGAAGCGGCGGACGTCGGAGACCGGGACGTCGTCCATGCGACCCGTACCACCGGCCCAGATCGAGACGACCTGGTCCTCGGTGGACATCGGCTGGTACTGGTTCTGCTTGAGCAGCTCGGTCATGCGGGTACCGCGCTCGAGCTGGTTCTTCGACGCGGCGTCCAGGTCGGAACCGAAGGCGGCGAACGCCTCCAGCTCGCGGTACTGGGCGAGGTCCACGCGCAGACGACCGGAGACCTGCTTCATCGCCTTGTGCTGCGCGGAACCACCGACTCGGGAGACGGAGATACCGACGTTCAGCGCGGGGCGCTGACCGGCGTTGAACAGGTCCGACTCCAGGAAGCACTGGCCGTCGGTGATGGAGATGACGTTGGTCGGGATGAACGCCGAGACGTCGTTGGCCTTGGTCTCGACGATCGGCAGACCGGTCATCGAGCCGGCGCCCATGTCGTCGGAGAGCTTGGCGCAGCGCTCCAGCAGACGGGAGTGCAGGTAGAAGACGTCACCCGGGTAGGCCTCACGGCCCGGCGGGCGGCGCAGCAGCAGGGACACGGCGCGGTAGGCGTCGGCCTGCTTCGACAGGTCGTCGAAGACGATCAGGACGTGCTTGCCCTGGTACATCCAGTGCTGACCGATGGCCGAACCGGTGTACGGCGCCAGGTACTTGAAGCCGGCCGGGTCGGACGCCGGGGCGGCGACGATGGTCGTGTACTCCAGCGCACCGTTCTCCTCCAGCGCGCGGCGCACGCCGGCGATGGTGGAGCCCTTCTGGCCGATGGCGACGTAGATGCAGCGGACCTGCTTCTTCGGGTCGCCCGAGCGCCAGTTGTCGCGCTGGTTGATGATCGTGTCGACGGCCAGGGCGGTCTTGCCGGTCTGGCGGTCACCGATGATCAGCTGACGCTGACCACGGCCGACCGGGGTCATCGCGTCGACGGCCATGTAGCCCGTCTCCATCGGCTCGTGGACCGACTGGCGCTCCATGACCGTGGGGGCCTGCAGCTCGAGGGCGCGGCGGCCGTCGGTCTCGACCTCGCCGAGGCCGTCGATCGGCTTGCCGAGCGGGTCGACAACGCGACCGAGGTAGCCGTCGCCGACCGCGACCGAGAGGACCTCACCGGTGCGCTGCACCGGCTGACCCTCCTCGATGCCGCTGAACTCACCGAGGACGATGGCGCCGATCTCGCGCTCTTCCAGGTTGAGCGCGAGGCCGAGGGTGCCGTCCTCGAACTTCAGCAGTTCGTTGGCCATGGCCGAGGGAAGACCCTCGACCTTCGCGATGCCGTCGCCGGCAAGGGTGACCGTACCGACCTCCTCGCGCGAGGCCGCGTCCGGCTTGTACGACTGGACGAAGTTCTCCAGCGCGTCCCGGATCTCCTCCGGCCGGATCGTGAGCTCCGCCATCTGGGTTCCCTGCTCTCCTTGTTGGGCCCGAAGTTTCACTTTGGGGGGATGGGGACTCCCCCCTGAAAGAGGTGAATCCTCTGCACGGCCCAACCAGGGCCGTAATTGCGTACGTACTGCTTGTTGAGTTACTAGCTCGCCATGCGGCGGGCGACGTCGTCCAGCCGGTCCGCGAGGGAGCCGTTGATGACCTCGTCACCGACCTGCACCCGGACACCGCCGACCACGTCGGGGTCCACGTCCAGGTTCAGGTGCATCCGGTGTCCGTAGAGCTTCGCCAGGGCGTCGCCCAGGCGCTGCTTCTGCGGGCCGGTCAGCGGCACCGCCGAGGTGACGGTCGCGACCAGGCGGTTCCGGCGCTGCGCGGCAAGCTTGGACAGGGACTCCAGTCCCGATTCCAGGCTACGTCCACGCGGCTCGGTGACCAGGCGGGTGACCAGACGCTCGGTGGTGGGCTTGGCCCGGCCGCCGAGCAGCCGGTGCAGCAGCTCGACCTTGGCCGAGGTGCTCGCGGACCGGTCGGTCAGCGCGGCGCGCAGCTCGGTGTTCGAGGCGACGATCCGGCCGAACCGGAACAGCTCGTCCTCGACGTCGTCGAGCGTGCCCGCCTTCTCCGCGGCGGCGAGGTCGGCGATGTCCGCCAGCTCCTCCAGCGCGTCCACCAGGTCGCGGGGCTGCGACCAGCGGGAGCGGACCACACCGGCCACCAGGTCGGCGGTCGCGCCGCTCACCTGGCCACCGATCAGCCGCTGAACCAGCTCGGCCTTGGCCTCCGCGGGCTGCGCCGGGTCGGTGAGGACCCGGCGCAGGCCGGCCTCGCGGTCGAGCAGCGCGGTGACGGCGGCCAGCTCGTCGGCGAGCTTCGAGGCGTCGACGGACGTGGAGTCCGTCAGCGCGTCGAGGCGCTCGCGTGCGGCTGCCAGAGCCTCGCGGCTCGCTCCGTTCATCGCGTGGCCTCGGCCTTCTCCTCGAGCTCGTCGAGGAAGCGGTCGATCACACGGCTCTGACGGGCGTGGTCCTCGAGGGACTCACCGACGAGCTTGCCGGCCAGTTCGGTGGCGAGCGTACCGACGTCCTGACGCAGAGCCGACGAGGCGGCCTTGCGGTCGGCCTCGATCTGGGCGTGACCGGCGGCGACGATCTCCTCACGCTGACGCTGGCCCTCGGCCCGCATCTCGGTGATGAGTTCGGCACCCTGCTCCTGAGCCTCCTGGCGCAGGCGCGCGGCCTCGTGCCGAGCCTCGGCGAGCTGCGCCTTGTACTGCTCAAGGACGCTCTGGGCCTCGGTCTGCGCGGCCTCGGCCTTCTCGATACCGCCCTCAATGGCCTCGCGGCGCTCTTCCAGAACCTTGTTGATGTTCGGGAGGAGCTTCTTGGCGAGGAAGCCGAAGACGATGACGAAGGCGATGAGGCCGATGACGAGCTCTGGGATCGGCGGGATGAGGGGGTTCTCCGGCCCCTCCGCCAGCATTACCAGGGGGCTCATATCAGTGCCTTTCGTCTAATGGTGCGCGGCGGTCGGGTCAGGAGGCCGGGTAGACGAACGGCATGACCAGACCGATCAGGGCGAGCGCCTCACAGAAGGCGAAGCCGAGGATCTGGTTGGCGCGGATCAGGCCGGCAGCCTCGGGCTGACGGGCGAGGGCCTGCGTGCCGTTACCGAAGATGATGCCGACGCCGACGCCCGGGCCGATGGCGGCGAGGCCGTAACCGATGGAGCCGAGGTTGCCCTTGATCTGGACGCCGGCGGCAAGGGTTTCGAGAGCGGACATGCCGGTTCTTCCTTCTCTTTCAAAGTCCGATGGGGGTTGGCCACCGGATGTCTGGGTGGGTGGTCGGGTCGCTCAGTGGTGCTCGGCGAGCGCGCCCTGGATGAAGCTGCAGGTCAGGAGGACGAAGACGTACGCCTGGACAGCCTGGATGAAGAGCTCGAAGGCGGTCATGATGATGACCATCACGAACGAGACACCGGAGTAGGCGATGCCGATGCCGTTCAGCATGTACCAGCTGGCGACCGTGAACAGCAGCAGCAGGGTGTGACCGGCGAACATGTTCGCGAACAGTCGCACGGCGTGCGTGAAGGGCCGGACGAGCAGGTTCGAGAAGAGCTCGATCGTCATCGACAGCGGGAGCACCGGGCCGAGCGACTTGTCGTAGCCGGTGAAGTTCTTGAAGGCGCCGACGAAACCGTGCCGCTTGAAGGTCAGCGAGACCCACAGGATGTAGACGATCGCGGCCAGGCCGACGGGGTACGAGATGATCGCGGTGACCGGGAACTGGGCGACCGGGATGATCGACCACAGGTTCATCATCCAGATGAAGAAGAAGAGCGAGACGACCAGAGGTACGTACTTCTCGCCTTCCTTCTTGCCGATGGTCTCGTAGACGACGCCGCGCCGGACGAAGTCGTAGCCGGCCTCGGCGATCATCTGGAGCTTGCCCGGGACGACCTTCGGCTTGGCGAAGGCGGCCCAGAAGAAGCCCACGACGATGATGGAACCGAGCAGCGCCAGCAGCATCGTCTTGTTGAAGTACAGGTTGCTGTCCGCGTTGCCCCAGAGGGGCTTGAACAGGAACGAGTGCAGGCCCGGAGCGACGGTGTCGAAACCACACCCGTCGAACAGGTGACAGCTCGTGTCGAAAGCGAGCGTCTGCGTCGGATCAGCACTCACCGCGGGCTCCTTCAGCGTGGCGCATAGGTACGGCAACCTCGTTGTGTCGGCGCGGCGTGCGGCCGCGGTTCGGCACGGGACTGGTGTAACGGATGTGGGGGCGGCTGGGGGGCATCTCGCCTCGCGATAGAACAGGCGTCAGTTCGGATGCCCGCGCCCGCGATGCCGCAGTTGGCACCGGACGATAGCAGGATCTCTCGTGCGCCTTTATCCCGGCCCTACCTCTCACGACGAGTGCCCTGTCTTTTCGGGCTTGTCGCCCTTCGACGAGGCATCGGGATCGACGTAGAGGATCTTGGCCTTCATGTGCGCACGCGTCTGCGCGGCGATCCACGTGAGCGTGGCGACCACGATCACGATGGCGAAGGCCCGGGGATTGAACAGCGTCGTGTTCTTGAACACGGCGATGAAGATGACCATCAGCAGCAGCTGAGCCGCGTAGAGCATCAGGCCCATCATCTGGAACAGCTGCGGAAAAGACTTGGCAGTGCGCTGGAGCACATAGAGACCGAGCCCCATGAGAACGACCACGACCAGCGTCGCGATGACGGCCCCGATCGCACCCTTGGCGCCGGCGACACCACCACTGACGGCGGTGGCAACAGCACCGACGACAACCGTGGGCACGGCGGCCTGGGTCAGGATCCGGACGTCATTGGACGGCATGGCGGCAACTCCGCTTTCACAGGGGGCAGGGTGTCGTCATGGACGAGCGTAGCCCCGGGCTGAGTGATCGAGATCTCACACCAAGAGACCGTCGCACTACGGCCTTTCGGCTCTCTCCGGGGTTCTCGTGAACCGTATCACAAACTATTTGATGAGGTCTTTACCTGCTTGGTGTGCTCGGTGTCACACATGAGAGTGAAGCTGCGCGTCTGTGCAAAAACCTCACCCACTTGTCTGATATTGGGGGTCTTTGCTCCCCCACGAGATGGCAATGCTCTAGTCAGATTCTTACCTTGAAGCCCCGGGGGCCTTCAGCGCATACGCGAACGGGGGCCGATCGCGGTCGCTCCGTTGACGCCCGGGACGGCGGCCGTGACGGGGGTGCGCGCGGCCTCCTCCGCCCGGGCCGGCCCGGCGGCCGCACCGGCCGCGCCGGCGGGCTCCGGGACGCACTCCCCGGCGGACTGCGCGGCGGACTCCCCCACCGGCTCCTCGACGGTCCTGCGGCGCCTGCGGTAGCGCGGCGGCACGATCCGCTGGGCCCACATCGGCGCACGGGGCGTGAAGCGCGGCAGGAGCAGCAGGATCAGACCGATCGCGCTGAAGAAGACCACGCCGAGCACGATCCACATCGACGCCGAGTTGACCGAGTAGGCGAGCGCGCCGAAGGAGATCAGCGCCGCCCAGAAGTACATGATCAGCACGGCCCGGCTGTGCGAGTGGCCGATCTCCAGGAGCCGGTGGTGCAGGTGGCCGCGGTCCGCGGCGAACGGGGACTGGCCGCGCCAGGTGCGGCGGACGATCGCGAGGACCAGGTCGGCGGCCGGTACGGCGATGATCGTCAGCGGCAGCAACAGCGGGATGTAGACGGGCACCGTCTGGTGGACCGCCGCCTTCTCGGAACCCGTGAACAGGGAGAGGGCGTCCGGGTCCACCTGGCCGGTGATGGAGATCGCGCCGGCCGCCAGGACCAGGCCGATGAGCATCGAGCCCGAGTCACCCATGAAGATCCGCGCCGGATGCATGTTGTGCGGCAGGAAGCCCAGGCACATGCCCATCAGGATCGCCGCGAAGAGGGTCGCCGGAGCGGCCGCCTCGATGCCGTACGAGGTCCAGATGCGGTAGGCGTACAGGAAGAACGCCGTCGCCGCGATGCACACCATGCCGGCGGCGAGGCCGTCCAGGCCGTCCACGAAGTTCACCGCGTTGATCGTGACGACGACGAGCGCCACGGTCAGCAGGGTGCCCTGCCACTGGGTCAGCGCCACGTTGCCGACGAACGGAACGGGCAGCCACAGGATCGTCAGACCCTGCATGACCATGACGCCCGCGGCGATCATCTGGCCACCCAGCTTGATCAGCGCGTCGATCTCGAACTTGTCGTCCAGGACGCCGATCAGCCAGATCAGGGCCGCCCCGGAGAGCAGGGCGCGCGGCTCGTTGGACTTCACGAAGACCTCGTTGAGGTTCGTGAGGTGGTCCGCGACCAGCAGTCCGGCGCACAGGCCGAAGAACATGGCGATCCCGCCGAGGCGCGGAGTGGGTTCCCGGTGCACGTCACGTGCCCGGATCTCCGGCATGGCTCCCGCAACGATCGCGAATTTACGTACCGGCCCTGTCAGCAGATACGTCACCGCGGCCGTGATGCAGAGCGTCAGCAGGTATTCACGCACGGGCTTCCCCACAGGTCTCGCTGGCCATCACAGCCCCACACCCTAGCGACGGACGCGTACGGATGAGGACTTCCGGTTGGCGACGATGGTTGCACGTATGGCTGTGCACCACGTCTCACCAGGGTGAACGGGTAACCGCCTCCCCCACGCTCAGCCGGGATACGGCGGAAATCTACCGGTCAGCTCGCGCACCTCGGCACGCACCCCGGCCGGATCATGATCACCCCGCAGCACCCCGGCGAGCAACGCGGCGATCAGGACCATCTCCGTCTCGCCCATGCCCTGCGTGGTCACCGCGGCCGTCCCCAGGCGCAGACCGCGGCCTTCCCCGTGCGGCAGCGCGCAGCAGTCCAGGACGATCCCGGCGGCGGCGAGCCGGCCGCGCGCGCTGCGGCCGTCCACGCCGAGCGGGGCCGGGTCGACGACGATCAGGTGGGTGTCCGTGCCGCCGGTGACGACACCGAACCCCTCGGCGGCCAGGTGACCGGCCAGCACGCGCGCGTTGGCGACCACCTGACGGGCGTACGCGCCGAACGCCGGCGTCGCCGCCTCGCCGAACGCCACGGCCTTGGCGGCGATGGAGTTCATCTGCGCGCCGCCCTGGGTGAAGGGGAAGACGGACCGGTCGATCCGCTCGGCCAGCTCGCTCCCGCACAGGATCATCCCGCCGCGCGGCCCGCGCAGCACCTTGTGTGTCGTGGCACACACGACGTCGGCGTACGGCACCGGGCTCGGCGCCACTCCCCCCGCGACCAGGCCGATGGGATGTCCGGCGGCCACGATCAGATACGCGCCCACCTCGTCGGCGACCTCGTGGAAGAAGGCGTAGTCGATGTGGCGCGGGTAGGCGATCGAGCCGCACACGATGGCCTTGGGCCGGTGGTCGCGGGCCAGGTGGCGCACCTGGTCGTGGTCGATGAGCCCGGTCTCGGCGTCGACGCCGTACCCGACGAAGTCGAACCAGCGGCCGGAGAAGTTCGCGGGCGAGCCGTGCGTGAGGTGGCCGCCGTACGGCAGCCCGAGGGCCAGGACGGTGTCTCCGGGCCGCAGCAGGGCGGCGTAGGCGGCCAGGACGGCCGAGGAGCCGGAGTGGGACTGCACGTTGGCGTGCGCGGCGCCGAAGAGCGCCGTGGCGCGGTCGACGGCGACGCGTTCGGCGACGTCGGCCAGCTCGCAGCCGCCGTGGTGCCGGGCGCCGGGATAGCCCTCGGCGTACTTGTTGGCGAGCGGGGAGCCGAGGGCGGCCAGCACGGCAGGCGAGGCGAAGTTCTCGGCGGCGATCAGCTGGAGCGTCGTCGACTGCCGCGTGAGCTCTGCGAGCAGGATCTCGGCGAGTTCGGGGTCCTGTCGCCGCAAGACGTCGGTCTCGAGGGTAGGGGTGACCGCCATGGTGGGCTCCCGGGCGTCGGCGGGGGACGTAGGTCCAATGTAGGCCGGGGTCATGGGGAACGCCCGGCGTCGAAAGCCGCACCGGGGCCCGGCAGCCTCCGCGGGACCTCGGCCGCGCACTCGTCGTCGCTGGTCGCACGATCCCCCGCGCCCCCGAAGGGCACCACGGACCTACGCCCGCGCCGGTGCACCCGTCAGCGCCGTGGCCACGGGGACCGCTCCTCGACGCGCGCACCTCACGTGCGGGCGGGCACACCCGTCAGCGCCGTGACGACCGGGTCCACTCCTCGACGCGCTTCTCGCACCGCTCGGCCCCAGCGGGCCTCCCCGGCTTCGCGGCGCTGCGGCGAACTCCGTCCGCCGGCTCACCTCACGCGCACCTCACGTGCGGGCGGGCACACCCGTCAGCGCCGTGACGACCGGGTCCAGCGCCTCGTGTATCTCGTCGCCGATCGACCGGAAGAACGGCAGGGGCGCCCCGTACGGGTCGTACACCTCGTCCGCCTCCGCCGTCGGTGCCAGCAGCCACCCGCGCAGCGCCGCCGCCGCACGCACCAGCGCACGGGCCCGCATGACCACACCGTCCTCCAGGGGCGGCAGGGTGGCCGGGTCTATCGCCCGGACCAGGCGGGTGAACTCCTTCAGTGTGAAGGTGCGCAGGCCCGCCGAGTGGCCCATGGAGATGACCTGGGCACGGTGGTCGCGGGTGGCGGTCAGGACGAGGTCGGCCATGATGACGTGCTCGTCCAGCAGTTCCCGGCCGGTGAAGCCGGAGGCGTCCGCGCCGAAGTCGGCGAGCACGGTCTCCGCGTTCTCCTCCATCGGCGCGCCTTCGTGGCCCCAGGTGCCCGCGCTCTCCACGATCAGCCCGCCGCCGAGTACGCCGAGCCGCTCCGCCACGAAATGGCGGGTCAGACGCTCGGTGATCGGCGAGCGGCACACGTTGCCCGTGCTGACGTGGAGGATGCGGAAGGTGTCGCGCGGGAAACCGAAGGTCGTCGTGATCTCCGCCGCGCGTTCCTCATTGCCTATGCCACGCATGGGGGTCCCCCCTGCTCGAACAGAGCCGAGAGCCTGGGGGATTCACGGGCCGTCAATTCGCCACCTCGAGGTCGGGTACGACCTTCCGCAGCTCGTCCGGGGAGAGCGCCCCCTCACGCAGCAGTACGGGCACCTCACCGGTGACGTCCACGATGGACGACGGCACGTTGCCGGGGGTCCGGCCGCCGTCGAGGTAGACGGAGACGGAGTCGCCGAGCATGTTCTGGGCGTCGTCGCAGGTCTCCGGCGCGGGGTGACCGGTGAGGTTCGCGGAGGAGACGGCCATGGGGCCGACCTCGGTGAGCAGCTCGATGGCGACAGGGTGCAGCGGCATGCGCACGGCGACCGTGCCGCGGGTGTCGCCGAGGTCCCACTGGAGGGACGGCTGCTGCCGCGCGACGAGCGTGAGGGCGCCGGGCCAGAACGCGTCGACCAGTTCCCAGGCCATCTCGGAGAAGTCCGTGACGAGGCCGTGCAGCGTGTTCGGGGAGCCGATGAGGACAGGGGTGGGCATGTTGCGGCCCCGGCCCTTGGCACCGAGCAGGTCGGCGACGGCCTCCGAGGAGAACGCGTCGGCACCGATGCCGTAGACCGTGTCGGTCGGCAGCACCACGAGCTCGCCCCGGCGGACGGCCGACGCGGCCTCGCGCAGACCCGTCACACGGTCGGTCGCGTCGTTGGTGTCGTATCGCCGTGCCATGTCTAGCGGGCCTCCTCGTACACGTACTGCGGGGTGGAAGTAGTGGGGGTGCTCACGGCATCGCCTTGCGGGCGGTCGCGAAGCGCGGACGGTTGTTGAGGTCGGGGTGATCGGCCGCGTCGGCCCAGCCCCGCTCCTCGGTGAAGATCCACGGCACCTGTCCGCCCTGGGTGTCGGCGTGCTCGATGACGACGACACCGCCGGGGCGCAGCAGCCGGTGCGCGGTGCGCTCGATGCCCCGGATGAGGTCCAGGCCGTCCTCGCCGGAGAACAGCGCCAGCTCCGGGTCGTAGTCGCGGGCCTCCGGGGCGACGTACTCCCACTCGGTGAGCGGGATGTACGGCGGATTGGAGACGACCAGGTCGACCTGGCCGTCGAGGTCGGGGAAGGCCTCCAGGGCATTGCCCTGACGCAGGTCGACCCTGGACCCCGCCACGTTCTTGCGGGTCCACACCAGGGCGTCCTCGGACAGCTCCACGGCGTGCACGCGGGAGCGCGGCACCTCCTGGGCGAGGGCGAGGGCGATGGCGCCGGAGCCGGTGCACAGGTCGACGATGCAGGGCTCGACCACGTCCATGGCCCGTACGGCGTCTATGGCCCAGCCGACCACCGACTCGGTCTCCGGCCGGGGCACGAAGACACCCGGGCCGACCTGGAGCTCCAGGTAGCGGAAGTACGCGCGCCCGGTGATGTGCTGGAGCGGCTCACGCTGCTCGCGGCGGGCGATGACCTCCCAGTACCGGGCGTCGAAGTCGGCGTCCTTCACCGCGTGCAGCTGGCCGCGCTTCACGCCGTGCACGAACGCGGCGAGCTCCTCCGCGTCGTTGCGCGGCGAGGGCACGCCGGCGTCGGCCAGCCGCTGGGTGGCCTGGGCCACCTCCGCGAGCAGCACGCTGCGGGGGCTTGGGGGTCGCCCCCCGAAGTCTTGCTGCACGCTCGTCCTCCGGTCCTCGTGCTTCGTCGTACATGCCTTGCGCTCACGCGCCGCCCTGCGTAAGGCCCCCTGCCCTGGACGGCAGGGGGCCCGGTGTCCTACGCGGCCGCGAGCTTCGCGGCCGAGTCGGCGTCGACGCAGGCCTGGATCACCGCGTCGAGGTCGCCGTCCAGAACCTGGTCGAGGTTGTACGCCTTGAAACCGACACGATGGTCCGAGAGGCGGTTCTCCGGGAAGTTGTACGTCCGGATCTTCTCGGATCGGTCGACCGTGCGGACCTGGCTGCGGCGGGCGTCGGCGGCCTCGGCCTCGGCCTTCTCCTGCGCCGCGGCGAGCAGCCGGGAGCGCAGGATACGCATGGCCTGCTCCTTGTTCTGGAGCTGGCTCTTCTCGTTCTGGCAGGAGGCCACGACACCGGTGGGCAGGTGCGTGATGCGCACGGCGGAGTCGGTGGTGTTGACGGACTGGCCGCCGGGGCCCGAGGAGCGGTACACGTCGATACGCAGGTCGTTCGCGTGGATCTCGACGTCGACCTCCTCGGCCTCGGGCGTGACGAGCACACCGGCCGCGGAGGTGTGGATGCGGCCCTGCGACTCGGTCGAGGGCACGCGCTGCACGCGGTGCACACCGCCCTCGTACTTCAGCCGGGCCCACACGCCCTGGCCGGGCTCGGTGGCGCCCTGGCCGCCCTTGGTCTTCACGGCGACCTGGACGTCCTTGTAGCCGCCCAGCTCGGACTCGGTGGCGTCGATGATCTCGGTCTTCCAGCCGACGCGCTCGGCGTAGCGCAGGTACATGCGCAGGAGGTCACCGGCGAACAGGGCGGACTCGTCGCCGCCGGCGCCCGCCTTGATCTCCAGGATGACGTCCTTGTCGTCGCTCGGGTCGCGCGGGACGAGCAGCAGGCGAAGCTTCTCGGTGAGTTGCTCGCGCTGCTTGTCCAGCACCTTGACCTCGGCGGCGAAGTCCGGGTCGTCGGCCGCCAGCTCGCGCGCGGTCTCGATGTCGTCACCCGTCTGCTTCCAGGAGCGGAACGTGGCGACGATGGGGGTCAGCTCGGCGTAGCGCTTGTTCAGCTTGCGCGCGTTCGCCTGGTCGGCGTGAACCGACGGATCGGCGAGCTTCGTCTCCAGGTCGGCGTGCTCGGCGACGAGTTCCTCGACGGCCTCGAACATCTTTCGGCTCCTGTACTGCGGGTGAGGGCTGGCGGGCGACCAAAAACGCCGGTCCCGGGCACACCGCCTTCCTTACGATTCGCCTGCGGGGGTGCGGGCGAATGCGCGAGGCGGGGGCGTGGCCGTGGACCGGCGAAATGGGGCTCGCTACTTCTTGGAGCCGGCAGCCTTGCCGAAGCGGGCCTCGAAGCGGGCCACACGGCCACCGGTGTCGAGGATCTTCTGCTTGCCCGTGTAGAACGGGTGGCACTCGGAGCAGACCTCGGCACGGATGGTGCCGGAGTCGATGGTGCTACGGGTGGTGAACGAGGCGCCACAGGTGCAGCTGACCTGCGTCTCGACGTACTCGGGGTGAATCTCGCGCTTCAAGGTGTCTCCTAGGTATCGGGAGGGCGCCGGGTCGCCTGCCGCGGGATGCGGGGGCGTGAACCGGAGCCGACGTACCAGTCTGCCAGGACTGGCGCCATTCCCCCAAAACCGGGGAGCGGCGTCCGGTATTCCCCGGGTGTCGGGGAGCACCGGCGGACGGTGTCGCGGCGTCCGTCAGGACGCCACCACGCCCTTGGCCCCGCCGGTGACGGTTCCGGTGGTGGCCGTCCGGGGGATCGGGCGGTCGTGCCGCAGGGCGTCCCAGATCAGCTGGGCCTTCGTCTTCTCCAGCAGGACCCGGTTGGGGTTGGCCGGGTCGTACCGGACCGGCATCGTGACCATCTTCATGTGGGACGAGCTGATGCCCTTGAGGCCGCCGGCGAAGTCGGCGAGGGAGTTGACCGTGCCGAGGTCGGAGTCGGCGGTGACGGTCTTGGTGGCGGTGTCGGCGAGGTCGTACAGCTTCTTGGGGTTGCTGAAGACGCCGACGTGCTTGACCTGGAGGAGCAGCGCCTTCACGAATGCCTGCTGGAGCTGGATGCGGCCCAGGTCGGAGCCGTCGCCCACGCCGTGCCGGGTGCGGACCAGGCCGAGGGCCTGGCGGCCGTCGAGGGTGTGGGTGCCGGCCGGGAGGCGGAGGTGGCTCTGCGGGTCGTCGATCTTCTCGGTGGTGGTGACCGGGACCCCGCCGAGGTCGTCGACGAGCCTCTGGAAGCCGGCGAAGTCGACCTCCAGGTAGTGGTCCATGCGGATGCCGGTGAGGGACTCGACCGTCTTGACCGCGCAGGTGGCGCCACCGGTGGCGTACGCCGAGTTGAACATCACGTCGGACGCGGCCGGGTAGGTGGCGCCCTTGGCGCCGGTGCACGCCGGGCGGTCGATGAGGGTGTCGCGGGGGACGGAGACCACGCTCGCCCGCTTGTGGCCCTTGTAGACGTGGACGATCATCGCCGTGTCGGAGCGGGCGACGCCGTCGTCCGTGCCGCCGCCGAGCTTCTTGTTGGTGCCGGCGCGGGAGTCGGAGCCGAGGACGAGGATGTTCTCGGAGCCGTTGTCGATCTTCACGGGCCGGTCGGCGCCGAGAGCCTGGTTGATGTCGACGCTTCTGAGGTTGCCGTTGAGCTTGAAGTACAGGTAGCCGACTCCGCTGCCGCCCAGCACGACGACGCCCGCGGCGGTCCAGGCCACGACGCGCAGGACCTTGCGGCCCTTGCTGCGGGGCTTGCGGCGGCGGCCCTTGCCGCGGCGTCCGGGGGCGGTGGTGGCCGGCTCCGGTATGCCGGGCTGCGGCGTGCTCTCGGCGGACACGTGGCTCCTAGGTCTCGTCCGGTCGGTTACCCCCTGGGTTCGGGGTCGGGTGCGGTCCTCACCACCCCATCGTCGCTCCACCTGGCCTGACGGAGGAACTCGGAAAGCGTTGCACAACGCAGAGTGCCCACCGCGTGCGGCGGTGGGCACTCTGCGTTACCGACGGAACGGGACGATCCCCGCTCACCTGCGTTTTCAGCCGAACAGGTCGTACTGGTCGTAGCCGGTACCGAGTGAGACACGTGTGGCAAAGATCTCGCTGGTCGCCTTACCGGTGCCCTTGTACAGATAAAGGGTGCCGCCGGGGGTGCGGGCCAGGAAGTCGGCCTTGCCGTCGCCGCTCAGGTCGCCGACCGCGTCGAAGGCGTTGTACCCGGTCCAGGCGCTGCGCACCTTGACGCGGGCGGAGAAGGCGCCGGTGCCGGACTTCCCGGTGCCCTTGTAGAGGTAGAGGTCGCCGTTGCTCGACTTGCGGGCGAGCAGGTCGGCCTTGCCGTCACCGTTGAAGTCGCCGTGGCCGCGCACCATGTTGTACTGGTTCCAGCCGGTGCCGACCGAAACGCGCGTGCCGAAGGTGCCGTTGCCCTTGCCCGGGTAGATCCACAGCGTGCCGCCGGAGTCGACCGAGAGCACGTCGGGCAGGTAGTCGCCGGTGACGTCTCCGGGGGTGATGATCCGGGTGCGGGTCTTCCAGGCCGAGAAGAGCTTCGTCGAGGCCCAGGAGCCACTGGTGCGGGCGCTGTTGAGCACGAAGTGGTCCCAGTACACGTCACCGCTGGAGCTGACCCGGTAGACGAAGTCCTGGTAGCCGTCGCGGTTCAGATCGGTCGTCAGTACCAGGTTGACGCCGCTCCAGTCGCCGAGGGAGATCCGGGTGGCGAGCGAGGTGCCCTTGGAGTCCTTCTCGTAGCCGGTCTTCGAGGACGAGGCGCGCACGAAGAGGTCGGCCTTGCCGTCGCCGTAGCTCAGGTTGCCGTCGGCGATCTGCGCGTAGACCGCGCCGGTGTACGTGGAGACCTTGCTGAAGACGCTGTAGGCGCCCTTCTCCACACAGTCCTTGACGCCCCAGGAGACCACGCCGGCGATACGCCCGTTCACCACGAGCGGGCCGCCGGAGTCGCCGTTGCAGGCGGAGGTCGTACCGGCGTCGCCGCCGGAGGCGGGCTTGCCCGCGCAGACCATGTGCCCCTTGATGAAGTCCACGGGGTAGTACTTGGCGCAGGTGGTGTCCGACTGGATCGGCAGCGTGGCCGTCTTCAGCGTCTGGGAGATGTCGTTGCTGGTGGAGCTGGTACGGCCCCACCCGTAGAGCTTGGCGCCGGTGCTGGTGTACGACGCGGTGTCGCCGGAGGTGACCATGCGGATCGGCGTGGCCTTGACCGGGACGGCCAGGGTGAGCACGGCGATGTCGTTGTCGGTCTTCGCCGGGTTGTACGACGGGTTGTTCCACTGGCGCAGCACGCCGGTGGCCTGGCCGCCGTGCAGGTCCGTCTGCCCGGAGGTGTCGGTGGTGGGCAGCTGGGCGGTGCCGGTGACGACCGCGCCGTAGCTCTTCCAGTCGTAGGCCTTGTTGTTCCCGTCCCGCACGCAGTGTGCGGCGGTGAGGACCTTCGTCGGCGAGACGACCGTGCCGCCGCAGAAGAAGCCGGTGCCCTTCTCGTCGTCGTACCAGAGCTGGGCCATCCAGGGCGCCGACGAGATGGTGGTCGTGCCGCCGCCGATGATCGCCGGGGCGACGGGAGCGCCGCTGCCGGTGGCCGTCGGCGTGCCGGTGGCCTGCTGGACCGCGGCCTGCTTGTCGGCGGCCTGCTTGTCGGCGGCGGCGCCCGCGATGCGCTGCACGAGCGTGGCCTGGGACGGCTGGCCGACGCTCGGCGTGGTGGCGGGCTTCGGCAGTGCGGTGGCCGCACCGGCGGACGCCGTGAGCACGGCGCCAGCGACGGCCGCGGCGACACCGGCCGCGGCGAGGGGCAGGGCCAGACGTATTCGACGTCTGTGCCGACCCGGCTGGGACGTGGACAAGGGTGTTCCCCCCGAGGGAGCGATGAGCGGGATGGGGCGCGAGATACGCACCCATCCCTCTCAGCGCCAAAAGGCCGCCCCCTGTCACTGAGTGACAGGGGGCGGCCTTAACGCACCAGGGGCGCGGGAACCTCGCGGCGACTAGTCGCCGTTGCCCGGAGTCGGCGTCGTCTTCTGAATCTGCATCAGGAACTCGGCGTTCGACTTCGTCTGCTTCATCTTGTCGAGCAGCAGCTCGATCGCCTGCTGCTGGTCGAGCGCGTGCAGCACGCGACGCAGCTTCCAGGTGATGGCCAGCTCGTCGCTGGCGAGCAGGATCTCTTCCTTACGGGTACCGGACGCGTCGACGTCCACCGCCGGGAAGATGCGCTTGTCGGCGAGCTTCCGGTCGAGCTTGAGCTCCATGTTGCCGGTGCCCTTGAACTCCTCGAAGATCACCTCGTCCATGCGGGAGCCGGTGTCGACGAGCGCGGTCGCCAGGATGGTCAGCGAGCCGCCGTCCTCGATGTTGCGCGCGGCGCCGAAGAAGCGCTTCGGCGGGTACAGCGCGGTCGAGTCGACACCACCGGACAGGATGCGGCCGGAGGCGGGCGCGGCGAGGTTGTACGCACGGCCCAGACGCGTGATCGAGTCGAGCAGCACGACGACGTCGTGGCCCAGCTCCACCAGGCGCTTGGCGCGCTCGATGGCGAGCTCGGCGACCGTGGTGTGGTCCTCGGCCGGACGGTCGAAGGTCGAGGAGATGACCTCGCCCTTGACCGACCGCTGCATGTCGGTGACCTCTTCCGGACGCTCGTCGACCAGGACGACCATCAGGTGGCACTCGGGGTTGTTGTGCGTGATCGCGTTGGCGATCGCCTGCATGATCATGGTCTTGCCGGTCTTCGGCGGGGCCACGATCAGACCGCGCTGGCCCTTACCGATCGGCGACACGAGGTCGATGATGCGGGTGGTCAGCACGCCCGACTCGGACTCGAGGCGCAGACGGTCCTGCGGGTACAGCGGCGTCAGCTTGTTGAACTCCGGGCGGCCGCGGCCGTGTTCGGGCGCCATGCCGTTCACGGAGTCGAGGCGCACGAGCGCGTTGAACTTCTCGCGGCGCTCGCCGTCCTTCGGCTGGCGGACGGCACCGGTGACGTGGTCACCCTTGCGCAGGCCGTTCTTGCGGACCTGGGCGAGGGAGACGTACACGTCGTTGGGGCCCGGCAGGTAGCCCGACGTACGGATGAACGCGTAGTTGTCGAGGATGTCCAGGATGCCCGCGACGGGGATCAGCACGTCGTCGTCGGCCACCTGCGGCTCGGCGATGTCGTCACGGCCACGGCGGCCACGGCGGTCGCGGTAGCGGCCGCGACGGCCACGACGGCCGCCCTCGAAGTCGTCGTCGTCCTGCGGTCCGCTGCTCTGCTGCTGGCGGTCCTGACGGCCGCCGCCCTGCTGCTGACGGTCCTGCCGGTCCTGGCGGTCCTGACGGCCGCCCTGCTGCTCGTCGCCCTTGCGCTCGCGGCGGTCACGGTCGCGACCGCGGTCACGGTCACGCTCACGACGGTCGCGGCGGCCACGGCCCTCGGCGTCGCCGGCGTCGCCGGACGCGTCGCCCCGGGCCTCGCCCTTCGCCTCGGCGGTGACGGTCTCGGCGCCGCTCGCGGTCGGGCTGCCGGCCTCGGCGGTGGCGCGGCGACGACGGCGCTCGTTCGGGGCTTCGTCCCCACCGCGCTCGGTCTCGCTCACGCGGGAGGGGCCGCCGGCGGGCTGGCCGGGAATCTCGATCTGCTGCTGGGCCTTCTCGGCGGGGGACTTCTCGGCGGGAGACTTCTCCGCCTTCTTCTCGGCGTCCTCGCCCGTGCGGGCCTTGGAGGTCGCCCGGCGCTTGGGCTTGGTCTCGGCGGCGGCCTCGGCCTTGGCGGCGGGAGCCTGGGAGGCGCCCCCGGCCTGCGCCTCCTTGATGACCTCGATCAGCTGGCTCTTGCGCATGCGCGCGGTGCCCTTGATACCGAGGCCGGATGCGACCTGCTGCAGCTCGGCCAGCACCATGCCCTCGAGGCCGGTACCGCGGCGCCGCCGGGAGCCGGCACCGCTGGCAGGCGCGGAGGCGTCCGTGGCGGGCGCGGCAGCGGTCTCCTCGACACGTGCGCCCATCAGATCGGTGGTGTCGCTCACGAAGGGTCCTTCCCTGGAGCGGACGTCGGCCTGTCTGGCTCGGCGACCGGTTGTGCTGTCCGACATCGGTTCTGTCTCTTGTGAACCAAGCCGGGGCGGTGGTCCGCCAAAGCGGCGGAAAGAGGAATTTCTGGTGATGGCGCTTCCGCGAGCCGCGACACCCGGTGTCACGTGGCGTGAAAGCGCCTGTTCCGGAGCGTGCCCGGCAACCCGCTCAGTGCCCGCGTACGACGTACTGCCCAGGTACGGCGCACGGAACACGAAGTGGCTTGGGAGGCTCCCGGAAGAATGTCTGTCCCTGACGGGGACACGAAGCACCTCGCCATGGTGGGGTCGGGTGCAGACTTGAGGTTAACACTACCGGATCCAACAAACATTCCCCCTCTCCAAATCCGGAAAGCGTGTGTCAGGACGCAAGCGGCAACACGCTCGCTCCCCTTACATCAAGGCTCAGTCGATTGGCCGCCCAGCCGTTCCCGGCAAGGGCTTCCACCTTGTCCGCGGTACCCGCGTCGGCAAGGGCCATCACGGTGGGGCCGGCGCCCGAGATGACGGCCGGAATGCCGTCGGCGCGCAGCCGCTCCACCAGCGCGGCGCTCTCCGGCATGGCGGGGGCGCGGTACTCCTGGTGCAGACGGTCCTCGGTGGCGGGCAGCAGCAGCCCGGGGCGTCGGGTGAGTGCCTCGACGAGCAGTGCGGCGCGGCCCGCGTTGGCGGCGGCGTCGACGTGCGGCACGGTACGCGGGAGGAGACCTCGCGCGGTTTCGGTGAGGACCGGCTTTCCGGGGACGAAAACCACCGGAACGATGGAATCGTCGGGCTCCATCCTGATCGCCCGCGCGGCGCCGCTCTCCATCCAGGAAAGGGTGAAACCGCCGAGCAGACAGGCCGCGACGTTGTCGGGGTGACCCTCGATCTCGGTGGCCAGCTCCAGCAGCGCGGCGTCGTCGAGGCGGGACTCGCCGCCTATCGTCACCGCGCGGGCGGCCACGAGGCCGGCGCAGATGGCGGCGGAGGAGGAACCGAGGCCCCGGCCGTGCGGAATGCGGTTGGCGCACACGATCTCCAGACCGCGGGGCTGTCCGCCCAGCAGGTCGAAGGCGGTGCGCAGGGAACGGACGAGGAGATGCCTCTCGTCCCGCGGAAGGGTCTCGCTCCCCTCACCCGCGATGTCGATGTGCAGCCCGGAGTCGGCCACCCGGACGACGACGTCGTCGTAGAGCCCCAGCGCGAGACCCAGGGCGTCGAAGCCCGGGCCGAGATTGGCACTGGTGGCGGGAACGCGCACCCGGACGGCGGCGGCGCGGAACGCTGGACCGGCCATCGCTCGAAGACTCTCCTTGAGCTGCGGGACTGCCCAATGACGGCCGAATGGCATTCGAGAACTCTCGAGGGACATTCGGCGGGCATTCGGCGGACATTCGATGTGGACATTCGATGACGTACGAGAACCCGTCGGGCCGCACCGCGGCGGACGCGGACCCGTGCCACACGCTCGGGCATATGCGGCAGGCGGGTTCAGTACAGCCTATCGAAGGAAGGTTCTGCGGCGACATAGGGCGCACAGGAGGCGCACGATGCGTGTCGTAAGCCCCTTGTGCATCCCATCAGGGGTTTCCCTGCCGCGGGCCACCGTATGGACCGCGGCCCGGACCTCCGCGACGGCCGTCGCCGGAGCCGTCGCGGGGGCTGTTGCCATTGCCGTCGCGATTGCCGCGACCGCTGCCGAAGCCGTTGCCGCAGCTGTTGCCCGGGCCGCCACTGGGCGGCCGCCCGGGCCGTGGCTCAGGCCAGGCCCAGGCGCTCGGCCGCGGCATCCGCGTCGACCGGGACGACGATCGGCTGCGGGGCACCGTCGACGGCCCACCCGGGATCCTTCAGACCGTTGCCGGTGACGGTGCACACGATGCGCTGGCCAGGGTCGACCTTGCCCTGTTCCGCGGCCTTGAGCAGACCGGCCACGGAGGCGGCGGAGGCCGGCTCCACGAAGACACCCTCCTGTGCGGCCAACAGCCGGTAGGCGCGCAGGATCTCACGGTCCGTCACCTCGTCGATGGCGCCGCCGGACTCGTCGCGCGCGGCGAGGGCGTACTCCCACGAGGCGGGGTTGCCGATGCGGATGGCGGTGGCGATGGTCTGCGGGTCCTTGACGACCTCGCCGCGCACGATCGGGGCGCTGCCGGAGGCCTGGAAGCCCCACATCCGGGGGGTCCGGGCGGCGATGCCGTCGGCCGCGTACTCCCGGTACCCCTTCCAGTAGGCGGTGATGTTGCCCGCGTTGCCGACCGGCAGCACGTGGATGTCGGGCGCGTCGCCGAGCATGTCCACGATCTCGAAGGCGGCCGTCTTCTGGCCCTCGATCCGCACCGGGTTGACCGAATTGACCAGCGCCACCGGGTAGTTCTCGCTCAGGCTGCGCGCGAGCGCGAGGCAGTCGTCGAAGTTGCCCTCGACCTGGAGGATCTTCGCGCCGTGCACGAGGGCCTGGCCCATCTTGCCGAGGGCGATCTTGCCCTGCGGGACGAGCACGGCGCAGACCATGCCGGCCCGCACCGCGTAGGCGGCGGCGGAGGCGGAGGTGTTCCCGGTGGAGGCACAGATGACCGCCTTGGCGCCCTCCTCCTTGGCCTTGGAGATGGCCATGGTCATGCCGCGGTCCTTGAAGGACCCGGTGGGGTTGGCACCCTCCACCTTCAGGTGGACCTCACAGCCCGTGCGCTCGGAGAGCACCTGCGCGGGCACGAGGGGCGTACCGCCCTCGCGGAGCGTCACGACCGGCGTGGTGCCGGATACCGGCAGCCGGTCCCGGTACTCCTCGATGATTCCGCGCCACTGGTGGGTCATTGCTGCTTACTCCCCTTCAACCCGCATGATGCTGGCGACACCCCGCACGGTGTCGAGCTTGCGCAGCGCCTCGACGGTCCCGGAGAGGGAGGCGTCGAGGGCCCGGTGGGTGACGACGACGAGGGAGGCCTCGCCGACACTGTCCTGTCGCCCTTGCTGGCGAACCGTATCGATCGACACCCCGTGCTCGGCGAACACCGTCGCGACCTGGGCGAGAACACCCGGTTTGTCGGCGACGTCGAGGCTGATGTGGTAGCGGGTGACGACATCGCCCATGGGCGAGACCGGCAGGGCGGCGTACGCGGACTCGCCGGGCCCGGTGGACCCGCCGATCCGGTTGCGGCAGACGGCGACGAGGTCGCCGAGCACGGCGGAGGCGGTGGGCGCGCCGCCGGCGCCGGGGCCGTAGAACATCAGCTGCCCGGCCGCGTCGGACTCGACGAAGACGGCGTTGTAGGCGCCGCGCACCGAGGCGAGCGGATGGGTCAGCGGGATCATGGCGGGATGCACGCGCGCGGTCACCGATCCGCCGTCCGCGGTCCGCTCGCAGATGGCGAGCAGCTTGATGGTGCAGCCCATCTCCTTCGCCGAGCGGAAGTCGGAGGCGGTGACCTCGGTCATGCCCTCGCGGTAGACGTCGTCGAGGCGCACGCGCGTGTGGAAGGCGATCCCGGCGAGGATGGCGGCCTTGGCGGCGGCGTCGAAGGCCTCGACGTCGGCGGTGGGGTCGGCCTCGGCGTACCCGAGCGCGGTGGCCTCGTCGAGGGCCTCTTGGTAACCGGCCCCCGTGGAGTCCATCTTGTCGAGGATGAAGTTGGTCGTCCCGTTGACGATGCCCATCACCCGGTTGATCTTGTCGCCGGCGAGGGACTCGCGCAGCGGCCGGATCAGCGGGATCGCACCGGCGACGGCGGCCTCGTAGTACAGGTCCGCGCCGTGCTCCTCGGCCGCGGCGTGCAGGGCGGCTCCGTCCTGGGCGAGCAGGGCCTTGTTGGCGGAGACGACGGAGGCGCCGTGCTCGAAGGCGGTGGTGATGAGGGTGCGGGCGGGCTCGATGCCCCCGATGACCTCGATCACCACGTCGATGTCCCCGCTCTTGACGAGGGCGGTGGCGTCGGTGGTGACGAGGGCCGGGTCGATGCCTTCGCGGACCCTGGAGGGCCGTCGGACGGCGACGCCCGCGAGTTCCACCGGGGCGCCGATCCTGGCGGCGAGGTCGTCGGCGTGCGTCGTCATGATGCGAGCCACCTCTGAGCCGACAACACCACAGCCCAGCAGCGCCACCTTCAGCGGACGCGTACGCATCATCCGACCTCGTTTCCTCATACCGATCACGGTGGGAACAGTCTCACTCACCGGACGGGAGTTTCTCCCCTTGGTCCGGATCGTGAGACGTCTATTTCATTTGTCCGGGACGGAACGACGAAGGAATTCCGGCCCGGTATCCGGCCGGGCGTGCCGCGCCCCGTCACGCGGTCCGCCACCCCATCAACGGGGCGGTCAACGGGGCGGTCCGCCACACGGTCCGCGGCATGCCCGGCCAGGGACTTCTTCGACTCTCTTCCGGCGCTCTTCCGGCTCTCTCGGCCGGGCCTCGCCTCTCGGCCAGGCTTCTCAGCCGGGCCCCTCAGCCGAGACCTGTCGGCCGGGTCAGCCGACGTCGAGGCGCAGCAGGTCCTCCTCCGTCTCGCGCCGGACGATCACCCGGGCCTCGCCGTCCTGCACCGCGACGACGGGCGGCCGGAGCACGTGGTTGTAGTTGCTGGCCATGGAGCGGCAGTAGGCGCCGGTGGCGGGTACGGCGATCAGGTCGCCCGGCGCCAGGTCGGCGGGCAGGAACGCGTCCTTGACCACGATGTCCCCGCTCTCGCAGTGCTTGCCGACGACGCGGGCGAGCATCGGCGCTGCGTCGCTCGTGCGCGAGACGAGGGCGACGCTGTACTCGGCGTCGTACAGCGCGGTGCGGATGTTGTCGGACATGCCGCCGTCGACGGAGACGTACGTCCGCAGCCCGTCGAGCGGCTTGACCGTGCCGACCTCGTACAGGGTGAACGCGGTGGGCCCGACGATGGCGCGCCCGGGCTCGACCGAGATCCGCGGCGTCCGCAGCCGGGCCACCTCGCACTCGCGGGTGACGATCTCGGTGAGCGCCTTGGCGATCTCGTGCGGCTCGCGGGGGTCGTCGTCACTGGTGTACGCGATGCCGAGTCCGCCGCCGAGGTCGATCTCGGGCAGCTCGACGCCGTGCTCGTCGCGGATGTCCTTGAGCAGCTTGACGACGCGGTGGGCGGCGACCTCGAACCCGGACATGTCGAAGATCTGCGAGCCGATGTGGGAGTGGATGCCGATCAGTTCGAGCCCGTCCAGCCGCAGAGCCCGCCGCACGGCCTCCGCGGCCTGACCACCGGCGAGCGGGATCCCGAACTTCTGGTCCTCGTGGGCGGTGGCGATGAACTCGTGGGTGTGCGCCTCGACGCCGACGGTGATCCGGATCTGCACCTTCTGCCGCTTGCCGAGGGACTGCGCGATGTGCGCGACCCGCACGATCTCCTGGAAGGAGTCGAGCACGATGCGCCCGACGCCGGCCTCGACGGCCCGGGTGATCTCGGCGACGGACTTGTTGTTGCCGTGGAAGGCGATCCGCTCGGCGGGCATGCCGGCGGACAGGGCCGTCGCCAGCTCCCCGCCGGAGCACACGTCGAGGTTGAGCCCCTCCTCGTGCAGCCAGCGCACGACGGCACGGGACAGGAAGGCCTTGCCGGCGTAGAAGACGTCGGCGTCGGCGCCGAAGGCGTGGCGCCAGGCGCGGGCCCGGGCGCGGAAGTCGGCCTCGTCGAGGATGTAGGCGGGGGTGCCGAACTCCTCGGCCAGCCGCGTCGCCGGAATCCCGCCGACGGTCAGGACGCCGTCGGCGTCCCGGTCGACGGTCTGCGCCCACACCTTGGGGTCGAGGGCGTTGAGGTCCGTGGGCGGCGCCGAGTAGTGCCCCTCGGGGAGGACATCGGCGTGACGGGGCCCGGCGGGGTGCGCGGAACGGCTCATGACGTTGGCTCTCAGACTCTCTGTCTCACTCCGGGGCCCATGTCCTTCGTCCTTCGGGCCTCAGAGGTGTTCGGGTGCGTCGATACCGAGCAGGGACAGGCCGCCGGCCAGCACCGTCCCGGCGGCTTCGGCAAGAGCCAGCCGGGCCCGGTGGGCGGCCGAGGGTTTCTCCTCACCGCTCGGCAGCACGGCCGGCAGAAACGGCAGCACGGCATCGGCGACGGCCACGAGATGCCGCGCCAGCCGGTCCGGGGCACGGTGCGTGGCGGCTGCGGTGAGGATGCGGGGGTGGGCGGCGAGGGTGGTGAGGAGGGGGCGGGTGGGGGTGGTGCGGTCGGTATGGATGCCGGTGCTGATGCCGGTACTGATGCCGAAGTCGACACCGGTGAGGGGGTCGAGATCGGTACCGCCGTCGCCCCGGCCGTCCATGTCGGCAGCGATGCCGATGTCGGCAGTACTGCCGTTGTCGATGTCGGTGTCGGTGTCGGTGTCGGTGTCGAGGTGGAGGTCGCCGGGTTCGGCGGTGAAGCCGAGGCGGGCGGCGTTGCGGCTGACGGCCCGGACGCGGGCGTGGGCGTACCGCACCCGGAACAGCGGATTGCTCTCCCGCTGCACGAGGTGGTCGGCGGTGATCCGGGGCCGGTCGTGCGGGGCGGGGTGCAGCAGGGCCCACTGGGCGGCGTCGGCACCGAGCGGCGCGGGGTCCTCGGCTGCCGGCACGGGCCGCAGATTGACGGGCTCCCCGTGTTCGACCTCGCCGCGCCCGCCCTGGGTCGCCACGATCCGCACGACGGCGTCGGCGACGACCTCGGCCCGCACGTCGTACGGCACTCTCAGTACGACAACCTGTCCGGCGAGGGTGTCGGTGTGCCCGTAGGCGGGCCCGAGCTCGTGGATCTCCCGGACGAGCGCGGCGGCGAGGTCGGCCTGCTGCGCGAGAACGACGTTGAGGAAGCCCGGACCGGTGACCACGACGTCCTGGATGCCTTCGTCGCAAAGGAGACGCGCCCGCAGAATCTCGGCGACCCGCAGCGGCGGCTGCTTGGCCGGCCGGGCCAGCTGGAGCGCGACATTGGTGGCGAAGTCCCCACAGCCCCCGGGCCCCGGCTCGGTGACGACAACCCGCTCAGGAACCGTCACGCTCAGCTCCCCCTCGTCCACGGCACGCTGCACTGCGTGCAGCACGGTGCGGGAGAGCTCAACGGGTGTCACGGGACAAGCGTAGGGGAGGAAGGGAGCGGGCAGGCGAGGAGGTTTACACCAGGGCGAGGCGCCCGACCCGAACCGGACCGCGGCAACCAACACCGTCCCCGACGAAAAACCAGGGGAAGCCCCCCGAATTCAAAGCCTCTCACAACCCCAACCGGCACCACCGGCACCGGCGAACCAACCGCAGCCACCCCGATCCCCCAGGTCACCCCAGCCCCGCGGCCACCCCGGTGATCCCAGCCACCCCACCACTGTCCCCGTCCCCCTCAACATCCCCGTCGCCCTCGCTCTCGCTCTCACCCTCGGCCTCACCGTTCCCGCCCTGTCCTCCCCCACGACGCCCGTCTCCACCTCCACCCTTGCGCTCCATCAGGTGCTTGACGAGACGGACGAGTTCGGCAGGTTCGAAGGGCTTGGCGAGGAAGGCGTCGACGCCGACGTCGAGGCCACTCTCGACCTCGTACTGCGTGCACGCGCTGATGATGGCGAGGGGAAGATCATGCGTACGGGGGTCGGCACGAAGCCGGGCGGCGGTCCGGATCCCGTCGAGACGTGGCATGACGACGTCGAGGGTGACCACATCGGGCCGCACCTGATGGACCACATCCAGACACTCGGCACCATCGGCCGCGGTCACGACCTCAAGCCCTTCCAGCTCGAGATTGACCCTGATCAGCTGCCGGATGACCTTGTTGTCGTCCACAACAAGCACCCGGCCCGACGCGCCTGGCACAACTCGAGAGTAGGTCCGCCCCGGCCACCGCGTCCGGGTTTTCCCCACTTCCAACCCCTCCAGGCGACCCACCTCTGGAAACGCGTTCCTGATCATCCCGAAAGCTCTGCTAGGGTTCTACCCGTCGCCGCAAGCAACAAGCCAAGCGCCCGACACGCCCCCGTAGCTCAGGGGATAGAGCAACGGCCTCCGGAGCCGTGTGCGCAGGTTCGAATCCTGCCGGGGGCACCTTGAATTAGGTGCCCAAGACCCCGTCACCAGCGGAAACGCTGAGGCCGGGGTCTTCGCGTATGTGCAGCCATATGCCGCCGTGAGCGGGTCCATGTCGGAGACTGCGGCCTATTCGCGGCCAAGCGGGAACTATCATTCGCGCAGGTCAGCCCCGGAAAACACGAAGGCCCCCGGACAGGTCCGAGGGCTTCGGGCGGGCGGCCGGTGGTCAGGCGGCGTCACCATCCAGCAGGCTTTTGGATGCGGCGGCTGGCCACGTGCTGGCAGCCGTCGAGGCACTTGGCATAGCGGGACAGCAGCACCTCAACACTGTTGCCCGCGCGTTCGGCCACCTCGGTCGGGTCAACCCGGCAGTCAGCCGGCTCCGCTACACCGACGCGCGCCCACAGTGGATAGGGCCGGTGGCTATGAGGCGATCACCGCATAGCGGGGCCCCGGTCAAGGCAATGTCTCCGGCGGGGGATCGGCCGGCACCGGGATGGAGGGGGCGCCGTTCTCGCCCGCGGGTCCGTAGGGGTGGGCGCGGGGTGCTCCCACCCCGTCCACCATCGCCCCAGGCAGAGCCGAGCAGACGCGGCCCACGGCGGACGGGAGCTGGTTGGTGCACGGGGCGCGACTTTTACCACTGACGGATCGCCGGCTCAGCAGCTCACGTAAGTGATCTTCCAGCCTGGCGCTCCAGGGCTGAACCGCGAGTTGACTCCGTCGATCCACCACCGATGTACTTCCGAGCATGTCGGCAACGGATGACGGTCAGTCACTCGAAGCGCACCCCGCCGTTCCCCGGCCGGTGGCCGCGACACGGGACTACGTGGACGGGAGACTGTCTCAGTACCAGAAGTGGTACGACAAGAAGGCCGTTAAGACTAAGGCGATGCATCTCCGGATGAGGACGGTATCCGTCGTCGGGGGAGCCTTGGTCCCCGTGTTAGTCAACCTTGACCTGTCATTCGCGAAACTTACTGCCACGGCGCTGAGCTTGATCGTTGTCGGCTCCGTCTCCTTGGAGAGCGTGTACCGCTACCGCGAACAGTGGAAGAACTACAGGTCGACCGAACAGCTCCTTGGGCATGAGCGAATCTACTTCGAAACCAAGGTGGGACCCTACTCAGGCCTATCGGAGAGCGATGCATTCACAACCTTGGTTGCCCGCGTGGAGAGCGCAATCGCCAACGAGAACTCTGCGACCCTCAACGTGATGACCTTGGGCGGCCAGGTAAGCGCTGACGTTCAGACGCCACCCGGCATCCCGGGTGTCCGGCGAGAGCTTCGGTAGACGGGCGTGCCACCTGCGGGCCAGGGTCAGCAGAAGGCGGGTGGGATGCTCTGTTCGTACTGGAAGACGTTGCGGGGGTCGTACTTCGCCTTGATCTTGCGCAGGCGGTCGTAGTTGGGGCCCCAGTAGGCGGTTTCCCAGTCCTGCATGCCGATGTTCGGGACGTTGACGTACGCGCCGTTCACGTAGGGGCGCAGTGCCTGGCTGAACTCGGCGATCCAGGCCTGGGCCTCGGGGGTCAGTTCGTCGCCGCTGTTCGGTTCGCCCCGGGTGCCCCAGCCGGCGCCCGGCTCGGAGTAGAAGAGCGCGTCGCGGTGCGGGAAGGCCGTGCCGCCGCGGGGACTCTTCCTGACCGCTCCGCCGAACGCCTGGGTGAAGAAGTTGCTGTCGTCCGTCGGCGCGTCCCGCATGAAGGAGGCGATCACGCTGATCGCCTCCTTCGGGAACGGCTTGTTGGTGAACTGCGAGAAGAACTTCCAGTTCGCGGGTTCCAGCTCGGTCGGAATCTGGAATCCCGCGTACACGTCGCCCCAGTTTCCGACCTGTACCGAGACCTCGGGGCGGCCCACCGAGAGGATCGGGGCCAGCAGCTTCTTCGCCTCCGTCGGCGTTCCCTCCGCGAGGACCGCGAACAGCAGGATCTGGTTCCGGTGGATCTCGAGCTGGGTGCCGAGGCGGTTGTCCGCGACCGGTGCCGTGCGCTGCCACGCGTCGAAGACCCCGTGCAGGTCTCCGGTGCCGTCCCACGTCGCCTGCAGATAGGTGACGCTCTTCAGGGGCGCCACCTTGTAGGTGAGTGACGTGACGATCCCGAAGTTGCCGTTGCCCGCCCCGCGGAGGGCCCAGAGCAGGTCCGAGTGGTTCTTCAGGTCCGCCTTGACGATCTTCGCGCAGTCGGCACCCTCCGCCACCACGATCTCGGCGCCGATCAGGCTGTCGCAGGCCATTCCGAGATAACGGGTGAGGAAGCCGAAGCCGCCGCCGAGCGTCGCGCCGGACAGGCCTACGGTGCCTTCCGTTCCGGTCGTCACCGCGAGGTTCTTCTTCGCGAGCGTGGTCACCGCTTCGAGCTGGTTGAGCCCGGCTCCGACCGTCGCCGTACGCGCGGCCGTGTCGATATGCGCCGACTTCAGTTCGCTGACATCGATCACGATGCCGTTGTCGACGTTCGACCAGCCCTCCAGGCTGTGGCCGCCGCTGCGCACCCTCAGTGCGACGTCGTGCTGCCTCGCCCACGTCAGGGCGTTGACCACGTCCTGGGTCCGCTGGGCGTAGACGATGACGAGCGGGTAGTGGACGAACAGCTCGTCCCAGCCCAGGCTCGATTCGGCGTAGTCCGGGTCGTCGGGGCGCACGATGCGGCCGGTCAGTTTCGCCGGCGGGCACTTCGCGCTCCCGGCCTCCGCAGCCGGCACGCTCGCGTTCACCGCACTCGCGTCCGGTGCCTCCACAGCCGCGACGCCGGGGACGGCCACCGTGCCGGCGCCGGCGGCCGCCGTCACCTTGAGCAGTCCGCGACGAGAAAAGTCGTTCATGGTCCGTCCGTGTCCTCTCGGCCGCCGGCTGACGTAAATCGGTCCTTTATGGGCGATTTCAGCTAGGCGCACCGCACGGTAGCAAGGGGGGCCATGACGGAGAGAGCCGACACGCGAATGGTGGTGGCGGAGGGGATCGCCGGCGCGGGCACGCTGTCCGGTTGTGATCGCGCGCTCCGCGGAATCCTCAGCGGTGGCGCATCATCGTGCAGGTCAGCTTGGTCTTTCCGTCGTCCGTCTTGACGACGAACCTGCTGCCGCTGAGGCCGCCGATGTCGAATCGGCCCGACTTGTCCGTGGAGACGGTGCCCGAGGTGGCACCCGAGTAGGTCACCTTCTTGTCGCCGTGGAATCCCACGCCCCACAGGTGGTACTTGCCGTCCGACTCGGTTTCGACGTGGCATGCCGCGCGGGACGGGGCGTGGGGTGCGGCGGGGGTGGCGGCCTGTGCGGCGACCGCGGGGCCCACCGCGAGGGCCGGGGCGACCAGGAGCGTGAGTGCTGCGAGACGGCGAGTCCGGTTCATCGTTCAACCTGCCTCGGACGGTGATGGTGCGGCCGGTGTGACGTGGCAGCTCCGTCATCCGCGGCAGCAGCAGTGGAAACGCCGGGGGCGGAAGAAGGGCTCGCTCCGTCACGCCGTACGCCTGTCACCCCACATGGAGACCAGGGGCCACACGGAGACCAGGGACCTCCGGAGCGTCCGGACGAGCTTGAGAGCTATGCAGGGGACGCTGTTTTTTGTGGGGTCTGTGGGGCTTGTGGGGTTTTCGGGGCATTCCATCGTATCGTCCGGCCTGATCCGGGGCATCTCGCGCTGCGTGAGCCGCGGTGGGGCGGACGGTGGGGTGGGCCCGTCCGTGCGTGACGTGCCGACTGGTTGGTTGGATGCAGGCATGACAGATTGGTCGGCACTCCAGGACGCATGTGGGGGCGCGGCACACGTTCCCGCCCTGTTGGAGCGGTTCGCGGATGATCCCAGCGATGTGTGGAGCGAGTTGATGGATCATCTGTGTCCGCAGGCGGATACGGCCTACTCGGCCAGCTATGCGGCTCTGCCTCGGCTGGCCGGCATCGCGGCGACGTGCCGGACGGAGCATCTCGGCGGTGTGCTGCTGGCGGCCGGGGCGATCGTCGCCTGTGCTCCGGGGCCGGCCCGGGCCGAGGGGCCGCTGCACGTGTACGCGGAGCCCATCGGTGTGCTGCGTCGCCTCACGGAACAGCGGTTGAGCGTGGCGTCGGCGACGGACGAGTACGTCGATCTGCTGGGGGCCCTGCTGTCCTTCGAGGGGGTCGAGGTCTGGGACCGTTGCCTGGAAGGGCTGTCTCTCGGGGAGTACGAGGTCGACTGTCCGCACTGCGGTGTCAATGCCTTCGTCGTGTTGGGGGCCGACGGCGGGTACTCCTGCACCGATGACTACGCGCTGGGAGAGGTGGAGAGGACGCCTCTCCGTCCGGTCGAGCCGGGTGAGTTGGGGGATCTGGCGCGGCGGTTGCGGGACCGGGCGGTCGCCGACGGGCAGGACGGTGTGGCCGGAGATCTGCTCCGCCTGTTCGGGCGGGCCGACTGCCCGGACTGCGGGACGGAGTTCCTGGTGGCTGACCGGGTCGTCGCCGGCTGGGTGGCCCCTTGACGGCTTGACAGCTGACCGCTGACCGCTGACCGCTGACCGCTTGGCTCGTCGAGTGACGGGTTCAGTCGGGCTTTCGGCGCAGGGACTCCTCGGACTCGTCGGTCTCGCCGGTTCCGTCCGCCTCTTCGGCTCCGTCCGTCTCGTCGTCCTCCTCGTCCTCCTCGTCCTCGTTCGCCGCGTACGGGTGGACCCTGTCACTCGGGGTGAACGGGGTGAACCAGGTGTCCACGCTGTCCGCCGGAGCCGATGCCGGTGCCGGTGCCTGCTCTGCGCGGCCGTCGGAGGCTTCCGGGGCTTCCGGGGCTTCCCGGGCTTCGTCCTCGGGGGCGAGGGCGGGGGCGTAGACCGCCTCCGCGAAGAGTTCCAGCGCCGTGCTCACCTCCTCGTCCAGGAGGCCGTAGAGGTCGGCCGTCACCTCGGCCTGGGTGAGCAGGGCTCTGAGGAGGAGTTCTTCGGCCGTGCAGGACGGGCGGAAGGGGGCGGCCTGGGTCAGCCGGGCGGTCAGGGTGATCGCGGTGACCACGAGGCGGCGGGTGAAGAGGACCGTGTACTCGTGGGCCAGGTGCGGGGGCAGGTCTTCCAGGATCATGAAAGCCGCGTCGCTGTCCGCCACCGTCGGGCCGTCCTCCTCCAGACCGGCCAGGTCGGTGAAGAGCTCGTCGACCAGCAGGTCGATGGCGTACACGAGGGAGCCCGCCGCGACTTCCGCCGCCTCCTTGCCGACGACCCGTTCCCCGGCGTCCTCGGTGTAGCCGAAGGACTCGAGGGGGGCGGCCGCCAGCGCAGGTGCCAGTTCGCGGAGTCTGGCGCGCATCACCTCGGCCTCGGAGGGGCGTGGGCCATGCCCCTGCGCCGTGGTGGAGAGCTTGGCGGCCTCGTGCCGGCGGGCGCGTTCGGCGGGGTCCGCGGGTGGGGCGTCGGGGCCGTCGGCGGCGTCCAGGCTCTCCTGGAGGAGTTCCGAGTTCAGCTCCACCGCGCACCGGGCTATCAGCCAGTCGGCGAGCGGGTCGGTCTGTTCGAGGAGCTCGGTGACGACCTCACGCGCGGCGTCCTCCGCGAATTCCAGCGCCGGTGCGTCCACGAAGAGTTTCAGCAGGGCGCCTCCGGGGTGGACGGCGATGACGTCTTCTATCAGGTCGACCTCCATGCCGTCGGGCCCCTCGATCGCCTCGAGCGAGTCGAAGCCCCTGCGCAGGAGGTGGATGACGCCCTCCCGTTGCAGCACATCGAGTTCCGGAGCGCCCTCGGGGAGGGTCACGGTCACGGTCACCACGTATGTCACGCGCACATCGTGCCCGAGGTGTCGTATCTCCCGGGCGGAAATCCCTGTCTCCCGGGCAGGATTCCGGTGCTCCCGGACGGGATTCCGGTTCTCACGGGCAGGATTCCGGTTCTCACGGGCAGGATTCCGGTGCTCCCGGGAAAGGGTGCCGCCCCGCCGGGCCGGGGCGCGGTCTGCCCAGGCAGGGGCACGGTCCACCTGGGCAGATACGCGGTCCACCCAGGCAGGGGCGCGGCCCGCCCAGGCAGGTACGCCGTCGTTCTCACGCCGTGCGCTTGCGGGACGTCGCCTTCTTCGCCTGGGTCTTCTTCGCCGTGGACTTGGACGTCGTCTTCGCCGCCGCTGTCCTCTTCGTCGCCTCGGTGGCCTTCGAGGTGGACTTGCGGGGGGCGGCCGTCTTCTTGGCGGTGGCCGTCTTCCTCGTCGTCGACGTCGACTTCTTGCCGCCCGTCTCCTTGGGGGTCGTCGTGCGGCGGCGCGGGAGGGGGTGGACCTCGGCCTGTTCGGCGGGTTCCGCGCCGCGGGACTCGCGGGCGTCGCGGACGCTCTTCTCCAGGGCCGCCATCAGGTCGAGGACCTTGCCGCCGGGGGCGGGGGCGGGGGACTCAGGCGGGGCCTCGCCGGCCGCCTTGGCCGCGATGACCTCCTCCAGCGCCTCGCGGTACTCGTCGTGCAGGTCCTCCAGGTCGACCTCGCCGAGGGTGTCCATCAGGGCGTCCGCGAGGTCGAGTTCCTTGTCGCGGACGGTGACGTCGACGTCGGGGGCGACGCCCTCGGGGGCGCGTACCTCGTCGGGCCAGAGCAGGCCGTGCATGGCGATGGCGTCGCCGACCACGCGCAGCATGCCGAGGCGTTCCCGGCCGCGCAGCGCGTACTTGGCGATGGCGACCTTGTTGCTGCGCTTCAGGGCCTCGCGCAGGAGGGTGTACGGCTTGGCGGCGGGGGCTCCGCTGGCGGCCAGGTAGTAGGCCGCGTCCATCTGGAGCGGGTCGATGCGGTCGGCCGGCACGAAGGCGACGATCTCGATCGTGCGGGCGGTCGGGATCGGGAGGCGGGAGAGGTCGTCGTCGGTGATCGGGACGATCGAGCCGTCCGCGTCCTCGTACCCCTTGCCGATCTCCGCCTGGCTGACCTCGCGGTCCTCCAGTTCGCAGACCTTGCGGTAGCGGATGCGGCCGTTGTCCTCGGTATGGATCTGGCGGAAGGAGATCGCGTGGCTCTCGGTGGCGTTCACCAGCTTGATCGGGATGCTGACGAGGCCGAAGGAGATGGCGCCGTTCCATATGGATCGCACGTGCCGCGTCCCTTCCTTGTGGCGGTCAACCATTTGTCTGGGATTGTCATCCTATGACGCCAATCACAGAGGTGGAGGGGCGGCGGGTCACGCTCAGCAACCTGGACAAGGTGCTGTATCCGGAGACCGGCTTCACCAAGGGGGAACTGGTCCACTACTACGCCACCACCGCCGACGTGATGCTGCCGCACCTGCGCGACCGGGCGGTGTCCTTCCTGCGCTATCCGGACGGGCCGGACGGGCAGGTGTTCTTCACCAAGAACGTGCCGCCGGGTACGCCCGACTGGGTCACGACCGCCGAGGTCCCCCGGTCGGACGGGCCGGCGCGGATGGTGGTGGTGGGGGATCTGGCGAGCCTGGTGTGGGCGGCGAACCTGGTCGCCGAGTTCCACACGCACCAGTGGCCGGTGCGGACGCCCGACGAGGCCGACCGGCTGATCTTCGACCTCGATCCCGGGGAGCCCGCGTCGGTCGTCGAGTGCTGCGAGGCCGCCCTGTGGCTGCGGGAGCGGCTCGCGGCGGACGGGATCGAGGCGTACCCGAAGACGGCCGGGTCGAAGGGGCTGCATCTGCTGGCCGCCGTGCGCGGGGCTTCGTCGCGGGACACGAGCGAGTACGCGAAGGCGCTCGCGGTGGAGGCCGAGCGGGCACTGCCGGGGCTGGTGACGCACCGGATGACCAAGAGCCTGCGGCCGGGGAAGGTGTTCGTCGACTGGAGCCAGAACGCGGCCCGCAAGACCACGGCCACGCCGTACACCCTGCGCGCGCGGGCGGCCCCGCTGGTGTCCGCGCCGGTGACCTGGGAGGAGGTCGAGGGCTGTGGGGCGCCCGCGGAGCTGGAGTTCCTCGCGGAGGACATCGCGCCACGCGTCCGGGAGCACGGTGACCTGATGGCGGGACTGCTGGACCGCGAGCGAGCGGCGCCGCTGCCGTGAACGCCCCGCGCTCCCGTCGCACCCCTCTACCGCTCCCGTCCCGCGCTCCCGCCCCGCCCCTTCCCGCCCCCCTGCGCACACGCCGCCCCGCGACGCCTCCGCATCGAGCCACGCCGGCTCCGGGGAGGGCCCCGCGCCGGCTACGCCCTCCCCCACACGTTCCGGTCCCGCGCCATCGCGTGCAGCGCCTCCACGTCCCCCGGCTTCAGTACGACGTCCAGCCGGGTCAGGGTCCCCAGGTCCGTGTCCCGCACGATCCGGACCGCGCGCGGGGTCGCCGTGATCCGTACGTCGGCCGGGTCCACCAGGGCCAGGACCGGGTGGACCTCGGCCGTGAGGGCGTAGGAGGCGCGGTCGGCGTCGGCGCGCAGGCGCCGCAGCAGGGGGCCGGTCTCGCGGCGGCCGACGGCGACCATGGGGTCGGCGACCAGGACGCGGTGCTTGCGGGCGTACAGGGCGTGTACGGCGAACAGGCCGGTGGGGCCGATGAGCAGGTGGTGGACGCGGTCGCCGCCGGGGAGCGGGAGGGAGTGCAGGGTGTGCCCGCCGGCACCCTCCAGCCGGTCCAGGGCCGCGCCGACGGTCTGCTCCGCGGCCAGGGCGCGCCGGCGCGGGTCCGGGCGGAGGCGGTGGGCGGGGGCGGGGTCCCGGTCGAGGGCGACGAGCAGGGCCTCGCCGGGGCGGTTGGGGGCGAGGTCGTCGTCGGGGTGCAGGGTCAGCCGGGCCAGTTCCGCCGGTGTGGGCACGGGGGGCGGGCCCACCGTCACCGGACCGGTCAGGAACGGCTTCAGGGCTTCGAGCACCGCGTCCCTGCTGTCCTCGTCGAGCAGGTTGACCCGGCCGGTCTCACGGTCGTACCAGGCGACGTTGTTTCCGTCCCGGCCGCAGACGTACAGCCGTTCGCGGCCGTGCCGCCAGGCCGGCACCACACGCAGTCCGCTCATGTGTCATCACCCCCTCGACCATGGGAACAGGCGGGGTGCTCCGGGGGCAAGAACCCGGTTACCTTGGAGACGGCCAGGGCGAGTGGGGGAGGCGCCGTTGCGGACCCGCGGAGTGCAGCCCGACGTACCGGTTCCGGACCGGCCGTGGAGCGAGGTCGCGCCCGGACTGTGGATGGGCGGACACGAGTTCAGGGGGCGTTCCGGGCGGCTGCAACCGGCCGTCGTGGGCGAGGAGTTCGATGTGGTGCAGACGTTGCTGCGGCGGGCCGGGTACGGTCCCGGGCCGGACGTCGAGCACCATGTGTGGCCGATACCGGACGGCCCGCTGGACGGGACGCAGCTCGCGGGGGTGATCCGGCTGGCGCGCGCGGCGGGCGAGGCGCTGGACGCCGGCCGCTCGGTCCTGGTCCGCTGCCACCACGGCTACAACCGTTCGGGGCTGGTCGTCGCCCACGCGCTGGTCCGGCGGGGTCGTACGACGGAGGAGGCGATCCAGCTGATCCGCGCGCGGCGCTCGCCGTGGGCCCTGCACAACCCGCTGTTCGTGGAGTACCTGCGCGCCGGGCTGCCCACCGCCCGGCTCCTGGAGGAGCTGGAGGAGCCGGCCGAGTAGGGGTCCCCGGCCGCTGATCACTCGATCACCTGTCACCGATCACCTGTCACCGCCTGCCCGCCATCGGCAGACCGCACAGCTCCTCGCGTCGCCTCCGGGGACTCCCCCGGCATCCATCCGCCTCTCTCTCGCCTCACCCCTCCCCTTTGGCCCACTGCGGCGGGCACCCGGCGGGCGCCGCTCCTAGTGTGGCGATTGGTCGGTTTCGCCGTCTTTCCGGAGGTACTCCCATGTCCCTGCGCTCCGCCTTCCCCCGCGGCCTCGCCCTGGCCGCCGCGACGGGCGCTCTGGTCGCCACCGTCACGGTCGTCCCGGCCGTGGCCGACGACGGCGGGGGTGCCGGCACCCAGGCCGCCGGCACCCAGGCTTCAAACGGTCAGGCCTCCGGCGGTCAGGACACGGGCCACACGGGCCCCCAGGGCAAGGGCGACCGGGACCCGCGGCGCTACCAGGGCGTCGTCACCGCACGGGACGGCCTGTGGCTGCGCGACCGCCCCGACCGCGGCAGCCGGCGCGTGCGCTTCGCGGAGAAGGGCGAGACCGTCTCGATCTACTGCAAGGCCGGGGGCGAGACGGTGGGCGGCAACCCCCTGTGGTACCTGCTCACGGACGGGACGTGGGCGTGGGGCGCGGCGCGTTACATCGACAACGTCGGGCCCGCGCCACGCTGGTGCTGACATCAAGACAAACGGCACGCAACACGGCCCATTTAGGTAGGTTCCGGGCATGACCAACGCCGGAACCGCCGTGGCGGCGCCGCAGGCTCCCGCCCCCGCCGTACGCCTCGCCCGGCGCCGTGGCATCGAGCTCGCGCTGATCATGCTGGCCGTCCTGCTGTCCGTGTACGGCTACTGCGCGGTGGGTCTGGCGAGGACCGGGGCCGTTCCGCCCGGCGCCGCCGGCTACGGTGCCGGGCTCGGGGTGCTCGCCCTGTGCGCCCATCTCGCGGTCCGGGTCCGGGCGCCGTACGCCGATCCCCTCCCGCTGCCCATCGCGGTGCTGCTCAACGGGCTCGGCCTGGTGCTGATCTACCGGCTGGACCTGGAGACGCCCGGACACCGGGAGGCCCCGGCCCAGCTGGTGTGGTCGACGCTCGGAGTGGGCCTGTTCATCGGCGTCGTCCTGCTGCTGCGCGACCACCGGGTGCTCCAGCGTTACGCGTACGTCTCCGTGGTCGCCGCCCTCGCCCTGCTCCTGCTGCCGAGCCTCTTCCCGGCGGTCAACGGCGCCCGGATCTGGATCCGGATCGGCGGGTTCTCCATCCAGCCGGGCGAGTTCGCGAAGGTGCTGCTCGCGGTGTTCTTCGCCGCCTACCTGGCCGCCAACCGCAACGCGCTGGCGTACACGGGCCGACGGCTGTGGCGGTTGCAGTTCCCCACCGGGCGGGTGCTCGGCCCGATCGTGACGATCTGGCTGCTGAGCGTCGGCGTGCTGGTCCTGGAGCGCGATCTGGGCACCTCGCTGCTGTTCTTCGGCCTGTTCGTGATCCTGCTGTACGTCGCCACGGGCCGTACCGGCTGGCTCGCGGTGGGCCTGCTGCTCGCGGTGCTCGGCGCCTTCGCCGTCGGGCGGCTCGAACCCCACGTCAACGGGCGGATCGAGGACTGGCTGCACCCCTTCGCCACGATCGACGCCGGGCTGGGCCCCAACCAGCTCTCCCAGTCGCTGTTCGCCTTCGCGGCGGGCGGCATCCTCGGCGCGGGCCTCGGCCTCGGCCATTCCATCCTCATCGGCTTCGCCGCCAAGTCGGACTTCATCCTGGCGACGGCCGGGGAGGAGCTGGGCCTGGCGGGCCTGGCTGCGATCTTCCTGCTGTACGCGCTGCTCGTGGAGCGCGGCTACCGCGCGGGACTCGCCCTGCGCGAGCCGTTCGGGCGGCTGCTCGCGGTCGGGCTCGCCTCCATCGTGGCGCTCCAGGTGTTCGTGATCGCGGGCGGTGTCACCGGGCTGATCCCGCTGACCGGCATGGCGATGCCGTTCCTCGCCCAGGGCGGCTCCTCGGTCGTCACCAACTGGGCGATCGTGGCCCTGCTGATCCGGGTGAGCGATTCGGCCCGCAGCCAGTACGACGGACGGGAGGCACCGTGAGGCGGCACGACGAGCGGGAGACCGTGACGCGGTACGACGGACGGGAGACACCGTGACGGACCACCACCGGCGGGACACCGTGGCCCACCACCAGCGGCGGGAGACACCGTGACGGACTACGGCGGCGCCCGGCCCATGGGGAAGTACATCCGGCACGCGTCCGGCTTCTGCGCCCTGATGCTGCTGGCCCTGCTGGTCAACGCCGCCCGGGTGCAGGTCGTCCAGGCCGGTTCCTACGACCACAACCCGGCCAACCGCCGTGCCACGATCGTCCGTTACCAGCAGCCGCGCGGTGACATCCTGGTCGGCGGCTCGCCGGTGACCGGGTCCAAGGACACCGGCGAGCAGCTGCGCTACGAACGCACCTATCTGGACGGCCCGTTGTACGCGCCGGTCACCGGCTTCGCCTCGCAGCAGTACGGCACCACGTTCCTGGAGCACGCGGAGGACGGGGTGCTCTCCGGCACCGACCCGCTGCTGACGCCGTTCCCGCTGTGGAACGACGTGACCCGCACACCCGGTACGGCGGGGAACGTGCTCACCACCCTGAACCGGGCTGCGCAGCAGGCGGCGTACCGGGGGCTGGCCGGGCGGAAGGGCGCGGTGGCCGCGATCGAGCCGGCCACGGGGCGGATCCTGGCCCTGGTGTCGAGCCCGTCGTACGACCCCGCGGAGCTGTCCGGCAACAGCGCGGCCTCGGCCGCGGCGTGGACGCGGCTGAACCGCGACCCCGAGAAGCCGATGCTCAACCGGGCGGTGCGGCAGACGTATCCGCCGGGATCGACGTTCAAGGTGGTCACCGCGGCCGCGGCGCTGGACGCGGGTGTGGTGACGGACCTGGACGCGCTCACCGACTCCCCCGACCCCTACCGGCTTCCCGGCACCACCACCCGGCTGACCAACGAGGGCGACGGCTGCCGTGACAACTCGCTGCGGCAGGCCTTCGAGTGGTCCTGCAACACGGTCTTCGCCAAGCTGGGCGTGGACGTGGGGGTGCGCGACATGACGGACACGGCGGAGGGGTTCGGCTTCAACGACGCCCGGATGCGGGTGCCCTTCTCGGCCGCGACCAGCACCTTCGACACGAGCGTGGACAAAGCGCAGCTGGCGCTGTCCTCGATCGGGCAGTACAACACGCGGGCCACTCCGCTGCAGATGGCGATGGTCGCGGCGGCCGTCGCCGACGACGGTCAGCTGCACACGCCCTACCTGGTGGAGCGGACCGTACGGCAGGGCGGTGAGACCGTCGCCGGGAGCGGTCCGCGTCCTGTCCTCCAGGTCATGCGCCCGTCGACGGCCGCGGCGCTGAAGGAGCTGATGACCGGAGTGGTGCGGGAGGGCACCGGCACCAACGCCGCCATCCGCGGCGCCACGGTCGGCGGCAAGACCGGCACCGCCCAGCACGGCATCGGCAACTCCGGTGTGCCCTACGCCTGGTTCGTCTCGTGGGCGCAGGGCAACGAGGGCATGGAGCCCGAGGTGGCGGTCGCCGTGGTCGTCGAGGACGCCTCGGCGGACCGCGGCGAGATCAGCGGCGGCGGGGACGCGGCACCGATCGCCCGGGAGGTGATGCGGGCCGTGCTCCGGCGGTGAGGCGGGCCGCAGTTGACGGGTTGGGTAGCGCTCCGGCGGTAAAGCGAACCGCAGTTGACGGGTTGGGTAGCGCTCCGGCGGTGGGGCGCGTGGGGTGGGTCAGCCGACGGGCTCGATCATCTCGGAGCGGACCTTGAGGGCGCTGCGGGCGGCGGCGGTGAGGTCCACGTCGGCGGGGCTCTTCCGGGCCAGGGTGATCTCGGCGACCAGGGCGGCCGTGTTGCCGTCCGCCCACGAGCAGACGGGGTAGGTGAGCTGTATCCCGGCCTGCTTCTGGACGAGGACCTCGCAGGCGACGGTGACGTCGGACCCGGGCGGGGTGGCGTCCTTCGCGGGCTCGGCCAGCGTCACGCTCTCGGACTCGGTGGCGCCCTTGAGCATGCCGCGCCGGACGCTGTCCTCGTTCTTGAAGCGGCCGTACATGCCCGACACCAGCAGCATGGCCTGCCCGCTGTCACCGCCCTTGCTGTAGCGGCCCACGACGGCGTGGATGTCCTTGGCGTCCCAGGCGCCGTCGGCCTCGTCCTCGACCTTCTTCCCCTCGGTGCCGGAGAGGTCCTCGGCGAGTGTGTACTTCTGGTCGAGCAGCGTGTGGGGCAGCGTCAGCCGGTTCTTCGCCGCCGGGAACCCGCTCTCGGCCAACGCCCCGAGCAGCATCAGCCCGACGACACCGAGGGTCACGACACCGCCGACGATCCCGAGGATCAGCCCGATCCGCCGCTTCTTCGGGGGCGGCGTCATGAGCGGCGCGCCCCAGGCCGGGTACGGCTGCTGCGGCTGCGGCGCCCCGGGGTACGGCTGCTGCTGGGGGTACGGGGAGCCGTACGGACCGGGAGCCTGCGGCGACTGCTGACCGTACGGACCCGGGGCGGCCTGCGGCGGCTGCTGGCCGTACGGACCGGGAGCCTGCGGCGACTGCTGACCGTACGGACCCGGGGCGGCCTGCGGCGGCTGCTGGCCGTACGGACCGGGAGCCTGAGGCGGCTGCTGACCGTACGGACCCGGGGCGGCCTGCGGGGGCTGGGGGCCGTACGGTCCCGGGGCAGGCTGCTGGGACTGGGGGCCGTTGGGGTACTGCGGCTGCTGAGGCATGGACACGCCAGCACGCTACTGCACACGGGCGCCGGGCCGGAATCGGGTCACGCGCGCCGGCGGGCCCGGGGCGAGCGGCGCACCTCACCGCCCCTACGCCTCGGCCGCCCCCGACTCGGCCGCCCCCGACTCGATCGTCTCCGCCACCTCCGCCACCCGTTCCCGCTCCTCCGCGGCGAAGCGTTCCGCGTCCAGCCGGTCGGCGATCTCCTCGTCCTGGGTCATCAGTTGGTCGAGGTTGGAATCCCCCAGCTCGAACACGCCCATGTCGGCGTAGGCCCGCTGAAGCCGCTCGCCCCACAGGCCGATGTCCTTGACGCAGGGGACGATCCGGCTGAAGAGCAGCTTGCGGAAGAGCTGGAGGAACTCGGAGTGCTCGCTGAGCTGTTCCGCCTCGGCCTTGGGGATGCCGAAGTTCTCCAGGACCTCGACGCCCCGCAGTCGGTCGCGCATCAGGTGGCAGCCCTCGATGACGAACTCCTCGCGCTCGCGCAGTTCGGCGTCGGTGAGCTGCCGGTAGTAGTCGCGCAGCGCCATGCGCCCGAAGGCCACGTGCCGGGCCTCGTCCTGCATGACGTAGGCGAGGATCTGCCGGGGCAGCGGCTTGTCGGTGGTGTCCCGGATCATGCCGAACGCGGCGAGGGCGAGCCCTTCGATCAGCACCTGCATGCCCAGGTACGGCATGTCCCAGCGGCTGTCGCGGAGGGTGTCGGCGAGGAGCGACCCGAGGTTGTCGTTGATCGGGTAGACCAGGCCGGTCTTCTCGTGCAGGAAGCGGGCGTAGATCTCGGCGTGCCGGGCCTCGTCCATGGTCTGGGTCGCCGAGTAGAACTTGGCGTCCAGGTCCGGCGCGGACTCCACGATCCGGGCGGCGCAGATCATCGCGCCCTGCTCGCCGTGCAGGAACTGGCTGAACTGCCAGGAGGCGAAGTGCAGGCGCAGCTCGCCCTTGTCCCGGTCCGTCAACTTCGGCCAGTACGGCGTCCCGTACAGGGCCATGGCCTCGTCCGGGGTGCCGAGCGGGTCGTACGGATCGACCTCCAGATCCCAGTCGATGCGCCTGTGCCCGTCCCACTGCTTGTCCTTGCCCTTCTGGTACAGGGCGAGCAGACGGTCGCGGCCGTCGTCGTATTCCCAGCTGAACCGGGCCGAGCCGCTCGCCGGCACCTGCCACAGCGGGTCTCCCGGGTCCTTGGCGTACAGGTCGTGGGTCGCCATACCTCGCAGGTTCACACGCGGACGTGGGGTCAACAAGTGCTGCGCGAGGGATTGACGGTCTTACTGACGGGCAGTCTCATAAGAGCCGGACGACACACCACCACCGCGTGACGAGGTGAGAGCCATGGCGACCCTGACGGACGAGGACGCGCTGGAGGGGCTGCGCGACGCGCTCGGCCTCCTCAAGGACCGCGAACAGGTCGCTCAGCGACTGCTCGCCTCCTCCGCCAGGCACTCCTTCGACCCGGACAAGGAGCTGGACTGGGACGCGCCCTTCGAGGAGGGCAAGTGGTTCTGGCCGCCGGAGCTGGTGTCGCTGTACGGCACCCCGCTGTGGCGGCGGATGAGCGAGGAGCAGCGGATCCTGCTGTCCCGGCACGAGGCGGCCGCGCTGGCCTCGCTCGGCATCTGGTTCGAGATCATCCTGATGCAGCTGCTCGCCCGGCACATCTACGACAAGTCCGCGACGAGCGCGCACGTGCGGTACGCGCTCACCGAGATCGAGGACGAGTGCCGGCACTCGAAGATGTTCGCCCGGCTCATCGAGCACGGCGGCACCCCCTGGTACCCGGTCGGCCGGGTCCACCACAACCTCGGCCGGCTCTTCAAGACCGTCTCCACCACGCCCGGTTCCTTCACCGCCACCCTGCTCGGCGAAGAGGTGCTGGACTGGATGCAGCGGCTGACCTTCCCGGACGAACGCGTCCAGCCGCTGATCCGCGGGGTCACCCGCATCCACGTGGTCGAGGAGGCCCGGCACGTGCGGTACGCCCGCGAGGAGCTGCGCCGCCAGATGATGACCGCGCCGAGGTGGTCGCGCGAGTTCACCCGGATCACCTCCGGGGAGTTCGCCCGCGTCTTCTCCGTCGCGTTCGTCAACCCGGACGTGTACACCCATGCCGGCCTCGACAAGCGGGAGGCGGTGGCCCAGGCGAGGGCGAGCGCGCACCGGCAGGAGGTCATGCGGACCGGCGCGAAGCGGCTGACCGACTTCCTGGACGAGATCGGAGTGCTGCGGGGAGCCGGACGGCGACTGTGGAGGTCGTCGGGACTGCTGGCGTAGGGACTGCCTGCGTACGGGCTACCGGAGTACGGGCTACCGGCGCAGGAACTCCCGGCGCAGGAACTGCCGGCGTACGGACACCCGGCACAGGGAGGGGCGAAAGGCGCTCACTCCCGGCCGGGTCCGCGCCGCGACCGATTACCCTGCGGAGCATGACCCCCCAGGCCGCCACCCCCGCCTACCGTCGCCTCAGTGTCGAGGAGCGGCGCCGTCAGCTGCTCGACTCCGCACTGTCGCTGTTCGCGCACCGGGCGCCGGAGGACGTGTCGCTGGACGACGTGGCGGAGGCGGCCGGCGTCTCCCGGCCGCTGGTGTACCGGTACTTCCCGGGCGGCAAGCAGCAGCTGTACGAGGCCGCGCTCCGCTCTGCCGCCGACGCGCTCCGGCAGTGCTTCGACGAGGCGCGCGAGGGGCCGCTACTGCCCCGGCTGTCCCGGGCGCTGGACCGGTATCTGGCGTTCGTGGACGGGCACGACGCCGGGTTCAGCGCGCTGCTCCAGGGGGGCAGCGTGGTGGAGACGTCCCGGACCGGCGCCATCGTGGACGAGGTGCGCCGGGCCGCGGCCGAGAACATCTTCGGCCATCTCGGGGTCACCGACCCCGGTCCGCGGCTGCGCATGACCGTCCGGATGTGGATCACCGCGGTGGAGGCGGCCTCCCTGATCTGGCTCGACGAGGACAAGCAGCCGGCCGTCGGCGAGCTGCGCGACTGGCTGGTCGAGCAGTTCATGGCGGTCCTCATGGTGACCGCCGGCCGCGACCCGCAGACGGCGGCCGTCGTCGGCGCGCTCGGCGGGGATGACCGAGACTAAGACAGTGAAGAGTCAGGACACCCCCTTCGAGGGCGGCCCCATGGACGGGCGCGTGCTGCCCGTGCTGCTCGGCGCGACCGGCCACCCGCCGAAGACGTACCGCATCCCCGTCCCGGACGCGGCCGGCGGGCCGCCCACCGTGCTCGTCTACCGCCGGGTGCCGCGCGCGCACGGCAAGCGGCTGGGGCTGGTGCGCGGCTGGAAGTACCTCTACGACCCCGAGGGGGGCCGGTCCGGCGGTCCGCGGTGGCCGTGGTCCAGGCCGGACACCCGGCGCGGGACCGGTCCGGACAACACGCCGTCCGGCAAGCCGGACGACGCGAACGGGTGACAAGGTTGCGCTGAATCGCGCACGCACCGCGCGCGCTCGGCGTGCGCGCGTCTGATGCTCACGGTACGGAGGCGGGCGGAGGGCCCGGCCGCCCCGCACCGGAGGTGATGACGTGTCAGGAATGCTCCCGCGTCTGGCATGTACGGCCGTGGTGGCGGCCCAGGCGGTTCTCGCGCCCGTGCCCGCGGCCGCCGTACCGGAGCCGAATCGGTCCGTCTCCCAGCTGCTGACGGATCTTCAGCAGTTGTACCGGCGGACCGAGCAGGCCGGCGAGACGTACAACGCCACGACCGAGAAGCTCGCGAGACAGCGGGCCGAGGTGACCCGGCTGGACGGCGAACTGGCGCGCGCCCGGGTCGCGTTGCAGGGCAGCCGGAGCGACGCCGGGCGGCTGGCCCGGCAGCAGTACCAGAACAGCAGCGACTTCTCCCCCTACGTCCGGCTGCTGCTCGCCCGCGATCCGCAGCACGCGCTGGACGAGGGCCATGTCATCGGGCGGCTGGCCCGCGAGCGCGCGCACACCGTGGACCGGCTCGTGGCCACCGAGACGAACAGGGACGCGCTGGCCCGTTCCGCCCGCAGGGCCCTGGACACCGCGCTGGCCCTCGGTGAGAAGCAGAAGAAGGAGCGTGACGACGTCCGGGGCAGGCTGGCCGAGGTCGAACGCCTCCTCGCCTCGCTCACCCCGCAGCAGCTGGCCGAGATGGCCAGGCTGGAGGGCGCCGGAGCAGCCGAGGCGCAGCGCAAGCTCACGGACTCCGGCGCGCTCGGCGGCGACGACCGGCCGGCCTCCACCGAGGGGACGCGGGCGGTCAGCTACGCCATGAGCCAGGTGGGCAAGCCGTACGTGTGGGGAGCGCAGGGCCCCCGGGCCTACGACTGCTCGGGGCTGACCTCACAGGCCTGGGGCCACGCCGGCACCCCGATCCCGCGCACCAGCCAGGAGCAGTGGGCGCGGCTCAGGAGAGTCCCGCTGGGCGAGCTGCGCCCCGGTGACCTGGTCGTCTACTTCCCCGAGGCCACGCATGTGGCGATGTACGTGGGGGACGGCAAGGTCGTCCAGGCGCCGCGGCCCGGCGAGGACGTCAGGGTCTCCCCGATCGCCGGCAACCCGATCCTGGGCGCGGTCCGGCCCGACGCCGACCGGAGTACGGGACTCTGAGGGCGCCGGGCGGGACGTGCGGGCGGGTTCCGGCCGGGGTGGCCGAAGTGGCCGAAGTGGCCGGGGTGGGCCGGACCGTTCGGTCAGGCGCCGGTGACCGAGTCCAGGTAGGCACCGGTCCTGTCGGGCTCGTAGAAGAAGTTCTCGAAGTCCGACGGGTCGTTGAAGCCGTTGGCGAAACGGTTCGCCACCGGCTGGAGCTGACCGGCCGCGCCGATGAGGTTGAGGATGTGCTCCGGCGGCGGCGCGAGCATGGCGTTGGTCCACTTGGTGACGTGCTGGGCCGTGATGTCCCAGAACCGGTCGAACGTGCCCCGCATCCACTCCTCGTCGAACGGCTTGTCCTCCCGCTCCAGGATCGAGGCGAGGTAGGAGGCCGCGCACTTGGACGCCGTGTTGGAGCCCTGCCCGGTGATCGGGTCGTTGGCGACGACCACGTCGGCCACGCCCAGGACCAGGCCGCCGCCGGGCAGCCGGCCGATCGGGTTGCGCACGGTCGGCGCGTAGCGGCCGGCCAGCGTGGCGCCGGCGTCGGTCAGTTCGACGCCGGTGGTGCGCGCGAACTCCCACGGAGTGAACTTCTCCATGAGCTCCAGGGTCAGGCGCAGGTGCTCCGCCGGGTCCTTGACGCCGTTGAAGACGTCGAGCGGGCCGCCGGGGACGCCCTCCCAGAAGAGGATGTCCGCGCGGCCGGAGGTGGTGAGGGTCGGCATGATGAACAGCTCGCCGACGCCGGGGACCAGGTTGCAGCGGACCGCGTCGAACTCCGGGTGCTCCGGGCGCGGGGCCAGGCCGTGCACGTAGGCGACCGCGAGGGCGCGCTGCGGCTCGCTGTACGGGGAGCGCTCGGGGTCGCGGGCGAACATGGACACCAGTTCGCCCTTGCCGGCCGCGACCAGGACGAGGTCGTAGGTGCGGGAGAAGTAGTCGAGGTCGGAGACGGCGGCGCCGTGGATGACCAGCTGGCCACCGCGCTGGGCGAAGGTCTCCATCCAGCCGGCCATCTTCACCCGCTGGTCGACGGACTGGGCGTACCCGTCCAGCTTGCCCACCCAGTCGATGACCCGCTGCGAGGGGCCCGGGTCGAAGGAGCCGGGGGCGGCGACCGAGACACCGAGGCCCTCGATCTTCGGGGCCTGGGACTCCCAGAAGTTCAGCTTGAGGTCGCGCTCGTGACCCAGGGCCGTGTCGAACATGCACTGCGTCGACATGACCCGGCCGGAACGGATCTCGTCCGCGGTCCGGTTCGACATCAGGGTGACCTCGTAGCCGTGCGACTGCAGGCCGAGAGCGAGCTGGAGTCCGGACTGACCGGCTCCGACGACGAGTATCTTCCGCATGCGGGTGGTGGCTCCTAAGTCCGGGACTACTCGGGGGTTTCGTCCAGCGCGTGGCCCACGAGGGCCAGGAGGGTCTCGATCACCGAGATCCGCCGGCGCGCGTCCATGATCATTACAGGGACGTGCGCGGGTATCGTCAGCGCCTCACGGACGTCGTCCGGTTCGAACCGGTCTGTCTTGTCGAAGTGGTTGACCGCGACGACGTACGGCAGGCCGCAGCTCTCGAAGTAGTCGAGCGCCGGGAAGCAGTCCTTCAGGCGGCGGGTGTCGGCCAGTACGACGGCACCGATCGCGCCGCGCACCAGGTCGTCCCACATGAACCAGAAGCGCTGCTGGCCCGGCGTGCCGAACAGGTAGAGCACCAGGTCGTCGTCGAGCGTGAGGCGGCCGAAGTCCATGGCCACCGTGGTGGTCAGCTTGTCCGGCGTGGCGGTGAGGTCGTCGGTCTCCTCGCTCGCCTGGGTCATCAGCGCCTCGGTCTGCAGAGGCGTGATCTCCGAGACGGACGTGACCAGCGTGGTCTTGCCCACGCCGAAGCCGCCCGCCACCACGATCTTCGTGGCGACGGGGGCCTGGCTGCGGTCCTGCTGCCAGGCCTTCAGGTCCTCGTCGGGCTCGGAGAAGCCACCGACGAGGGGGACGCCCCCGGCGGCGGAGGCGTCAGAGACGGCGGAGTCCACTCAGCACCCTTTCCAGCAGCGCGCGGTTCGGCCGGCCGGTGCCGTGACCGGTCCCGGTGCCGTACACACGGATCTTTCCCTGGTCCGCGAGATCGCTCAGGAGCACGCGGACCACGCCGAGCGGCATCTGCAGCAGCGCGGCGATCTCGGCCACCGTGCGCATACGGCGGCAGAGTTCGACGATGGCCAGCATCTCCGGCATGATCCGGGCGGACACCGGCGTACTCGTCAGCTCCTTGCGCTCCTCGGGGGCCTCGATGGCCGCGACGAACGTCTCGACGAGGAGGACGTGGCCGAAGCGGGTACGGCCGCCGGTGAGCGAGTAGGGGCGGACCCGGGCGGGTTTCTTGCGATCGCCGCCGCGCACCGGGAGCTGGTGCCTTTTGCCGGTGCCGCTCATCGGCCGCTCCCCGTCGAATCGGCTTCCAGTGATTTGCGCAGCTCGCTGCGGAGTTCGGGGGTCAGCACGTGGCCGGCGCGGCCCACGAAGAGGGCCATGTGGTAGGCCACCACGCTCATGTCGCACTCCGCGGAGCCGTGGACGCCGAGCAGCGAGCCGTCGCTGATCGACATCACGAAGAGGCTGCCCTCCTCCATCGCGACCATCGTGTGCTTGATCCCGCCGTACTCCATGAGCTTGGTGGCCCCGAGGGTGAGGCTGCCGATGCCGGAGACGATGGTGGCCAGGTCCGCCGAGGAGCCGCGGGGGCCCTTGGTCGGACGCGCCTGGCGTGTCTCCTCCGTGTGACTGGGGTCGGAGGACAGGAGCAGCAGGCCGTCGGAGGAGACGACTGCGACGGACTGGATGCCGGGTACTTCCTCGACCAGATTGGTCAGCAGCCATTGCAGGTTACGGGCGGCGCTGCTCAGGCCGTAGGTACTGGGCGCGGTCAACTGCTTGCCTCCTCGGCTGTGCCCCCCGTGGCTGGTTCGGTGGTTGCGGAGATCTCCGCCTCTACGTCGCGGTAGCCGGCGGTGGCCCCGCGGCTGAAGCCGCCGAGCCTGCGGCGCAGGGCTTCGGCGTCGACGGAGCGGGTCCGCTGGCGCGGTGCCTCGGCGGGGCTGGTGATCTTGGGGGTGCGTTTGGGAAGGCCCTTGCTGGTGATCGCCTCGGCTTCGCCTTCGGCGGCTTCGTGGCCGTCCGTACCACCCGAGCGGTTCTCGTCGTCGGGTGCGGACGGCCCCTGCGGGGCGGCCTCGCCGTCTGCGGCCCCGGGTTCGGGGGAGCGGGCGTGCCCCGGGGCCTCGTGGGTCATCGGTGCGGAGCCGGCCGTCCCGGTGCCCTCGACAGCCGTCGGCCCAGGGGCCTCCGGAGCGGTCGCGGGGTCCGGGAGCAGCAGCTCCATGGTGGTCTCGGCGAAAGTCTCCGCCGGTTCCTTCGGGCGGCTCGGCGTCTCCCCGGTGGCCCGGTCGGTCGCCTCCGCCCTGCTGTGGGTCTCGGGGGCCTCCGGCTCGGTGGCTTCGGGGCTTACGGGGCTGTCGTGGCTCTCGGAGCCTGCGGGGCTCTCGAAGATCGCGCCTGCGGGGCTCTCGAAGTTCGCGGGGCTTTCGGGGGCGGGCTCCGCCGCATCGTCCGCCGGTGCCTGCTGCCGTTCGGCCTTCTCCGCCTCGCGTACCGACCGCTCCGCCAGGGCCACCAGTGGATCGGTGCTCTTGGTGCGGGCGAGCAGGACGTTGGAGTTGGCCTCGGCGTCGGCGCCGGGGAGGCTGAAGGTCTGGACGACACCGGGGCGGCCGGCCGGGCCCGGCGTGGCGGGAGCCTCGGCGAGCAGGGAGCGCGGCAGCACGGCCACGGCCGCGATCCCGCCCTGCTTCTGCTCGCGCAGCTGCACGCGGGCGCCGTGCCGGTGGGCCAGTCGGGCCACGACGTACAGGCCGAGGCCGAGGCCGTCCGCGCCCTCCTGGTCGTACGGCGACTCGGGGTCGAACTCGGCGAGGCGGGTGTTGAGGCGCTCCAGGCGGTCGCCCGTCATGCCGATGCCCTCGTCCTGGACCGACAGCATGATCTCGCCGGACTCCAGCAGCCACCCGGAGACCTCGACGGACTGGTCGGGCGGGGAGAACGAGGTGGCGTTCTCCATGAGTTCGGCGAGGAGGTGGGAGAGGTCGTCGGCGGCGAAGCCCGCGATGTGCGCGTGCGGGGGCAGCGTGGTGATCCGGACCCGCTCGTAGCGCTCGATCTCGCTGACGGCCGCGCGGACCACGTCGACCAGCGGGACCGGGCCGTGGTGCTGCTGGACGTGCTCGGTGCCGGAGAGGACCAGGAGGTTCTCGCTGTGCCGGCGCATGACGGTGGCGAAGTGGTCCAGCTTGAAGAGGGTGCCGAGCCGCTCGGGGTCCTGCTCGCGCTCCTCCAGGCCCTCGATGACCGACAGCTGGCGCTCGACCAGGCCGAGCGTGCGCAGCGCCAGGTTGACGAAGGTGCCGCCGATGGTGGTGCGCAGCCGTTCCATCTGGGCTGCGGACTCGGCGAGTTCGGCGCGCAGTTCCTCGCGGGCGTCGGCCATCTTCTGCCGCTGGCCGACCAGGTGCTTGCGGTCGGCCTCCAGGGTGGCGACGCGGTCGTTCAGCGCACCGGCCCGCTCGTTCAGCGTGGCGTGCAGGGTGACGGCGTGCGCGTGCAGGGCGTTGACCGAGCGGACGACCTGCGCGAACTCGTCGTTGCGGCCGGTGAAGGCGATCGGCTCCTGGACCGCCAGGTCCTCGGCGCCGGCCAGCCGCGCCGAGCCGCGGCGCAGGACCGACAGCGGGCGGGTCAGGGTGCGGGCCATGGCGGTGGCGATGCCGACGGCGACCAGCATGAGGGCGCCGAGGACGGCGACGCGGATCTCCAGGGCGGTGACGTCCTCGTCCCGGAGCTGCGCGAGGTCCTTGGTGCGGTGGTCGTAGAGGGCCGACTCGGCGCCGCGCATCAGATCGACCCGGGCGGACAGGGCCGCGTCCAGCTTCCGGGCGCTGGTGGCCAGCTCGCTGTCGGCGAGCGTGGGCTGGTCGGTGAGGGCGGCGAGGTACTTGTCGGCGGAGTTGACCTCGACTCCGGTGACCGTGGAGTCGTAGGAGTCGACGGACGCCTTGGGCGCGGTCGCGCGGAAGTCGGCGAGGGCCGCGTCGGCGCGCAGCCGGGCCTGCTGGGCGGCGGCGGTGAGCGCGTCCCGCTTGGCGCGGTCCGCGTCGGTCGAGGTGCTGGTCGTGGTGGGCAGGCCGGTGGCCGGGTCGATCACCGTCCTGGTCGAGGACGGGATGTTCAGCGCGGCCAGCAGCAGGCCGCGGGCGGCGGCGGACTGCTGGACGGCGGTGTCCAGTTCGGCCAGCGAGTAGGTGCCGGAGCCGGCCCTCGGGGGCATCCGCTCGGCCAGCAGCTGGGCGAGCCGGTGCAGTTCGGTGATGGTCGCCGAGTACGCCTGGTGGGTCCGCAGCGCGTCCGTCTTGCCGGTGAGGGCGGCGCGCCGGACGGTGGCGATGCCGTCGAGGTCGGTCAGCAGCCGCGCCGGGGTGCCGGTGTCGGTGCGCAGGTCCTCTATCTGGCGGTCGACCCGCGCGCTGCGCTGCTCCGACGGCGCCTGCGCCTTGGGGCGTCCGGCGGCGAGATAGGCGGTGACCTCGTCGCGTTCGTCGGCGAGCGAGTGGGCGAGCGCGAGCGCGTCCTGGGTACGCCCGGCCAGTGTCACCAGTTCCTGGGAGTCGCTGACGTCCCCGGAGGCGGTGAGGAGCGCGGGTGCCCCGGCTCCGGCGATGGCTGCGGCCACCGCCGCCACGGCAATGATCAGACGGGTACGCACATGAGTGGGGCGGCCGGTTCCGACGGGGGTCTGTTCGGCAATCCCCTCGGGGGCCGTCTGCCTGCTTGTGCGCCGCGGCCGCTTCTTCTGCACCGGTGCTCGCATTCCTGAACTCGTCTACCCAAGGTCCCGGGCGGTGACCCGTCGTCTCGGTGTTAAGTGGTGCGAACACCCGGTTCGTACGGTTCCCGACCCTCCCAGCGCCGGTGGGCAGGGGTCGTGCATCACCTGACCGGCCACCCGAAGGAGTGAACATCGGACGGGAGTTGACGGGCAAGTTGCGCCGGCCGGTGCGACGGCCGTCCACGGCGGGCCGGTTGGACGCGCGCGGCAGCCTTTGGCAGTATTCGCCGCCACGCGTTCCCGGAGTATGCCAATTACCCCCAAAGCAGGCGTCTGACCTGCACGGTCGCATCAATTCCGCCACGCCCGGCGCTCTTTGGGGAAGCCTGTGAAGGGCTCGTGCAGACTGACCGGATGCGCACCGAACTCGTCACGGAACCCGGCGACCCGTCCCGCCCCAACGAGGACTTCGCCGGTGTCGGACTACCCGCCTCCGGTCAGGGAGGTTGTGCGATCTTGCTGGACGGAGTGACACCGCCCCGGGACGGCACGGGCTGCCTGCACACGGTCCCCTGGTTCACCTCCCGACTGGGCGGCGCCCTGACCGAACTGACCCTTTCGAGCCGAGATCTGACGCTGCCGGAGGTGCTTTCCCGGGCGATCGGCCGGACTTCCGAGGCCCACGCGAACACGTGTGACCTTTCTCACCCGCGCACCCCGCAGGCGACCGTCGTCCTGGCGCGCTGGTCGGCCGACACCCTGGATTACCTGGTCCTGTCGGACTCCGCGCTGCTCCTGCGCTCCCCCGCCGGCACGGTCACCCCGGTCCTGGACGACCGCCTCGGCCGGCTGCCCCGGTCCGCCCTCGCCACCGACGCCCTGGTCGACGCCACCCTGCGCAACAAGGAGGGCGGCTTCTTCACGGCCGCCGCCGACCCCTCGGTCGCCGGCCGCGCCGTCACCGGCACCGTGCCCCGCCACGAGGTCCGCGCCCTGACCGCGCTGACGGACGGCGCCACCCGCTGGACGGAGAAATTCCGCGAGGGCGACTGGACCGCCCTGTTCGACCTCGTCGCCAAGGAGGGCGCCCGCTCCCTGGTCGACCGGGTACGGGAGCTGGAGTCCGCGGACCTCCAGGAGCGGACGTTCCCGCGGCGCGGCAAGGCGCACGACGACGCGACGGTGCTGTACGTGGAGCTGTGAGCGCGCGGCCCGGTCAGCCGCGTCTCTCCGTGCCGCCGTGCAGCTGCGCTTCTCCGGCCCGCCGTTCAGCTGTGCTTCTCCGTGCCGCCGTTCAACCGGTTCAGCAGCCGGGCCAGTTCGGCGACCTCGCCGCGGTCCCAGTGGGAGAGCTGGCAGACGTAACGGGCGCGGCGTGCCTCGCGGACCTTGCCGACGCGACTGCGGCCCTCGTCGGTGAGGGTGACCAGCCAGGCGCGGCCGTCGGCCGGGTCGGGCGCGCGGGCGACGAGACCCAGCTCCTCCAGGGCGCGCAGCTGGCGGGACATGGTCGCCTTGCCGACGCCGATGTAGGCGGCGAGTTCGGTGGCGCGCTGGCCGCCGAGTTCGTCGAGGCGGATGAGCAGGCCGTACGCGGCGGACTCCAGGTCGGGATGGACCTCGCGGGCCATCTCGCCCTGGCTGGCCCGGGCGCGCCGCAGCAGCACGGTCAACTCACGTTCCAGCGCCAGGAACTCCTGGTCCGCGCCGCTCGGCGTCACCTCGTCGGTGACGCGATGCGCCTCGCTGTTTCCGTCCTCGTGCACGTCAGCACCCCTGCTCGGTTTCGCGGTCCTGAAAGTTTCCGTCAAACCCCGTCATTGCCGCAGCTCCGCCAGTATTTCGCAGGCGTAGACCAACGGCGGCATCCGGACCCTCTTCCCTCGCGGCCATCTACGTGCGTAGCTTCTTTACCGGACAAGGAATGGCATGCCCACGCCAGTGGGCCCAGTGGTCACCTCAGGATCCCCCCACCTCGTTCCTCGGAGGCACGTCATGCCCGTGCACAGACCTGGCTCCATCCGCCCCCGCGCCCTGGCCGCCCTCGTCACGGCCCTGCTCGCGGCGCTCTCCCTCGCCCTGCCCCTCACCACCGCCCAGGCCGCGACCACGCCCGCGCGCGGCTCCGCCTTCATGGGCATGGGCGTCGTCGCCCACGACGGCCGCGGCGGCTCCCCCGCCGCCACCGCCGCCGTCCAGACCGAGGGCGTCGACGTCTCGGGCCACCAGGGCAACGTCGACTGGGCCACGCTGTGGAACAGCGGCGTCCGCTGGGCCTACACCAAGGCCACGGAGGGCACGTACTACACGAACCCGTACTTCGCCCAGCAGTACAACGGCTCGTACAACGTCGGCATGATCCGCGGCGGCTACCACTTCGCCACCCCGGACACCACGAGCGGCGCGACCCAGGCCAACTACTTCGTCGACCACGGCGGCGGCTGGTCCCGCGACGGCAAGACGCTGCCCGGCGCGCTCGACATCGAGTGGAACCCGTACGGCGCCGCCTGCTACGGCCTGTCGACGGGCGCGATGGTCAACTGGATCGCCGACTTCCTCAACACCTACAAGGCGCGCACCGGCCGCGACGCCGTGATCTACACGGCCACCAGCTGGTGGACCCAGTGCACCGGCAACTACGGCGGCTTCGCGTCGAACAACCCGCTGTGGATCGCCCGCTACGCCGCGGACCCGGGGACGCTGCCTGCGGGCTGGGGCTTCTACACCATGTGGCAGTACACCTCCAGCGGCCCGACCGTGGGCGACCACGACAAGTTCAACGGTGCGCTGGACCGGGTGCAGGCACTGGCCCTCGGCTGACCTCAGCACCCTCCCGGCCGGGGGTACGGGGGTTGCCCCCGGACAAGCACGGCAACGGTGCGCTGGACCGGGTGCAGGCACTGGCCCTCGGCTGACCTCAGCACCCTCCCGGCCGGGGGTACGGGGGTTGCCCCCGGACAAGCACGGCAACGGTGCGCTGGACCGGGTGCAGGCACTGGCCCTCGGCTGACCTCAGCACCCTCCCGGCCGGGGGTACGCGCGCTCAGGGCGTGGTGAGGGCCCGGGTCCCTTCGGGGAGCCCGGGCCCTCACTCGTCCGGTCGGCGCGGCCGATGTCCGTCAGGGGACGCCGGCGTCACGCGGCGACCGGGACCTCCGGCGTCGCGCCGTGCGCTCCGTGTGCGGCGGGCGCGAGTGCCAGTTCCAGGACCTGGCGGACGTCGGTCACGGCGTGGACGTCGAGCGTGTCCAGCACCTCGGCCGGGACGTCGTCCAGGTCGGGCTCGTTGCGCTTGGGGATGATCACGGTGGTCACCCCGGCGCGGTGCGCGGCGAGGAGCTTCTGCTTCACGCCGCCGATGGGCAGCACCCGGCCGGTCAGCGAGACCTCGCCGGTCATCGCCACGTCCGTGCGGACCAGGCGCCCGGAGAGAAGGGACGCGAGAGCGGTGGTCATCGTGACGCCCGCGCTCGGACCGTCCTTGGGCACCGCGCCCGCCGGGAAGTGGATGTGCACGCCCCGGTCCTTCAGGTCGCCCACCGCGAGCTCCAGTTCGGCGCCGTGGCTGCGCAGGAAACTCAGCGCGATCTGCGCCGACTCCTTCATGACGTCGCCGAGCTGACCGGTCAGGGTCAGGCCCGCCGCGCCCGTCTCGGGGTCCGCGAGAGACGCCTCCACGTAGAGCACGTCACCACCGGCGCCGGTGACGGCGAGGCCGGTGGCCACGCCGGGGACGGCGGTCCGGCGCTCGGCCGGGTCCTGCGCGGACTCGGGCACGTGGTGCGGGCGCCCGATCAGGCCGCGCAGGTCCCCGTCCCGGACGGTGAACGGCAGCTCGCGCCGGCCGAGTTCGTGCTGGGCCGCGATCTTGCGCAGCAGCCGGGCGACGGCCCGCTCCAGGGTGCGTACGCCCGCCTCGCGGGTGTACTCGCCGGCGAGCTTGCGCAGCGCGCCCTCGTCGAGGGTGACCTCGTCCTTGTTCAGGCCGGCCCGCTCCAGCTGGCGCGGGAGCAGGTGGTCACGGGCGATGACGACCTTCTCGTCCTCGGTGTAGCCGTCCAGGCGGACGATCTCCATCCGGTCGGCCAGCGCCTCCGGGATGGCCTCCAGGACGTTGGCGGTGGCGAGGAAGACCACGTCGGACAGGTCCAGTTCGACCTCCAGGTAGTGGTCCCGGAAGGTGTGGTTCTGCGCCGGGTCCAGGACCTCCAGCAGGGCCGCGGCGGGGTCGCCGCGGAAGTCCGAGCCGACCTTGTCGATCTCGTCGAGCAGGACCACCGGGTTCATGGACCCGGCCTCCTTGACCGCCCGGACGATCCGGCCGGGCAGCGCGCCGACGTAGGTACGGCGGTGACCGCGGATCTCGGCCTCGTCGCGGACGCCGCCGAGGGCGACGCGGACGAACTCGCGCCCCATCGCGTGCGCGACGGACTCGCCGAGGCTGGTCTTGCCGACGCCGGGCGGCCCGACGAGCGCGAGCACCGCGCCGCCGCGCCGGCCGCCGATGACGCCGAGGCCGCGCTCGCCGCGCCGCTTGCGCACCGCCAGGTACTCGGTGATGCGTTCCTTCACGTCCTCGAGGCCCGCGTGCTCGGCGTCCAGGACCGCCTTGGCGCCCTGGATGTCGTAGGCGTCCTCGGTGCGCGTGTTCCACGGCATCTCCAGGACCGTGTCCAGCCAGGTGCGGATCCAGGACCCCTCGGGCGACTGGTCGCTGGAGCGCTCCAGCTTGTCGACCTCCTTGAGGGCGGCCTCGCGGACGTGTTCCGGCAGGTCGGCGGCCTCGACGCGGGCGCGGTAGTCGTCGGACTCCTCGACCGTGTCCTTGCCGTCCCCGTTCAGCTCGCGCAGCTCCTTGCGGACCGCTTCGAGCTGGCGGCGCAGCAGGAACTCGCGCTGCTGCCGGTCGACGCCCTCCTGGACGTCCTTGGCGATGGTCTCCGCCACGTCCTGCTCGGCGAGGTGGTCGCGCAGCTGCTGTGCGGCGAGCTTCAGGCGGGCCACCGGGTCGGCGGTCTCCAGCAGCTCGGTCTTCTGCTCGATGGTCAGGAAGGGTGAGTAGCCGGAGTTGTCGGCGAGGGCGGAGACGTCCTCGATGGCCTGGACGCGGTCCACGACCTGCCAGGCGCCGCGCTTCTTCAGCCAGGTGGTGGCGAGCGCCTTGTACTCCTTGACGAGTTCCGTGACCTGGCCGGGCAGGGGCTCGGGCACGCTCTCCTCGACGCGGGCGCCCTCGACCCACAGGGCGGCGCCCGGTCCCGTCGTACCGGCGCCGATCCGCACCCGGGCCCGGCCGCGGATCAGGGCACCCGGGTCGCCGTCGGCCAGCCGGCCGACCTGCTCGACGGTGCCCAGCACACCGGTCGTGGCGTACGTCCCGTCGACGCGCGGCACCAGCAGCACCCTGGGCTTGCCGGACTCCGCCTGTGCGGCGGCCTGCGCGGCCTCGACGGCGGCCCGCACCTCGGCATCGCTCAGGTCCAGCGGAACCACCATGCCGGGCAGGACGACCTCGTCGTCGAGCGGCAGCACGGGCAGGACGAGCGTGAACGCCGTGGCCTCATCAGCCATGATCTCCCCTTTGGCAGTCAACTTGAGCAATACCGACTCAATGCACGTGAGCCCGGGATTGTTCCCCGCACGGTGTTCGCTCTGGGCGATCAGCTGCCGGGCGGGTGGGACCGCACAGGTAGCGACGGAGGTGGCGACGGGTTGTCAGTGCCGGGTGACAGGCTGCGCCGCATCGACACGGACGACCGACTCGGACGGAGTGAAGCGTGGGCACCTGGGACATCGGCCCCTTCGACAACGACACCGCCGCGGACTGGTGCAACGACCTCGACGACGCCGCGCCGGACGAGCGCGCCGCAATGGTCCGGGCCGCCCTCCTGCGGGCGGTGGAGACGGACGGCTACCTCGACGCGCCCGAGGGCGAGGAGGCCTGCGCCGCGGCGGCACTGGTGGCCGCGCAGTGCCCGGACGGCGAGCCCGTCGACACCTCCTACGGCCCCGACGAGCCCCTTCCCGATCTCGCGGCACTGCGCCCCCTGGCCGTCGAGGCGCTGGACCGGATCGCGACCGGACCGTCCGAGCTGATGGAACTCTGGGAGGAGTCCGGTGACCGGCGGTGGCGGGCCGGAGTCGAGCGGCTGACGAGGACCCTGCTGCCGCCGCCGGCCGGGGAGCAGCTCACCTTCGCCTGACCGGCCGTCCCGCGCGGCCCGCACGTCCGCACCTCCGTATGCCCACGCCTCCGCATACCCACGCCTCCGCGCGTCCCACGAACGAGTGCAACCGGTGCCGTGGCCGCCCGGGAACGCGCACACCCTGCGTAATTCCGGTGACCGTGAAGCCGAGTTGGAGCAGGATGGCCGTATGACTGCCGTGTACGACTCCCCCGGCGCGCCCGTGGTCCTGGACCGGCGCGACGGCCCGTTCGGCGAGGTGGTGCTGCGCAGGCACGGCGCGCTGCTGCAGATCATCGCGAACGGCTGCTTCCTGATGGACACCTCCGACGGCCGCTCGGAGCGGCTGCTGGTCGACGCGGCTCGGGACGCGCTGGACGACCGCCCGGCGCCGGACGTGCTGATCGGCGGCCTGGGCGTGGGATTCTCCCTCGCACACGCTGCCGCCGACCCCCGCTGGGGGCGGATCGCGGTGGTGGAGCGGGAGCCCGCCGTCGTCGAATGGCACCGCACCGGACCGCTGTCCGAACTGTCCGCGGACGCGCTCGCCGACTCCCGGACCGAGATCATCGAGGGTGATCTGGTCTCTTACGTCAATGAGACATCGGACACGTTCGACGCGCTGTGTCTCGACATCGACAACGGTCCCGGATGGACGGTCACCGAGGACAACGGGGGCCTCTACGCGCCCTCCGGACTCGCGGCCTGCGCAAGGGTGTTGAGGCCGGGCGGAGTGCTGGCCGTATGGTCGGCCCAGCCCTCTCCGGAATTTGAAGGAACCTTGCGGAATGCCGGGTTCCGGCAGGTGCGTACCGAAGAGGTCCCCGTTGCCCGGGGCGTTCCGGACGCGGTGCACCTCGCCGTCCGACCTGGATAGCGACGGCACGGCGAGTCCCCGTAATGTGCTGCCGTGACGCCGATCATTCAAGCGTCAAACGCAGACATGGGATCACCCCACGGATTCCGGAAAGCAACAGGGGCGGGCGATGGAGCAGACACACACCTCCCAGAGCGGCGCGGCGACGGCCACCCAGGGCGCGCAGCGTCGGGTTCTGGTCGTCGAGGACGACCCCACGATCGTCGACGCCATCGCGGCCCGGCTCCGCGCTGAGGGATTTCTTGTGCAAACCGCGGGCGACGGTCCCTCCGCGGTCGACACGGCCGAGGCCTGGCAGCCTGACCTGCTGATCCTCGACATCATGCTGCCCGGCTTCGACGGCCTGGAGGTCTGCCGCCGCGTGCAGGCCCAGCGCCCGGTGCCGGTGATGATGCTCACCGCGCGTGACGACGAGACCGACATGCTGGTCGGGCTCGGGGTCGGCGCCGACGACTACATGACCAAGCCGTTCTCGATCCGGGAGCTGGCCGCGCGCGTGCACGTCCTGCTGCGCCGGGTGGAGCGGGCCGCGCTGGCCGCCGCCACTCCGCGCTCGGGCATCCTGCGCCTCGGCGAGCTGGAGATCGACCACGCGCAGCGCCGGGTGCGGGTCAAGGCGGAGGACGTGCACCTCACGCCCACCGAGTTCGACCTGCTGGTGTGCCTGGCGAACACCCCGCGCGCGGTGCTCTCCCGGGAGCAGCTGCTGGCCGAGGTGTGGGACTGGGCGGATGCCTCCGGCACCCGCACCGTCGACAGCCACATCAAGGCACTGCGCCGGAAGATCGGCGCCGAGCGGATCCGCACGGTGCACGGCGTCGGTTACGCCCTGGAGACCCCGACGCCATGAGCGACGGACGGGATGCCGCACGGAGGAGCCCCGGGGACGACCCCTGGGGCGGCGTACGCCCGTTCTCGATCAAGACCAAACTGGGTGCGCTGGTCGTCATCTCGGTGCTGATCACCACCGGTCTGTCCATGATCGCGGTGCACACCAAGACCGAGCTGCGCTTCATCACGGTCTTCTCGATGATCGCCACGCTGCTGATAACGCAGTTCGTGGCGCACTCGCTCACCGCGCCGCTGGACGAGATGACCGCGGTGGCCCGCTCGATCGCGCAGGGCGACTACACGCGCCGGGTGCGCGAGAACCGCCGCGACGAGCTGGGCGACCTGGCCGGGGCGATCAACGTCATGGCCGACGAGCTGGAGGCGCAGGACCTCCAGCGCAAGGAGCTGGTGGCCAACGTCTCGCACGAGCTGCGCACCCCCATCGCGGGGCTGCGCGCGGTGCTGGAGAACATCGTCGACGGGGTCACCGAGGCCGACCCCGAGACGATGCGGACGGCCCTGAAGCAGACGGAGCGGCTCGGCCGGCTGGTGGAGACGCTGCTGGACCTGTCCCGGCTCGACAACGGCGTCGTACCGCTGAAGACGCGCCGTTTCGAGGTGTGGCCGTACCTGTCGGGCGTGCTGAAGGAGGCCAACATGGTCGCCTCCGCGCGCGCGGGCATGGCCTCCGGCTCGGGCAGTCACACGCGGACGGACGTGCATCTGCACCTCGACGTCTCCCCGCCGGAGCTGGCCGCGCACGCGGACCCCGAGCGCATCCACCAGGTCGTGGCCAACCTCATCGACAACGCGGTCAAGCACAGCCCGCCGTACGGCCGGGTGACGCTGAAGGCACGGCGCGGGGCGCTGCCGGAGTCGCTGGAGCTGGAGGTCCTGGACGAGGGTCCGGGCATTCCCAGGTCGGAGTGGCACCGGGTGTTCGAGCGGTTCAACCGGGGTTCGGTGACCCGGCCGCACGGTCCGGGCAGCGACGGCGGTACGGGCCTGGGCCTGGCGATCGCCCGGTGGGCGGTGGATCTGCACGGCGGCCGGATCGGTGTGGCCGAATCCGAGCGGGGCTGCCGCATCATCGTCACCCTCCCGGGACCTTCCTCAACGCCAAGTTGACGTAAAGTTCGAACCGGAAGACCAAGATCCACGAGCGTTCGCGCAGCCGGACACGTGTGATCAGGGACGGCCCCGCGCCACGCTCCGAGCGACCGCGCGCCGGGCCCCCGTCGGCGCACCCTTCTTCGCACTGTCACCAGCGGAACCACGCTTGTTTCCCGCCATATCGCGCCCCGAAACACGCTTCCCGATGTGACTTACGCGACGATGAACCAGCCCGACCTGACCTTCGCGGTCTTGGAGGCGTAGCCTTTATTCCCGCTGTCCATCACCTTGTGAAGCGGAAGAGGGCGGTTGCCGCCGTGTCGCCACAGTCCCCCAGTAACTCGAGCATCTCTACCGACGACCAAGCCGGGAAGAATCCCGCCGCCGCGTTCGGTGCCAACGAGTGGCTCGTCGATGAGATCTATCAGCAGTACCTCCAGGACCCGAACTCCGTAGACCGTGCCTGGTGGGACTTCTTCGCCGACTACAAGCCGGGCGCGCCTGCCGCGTCGGCTCCGGCGGGTACTGCGGCCGCGGGGGCCGCAGAGACCACCACCCCGGCTCCGCAGGCCCCGGCCGCGCCCGCGCCGGCCCCGGTCGCACCGAAGCCCGTCGCGGCTCCTGCCCCGGCCGCCCCCGCGGCCCCGGCCGTCGCCGCCCCGGTCCGGCCGGCGACGCCCGCGCAGGCGCCCGCCCAGCCGAAGGCGAAGGCCGCCCCCGCGGCGCCCGCCACCGCGGCCACCACGTCCCTCGAGGGACCGGAGCTGGTCACGCTGCGTGGCCCCGCCGCCGCGGTCGTCAAGAACATGAACGCCTCGCTGGAGCTGCCGACCGCCACCTCGGTCCGCGCGGTCCCGGTGAAGCTGCTGTTCGACAACCGCATCGTCATCAACAACCACCTGAAGCGCGCCCGGGGCGGGAAGATCTCCTTCACGCACCTGATCGGCTTCGCGATGGTGCAGGCCATCAAGGCCATGCCGGCGATGAACTGGTCGTTCGGCGAGAAGGACGGCAAGCCGACCCTCGTCAAGCCGCCGCACGTCAACCTCGGTCTCGCCATCGACCTGGTCAAGCCCAACGGTGACCGCCAGCTGGTCGTCGCGGCGATCAAGAAGGCCGAGACGCTGAACTTCTTCGAGTTCTGGCAGGCCTACGAGGACATCGTCCGCCGCGCCCGCGAGGGCAAGCTCACGATGGACGACTTCACCGGTGTCACGGTCTCCCTGACCAACCCCGGTGGCCTCGGCACCGTGCACTCGGTCCCGCGCCTGATGCCCGGCCAGTCGGTGATCATGGGCGTCGGCTCCATGGACTACCCGGCGGAGTTCCAGGGCACCAGCCAGGACACCCTGAACAAGCTCGGTGTCGCGAAGGTCATGACGCTCACGTCGACCTACGACCACCGGGTCATCCAGGGCGCCGCCTCCGGCGAGTTCCTGCGCCAGGTCGCGAACCTTCTCCTCGGCGAGAACGGCTTCTACGACGAGATCTTCGAAGCGCTGCGCATCCCCTACGAGCCGGTCCGCTGGCTCAAGGACATCGACGCCAGCCACGACGACGACGTCACCAAGGCCGCCCGTGTCTTCGAGCTGATCCACTCCTACCGGGTCCGCGGCCACGTCATGGCCGACACCGACCCGCTGGAGTACCAGCAGCGCAAGCACCCCGACCTGGACATCACCGAGCACGGCCTCACCCTGTGGGACCTGGAGCGCGAGTTCGCCGTCGGCGGCTTCGCCGGCAAGTCGATGATGAAGCTGCGCGACATCCTCGGCGTGCTGCGCGACTCGTACTGCCGCACCACCGGCATCGAGTTCATGCACATCCAGGACCCCAAGCAGCGCAAGTGGATCCAGGACCGCGTCGAGCGCCCGCACTCCAAGCCGGAGCGCGAGGAGCAGCTGCGCATCCTGCGCCGCCTGAACGCGGCGGAGGCCTTCGAGACCTTCCTGCAGACGAAGTACGTCGGCCAGAAGCGCTTCTCGCTGGAGGGCGGCGAGTCCGTCATCCCGCTGCTCGACGCGGTGATCGACTCCGCCGCCGAGTCGCGCCTGGACGAGGTCATCATCGGCATGGCCCACCGCGGCCGCCTGAACATCCTCGCCAACATCGTCGGCAAGTCGTACGCGCAGATCTTCCGCGAGTTCGAGGGCAACCTCGACCCGAAGTCGATGCACGGCTCCGGCGACGTGAAGTACCACCTGGGCGCCGAGGGCACCTTCACCGGTCTCGACGGCGAGCAGATCAAGGTCTCCCTGGTCGCGAACCCCTCGCACCTGGAGGCGGTGGACCCGGTCCTGGAGGGCGTCGCGCGCGCCAAGCAGGACATCATCAACAAGGGCGGCACGGACTTCACGGTCCTGCCGGTGGCGATCCACGGCGACGCGGCCTTCGCGGGCCAGGGCGTGGTGGCCGAGACCCTGAACATGTCGCAGCTGCGCGGTTACCGCACCGGCGGCACGGTCCACATCGTCATCAACAACCAGGTCGGCTTCACCGCGGCCCCCGAGTCCTCGCGTTCCTCCATGTACGCGACGGACGTGGCCCGCATGATCGAGGCCCCGATCTTCCACGTGAACGGCGACGACCCGGAGGCCGTGGTCCGCGTCGCGCGGCTCGCCTTCGAGTTCCGTCAGGCGTTCAACAAGGACGTGGTGATCGACCTCATCTGCTACCGCCGCCGCGGTCACAACGAGTCGGACAACCCGGCCTTCACCCAGCCGCTGATGTACGACCTGATCGACAAGAAGCGCTCGGTGCGCAAGCTCTACACCGAGTCCCTGATCGGTCGCGGCGACATCACCCTGGAAGAGGCCGAGCAGGCGCTGCAGGACTACCAGGGCCAGCTGGAGAAGGTCTTCACCGAGGTCCGCGAGGCCACGGCGCAGCCGGCGCAGGGCGAGTCCCAGGCGCCGAGCGACAACTTCCCGGTGGCGGTCCCGACCGCGATCTCCGCGGAGGTCGTCAAGCGGATCGCCGAGTCCCAGGTCAACATCCCCGACAACATCACCGTCCACCCGCGTCTGCTGCCGCAGCTGCAGCGCCGGGCGTCGATGGTCGAGGACGGCACGATCGACTGGGGCATGGGCGAGACCCTGGCCGTCGGCTCCCTGCTGCTCGAGGGCACCCCGGTCCGCCTGGCGGGCCAGGACTCCCAGCGCGGCACCTTCGGCCAGCGCCACGCGGTGCTGATCGACCGGGAGACCGGCGAGGAGTACACGCCGCTGCAGTACCTCTCCGAGGACCAGGCGCGCCTGAACGTCTACAACTCCCTCCTCTCCGAGTACGCGGCCATGGGCTTCGAGTACGGCTACTCGCTGGCCCGTCCCGACGCGCTCGTGATGTGGGAGGCGCAGTTCGGCGACTTCGTCAACGGCGCCCAGACGGTCGTGGACGAGTTCATCTCGTCGGCCGAGCAGAAGTGGAACCAGACGTCCGGCGTCACGCTGCTGCTCCCGCACGGCTACGAGGGCCAGGGCCCGGACCACTCGTCCGCCCGCCCGGAGCGCTTCCTGCAGCTGTGCGCGCAGAACAACATGACGGTCGCGATGCCCACGCTCCCGTCGAACTACTTCCACCTCCTGCGGTGGCAGGTCCACAACCCGGACCACAAGCCGCTGATCGTCTTCACCCCGAAGTCGATGCTGCGCCTGAAGGCGGCGGCCTCGAAGGCGGAGGAGTTCACCTCGGGCGAGTTCCGCCCGGTCATCGGCGACGACTCGGTCGACCCGGCCGCCGTCCGCAAGGTCGTCTTCTGCGCCGGCAAGGTCTACTACGACCTGGAGGCCGAGCGTCAGAAGCGCGGTGTCACGGACACGGCGATCATCCGCGTCGAGCGCCTGTACCCGCTGCCGGGTGCGGAGCTCCAGGCGGAGGTCAACAAGTACCCGAACGTCGCGAAGTACATCTGGGCCCAGGAGGAGCCGGCGAACCAGGGTGCGTGGCCGTTCATCGCGCTCAACCTGATCGACCACCTCGACCTGGCCGTCGGCGCGGACGTCCCGGCCGGCGAGCGGCTGCGGCGCATCTCGCGCTCGCACGGCTCGTCCCCGGCGGTGGGCTCCGCCAAGCGCCACCAGGCGGAGCAGGAGCAGCTGGTGCGTGAGGTGTTCGAGGCGTAAGGCCTTTGGCACCGCATGCCGAAGGGCCCGGCCCCGAGTCCGCACGGACTCGGGGCCGGGCCCTTTCGCGTGCCCTGTGCTCAGCTCGCCTGTGGTTCGAAGTCCCAGTAGGGGCGGTTGCGGGAGCGGGCCGAGATGGTGTGGACGTGCTGGGCGCCCAGCGTGGTGGCGAGGTCGGACAGGGCCTCCTGCTCGACCTTCTCCGCCTGCTGCCGGTCCCGCAGGGCACGCAGGTCGGCGGCGTGGGCGACGCGCGCGGACAGGGTGAGCGGGTGGGTGCGGCCCAGGGTCTCGGTGGCCCGGGCGATCGTGCTCCGGGTCAGCTCTGCGGCGGACTCGGGCTCGCCGACCAGGTTACGCAGGGCCGAAGCGTTGATTGCGCAGCCGAGGGTGTAGGGGTGCCCCTCCCCCACGGCGATCGTCATGTCGGCGAGCGCCTGCTCCACCAGGACGTGCGCGTGCTCGCGTTCACCCACGCTGCGCAGGACCAGGGCATGGTTGGCGCGGGCTCCGATGATGAAGGGGTGTCCTTCGGGGAGCAGCATCTCGTAGCGGGCGATGACCGACTCGCCGGCCTCGCGGGCCTGGTCGATGTCGCCGTGCTCGCGGGCGAAGCAGCTCTGACTGACGGCGGCGGCCAGGGTCAGCATGTGGTTGTCGCCGAGTTTGCGCTCGTAGCCTTCGAGGACGCGCGTCAGGAGGTCGCCCGCCGACTCGCGGTTGCCGAGGCGCAGTTGGCAGAGGGCGAGGTTGTGCTCGGCCCGGAGGGTGTCCTGGTTGTCGCCGCCCATGACGAAGCGGTATTCGCGCACGTTCTTCGCCTGGATGGACTCGGCCTCGGAGTACCGGCCCAGCAGACGCAGGTCGACCGCGTAGGACACCTCGGAGAAGAGGGTCCACGGATGGCGGCCCTTCAGTAGTTGGCGTCGCGCCTCCAGTGTCCGCTGGTCGATGCCCCGCGCCTCTTCGTACCGGCCCATGAGCCGCCTGACGAAACCCAGGTTGTTCAGGGCGTTGAGGGTGCGTGAGTCCTGCTCGCCGAAGAGTCCGCGGTAGGTGGGGTAGAGCCACTGGCACAGCTCCAGTGCCTCGTCGTAGCGGGCGAGGTAGCACAGATCGGCCGCGAGTCCGCTGGCCATCCGCAGATGGTCCAGGTCGTGCTCGCCACGTTCCTCCCGCAGTTGCTCCACCGCCGCCCGGTCGAGCGCCTCCGTCTCCTGGAAGCGGCCGGAGGAGCGCAGCAGGTTGGCGTAGTGGTACGTCACCTCCCGCACCCGGGGGTCCGTCTCGCCGAGCAGTTCGCGCCAGGCCCTGAGCGCCCGTGCCCCCAGCTTGACGCCGGGTGTGTACTCCCCGGCGAACCACATGTACCGGAGGCAGTTCAGCACCAGTGTCTGGACCTTGCGGTCCTCGCTCAGCAGAACGTCCGCGTACTTCAGGTGCGGCACGATCTCCGCGTACCCGTCCCAGTTGCGGGTGTCGGTGGGGCGGCCCGGGTCGGCCTCGGCGAGGGCCTGTCGTACTACCTCGATGAACTCCCCCCGGTCCGCCTCGGGCATGTCCTTGTGCACGATCTGGTGGACCATGCGGTGGAGATAGACCGCCTCGCCCGAGGAGGCCGCCTCGTCCAAGGTGCCCTCGTGCGATTCCAGGCGAATGACCGAGTACTGGCGGAGCTGGTTGATCGCCTTGTTCCACAGCAGCGGGTCGGCCAGCAGCCTGGCGATCTGCTCGGGCAGGTCGTCGTGGGACATCTCCTTCAGCAGGCGGACCGGGATGAAACCGGGCGCGAAGAAGGTGCACAGGCGCAGCAGGTCGACCGACTCGGGGACGGTCTCGCGGAGTTTGTTCAGCAGTATCGACCACGCGGTCTGGAAGGCCACGGGGAAGTCCGCCGCCACCTTGACCATGTCCGAGTCGAGGCCGCGCTCCAGCAGGGCGATGTACTCCTCGACCGACAGGTCCGAGTCGTTGAGCCAGCCGGCCGTCTGGTCGAGCAGCAGGGGCAGGTCCTCCAGGGCCTCGGCCAGCTGGTCCGCGTCGGGCTCGGTCAGGCGGGGCGCGCGGCGCCGGATGAAGGCGACCGACTCGTCGCGGGCGTAGACGGGGACTTCGAGCAGCCTGCTGTTGTGCTCGCCCCACTCGGGGTTGCGGGAGGTGATGATCACGTGGCCGGGTCCGGTGGGCACCAGGTCCCAGATCTGGTCGGGTTCGTCGGCGCCGTCCAGGACGAGCAGCCACCGGCGGTAGGGGTTGCCGCGGCGCAGGGAGTCACCGACGGCGCGCAGCCGTTCGCCGTACTCGGATCCGGTGGTCAGGCCGAGCCGGGGCGCCAGTTCGGCGAGGCCCCGGCGGTAGGTGACCCTCTTCTCGGCGCCGACCCACCAGACCACGTCGTACTCGGAGCCGAACCGGTACACGTACTCGGCGGCCAGCTGAGTCTTGCCCACGCCTGACATCCCGTACAGCGTGACGACTCCTGCGCCGGGCTCACTGCCCTGGAGCAGGTGGTAGGCGTCGTTCAGCAGGGGCTCGCGGCCGGTGAAGCGGGTGTTGCGCCGGGGCACACCGCCCCACACGTCGGGCATGGAGGCGGGAAAGCGCGGGGTCGGGCGGTCCGCGTCCACGGCCGGCGGGGTGTCGAGCGGCAGGTCCAGGCCTTCGAGCAGGCGTCGTTCGGCCTCTTCCGCGCCCATGTTGGTCAGGTCGACGGGTTGCAGGACGGCGATGGCCGACGGCACGGAAGCATTGGTGACCGACACGGCGGCGAACCGGGACGGATCGGGTGCGACGACCTCGCGCAGGGCCTCGTTCCACTCCTCGTGGGTGCGCGGACCGAGCTGGAAGTACCACTCGCTGACGAGAATCAGCGTCCGGCCCTCGCCGAGACTGAGGTCACGCAGCAAGTCGGTCAGGGACTGGTCCGGCGGGGCGTCCCAGCGCAGGTGCACCACCCGCAGGCCGCGCCGCTCCAGTCTGTCCCCGATCCACGCCGCCCAGGCCCGGTTGAACCCGGCGAAGCTGATTTTGACGGTCTGCCTCGCGGCCCCCTTCTGGGTCGACCGGACCGGCGTACGAGCTTCAGACATGCAGCAGCCTCCAGCGCGTAGTCATGAAATCGTAGAACCTCGGCGCGGCTCTGGGGAGTCCGGCGACTTCATGAACGAACGCCTCGGCCCGACGATCTTCGCGCAGCGAAAGGTGCGAACTCTGGATTATGCGTCGATTCGACGGGGTCGGCGTTTTCATCGATTCGTGAGCGGGTATCCCGGGGGTCGCCGTTGCGTCCAGAGGGTGCGCATGACCTTGACGTACGCCTGCGCGCGCGCCGTGTATCCACGCGGCGCGGGGTGTGCCGCGAGCCGCTCGTGCACGGCTGCCATGCCGTCGACGAACCGGCGGCCCATGGGTGTCAGATCGGACGAGCCGACCAGCGCGGGCAGGGCCGCGCCGACCTGGGCGTGATAGCGGGCGTGTTCCGCCCACGCGGACTCCTGGCGGGCGGGGTCCGCGAGCGCGAGGCGCTGGAAGAAGTCCGCCATCGCCAGGTGCGAGTACGTGCCCTGGAGGAGTCCGTCGTACGGCCTCGGGTCCGGGCGCCAAGGGGCGAAGTAGCGGGCCTCGGGACCGGCCCGGTGCAGTTCCACCATCTCGCTGAGCGCGGCGAGTTTGGTGTGCTGGAGCTCGTGCACGAGCGTCGCCGCGAAGGCGACCGGGGTCGCCGGGGCACTGCTCAGCAGCGCGCCGAACGCCTCGCGCCGGGTGCCGCTGCAACTGCCCCGGCCGTCGGCGCCGGGCGGCATCTCCAGCGGGACCAGGCAGCGCAGCAGGGCGAGTGTCTCCGCAAGGCGCTGCTCGCCGCCGGTGCGCAGCGCGGACGCCGTACCGGACCAGGCCTGAAGCCAGCGTTTGCGTTCGGCATGGTCGGGGGCGGCGGGGCCGCTCAACGCATGATGCTCGGGCTCGCGAGGTGGGACGCGGTAGGGGTCGAGGTCGTCCAACGGCATGGGCGCGCCGCCGGGCAGCAGGCCGGGGAGGGCATGGGCCGGCGTCCAGGCGAGCGCCTCCGACCAGGCTCCGGTGCCGCTCTCCAGGTGCACGGTGACATCATCGGCCGCGGGCCGGCGCAGTGTCAGACGGCCGTCCACGTGGTGGACGTCGATGCGCGTGTCTCCTCGCTCGGCGCTGCGCAGGGCGCCGAGCGAGGGGAGAGTCAGTACGCCGTCGCGCGTGGTCAGGGAAGTGGTGAACGGCAGCCCCGCACGGACTGCGGCGGCCACCGCGACCGCGCTGAAGTGGGACAGATTTCGCTGGAGTTCGAGCCTGTGCTCGGCCGTGATCCGGGCGTCGCGCGGAGTCAGGCCGGTCAGGGTCCGACCGGCCCAGGGGCCCATCAAGGGGTGGGTGAGCCGTGCCCGGGCGGGCGAGCCGGCGGCACCGGCAGTGCGGTCGGCCGCCGTCAACAGGGCCCAGTCCTCCCGCAGCCGCCGCTTCGCCGCACCGGGACACAGGCCCGTGTCGGCCGCGTCGGCGGCGTCGAGCACGGCGCGTACCAGGAGCAGTCGCCTGGTGTCCTGGTCACGGATGAGCAGGGCCAGCGTGTCGGCGCTGCCTTCGGTGGCCGCGAGCTCGTCGAGTGCGCCGTCCGTGACGACCGGAAGTATCACGGGGTGCCTCCTTCGAGAGCGGCCGGGACGACGGGGTCGGCACCCGCTGCGAGAGCGGGCGGCTTCGGGGGGTCGGTATCCCTTTCACGAGAGACCGGGAATGCGGACTTGATGCCCCCATCGCGAGCGGCCTGAACCGTGCGTTCCGCCGCGTCCTTGCGAGTGCCCGATACCTCGGGGCCGGTGCCCCTGCCCTCCCCGGCAAGCCGGCCGGCCACGTGGTGGATGAACCGCTGCAGGTCCGCGCAGTACACGGACGGGTTCGTGAACCCCGCGCCGGCCCTGTACCGGTGGGCGTAGTGACCGCCGCCGCACACCGCGACCAGCGGGCAGGCGCGGCAGGTGTCGGCCAGGGCCGCCAGGCCCGCCTGCCGTGCGGCCACGCCGGGGTGGCGCAGTGCCTCGTCGAAGTCGTGGCGGAAAACGTCCAGTCCGGTCTCGGCGGCGCCCTCGTAGGCCGATTTCAGGGAGTCGACCTGTTCGATCGAGCCGTCGGTCTCGACCACGACGGCGTCGAAGGGTGTGAGCCCCAGGGACTCGGTGGCGGCAGGCAGTCCGAGCAGCAGCGCAAGGCACTCCTCGAAGAGCCGCACTCGCGTCTCCCGTCGGCCCGCCGACCACCAGCGGTCGAAGGCCCGGCACAGCCACTCGCCGTGACGCCCCTCCCCCCAGTGCGGCGGCAGCGCGGACCAGTTGCCGTGCGGCAGCAGCAGATCCAGTGCGGGTGGGCGCAACGCGAGCAGGGAGTCGTACACGTCGGCGGGGTCCGTCGTGGGGTCGACCACGGTGAGAATGCCGGCGTACGACTCCGGGAAGTACTCGGCGACCAGGCGGGCGCCGCGTGCGGCGGCGGGCCAGGACGGCCGTCCCGCGTGGTCGACGCGCAAGGTGTTGTGCGCGGCGCGGCCCCCGTCGAGACTGATGCCGATTCTGATGCCGTGCCGGGCGAGTACGGCCACGCGTTCCCGTGTCAGCAGGGTGGCGTTGGTCTGCACGGTGGCCTGCACGGCGCAGCCGGCCGGTACGCGGGCGCGGACGTCGTCGGTGAAGCGGGCCAGGGTGTCCGCGCCGGCCAGCAGGGGTTCGCCGCCGTGCAGGACGAGGGAGAGGGTGGTCAGGCCGTGAGCGCGGGCGTGCTGGGCGATGCGGGCGGCGGCGCGCTCCAGGACCTCGGCCGGGGCAGCGGGCGGGCGGGTGCGCCAGGTGTGGTCGGGACCCTCGTACAGGTAGCAGTAACGGCAGGCGAGGTTGCAGCGACCGTGCACCTTGACGATGAACTGCCGGAAGGGTCGGGCGGTTTGGTTCCGCCGAGGGGAGGCATGCGTTCCAGACACTCCAGCACCCCCATGCCGTAGGCCCCGCGCGGCTGCTTCACGAACGCGCCACGGCGGTTCCACCCGTATGGACGCGCATTCCCGGCCGGTGGCCGGATACAAACTCCAATCGATCGAAGTTGTCTTTTTCTGTCCCTAGGTGACTGATTGCGATCCAAGGGTCTGTAACTCAGCATTCAGAGGGAGCTGTTGAACCCCCAGAGCATCTCGCTCGGTCGCTCCGCCCGTTCTCGCAGCCCTGCCAGCACCTCCTGGAGAACAGGATGTTCGACGGTGCGCAGCTCCTCCAGGTCCAGCGCCAGCAGATCCGGCAACGGCCCGGTGTACTCCCTGGTGGACGACTCGTCCCGTTGGCTCATGTCCCCGTTCCTCTCTCTCCGTCCCGCCCGTCGCGTCTATTCCAGCTCGGCCAGTCGGCGAGCCGTGTCAGCCGCCGTCGGACCACCCGTACCGAGGCTGCCGTCGGGCAGCCTGGACCACTCGGCGCGGGCGGTCCGGTACGCCTCGCGGGCCGCGCGGGGACGGGCCGCCGCCTCATAGGACATACCCCGCCAGTGGTGTGCTTGCGCACCCAGCTCCACCGCGTCCTGGCGTCGGCGGCGGTCCGTCTCCGCGTCCGCCTCGGCCTCCCGGGCCGATTCGGCCGCCGCCCGGAACGCGTCGACCGCGTCGTCCAGCCGGGTCGGACGGCCAAGGCTCCGGTATGCCTCGTAGTGCGTCTGGCCCAGATCCAGCCGACACCGGGCGGCCAGCAGCGGGTCGTCCGCCTCGGCGGCCGCCAACCCGAAAAGGTGCTCCGCCTCCCGCAGATCGACCCGATCGCCGCGCAGCCGGTAGCGCTGGATCAGCGCCCGGCCCAGCATCAGCAGTCGGTAGGCCGTGTGCCGGCTGCCCGCGGGCGTTTCCGTACGGCAGTCCCTCAGTACCCGGATCGCCCGGGACAGCGGCTCCCACGCGCGGGCCGCGCTCTCCGTGCCCGCACGGTGCAGCAGCGCCTCGCCCCACTCGGCGAGCACATCGGAGTAACCGGCCTCGTCCCTCGGCATGTCCGCTGCCGCCAGCGCGAACGAGTCCACTGCTTCGCGGAGTTCACGCGCGTCGCCCGTCTCGGCGTATCGTGCGACCCGGACGCGTCCGGCACGCACATGAAGCAGGGCGCGCAGGCTTCGTCTGGTGGTGGCCGCAAGGGCCGCTTCGACGCGGTCCTGCGCCTCGTCCAGGTCCCCGTCCGCCTTCAGCAGAGCGTCGACCAGGTCGAGGTGCACCCGGACCCGCTCCTGCGCCCGCACCCGGTCGGCGCCGTCCGCGCGCTCGCCTCCGCCCTCCGGCTCGGCCTCCAGCGCGTCGCGCAGGGACCGGGAGGCCTGTTCGGCGTAGCCGCGGACCTGTTCCGGATCGGTGGTGGCGTCCGCCAGGCGCAGCAGGAGCCTGCCGTGGGCGAGCGGGAGTTCGGGCGGGCGGTGCCGGCGGTCGGGCCAGACGTCGGCGAACGCCTCCAGCATCCCGACCGCGCCCTGGAGCAGCGCGCTGTCACCGCCCAGCCTCCACTGCGCCTCCAGGGCGCCCACCCGCTCCAGCGTCAGCCGCAGCGCCTCCTTCGGGTCCAGCCCGGGAGCGGCACAGGCGACGGCGTACTCCCGGTCGGCCCGGCGCAGCAGATCCAGGGCGCCGTGCCGGTCGCCGCGGCGCCTGCGGTCGGTGGCCGCCGCGCGCAGTACCCGGGCCAGCGCCGCCCGTTCCCGCAGCGCGTGCGGGTGCGCCACGGCCCGCTCCGCGGCCGTCTCCGCCTCACGCAGCAGCTCGGCCCCGCCCTGCACCTCCCACAGCCGCAGCACGCAGTACGCGTACTCCGCCCACAGACCGGGATCGGCCCCGGTGGGACGTTCGTGCCCGGTCGCGCCGCGCAGCAGCTGTACGGCGTCGATCACGTCCTGCACCATGCCCTCGGTGTCGAAGCGGGCGATCAGGGCGCGGGCCCGGACCACCGCCGGGTGCGCCGGCCGCTGCCCGAAGGGGGCGCCGTCGCCGCGGGTGCCGTAGAGCCGGAACTGTTCCGGCAGCGGCATGAAGCGCTCCAGCACCCGTGCGGCGACCTCGGCGAAGGGCTGCGGGACCAGCGCCGCCTGGCCGTTGTCACCGTGCTCACCGGGGTAGCCGGTGCCTGGTGTGTAGGGGCGTGCGCCCGAGCCGGTGGCGCCGCCGCCCCGTTCGGCCGGGTCGGGGGCGCCGCCGCCGAGCTGGGCCAGGGCCAGGGCCGGGAAGTTGGCGCCGCCCTTGCCGAAGCGCTGCTCGATGTACTCGGAGCAGTGCTTGAGGACCAGGACCGCCTCGTCCCGGCCGAGCGTCGACAGCAGCGCCTCCCGCACCTCGGGTTCCATCTCGTACCACTGGGCGGCGTCCTGTCCGTGGTCCTCCTTGGCTCGCTGGACAAGGCCGCCGAGCAGCACCTCGGCGAGCTCTGAGGGCCCGGAGCCGGGCAGCATGGTGCGCTGCACCAGCTGCATCACCGGCAGACACAGCGGGGCGGCCGCCAGACAGACGGCGAGGCGTCCGGCGGCCGGGGAGGCCGTGGAACGGAACCTGCTGACCCGTTCCACCGGCGTCCCCCGGCGCGTGCCGCGCGCCTCCGGCGCGGCCGGCTGGTCCGCGCGCACCCAGCCCACCGCGCCCGCCACCGGCCCGGCGCCGGCCCCGGACAGCAGCCGCGCCCACGCGCCGAGGGCCACCGGGTCGGGCGGCAGCACCGGTACGGGCAGCACGCCCGGCGGCGGTACGACCGGGGCGCCGTCCGGCGTGCGCACCCGCAGCACGGTGCCGCCCGGCGCCTCGCCGCGGGTCAGCGCGCCGTACGTCACCGGCAGCCGGGTCCGGCTCCACAGGCGCTGCGGCAGCGGCTGGAGGACGGCGACGGGGGCGATCCGGGCCAGGTGGTGCAGCAGCCGGTGGGCGTGGCCGGCGCGCCACAGCGGACCGGCGCAGTCGCTGACCAGGAGGGTGATGCGGCGGCCGGTCGGGTCGCTCAGCCGGTCCACGGTGTGCAGCGGGGCGGCCTGCGGGTCCGGGCCGCGGCTGATCGCGGGACCGCCGTCCGGGCCGTCGTGCAGATAGCTGACCAGGATGTCCCCGAAGGCGCCCAACTGCGCGAACACCTGCTGGAGTTCGGCGAACATCCGGTCCCACACCCGCATCGAGGGCGTCGCGTCCAGCACCAGTTGCAACCGGGCGTCTCCCCGGGTCACGGCACGGTGGACGGGCAGGATCAGGCCGCCCGCCCTGGCGCTCAGTTCGGCCGTGGCCATCTCGTCCAGCTCCTTGCGCAGCGGCGGCGCCGCGCTCCGGTAGGCCTGCAACGGCCGTAAAGCGCGCTGGAGTTCGAGTGGGGTGGGCAGCGCGGGGGCCGCGGGAACGCCGACCGGCAGCGCGGCGATCCGCCCGGCGCCAGGGGTGCGCGGGCTCCCGTCCCGGGGCGACGGGTACAGCATCACGCTCCGGTCGGGCCCGGCGGTGGCCGGCAGCGGCTCCGGTTCGGGGCGCCGCACGGGCGGCTCGGCCTCCGGCTCCCCGCCACGCCCGGTCCGGGCGGACCTCCCGGCGCCGGCGGTGCCGGTGCCCCCGGTCCGCCGGCCGGCGGCCCCGCCGTCTCCTCCCACGCCCGCAGCACCGGAGTCCCCGGCCTGCTCGTCCGCCTCCTCCCCCTCTCCCTCCCCCGACCGGGCCCACCGCGCCAGCCACAGCGCGTCACGCAGCCCCTCCACGTCCGGCTCCATCCCGATCCCGCGCAGCCGCAGGACGAGTTCGGCCAGGGGGTCGGCGTCGGCGGGAGGAGGGGGCGGGGAAGCAGGGGAGGTGGGTGAAACAGGGGAGGCAGGGGAGCCGGATGGGTCGGGCGGGTCCGGCGGGATCGGGCCGTGACGTGCTGCCGCGTCGGGCATCAGCGCCTCACCTCGGGCGGTCGAGTCGCTGGATGAGCAGGTCGGCGAGGCGCTCACGGCTGGGCGGGGCGGCCGCGTCGGTGAGGTGGATGGCGTTCAACAGCTGGTCGGCGGCGAGGAGTTCGCTGCGGGAGCGCTCCAGGAAGCGGGCGATGAGGTCGTCACCGGCGCGCGCGGCCTCGTCGCCGAGGTGGGCGCGGACGAAGGTGGCGAGCCGGTTGTGGTCGGGCCGGTCCAGCTCCAGATGGATGCAGCGGCGCATCAGCGGGGCCGGGAAGTCCCGCTCCCCGTTGCTGGTCAGGACCACGAAGGGGAAGGCGCGGCAGCGCACCCGGCCGTCGCGGACGCGGACCTTGGTGCCGTCGGCGGTGAGCACCTCGGCCTCGCCACCGGGCAGCCGGTCGGCGACGCGCTGCAGCTCGGGTATCTCGAACTCGCCCTCCTCCAGCACGTTCAGCAGGTCGTTGGGCAGGTCGATGTCGCTCTTGTCGAGCTCGTCGATGAGCAGCACGCGCGGGGTGTCCGAGGGCAGCAGGGCGGTGCCGAGCGGGCCGAGGCGGATATAGCTGCCGATGGCCTCGACGGCTCCGGGACTGCCCGCCGCCGCGCCGAAACCTCCCTGCGCGGCGATCTGGACGTCCTGGAGGCGGGCGATCGCGTCGTAGTCGTACAGGCCGTCCTGGAGCGCGGTCCGGCTGACGATGGACCAGCGCAGCACCTCACCCAGTCCCAGCTCGTACGCCACCGAGTGCGCGAGGGTGGTCTTGCCGGCGCCGGGGCTGCCGGTGACGAGCAGCGGGCGGCGCAGATACAGCGCCGCGTTGATCATCTCCAGCTCTTCCGCGCCGGGCCGGTGCAGTTCGGCCAGGTGCCGGTGGGCGCCGAGCCTGCGGTCCCGGGAGCCGTCGCCCTCCACGCCCGCCTCCGCGTCCGCGTCCCGGCCTGAGAAGTCCCGCCAGGGCGGCGGCGGAGGCAGCCGGCTCATCCCGTCGTGAGGTTCGCCGGCGCCCCGGTAGATGAGCCACTCACTGGATTCCGTCATGTCCGGTCCTCGTCGTCACTCGTCCGCCACGGCAGCCGTAGAACGTGCTTCACGGTATCGACCCTCAGGACGCCTGGTAAGGGGATCAGAGGCGACCGCGCGGCCCGCGTCACGGCGCCTCCAGCAGATCCCCGGTTCCGGGCAGGGGCGCATGTGGGTCGTCGTACAACAGCGCTGTCTCGTGGGCCCAGTAGGCCTCGGTGACCCCCTCGTGGACCTGCCGGCGCAGCCCGTGGACCACCTCGGGCAGGAGGACCACGCCCGTCCCGTCGTCGACGACCATCTTGGCGCCGCGGTGGAACTCCCCGCACACGGACTCCGGTTGCCGCCGCCAGCGGCGCCACAGCGCCACCCCGAAGCCGGCCCGCAGGATCCGGCCGAGCGCGGCGGGGTCACTGTCGTAACGCAGGTCGCCTGGGCGGCACAGCACCGGAACGGTGTGCGGCGCGAGCCCGCTCAGGGCCGCCGTGTCCGGTACGGGTCTGCGCACCCCGTCGTCGCAGTCCAGCACCTCGGCCTGCGCGTCCCGGGCGTGCAGCCGGCTCCAGCGGTCCCGGCGCTCCTCGTCCTCGCCGCCGTACGGCTCCCAGGCCGCCGCCGGCAGCGCTCCGGGGACCGCCGTCTCGTCGTCGGGCAACTGGTCGCGGTCGGAGCAGCGCACGAGCACCGGCCGCTCGGCACCCAGCGGGATGCCGTCGGATCTCAGCCGCCATGCGTCCACGGGGATGCCCAGGTGCAGATGCGGCAGGGCCGCGTACAAGGTGGCCGGGTGCCCGGGTTCGTCGCAGTGCCGGAAGGCCTCGGCGAGGGGAGCCGCCACGTGCGAGACGAGGTCGTCCAACGGGGTGCGCTCGGCCTCGTGCAGCCGGGTCGTCCCACCGCCGGAACCGCCGACCGAGACCGACCAGTCGCAGCGGTCGGGCTCCCAGCCCCGGCGCAGCACCACCAGCAGCACGGACGGCCCGGGCGGCGCCATCGGCGCGATCGGCGCGATCGGCGGATGCTGTGCCGCGCGGTCCTCCGGTTTCCGGGCGGCGTCGGCGGCCCCGGCCCGTTCGTGAGCTCGGTCGCGCACCCGTTCGCGAACCCGTTCGTGACCGGCGGGCGCACGGCCGAGCAGATCGGCGCGCTGCCGGGCGAGGTCGCGGCGGTACCCGCTGTCCAGGCCGGTGGACGCGTGCTTCACCCAGTTCCACAGGGCCAGTTCGGCGGCGCGGGCGCTGGGCGTCGGCGGCCGTTCCACGGCCATGACCCGCATGACGTAGTCGAGGACGAGCCTGCGCGCCCCGTCCTGACGCGCGTGCTCGTACAGCACCCCCAGCCCGTCCCGCCAGCCGCGCGGGGCGGGCACCAGCGACGGGAGCCGGAAGTTCGGCAGCGAGCCGAGGATCTCCAGCAGGCCGCGGGTGCTGACCGGGGGCGCCAGGTCGGCGAGCAGCCCGAGCAGTTCCCCGCGCTCGTGCGGGCTGAGCGTACGACCGGGTCGCGCGCCGAGTTCGCCCTGGATGTCGGTCCAGGTGGGGGCGGGGGACTCGGAGGGCTGCTGCCGGTCGCGGTGATAGCGGTCGTGGGCGTGGAAGACGGCTTGGTAGAGGTCGGGGTGGGGGACCTGGTCCGGGTGGGGGGCCTGTTCGTGGCCGGTGCCGAGGGCTTGGTGAACGTCCTGGTGAATGCCCTGGTGAACATCCTGGTGAGTGTCCTTGTCGCGGTCCCGGTCGTCGCCACGCCGGACGAGGCTCGCTGCCCGCGCCGGGTGGAGGGTGCGCAACTGCTCGACCCCGATGGACGTGCCGCCCTCCTGCTGACCGGCGCGTGACTTCAGGACGCCGACGACCTCTCCGCGCACGGGGTCGATCACCGGCCCGCCCGAGACGCCGCGCGGCAGGTCGTTCTGCCCGAGCCGCACCAGTTCCTCGGGCGACCAGGCGCTGATGGACCCCTTCACCGAGAGGTACCCGTCCAGGATCTCCAGCCGGCCGCGGACCCCGGTCCAGCCCGCGTAGTACACCCGGTCCTGCCCGAAGTGCGGGTGCGGACGCTCGGAGACGTACACGCACGCGTGGTCGACGGGCTCGACGAGCCGGACCAGGGCGAGGTCCGGAGCCGGCCAGCCGCTGGGCACGGGAGGGCCGCCGACGTGCTCAGGCAGCGTCGCCGCGACCCGGCCGGAAACGGTGCGCGGGTCCTCGTAGGGGCTGGTCCGGTACACCACGGTGACCTCGCCCCCCTCTTCGACGTGAACCACGTGTGCGCAGGTCAGAACCCAGTTCGGCGCGACGAAGAAGCCGCTGCCGAGGAAGCTGCCGGGCTCGTCGCAGGCATACCCGGCACCCGCGTGATGAATGCGCACGGTCGCCGCGAGAACGAGTTCACGCAGCGCAAGCCGCGCAGCACCGGATCCGTCGGATGCGCCCCCGTCGTACCGCTCCGTCATACCCCGCCCCCGGCCCGGCCTCCCCCGACACCCCCATGCCCCCGAACGCCGGTGGACGCGCCGGTTTGGGGAGCTCGGGGGACGGGGGGAACGGCGGAAGGACCGGAGGGGCGGGAGGGGGCGCTGGGGCCGGAGGGGCCGGAGGGGCCGGAAGTCGCAGAGGGTGCGGGAGGCGTAGGAGGTACGAGAGGTATGGGGGGTACGGGAGGTGCCGTAGGCACAGGCGGGACCGTGGCGGCCGATCTCGCCCCGGCCGTCCCCGCCCCCCTCCCCGCACCCGCTCCCGCCGACGGCGCGTCCGCATCCGCATCCGCATCCGCATCCGGTGGTCCGTCGCCGGTCCAGGTGAGGGTGACCGTGATGGCGGCCTTGGCCTCACCGTCCGCGAGCAGGCCCACCACCTTTCCGGCCTTCGCGGCCAGCTCGATGCCGAACTCGACGCTCACCTCGTCCGGCCGCACCACCCGCAGCGGACCGGACAGCGACCGCGCGACACCGGTGATCAACGAGTGCAGGCTCTCGACGCTCGCCTCCACCCGCTCGGCGAACCCGGTGTCCGTGTACGACAGCTCCCCCGACGGCACGGCCAGCTCCCCGGCCCCGGATATCCGGGCCCACACCGGCGTCCCGTCCGGCAGCTGGATCCGCGCTACCCGCGTCGACTCCTCGTTCATCGCGCTCCCCCGTCCCTTCCCCCGTGGTCACCGCGCGGCACCGGCTGCCCACCACGCCGGACGGCTGCCTATCATTTTCCTGTCCTCGCCCGGCTCCTGCGGCGGAAACGCGGCATCCTCTTCCCCTCGCGGGATGAGGGTTCTTCCCGCCCGGGCCCGGCCCTACCCCTGTACCGACCGACGGAGCAGCTTCCATGTACTTCACCGACCGAGGCATCGAAGAACTGGAGAAGCGGCGTGCTGAGGAGGAGTTCACCTTCGAGTGGCTCGCCGAGCAGCTGCGCACGTTCGTCGACCTGAACCCGGACTTCGAGGTCCCGGTGGAACGCCTGGCCACCTGGCTGGCCCGCCTGGACGACGAGGACGACGAGTAACCCGCACCACGCACGCGCACCACGGCCCCGACCGGCCGTGGCCGGCCGGGGCCGCTCGTAATCAGTCGGGGCCGGTCGTGGCCAGTCGTGGCCGGTCCCGTCAGATCATCAGTCCCACGGCCGGAACACCACCGCGGTCGGCGGGCCCGCCGACCCGTACCGCATACCCAGCGCCCCGTGGGCCAGGAGCAGTGCGCCCGCCGCCGCCCATCCCCCGCTGCGGCGCCACACACCCCACGCGGTGGCCGGCACCCCGGCGGCCACCTGGGCCATCCCCAGCCACCGGGCACGCGGATCCCCGGAGCCCGGCACCCAGGGCGCGAGCAGTCCACCGTCGTACATCCGACGCGGTCCGCCCTGCCTCACTCCTGAACCTGAACCGCCACCCTCCATTCCAGAACCGCCGCCCTTCACCCCTGGACCGGCGCGCTCCACCCCTGGACCGTCACTCTCCCCGGCCCCGCGGTGCGTGCCTTCCCCGGACCCGGCGAGGTGGCCGTCGTCACCCGGCCCGAAGTCCGCTCGTACGGCCTCCCGCCAGCCCTCTCCCGCGATCCAGCGCGTTCCGCCCGGCGCGCGGGCCGCGGCGTGCAGCAGCTGTCCGGCGGGCGTGCCCGGTGTCAGCCCGGGCGGCAGGACCACGCCCGCGCGCGTGATGACGGCGACCAGGCCGCGCAGCCGTGCCAGAGCGTCGGCGCCGGAGTCCGGCGCGGTCAGCCGGTCCAGGGACTGCACGTCGAAGACGGGATCGAGGCCGAGGCGCGCCGCGAGGGTCCGCATCGCCTCGTCCTCCCCGGCGGGGGTGCCGTCGGCCGACCAGTCGTAGGCGACGGGGCGCCGGAAGCCGGAGGCGAGGACGAAGCCGGCCCGTCCGGCGGCCCACCACAGCGCGAGCACGGGCCACGACGAACCGACGGCGAGTGCGACGGCCCAGCCGGCGGCCACCCGGTCGACCGACTCACCACCCGTACCACTGGAACCACTGGAACCACCCGTACCGCCGGCACTACCGGCACCATCGCCGCCGCTCGCACCACCGGCACCACTCGAACGACCCTCACCTCCCCCACGCCCCGCGGGCCCTCCACGCCCCCCGCGTCCCCCACGCCCGTCACGTCCGCCGCGCTCCGCTCTCTCCTCCGCCCGCCACGACCACCACGGCCGCCCCTCGGGCACGAGCACGCTCCACTTCCGGCCCGCGCGCGTGAGCACCATCCGCTCCCGCAGGAGCGGGGCGACGGGTGCGACGGCCTCCGGTCCGGCCCGGCACAGCAGCAGGGCCCCGGCGGCCGCTGCCGCCCCTGACCCACCACGCATCGCATCCGTCGGCATGATCACACGCTAGGCAATACACCGGCATACCGCCCGGCAAGGGGCGAAAGCTCTCGCACAAACGAGTGTCTTGACTTTCCGCGACCACGATATATCGTGTTTCACGGAAGACACGATATGGCGTGTCGGGACCGTGTCGCGCCGAGGAGGCACCCATGTCCGAGTGGTCCGTCGCCGAACCCCAGAAGCTCACCTTCGACACCCCCGTGAGCGACCTGCACGTGCGCATCGTCAACGGAACGGTGAACGTCGTGGGCACGGACGAAGGTTCCGCGCGCCTGGAGGTCTCGGACATCGAGGGGCCGCCCCTGATCGTCACGCAGGAGGCGGGCACGCTCACGGTGGCCTACGAGGACCTGCCCTGGAAGGGGTTCCTCAAGTGGCTCGACCGCAAGGGCTGGCGGCGCAGCGCCGTCGTCTCCCTCGCGGTGCCCGCCGACACTCGTGTGGAGGTGGGAGTGGTCGGCGCCGGCGCGGTCGTCTCCGGCATCCGCGGCCCTTCGGTGGTCAAGGGGGTCACCGGCGACACGGCCCTCGTCGGCGTCTCCGGCCCGGTCCGCGCGGACACCGTGTCCGGAAACCTGGAGGCCCAGGCCGTCACCGGCGGCCTGCGCTTCAACTCGGTCTCGGGCGACCTGACCGTGATCGACGGCTCGGGCTCGACCGTCCGCGCCGACTCCGTCAGCGGCTCCATGATCATCGACCTGGACCCGGACGGCCCCACCGACATCCGGCTGACCAGCGTCTCCGGCGAGATCGCCATCCGCCTGCCACACCCGGCGGACGCCGAGGTCGAGGCGAACACCGCCAGCGGCACCATCTCCAACGCCTTCGAGGACCTGCGGGTGCAGGGCCAGTGGGGCGCCCACAAGGTCACCGGCCGCCTCGGCCCGGGCAACGGCAAGCTCAGGGCCACCACGGTCTCCGGCTCGATCGCCCTGCTCCGCCGCCCGAATGACGAGGACGAGACCCCCGGCAAGGACAAGCCCCGCTGGAAGGACGAGACCCCCGGCGGGACCGAGCCCCCGGCGGCGCCTCCGTCCGCACCCCCGACCACCCCCGCACCCGAGGCCCCCTCGCCGCACGCGGACGACCGGGCGGCCTCCCCGGCGAGCGACCCGATGCCCGGAGCCCAGGCCGGCCCGGGGGACAATTCCGTCTCCAGCCAGAGCACGGACGCCACGGGCGCTCCGGCCGACGGCACGACCGAGAAGAAGGTGCTCTGACATGCCTCCCGTCTTCGCTCACGGCCGCCTCCGCCTCTACCTGCTCAAGCTGCTGGACGAGGCGCCGCGCCACGGCTACGAAGTGATCCGGCTGCTCGAAGAGCGCTTCCAGGGCCTGTACGCCCCGTCGGCCGGCACGGTGTACCCCCGCCTGGCCAAGCTGGAGGCCGAGGGTCTGGTCACGCACACCAGCGAGGGCGGCCGCAAGGTGTACGCGATCACCGACGCCGGCCGCGCCGAACTGGCCGACCGCAGCGGTGAGCTGGCCGACCTGGAGCTGGAGATCCGCGAGTCGGTCGCGGAACTCGCCGCCGAGATCAAGGCCGACGTGCGCGGCGCGGCCGGCGACCTGCGGCGCGAGATGCGCGCGGCCGCCTCCGAGGCCCGCAAGGGCGCCACGGCGGGCGCCGGCCGGGCGGGCTCCTTCGGGGAGTACGGCGACCGGGGGGAGCACGAAGCCTGGCAGGCCGCCAAGGAGGAGATGCGCCGGGTCAAGCAGGAGTGGAAGGAGCAGGCCCGGCGGGCCAAGGACGAGAGCCGCCGGGCGCGCGAGGAGGCCCAGCGGGCGCGCCGCCACGCCCAGGAGGCCCAGACGCGGGCGCGGGCCCAGGCGCAGGAGGAGGTGCAGCGCATCGCCCGCCAGGTCCAGGAGCGCGTGCAGGACCACTTCACCCGCGGCGACTGGCCGACCGGCGTGCGCGAAGGGCTGACCGAACTGGCGAAGGAGTTCGGCGAGTTCGGCAAGGAGTTCGGCAAGGGCCGGGACGCCGGACGCACTGCGGAGGAGCCCGTCACGGACTTCCGCAAGTCCGCCCCCGCCCCCGGACCCGGCACCGGACCGGCACCGGCACACTCCGCCGCCCCGGAGTACTCCGCCACAGCGGAGGACTTCCCGGCGGAGTACGAGCCATCCTGGACGCACGAGCACCCCACGGGCGACCCGGCCCGGGACCTGGACCGTCTGCTGGACCGCTTCCGTGACGACATCCGCGACGCGGCACGCGACCACGGCGTCACCGACGACCAGCTCCGCGACGCCCGTGGCCGTCTGTCGACGGCGGCGGCCCAGATCGGGGCGATACTGCGCCACCCGAAGGTCTGAGCCCCGGCGGGTGCGGCGGGCGCGGCCGGTGCGGCGGAAGGGACGGGAGTTGCCGGAGAGGCGGTCGTGAAGCCGCTTCTCCGACGCCTGGCAAGGGTCAGGGGTTGGTGAGCACGATCTTCCCGAACTGCTCGCCGGAGGCCATCCGTTCGAAGCCCTCGCGGGCCCGGTCCATGGGCAGCACCTCGTCGATGACGGGCCGTACGCCGGTCGCGGCACAGAAGGAGAGCAGGTCCTCCAGTTCCTCCTTGGTGCCCATGGTGGAGCCGACGACCTTCAGTTCGAGGAAGAAGATCCGGGTCAGCTCGGCGTGCGAGGGCCGGTCGCCGCTGGTCGCACCCGAGATGACGATCGTGCCGCCGGGCCGCAGGGACTTCACGGAGTGGGACCAGGTGGCGGCGCCCACGGTCTCGATGACGGCGTCGACCCGCTGCGGCAGCCGGGCGCCCGGCTCCACGGCCTCCACGGCGCCCAGCTCCAGGGCCCGCTTCCGCTTCGCCTCGTCCCGGCTGGTGGCGAAGACACGCAGGCCGGCCGCCTTGCCCAGCACGATGGCGGCTGTGGCGACACCCCCGCCCGCGCCCTGCACGAGGACCGAGTCACCGGGCCGTACCCCGGCGTTGGTGAACAGCATCCGGTACGCCGTCAGCCAGGCCGTCGGCAGACAGGCGGCCTCCTCGAAGGACAGCTCCTTCGGCTTGGGCAGGATGTTCCAGGTGGGTACGGCGACCTGCTCGGCGAAGGTTCCCTGGTAACGCTCGGTCAGGATGGAGCGGGGCTCGCCGGGGCCGACCCCGTGACCGGTCTGGCCGATGACGGAGTGCAGGACGACCTCGTTGCCGTCCTCGTCGATCCCGGCGGCATCGCACCCGAGGATCATCGGCAGCCGTCCCTCGGGGAGTCCCACTCCCCGCAGAGACCAGAGATCGTGATGGTTGAGGGAGGCGGCGCGGACATCGACAGTGCTCCAGCCGGAGCGGGCCTCCGGGGCCGGTCGCTCCCCCGACTCAAGGCCGGAGAGCGGCTGGTCGCGGTCGATTCGGGCGGCATAGACGGCGAACATGGGCACGACCATAGGCGCGCCACGCGGCCGACGGAACCGCAACGGCCTGTGACACACGCCCTCTTGCGCGAAGCACGAAGCGCGAACCGCGAAGCCAGTCGGGGAGGACCCGGCAGCACGCGCGCCGGAGGAGCGGGCGGGCGGCTGCCGGCCGACCATCCGGCCGGCCGGCCACGCAACCGGGCAACCGGGCAACCGGGCAACCAGGCAAAGAAGTGGTCCCGCCCAGCCGGACGGGACCACTTCAGTTCGCCTCAGTTCACCTCGGCATCAGCGCCGGGCGACGCCCTCGGCCCGAGCGGCCGCGGCCACCGCGGCGGTCACGGCGGGAGCGACCCGCTCGTCGAACGGCGACGGGATGACGTAGTCGGCCGCGAGGTCGTCGCCCACGACGGCGGCCAGCGCCTCCGCGGCGGCGATCTTCATCCCCTCGGTGATCCGCGTGGCCCGCACCTGCAGCGCGCCCGCGAAGATCCCGGGGAAGGCCAGCACGTTGTTGATCTGGTTGGGGAAGTCCGAGCGCCCGGTCGCGACGACCGCCGCGTACTTGTGCGCCACCTCCGGGTGCACCTCCGGGTTCGGGTTGGCCATCGCGAACACGAAGGCACCCTCGGCCATGGAGGCGACCGCCTGCTCCGGGACCGTACCGCCGGAGACGCCGATGAAGACGTCCGCGCCCGCGAGCGCGTCCTCCAGCGAACCGGTGAGGCCGGCCTTGTTGGTGAAGGAGGCCAGCTCCCGCTTGACCGGCGTGAGGTCCTCGCGGTCCGCCGAGACGACACCCTTGCGGTCCGCGACCGCGACGTCCCCGATGCCGGCCTCGACCAGCATCCTGGCGATGGCGACACCGGCCGCGCCGGCGCCCGAGATGACGGCCCGCAGCTGCCCGATCTCGCGCCGGCTCAGCCGCGCAGCGTTGCGCAGCGCGGCGAGCGTCACGACGGCCGTGCCGTGCTGGTCGTCGTGGAAGACCGGGATGTCCAGACGCTCCTGGAGCCGGCGCTCGATCTCGAAGCACCGGGGGGCCGAGATGTCCTCCAGGTTCACTCCGCCGAACGAGGGAGCGAGCCGGACGACGGTCTCGACGATGTCGTCGACGTCCGTGCAGTCGAGCGCGATCGGCACCGCGTCGACTCCGCCGAACTGCTTGAAGAGGATGGCCTTGCCCTCCATCACGGGGAGGGAGGCCTGGGGACCGATGTCCCCGAGCCCGAGCACGGCCGTACCGTCGGTCACGACGGCGACCACACTGGACTTCCAGGTGTAGTCGTTGACCAGTTCGGGCTGTTCCGCGATCGCGGTGCACACGCGCGCCACACCGGGCGTGTACGCGAGGGAAAGGTCGTCCTTGTCGCGGACCGGCACGGTGGCCTGCACAGCCATCTTGCCGCCACGGTGCAGCGCGAACACCGGGTCGAAGGAATCGAGGGGCTCGGCCCCGCGGTCCTGATCCGTACCGCTGTCGCTGCGAGGATTGACGATCTCCGCTGCCACTTTGTTTTACCCCTTAGGTATGCATGGTTTGAGGGTCGACCACTCCTTGTGAGGAGTGGGCGGGCACCGCGCATGTCCCGATTGCCGTTACGCACGAGCACATACGCGACGGGCGCGCCGCACACGCGCCCTGAGCCCCGGATGAGGGGTGTAAAGAACCTTCTTACCGGACGGACGGCTCCGCCGACGAGTCCATTAGGTCCAAGGTCACATCTACGGACCACAAAGCCACAGGCAGGTGGCGCGGCCACCGGCGGGCGGGTGGCCGGTTCACGGCACCGGGTGACACCGGTCCCGGAACGCGGTGCACAGAGGCCCGAATGACGCAAATGCGCCGGTCCATCCGTCCGCATCCTGAGATGGCCGGAGATTCTCCGGCCGGAGGGCTGGATTCCTATTCACGGTTGGTCGGAGATGAACCAAGGAGTACCGACCTGTTGCGGTTCGGGGATCGCCCGTTATCCGATTTTGACATAGCGATACCCCTGAATGGCGTAGTCCGAATGGCAAGATGCCGTAAACCCACGAGGTCGCGACACCCGATGGTGTGTGTTCTCGTCGACCCATCGGCACCTCTTCCCATACGCCGGAGGAACCCACGATGACCGCCAGCTCCACCCGTCGTACGACCGCCGCGCACTCCCGGCTAGCTGCGGTCGGTGCGATCGCGGTCGCAGGCGCCCTGCTGCTCACCGGCTGCGGTGACCAGACCAAGGGCAAGAACGAAAACTCCGGCAGCGCGTCCACGGACAACGCCCCGCTGGCCGACAAGCTCCCCCAGTCCATCCGCGACAAGGGCGAGATCAAGGTCGGCTCGGACATCGCGTACGCCCCGGTGGAGTTCAAGGACTCCAGCGGCAACGTCACCGGCCTCGACCCGGAGCTTGCGGCCGCCATGGGCAAGCAGCTCGGCGTGAAGCTGACGTTCGACAACGGCACGTTCGACGGCCTGCTCACCGGTCTGCGCTCGGGCCGCTACGACATCGCGATGTCGGCCATGACGGACAACAAGAACCGTCAGGAGGGCGTCGACGGGGACACCGGCAAGAAGGTCGGCGAGGGCGTCGACTTCGTCGACTACCTGACCGCCGGCGTCTCCATCTACACGCGCAAGGGCGACACCAAGGGCATCACGTCCTGGACCGACCTGTGCGGCAAGAAGATCGCCGTCGAGCGCGGCACCGTCTCCGAGGACCTGGCCAAGCAGGAGGCCAAGAACTGTCCGAAGGGCAAGAAGCTCACCATCGAGCCCTTCGACGACGACCAGCAGTCGCAGACCCGGCTGCGTTCGGGCGGCGTGGACGCGGCGTCCTCCGACTTCCCCGTCGCCGCCTACGCGGTGAAGACCTCCGGCGGCGGCAAGGACTTCGAGCTCGTCGGCGACCAGGTCGAGGCGGCCCCGTACGGCATCGCCGTGGCCAAGAACGACACCCAGCTGCGGGACGCCCTCCAGGCCGCGATGAACGCGATCATCAAGAACGGTGAGTACGCGAAGATCCTCCAGAAGTGGGGCGCGCAGGACGGCGCCGTCAAGGAGTCCGTCGTCAACGGCGGCAAGTGATCCGCGGAACGCGAGCGGCCACTGAGAGGCAATACCCGTGACTGACACAGAGAAGACGGCCGGGGAGCGGGACACTCCCCCGGCCGGCCAGGAGGCCATCAAGGCCATCCCGGTCCGGCACTACGGGCGATACGTTTCCGCCCTCGTCGCCATCGCGCTCCTCGGAGCGATCGTCTACGCGTTCAGCCAGGGCAGGATCAACTGGAACGCGGTACCGGACTACTTCTTCGACGACCGGATCCTGACCGGTGTCGGCAAGACCCTCCTGCTGACGGTCCTGTCGATGGTGATCGGCATCGTCGGCGGCATCGTCCTCGCGGTGATGCGGCTGTCGAAGAACCCCGTGACGTCGTCGATCGCCTGGTTCTACATCTGGTTCTTCCGCGGCACCCCGGTGCTGGTGCAGCTGTTCCTGTGGTTCAACCTGGGCCTGGTCTTCGAGTACATCAACCTCGGTCCGATCTACAAGAACTACTGGTCCGACTTCATGACGCCGCTGCTGACGGCGCTGCTCGGCCTGGGCCTGAACGAGGCCGCGTACATGGCCGAGATCTGCCGGGCCGGTCTGCTCGCGGTGGACGAGGGCCAGACCGAGGCCTCCCACGCCCTGGGCATGAGCCACAGCAGGACGCTGCGGCGGATCGTCATCCCGCAGGCGATGCGCGTGATCGTGCCGCCGACGGGCAACGAGGTCATCAACATGCTGAAGACGACCTCGCTCGTGGCGGCCGTCCAGTATCCCGAGCTGTTCCGCTACGCCCAGGACATCGGCCAGAACTCCGGTGCCCCGGTGGAGATGTACTTCCTCGCCGCGGCCTGGTACCTGATCATGACCTCGGTGCTGAGCGTGGGCCAGTACTACATCGAGCGGTACTACGCGCGCGGCTCCAGCCGCCAGCTGCCGCCCACCCCGTGGCAGAAGGTGAAGGCCAACCTGCTGTCCCTGGGCCGTCCGAGGGGAGCGGTGAGCGCGTGAGCGACAAGCTGAGCAAGTCGGACGCCGTGCCGGCGAAGTCCGCCACCCCGATGGTCAAGGCCGAGGACGTTCACAAGTCCTTCGGTCAGGTCGAGGTCCTCAAGGGCATCGACCTGGAGGTGAAGCCGGGCGAGGTGTTCTGCCTCATCGGCCCCTCCGGTTCGGGCAAGTCGACCTTCCTGCGGTGCATCAACCACCTGGAGAAGGTCAACGCCGGCCGGCTGTACGTCGACGGCGAGCTGGTCGGCTACCGCCAGCACGGGGACAAGCTGTACGAGCTGCGTGACCGCGAGGTCGCGATGAAGCGCCGGGACATCGGCATGGTCTTCCAGCGCTTCAACCTGTTCCCGCACATGACGGCGGCCGAGAACGTCATCGAGGCACCGGTCCAGGTCAAGGGCGTCGCCCGGAGCCAGGCCCGCGAGCGCGCGATGCAGCTCCTGGAGCGCGTGGGCCTCGCGGACAAGGCGGGGAACTACCCCTCCCAGCTCTCCGGCGGCCAGCAGCAGCGTGTGGCGATCGCCCGGGCCCTCGCCATGGACCCGAAGCTGATGCTGTTCGACGAGCCGACGTCGGCTCTCGACCCGGAGCTGGTCGGTGACGTCCTCGACGTCATGCGCGACCTCGCCGAGTCCGGCATGACGATGGTCGTCGTCACCCACGAGATGGGCTTCGCCCGCGAGGTGGGCGACAGCCTGGTGTTCATGGACGGCGGCGTGGTGGTCGAGTCCGGCCACCCCCGCGAGGTGCTGACCAACCCTCAGCACGAGCGGACGCAGTCCTTCCTGTCCAAGGTGCTGTAGCCACTCCGGGCGCACGGGCGTGCGGAAAGGGGCGGTACGGGATCCTCGTACCGCCCCTTTCGCGTGTGTCCCTACGGCAGCAGCTGCGGCTTCATCGCCAGCTCACGCAGCTGCGACCGGGTCAGCGGGAACGTCTTGAGCAGCGGGCCCTGGGAGCCCTTGCCGAGGAAGCCCTTCCAGTCCCGGATGTACAGCACGCGGCCGTCCTTCAGCAGCAGCCGCGCCTTCAGCGTCTCGCCGGAGTACGACGGCTGGGCTTCCTTCTGGGCGGGTTCCAGCGAGATGGTCAGCAGACCGCCGGGCACCTTCTCGGTGGTGCACTTGAGCACCGGCGGTGTCACGTTGCCGACGTGGCAGGGGTCGGGGTCGACGGACTTCGGCTTGTTGACGACGTGCACGGCGATGTATCCGGTGCCCCCGTCCCGGGTCACCGCGTAGTCGCCGTCGTACGGCCCCACGTCCTTCGGCAGCGGCGCGTTGGGCACCTGCTTGATCAGCCTCATCAGGGACACCTCCCGGATCTTCCCGACGCCGGACGGCAGCAGCTTCCTGAACCCGGCGGCGCCGCCGCCGAACTCGCCGGCCGTCGGCGAGGCGGCCACGGTCTGGCCCCCCGCTCCGGGCAGGCCGCCGGACCCGAGGACGACCCCCGTCGCGACCGCCGTGGCCACCGCCCCTGTCACCGCCACGCGCCGGCGCCGGCGCAGCCGCGAGACCCGTGCGAAGACGGCCTCACTGCCCCGGCCGGCCGGCACCGTCACGTCGTCGACGGCCCTCCCCAGCAACTCCCGTACCGCCATGTCGTTGTCACTCATACGTTTTCCTCCAGCACCGCGGCCCTCAAAGCCGCCAGTCCCCTTGCCGTGTGGCTCTTGACCGTGCTCTCCCGCATCCCGAGCAGTTCGGCGGTGGCGGCCACGCTGAGGTCGTCCCAGTAGCGCAGCACCAGTACCGCCCGCTGTTTGGGCGCGAGCCCTGCGAGAGCGGCCCGCACCATCAGGCCGGTGTCGTTGTCCACCGGCCGTCCCGGCACCTCGGGCAGTTCGCCGTACGCCTGCTCGCGCCGCCAGAACCGGCGGCGGGCCGAGATGAACGTGTTGACCAGCGTCCTGCGCGCGTAGGCCTCGAGGTTCTCCAGCCGGCCGTGCCTGCGCGCACCGAGGACGACCTTCACCAGCGTCGTCTGGACGAGGTCTTCCGCCTCGTCGCGGTTGCCGCACAACAGGTAGGCGCTGCGGAACAGCGCCGTGCGCCTGCCCTCGACGAAGGCATGCAGAGTCGCGTCCGCGCCCCGCGTCATCCCTCCCCCTTCCCGCCGGTCCACCGGGTACGGACCGTCTCACCCGTACCAGTGCGGTGAGGAGCGTCCGGGGACGCAGCAGAGGCGGTACGAATTCTCCGTACCGCCTCCGCCCTGCCTGACCGGGGCTACCTGAGTGCCAGGAGCAGCGTGTCCGAGGGCGAGCACCACACCGCCCGGGCCTCCCCGAACCCCTTCTCCCGAAGAACCCGCGCGTGCCAGGCCGCGGACGGCATGTCGCCGTCGGCGTGCTCGCCGTAGATCTCGAAGCGGCGGGCGGTCGGTTCGGCGAGGACCGGGTCCTTCGCCGCCAGCTGCCACCACTCGGCCCAGTCCAGGGCGCCGTCCCGCCTGGCCCGTTCCATGCCGGCGTGCCGCTGCGCGCGCTCGGCGGCGTTGATCCGGGGCGTGCTCTCGTCGATCATGTGGTCCGCGTTCATGAACACACCGCCGTCGCGGACCAGCCCCGCGACCCGACCGTAGAGGGCCGCGAGGGGTTCGCTGTGCAGCCAGTGCAGGGCCGTGGCGGTGAGGACGGCGTCGTAGGAGTCGTACGGCAGTCCCGTCGTCCAGTCGGGGTCCTTGAGGTCGGCGGTGACGAAGGAGACGCGGCCGTCGCCCTCGAAGGTGCCCCGCGCGATGGCGAGGAGTGCCGGGTCGAGGTCGACGCCGGTGCTGGTGGCCTCCGGGAAGCGGCTCAGCAGCCGGGACGTGATGGTGCCGGTGCCGCACGCGAGGTCGAGCACGCGCGGTGCCGTGCCGACGAGCGCCTCGACCATGTCGAGCATGATCCGGAACCGCTCCTCGCGGTCCGGCATGTACCACTCCTGCTGCCGGTCCCAGCTCTCCTGCCAGGCGGCCCAGTCGGTGCCGGTGGTGCCGGTACTGATGGTCACAGAGATCCCGTCCCCTCACGCACGCGTAATACCCTGGAAGCACGACCGACTGTTACCCGACCGCAGACATGACCATAGAGCGCCCCCGTAAGGACTACAAGTGGAACTGGCCTATTACTCGGATTACGCGGTTCGCCTCGTCAACAGCGAGGAGCCGGCCCGGGGCAAGGACGCGCTGACCTCGGTCGAGGCCGTCCGTGACCTCTTCGGCGGCAACGCGTCGGCGGGCCGCCGCGTCACCGACGCCGACGTCACCCGGTTCCGCTCGGTCCGCGGCCGGCTGCGCGCGGTCTTCGAGGCGGCCGACCAGGGCGACGAGACCCTGGCCGTGGACCTGCTGAACTCCCTGCTGCTGGAGTTCCCGGTCAGCCCGCAGATCTCCGGCCACGACCACCGCGACGACGACGGCCGCCCCCTGTGGCACATGCACCTGGCCGACCACCCGTCCAACGCGACCGCCGGCTACGCGGCCATCGCCGCGATGGGGCTGGCCTTCCACCTGACCGAGTACGGCGTCGACCGCCTCGGCCTGTGCCAGGCGGCCCCCTGCCGCAACGCCTACCTGGACACCTCCACGAACCGCTCCCGGCGCTACTGCTCCGACCGCTGCGCGACCCGCGCCAACGTGGCCGCCTACCGGGCCCGCAAGCGCCTGGAGGCCGACCGGCCGGAGAACAGCGGCCTGGCGGCCGAGAACGCCCAGCGCGCCAGCGCCAGCGGCGAACGCTGATCGCTCCTGAGCGGCCGGTAGCGCAACCGCGCCTTCCCCAGGATCAGCTCCTCGGGTACGACGCCGTAGTCGGTGCTGTCCCCGCCCGCGTACGGGTTGTCCCCGAGCACCCACCAGCCGCCCTCGCGCCGCTCCACGGCCCGCTTGACGACCAGCAGGTCCTGCTGGAACGGATGGCGCAGCACCACGATGTCGCCCGCCCTGACCGGAGCCCCGTACTGCAGCAGCAGCCGGTCCCCGTGATGCAGTGTGGGCACCATGGACGGCCCCGTCACCTCAGCCAGTCCGAAGGGCGCCACCGCCCTCCCCCGCTCGGTCTCCTGCGACAGCTCCGGCATCCCCGGCACCTCCCCGGTCCGTTCCTCCACAGTCTCAGTCTCACCCTGGACTTTTGTCCTAAGCCCTGGGGGGCACTCGGGAAAACCCCTCCCGCAGGGAGTAATGTCCCACCTGAGAAGACGATCACGAGGAAGGAATGCTCCATGCTTTCCCGCCTGTTTGCCCCCAAGGTCAAGGTCAGCGCACACTGCGACCTGCCCTGCGGTGTGTACGACCCGGCTCAGGCCCGCATCGAGGCGGAGTCGGTGAAGGCCATCCAGGACAAGATGGCCGCCAACGACGACCCGCACTTCCAGATCCGTGCCACGGTGATCAAGGAGCAGCGCGCCGAGCTCGCCAAGCACCACCTGGACGTGCTGTGGAGCGACTACTTCAAGCCCCCGCACTTCGACAGCTACCCCGAGCTGCACACCCTGCTCAACGAGGCTGTGAAGTCCCTGTCGGCGGCCAAGGCGTCCACCGACCCGGCGACGGGCCAGAAGGCGCTGGACTACATCGCCCAGATCGACAAGATCTTCTGGGAGACCAAGAAGGCTTGATCTTTACCTAGGCTGTCTGACCTGCGGCTTCGCGGGTCGCATCGCCTGGCTGTCCGCACCCGGTCCGCAGTACGCCGAGCACGGCGTCCCTGACGGAGCGGGTGCGGTCTTCTTTTTCCCGGCCCAGGTGCGCGTAGATCCGCAGCGCGATGGCGTCGGGCGCGTGTCCGACCTCGCCGACCGGGTCCGCCCGCCGCGAGTTGGCCGCCGCTGGACCGAACTCACCGACGGCAGACGAGGATCCCGCCGAGGCAGGTGATCTCGTACGCGCCGTGGCGGGCGATGCAGTCGGCGACGAGGGCGCGGGCACGGTCGATGGTCGCGTCGAAGGGCAACGGAAGGCTGGCGTGCGGGGCCGACGGAACCGGGTAACGTCGTTGTCATGTTCTTCCAGCCACCGATTCACGAGTGAGAACGTGACGGGCCTCTGCTGACGTCCTTCGACGTCGCCTCCCGTCCCCCACCGTGGATCCGTAGATCACTTCACATCATTACCGGGAGAACCCGTGACCGACAGCAAGAACATCAACAACCCCGTGGGCCAGGGCGGCGGCCAGCGCAAGAAGCTGTCCCGCGCCGAACGGCAGAACCACGGTCCGCACCGCAACCTCGACCGCAAGAACGCAGCGGACAAGAAGGCGGAGCTGGTACGCAAGATGCGCGAGAAGACAGACGCAGCCGAGAGCACCGGGCAGGCGGGCGACGAACCCGCACAGAGCTGACGCACCGCCGCCGCAGGGCGGCACCGCACGGGGCAGGGCCCGGACCGCGACGCGCGGTCCGGGCCCTGCTGCCGTACCGGGCGCGGCCAATCCCGCTCAGCTCTGCCGACCACTCGGGGCAGCCGCGTCGCCCGCGGGCGGCGCCTGCGTGGTCAGTCCCAGGGCTCCACGTCCACCACGGCGTCCACGGGCACGGGGCCGTACACGTGCGGGAACTCCTCGCCCTTCGGCGGCATGGCCTCGTATCTCACCGGCACTTCCAGCCGTGCCGGATCCACGACCAGCACCACCAGTTCGTCCGGTCCTTCGTGGTCGCCGTACAAGAAGGCCGCGACGCGGGGCAGTTGCTCGCGGGTGGAGAAGTGGATGAACCCCACCTCCTGGAGGGTGCGACCGCGCGTGGACACCTCGTAGGTGCCCCGCTCACGGGCCGTCTCCCACAGGGAGCGCTCGGTGATGTGCAGGATGTACGGCGGCTTGTGCATGGGCTCACGCTACGGCCTCGGCCGCACCGGGACTCCCGCCTCCGCGCTCAGGACCGCTTGGCGACGGGACCGTCCGGATCCGGTTCCGGCTCCGCTTCCTCGGCCGTCGGTGCGGCTGGAGCGGAGGTCTCGCCGTAGGACTCGCAGCCGGGGTTGCGGCACGGGCCGGCTTTCCACACGGGCACCCAGGCACCCAGTGTCTTGTGCCGCCCCACGACCGTGTCGACGGGCTGTCCGCAGACGGGACAGACGTGGGCCTCCCTGTCCATGTCCCCAGGGTAGGACGGCCCGGGTGCCGGCGCTCCCCCTGCCGGTCTGGCACGGGGCGGCCGTCCGACGGGGCCTCGCGCTCCGCCTGCCTGCCAGGGAGCCAGAGTGCGCAGAGCGTCGGGACCCGCACACTGTGGGGATGTGCGGGGCCCGACGGGCCGGAGCCTCCGGGGGCCGTGCGGGGTCAGGAACCGCACGGGTCCGAAGGCTCCGGGGTCTCGGCGGGGTGCCGGGCGGGCGGCCTCAGCTGCTGCGCCTGGTCACGAACTCCGCCAGCGCCAGCAGACCGCCCGCCGTCTCGGGGGCCGGTACCGCGCGGGCCAGCTCCTGCATCGCGAGGGCCATCCGGTCGGCCGCCTCGGCCTGCGCCCAGTCCCGGCCGCCCGCCTGTTCCACGGCCAGCGTCGTCCGCGCGATGTCGTCACCGTCCCCCTCGATGTGCGGTTTCCCGTACAGCGTGGCCAGTTCGGCCGCCGCCGGGGTGCCGGAGGCGAGCGCCGCCGCCACCGGCAGGGACTTCTTGCGCACCGCGAGATCCGCGCCGGCCGGCTTGCCGGTGTGCCGCGGATCGCCCCATATGCCGATCACGTCGTCGATCAGCTGGAAGGCGAGGCCGGCCTGGCGGCCGAAGCCGTCCAGCGCGGCCACGTCCTCGTCCCCGGCGCCCGCGTACAGCGCGCCGAGGGCGCAGGCGCAGCCCAGCAGGGCGCCGGTCTTCGCCTCGGCCATGACGAGCACCTCGTCGAGGGTGACCGTGTCGGGTGTGCGCCGCTCCATGGCCGTGTCCGTGTGCTGTCCGGCGCACAGCTCCATCACACAGTCCGCGATCCGGGCGGCGGCCGGTGTGGACGCCGGGTGCGGGTCCTCCGCGAGCAGGCGTACGGCCAGCGCCTGGAGGGCGTCCCCGGCGAGGATCGCGTCGGGTACACCGAACACGGTCCATGCCGTGGGCCGGTGCCGGCGCGTGGTGTCCCGGTCCATCACGTCGTCGTGCAACAGCGTGAAGTTGTGGACCAGTTCGACCGCGGCGGCGGCCCGCACGGCCGCCACCCTCGCCTCGTGTCCGCCCAGCGCGGCGGCCGCGGCGAGCACGAGCGCCGGCCTGATCGCCTTGCCGGCGTTGCCGGCGGCCGGAGTGCCGTCCGCCTGCTCCCAGCCGAAGTGGTACAGCGCGACCCGGCGCATGGATCCGGGCAGCGACTCGACGGCCGCGCGCAGCTCCGGGTCGACGAGGGCCCGGGTCCGCTCCAGCAGGGCCGCCGCCTCCTGCCCGTCGAGCGGGCCGGCGCCGGCGTCACCGCCCGGCTCCGGCCGCTCGTGCGGTCCCGGTGGCGCGGGCTCCTCCCCCGCGGCGTCGTCGGACCGCTTCGCCCCGGACGCACGCCGTCTGGTCCCCGTCATGAACTCGGCCATCGCTCCCCCTCGCGGAGTCCGCGGACGAAGGCGCGTCCGCTCCGGCTGGACGCATACCCCGAGGGTGTACCCGCCCCGGAGGGCGGGGACACGACCGCGAAGTGCGCAGACGTCACCTCCACCGGCCGATCTCGACGTTCTCCAGCACGCCGAGCGCGTCGGGTACCAGGACGGCGGCCGAGTAGTAGGCCGTCACCAGGTACTTGATGATGGCCTGTTCGTTGATGCCCATGAAGCGGACCGACAGGCTCGGTTCGATCTCGTCCGGGATGCCGGACTGGCGCAGGCCGATGACGCCCTGGTCGGCCTCACCGGTCCGCAGGGCGATGATCGAGGTCGTGCGGGCCGCGCTGACCGGGATCTTGTTGCACGGGTAGATCGGCACGCCCCGCCAGGTGGGGATGCGGTTGCCGCCGACGTCGATGCTCTCCGGGACCAGCCCGCGCTTGTTCAGCTCGCGCCCGAACGCGGCGATCGCGCGCGGGTGGGCGAGGAACATCTTGGTGCTGCGGCGCCGGCTGAGCAGCTCGTCCATGTCGTCCGGGCCGGGCACGCCGTCGTGCGGCTGGATCCGCTGGTCGTACTCGCAGTTGTGCAGCAGCCCGAACTCCCGGTTGTTGACCAGTTCGTGCTCCTGGCGCTCCTTCAGCGCCTCGACCGTGAGCCGCAGCTGCTGCTCGGTCTGGTTCATCGGCTGGTTGTACAGGTCGGCCACGCGCGAGTGGATGCGCAGCACGGTCTGGGCGATGCTCAGTTCGTACTCGCGCGGCCGGGCGTCGTAGTCGACGAAGGTGTTCGGGATGTCCGGCTCGCCGGAGTGGCCGGCCGCCAGCTCGACCGCCTTCTCGCCGTACTTGTTGGTCTGCTGTTCGGGGATCGCACGCAGCTCCTGGAGGTGGCCGCGCAGCGAGTCGGCGCGCTCGGCGACCTGCTCGAAGTCCTGACGGCTGAGGATCAGCACCGTGCAGGCGGTGTCGGCGCGGGCGGTGTACTCCCAGATGGCGTCCGGGTCCAGCAGCGACTGATCGCCGAAGTAGGCGCCGTCCGCGAGGACTCCGAGGACCGCGTCGTCGCCGTACGGTCCCGTGCCGACCGTCTCGACCCTGCCGTGTGCCAGCAGGTACACCTCGTCGGCCTGGCTGCCGAAGGAGGCGATGACCTCGCCGGGCGCGAAGTCGCGCTGCCGGCAGCGCCGGGCCAGCTCGGTGAGCACCTCGTCGTCCTCGTACGACCGCAGCGCGGGCAGTTCGCCGAGTTCCGCCGGGATGACCTCGACCTGGTCCCCGGTCTTCACGAAGGTGATGCGGCCGTCTCCGACGGCGTAGGTCAGCCGCCGGTTCACCCGGTACGTGCCGCCGTGCACGTCGACCCAGGGCAGAGTGCGCAGCAGCCAGCGGGAGCTGATCTCCTGCATCTGGGGCACGGACTTGGTCGTGGTGGCCAGGTTCCGCGCCGCCGCCGTACCGAGGGACTGCTGCGGCTTGCCCTGATCCGTGCGGACCTCTTCGCCTACCGACATAACGAAATGCCCTCCCATGTATGCCGTCGCCCGGTATGCCGTACGTCCGGCACCGGGCGCCCGGTACCGGATCTCCCCGGGCACCGGTCTCAGGGACGAGCTTTCCATCACGGAGCGTGCCCGGACTATTACCCGAAAGAGCGGGAATGGATCATCCGACTACTGGGCAGAAAGAGGGACCTTGCACAGGGGTCCCGCGACCCGCGACATGTCCGGATTCGCTCGCACGGTGTCCGAACGGAGTGGTCGGTGCCGTCAGGTTCTCGGTAGAAGCGTCGATGAGAACAGCACCGGCAAGGAGATGGCCGCGCCCAGCGGCCACCGGCACAGCACGAAGGAGGCGGTCATGGCTCTGCCCATGTCCGCGAGCGGGTTTCTGAAAGCGCTCAGGGCGGAAGCCGTCACGGTCGTCGAGGTCGGCGACTGGCGGCATCACAACCGTAGCCACAAGGGCCCCTGGGGGCCCGTCCACGGTGTCATGATCCATCACACGGTGACGCGGGGAAGCGCGCACACCGTGGAGCTCTGCAGGGACGGCCACGCGGATCTGCCGGGCCCGCTGTGCCACGGTGTGATCACCAAGGACGGCACGGTCCACCTGGTGGGCTACGGCCGCACCAATCACGCCGGCTTCGGCGACGACGAGGTCCTGCGCGCGGTGATCGCCGAGAAGCGGCTGCCGCCGGACAACGAGGCGAACACCGACGGCAACCGGCACTTCTACGGCTTCGAGTGCGAGAACCTCGGCGACGGCGAGGACCCCTGGCCCGAGGCGCAGCTGGAGGCGATCGTCCGCGTCGCCGCGGCCGTCTGCCGCCACCACGGCTGGACGCAGCGGTCGGTCATCGGCCACAAGGAGTGGCAGCCGGGCAAGGTGGATCCGCGGGGCTTCACGATGGCGTGGCTGCGGGACCGGATCGAGGAGCGCCTGAAGGACTGAGGCCCCGCCCGGCCACCCCGCTGCCTGGCAGCCCAACCGCCCGACCACTTGGCCGCCCGACCGCGTGGCCACCTCGGGTGACAATGGGCGCGTGACCAGCCCAGACCCGCTCGCACCCGCGCTCCCCTCGCCCCTCCAGGAGGTCCGGGACGATCGTTTCTCCGCCCGGGGGGTGCGCCTGCTGCTCAAGCGGGACGACCTGGTCCACCCGGAGCTGATCGGCAACAAGTGGCGCAAGCTGGTGCCGAACATCGAGGCCGCGCGGGGGCGGGCGCTCGTCACCTTCGGCGGTGCCTACTCCAACCACCTGCGGGCCACGGCCGCCGCGGGACGCCTCCTCGGGCTGCCGACGGTCGGCGTGGTCCGCGGTCAGGAACTGGCCGACCGGCCGCTCAACCCGTCCCTCGCCCGCTGCTCGGCCGACGGCATGCGGCTGCACTTCGTCGACAGATCGACGTACCGGCGCAAGAGCGAGCCGGAGACGCTGGCGGCGATCCTGCGCGCGGCCGGCGCCGAGGACGCGTACGCCGTCCCCGAGGGCGGCAGCAACGCGGAGGCGGTACGGGGCTGCCGGGCGCTCGGCGCGGAGCTGCGCGGCCGGGCCGATGTCGTGGCGGTGGCCTGCGGCACCGGCGGCACCCTCGCCGGACTCGCCGCCGGACTGGACACGGAACAGCGTGCCCTCGGCGTCCCGGTCCTCAAGGGCGGCTTCCTGGAGGCGGACATACAGGCCCTCCAGGAGCGCGCATTCGGCGCCCGCACCGGCACCTGGTCCCTCGACGACCGCTTCCATTTCGGCGGCTACGCCCGCACGACACCCGAGCTCGACGCCTTCGCCGGGGATTTCGAGCGGCGGCACGGGCTGCCCGTCGAGCGTCTCTATGTCGCCAAGTTGCTGTACGGACTTGTCACCCTGGCCGGGGAGGGCGCCTTCGCGCCCGGGACGACGGTCGCAGCGGTGATCACCGGACGGCCGTTCCCGGCGACCTAGGGGGTGACCCGGTGGGCCCGGCGGCCTGGCCGGCCCGACCGGACAGACCGGTGGACCCGGCGGCCGGCCCCCGCTCACCCCGCCTCCCGGTAAGCCGCCGCCTCCTCCAGGTCGAGGCGCCGCAGCAGCGCGCGCAGCATCTCGTCGTCGATGTAGCGGTGGTCACGGAGCGTGACGAAGACCTGGCGTTCGACGCTGATCATGTCGCGGGACAGCCGGCGGTAGGTGTCGTCGACGGATTCGCCGGTGACCGGGTTGACCTGGCCGAGCCGTTCCCAGACGGCGTTGCGGCGGCGCTCCAGGACGCTGCGCAGGCGGTCGGCGAGTGGCGGGGGCAGGGCGTTGCGCTCGTCGGCGAGGAGTTCGTCGAGGCGGATCTCGGCGGCGCGGGAGGCCTGCGCCTGGGCGTTGGCCTCGGCGAGGGTCTCGGCCTGCCGGTCGCGGCCGGGAAACTTCAGCAGGTGGATCAGCGGGGGCAGGCTCAGGCCCTGGACGACCAGGGTGCCGATGACGGTGGTGAAGGTCAGGAAGAGGATGAGGTTGCGCTGCGGGAAGGGGTGGCCGCCGTGCACGGTGGCCGGGATGGAGAAGGCGACGGCGAGGGAGACCACGCCGCGCATGCCGGCCCAGCTGGTGACCAGCGCGCCCTTCCAGGTGAGGTTCTCCTCGCGCTCCCTGATGCGCGCCGACAGGGCGCGGGGCACGAAGGTCGCGGGGTAGACCCAGACGAACCGGGCCAGGACGACGACGAGGAAGAGGACGACGGCGTACCCGGCGGCCTTGGCGCCCTCGTACGCGCCGAGTCCCCTGAGGACGACCGGGAGCTGGAGGCCGATCAGGGCGAAGACCGCCGACTCCAGGATGAAGGCGACCATCTTCCACACCGCCTCCTCCTGGAGCCGGGTGGCGAAGTCGACCTCCCACGCGCGGTGGCCGATATAGAGGGCGACGACCACGACGGCGAGCACTCCGGAGGCGTGGAACTGCTCGGCGAGGCTGTACGCGACGAACGGGATCAGCAGGGACAGCGTGTTCTGCAGGAGGGGTTCGCGCAGGTGGGTACGGAGCCAGTGCAGGGGCGCCATGAGGACGAGGCCGACGACGACACCGCCGACGGCGGCGACCAGGAACTCGGTGACGCCGCCCGACCAGGTCGCGCCCTCGCCGATGGCGGCGGCCAGGGCGACCTTGTAGGCGGTGATCGCGGTGGCGTCGTTCAGCAGGGACTCGCCCTGGAGGATCGTCGTGATCCGGGACGGCAGCCCGACACGCCGCGCGACCGCGGTGGCGGCCACCGCGTCCGGCGGTGCCACCACCGCGCCGAGCACCAGCGCGGCGGTCAGCGGCAGGCCGGGGATCAGCCGGTAGGCGGCCCAGCCGACGACGACGGTCGCGAAGAGCACGTAGCCGACCGACAGCAGCGCCACCGGCCTGCTCTGGGCCCGCAGGTCCAGGTAGGAGCTGTCGCTCGCCGAGGTGTACAGCAGCGGGGGCAGCAGCAGCGGCAGGATGACGTCGGGCTGGAGGGTGTAGTCCGGCACGCCGGGGACGTAGGAGACCGCGAGTCCCGCCGCGACCAGCAGCAGGGGGGCCGGCACCGGACTACGGCGGGCCGCTCCGGCGACCGCGGCGCTGCCCGCCACCAGCAACAGCAGCGGCATCACGTCCATGATCCTCGCCCGCCCTCGTTTTTCCGCGCGGCCACCGGCATGACCGTCGTAATCTGGCAATCATGAAACAGTGCACGCACGCCGACGCGCTGCCGCACCCGGACCCCGAGCCGCTCAGCGAAACCTGTCTGGAGTGTCTCGCGGACGGGACACACCCGGTGCAGCTGCGGCTCTGCCTGACCTGTGGCCACGTCGGCTGCTGCGACTCCTCGCCGAAGCAGCACGCGACGGCGCACCACACGGAGTCCGGTCACCCGGTGATGCGGACCTTCGAACCCGGCGAGGACTGGCGGTGGTGCTTCGTCGACCACGTTCTCGTGTGACACTGCACGGGAGACGGCACGCGGCCGCCACCGCTCTCGGGGACGGTTCGAGCGTCTGACGTCTGGGTACGTCAACCCGGCGCGCGCTCTTCCCATTTGGGCCCGCGAACCCTCTAGACACGGAGCGTATCCACAGCTTTACTGTGAGTGACGCCAGGGGGTCGGGGTCCCGGGGACAGGATCGTTCCGAGCGCGATAGCGTCACCGCGGAACCATGTACGCGTTACCCCGGGGGGCGACCCTCGGCCCCGTAAAGCTTGTACCACCATGGAGGTGAGGGTGTCCCAGATCGCAGGCGAACCCACGGCGAACCAGGACTTCGTGGAAGTCCGTCTGCCGGCTGCGGGTGCCTACCTGTCGGTGCTGCGGACGGCCACGGCCGGTCTGGCGGCCCGCTTGGACTTCACCCTGGACGAGATCGAGGATCTGCGCATCGCCGTGGACGAGGCCTGCGCGATCCTGCTTCAGCAGGCTGTGCCCGGCTCCGTGCTCAGTTGTGTCTTCCGGCTCGTCGACGACTCGCTGGAGGTCACGGTGTCGGCGCCGACCACGGACGGTCACGCCCCTTCGCGTGACACTTTCGCGTGGACCGTGCTCTCGGCCCTCGCGGGCAAGGTCTCGTCCGCCGTCGACGAGGACAAGACCGTGTCGATCAGCCTCTACAAACAGCGCGGCGCGGGTCCCGGGCCGGCGTGAGGAACGGGGACGGTCCGGTGCGGGACGAAGAGCGTGGCACACGGGAGCTGTCGTCGGAGGCCGTCGGCCCGGCGACCGGATCCCGACGCATGACCGACGGCATCGACGGCATCCCCGAGCAGGCCAGACCACACCCGGAGGACGACTCCGCGCAGGTCGGCAGGGACGGTGCCGTGCAGAGCGCGCCTGCGGAGGAGCGCGGCGGACCCGGTTCCGTCGCCCCGCCGGAGGCGAGGGCTCGGAGAAGGGTGACGGGCGGGACGATGAGCGAGCACGAGCGATACGCCGAGGACGACGCGCCGGGCACGCGGGCCGTGCGGGCCGCACAGCACGACCCCCACGACCGCAGTGGGGCGCGTGCGATGTTCGTCGAGCTGCGCAAGCTGCAGGAGGGCAGCCCGCAGTACGCGGAGCTGCGCAACCGGCTGGTCCGGATACACCTGCCGCTCGTCGAGCACCTCGCGCGCCGCTTCCGCAACCGCGGTGAGCCGCTGGACGACCTCACCCAGGTCGCCACGATCGGCCTGATCAAGTCCGTGGACCGGTTCGACCCGGAGCGCGGTGTGGAGTTCTCCACGTACGCCACCCCGACCGTCGTCGGCGAGATCAAGCGGCACTTCCGCGACAAGGGCTGGGCGGTCCGCGTACCGCGCCGGCTCCAGGAGCTGCGCCTCGCGCTGACGACCGCGACGGCCGAGCTGTCGCAGCAGCACGGCCGCTCCCCGACGGTGCACGAGCTGGCGGAGAAGCTCGCCATCTCCGAGGAGGAGGTCCTGGAGGGCCTGGAGTCTGCGAACGCCTACTCCACGCTGTCCCTGGACGTCCCCGACACCGACGACGAGTCCCCGGCGGTCGCCGACACCCTCGGCGCCGAGGACGAGGCACTGGAGGGCGTGGAGTACCGCGAGTCCCTCAAGCCGCTGCTGGAGGACCTGCCGCCGCGCGAGAAGAGAATCCTGCTGCTGCGGTTCTTCGGGAACATGACCCAGTCGCAGATCGCGCAGGAGGTCGGCATCTCCCAGATGCACGTCTCCCGGCTGCTGGCCCGGACCCTGGCCCAGCTGCGGGAGAAGCTCCTGGTGGAGGAGTAGGAGCGGCAGGAGCACAGCGGCGGTACTCCTGGGCACTCTCCCGAGTGCTCCTGGGTACTCCCCCGGGTGCTCCCAGGTGCCCCTGGATGCTCCTGGCGTCCTACTCGGCCCGGCCCGGTCCCTTGATCCCGAGGGCCTGGGTCGTGGACCGGTTCACCAGCAGGACCAGCGACGCGACGGCCACCGCGGCGAGCGCGATGCCGGCGCCGACGGCCATGCTGTCGACCTTGAGCAGGTTGTAGGCCACCGGGAGGGCCATGATCTGCGTGATGACGGCGGGGCCCCGGCTCCAGCCGCGCCTGAGCAGCAGTCCGCGCGCGGCGAGCAGCGGCAGCAGCGCGAGCACGAGCAGTGTGATCCCGCCGGTCACGGCCTGCTGCCGGTTGTCCGGGTCGCCGGTGAGCCCGAGTACGAGGACCCAGACGCCCGCGGCCACGAGGGCGGCCCCCTCCAGCGCGGCCAGGGCGGCCGCCCAGGTCAGCCGGCTCGGGCGCGGTCCGTCCGCGACGACGTCGGCTCCGGCGTCGGCGGTGTCCGGGGCGGGGTTCTGCTCGCTGCTCACCCCAGAAGGGTAGCCCTGCGGGCACGGGACGCGGCCGCCGCGTCCCGGCCTCCGTCCCCCCGCGCGCGGGGGCGGTCGTACGCGACCTGGACACGGTGCGCGCGGTCACGCGTGTTCAGGCTCACGTCGTCTTCTCTTACCGGATCCCTAACTCGGTCTGGGCCCGATACCCCCCAGTAGGTACGCTGCGATGCATGCGTGCACTTCTCGTGGTCAATCCGGCGGCAACCACTACGAGCGCACGCAGGCGTGATGTCCTGATCCACGCGCTGGCCAGTGAGATGAAACTGGAGGCGGTCACCACCGAGTACCGCGGCCACGCGCGCGACCTCGGCCGGCAGGCGGCGGAGAGCGACGACATCGACATGGTCGTGGCCCTGGGCGGCGACGGCACCGTCAACGAGGTGGTCAACGGCCTGCTGCACGCCGGCCCCGACCTGGAGCGGCTGCCCGGTCTCGCGGTGGTCCCCGGCGGCTCCACCAACGTCTTCGCCCGCGCCCTGGGCCTGCCCAACGACCCCGTCGAGGCGACCGGCGCCCTGCTGGACGCCCTGCGCACCGGAAGCGAGCGGGTCGTCGGCCTGGGGCTGACCTCGGGCACACCCGGCACCGAGGACGAGTCGGTGCCGCAGCGCTGGTTCACCTTCAACTCCGGGCTCGGTTTCGACGCGGGCGTGGTCGGGCGGGTCGAACAGCAGCGCGAGCGCGGCAAGAAGTCGACACACGCGTTGTACGTCCGTCAGGTCGTCCGGCAGTTCTTCGGCGAGCAGCACCGCCGGCACGGCACGATCACGCTCGAACGGCCGGGCGCCGATCCGGTCGACGATCTTGTTGTCGCCATAGTCTCGAACACGTCCCCTTGGACGTATCTCGGCAATCGCCCGATGTACACGTCGCCTAAGGCGTCGTTCGATACCGGCATCGACGTGCTCGGTCTCAGCCGCCTGTCGACGGCCGCGGTTGCCCGGTATGGCACCCAGTTGCTCACTTCGTCCCCCGAGCGTGGACCCCATGGCAAGCACGCCGTCTCCCTGCACGATCTGGACCGCTTCACCTTGCATTCGAAGGTCCCTCTGCCCCTCCAGATGGACGGCGACCACCTCGGACTGCGAACCAGCGTGACGTTCACAGGCGTACGCCGTGCACTGCGTGTGATTGTGTGAGCGGAACGGGCGAAAGTCCTTTCACTCGAACGTTTAGGCCAGGATCCACCCCATGGAAGTACGGCTGTGACCTAGTCGACACCGAGGAATCAAAAAAAATCTTCCGGAAGGGGTTGTATCCGTCGCCGAGGTTTGCGAGTCTCTACGTGGCGATCGAGACGGCCCGCAACACCGGCCTCGGTGATCGCCAGAACCCCTCTCCAACTCAGGACCACGCCGGTCACAACTTGGCGTTCGGCCCTTCACTTGTTGGGGGATTCGTGAAAGCGTTCACATTCACAAGCAATCTGAGAGGTAGCAGCCATGGACTGGCGTCACAACGCCGTTTGTCGCGAGGAAGACCCCGAGCTGTTCTTCCCCATCGGCAACACCGGTCCTGCGCTGCTGCAGATCGAGGAAGCCAAGGCCGTCTGCCGTCGCTGCCCCGTCATGGAGCAGTGCCTGCAGTGGGCGCTCGAGTCCGGCCAGGACTCCGGCGTCTGGGGTGGTCTCAGCGAGGACGAGCGCCGCGCAATGAAGCGCCGCGCCGCCCGCAACCGGGCTCGTCAGGCTTCCGCCTGACATTCCCACCCCTGCTGACAGCCTGAGCTTGGCGGCGCGCACAACACGTACGCATCTCCCGCCCCCGAGTCGCAGCGCGCAGTACCCCCACGATGCTTGCCCTTCACCATGAGGGCACCACAGCAACGAGCACGAGCCTCGGACCAATGGCGGTCCGGGGCTTTTTGCTTGCCCCGGCGTCCTCCTGGCCGCTCCCCCGCCGCTCCCCCGCCGCGCCCTCGTCGCTTTCGCGCCTCCCCCGTCACTTCCGCACGCACCGGTCACTTCCGCGCGCGTCGGTCACTCCCGTGTACGCACAGTTACTTCTGCACGCGCACCGGGATGTCGAGAAGCACCCGGGTCCCGCCCTCCGGCACCCGGACCATGTCGAAGGTGCCGCCCAGCTCGCCCTCCACCAGCGTCCGCACGATCTGCAGACCGAGGTTGCCCGCGGTGTGCGGGTCGAAGCCCTCGGGCAGGCCGACACCGTCGTCCTGGACGGTGACGAGGAGACGCGCGTCCCTGGTGGTGCCGCCGCGGACCGCGGAGACCTCGACCGTGCCGGTGTCCCCGTCGCGGAAGCCGTGCTCCAGGGCGTTCTGCAGGATCTCGGTCAGGACCATCGACAGCGGGGTGGCGACCTCGGCGTCGAGTATCCCGAACCGTCCCGTGCGCCGGCCGGCGACCTTGCCCGGGGAGATCTCCGCGACCATCGCGAGCACGCGGTCGGCGATGTCGTCGAACTCCACCCGCTCGTCCAGGTTCTGAGACAACGTCTCATGCACGATGGCGATCGAGCCGACGCGTCGCACGGCCTCCTCCAGGGCCTCCCGGCCGCGCTCGGAGTCGATGCGGCGGGCCTGGAGGCGCAACAGGGCCGCGACGGTCTGGAGGTTGTTCTTCACCCGGTGGTGGATCTCCCGGATGGTCGCGTCCTTGGTGATCAACTCGCGCTCTCGGCGGCGCAGTTCGGTGACGTCCCGGCACAGCACCAGGGAACCGATGCGGACGCCCTTGGGCTTGAGCGGAATGGCCCGGAACTGGATCACCCCGTCATGGGCCTCGATCTCGAACTCCCTGGGCGCCCATCCGCTGGCCACCTTGGCCAGCGCCTCGTCCACCGGACCCCGGGTCGGAGCGAGTTCGGCGGTGGTCTGCCCCAGGTCCTGGCCGACCAGGTCGGCGGCCAGGCCGAGCCGGTGGTAGGCCGACAGGGCGTTCGGCGAGGCGTACTGGACGATGCCGTCGGCGTCCAGCCGGATCAGGCCGTCGCCGGCACGCGGCGAGACGTCCATGTCGACCTGCTGGCCGGGGAAGGGGAAAGTACCGGCCGCGATCATCTGCGCGAGGTCCGAGGCGCTCTGCAGATAGGTCAGTTCCAGCCGGCTCGGCGTGCGCACGGTCAGCAGGTTGGTGTTGCGGGCGATGACGCCGAGGACGCGGCCCTCACGCCGTACGGGGATGGACTCCACCCGCACGGGGACCTCTTCGCGCCACTCCGGATCTCCCTCGCGCACGATCCGGCCCTCGTCGAGGCACGCGTCCAGCATGGGCCGGCGGCCGCGCGGGACGAGATGGCCCACCATGTCGTCCTGGTAGGAGGTCGGACCGGTGTTGGGGCGCATCTGGGCGACCGAGACGTACCTCGTGCCGTCGCTGGTGGGGATCCACAGGACCAGGTCGGCGAAGGACAGATCGGAGAGCAGCTGCCACTCCGAGACCAGCAGGTGGAGCCACTCGAGGTCGGACGCGTCGAGGTCGGTGTGCTGGCGTACCAGTTCGTTCATGGAGGGCACATGTGCGAGCGTACCCGGGGCTCCGGCCGGCCGGAAAACACCCGCGGGCCGCGGCGCCTGAGCGGGACCCTCAGCCCACCCGGCACCGCAGCCCGGAGCATCATCGGCCGCGGGGTGTGCGGTCCCAACCGGCCGAAGGTGAGGATCCGAAGCAGTCAGGGCAGAGAGCTTGCGGTTCCTCGATCCGCCTTCCTGTGCGGGGAAGACGGAGGCTTTTCAGCTTGTCGCCCTGCGGTTTCCCCCTCCGCAATTGTGGACTGGACCACGATGGCGTGTCCATGCATATGAGGACGTGCGTCGAGGGGCGTCGGCGGGCGACATCACGCAGCCTAGTCCGCCCGGGTCGGCTGCGGGGGCCGATGGCCGGGGCAATTTCCGCGAACGCCTCGGGACTGCCGTGAGCTTGCGCCGGCGGGGGGCCGGACAGGTCGTCACGCGGGGTCCTGCGGAACCCCCGTTCTGCTAGATTGGTCTAAACCACATGCTGATTCCCACCGAGCCCCTCCCGACCTCCAGGCCCCCCTCCAGGCCCCCCTCCAGGCTCCCTCCAGGCTCTCTCCAGACCCTCTCGCGGCCCCTTTCCGTCCCCCTTCCGGCCCTCTTCAGAACGGCAGGCCCAGCGTGGAAGTTGTCATCGTTCCGGACGCCTCGGCGGGCGGCGAACTGATCGCGGAGTCCATGGCCCGGCTGCTGCGGCGCAAGCCCGACGCCCTGCTCGGCGTGGCCACCGGCTCCACCCCGCTGCCCGTCTACCAGGCACTGGCCGCCAAGGTGCGCTCCGGCGCGGTGGACGTCTCGCGGGCGCGGATCGCCCAGCTCGACGAGTACGTGGGGCTGCCCGCCGAGCATCCCGAGTCCTACCGCTCGGTGCTGCGCCGGGAGGTGCTGGAGCCGCTCGGCATCGGGATGGACGCGTTCACCGGGCCCGACGGCACGGCCGAGGACGTCCAGGCGGCCTGTGAGACGTACGACCGCGCGCTCGCCGAGGCCGGCGGCGTGGATCTGCAACTGCTCGGGATCGGGACGGACGGACACATCGGGTTCAACGAGCCGTGCTCGTCGCTCGCCTCGCGGACCCGGATCAAGACGCTGACGGAGCAGACCCGGATCGACAACGCGCGCTTCTTCGGCGGCGACATCGAGCAGGTGCCGCACCACGTCATCACCCAGGGCATCGGCACCATCCTGGAAGCCAGGCACCTGGTGCTGCTCGCGACCGGCGAGGGCAAGGCGGACGCGGTGGCCGCGACCGTCGAGGGTCCCGTCGCGGCCGTCTGCCCCGCCTCCGCGCTCCAGCTCCACCCGCACGCCACGGTGGTCGCCGACGAATCCGCCGCCTCCAAGCTGAAGCTGGCCGACTACTTCAGGCACACCTACGCCAACAAGCCGGAGTGGCAGGGACTCTAGGTCCTGTCGTCAGACTCCCGCGATGACCTCCGCCGCCGCCCGGCCGCAGACGCGGGCCGCGCCGTGGGTCGCGATGTGCGGGGTGCCCCGGGGCGGGGACTGGGGGACGCCCATCTCGACGACGATCGTGTCGGGGCGGGCGGACAGCAGGGCGTCCAGGGCGGCCGCCATCCAGGGGTGGCGGTGCTCGTCCCGGACCACGGCGACGATCCGGCGCTCCCCCGCGGCCGCCAGGGCGTCCCGGCCGGCGCTCTCCCCCGAGAAGGTGCCCGTCTCGGTGCCGGGCAGCAGCCGGGCCAGCTCGGCACCGACGCCCCAGGGTGTCTCGGCGCCGACGGCGATGTTGGCGACCGGGGTGAGGGCGGCGACATAAGGGGGCGAGGTCAGCGGCTCGTACGACTCCGCGTGCGTCACGGCGAGCGCGCGCCGGGCGGCGACCAGCCCGATGCCGGTCCCGCGCGCGCCGTCGCCGCCCTCGCCGTCCTCGCTGCCGTCGGAGACGGCCGAGGGGTCGCGGCGGGCCGCCGGGGAGAGCGTGACTCCGAGCCTGACCTCACCCGTGCCCGTGCACCCGTCGCCGTCCCGGTCCCCGTCCGCGCACGCTTGCTCCGCGTCCGCCTGCCTGACGTCCGCTCCCTTCGCGCCCGCCGCCTCCGCCGTCCAGCGGCCCAGCGCCCGTACCCGTTCCGCCGCGTCGGCGAGCCGTTCCTCGGGGAGTTCGCCGGAGCGGACCGCGCCGACCAGGGCGTCGCGCAGGCGTCGTACGGTCTCGTCGTCCGCGAGTCCGCCGCCCACGCAGATGGCGTCGGCGCCGGCGGCGATGGCGAGGACGCTGCCGTGTTCGATGCCGTAGGTGCCGGCGATCGCGCGCATCTCCATGCCGTCGGTGACGATCAGGCCCTCGTAGCCGAGTTCCCCGCGGAGCAGGCCGGTGAGGACGCGCCGGGAGAGGGTCGCCGGGTGGTCCGGGTCCAGGGCCGGCACCAGGATGTGGGCGCTCATCACGGCTAGGGTGCCGGCGGCGACGGCGGCGCGGAAGGGGGCCAGGTCGCGGGCGTCCAGGACGTCGGCGGGCGCGTCGATGCGGGGCAGGGCGTGGTGGGAGTCGACGGCGGTGTCGCCGTGCCCGGGGAAGTGCTTGGTGCAGGCGGCGACCCCGGCCGACTGCAGGCCGGTGACGTAGGCGGCGGTGTGCCGGGCGACCAGGCCGGTGTCGGCGCCGAAGGAGCGGACACCGATGACCGGGTTGGCGGGGTTGGAGTTCACGTCGGCCGACGGGGCCCAGTTGAGGTTCACCCCGCAGGCCGCGAGGCGGCGGCCGAGTTCGCGGGCCACCTGGCGGGTCAGCTCCACGTCGTCCACCGCGCCGAGCGCGTGGTTGCCGGGGAACGACGAGCCGGAGCGCACTTCGAGGCGGGTGACGTCCCCGCCCTCCTCGTCGATCGCGACCAGGACGTCCTCGCGCTCCGCGCGCAGCTGGGCGGTGAGAGCGCCCAGTTGTTCCGGCGAGGCGATGTTACGGCCGAACAGGCCGACGGAGGCCAGGCCCTCGCCGAGCCGGCGGAGCAGCCAGTCGGGGGCCGTGGTGCCGGTGAAGCCGGGCTGGAGGACGGTCAGCGCGTCGCGGGTCAGGGTGTCGGTGCCGCGGGCGAATGTCGTCATCGGAGGGCCTTATCCCTTCACGGCGCCGGCGGTCAGGCCCGCGGCCATCTTGCGCTGGATGAGGAGGAAGAGGGCGACGATCGGAACGGCCATCATGGTGGCGCCGGCCATCATCGGTGCGTATTCGGTGCCGTGCTTGGTGGTGAAGTTGCCGAGCCACACGGTCGCCGTCTGGTGCTCCTGGCTGAGCAGCATCAGGGCGTAGAGGTACTCGTTCCAGGCCTGGATGAAGCCGTAGACCGAGGTGGCGACCATGCCGGGGGCGAGCAGCGGGAAGACGACGCGCAGGAAGGCGCCGGTGCGGGAGCAGCCGTCGACCATCGCGGCCTCCTCCAGTTCCCGGGGGATGCTGACGATGAAGCCGCGCAGGGTCCACACCGTGAACGGGAGGATGAAGGTGAGGTAGGTGATGATCAGACCGGAGAGTTTGTCGTACTGATCCAGGTCGTTCAGCAGCAGGAAGATCGGGATGATCATGGCGACCACCGGGATCATCTGCACCGCGAGGATGCCGATGATCACGACCTTGCGGCCGCGGAAGGCGAACCGGGAGATGGCCAGCGCGGCCAGCATGCCCACGACGACGCCGATCGCGACGACGGACAGGGACACGGTCAGGCTGCGGCCGACCGGGCCCCAGAAGTCGGCGATGTCCAGCGCGCGGCGGAAGTTGGAGAGGGTGAGACCGGTCGGCAGCAGGCTCGGGTCCGGGTCGATGGCGTCCTTGGCCGGCTTGATCGCCGTGTCGACCATCCAGTAGACGGGGAAGCCGGCGACGGCGAAGACGAGCAGCCCGAGCAGGTTCCAGCCGAGCCGGGAGCCGCGGCGCCTTCGGGGTGCGGACAAGCTGATGCCGGTCACTCGACCTCTCCGATCTTCAGCATCTGACGCATGTAGACGGCGACCACGCCGAGCAGCAGGACGACCGTGACGAGGGCGATCGCCGAGCCCTGCGCGTAGTCGTTGACCACGAAGGCGCGGTCGTATGACCAGGTGGTCAGGAGTTGGAACTCGGGTTCGGGGTGGCCGCCCCGCATGACGAAGACCTGGGGGAAGACGCCCATGTCCCAGATGACCGACAGGGTCGTGAGCATCACGACGACCGGCTTGAGGACGGGCAGCGTGACGTAGCGGAAGACGCCCCAGGCGCCCGCGCCGTCGAGGCGGGCGGCCTCCTCCATCTCCTTGGGCACCTGGGTGAGGCCGGCGCTGAGCGTGATCACGACGAACGGGACCGCTCCCCAGATCACGAGCAGCATGATCACGGCCAGCCCCTGGGGGCCGCTCGCGAACCAGTTGTGGCCGATCAGGTCGACGCCGGGCAGCTTGCTCGCCAGGGCGTTGAGGATGCCGTAGTCGGAGTCGAAGAGCCATTTGAAGACGGTGGTGGAGACGATGACCGGCATGCCCCAGCCGGCCACCAGCGCGATGTTGACGAGGGTCCGTACCCACCCCGAGACGCGCTGGAGCAGCAGGGCGATCAGCATGCCGAGGACCATGGTGAGGATCACCGAGCCCGCCGTGAAGACGAGCGTGCGCAGCACGACCTGCCAGAACTCGGTGTCGTCCAGCACCTTGGAGAAGTTGCCGAACCCGGCCCACTCGGCCGGCTGGAAGCCCCAGAGCTGGGACTGTCCGAACGTCTGGAACGACAGGGTGACCAGGCGGACCAGGGGATAGCCCATGACCAGGGCGAGGATCAGCAGACACGGGGTGAGCAGCAGCCAGGGGGCGGCCGTCAGGCCCGGCTGCCGCTTCCCGCGGGGCCGGGAACCGGCCGGCGGGGGTGGTGCCTGCCGCGGTGGCGGCGCCTTGGCGGGGGTGGTCGTGTCTGCGGCACTCATCGCGCGCTCCTCAGCGGTCCCTGGAGTCGTACGAGAAGCGGGACCCCGTCGGCGGACGGGGCCCCGCTCCGGGTCACTTGTTGTTGATGACCTTGTCGATCGCGGCGTCCGCGTCCTTCGCGGCGGCCTCGACCGACTTCCTTCCGGTGCCGATGCTCTGCAGCATGGTCTGCAGGACCTGGGCCTTCTCGACCTGGCCCCAGCCGGGGGCCATCGGGACGAACCAGCTGGACTCGGCCGCGGTGGCGGGCACGGCGGTCGCCGGGTCGTTCTTGAGGGTGGCGAGGTCGGTCTTGTTGTTGGGCAGGTTGCCCTTGGCCATCAGGCCCTTCTGGCCGGAGGTGCCGGTGAAGGCGTCGATCCACTCGGCGGCGACGCCCTGGGCCTTGGACTTGACCGGAATGGCGAGGTCGGAGCCGCCGAGGAAGACGGGCATGTTCTTGCCGGACGGCCCGGGCATCACGAAGTTCTCGAGGTTGTCCTTGAGCTTGCCCGTCTTGTCGTTCTTCGGGTCGGCCGCGGTGGCGCCCTCCCAGGCGGCGGCGAAGATCATGGCGGACTTGCCCTGGCCGTAGACGATGTAGCGGTCGGACTCGTCCTTGGTCCTGTCGCCGTGCATGTACTTGCCGACGACGTTCTTGAACTCCGTCAGGCCCTTGACCGACTCGGGCGAGGAGAGGGTGGCCTTCCACTGGCCGCCCTCCTCCTTGGCGATGGAGCCGCCGGCGTCGTAGACGAAGGACATGCCCGCGTACCAGTCACGGGTGGGCTGGTACCAGGCGCTGAACTTCCCGCCCTCCTTCTTCTGGATCCTGTCCAGGTCGGCGGTCAGCTCGGCGTAGGTCTTCGGGGGCGTGCGGACGCCGACCGAAGCGGCGATGTCCTTGCGCCAGTTGGCGACGCGGCCGCCGGCGTAGTACGGCACGCCGTAGGTCTTGCCGTCGTACGTCACCGAGGTCTTGAGGCCGTCCAGCCAGGCGGCGGAGTTGGTGAACCGTGCCGGGTCGACGGGGGCGAAGGCGCCCTTGACCATGTAGCCCAGCATCTCGGAGTTGCCCATCTCGACGACGTCGGGGGCCTTGTCGGTGGCGAGGACGGCGTCCAGCTTGGTGTTCTTGTCCGGCCAGCCGTAGTACTCGTGCTTGATGTCGATGCCGGGGTGCTTCTTCTGCACGGCGGCGTCGGCGGCCTTCACCAGGTCGGGCCAGTTGTTCTGGGCGTCGACGGTGAGCCAGACGGTCAGCTCCTTGGCGTCCGCCCCCTGAGCCTTGCCGTCCTTGCTGTCACTGCCGCACGCCGCGACGGAGACGACCATGCCCGCGATACCGATCGCGGCTATCAGCCTGCGCTTCACGCCACCCTCCTCAGGGATGCCCTCGAACCCCCCTGGCTCCCCGCGGCGACCGTCGTGGCACGTACCGCCCATGGGGCCGGGACCTGGACCAATGGTGTAGACCAGCACGGGGAGCTTGGCCCAGACCAATAGGCCTGTCAAGGGTGTTCAAGCAGGTGCGCGGCGTCCGTGATGCGACCGAGATATGCAGGGATCTTTCATAACGCAAGCGACAGATCGGACTGCCCAGTTCCGGTGGACCACTCCCACCCCGTCCGACGATGGACTAGACCAACTGAGGGTGCGGAGGTATACAGGGGGAGATCACGGAACGTGCGGGTGGACCCCCGCACACGCGGCCGTGCCACGATGTGAGCCGTGACCGACGGGACGTCGGTCGCTTTCGGCATCCGGAGCCGGGAAGGCAGAGCATGAGCACCGACGTCAGCAGCGGGGAGAACGAGGCCGGCGTGACCGTCCGTACGGCTCGCGTCCCCAAGTACTACCGTCTGAAGAAGCATCTGCTCGAGATGACGGAGACGCAGGCGCCGGGCACACCGGTGCCGCCCGAGCGCACGCTGGCGGCCGAGTTCGACACCTCCCGCACCACCGTCCGCCAGGCCCTGCAGGAACTCGTCGTCGAGGGCCGGCTCGAACGCATCCAGGGCAAGGGCACCTTCGTCGCCAAGCCCAAGGTCTCCCAGACGCTGCAGCTGACCTCCTACACCGAGGACATGCGCGCCCAGGGCCTGGAGCCGACCTCGCAGCTGCTCGACATCGGCTACGTCACCGCCGACGACCGCCTCGCCGAGCTGCTCGACATCACCGCCGGCGGACGCGTGCTGCGCATCGAGCGGCTGCGCATGGCCAACGGCGAGCCGATGGCCATCGAGACCACCCACCTCTCGGCGAAACGCTTCCCCGCGCTGCGCCGCTCGCTCGTCAAGTACACGTCCCTCTACACCGCGCTCGCCGAGGTCTACGACGTCCATCTCGCCGAGGCCGAGGAGACCATCGAGACCTCCCTGGCCACCCCGCGCGAGGCGGGCCTGCTCGGCACCGACGTCGGTCTGCCGATGCTGATGCTGTCCCGACACTCCGTGGACCGCGAGGGCAGGCCGGTGGAGTGGGTGCGGTCCGTCTACCGGGGCGACCGCTACAAGTTCGTGGCGCGGCTGAAGCGTCCGCTGGACTGAGAACGTCCGCGCCGAGAACGTCCGCGCGGTGAGGCCGGCGCGGCGCGCTGCACCGGCGTGGCACGGCACGACCGGCGCGGCACAGTACGGCTGACGCCGCCTCAGATCCGGTGTCGGCGCGGAGTCTCCACATCGCGCCCGCGAAATCGACATACCGATATCCGGACGAGGTCTTCCGCTGCGGCGACACCGTCACCTAGATTTCGTCCCCATTACGCGTGTGATCAGCGAGGGGACGGAGCCACCGCATGTCCGAAGCACCCGAAGAAGCCAGACCACCGGTGTCACCACCGGTGGTGACACCGGTGCGCGTCGTCATCGCCCTGTGTCTCGTCGCGCCGTTCGTGGCGATGCTGTGGGTCGGCTCGTTCGCCAAGACGGACCCGGCGTTCATCGGGATCCCGTTCTTCTACTGGTACCAGATGCTGTGGGTGCTGATCTCGACCGCGCTCACCATGCTCGCGTACCAGCTGTGGCAGCGTGACCAGCGCGCCCGCGGTGCCGCGAAGGGGGGTGCGGCGCAGTGAAGGACGGTGTCAACGGCGTCGCGCTCGGCGTCTTCGTCTTCTTCTTCCTGGCCGTCACGGTCATGGGCTTCCTGGCTGCGCGCTGGCGCAAGTCCGACAACGAGCAGTCGCTGGACGAATGGGGCCTGGGCGGCCGGTCGTTCGGCACCTGGGTCACCTGGTTCCTGCTCGGCGGCGACCTGTACACGGCGTACACCTTCGTCGCGGTGCCGGCGGCGATCTACGCGGCGGGCGCGGCGGGCTTCTTCGCGGTGCCGTACACGATCCTGGTCTACCCGCTGATCTTCACCTTCCTGCCCCGGCTGTGGTCGGTCTCGCACAAGCACGGATACGTGACGACCTCGGACTTCGTGCGCGGCCGCTTCGGGTCCAAGAGCCTGTCGCTGGCCGTGGCGGTCACCGGCATCCTCGCGACCATGCCGTACATCGCACTCCAGCTCGTCGGCATCCAGGCGGTGCTGGACGTGATGGGCGTCGGCGGCGGGGAGAACACCAACTGGTTCGTGAAGGACCTGCCGCTGCTCATCGCCTTCGGCGTGCTGGCGGCGTACACCTACTCCTCGGGACTGCGCGCGCCCGCGCTGATCGCGTTCGTCAAGGACGGCCTGATCTACCTCGTCATCGTGGTGGCGATCATCTACATCCCGATCAAGCTCGGCGGGTTCCACGACATCTTCGCCCAGGCCGACAAGGCGTTCTCCCAGGTCAATCCGGCGACCGGCAAGCCGCGCGGCGCTCTCGTGCCGGCGGAGGCGGGCCAGTGGACGTACGCCACCCTGGCGCTCGGCTCGGCCCTCGCGCTCTTCATGTACCCGCACTCGATCACCGCGACCCTGTCGTCCAGGAGCCGTGACGTGATCCGCCGCAACACCACGATCCTGCCGCTGTACTCCCTCATGCTCGGCCTGCTGGCCCTGCTGGGCTTCATGGCGATCGCGGCCGGGGTGAAGGTCACCAACGGGCAGCTGGCGATCCCGCAGCTGTTCGAGGACATGTTCCCGTCCTGGTTCGCGGGCGTGGCCTTCGCGGCGATCGGCATCGGCGCGCTGGTGCCGGCGGCGATCATGTCGATCGCGGCGGCGAACCTGTTCACCCGCAACATCTACAAGGACTTCATCAAGCCGGACGCCACGCCCGAGCAGGAGACCAAGGTCTCCAAGCTGGTCTCCCTGCTGGTGAAGGTGGGCGCGCTGGTCTTCGTCCTGACCATGGACAAGACGGTCGCCATCAACTTCCAGCTGCTCGGCGGCATCTGGATCCTGCAGACCTTCCCGGCCCTGGTCGGCGGCCTGTTCACCCGCTGGTTCCACCGCTGGGCGCTGCTGGCCGGCTGGGCGGTCGGCATGATCTACGGCACGGCCGCCGCCTACGGGGTCGCCTCCCCGACGCAGGCGCACTTCGGCGGCTCGGCCAAGGAGATCCCGGGCATCGGTGAGATCGGCTACATCGGCCTCACGGCGTTCGTCCTGAACGTGGTCGTCACCGTGGTCCTCACCTTCGCCCTGAAGGCGCTGAAGGCCCCCGAGGGCGTCGACGAGACCAGGCCGGAGGACTACACCGCGGACGCGGGCGACCCGGGCGTCCGGGCGGAGCTTCCCCCGGCCACTGCGGGGAGTGCTCACTAGTCCCACAAGGGGCTCGCAGGAGCCGCGCACCCGGTCGTGATGACCCCGCAGCGGGCCGTCGTGGAGCATGTCCCACGGCGGCCCGCTGCCGTGCGTGTTGACGCTCTGAATCCAGCACGACACACAGCAGACACAACATCTGGTGGTGCCACGGCAGCCCAGCACTAGATGTATGCTCGTCATCGCTGTCGCCGCAGGGGAATCCGGTGCGAATCCGGAACTGTCCCGCAACGGTGTACTTGTACGTGTCCGTCCCTGAGGCGGCGTGTGCTCGGTCAGTCCGAGGACCTGTCGACAGCCGCGCCCGGCCGTCCGGTCCGGGTGCCCCAAGACGTCCGGGCCTCGTGGAGTGGGCCGGTGGACGCGACGCCGTGTGCGCTCGTGCTGCCAATGCCCTCCGCCAGGCCCCCGTGCCGAGCGAGGGAGAGCCCCCACGTGACCATCGCGCCTGCCGATCCGGCTTCAGCCACCTTGGCGACCGAGGCCCCGGTGGAGACCGACGGTCCGGGTGCCGCGCTGCTGCGGACCCTGACCGAGCTGACCGCCGACCTCCCCGACGCCGACCCCGGCCGGGTCGCCGCCGCCGCGCTGCGCGGCCGCTCGGCCCGGGCCGACGAGGCGGAGCTGCGCGAACTGGCCACGGAGGCGGCCGCCGGCCTGATCTCCGAGGACCCCGCGTACTCGCGCCTGGCCGCCCGCCTGTTGACCCTCTCCATCCGCGCCGAGGCCGCCTCGCAGGGGGTGACCTCCTTCACGGAGTCCGTCGTGGTCGGGCACCGGGAAGGGCTCGTCGCCGACCGCACCGCCGAGTTCGTGCGGCTGCACGCCGAGCGGCTGGACGCGCTGATCGACACGGGCGCCGACGACCGCTTCGGCTACTTCGGCCTGCGCACGCTGCACAGCCGCTACCTGCTGCGCCACCCGATCACCCGGCACGTGATCGAGACCCCCCAGCACTTCATGCTGCGCGTCGCGTGCGGTCTGGCCGAGGACGACAGCGCCCGCTCCGTGGACGAGGTCACCGCGCTCTACGGCCTGATGAGCCGCCTGGACTACCTCCCGTCCTCCCCCACGCTCTTCAACTCCGGCACGCGGCATCCCCAGATGTCGTCCTGCTACCTGCTCGACTCCCCGCTGGACGAGCTGGACTCCATCTACGACCGCTACCACCAGGTGGCCCGCCTCTCCAAGCACGCCGGCGGCATCGGTCTGTCGTACTCCCGTATCCGCAGCCGCGGTTCGCTGATCCGCGGCACCAACGGGCACTCCAACGGCATCGTGCCGTTCCTGAAGACCCTCGACGCCTCGGTCGCCGCGGTGAACCAGGGCGGCCGGCGCAAGGGCGCGGCCGCGGTGTACCTGGAGACCTGGCACTCCGACATCGAGGAGTTCCTGGAGCTGCGCGACAACACCGGTGAGGACGCGCGCCGTACGCACAACCTGAACCTCGCGCACTGGATCCCGGACGAGTTCATGCGCCGGGTCAACGCCGACGAGCAGTGGTCGCTGTTCTCCCCGGCGGACGTGCCCGAGCTGGTCGACCTGTGGGGCGCGGAGTTCGACGCCGCCTACCGCAAGGCCGAGGCCGCGGGGCTCGCGAAGAAGGCCATGCCGGCCCGTGAGCTGTACGGCCGCATGATGCGCACCCTCGCGCAGACCGGCAACGGCTGGATGACCTTCAAGGACGCCGCCAACCGCACCGCCAACCAGACGGCCGAGCCGGGCAACGTCGTCCACTCCTCCAACCTCTGCACGGAGATCCTGGAGGTCACGGACGACGGCGAGACGGCGGTCTGCAACCTCGGTTCGGTGAACCTGGGCGCCTTCGTCGTCGACGGGGACATCGACTGGAAGCGGCTGGACGAGACGGTCCGCACCGCGGTGACCTTCCTCGACCGCGTCGTGGACATCAACTTCTACCCGACCGAGCAGGCGGGCCGCTCCAACGCCAAGTGGCGTCCGGTGGGCCTGGGTGCCATGGGTCTGCAGGACGTCTTCTTCAAGCTGCGTCTGCCCTTCGACTCCGCCGAGGCGAAGGCCCTGTCCTCGCGCATCGCCGAGCGCATCATGCTCGCCGCGTACGAGGCCTCCGCCGACCTGGCCGAGCGCAGCGGCCCGCTGCCGGCCTGGGAGAAGACCCGTACGGCCCGGGGTGTGCTGCACCCCGACCACTTCGACGTCGAGCTGAACTGGCCCGAGCGCTGGGCGGCCCTGCGGGAGCGGATCGCCTCGGTCGGCATGCGCAACTCCCTGCTGCTCGCCATCGCGCCGACGGCCACCATCGCGTCCATCGCGGGCGTGTACGAGTGCATCGAGCCGCAGGTGTCCAACCTGTTCAAGCGCGAGACGCTGTCCGGCGAGTTCCTCCAGGTCAACTCGTACCTGGTGCGCGAGCTCAAGGAGCTGGGCGTGTGGGACGCGCGCACCCGTGAGGCGCTGCGCGACGCCAGCGGCTCGGTGCAGGACTTCGTCTGGATCCCCGAGGACGTACGGCGGCTGTACCGCACGGCGTGGGAGATCCCGCAGCGCGGCCTGATCGACATGGCGGCGGCCCGTACCCCGTTCCTGGACCAGGCGCAGTCGCTGAACCTGTTCCTGGAGACGCCGACCATCGGCAAGCTCTCCTCGATGTACTCGTACGCCTGGAAGCAGGGCCTGAAGACGACGTACTACCTGCGCTCGCGCCCGGCGACCCGCATCGCCCGCGCCGCCAAGGCGCAGGCCACCATTCCCGTCCAGCAGGCCGCCGACCCCGACGCCGTCGCCTGCTCCCTTGAGAACCCCGAGTCCTGCGAGGCCTGCCAGTAATGTCCAGCCGTAACACCAACCTTCTCGACCCGGGCTTCGAGCTGACCCTGCGTCCCATGCGCTACCCGGACTTCTACGAGCGCTACCGGGACGCCATCAAGAACACCTGGACCGTGGAGGAGGTCGACCTCCACTCGGACGTGGCCGACCTCGCGAAGCTGTCCCCTGAGGAGCAGCACCTGATCGGCCGTCTGGTGGCCTTCTTCGCGACGGGCGACTCGATCGTCGCGAACAACCTGGTGCTGACGCTGTACAAGCACATCAACTCCCCCGAGGCGCGGCTCTACCTGAGCCGTCAGCTGTTCGAGGAGGCCGTGCACGTCCAGTTCTACCTGACGCTCCTGGACACCTACCTCCCCGATCCGGCGGACAGGGCGGCCGCCTTCGACGCGGTGGAGAACATCCCCTCCATCCGCGAGAAGGCCGGTTTCTGCTTCAAGTGGATCAACGAGGTCGAGAAGCTGGACCGTCTGGAGTCCAAGGCGGACCGCCGCCGCTTCCTGCTGAACCTGATCTGCTTCGCCGCGTGCATCGAGGGCCTGTTCTTCTACGGCGCCTTCGCGTACGTCTACTGGTTCCGCAGCCGTGGTCTGCTGCACGGCCTCGCCACGGGCACCAACTGGGTGTTCCGTGACGAGACGATGCACATGTCCTTCGCCTTCGACGTGGTCGACACCGTCCGCAAGGAGGAGCCGGAGCTGTTCGACGACCAGCTCCAGCAGGAGGTCACCGACATGCTGGCGGAGGCCGTCGAGGCCGAGCTGCAGTTCGCCCGTGACCTGTGCGGTGAGGGCCTGCCGGGCATGAACACGGAGTCCATGCGGCAGTACCTGGAGTGCGTCGCCGACCAGCGTCTGACGCGCCTGGGCTTCGCCCCGGTGTACGGCTCGGAGAACCCGTTCTCCTTCATGGAGCTGCAGGGTGTCCAGGAGCTGACGAACTTCTTCGAGCGCCGCGCGTCGGCGTACCAGGTCGCCGTGGAGGGCACGGTCGACCTGGACGAGGACTTCTGAGCCAGGGGGTGTCGTTTGGATCAGGCCGGATCAGGCCGCGGCGTCCGGTGCGGTGCCTCGCAAGGCGGAGGATCTGCCGCGTACCGGACGTACTCGGCTGATCCGACAACGCGGCGAGGTGCCGTGCCGGGCGTCGCGACCCGAGCTGATCCAAACGACACCCCCTAGGGCTACTTCAGCTTCACCGCGTCCCCGGCCGACACGATCCGCGAGGTCGTCGTCGTGCCAGGGAAGTACCAGCGCCAGCTGCCCGCCGACGTGGCGGTCACCTTGGTGCTCAGCTTTCCGTCGTCGCCCGTCGTCACGGTCTTGACCGTCTGGTAGTGGGCGGCGCCGGCCGCTCTGTACTGGAGCCTGACCTGCTGCCCGGTGAACCCGTGGTACTTCAGGTCCTCCCAGTTCGCCCGGGACAGCTTGCCCGTGACGGTGAGCCGGGCTCCCTTGGCGACCGGCTCGGGAGTCGCGTCGGTCGTGAGCTTCGCGGCGCGCTTCACCTTGAACTGGGCGATGCGGTCGGAGATCCAGTAGTCGCCGTCGTTCGCCTTGACGGTGGCGTTGACCTGCCAGACACCGGCGATCTTGTTGCTGTCGATGTCGTCGCTGTCCGGGATCCAGGCCGGGTCGACCTTCATCGTGGCCGTGCACACCGACGTGGTGGACGACTTCTTGGCGCACGACGACCCGGTCCAGTCGAAGAAGCCGTACCCGTTGGACGAGTTGAAGGCGCTGACGTGCGTCAGGCCCTTCACGCCCGAGTTGTCCTTGACGGTGATGGCGATCGGGAACGTCACGGTCTTCGTCGTGCCGACGACGACGTCGGTCCCGTTGTCGACCACGGTCTTGGTGACCCGGATGTCGCCCCGCCCCTCCGCGTGGGCCCCGGTCGCCGCCAGCAGTGTCAGAGCGGCGGCCCCACCCGCAAGGACCCAGGCTCTTCGGCCAGTTGTGCCTCTCATCTGTCCCTCCCTCTGTGATGTGAGAGGAGAGGGTACACAGCCCTCGGACGGTTCCACGCGGGAGGCGGCCGGTCGGCCGAACGCCTACCGGCGCGCGTTCCGGGGCCCTCGGGCCACCTGAGCGCGCGCCGGTATCAGGAGGTGTTCAGGAGGGGTTCCTCACCACTCCACGGGCTTCACCAGCAGCCGGTGCGGGCGCAGGGTGATGCCCACGCGGGTGGTGGCGTCGGACCCGCCGACCTGCTCGAAGCGGTACTTCGCCGAGACCGCGGCGACGATCAGGCTCAGCTGGGCCATGGAGAAGTGGTCGCTGGGGCACTTGCGGTTGCCGACGCTGAACGGGTTCATCGCGTACTTGGGCACCTCCTTGGCCCGCTCCGGCAGCCACCGGTCGGGGTCGAAGTCGAGGTGGCGGTCGTGGGAGCGGGCGTCGCGCTGGATGGCGTAGGGGCTGTAGATGATGTCCGCCCCGGCCGGGATGCGATAGCCGCCCAGCTCGCTGTCGGCCATCGCGCGCCGCGTCAGTATCCAGACGGCGGGCCTGAGGCGCATGGCCTCGACGACGACGTTGTTGGTGTGGGTGAGCCGGCGGACGTGCTCGAATGCGACCGGGCGGCCGCCGGTGACGGATTCGACCTCGGCGCGCACCTTCTCGGCGTGTTCGGGATGGTCCGCGAGGAGCTGGAGCAGCCACATGATCGTGGAGGCGATGGTTTCGCTGCCGGGGGTCAGTATCGCGACGACCTGATCGTGGATCTCCTGTTCTCCGATGGGGTCGCCATTGTCGTCCTTTGCCTCCAGCAAGGCCGTCAGCAAATCGTCCGGCTTTTGACCGGACGCCCTCCGCTCGGTGACGATCTCGTCGACCAGCAGATGCAAATCGGCCAGGGCCCGGTTGAATTCACGGTTGGCCGGAAACGGCAGCCGGTACAGCGGCCCGAGCGGGATCACCATACGCCGGTACATGCCGCGGAAGACGGTGGTGAGATCCATGCTCAGCCGTTCCGCCCGCTCGTCCATGTATTGGCCGCGCAGCAGACAGCGGGCGGCGATGCGCACGGCGGTCCGGAACGACTCGGAGGTGCAGTCGACGGTCTCGCCGGGCCGCCACCGCGTCGTGAGCGCGTGCGCCTCCTCCTCCATGACGGGGCCGTAGTCCGGAATGGCGTCCAGACGGAAAGCGGGCTGGATGGTGCGCCGCTGGCGGCGGTGCAGGGGGCCGTTGGCCGTCGCTACGCCCTCCTTGCCGAGCAGGCCTTCGAGGGACTCCCACAGCGGCCCCGCGATGTGGTAGTCCGGGCTGAGCGCGAGTGCGCCGGTGAGCTCCGGCGTGGTGACGGCGTACACCGTCTTGGGGCCCAGTTTGAGGCGTACGACGTCGCCGTGGTCGCGCAGCTGGGACATGAACGCGAGCGGGTCGCGCACGAGTTTGAGGCCGTGCCCGAGGCCCGGGACGGCGCCCCCGGCGAGGGGCGGTTCACGCAGCTCGGACGCCTCACGCGTCTCGGGCCGCACGGAGTCGACGGTCATTTCTCACCTGCCGCTTCGTTGTTGACGTACGGGGGTGTGGAGCGGTCGTCCCAGCTGTCGACCATGTACCTGCCGGACTCGTGGTGGAACCAGTAGACGGTGCTGAACCAGTTCCGCATATTGCCGACGCAGGCACGCACGGCCGCTCCGAGTTCCTTTCCGGAGACGGTTCCGTCGGCGAGTCGGTCGGCGAACCGCAGGGCCTCCCGCTCGGCTTCGAGGAATTCGCTGACGCATTCCTCGATGCGTCGCCTCAGTTCTTCCACCGCTTCTTCGAGCGTCATCCGCTCATGTGTGATGAGGCTGATGCCGAGATTGTGGACCTCGTCGCCCGCTATTTCCTTGGGCAATGAGCACAGGTCGTTGTACCAGGCGGCGAATTCCTGGCTCAGCAGGGCCGGACGGCGATAGGCGGGGTTTTTCCTCACGTCGTCCGGGAGTTCGAGGCCGGCGCTCGGCTCCAGCAGGTCCGTCCAGATCCAGTGGGCGAAGGTGAGCCGCCTGAGGGCCAGGTACTCCTCGACGCCGGGCACCCGTCCCTCGGTGCGGTTGCGGAACTCGCGGTCGTAGGCGTCGATCACCGTGTGGAAGTGCCGGGCAAACCGGTGGTTCCAGGTGGGCGGAAGGAACGCGTACAGCCGCAGCACGCTGTCGGCGAACCCTGCTACCAGGGGGTCCGGGTGGTGCAGGTGCTGCCCGGGTGAGTCGAGAGCCGTGTGCAGGTGGCGCCGCAGGCGCGCCCAGTCCTCGGTCCGGCCGTGGACGATGTCACGGTCGTGGCGGTCGTCCCAGACGAAGAACCACGCGCTGTAGTCCGCGATGGCCTGCAGGACGTCGTCGGGGGCGCCGACGTAGTACCCCGCCATGAGGTCCGTGTAGCGCAGGTCATCGGCGTATTCGTGCACCTTGTCCGCAGGCATGAGCCGTTTTTCCAGCAGCCACCGGCGGGTGTTCTCCTGGAGCTTGGGCCAATACGGGTGGAGTTGCCGGGGAAACACGTCCTCGATCACAGGGAGGGCGAGAGACGGCGGTACTGCCACCGTTGTCGACGATGTGGTGCCGTGTGCGAAAGCGTGCACGAGCAGTCCCCTCTCAGCCGCCAGGAGCGCACACCCCTCCGTGCCGTACCGGGCGTGCGCCGTTGCGTATCCCCGCACTGCCCATTCAGCACCACAACTGACCGTTGTGGGAACGGATTTGCTTCATTCACCACCCCAAGATGCCGGAAATCGTGTGGCGAACAAACGAACGACGCCCGGCCGGGGAAGGATCCCGGCCGGGCGTCGTGGCTGCTCTCGTGCGGTCGCCGGGGGTGCCGGCGGCCGTCTCAGTCGTTGGCGACCACGGGGTAGCGCGGCTCGTTCTCGGCCATCTGCCGCAGCGCGTCCTTGCGGTCGCGCTTGGACAGCCGGTCGATGTACAGGTAGCCGTACAGGTGGTCCGTCTCGTGCTGCAAACACCGTGCGAAGTAGCCGGTGCCGCGGACCTTGACCGGGTTGCCCTTCTCGTCCTGGCCGGTGACCTCGGCGTAGTCTGGACGCGCGAGCGTGGCGTACGCCGTCGGTACGGAGAGGCAGCCCTCGTTGCTGTCGTCCAGGCTGCGCCGCTCGGCGGGCAGGTCGACGAGCTTGGGGTTGCAGACCACACCGACGTGCCGGACGCCCTCGTCGTCCATGCAGTCGTAGACGAAGACCTTCCGGTCCACACCGATCTGGTTGGCGGCCAGGCCCACGCCCTCGGCGGTGCGCTGGCTGGCGAACATGTCCGCCACCAGCTGGTCCAGCTCCTCGCCGAACTCGGTGACGTCCTGGCACTCCTTGTGCAGGACCGGGTTGCCGACGACCGTGATCGGCCGCGAGGTCCCGCGCTCACGCCAGGCGTTCTCGCGCTCCTCGCAGTCCTGCGTGTCGACGACATAGCCCTCGTCGTCGACGGGGAGCACGCCCGTGTGCTGCTGATCGGTGTCCTGCTGAGCCATGACCGACGTACGCCTTCCTGCACTGAAACTCGGAGTGAATGCTGATACAGGGTACGTGGAGCGACCCCTCAGGGTCGCGGGAAAGCGAGGGCGACCCCTCAGGGTCGCGGGAAAGCGAGGGCGACCGTCCAGGGGCGCGGGAAAACAAGCGCAGCCATTCAGGGGCGCGGGGAACTGCGCGACCAGCCACACACGACCCGCACCCGACCGACGGCCTCGGCCCACCCAGTCACGGCCGACCCGCACCGCCCCTCGGCCTCAGCCCACCCCAGCCAAAGACGCCCCGCCGAATGCCTCAGCAGACCTCTTCGAGGTCCCGCCAGTCCCGCGAGTCCGGACTGTCGGCGACCCACCCGTCCAGCAACCCCCTCACCAGCGCAGCCGGCGCCGCCACCCCGCACTCCCGCTCCGGCACCCACAGCTGCCCGTCCGTCCGGTGTCCCAGCGGCCCCGGGTGTCCGGGCTCACTGTGATCATGTGGATCGAGGTGTACCCCCTCGCCCTCGTCGGACGGCATCCGTGACTCCGAGCACATCCGGCACAGCAGCCGTACCGAGGAGGACCAGTCCTCCGCGGCGAAGCCGGCGTCCGCGGCCAGCTGCTCCAGGGCGTCCCGGTCCGCCTCGGTGGCCGCCTCCAGCAGGACCACCCAGGTGGGGACGGGCGAGGGCGCCCACAGCTCGATCTCGTCGAAGACCGGGTAGGAGTGCCCGGCGGAGGTGGTGCGCTCGCCGTGCGGGACACCGTCGTGCAGGACGACCTCGCCCCAGCGCCGCCCGGACGAGGGAAGCGGGATGGACAGCACCTCGATGCGGGCCGGGTCCAGGCGGCGCCCCCACACCACCTCGGCCTCGCCCTCCGGGGAGAGCCGTACGGCCGCGCTGCCCAGCTCCATGCCGCGCGGCTCCTCGGCGACGGTGGTGCCGCCCGGCACCCGCAGCCCGTAGGCCTGCCAGGCGCGGCGGGCCAGCGGCCAGTCCTGGAGGGCGGTGGCGGCGATGCCGACGTTCCACCAGTCGGGCGCGCCGGTCTCCCGGTCGAGCAGGGCCACCGCGCGCAGTCCGGCGGCGCGGGCCTGTTCCCAGTCGTGCCGGAACTTGTGCAGCAGGGCGAGGTTGAACCAGGACTCCGACAGCCAGGGTTCCAGATCGGCGGCCCGCGTCAGCAGCTCGCCCGCGTCCTCGTAGCGTCCGTCGCCGATGAGCGTGAACGCGCGGTCCGTGGCCTGCCGCCAGGAGGCGGAGGGCCGGTGCCGTCCCTTGCCGAAGATCCTCACGATTCCCGCCTGCCAGTTCCAGTTCCGCTCAGTGGGCTGGCCGATGCCCCCGGACACTCTCTCCCTCGCATCCAACCACGTACGCCGGGAGGGCCGCTCATTACCCATGGGTTACCCAGCCATGGGCAGGGTAAGGCAGTCCCGGTTCAGTACCCGGGCGAGTGCCTCCACGACCTCGGGCGCGTAGTCCGCGGCGGTGGCGAGGCGCAGTTCCTCCAGTGCCCGCAGCGGTCCTTCGGGGCCGGCGTCGCGGGTCTTCTCCTCGTACGCGTTCACGGCCCGGACGATCCTGGCGGCGACCGGCTGCTCCCGGTAGGGGTCCGCCAGCCGCTCCACGACCACGGCGACCGTCCCGTCCACACCGGTCTGCCGTACGACGGCCCCGCCGAGCAGCGCGATGCGCCGCTGGTCCGCCGCGGGCAGGCCGGCGGTGGCCCCGGCCGGTACCGGATCGACCAGGCTGAGCTGGCCGATGTCGTGCATCAGGGCGGCGTACTCCAGGACGGTCAGCTCGGGCCCGGACAGGCCCAGGTCCCGGCCGACGGCCTTGCTGAGGGCGGCCACGCGGTGGGCGTGCCCGGAGGGGGTGCAGCCGGCGATCTCGGTGGCCCGGGCGAGGGAGGCGATGGTCTGCCGGTAGGTGGCGCGGACCGCCGCGTAACGGCGCAGGGACAGCTGGGTGAGGAGCAGGGGCAGGCAGAACACCGGCAGCGCCCACATCCCGGCGACGGCGACCGCGAGCGCCATCACCGCGCCGGTCGCGCACACGGCGGAGCCGATGCCGAGCAGTCCGCGCAGTTCGTCGCGCAGGAGCGGGCCGAAGGGCCAGCGGGTGCGGGAGTGGGCGAGGGCGGCGGCGAGTACGGCGTCGCACAGGGCGGTGAGGACGAGCAGGGCCAGGAGCAGCAGGGCGTACGCGGAACCGTCCCAGGGGGTGAAGACGCCCCGGTTGTAGAGGGGTTGGAAGCAGACGGCGGCGAATCCGACGGCGAGGACGCGCCGGGCCAGGTGGTCGAGGGTCGGGGTGCGGCCGCTCCAGATGTGCGGGACGCCGCCGAGCAGCGAGGCGGCGAGCACGACGGTGACGACCTGGGCGGCGTCGTGGTGGGTGGGCCGGCCCGCGTCAGCGCCGAGCAGCGCGTACGACAGCGCGCCGGCGGTGCCGAGCGGTGCGGCCTGCCGTACCCGGGCCTCGCTCCAGCGGCCCAGCTCGCCGACGGCGATGAGCACGCCGAAGGCGAGCGCCACGCCCCGGTCGTCGAGTCCGGTCCACAGGGTGACGGCGAGCGAGCCGGCCGCGGCGAGCGCCGCGGAGCCGTGGATGAGCCGCTGGGCGGTCATCGGCGGACCGGGGCGCCGGTGGACGGCCCGTCCCCGCACGCTCACCGGCGGGCCTCCGTCCGGCCGGCGGCGGGTGCCGGGGCGGGCACGCCGGGCGCCGGCTCGTCGGCGGTGACCGCCGGGTGCCAGCCGCAGCGGCGCAGGGCCCGGACGAGTGCCGTGACCATGCGGGGGTCGAACTGGGCGCCGGCGCACCGCTCCAGCTCGGTGAGGGCCACCTCGACGGGGCGGCCCCTGCTGTAGGAGCGGGTGGAGGTCATCGCGTCGAAGGCGTCGGCGACGGCGACCACGCGCGCGGACTCGGGAATCCGGTCGCCGGCCAGGCCGTAGGGGTAGCCGCTGCCGTCGAGCCGTTCGTGGTGGTGCAGGATCGCGGCGCGGGCCTCGCCGAGGAAGGAGATCCCGCGGACCATCTCGTGGCCGTACTCGGGGTGCAGCTCGATGATCCGCCGTTCCTCGGGGGTGAGGGGGCCGTCCTTGCGCAGCAGCCGGGTGGGGACGCCGAGTTTGCCGACGTCGTGCAGGATGCCGGCGAAGCGCAGCACCTCGACGCGTTCGTCGTCCATGCCGAGTTCGCGGGCGATCAGCACGGAGGCCCGTCCGACCCGCTCGCTGTGGCCGCGGGTGTAGCCGTCCTTGATGTCGACGGCCTGCACCAGCGCGCGGATGGTGGCCTGGTGGGCGGCGCGCTCACGGTGGTACTGCGCGAACACCCAGCCGGAGACGCCCATCGGCAGCAGGACGAGCAGGGCTGCGACGGGACCGTACGGGCTGCGCCACAGCACGGCCATCATCAGCCCGGCGAGTCCGTGGACGGCGACGGGCGCGAGGGAGCGGCAGAACAGGCCGCGCCAGGCCCGCCGCGCCGGCACCCCCACTGCCGTGGCGAGGATGCCGCCGTCGAGGAGCGTGAGCACCAGGCAGAACGCCAGCACGCCCGCTCCGGCGGGCACCAGGACGCGGGGGAAGTCGGCGGTGACGATGGCGTCGCGGCCGCCGAGCGCCCAGTGCACCTGGGCGGCGCCCCACGCGGCGAGGGAGGGCTGCGCCACCCGCCAGAGCCGCCGGAGCAGCACGGGCGGGTGCTCGACGAAAGTGAGCAGGGCCGCGGGCAGCGGGACGAGCGCGGCGGCGGGCGGGGGCAGCAGGAACGCCCCGGCGAGCAGGACGGGATAGAAGCCGGCGCCGAAACGGCGCCGTACGACGTACTCGCAGACGGCGTAGAGCGCGGCCAGGAGGGCCACGACCCACCACGGGGTGTGCGTGGCCGGCAGGCGCAGGACGCAGAGCGCGGCGAGCAGGGCGACCGCGGCCACATAACCCCGTGCCCTCGCCGGAACGGCCTCCATCACACCCCTCCCCCGACCATCCCCGTCCAGGCACGGAGCCTAGGGCGGCGATCGGGGGCGGGGGAGCTTATGACCCGAGGATTAGCACGTTCGGGTGACGGCTGGTGCTCAGCCCTCGTGGGCGGAGGCGGTCACGTGCTGGTGCTCAGCTCTCCTGGGCGGCGGCGGTCACGTCGTGCTCGGGGACGGTCTGTCCGGACCGGATCAGGTCGATCCGCCCCATGACCTTGGCACGGAGGTCGGCGGGCACGTCGTCATGGCCGCAGCACCGCTTGACCAGCTTCTTCACGGCCTGCTCCAGACCGTACTTCTCCAGGCACGGCGAGCATTCCTCGAAGTGGTGCTGGAACTTGTCGCGGTCGACGTCCGGCATCTCACTGTCAAGGAACTCGTACAGGTGGTCGAGGACCTCACTGCAGTCCGTCTCGTGCGGCTCTCCGCAGCTCATGAGCCCGAGCCTTTCGCTTCGTTCGACTCCCCGGCGCCGGCCGGGACCAGGCCCCGCTCACGGGCGTAGTCCTCCAGCATTCCGCGCAGCTGGCGGCGGCCCCGGTGCAGCCGGGACATCACCGTACCGATGGGTGTCCCCATGATGTCCGCGATCTCCTTGTACGCAAAGCCCTCTACGTCCGCGAGATAGACGGCGATGCGGAACTCCTCGGGGATCGCCTGCAGCGCGGCCTTCACGTCCGAGTCGGGCAGGTGGTCGAGCGCCTGCGACTCGGCGGAGCGCAGACCGGTCGACATGTGCGACTCGGCGCGGGCCAGCTGCCAGTCCTCGATCTCCTCGGCCGCGCTGCGCTGGGGTTCGCGCTGCTTCTTGCGGTACGAGTTGATGAACGTGTTGGTGAGGATGCGGTACAGCCATGCCTTGAGGTTGGTGCCCTCGCGGAACTGGTGGAAGGACGCGTACGCCTTGGCGTAGGTCTCCTGCACCAGGTCCTCGGCGTCGGCCGGGTTGCGCGTCATGCGCAGGCCCGCCGAGTACATCTGGTCGAGGTACTCGAGCGCGTCCCGCTCGAAGCGCGCGCTGCGCTCGGCGGACGACTCCGTGCCCGTGCCCCGGCCCTCGGGCTGCTCCGCCTGACCGTTGTCGGTCCCTGCGTCGGTACCGGTGACCGGACCCACCTCCTCAAGATCCCGGGTGGAACCGATACCGATCCCACTCGTTTCGGAGGATAGAACACGACCCGTACCCGCCGCCGCTCGAATAGGCGCGGCCTTGGGTGCGCGCAGCACCGTCCAGTCCAGGTCAGTGCGGCAGCTGCGGCTCGGGCAAGCGGTCGAACCCATGCGGCGGACTTCCTCTCCTACGACGGCGCGGTGCCGGCGCTCCAGCACTCCTGTCCGCCACAACAGTGGCCCGTCGCGCAACATTCCCCGGGTCAGCCGAGTGAGGCGACCCACCGCGCGACACCGTCGGTGAGGATCTCCAGCGCCTGTTCCTGGGTGATCGGGGCCCGCTTGGGCACGGCGAAGCCGTGATCGCCGTACGCCACCTCGACCAGGTCGTACGGCCCCTCGGGGAACTCCTCCGGCCTGCCGAAGGGATCGTTGCCGCCCTGCACGACCAGGGTGGGCACCCCGGTTCCGAGCAGTTCCGCCGCCCGGGACTTCTCCGGCCGGCCCGGGGGGTGCAGCGGGAAGCTCAGCGCGAGCACGGCACGGGCGCCCAGCTCGGCGGCGGTACGGCAGGCGACGCGGGCGCCGGCGCTGCGCCCCCCGGAGATCACCGGCAGCCCGGGCGCGGCCAGCGCCGGCCAGATCCCGCGCCAGCCGGTGTCCAGGGTCCTGGGCGCGGGCGCGACCTTCTTGCCCGCGACGCGCCAGGGCTGCTCCACCAGGGCGACGCTCACGCCGTGGGCGGGCAGGACGCGGGCGAGGGCCTGGAGGTCGCGCGCCTCGATGCCACCGCCCGCGCCGTGGCTCAGGGCCAGCACCCGTCGCGCCCGGTCCGCCTCGTGCCAGGTGACGCGGGCGGTCCCGGCGTCGGTCTCGATGGTCTCGATCACGGCAGAAGGGTAGATCCGGATCGGGTGCGGAGGCCGGACCGCCCGCAGGAGGGCGTCAGAAGAGTGTGCTCTCCTCCGGAGCCTCCAGCTCCTTCAGCAGCTCCGGGCCGTTGTTGCGGACGTTGCTGACGGCCGTGGAGACCGGGTAGGCGCGCATCAGGCCCTCGGGCGGCGGGACCAGCAGCCCGCGCAGGTCGTCCGGGTCCGTGCGGGCGGGGTCGAGCCAGGCGTCCCAGCGGTCCGGGGTGAGCATCAGCGGCATGCGGGGGTGGATCTCGGCGAGGGAGTGCGGGCCCTCGGCGGGGGCCACGGCCAGCGGGGTCCGCTCCGCCTCGGTGGTGATCACCGAGCAGGTCGCCCACCAGGCCCCCGGGTGGTCCTCGGGCAGGGTCCGGTCGCGCCAGAACTCGTACAGCCCGGCCATCGCGAAGACCGAGCCGTCGGCCGGGAGCACGAAGTACGGCTGCTTGCGCGGCCGCTTCTTCTTCCCCTCGACCTCCAGCTCCCGCTCCTGCGTGCCGGTGACCCACTCGTAGTAGCCGTCGGCGGGGATGACGCAGCGCCGGGCGGCGAAGGCGCGGCGGTAGGAGGGCTTCTCGTGCACGGTCTCGGCGCGGGCGTTGATCATCCGGGCGGCGCCCTCGGGCGTCTTGGCCCAGGAAGGCACCAGACCCCACTTCAGCTTGCGCAGCTGCCGAACCGGACGACGGTCTTCCGCGTCCTTCAGGGGACGGTCCAGAACGGCGTAGACCTCCTTGGTCGGCGCCACGTTGTAGTCCGGCGCGAGGGTCTCCTCGGGATCCCTCATCTCGACTTCAAAGACTCCTGCGAGATCCTCGGGCCTACGACTGGATGCATACCGTCCGCACATATGTGCCACAGTGCCAGATTCCGAACCACCTGAGGGAGCCGACGACCGAGATGGACAGCAGCACCGCCGCCGATCTGTGGGACCGGCTCACCGGCCTCCAGCCCGACCCCGACCTGTGGGTGGTCCTGGCCACGCTGGGCGCCGCGCTCGCCGTGGTGGCACCGCCCACGGTGTGGCGCATATCCCGCAACGCCGTGACGATCGCGCACGAGGGCGGCCACGGTCTGGTGGCCCTGCTCACCGGACGGCGGCTCACCGGCATCCGCCTGCACTCCGACACCAGCGGCCTCACCGTCAGCCGGGGCAAGCCGTACGGCCTGGGCATGATCCTCACCGCGGCCGCGGGCTACACCGCCCCCTCGCTGCTGGGCCTCGGCGGCGCCGCGCTGCTGGCCGCCGGCCGCATCACCGTGCTGCTGTGGGCGGCCACGGCCCTGCTGGCGGCGATGCTGGTGATGATCCGCAACGCCTACGGCGTCCTGACCGTGGTGCTGGCGGGCGGCGCCTTCCTGCTCGTTTCCTGGCTGGCGGGCCCCCAGGTGCAGGCGGCGTTCGCCTACGCGGTGGTGTGGTTCCTGCTCGTCGGCGGGGTGCGCCCGCCCTTCGAGCTCCAGGCCAAGCGGTCCCGGGGAAACGCGGGCGACTCGGACGCGGACCAGTTGTCCCGTCTGACGCACGTACCGGCGGGGCTGTGGCTGTTCCTGTTCCACGCGGTGTCGCTGTGCTCGCTGATCGGCGGGGGGCGCTGGCTGCTGGAGTCGTGAGCGGGCGGGCCGTGCCCGCCGGGCGGGCGGCGCGGACCGAGCGTGCCGGGCGGGCGGCGCGGCGCGGGCCTCGGCTGCCGGGCGGGCTCGTCCGGGCTGTGGCAGCCGGGCTCGCTGTGGTCACTGTGCGTGCCGGGCGTGCTGTGCGTGCCGTGCCGGTGCGCGGCTGCGGCCCCACGGCTCCGACGCCGCCGAGCGGCCCTCTGCCCGCACGTGCGGAAGGCCCCGTACCGGCCCCTCCTTATAGAGTGGGGCCATGCCCGAATCCCCCGCCCTCTGGCCCGCCCCGTACGCGACCGCGGCCGTCGACGCGACGGTCCACGTGCCCGGCTCCAAGTCGGTCACCAACCGTGCTCTCGTGCTGGCCGCCCTCGCCTCCGAGCCCGGCTGGCTGCGCCGCCCGCTGCGCTCCCGCGACACGCTGCTGATGGCGGGCGCGCTGCGCGCGATGGGTGTGGAGATCGAGGAGACCGTGTCGTCCAGCTCCTCCGTCGCGGGCGGCCCCGAGGGCGCCGGCGAGGCCTGGCGGGTGCTGCCGACGGGCCTGCGCGGTCCGGCCACGGTCGACGTCGGCAACGCCGGCACCGTGATGCGCTTCCTGCCGCCGGTGGCCGCGCTGGCCGACGGTCCGATCCGGTTCGACGGCGACCCGCGGTCGTACGAACGTCCCCTGCACGGTGTGATCGACGCGCTGCGCGTGCTCGGCGCCCGGATCGACGACGACGGCCGCGGCGCGCTGCCGCTGACCGTGCACGGCAGCGGGGCCCTGGACGGCGGAACGGTGTCGATCGACGCCTCCTCGTCCTCGCAGTTCGTCTCGGCGCTGCTGCTGTCCGCCCCGCGCTTCAACCAGGGCGTCGAGGTCCGGCACACGGGCGCGACCCTGCCCTCCATGCCGCACATCCGCATGACGGTGGACATGCTGCGCGCGGTCGGCGCCCAGGTGGACACCCCGGAGTCGGGCGGCGAGCCGAACGTGTGGCGGGTGACGCCGGGCGCGCTGCTCGGCCGCGACCTCACCATCGAGCCGGACCTGTCCAACGCGCAGCCGTTCCTGGCGGCCGCCCTGGTCACCGGTGGCAAGGTGCTGATCCCGGACTGGCCGGAGCGGACCACCCAGCCGGGTGACCGGCTGCGGGAGATCTTCACCGAGATGGGCGGTTCCTGCGAACTGACCGAGTTCGGGCTGGTGTTCACCGGCTCGGGCGCGATCCACGGCATCGACGTGGATCTGAGCGACGTCGGCGAGCTGACCCCCGGCATCGCGGCGGTCGCCGCGCTCGCCGACTCCCCCTCGACCCTGCGGGGCGTGGCCCATCTGCGGCTGCACGAGACGGACCGGCTGGCCGCGCTCACCAAGGAGATCAACGAGCTGGGCGGCGACGTCACCGAGACGGCCGACGGCCTGCACATCCGCCCGCGCGCGCTGCACGGCGGCGTCTTCCACACCTACGAGGACCACCGCATGGCGACGGCCGGCGCGGTCATCGGCCTCGCGGTCAAGGGCGTGCAGATCGAGAACGTGGGGACCACGGCGAAGACCCTGCCCGACTTCCCCGAGTTGTGGGCCGGAATGCTCGGGAACTGACGGGCGGACTGGAACCATGCGCCGCTACGGCAAGCACACCGACGAGGACGACATCCGGTCCCGTCCCAACCGCAAGGGCAACCGGCCGCGGACCCATATCCGGCCCAAGCACGAGGACGCGGCCGAGGGCCTGGTCCTCACCGTCGACCGGGGCCGGCTGACCTGCCTGGTCGACGACCGCACGGTGCTGGCGATGAAGGCCCGCGAGCTGGGCCGCAAGGCCGCCGTGGTCGGTGACCGGGTGGCGCTCGTCGGCGACCTCTCGGGCAAGAAGGACACGCTCGCGCGGATCGTGCGGATCGAGGAGCGGGCCTCGGTACTGCGTCGCACGGCCGACGACGACGACCCCTACGAGCGGGTCGTCGTGGCCAACGCCGACCAGCTCGCGATCGTCACCGCCCTCGCCGACCCCGAGCCGCGCCCGCGGCTGATCGACCGCTGCCTGGTCGCGGCCTTCGACGCCGGCCTGGAGCCGTTGCTGGTGATGACCAAGTCCGATCTGGCCTCACCGGACAAACTGCTGGAGCTGTACGGCCACCTGGACATCCCGTACGTGGTGACCAGCCGCGAGGAGCTGGAGAACGGGGGCGCGGCGGACCGGGTGCTGGAGCATCTGCGCGGCAAGGTCACCGCGTTCGTGGGGCACTCGGGTGTCGGCAAGACGACCCTGGTCAACGCGCTCGTACCGGAGGACCGGCGGCGTACGACGGGACACGTGAACGCGGTGACGGGCCGCGGCCGGCACACCACCACCTCGGCGCTCGCGCTGCCGCTGGGCGACGGGGAGGGGGATGGCTGGGTCATCGACACCCCGGGCGTCCGTTCCTTCGGGCTCGCGCACATCGACCCCTCCCGCGTGATCAACGCCTTCCCGGACCTGGTTCCGGGCACCGAGGGCTGTCCGCGCGCGTGCAGCCACGACGAGCAGGACTGCGCGCTGGACGCGTGGGTCGAGGCGGGCCACGCCGACCCGGCCCGGCTGTATTCCCTGCGTCGGCTGCTGGCCACCCGGGAGCGCCGGGAAGGCGACTGACCGTCGCGTGGTTTGCCGGGGTGCGAGTCAGGTAAGGGCATACTCGCACCGAGCCGGGATTCCGGACCTACGGGAGGACAGCGCATGGCGTGGCTGCTGGTCATCGTGGCCGGGGTTCTGGAGACCGGCTTCGCCGTGTGCCTGAAGCTCTCCCACGGATTCACCCGGCTGTGGCCGACCATCGCGTTCGCCTGCTTCGCGCTGGGCAGCTTCGGCCTGCTGACGCTGGCCCTGAAGAAGCTCGACGTGGGCCCGGCCTACGCCGTGTGGACGGGCATCGGCGCGGCGGGCACCGCGATCTACGGCATGGTCTTCCTCGACGACCTGGTGTCCACCCTGAAGATCGTCTCCATCACCCTGGTCATCGTCGGAGTCATCGGCCTCCAGCTCTCGGGCTCGTCCCACTAGGTCGTGTCCGCAAAGTAGCGGCGTCCGCCCGGAGGGCGGGCGGTCATATCCGTTGGTGTTGGAGTGCGTCGCGCACCAGGGCCGCCATGCCGCCCTCCCCCGGTGGCGCCGCGACGCAGGAGACGGCGAGGCGGACGACCAGCTCGCAGGAGACGGCCAGTCCGGCGGCGTCACCGGGGGCGGCGCCGGGGCCGGTCAGCGCGACGACGGCCCGGTCCCGCGCGATCCGCACGAAGTCGCCGGGTGACGGCAGTGGCCCGTCCGCCCGCCGCTGCGCCGGGACCACGGCGGAGGAGGACGGCACTCCGGAGAGGGCGGGCGCGGGCAGGCGCTCGCTCCAGCAGCCGGTGACCATGGCCCGTACCAGCGCGTTGTCGCGGGCGGCCGAGGCCATCCACTCGGCAGTGGCGGTGAGCCGGTCGCGCGCTTCGGTGTGCGCGGCCAGGGCCCGCTCCACCCCGGCGAGATACCCGTCGGCCTCCCGCCGCACCAGCGCCCGCGCCAGCCCGTCCTTGCTGCCGAACTCGTTGTACAGCGTCTGCCGGGACACCCCGGCCGCCGCGGCCACGTCCACCATCCGCACCGCGGACCACGGCAGGCGCGCGAGTGCCGTACGGGCGGCGTCCAGTAGCGATTCCCGGGCTGGGGGCATCATCGCCTCCCTGGGGTGAGCGACACTTCGCCCAGATTTGACGCGCACACATGCGGTGTCAAGGGTCCGCGCACGAACACCCCCCTTTGGGGTCCTCCGACGCCCGGGCCCCTTGTGGCCCCGTACCGGCCCCGGCAGATACGGTTCCTTACATGCCGGACTACCTTGACGACCTCCGCCTCGCCCACGTCCTCGCGGACGCGGCCGACGCCGCGACCATGGCCCGTTTCAAGGCCCTCGACCTCGAGGTCGAGACGAAGCCGGACATGACGCCGGTGAGTGAGGCGGACAAGGCGGCGGAGGAACTGATCCGCGGCCAGCTCCAGCGCGCCCGCCCGCGCGACGCTGTCCTGGGCGAGGAGTACGGCGTCGAGGGCACCGGCCCGCGCCGCTGGGTGATCGACCCGATCGACGGCACCAAGAACTACGTCCGCGGCGTCCCCGTCTGGGCGACCCTGATCGCCCTGACGGAGGCGGGCGAGGGCGGCTTCCAGCCCGTCGTCGGTCTCGTCTCCGCGCCCGCGCTCGGCCGCCGCTGGTGGGCCGCGAAGGGCCACGGCGCCTTCACCGGCCGCAGCCTGACCTCCGCGTCCCGTATGCACGTCTCCGGTGTCGGCAGGCTCGCGGACGCCTCCTTCGCGTACTCCTCGCTCTCCGGCTGGGAGGAGCAGGGCCGTCTGAACGGTTTCCTGGACCTGACCCGTGAGGTGTGGCGCACGCGCGCGTACGGCGACTTCTGGCCCTACATGCTGGTCGCCGAGGGCGCCGTGGACATCTGCGCGGAGCCGGAGCTGTCGCTGTGGGACATGGCGGCGACCGCGGTCGTCGTCACCGAGGCGGGCGGCACCTTCACCGGCCTCGACGGCCGGCCGGGCCCCCACAGCGGCAACGCGGCCGCGTCCAACGGCCTGCTGCACGACGAGTTGCTGGGGTATCTCAACCAGCGCGACTGAGTCGCCGGAGGCACCGCGCGCGCCCTCAACTGGCGTCGCGCGCCCTCTTGTTGACTCTCCCTTTACCTGTCACTCTGAGGCCTACCCCCGCTTGTGAACTTGTGCGGTGTCCACAGGTGCCCTGCCGCCCGGCAGGACGGCACCGGACGCGCACGTTCACGCATTCCCGAGGAGGTGGCCCCCTTCCATGCTCGTCCGTGACGCCATGAGCACGGTGATCCTCACCGTCGGCCCCGCCCACACCCTCCGCCAGGCAGCCGCCCTGATGTCCGCCCGTCGCGTCGGCGCCGCAGTGGTCCTGGACCCGGACGCCGGCGGCATCGGCATCCTCACCGAACGCGACATCCTCAACTCCGTGGGCCTCGGCCAGAACCCGGACACGGAGACCACGCACGGCCACACCACCACCGACGTCGTCTTCGCCGCCCCGACCTGGACCCTGGAGGAGGCGGCCCACGCCATGACCCACGGCGGCTTCCGTCACCTGGTCGTCCTCGACCGCGGCGAACCCGCCGGCATCGTCTCGGTCCGCGACATCATCCGCTGCTGGGTGCCGGCCCGGGAGCCGGCGGCGGCACTCTGAGCACACGGAACAGACGGAACACCCGGAACGCCCGACGCGGTACGCGGTGCACGGAAGCGGGCCGGGACCCCTGCCGCTCGGAGGGGCCCCGGCCCGCGGCCCGGTGGTGCGGCTCAGCCGCGCAGCGCCCGTACGGCCTCCTCCAGCCGCTTGCCGAAACCGGCGTCCGCGGCACGGAAGTTGCCGATCGCGCGCTCGGCGATGTCGTCGCGCGACACCTTGGCGATGAAGCCCGCCAGGTTGTCGATCAGACGGCTCCGCTCGTCCTCGGACATCAGGCGGTAGAGGTCGCCGGCCTGCGTGAAGTCGTCGTCCTCGGCGTGGACCGGGGCCGGGTGGCCTCCCGTGCCGCCGGTGAGGTCGGGGGCCGGCTGCCACAGCGGCCTGCCCGTCTGGTGCGGGCCGCCGAAGCTGTTCGGCTCGTAGTTCTTCGCGCCCTTGTGCCGGCCGTCGTACAGGAAGCCGTCACGGGAGTGGGTGCGCGCCTCGGTGGCGTGCGGACGGTTCACGTACAGCTGGTCGGCGTTGACGCCGACGCGGTAGCGGTGGGCGTCGCCGTACGCGAACAGGCGCCCCTGGAGCATCTTGTCCGGCGACGGGCCGATGCCCGGCACGAAGTGGGCGGGACTGAAGGCCGACTGCTCGACCTCGGCGAAGACGTTCTCCGGGTTGCGGTTGAGCTCCAGCCTGCCGATCTCGATCGGCGGGTAGTCCGCGTGCGGCCACACCTTGGTGAGGTCGAACGGGTTGAAGCGGTACGCCGCCGCGTCCGCCGCGGGCATGATCTGCACCTGCACGGTCCAGCTCGGGAACTCGCCGCGCTCGATGGCCTGGCGCAGGTCGCGCTGGTGGGAGTCGGGGTCCTCACCGGCGATCCGGTCGGCCTCGGCCTGGGTGAGGTTCCTGATCCCCTGGTCGGTCTTGAAGTGGTACTTGACCCAGAAGACCTCGCCGGCCTCGTTGTTCCACTGGTACGTGTGCGAGCCGTACCCGTTCATGTGGCGGTAGGAGGCGGGGATGCCCCGGTCGCCGAAGAGCCAGGTCACCTGGTGGGTGGACTCGGGAGACAGGCCCCAGAAGTCCCAGACGTTGTCCGCCTCCTGGCTGCCCGTGTACGGGTCGCGCTTCTGGGTGTGGATGAAGTCGGGGAACTTGATGGCGTCCTTGATGAAGAACACGGGGGTGTTGTTGCCGACGAGGTCGTAGTTGCCCTCCTCGGTGTAGAACTTCAGCGCCCAGCCGCGCGGGTCGCGCACCGCGTCCGCCGAGCCCAGGTTGCCCGCCACGGTCGAGAACCGCAGGAACGTCTCCGTCTGCTTGCCGACCTCGGAGAGGAAGGCCGCCCTGGTGTACGGCGTCACGTCGGCGGTCACCGTGAAGGTGCCGTAGGCGCCGGCGCCGCGGGCGTGCACCACGCGCTCGGGGATGCGCTCGCGGTTGAAGCGGGCCAGCTTCTCCAGCAGCAGCTGGTCCTGCACGAGCACCGGGCCGCCCACGCCCGCGGTCTCGCTGTTCTGGTTGTCGGCCACCGGAGCACCGGCCTCCGTGGTGAGCGGTCCCTGCGTCACGTGCGCCTCCTGCGTCATTGCCGACTAGCCCCGCTAGTCCTGATCCTTGGCCAAAGCCGAATCCGATCCTACATTGGACTCAATCCAAGTCAACTTGCCATCCAAAGTCACACTCGTTCGGAACCTGGCCCTCCTGCTGTTACGCTGGTAGCTATGAGCGACCTTTTGGAACGGCTGCGTGGACGCGGATGGCGGATGACCGCGCAGCGACGCGTCGTGGCCGAGGTTCTCGACGGTGAGCACGTCCACCTGACGGCCGACGAGGTGCACTCGCGCGCGGTGGTGAAGCTGCCGGAGATCTCCCGGGCGACCGTCTACAACACGCTGGGCGAGCTGGTCTCGCTCGGCGAGGTGCTCGAGGTCAGCACGGACAGGCGCGCCAAGCGGTACGACCCGAACGCGCACCGGCCGCACCACCACCTGGTCTGCGCCCGGTGCGGCGCGATCCGTGACGTGCACCCGACCGGCAACCCGCTCGCCGACCTGCCCGACGCGGAGCGCTTCGGCTTCACGGTCTCGGACGTCGAGGTGACCTACCGCGGCCTGTGCCCGGACTGCGCGGGCGCGTAGCGGGGCATCGCGCAGCGCGCATCGCGCAGCGCGCATCGGAGCGTGACAGAGGGGGCCCTGAGCCCCCTCTTTTGCTTTGCCCGCCCCTCCACCGCCCCGGAAGCGGCCGCCGCCGGAAGCGCCTCCCGGAACCAGCCACCTCCCGGAAGCGGCTGTTCCCGGAAACGGCTGAGGGCCGGAACCCATTTCTGGATTCCGGCCCTCGGCCTTCAGTAGCGGGGACAGGATTTGAACCTGCGACCTCTGGGTTATGAGCCCAGCGAGCTACCGAGCTGCTCCACCCCGCGTCGGTAAACACGACTCTACGTGAGGGAATCCGGCGAAAGCAAATCGCCTGGGGCCCACGTGAGCGCGGTCACGCCGAGAGCTCCTCGCGCAGCGCGTCGCGCAGCCTTCCGGCCCGTTCGGCGACCTCCGCGGGTCCGAGCCCGACCGCCCGGGCGGCCCACTTCTGCCCTTCGGTCAGCTCGCCGCGACGCGCGTAGACGAGGGCCAGCCGGAGCGCCGCCCGCCCGTGCCCCGCGTCGGCGGCCCGCGTCCACCACACCGCCGCCTCGGGCTCGCTCCCCTCGCGGGCCAGCAGCAGCCCCAGGTTGAACGCCCCGTTGCGCGAGCCGGCCTCCGCCGCCGTGCGGTACCACCGCGCGGCCTCGACCACGTCACCCCGGGCCGCCGCGAGCATGCCCACCCGCACCTGGGCGCGCCGGTGCCCCTGGGTGGCGGCGCGCTCGTACCACTCCTCGCACTCGGTCTTCTCGTGCACGCTCTCGCCCAGCTCGTGCGCGGGCTCCGGCGGCCTGCGCGCGTCCAGCACGGTGGCCAGCCGGTACGCCGCCTCCGAGCTGCCGCCGCCCGCCGCGCAGCGCAGATGCCGCTCGGCCTCCTGCTCGTCGCCCTCGCGCAGCCGGGCGATGCCGACCTGGAGCGCCGCCTCGGTGTGCCCGGCGGCGGCCGCGCGCTCGTACCAGCGCAGACCGATCCGGGTGTCCGCCAGGGTGCCCTTGCCGGCGTGCAGGATGCCGAGGTTGAACGCGGCGTCCACGCTGCCGGCCTCGGCGGCCTTGGAGAACCACGGCTCGGCACCGCTCGTGTCGCCGCCCTGGAGCAGCAGGATGGCCAGCGCGTTCGCCGCCTCCCGGTGCCCGGCGTACGCGGCGCGCCGGTACCACTGCTCGGCCTGCGCGGTCCTGCCCTGCTCGGCGCAGAGCAGCCCGAGGTTGTACGCCCCGTTGTCGTCGCCGGCGTCCAGCGCCGCCCGGTACCAGCGCTCCGCGGTCTGCGTCTCGCCGCGCTCGGCGTGCAGCGCGCCGAGCGCGTTGGCGGCGTTGCCGTCGCCGTCCTGGGCGGCACGCAGCCACCACACGGCGGCGCTCTCGGTGTCACCGGCGTCGCGCAGCAGGAAGCCGAGGGCGCAGGCGGCCCGCGGTTCGCCGTCCTTGGCGGAGATCAGGTACCAGCGTCCGGCCTCCTTCAGCTCGCCGCGCTTCTCCAGGATCGCGCCGAGGTGCAGCGCGGCCCGCTGGTGGCCCCGCGCGGCGGCCTGCCGGTACCACTGCTCGGCTTCCTCGACAGCGTTGTCGGGCCCGCTCCCGTCCTCGTGCGTGCCCTTGCGGTCGAGCGCGCGGGCCAGCCGGTAGGAGGCCTCGCGGTGCCCGCGTTCGGCGGCGGCTCGCATCCAGTGCTCGCCGGCGGCGTCCCCGCGGTGCTCCAGCAGGTCGGCGAGGGCGTAGGCGCCGAGGACGTGTCCCTGTTCGGCGGACTGGCGCAGCCAGTACTCGGCGGCGGGTTCGTCGCCGCGCTCGCGGTGGTGGCGGCCGAGCGCGTGTGCCGCGGCGGCGGAGCCGGCGACGGCGGCGATCCGCCACCAGCCGGCGGCCTCCTCGGGATAGCCGCGCTGGTGCAGCAGGACGCCCAGATTGTTGGCGGCGGCCCGGTCACCGGCCGCGGTGGCGGCTCTCAGGAGGGGTTCGGCACCGTCGAGGTCGCCGCGGCGCAGCAGTCTGGCGCCGAGGACGCTCGACGCCCCCGCGTCGCCGGTCTCGGCCGCGAACCGCAGTCGTACGTCCTCGGCGGCTTCCCCCGTCTCGTCGCGGGACGGGTCCTCGCCGGCAGGCTGCTCAAATCGCCCCGTCTCGAACAGAGTTGCCTTGTCCCCCATAACGTCCATCGTCGCACCACCTGCAACCTGGGTACACCCGGTGTACCGCAGCCCGTGAGGTCACTACAGCGTTTTGTCGACATGCCCACAGAGAGACAAGTCAAACACAGTTCCCCCAACTCCCCACGGCGGCGCGGCCGTCACTCCTCCCTGCACATGAGTTCGCACACCACGAAGGCCCGGATCCCTTAAGGATCCGGGCCTTCGATTGAGTAGCGGGGACAGGATTTGAACCTGCGACCTCTGGGTTATGAGCCCAGCGAGCTACCGAGCTGCTCCACCCCGCGCCGTTTGCTTTGCAACCATAACACGGCGCGGAGGGGCTTGATCAATCCTTCGCCTTATTGTCCGTCTTGTCGCTTTTATTGTCTGTCTTGTCGTTTTTGTCGGCCTTGGTTTGCGCGTCCTGGGCGCTCTTCAGCGCCTCCTGGAGGTCGCGCTGCGCCTTGGCGTACGCACCCCAGTCCGGCCCGTCCTTCTCCTTCATGGCGAGCTGGCCGGCGTCGAAGGCCTTCTGCGCGTCTTCCAGCGCCCGCTGGACCGTCGGGTCGGTCGGACCGGCCGGCTTGCCGGTGCCGTTGCCGGTCGGTGGGGCCGAGCCCTGCACTCCGAAGACCTTGTCGAGCGCCTCGTCCAGGGTGTCCTCGAAGGCGGTCCTGCCGCCGTAGGTGACCAGAACCTTGCGCAGCAGCGGGTACTGCAGCGAGCCGCCGCGGACGTAGACGGGCTCCGCGTACAGCAGTCCGCCGTCCAGCGGCACGGTCAGCAGATTGCCGTACTCGACCTTGGAGTGGCCTCTGCTCAGCAGACTGATCGTCTCGGCGATGTCCGACTCGGAGTTGAACTGGCTCTGGACCTGCTTGGGTCCGTCGACCGTCGTGCTCGTCGGCAGCTTCAGGATTCTGATCTTGCCGTAGTCGCTGGTGCGCGGGTCGGAGTCCACGGCCATGAACGCGCTGAGGTTGGCCTGGCCATTGGGCGTGAACGTCGTGGTCAGCGAGAACGCCTGGGCACTCTGGTCCGGCATGCGCATGCTCAGGTAGTACGGCGGCACCGCACTGCCGGAGTCGTTGGTCGGGTCGACCGGAACCGTCCACACCTCGCTGCCGCTGAGGAAGGTCTGCGCGTTCGTCACGTGGTAGCGGGTGAGCAGCTCACGCTGGACCTTGAACAGGTCCTGCGGATAGCGCAGATGGGCCATCAGATCCGTGGAGATGTCCGCGCGGGGCTTCACCGTGCCGGGGAAAGCCTTCATCCACGTCTTCAGCACCGGGTCCTTGGTGTCCCACTGGTACAGCTTCACGTCGCCGGTGTATGCGTCGACGGTCGCCTTCACCGAGTTGCGGATGTAGTTGACCTGGTTCTGCTGGGCCACCACCGCACGCGAGTTGTTGGCGGCGGTCTGCGAGTCGGCCGTCGTGTCGCCGAGGGTCGTACGCGAGGCGTACGGGTATCCGTTCGTCGTCGTGTACGCGTCCACGATCCACTGGATGCGGTGGTTCACCACGGCCGGGTAGGCGTCGCCGTCGATGGTCAGCCACGGGGCGACCGCCTCGACGCGGTCCTTGGGTGTGCGGTTGTACAGGATCCGCGAGCCCTTGCCGATCGCTCCGGAGTAGAGGATCTGCGGCTCGTTGAACGCCACCGCGTAGGCCGCCCGGTTGAGCGTGCTGTCGAGGTCGACCCCGCTCCTGCCCTGGTAGCTGGTGTTCTTCTCGCCCGCGTTGTCGGAGTAGTCGACCTCCTTCTGGGGGCCGCCGACGATCGAGTACGTGGTGGTCTTCTCGCCGTAGTAGACCTGCTGCCGGTACTCGCCCAGGTCGCCCGTGGACGGCAGGTTCTTCTCGGTGAACATCGGCAGGCCCTCGGCGGCGACCGCGGTGCCCTTGGCGGCTACGGCGCCGTAGCCGTGCGTGTAGCGGAAGTGGTCGTTGATCCAGTTGTTCTTCGGGATGCCGCCCAGGTCCAGCTCGCGCAGACCGATGACGGTGTCCTGTTCCTGGCCGCCCTTGGTGGCGTAGCGGTCGACGTCGAGGTTGGCCGGGAACCCGTAGTAGCCCTTGATCTGCTGCTGCAGCCGGAACGTCGGCGAGACGACGTTCGGGTCCATGATGCGGATGCTCGCCGTCTCGTCGACCCGGTCGCGCAGCTTGCCGGTGTCCTTGGCGGTGGACTTGCCGGGGTACCTGCTGACCTGGGTGTCGTCGATGCCGTACGCCTCGCGGGTCGCCGTGAGGTTCTTCTGGACGTACGGGGCTTCCTTGGCCTGTTCGTTGGGCTGTACCTGGAACTTCTGCACGATGGCCGGGTACAGCCCGCCGATCAGGATCGCGGACAGGACCATGAGCCCGAAGCCGATGACGGGCAGCTGCCAGGTGCGCCGCCACAGGGTGGCGAAGAACAGCAGCGCGCAGATGACGGCGATGCAGAACAGGATGGTCTTGGCCGGCAGATAGGCGTTGGCGTCGACGTAGCGCAGGCCCGTCCAGTTGCCGGTGGTCTTGAAGTCGCTGGACTTGACGGCCAGGCCGTAACGGTCGAGCCAGTAGGCGACCGCCTTCAGGGTCACGAAGACGCCGAGGAGCACCGACAGGTGCCCGGTCGCGGCGGCGGTGGCGCGCGCGCCGGGGCTGGTGACGCGCAGTCCGCCGTACAGGTAGTGGGTGAGCGCGGCGGCGATCAGGCACAGGATCGTGGTGGCGAAGCCGAAGCCGAGCAGGAACCGGTACCAGGGCAGGTCGAAGGCGTAGAAGGAGACGTCGAGGTGGAACTGCGGGTCCTTCTGGCCGAAGGGCACGCCGTTGACCCACATCAGCCAGGTCCGCCACTGGCCCGCCGCCGAGGCTCCGGCGATCAGGCCGACGAGGGAGGTGCCCGAGAGCAGCAGCCACCTCTTGTACGGCGCTATCGCCATCCGGTAGCGGTCCAGGCTCTGCTGCTCCATGGACATGGCGCTCAGCGGGGGCCGCAGCCGGTGCGCGAGCCAGACGTTGACGCCCACCGCGAGGGCCATCAGCAGGCCGAAGACGAAGAACAGCCCGATCTTGGTCGACAGTGTGGTGGTGAACACGGAGGAGTAGTGCACCGACCGGTACCACAGCCAGTCCGTCCAGAACCCGGCGAACATGGTGAAGGCCATGCCCAGCACGGCGAGGACGCCCAGGGTCACGATCAGGGTCCGGGCACGCCGGGACGGGCGGCCCGCTCTGGTCCGTGGCCCCGTCGGGCCTCCGCCGCGGTCCGGCATCTGGAAAGCCAAGGTGCGCACCTCGAAGTTCGCTGTCGATCCGTCAGGACCCCGTGTTCGCGGGCCCCTGGTGGCCCCCCGTGATCGCAGGCCCACACCTATGCAACTTACTCACGGTTTGCTCGGTTCCCGATTCCGGCCGGGAACGAGGCAGGATTGTGACCATGTCCAACACTCCCATGGCAGCGAACCCGCTCACCCGGGCCGTACTCGAGATCGACGAGTACGCCTCCGGCCTCGGCTGGGACCAGCCCGCTCGCCTCTTCGCCCTCGTAGACACCGCACGGCTGCGGACCCAGGAACCCTCGCTCGCCGCGCAGCTCGGCCTGACGGACGAGCCCGAGACCACCGGTCTCACCCCCATCGAGCAGGACGAGATCCCCTCGGACAAGGCGCTCGACGATTTCCTCGGCACCATCGCCTGGCCGGACGCGGTGGTCGGCTGCGCTCTGACGGTGGAGCGTCTGATGCTGCCCCCGTCGGTCGAGGCGCAGGTCCCGCAGGGCCTGAGCGGCGCCAAGCTGGCCAAGTGGGTGGCGAGCCACCCCGAGCGCCAGGAGGTCCGCATGACGGTCGCGGTGCTGCGCGACGGCAAGCGCGAGGCCGCTCTCCGGCTGCGCGAGAAGGACTCCTCGACGGAGGTCCTGACCGGCCCGGACCTGGTGCCGGGTCTGGCGGAGGCCCTGGCCACGACGTTCGAGGACTGACGGCCGGCCCGTCCGCCCCTCGGGTACCGGCCGGCCCGCGCGGCCGGCCGGCCGCGCCGGCGTACGGGTACGGCGACGGGGGCGGCCCCTCGCTCAAAGAGGCCGCCCCCGTCGCCGTACCGGAAGCGTCAGCTCTTGGACGTGCACCTCGGCAGGTCGGCCGTGTGGCCGGTACGGATGTCCTTGAGGGCGTCGAGCGCGTCGCCGATGGTCTTGACCTTGACCAGGGTGAGCCCGCCCGGCGTGTCCTTGGCGGCGGCCGCGCAGTTCTCGGCGGGCGTCAGGAAGTACTGGGCGCCCTTGTCCCGCGCGCCGACGGTCTTCATGTCGATGCCGCCGATCGGGCCGACGGTGCCGTCGTCGTCGATGGTGCCGGTGCCGGCGACGAACTTGCCGCCGGTGAGGTCGCCCGGGGTGAGCTTGTCGTAGATGCCGAGCGAGAACATCAGACCGGCGCTGGGTCCGCCCACGTCGGCGAGCTTGATGTCGATGCCGAACGGGAAGGTGTGGTCGGTCCCGGCGGAGATCCCGACGATGGCCCGCTTGGCCCCGCTGTCGTCGGAGGCGCGGGTGGTGATCGCGACCTTCCGCGTCGTGGTCGCCGTCTTGTGCTCCTTCTCGGCGGCGGCCTGGTCCTTGGCCGGGACGACCGTGAAGACGACGGCCTGACCGGGCTTGTGCCTGGTCACCAGCTTGGCCACGTCCGAGGGCTGCTTGACCGCGGTGCCGTCCACGGTCTTGATCACGTCACCGGCGTGCAGCCTGCCCTCGGCCGGGGAGCTCTTGACGACGGTGGAGACGATCACCCAGGACTTCACCGGGATGCCCAGTTCCTTCAGGGCGGCGACCTTGGCGCTCTCCTGGGACTGGCTGAACTCCTCGGCGTTCTCCTGGGTGGACTGCTCCTCCGTCTTGCCGTCCGGGTAGAGGGTGTCGTGCGGCACGACCTTGCTGTCGCGCGCCAGCCAGCCGTAGACGGCCTCCACCAGGTTCATCCGGAAGTCGGCGCTGGTGACCCGGACGGTGGTCATGTTCAGGTGGCCGTCCGCCGGATAGGTGCGGTGTCCCGAGATCTGCAGCACCGGCTCGCCGTCGTGGTCCGCGAGCGTGTTCACCGTCGGACCCGGGGACATCTCCGCGTACGGCACGCGGATGAGGACTCCCGCACACAGGAGCGCGATCAGCATCAGGGTGGAGGCGAGCATCGTCGCGGTGCGGCGTGGCATGCCTCGACAGTACGGGACGCCACTGTCGGAGGACCGTCAGGGCACCCCCGTCAGGCGCCGCGCGCATCCGGCGGGGACTTCTCCATCGCCTCGCGGAATCGCGCGTATCCGTCCAGTTCGGGACCGTCCCCGCGCACACTGCGGGTCCGGTTGACCCAGCTTCCCCAGAGCCCGGCCGCGACGGCGGCAACAAGCGGAATCAGCAACCAGGCGAGCGCCGCCATGCCGACCTCCCAACCCCATGAGCGTCCGCAACGGACTGATCAGCAGATTAACCATCCGCACTGACAACGCTCACGCGAGGGGGTCGGTTACGCAACCGGAGTACCGGATGAGCCGAACGTGGTCAGCAGGCGCCGACCCACTCCTCCGTGCCGTCGGAGAACTGCTGGTGCTTCCAGATGGGCACCTCGTGCTTGATGTCGTCGACCAGCTTCCGGCACGCGTCGAAGGCGTCGGCCCGGTGGGGACAGGACACGCCGACGACGATCGCGAGATCCCCGACCGCCAGCTCCCCCACCCGGTGCACGGCCGCCAGCGCCCGCACCGGATGGCCGGCGACGACCTTCTCGGCGATCCGCCGCATCTCCGCCTCGGCGCTGGGGTGGCAGGAGTACCCGAGCCGGTCGACGTCGGCGCCCCCGTCGTGGTTCCGCACGGTCCCCACGAACAGCGCGACACCGCCGGCGGCGTCGTCCCCGACGGCACGGAACACCTCGTCCAGGGAGAGCGGCGTGTCCCGGACGCCGATCAGCTTGATGGGATGCTGCGCCGCCTGCTCGCCGGGGTGATCGTTCGTGGGTGCCATACCCCCATGGTGCCGCATGCCCGGCCCCGCTTCCCGACCGCCGGAGCCGGGGGCGGAGAGGCTCCTCGGCCGGCCGGGCCGAGTGGTGATCGTGTTCCTACAGCATCCGCCGCGCCTTGCGGGCCCGCCGCACCACGGCGGCGGCACCCAGCAGAGCCACCGTCGCCCCCGCGGCCCCCGCCGCCGTCGCGTCCTTCCGGCCCAGCCGCCGCCCGGCGACCGTGTGCCGCCCGGACACCTCCTCCAGCAGCTCCGCCAGCACCTCCTCGTTGGTCCACCGGGGCCGCCACCCGGCGTCATGCAGCCGGCTCCCGCTGACCACCCACGGGTACATCGTGTACGCCAGGTCCCCGGCCGGGGACGGGGTGAGCCCGATCCGGTGCAGCCGGGCCGCCGCGCCGAGCGCGACCGCGGACGGCAGCTCCATCCGCCGGATGCCGCTCAGCTCCTCGACCTCCTCCTGCTCCAGCCACCCGTCACAGCCGACGGCCAGCTCCCCGTCGACCTTCTCCAGAACGGCGTACTCCAGGGCAGCGCACAGGTCCTCGACATGGCAGAACTGCCACGCGGGCCGCGATCCGGCGACCACCAGCAGCCGGGGCGACTCGAAGTACCGGGTCAGCGCCGTGTCCGTGCCTCCCACCAGTACGGCGGGCCGTACGACGGTGACGTTCAGCCCGGGATGCGCCCGCGGCGCCCGCCGGGCCAGCCGCTCGATCTCCAGCAGGTCCCCGACCCCGGTCGCCTCGGCCGTCGCCCGCAGCTCGGCGTCCTCCGACAGCGGCAGCTCGTTGTCCGGCAGCGCGCCGTACACCATCGCGGACGTGCACAGCACGACCCGGTGCACCCCGGCCGCCGCGGCGGCGGTCAGCACGGTCTGGGTCCCCCGGACGTTGTAAGCGGTCCGGGCCGCCGCCTCACTGCCGAGATCCAGGTCGAGCGCGAGGTGGACGACGACGTCCGCGCCCCGCAGCCGCTCCGCGATCGCGGGGTCCCGCACGTCGAGGATGTGCCACTGCGCGCTCGCGCACTCCCCGCGTCGCTCGTCGATCGCGACGACCCGCTTGATCTCCTCGCAGGCGGCGAGCCGCTCGGTGAGCAGCGCCCCGATCCCGGTGGCCGCACCGGTCACCGCGACGACGGGCCCGCGCACTGCGGAGGCGGTTGAGGGGTTTCGCGCTGCGCGAACCTGTGGATCTGGGGAACTCACCGGGCGTCTCCAGCGGTTGTCTTCAGTACGGGCGCGCGTGACGCGTACGTACCAGGTGCATCCATCCTGCCGCAGGCCTTCCGTGGGCGAAGCACCGAGGCCCGATCGGGTCAGGGTGTCTACGCTGGGGGGTGAAATCGGGCAGCCGCGCCGCCGGAGAGAAGCCGGTGGCCTTACCAGCCGAGGAATCCCGTGAGTGACACCCCATTCGGATTCGGCCTTCCGCCGGAGGAGCCGGACGACGGCGACGAGGGCAAGCAGAAGGACCAGCAGAGCGGTGGTGGGCAGGGACCGGCCAATCCGTTCGGTTTCGGTGGCCTGCCCGGCGCCGGAGGCTTCGGCGCCGGCGGCGCCGACAATCCGCTCGCAGCCATGTTCGGGTCCCTGAACCCCACCGACCTGGGCGCCGCGTTCCAGCAGCTGGGCCAGATGCTCTCCTTCGAGGGCGGCCCGGTGAACTGGGACATGGCCAAGCAGATCGCCCGCCAGACGGTCGCCCAGGGCACCCCTGACGGCGTCAAGGACGCGAGCGTCGGCCCCGCCGAGCGCTCGGCGGTCGAGGAGGCCGTCCGCCTCGCCGACCTGTGGCTGGACGACGCCACCTCCCTGCCCTCGGGCTCCGGCTCCGCCCTCGCATGGTCCCGCGCGGAGTGGGTCGAGGCGACCCTGCCCGCGTGGAAGGAACTGGTCGACCCGGTGGCCGAGCGGGTCGGCGCCGCCATGGGCGACGTCCTGCCGGAGGAGATGCAGGCCATGGCGGGCCCGCTGATCGGCATGATGCGCTCGATGGGCGGTGCCATGTTCGGCACCCAGATCGGGCAGGCCGTCGGCGTGCTCGCGGGCGAGGTCGTCGGCTCCACCGACATCGGCCTGCCGCTGGGTCCGGCCGGGAAGGCCGCGCTGCTGCCGGCCAACGTGGAGGCCTTCGGCAAGGACCTCGGCGTGCCGAAGGAGGAGGTGCGGCTCTACCTGGCCCTGCGCGAGGCCGCCCACCAGCGTCTCTTCGCGCACGTGCCGTGGCTGCGCTCGCACCTGTTCGGCGCGGTCGACGGCTACGCGCGCGGGATCAAGGTCGACACGGCCAAGCTGGAGGACGTGGTCGGCCAGTTCGACCCGCAGAACCCCGAGCAGCTGCAGGACGCGCTCCAGCAGGGCATGTTCCAGCCGGAGGACACGCCGCAGCAGAAGGCCGCTCTGGCCCGTCTGGAGACGGCTCTGGCGCTCGTCGAGGGCTGGGTGGACGCGGTGGTCCACGCGGCCGCGAAGCCGCGTCTGACGTCCGCAGACGCCCTGCGTGAGACGCTGCGCCGGCGCCGTGCGTCCGGCGGCCCGGCCGAGCAGACGTTCGCCACGCTGATCGGCCTCGAGCTGCGCCCGCGCCGGCTGCGCGACGCCTCCCGTCTGTGGGCGTCGCTCACGGACGCGCGCGGTGTCGACGGCCGGGACGGCCTGTGGGCCCACCCGGACATGCTGCCGACGGCCACCGACCTGGACGACCCGGACGGCTTCGTGCACCGCGAGCACATGGACTTCTCCGAGCTCGACAAGATGCTCGGCGAGGCCGCCGACAAGCCCGACCTGCACAAGAAGACCGACGGCGAGACCGGCCGGGGCAAGGACGAGGAAACCGAGTGAACCTTTACGACGACGCGGTCCTCGTGCTGAAGACGTACGAGGGCCGGGGCCAGGACGAGCTGCGCCAGGCCTACCTCGACCATCTGGCGGCCCACCAGGACGGCATGTGGAAGGCCTGCGAGGCCGGCCATGTGACGGCGAGCGCGCTGGTGATCGACCCCGAGCACGGCCGGGTGCTGCTCACGCTGCACAAGAAGCTGCGGATGTGGCTGCAGATGGGCGGCCACTGCGAGCCGGGCGACACGACCCTGGCGGCGGCGGCCCTGCGGGAGGCGGCCGAGGAGTCCGGGATCACCGGTCTGACCCTGCTGCCCGGCGGACCGGTGCGTCTGGACCGGCACCCGATCCCCGCCCCGTGCAACTGGCACTACGACGTCCAGTACGCGGTCCTGGCCCCGCGCGGCGCCGAGCACGCGATCAGCGACGAGTCGCTGGACCTGCGCTGGTTCCCCTACGACGAGGTGCCGGACGTGGCCGACGAGTCGGTCGTACGACTGCTGGAAGCGACCCGCGCCCGGCTCTGAACGGGCGCGGCACGCCCGGCGCGCCCGGCACGCCCGCGGCGGGCGGGTGAGGCGACGGACGAACGTGCGAGGGGCGACCACTGCGGAGGTCGCCCCTCGCGTCTGCTTTCCCGGTGTTCTCCGGACGGTCAGCCCCGGTGTTCCGGTGTGCCGGTGTCCTCCGGACGATCAGCCCCAGACGTTGCCCTGGTTCTGTCCGCGCGCCCCCTGCTGCCCCATGCCGAACTGGGCGGCGACGCCCTGGCCGATCACCGCGTTCTGCGGCGGCAGCAGCTCACTGGGCTGGACGAGCGCGAATCCCGAGCCCATGAAGCTCAGCTCCCAGCCCTCTCCGGTGCTGCCGCGCCGGCGCCACACCCCGGAGGAGTGGGTCTGGGCCTGCATCTGCACCCGCAGCCCGGTGGACCAGGCGACGATGGCGTCGGCGTCGCAGTTGACGTACCGGTCCGGCGTGACCCGCATCAGCAGTGGCGCGCCCGAGGTCGTCAGGGCGACCTTGCCGCGTCCGGTGATGTTGAGCTGGTACTTCCCCGAGCCGGAGATGCCGTAGAGGCTGTCGACGGCGATGACCTCGTGGTGCAGCGAGGAGTCCATGGCGAGGACGTAGCTGCTGTCGACCGTCAGGCCGTCCTGTTCCACGTCCATGACGTGCACGTGCTGGCCGAGGTTGGCGAAGTAGACGGTGCCCTGCCCGTGGCAGCGCATCAGGTCCAGACCCTCGCCGGTGCGCGCACGCGCGCGTGCCTGGCCGTGGCTTCGGTACTCGGCGTCGAACTCGACCAGGCCCTGGTAGGCGACCATGGTGCCCTTGCGGGCGAGGATGTCGTCGTGGCCCTCCAGGGTGACGCGGAGCATCTGCTTGTTCTGCAGGCTCCAGCGCTCCTGTGTCTGGAGGTCGTTGTGTGCGAAAAGCGGACTCTGCATGGTGTTTCCGGCTCCCCCTCAGCCCCGGACCCTGAGGCGGTCGGTGCTGTCCTCGCTGGGCTGGACGACGACGATGCCCTGGCCGGAGAAGGCCATCTGGTAGGCCTCGCCGCTGCCCCGGCCGATCAGTGACTGTGCCTTGAAGCTGCGCTTGCCCTTCACCTTCAGGTTCGGGGACCAGGCGACGAGCGCGTCGGGGTCGACGTACGTCTCGTCCTCGCCGCCGCCGCAGTCGACGACGATCGGCTTGCCCCGGGAGGTCAGCGCGACCCAGCCATGCCCGGAGATCCTGGTGTTCCACAGCCCCTGTCCGGCGAACTTCGCCAGCCCCTTCACCCGCTCGACGCCCCACGTCAGCTGGGCGTCGAAGGCGAGCAGGTTGGTGGCGTTGACGGAGATGCCGTCACCGTTGAGGTTGATCACCACGACGTCGGCGCCGTAGTCGGCGAGGTAGAGCAGTCCGTCGCCGGAGCACTTCATCAGCGGGGCGCCCTCGCCGGTGATCCAGTCGCGGGCGACCTGGCGGACGGCCGGCGGATTCGGCTCGTACTGGATGAAGCCTTCGTAGGCGACCATCGACCCCACGCGCGCGAGGAGGTCGTTGCCGGTCTGCATGGCGACCTTCAGCATGTGGTTGCCGTGGTTCTCCATGCGGGCGGTGACGGGTGCGGGGGCGAAGCCCGCGAGTGGCTGGTTCATGACGGGCTCCCTCAGACCTCGTAGGGCTGGACGACGATGAAGTTGCCGGGAGCGCCCCGGAACTGGAGGTTGACGCTCTCCCCCGTGTCTCCCGGGTAGGCGTTGCGGCGCATCCGGACCTGGCTGGAGACGATCACCTGGGAGGCGGCCGACCAGGCGACCACCGCGTTGCAGTCGGCGAAGGTGGTCGGCGTCACGGGCAGCACGACGGGCGTGCCGTGCGTCTTGACGACGATCGTGCCGGTGCCCTGGAACTGCATGGTGAACAGCGCACCGCCGGGGATGCCGTGGCCCTCGATCCGGCGGACCTCGTACTGGAGGCTCTCGTCGAAGGCGAGGACGTTCTCGGCGGAGACGCAGATCGCGTCGCCCTGGAGTTCGACGGGGTGCAGATGTGTGGCGTTCTCGGCGAGGAACACCTGGCCCTGGCCGGTGCAGCGCATCAGCTGCATCTCCTGGCCGGTGGCGTTGCCCGCGATGCGTCCGGCGAACCCGGCGCCCTTGTAGGCGAAGTCGACCTTGCCCTGGTAGAGCACCATGCTGCCCTGCCTGGCCAGCACGGGCTGCCCGCCGATGCCGAGGTCGACGCGGATGAGCTTCTGGTTCTGCTGCGTCCAGCGCTGCCCGGTCGGGGTCTCCTTGAACACCTGGAACGCGGCCGTCACCCCGGCACCGCCCTGCGGGGCGCCCTGCGGCACACCGTAGGGGGCGGTCTGCTGGCCGGGGACCTGACCGTAGGGCGGCTGCTGGCCGTAGCCGGGCGGCATCGGCGCGCCCGGCTGACCGCCCGGTGCGGACTGCTGCCCGTACCCCGGGGGCATCGGCGCGCTCGGTGCCGGCGACTGACCGCCGTACGACGGCTGCTGCGGCTGCCCGTAGGGCGCGGGCGCCGGGGCGGGCGGCGGGACCGCTCCGGCGCCCGGCGGGGTCATGGGGGCGACGACCGTCTGCGCCGCGTGCACGTCCGGCGCGGGCGCCGGAGCCTGGGGCTGGGTGACACCGGGCGGGGCGAAGCCCTGCGGAGCGGGCACCTGGGCCGGCGCGGGGGCGGCCGGGACGCCGAACGCGGGCGGGGCGAAGCCCGGGGCGGCGCCGGTCTGCGGCTGCTGCGGGGCAGCGGGCGCCTCCTCCTCCTGCACCTCACCGCCGAAGTTCCTCAGCAGTGCCTCGAGTCCGCCGTCGAAACCCTGACCCACGGCGGCGAACCGCCACTCGTCCTTGAGGTAGAAGTCGGCGAGCATCACGGCCCGTTCGGTGGAGAACCCCGAGCCGTCGAAGGAGTACCGCGCGACCTCCTCACCACCGGCCACGATGCGCACGTATCCGGGATCGGCCTGGGACATCTGCCCGGTGCCGTCGATGGTCGCCGTGAAGGACAACTTGCGGATGTGTGCCGGGATCCGGTCCAGCGTGACCCGGAACGACTCCGTGTCGCCCGCCTGGGCGCCCAGCAGTTGGACGGACTCCTCCGGCGACTTCGGCTGGTTGAAGAAGACGAAGTAGCGGTCGTCGGAGAGACGCTCGTCGCCGTCCAGACCGAAGCAGCTGATGTCGAAGGACAGTCCGGGAGCGGAGATCTGCACACCCACGTACAGATCCGTGCCCGCCGTCAGGTCACTGATCCTGGCCTTGTGGCCTCGTTGGAATTCCCTGGCCATGCGCTACGACCGTCCCCCATCCCGAATGTGAGTGCGTCGCGCCAGGCTAACGGCAAATACTGACAACGGGCGTAGTCGGTACAGACCCGGTACACAACCTCGCCCGGGGCCGCGCACGCTCACCCGGGGCCGCGGCGCCGGTGGTTCACTCCCCGCGCGCGCCCGGCAGGTGCGGCAGCCGCTCGGCGGCCACCACCCCCTCCAGGTAGCCGCGGGCCCGTTCGGTGCGGGGGTAGGACTCCAGCAGCCGCCAGAAGTCGGGGCCGTGTCCCGGCACCAGCAGGTGGGCCAGCTCATGGCAGAGCACGTAGTCGATGACGTACTCCGGCATCCCCTGCAGCCGGTGCGAGAGCCGGATGCTGCCCTCGGCCGGGGTGCACGAACCCCAGCGGGTGTTCTGGTTGGTGACCCAGCGTACGGAGGCGGGGCGGGCCCGGCCGCCGAAGTGCTGCGCCGACAGCCGTTCGGCACGCTCGGTCAGCTCGCGGTCGCCCAGCACCCCCTTGCTCTCCTGGGCGGCGAGCTTGTCGAGCATGACGGTCACCCAGCGCTGCTCCTCCGCCGCGGACATCCGGGCGGGGATCAGCACGATGGTGCGATCGCCCTCGCGGTACGCGGAGACCGTCCGGCGGCGCCGGGCACTCCTGCGAACCTCGATCGCGCTCGCCCCCGAGCCGCTCGGCGGCGGACTCGTCGTGCTGCGCTGTGACATTCCGGCGCTGTGCGGTGGATCGGCGGGCACGGCCCCGACGTTACCCGCTGCGCGGGGCCGAAGTCCCGGCTCCGGGACGGTTCTCTGCCGATGCCCCACCGTGCGCGGGATTCGTACGACCGATATGCCCGACTGGTACGTCCGGGCTGGTCGGACTGGGCTGTCTGGTCAGGCCCGTCGGGCCGGTCGGGCCCGTCGGGCCGGTCGGGCCGGTCGAGCCGGTCGGTCGGGCCGATTCGTACGACGATCATCCCGTGCCTGTGGACAACGCTCGGCACGTGTCGTCCTCGTCCGGGCATCCTGGCATCCGCCGGAGGAGCACGACCGGCTCCAACGGGCCTGTGCGTCCGGACCTGCGCATCGGGACCTGTGCATCCGGACCTCCACGACTCGACATTTGCGACTCGACACCTGCGATTCGACACCTGCGACTGAACATCTGCGGCTGGACGCCTACGACGGACAAGGGGCCTGTCATGCATCCGATGGTGAAGCCGGCGCTGCGGCGCGGCTGGCGCGACCTCAACACCGTGCAGTTCGGAATGACTCCGGCGCACGCGATGACGCTCGGACCGGTCGACACGGCGACCGGCAGCTTCCTGGAGCTGCTCGACGGCGCCCGCGGGCTGTCGCTGCTGCGCGAGGAGGGCCGCCGTATGGATCTCCGGGACGGCGATGTCGACGCGCTCGTCCAGCGGCTGAGCGACGCGGGACTGCTCGACGACACGCGGGGCGGCGGACCGGCCGCGGACGCGCTGCGGGAGAAGAAGGGTGTGCTGGAGCGGCTGCGCCCCGACCTCGCCTCCCTGTCGCTCACCACGCCCGAGCCGGGCGGCGCGCTCGGCCGGCTGGCGGCCCGGCGCTCGCTGCGGGTCCGGGTACGGGGTGCCGGCCGGGTCGGCGTCCTGCTGGCCGCGGTGCTGTCCGGCGCGGGGGTGGGAGAGGTCGACGTGCGGGACGTGGGCCGCGTGGAGCCGTGGGACGTCGCGCCCGGCGGCCTGCCCGCGGAGTCGGTCGGTGAGCGCCGGGACGAGGCGGCACGGGCGGTCGTCCGCCGCGCGGCCCCGGACCGTCCGCCGCGGCGGGGGCCCGCCTCCCGGCCGACCGGGCCCGATGCCGCTTCGGTGGCGTCCGGCGGCACGGCCGATCCCGGCCTGTCCCTGGTGATCCTGGCCCCGCGCGACGACGTCGCCGTGCACGCGCCGGACCCGTTCACCGCCGAGCCGCTGATGGCCTCCGGCACGCCTCACCTCTACGCCGGGGTCGTGGAGGGGACGGGCTGTGTCGGCCCGCTGGTCCTGCCCGGGGAGACGAGCTGCGCGCGCTGCCTGCACGAACACCGCACGGACCGGGATCCGGCGTGGCCCCGGCTGGTCGCCCAGTGGCGTTCGGGCCGGGCCCGCCGGGTGGGCTCATGTGATCTCACGCTGGCCACGGCGGTCGCCGGCCTGGCCGCCGCCCACGCCCTCGCCTTCCTCGACGGGGCGTCGCCGTCCGGCGCGGGAACCCGCTGGGAGGCGTCCCTACCCGCTCTGAGCTGGCGTTCCCGTCCCATCGCACCGCACCCGGCATGCGGCTGCGGTGCGACGGACAAAGGAAAGGGGGAGCACTCCTCAACCAATGGGGCCTCGCGCGCGACAATGGCGGTGCAACGGCCGTCGACGGCGCTACGACGTAAGGCAGGCGCGGCGCGGCCGACTGGGACCTGGAGGGCGCATGTCTGATCTTCCCCGGAAGGCGGTCACCCGTACCGCCAAGCTCGCCGCGCTTCCGCTCGGCATCGCAGGCCGGGCGACGTGGGGGCTGGGCAAGCGGATCGTGGGCGAGTCCGCGGAGATCGTCGGCCGGGAGCTGCAACAGCGCACCGCCGAGCAGCTGTTCAAAGTCCTCGGCGAACTGAAGGGCGGGGCGATGAAGTTCGGGCAAGCCCTGTCCGTCTTCGAGTCCGCCCTGCCCGAGGAGGTCGCCGGGCCCTACCGCGCGGCGCTGACCAAGCTCCAGGAGGCGGCCCCGCCGATGCCGACCCGCACGGTGCACACGGTGCTGGCGGAGCGGCTGGGGCCGGACTGGCGGGAGCTGTTCCTGGAGTTCGAGGACAAGCCGGCGGCGGCGGCCTCGATCGGGCAGGTGCACCGGGCGGTGTGGCACGACGGCCGCGAGGTGGCGGTCAAGGTCCAGTACCCGGGCGCGGGCGAGGCACTGCTGTCCGACCTGACCCAACTCAGCAGGTTCGCGAGGCTGTTGGGCCCACTGATCCCCGGCATGGACATCAAGCCGCTGATCAACGAGCTCAAGGACCGGGTCTCCGAGGAGCTGGACTACGCGCTGGAGGCCCAGGCCCAGGCCGCGCACGCGGCGGAGTTCTCGGGCGACCCGGACGTGGTGGTGCCGGCGGTGGTGCACCAGCGCGACCAGATCCTGGTGACCGAGTGGATCGACGGGATCCCCCTGTCGGAGGTCATCTCGGACGGCACCCCGGAGCAGCGTGACCGGGCCGGTCAGCTCCTGGCCCGCTTCCTCTTCTCCGGTCCCGCCCGCACCGGTCTGCTGCACGCCGACCCTCATCCGGGCAACTTCCGGCTGCTCCCCGGCACCCCGGACGACGAGCGGGACTGGCGCCTGGGCGTCCTGGACTTCGGCACCGTCGACCGGCTCTCCGGTGGGCTGCCCGAGCCGATCGGCGTATCGCTGCGCGTGACGCTGGACGGCGACGCCCAGACGGTCTACGAACTCCTGTGCGCGGAAGGGTTCGTGAAGGAGTCCATCGAGCTGGACCCCGACGCGGTCCTGGACTATCTGCTGCCGATCATCGAGCCGGCCCGGGTCGACACGTTCACCTTCACCCGCTCGTGGATGCGCAACCAGGCCGCTCGCGTCGCCGACCCCCGCTCCCCCGCCTACCAGCTCGGCAAGCGGCTCAACCTGCCGCCCGCCTACCTGTTGATACACCGCGTGACCCTGAGCACGATCGGGGTGCTGTGCCAGCTGGGCGCCACGGTCAGGCTGCGGGATGAACTGGAGGAGTGGCTGCCGGGCTTCGTCCTCGAAGAGGAACTGGTGGAGGAGGTTCCCGCGGCGGAGGCATGAGGCGGCCGGGCGCCCTGGCCCCTGGAGGAACGGGTGCCATCTCGCCCGCGCGCCCGGGGGGGCCTCCGTGCCGGGGCCGCCCTGGTCACTTCCTCCGGGAGGACTCGTCGCCCCGCGCCGGCAACTCCGCGGCCGGCCGATCGCCCCGTACAACGCACCGCGGGGGCCGGTCCGTTCGGCCGGACCGGCCCCCGCGGGGAAGGATTCGCCTCCCCGGCTCGGGGAGGCCACCGCTTCGGGTGTGAGCGGTTACTGCATGACGGCCATGGCGAGCGCACGGCGGGCGCGCAGCGAGGCGCGCTCCGCACGGCGCTGCATCCGCCGGGCGGTGGCCAGGCGCACGGCCCGGCGCTCCCGCTCGGCGTCATGCAGGCGCTCGTGCATATGCGCACGGGCCAGGGCTTCTGGGATGAGTTGCATCTCTCGGGTCCTGTTCTTCTGACGCGAACCGGTCGCGCCGCTGGTGCTGATGTCTTGAGTCGCGGAGCCGGCGGGCTCGCTGGTGGACGGCTTCATCGGGGCCTGCTTCTTGGGGTCGTGCGTGAGGGGGCGGTCGATCGTTCCTGAGGTGTTCATGCCGTGACCGGGTTCTTGCGCGGGCGGCCACGCGGCCGCTTCCGGGCGACGACGACACCCTGGACGAACAGCTCGCCACCCCAGACGCCCCAGGGCTCACGCCGCTCCTTGGCGCCGGCGAGGCAGGCCTCGACCAGCGGGCAGGTACGGCAGAGGGCCTTGGCGTACTCGACGTCCGCCGGCGACTCGGCGAAGAAGACCTCCGGGTCGTAGGAACGGCAGGGGACGGGTACGCCGAGGTTCTCGATGGCGTCGTCGAGCGCGGTGAGCGCGGTGAGGGGAGTCAAGGTGGGGTCCTCCGTGAGACCGGGCGGGGGGATCGTTTGCGAAGGCGGTACGGACGGGGCGTGCGCTTCGAGTTGCACGGGGTGTTTTCCTCGTCTGGTCGTTCCGGCCGGTGGACCGGGTGTCGGCTGGTACCGGGTTCTTCCCTTGCCCCGAGGCCCCTTCGTCCTGTCGTCCACGTGTGGCGGACAAACAAAAGGGCCGCGGATCCCGGATGGGGTTCCGCGGCCCTGAAGGCGCCTGGCCTGATCAACTGTCAGGCTGGATGACTCCAGGGTCTGGCCCACGGAAGGCCCACATCTGGTGGTGCTGCGTCGTCTGCTTCCGGAATCCGGCACCGGCCGCCGCAAAGGCATAGGCGTGTGCCTGTGCCTCTACCGCTTCCAGTGCCTTGGTCGGTCGCTCATTGCGCTCACGGACGGGAAGATCCGCGAGGGACAGGGCGGAGGCCGGACGGTCGGCACGAATGCCGGACAGACCGGTGCCCTGCAGGGAGGCGCCGAGCATGCACAGGGAGACGGTCGAGCGATCGGTCAGTTTGGCCGTGCTGGTGGTGCAGATGTTGATGCTGATCACTGGACTCGCCTCCTCTCGGCGTCTTGGGGGACTGGGGTGAACCAGTCCGTTCGGATATGCAAGTACAACACGGAAGCAGGGCCTTGGAGAAGGCCGCCGTTCCCGTGCCTAGAACCTATGGGGATTGCCGGGGCATGCGCAAACTATTTTTTCGACGAGTTCGCATCAGTCTTGCCCGTCCCCTCCCTGAACTTCCTGACCTGCGCAGATGGCCAGAACGTCGGCTCCATAACGCTGCAGCTTACGGGCGAGGACGCCGGGGATGCGGGACAGTTCGGCCGCGTTGTCCGGCCGGGTCTCGGCGATGGCCATGAGGGTCCGGTCGGTGAAGACGCAGAAGTCGGGCTGCCCGCTCTGCCCGGCCTGGACGGCCCGCCACTCCCGCAGCCGTTCGTAGATGCCCTCGTCCATGTCGGAGGGGCAGCCCTCGCAGCGCATCAGCTTCATCTCGCCCGCGTCGGTGAGGGTGCGACCGCACACCCGGCAGCGGGCGGGGGCGCGCTGAGTGCGCCGCGGCACTGACCGGACGTCACCCGGGACGCCGCGCTCGACGCCCCCGCCGGTACCGGCTCCGGCGCGGCCGACGGTGGCGGTCGAGCCGGGGCGGAGCCCGTCGAGGAAGCGGCTGGGCCTGCGGTTGGCCCGGCCGCCGGGCGAGCGGGACAGCGACCAGGACAGGTGCAGCCGTTCTCTGGCGCGGGTGACGCCGACGTAGAGCAGGCGGCGTTCCTCCTCGATCTGCTCGTCCGTCTTGGCGTACGTGATCGGCACCATGCCTTCCGCGATGCCGACCAGGAAGACGACGTCCCACTCCAGGCCCTTGGCGGCGTGCAGGGAGGCGAGGGTGACGCCCTGGACGGTCGGGGCGTGCTGGGCACCGGCCCGCTCGTCGAGTTCCGCGACGAAGTCGCCGAGGGTGGCCTGGGGGCGGGCCGCCGCCAGGTCGTGGGCGAGGTTGACCAGGGCGGCCAGCGACTCCCAGCGCTCGCGGACGGCTCCGGAGCCGGCGGGCGGCTCGCTGGTCCAGCCCTCTCCGGACAGGACGGCACGGACCTGCGAGGGCAGATCGACGACGTCGTCCAGCAGGGAGTCGTTGCCGCCGAAGCGGGCCGCGCCGCGCAGGGCGACGCCCGCCTTGCGCACCTCGGGCCGGTCGAAGAAGCGCTCGGCGCCGCGCAGCTGGTAGGGGACCCCGGCGTCGGCGAGGGCCTGCTCGTAGGTCTCGGACTGGGAGTTCGTGCGGAACAGGACGGCGATCTCGGCGGCCGGGGTGCCGGCGTCGATCAGCTCGCGGATGCGGCGGGCGGCGCCCTCGGCCTCGGCGGGCTCGTCGGTGTACTCGGTGTAGCGGGGTTCGGGGCCCGCGGCGCGCTGCGAGACCAGTTCCAGGCGGTGGTCGGCGGCGCGGCCGGTGGCCTGGGCGAGCAGGCCGTTGGCGAGGCGGACGACCTGGGGGGTGGAGCGGTAGTCGCGGACGAGTTTGACGACGGTGGCGCCGGGATGGCGGGCGCGGAAGTCGAGGAGGTGATCGGGGGTCGCGCCCGTGAAGGAGTAGATGGTCTGGCTGGCGTCACCGACGACGCACAGGGTGTCGCGTTCGCCGAGCCACAGCTCCAGCAGCCGCTGCTGGAGGGGGCTGACGTCCTGGTACTCGTCGACGACGAAGTGCTGGTACTGGGCGCGGACCTGCTCGGCGATGTCGTGCCGGTCCTGGAGGACGGCGACGGTCAGCAGCAGGACGTCCTCGAAGTCGATGACCGCGCGGTCGCGCTTGAGGTCTTCGTAGGCGGCGTAGACGTGGGCGATCTCGGCCGGGTCGCGCGGGGTCTCCCGACCGGCCTTGACGGCCGCGTACGGGTAGTCGGCGGGGATCGTCTGGGTGACCTTGGACCATTCGATCTCGGCGGTGACGTCCCGCAGCTCGCCCCGGTCGAGGCGGAGCTTGCAGGCCACGGCGGCGTCGGCGACGAGCTGGATCTTGCGGTCGACGAGGCGGGGCATACCGCCACCGATGGCTTTCGGCCAGAAGTACTGGAGCTGGCGCAGCGCCGCGGAGTGGAAGGTGCGGGCCTGCACGCCCTGGGCGCCGAGCTGGCGGAGCCGGCCGCGCATCTCGCCGGCGGCGCGGGCGGTGAAGGTGACGGCGAGCACGCTGGACGGCGGGAGGATGCCCGCGCGCACCCCGTAGGCGATGCGGTGGGTGATGGCGCGGGTCTTGCCGGTGCCGGCTCCGGCGAGCACGCACACCGGCCCGTGCAGGGCGGTGGCCACCTCGCGCTGCTCGGGGTCGAGCCCTTCGAGCACCGCGTCGGCCGTGTCCGGTGCCTGCGGGAAGAGGGAGGAGTGCGTTGCTGCTGTCACATTGCCATGCTGCCAGGTCGTACGGGGCTGCCGCGTCGGTTGTCCACAGGCGGGCGGTCGCGGTCGTACTAATGCGGCAGGTGTCACAGCGGCGCGTGCGGCGGGCGTCACACACCGGGGGCGGTCGGAGGCGGTGCGGCCGCCGGGTTCGGATACCCCGGGCGGGAATGCCGGTCCCATCCCTTACGTTTGCCCTTTGCACGACTTTCACCGGGCTGCCTGAGGAGCGCGAGAGACATGCAGGGCACTGTGACGATGTACAGCACGACTTGGTGCGGCTACTGCCGTCGGCTGAAGAGCCAGATGGAACGCGAGGGGATCGCCTACACCGAGATCAACATCGAGCAGGACCCGGATTCCGCCGCTTTCGTGGAGAAGGCGAATGGCGGAAACCAGACGGTCCCGACCGTGCTCTTCGCGGACGGCTCCACGCTGACGAACCCGTCGCTGGCCCAGGTGAAGCAGAAGCTCGCCGCGTAGGTCCGCGCAGGTCCCTGTGTGGCCGGTCCCGTTCCGGGTTCCGGGCGCACGAAAAGGGCGGCTCCCGAGGCATTCACAGCCTCGGGAGCCGCCCTTTTCGTTTCTCGTCCCGCCCGGGTGTGCGGGCGTCCGGCGCGCTAGACGAAGCTCCGCGTCGGCAGCGGCTTGCCGTACCACATCTCGATCAGACGGGCGGCGATGGAGATGCCGTAGGGCGGCATGACCTCGCCGGACTCGAAGGCGGCGTGGAGATCCTCGCGGGAGAACCAGCGGGCCTCGTGGATCTCGTCGCCGTCGACGTCGATGTCGGTGGAGGTGGCGCGGGCCATGAAGCCCAGCATGAGGCTGGACGGGAAGGGCCAGGGCTGGCTGGCCACGTACTCGACAGGGCCGACGGTGATGCCCGCCTCCTCGAAGACCTCGCGGCGCACCGACTGCTCGATGGACTCGCCCGGCTCGACGAACCCGGCGAGCGTGGAGAAGCGGCCCTCGGGCCAGTGGACCTGGCGGCCGAGCAGGATGCGGTCCTCGTCGTCGGTGACCGCCATGATCACCGCGGGGTCGGTGCGCGGGTAGTGCTCGGCGCCGCAGGCGGGGCAGCGGCGGATGTGGCCGGCGGCGGCGATGACCGTGCGCTCGCCGCAGCGGGAGCAGAAGCGGTGGGTGCGCTGCCAGTTCTCCAGGCCGACCGCGTGCACCATGAGACCGGCGTCACGCGGGGAGAGCAGCAGTCCCGCCTCCCGCAGCCCCGCGGGGCGGGCGGACTGGTCCATGCGGCCCGGGAGGGCGTCCTTCTGGAGCGCGAAGTAGCTGACACCGTCCTCGTCGTTGCCGAGGAAGTAGCGGTGCGCCTCGGTGAGCGGCGCCTCGAAGGACGGGATCATGACGAGCTCGGTCCGGCCGTCGGGCGTCTCGTCGATGAGTACCTGGCCGCCGGAGACCACGAAACAGCGGGTCGTGGGGTGGCTCCACGCCGCCGCGAGCCAGGCCTCGTCGAGCCGGTGGTGGGCGGCGCGGTCGATGCCGCTCGGGGCGGTCAGCGAGATGGGTCGGTCTGCGGTGTGGTCGGTCCAGGTGGTCACGGGTGCTTCCAACTCCCCCAGTGGAACGGTTCGTTTCGGCGGACGGTGAGGCAGGGCACAGGGCGGGGGCACCGGTTCGGGCGCGCTCGCGGCGTACAGGGCGGTTCTTCCAGTGTGCCCCGTGTGCGACGCGGTTCCGTACGGCGCTGCCGGTCAGAGGGCGGGACGCCAGTTCTCGGCGAGGTCGCTCCACAGGTAGGCGCTGGTCTCGACACCCTTGAGGAGGAGGTCCAGCTCGACCTTCTCGTTCGGGGCGTGCCAGCCGTCGGAGGGGACGGATATGCCCAGAAAGAGGACGGGGGCGCCGAGGACCTCCTGGAGGTCGGCGGCGGGTCCCGAGCCGCCCTCGCGGGTGAACCTGACCGGTCCCTGGAAGGCCCGGCCCATGGCGCGGGCCACGGACCGGAGCGCGGGATGGTCCAGCGGCGTCAGGCACGGGCGCGTGGCGGCACCGAAGTCGATCTCGAGGCGGATGCCGGCGGGCACCTGCTGGGCGGCCCAGGCGCGGACGGCCTTCTCGACGTGGTCCGGGTCCTGGCCCGCGACGAGCCGGAAGGACAGCTTCACCAGGGCCGAGGAGGGGATGATCGTCTTGCTGCCGGCGCCCTGGTAGCCGCCGCCGATGCCGTTGACCTCGGCGGTCGGCCGGGCCCAGACGCGCTCCAGCGTGGTGTGACCGGCCTCACCGTGGGTGGCGTGCGACCTGGCGGTGCGCAGCCACCGCTCCTCGTCGAAGGGCAGCTCGGCGAAGAGCTCGCGCTCGCGGTCGGTCAGCTCGACGATGCCGTCGTAGAAGCCGGGGACGGCCACGCGCGCGTGCTCGTCGTGCAGGGCGGCCACCAGGCGGGCGGCCGCGGTGGCCGGGTTGGGCACGGCGCCGCCGAAGGAGCCGGAGTGGATGTCCTGGTCGGGGCCGTGGAAGCGGATCTCGCACTCGGCGAGGCCGCGCATGCCGGTGCAGACGGTGGGGGTGTCCTCGGCCCACATGCCGGTGTCGGAGACGATCACGGCGTCGGCGGCGAGCCGGTCGGCGCGCTCCTCGACGAGGGCGCGGAAGTGCGGGGAGCCGGACTCCTCCTCACCCTCGACGATCAGCTTGAGGTTGACGGCGGGGGTGGCGCGGCCGGTGGCGGCGAGGTGGGAGCGGACGCCGAGGGTGTGGAAGAACACCTGGCCCTTGTCGTCGGCGGCACCGCGCGCGTAGAGGCGGTTCTCGCGGACGACGGGCTCGAAGGGGTCGCTGTCCCAGCCGTCCTCGCGGGCGGCGGGCTGGACGTCGTGGTGGCCGTAGACGAGGACGGTGGGCGCCTCGGGGTCGTCCGAGGGCCATTCGGCGAAGACGGCCGGGGCGCCCGGGGTCTGCCAGACCTCGGTGGTCGGGAAGCCGGTCTCCTTGAGCTTGGCGGCGAGCCAGTCGGCGCTGCGCCTTACATCGGGGGCGTGCTCGGGCTGGGCCGACACGGAGGGGATGCGCAGCCACGCGGCGAGGTCGTCCAGGAAGGCGGCGCGGTGGTGCTCGATGTACGTACGGACGGCACTGTCCGGGGTCTGGCTCATGCTCACGAGCCTATCGGCCCGCGGCGACGTCCTCGGCGGGCGGTTCGTCACACCCCGGCGCATGGTTTCGGCCGTTTCATTCACCTTTGAGCAACCCCTCCAGGGCGGCCCGGTCGGGCAGGTCCCGGGGCCGTACGACGTCTCCGGTGCGCACGTACAGGAAGGCGGTCGCGACCGACTCGGGCGAGATGCCCTGCTGTTCCGCCCAGGCCAGCCGGTAGATGGCGAGCTGGAGCGGGTCGGCCGTCCGGGTGCGGCTGGTCTTCCAGTCGACGATCTCGTACGTGGCCTCGTCACCGTCGCCGTTCTTGTAGACGGCGTCGATCCGGCCGCGTACGACCCGGCCGGCGAGGGAGAGCTGGAAGGGCGCCTCGACGCGGTGCGGGGTCCGGTGGGCGTACTCGGTGCGCTCGAAGGCCTCCTTGAGGGCGTCGAGGTCGCGTTCGTCGGCGATCTCGGCGTCGCTGCCGGGCAGCTCGTCCGGTTCGAGCATCGGAAGGGTCAGTTCCTCGAAGCGGGCCTCCACCCATGCGTGGAACCGGGTGCCTCGGCGTGCGGCGGGTTGTGGGGGGCGCGGCATGGGGCGCGCGAGTTCCTGCGCGAGCCCGTCCGGGTCCTCGGCGAGCCGCATCACCTGGGTCGCGGTGAGGGTCACGGGCAGGGGGACGTCCGTGACCCTCCGCCGGGCGCGCATCAGCTCTCCGGCGAGGGCGTCGAGGTCGCGGTCCCAGGAGGCGACGGTGCGGGCCTCCTCGGGCGTGAGGGAGGCGCCGGGCGCGGGGCGCCGCGGTCCGGCCGGGCGCGTGGGGCCGCCGGCGGCCGTGCCGGGGGCCGTCGCCTGGTGGGGGACGGTGGGCAGGCCGGCGTCCCGGGGGAACTCCTCGCCGAGCGGGTCCTCGCCGGAGAGCGGGTCCGTGTCGCCGAACGGGTCCACGTCACCGAACGGGTCCTCGCCGCCGAGCGGGTCCTCGTCGTGGGGAGCCCCGTCGTACGGATCGTCGGCGTACGGGTCGGAGCCGTAGGGGTCGTCGTACGGCCCGTCGTCCGTGGGCGGGGGCTGGGGTGTGGGCCAGTCGGGGTCGTCGAACGTGTCGGGGTCGTGGCCGGCCGGCGGGGGGCCGTCCTGCCGGGCGGACAGCGCGGCCAGGTGGGCGAGGACGGTGTCGGCGGCCGTACGGCGACGGGTCAGGGCCGCCTCGTCCAGGGGCAGCGGCCACACCTGGTCGGCGGTGGCCGTGTGCAGGGCCGGGTTCTCCTCGTCCTCGGCGGGCTCGTCCGCCCAGGCCTCGATCTCGCCGTACCCCGCGGCGCAGTGGTCGTACAGGGCCCGGAGGAAGTCGGAGGGGCCGCGCGGCTTCTTCTGGCTGGGGCCCCACCAGTGGCCGGAACCGAGCAGGAGGGAGCGGGGGCGGGTGAAGGTGACGTAGCCGAGGCGCAGCTCCTCGGTGTGCTGGTGCTCCTTCATGGCCTCGTGGAAGGCCTTCATCCCCCGGGAGTCCCAGGAACCGGCGTCGGGCAGCGTGTCGGTGTCGCCGCGCAGGGCGTGCGGGAGCACCTTGGCCTGCGCGGTCCACTTCTCGCGGCCCTGGGCGCTGGGGAAGGTGCCGTTGACCAGCCCGGGCACGGCCACGACGTCCCATTCCAGCCCCTTGGACCTGTGCGCGGTGAGGACCTTCACGGTGTTCTCGCCGCCGGGCAGCGCGTTGTCGAGGCCCTTCTCGTACTGGGCCGCGGTGCGCAGGAAGCCGAGGAAGGCGAGCAGGGTGGCCTCGCCGTCGCCGGCCGCGAAGGAGGCGGCGACGTCCAGGAAGTTGGACAGGGTCTCGCGGCGGCGGGCGGCCAGGGCGTGCGGGGACGCCGACAGCTCCACCTCCAGGCCGGTGACCGCGAGGACGCGGTGCAGGACGTCCATGAGCGGGTCGGACAGGGAGCGGCGCAGATCACGCAGTTCGGCGGCGAGGCGGGCGAAGCGGACGCGCGCGTCCGCGGAGAACGGCAGTCCGTCGGACTGGCCGCTCTCCGCCAGGGGCGCGTCCAGGAAGGTGTCCAGGGCGTCCGCGAGCGATATCACCTCGGACGGGTCGACGCCCTCGACGGCCTCGGCGAGCCTGCGGTCGGGGTCGTCGGTCGCTTCCACGCGCGCGTGGGCGACGAGCAGGCGGGCGCGACGGCCCAGGAGGGCGAGGTCGCGGGGGCCGATCCGCCAGCGCGGCCCGGTCAGCAGGCGGACCAGGGAGGCGTTGGCCCCGGGGTCCTGCAGGACCTCGCAGACGGCGACGAGGTCGGCGATCTCGGGCAGGTGCAGCAGTCCGGAGAGGCCGACGACCTCCACGGGGACCTCCCGGGCGACGAGGGCGCCCTGGATCTCGGCGAAGTCGGTGGCCGTACGGCACAGGACGGCGATCTCCGCGGGTGCCGTGCCGGTGCGCACCAGGTGGGCGATCGAGTCGGCGATCCAGCCGATCTCCTCGGCGTGGGTGGGCAGCAGGGCGCAGCGGACCGTGCCGTCGCGTTCGGCGCCGGGGGCCGGGCGCAGGGCCTCCACGCCCGCGTGCATGGCGCGCAGGGGCTCGGCGAGGCCGTTGGCGAGGTCGAGGAGGCGGCCGCCGCTGCGCCGGTTCTCGCTCAGCGCCTGGCGGGTGGCGGGGCGGCCGTCGGCGCGCGCGAAGTGCTCGGGGAAGTCGTCGAGGTTGGCGACGGAGGCGCCGCGCCAGCCGTAGATGGCCTGGCAGGGGTCGCCGACCGCGGTGACGGGGTGGCCGGTGCCGGTGCCGAACAGTCCCGCCAGCAGGACACGCTGGGCCACGGAGGTGTCCTGGTACTCGTCCAGGAGGACCACGCGGAACTCCTCGCGCAGCAGGCGGCCCACCTCGGGAACCCGGGCGAGGCGGGCGGACAGGGCGATCTGGTCGCCGAAGTCGAGCAGGTCGCGCTCGCGCTTGGCGGTCCGGTAGCGCTGGACGAGTCGCGCCAGTTCGCGGCGGGCGGCGGCGGTCTCGGGGACCTTGCGCAGATCGGCGTTGGAGAGCTTCGCGCCCTCGAGGGTGTGCAGCAGGTCCGCGTCCCAGGCGCGCAGTTCCTCGGGGTCCACGAGGTGTTCGGCGAGTTCGGAGTCGAGGGCGAGCAGGTCGCTGACGAGGTCGGCGAAGGAACGGGTGAGCGCCGGGTAGGGGCCGGGAGCCTCGCGCAGCACACGCGCGGCGAGCTGGTAGCGGGTGGCGTCGGCCAGCAGCCGGGAGCTGGGTTCGAGGCCGATGCGCAGGCCGTGGTCGGTGAGCAGCCGGCCGGCGAAGGAGTGGTACGTCGAGATGACCGGCTCGCCCGGCGGATTGTCCGGGTCGATGGCGTCCGGGTCGGTGACGCCTGCCTTGATCAGTGCCTTGCGGACGCGTTCGGCGAGTTCGCCCGCGGCCTTGTTGGTGAAGGTCAGGCCGAGGACCTGCTCGGGGGCGACCTGTCCGGTGCCGACCAGCCAGACCACGCGGGCCGCCATCACGGTGGTCTTGCCCGACCCGGCTCCGGCCACGATCACCTGCGGGGCGGGCGGCGCGATGATGCAGGCCGTCTGCTCCGGGGTGAACGGGATGCCGAGGAGCTCCTTGAGCTGCTCGGGGTCGGTGATGCGTGCGGACATGTCGTCAGAGGCTAGCGGCGGGCACTGACATTCGCGGACGGATCGGCCGCCCGGAGAGGAAGAAGCGCAGGTCAGCGCCGCCGGTGGTGCCGTACGTCACTCCGGCTCCGCTTCGCCGCGGGCGCGCGGCCGGGGCTTGCCGGTGCGTGCTGGTGCTGCCGGTGCTGCCGGTGCTGCCGGTCCGGCGTGGCACGCGGCGCACGCGGCGCACGCGGCGCACGCGGCGCGTCACTCGACGATGTGCCGTCCCTCGGGCCGCGCGCTGCACGAGGCGCGGAACGCGCAGTGCGTGCAGTGCTGGCCGGTGGTCGGCGTGAACCGCTCGTCGAGGACCTTCCCTGCGGCGTTGGCGAGCAGCTCTCCGACCCACTCCCCCGTCGGCGGCTCCTGAGCCTGCACCTTGGGCACGGTCTCGCCGCCGTCCCGTTTCGCCGCGCCCTGCCGCAGATGCACCAGCTCGGCGCCGCCGGGTTCGGGGCGCCGGTCCCCGAAGGCGGTGTCTACGGCGCCCTCGGCCACGGCGAGCTGGTAGACGGCGAGCTGGGGATGGCGGGCCACGTCGGCGGCGCTGGGCGCCTGCTTGCCGGTCTTGAAGTCCACGACGTAGGCCCGGCCCTCGCTGTCCTCCTCCACGCGGTCCATCTGACCGCGGATGCGGACCTCGTAGCTGCCCGCTTCGAGGGTGACGTCGAAGTCCTGCTCGCTGGCCACGGTGGTGCGTCCGGCGCGGTCCAGCACATGCCAGTTCAGGAAGCGTTCGAGCGCCGCGCGCGCGTTGTCCTTCTCCTGGGCCGACTTCCAGGGCGCGTCGAAGGCGAGCGCGTTCCACACCGAGTCCAGGCGTTCCATCAGCACGTCGAGGTCGGCGGGGGTACGGCCGGAGGCGACCTCGTCGGCCAGGACGTGGACGACGTTGCCGAAGCCCTGGGCCGCGGTGGCCGGCGCGTCGGCCTTCACCTCGCGGCCCAGGAACCACTGCAGGGCGCACGTGTTGGCGAGCTGGTCGAGGGCGCTGCCGGACAGCACGACGGGCTGGTCGCGGTCGCGCAGCGGCACCTTGCTCTCGGTCGGTCCGAACATGCCCCACCAGCGGTAGGGGTGCGCGGACGGCACCAGCGGGCGGCCGTCCTCGTCCGCGAGGGCGGCGAGCCTGGCCAGACGGCGCGCGGCGGCCTCCCGCAGCGTGGCGGAGACGCGCGGGTCGACGGTGGTGGCGCGCAGCTCGGCGACGAGCGCGGCCACGGACAGCGGGCGGCGCGGCCGGCCGGTGACGTCGCGGGGTTCGACGCCCAGCTCGGTCAGGAAGCGCGAGGGCTGGTCGCCGTCGTCCGCCGGTGCCTTCACGGCGGTGACGACGAGACGCTCACGCGCGCGCGTGGCGGCCACGTAGAACAGCCGGCGCTCCTCGGCGAGCAGGGCGCCGGGGGTGAGGGGTTCGGCAAGTCCGTCGCGGCCGATGCGGTCGGCCTCCAGCAGGGACCCGCGGCGGCGCAGGTCGGGCCACAGGCCCTCCTGGACGCCGGCGACGACGACCAGCGGCCACTCCAGGCCCTTGGAGCGGTGCGCGGTCATCAGGCGTACGGCGTCGGGCCGTACCGCGCGGCGGGTGAGGGTGTCGGCGGCGATGTCCTCGGCCCCGATCTCCTCCAGGAAGTTCAGGGCACCACGGCCGCCGGTGCGCTCCTCCGCGCGCGCGGCCGTGGCGAACAGCGCGCAGACGGCGTCCAGGTCACGGTCGGCGTTACGGCCGGCCGCGCCGCCGCGCCGGGCCGCCCGCTCCAGTCGCTTCGGCCAGGGCGTGCCGTCCCACAGGTCCCACAGCGCCTCCTCGGCCGTACCGCCGCCGGCGAGGCGCTCCCGTGCCTTGCGGAGCAGCGCGCCGAGGCGCTGGGCGCCGCGCGCGTACGCGGGGTCGTGCGTGACCAGCCGCTCGGGCTCGGCGAGCGCCCGCGCGAGCAGCTCGTCGGAGGGCGGCGGCAGCGGATTCCCGGCGGCCCGCTCCTCCTCGCGCAGGGCACGCCCGAGCCGGCGCAGGTCGGCGGTGTCCATGCCGGCGAGGGGGGAGGCGAGCAGAGTGAGCGCGGTCTCGGCGTCGAGCCAGTGCACGCCGGGGGCGGCGGCCGGCTCGTCGGCCAGGTCGGACGCGGGGAGACCGCCGTCGGCGGCAACGGTCTCGGCGACCGGCTCGCCGGCCGAGGCGGACACGGGCAAGCCACCGTCGACGGCAACCAGGCCCTCCGGCCCGGCGGACACGGAGAGATCCTCGTCGGCGACCGGCTCCTCGCCCCCGGCCGACACAGAGAGACCACCCTCGGCGGCACCCGGCCCCTCCGGCCCAGCGGACACGGAAAGACCGTCGACGACACCAGGCCCCTCCGAACCGGCGGACACGGAAAGATCCTCGTCGGCGACCGGCTCCTCGCCCCCGGCCGATACGGACAGGCCTTCGGCGGCACCCGGCGCCAGGGAGTCGGCGGCCGGGGGCTCTCCCGGTCCGGCGGACACACGCTCCCCCGCGTCCGCGCGCGCCTCCGCTTCGGGCCACCGTGCCGCCTCGGCCGTGGCCACCACCCTCAGCGCGGTCAGCAGCGGGGCGACCGACGGCTCGTGGCGCAGGGGCAGGTCGTCGCCGTCGATGTCCAGGGGGACGCCTGCGGCGGTCAGGGCGCGGCGGAGGGCGGGGATGGTGTGCGAGCCGGCGCGGACCAGGACGGCCATGTCGCTCCAGGGAAGGCCGTCCTCCAGGTGCGCGCGGCGGAGGATGTCGGCGATGTTGTCCTGTTCCGTGCCGGTGGTCGGGTAGGTGTAGACCTCGGCCCGGCCGCCGTCCCGTACCGCCGCGGGTGTGCGGTGCGCGCGCACCTTGTCGGACGGCAGCCGGGTCAGCGGCATGCGCTGGGTGATCAGGCGGGTCGCGGCGAGCAGGTCGGCGCCGGAGCGGCGGGAGGTGCGCAGCACCTCGACGGGGGCGGGGCGGCCGCCGACGCGCGGGAAGACCTCGGGGAAGTCGAGGATGCCGTTCACGTCGGCGCCCCGGAACGTGTAGATCGACTGGTCGGGGTCGCCGAAGGCGACCAGGGTACGGCCGCCGCCGGCCAGGGCGTGCAGGAGCCGTACCTGGGAGGGGTCGGTGTCCTGGTACTCGTCGACGTAGACGGCGTCGTACTGGGCGGCGAGCCGGGCCGCGACCTCGGGACGGTTCGCGAGCAGCACCGCGCGGTGGACGAGCTCGGCGTAGTCGATGACGCCCTGAAGGTCGATGACGTCGAGGTAGTCGGCGAGGAACGCGGCGGCCGCCCGCCAGTCGGGGCGGCCGATGCGGCGGGCGAAGGCGTCCAGGGCGTCGGGGCCGAGACCCAGCTCGCGGCTGCGGGCGAGGACGGCGCGGACCTCGTCGGCGAAGCCGCGCGTGGTCAGGCAGGCGCGCAGTTCGTCCGGCCAGCGCACGTGCTTGAGCCCGAGCCGCTCCAGCTCGGGCTGGCCGGCCAGCAGCTCGCGGACGGTGACGTCCTGCTCGGGGCCGGAGAGCAGGCGCAGCGGCTCGGCGTACAGGCCGCTGTCCTGGTGGGCGCGGACCAGGGCGTAGCAGTACGAGTGGAAGGTGGTCGCGCGGGGCGCGCGGGCCGCGCCGATGCGCCGGGCCATGCGGTCGCGCAGGTCGACGGCGGCCTTGCGGCTGAACGTCAGCACCAGGATCCGTTCCGGATCCGTGCCGTGTGCGATGCGCGCGCCCACGGACTCCACCAGGGTGGTGGTCTTGCCGGTGCCGGGACCCGCGAGGACGAGCAGCGGTCCGGCCCGGTGGTCAACCACGGCGCGCTGCGCGGCGTCCAGACGAGGGGGGTCGGACTCGGCCGGGGTCGTACGGACCAGTCGGTAGGCGCCACGGCTCCCCTGCCGCGCCTGGGGGTGCGGCAGCGGCCTGGTGGAGGAAGAGGAGCTCACGTGGTTCGCCGGTCCTGGTGGTTGTGCTGGTGGGCAGGCGGCCGTGCGTACGAGGCGGTGGCCGCGGGGTGAGGGGGACGCGCGCAGTCGACGCTACGCCGCCGCATCGGGCGGAAGCAGGGCTTCCGATTCTTCCCTCGCGGCACTCGCGCCACGCGGGACCCTCGTCCCACGAACGTACGGCATGCCACGGACGTCCCCCGTGTCGCTCGTACGGGCCACAGGTTCCCCCCGGTGGCCTCCGATGGCGGAAGCTGTCAGGTGTGACCCTCTGCGCCCGCCTCGCCGTCCCATCGCGCCCGCCTCATGTCGAGCCGCGGCAGATGGCTCTCGCTGTTCCTGCCCGCCGTCTTCAGCGGCGTGCCCTCCGCGCGGTAGTGGCCGAGCGCCTCCAGCTCGTGGCCGGGCAGCAGCGCCCCGTCGGCGCGCACCACGCGCCACCACGGCACCGCGCCGCCGTAGAGGGACATCACCCGGCCCACCTGACGCGGCCCGCCCTCCTCCAGCCACTCGGCGACGTCCCCGTACGTCATGACCCGGCCGGGCGGGATGCGCTCGGCGACGTCCAGCACCCGCTCGGCGTACTCCGGAAGCGAGTCCGCGCGCTCCGTGTGCTCCGCGTACTCGACGCGCTTCGCGTGCTCCACGTGCCCGGCGGGGATCCGTTCGCTCATTCGTCCCATCCTGCCGCACGCCGCCGACAACGCGGCGCGGTCGGCGGGGCCGGGCCTCTCGCCCCCGGGCGGCCCTTCCGGCAGACTGTCCGCTCCCGCATCTGCACCCTGATGCCCGCGTGTGTCGGTGGGGCATGCCACCATCGTGCGGGCGGTGACTGGTGATACGAGATCAAGAAGAGACCATGAAGCAGCAGGGCGTGCATCCCGAGGACGCGGAGGGTACCCCTGGCGTGTCCGCACGTCCCGACGCCGCCCACGCGGGCACGGGCGACACCGGTGCGCCGGGCCCGGACAAGGGCTCGCGCGAGCCTGACACGCGCGCGCGTGGGGACGCGCCCGGCGCGGACACACACGCGCGTGAGGACGCGTCCGGCACCGGCGAAGGGGCGCACGTCCCCGGCGGGGCGCGCCCCGGCAAGGGGTCGGGCGCCGGGGGCGACGATCCCGGTGCGGAGGAGGTCGAGGGTGACGAGCCGCTGCTCCCCGCACGCGTGCACCGTCCCTCCGACCTCATGCGGCTGCTGGTGGGCGTGCTCGCCATCGCCGTCCTGCTCGCCATCGCGGCGTTCGCCCACGGCACCACCTCGGGCCTGGAACAGGACATCAACAAGGGCACCGGCCAGGCCCCCGACCTGCTGATCAAGCTCGCGGGGCTCGCGTCGAGCATCGCGATCCTCCTGGTGCCGGTCGCTTTCGCGATCGAACGGCTGATCAAACGGGACGGGCTGCGGATCGCCGACGGCGTCCTGGCGGCCGTCCTCGCGCACGGCGTGACCCTCGCCACCGACCTGTGGGTCGCCCGGGCGGCCCCCGGCTCCATCCAGGAAGCGCTCACCCAGCCGTCACCGGGCGACATCCACGCCCTGACCGATCCGGTGCACGGCTACCTCGCGCCCGTCATCGCGTACATGACGGCCGTCGGCATGTCCCGCAGACCCCGCTGGCGCGCGGTGCTGTGGATCGTGCTGCTGCTCGACGCCTTCTCCATGCTGGTCACCGGCTACACGACCCCGTTCTCGATCGTCCTGACCGTGCTGATCGGCTGGACCGTCGCCTACGGCACGCTGTACGCGGTCGGCTCGCCCAACGTCCGGCCCACCGGGCGGACCCTGATGGCCGGCCTCAGGCACGTCGGCTTCCACCCCGTGAGCGCGGCCCGCGTGGAGGTCCCGGACGCGGAGAACGGCGACCGCGGGCGGCGCTACTTCGTCACCCTTCAGGACGGCCCTCCGCTGGACGTCACGGTCCTCGACCGTGAGCAGCAGGCGCAGGGATTCTTCTACCGCGTGTGGCGGAACCTGACCCTGCGCGGCTTCGCCACCCGCTCCAGCCTGCAGTCACTGCGGCAGGCGCTGGAGCAGGAGGCGCTGCTGTCGTACGCGGCGGCCGCGGCGGGCGCCGACACGCCCAGGCTGATCGCCACCTCCGAACTCGGTCCGGACGCGGTGATGCTCGTCTACGAGCACACCGGTGCCCGGACGCTGGACTCGCTGGCCGACGACGAGATCACCGACGAGCTGCTGCGCAAGGCCTGGCACCAGGCGCAGACGCTGCAGTCGCGGCGCATCGCGCACCGCAGGCTGTCGGGCGACGCGATTCTGGTGGATCGTTCCGGCAATGTGATCCTCACCGAGCTGGCCGCCGGTGAGATCGCGGCCGGCGAGCTGCTGCTGCGCATGGACGTGGCCCAGCTGGTCACCACGCTCGCCCTGCGGGTGGGCGCCGAGCGCGCCGTGGCCTCCGCGGTCCGCGTGCTGGGACCGGACGCGGTCGCGGACTGCCTGCCGATGCTCCAGCCCATCGCGCTGACGCGCTCCACGCGCGCGACGCTGCGCCGGCTGGGCCGGGAGCGGGCCGAGCGGGAGCGCGAGGCGGTGCTGGAGTCCTCCCGGCTGGCCAAGCAGGCCCGCCTGGAGCACGCCGCCGAGACGGCCGGGGCCGCTCCCGAGAGACCGGGCAAGAAGGCGGTCCGCGCCGAGCAGCGGGCCGAGAAGCGCGCCATCGACGAGGCCGTCGAAGAGGCGCGCGAAGAGGACCTGCTCACCCAGATCCGGCACGAGGTGCTGCGGATCAGGCCCCAGGCCCCGGTGGAGCCGGTACGGCTGGAGCGGGTACGGCCGCGCACCCTGATCAGCTTCATCGCCGGTGCGATCGGCGGCTACTACCTGCTGACGCAGCTCACCCACACCGAGTTCGGCACGGTGTTCGCGCGGGCCCAGTGGGGCTGGCTGATCGCCGCGGTGCTGTTCTCCGCGCTCAGCTACGTGGCCGCCGCCATGGCGCTGCTGGGGTTCGTACCGGAGCGGGTGTCCTTCCCGCGGACGGTGGCGGCCCAGGTGGCCGGCTCCTTCGTGAAGATCGTGGCGCCGGCGGCCGTCGGCGGCGTCGCCCTGAACACGCGGTTCCTGCAGCGCCAGGGCGTGCGCCCGGGGCTCGCGGTGGCCAGTGTCGGCGCCTCGCAGCTGTTCGGGCTCGGCTGCCACATCCTGATGCTGCTGTCCTTCGGCTACCTGACCGGTACCGAGAAGACGCCGTCGCTGTCGCCGTCCCGGACGGTCATCGCCGGTCTGCTGACCGTGGCGGTGCTGGTGCTCGTGGTGACCTCGGTGCCGTTGCTGCGGAAATTCGTCTCCACGCGCGTGAGGTCGCTGTTCGCCGGCGTCGTACCGCGCATGCTCGACGTCCTGCAGCGGCCCCAGAAGCTCATCACCGGCATCGGCGGCATGCTCCTGCTGACGGGCTGCTTCGTCATGTGCCTGGACGCCTCCATCAGGGCGTTCGGCGACGAGTCGACCTCGCTCAGCATCGCCAGCGTCGCCGTCGTCTTCCTCGCCGGAAACGCGCTCGGCTCCGCGGCGCCCACCCCGGGCGGTGTCGGCGCGGTCGAGGCGACCCTCACGGTCGGTCTGCTCGCCGTGGGCCTGCCCAAGGAGGTCGCCGCGCCGGCCGTCCTGCTGTACCGGCTGCTGACCCTGTGGCTGCCGGTGCTGCCGGGGTGGCTGGCCTTCAACCACCTCACCCGCAAGGGCGCCCTCTAGGGGGCGCCGGCCGCACGCAGGCCGGGCGGAAAACGGCGTCCGGCCAGGGCCGGTGGGACGCGTACCTCGTACGGCCCGTGCCCCGCGCGGCCCGGCGCGCGCGCACGCAGGATGGGATCATGGTGAACCCCTCCCGGCCGCGTGCCGCCGCACTGACCACCAGCGCCGTGCTGCTGGCCGCCCTGCTGGCCGGATGCGGCAACGGCTCCTGGGACGGGGACGTGATGACGCAGAAGCTGGACTGGAAGGACTGTCCCGCACCGTCCGAGGCCGAGGGCGGCGGCAGCGCCCCGTCCCCGCTGCCGAACGGCGCCAGGTGGCAGTGCGCCACCATGCGAGCACCCCTGGACTGGGACAAGCCCAAGGGCGCCACCATCGGCATCGCGCTGATCCGCGCCAAGGCCAGCGGTCCGGCGGACCGGCGGATCGGCTCGCTCGTGTTCAACTTCGGCGGCCCCGGCGGCAGCGGTGTCACCGCGCTGCCCGCGTTCGGCGAGGACTACGCCGCCCTGCGCACCCGCTACGACCTGGTGAGCTTCGACCCGCGCGGGGTCGGCCGCAGCGCGCCGGTGGAGTGCGAGAGCGACACCCAGCTCGACGAGTACTTCCAGCAGGACGCGACGCCCGACACCCGGGCCGAACAGGCCCAGCTGCTGGACCGCACCAGGCAGTTCAACGACAACTGCGAGAAGCACTCGCCGAAGATCCTGCCGCAGGTGCGCACCACCGACGCCGCCCGCGACATGGACCTGATGCGCCACCTCCTCGGCGACGCCAAGCTGCACTACTTCGGCATCTCCTACGGCACCGAACTCGGCGGCGTCTACGCCCACCTGTTCCCCGGGCACGTCGGCCGGGCCGTGCTCGACGCGGTCGTCGATCCCACCCAGGACCCGGAGCAGGGCGCGCTCGGCCAGGCCAAGGGCTTCCAGCTCGCGCTGGACAACTTCGCCGAGGACTGCACGTCGAAGGAGACCGACTGCCCCATCGGCGACACCCCGCAGGACGTCAAGGACCGCATCGCCACGCTGCTGAGGGACCTGGAGAAGAAGCCGATCCCGGGCATCTTCCCGCGTGAGCTGACCCAGACCGCGGCGACCAACGGCATCGCGCAGTCCCTCTACTCCAAGGACTTCTGGGAGTACCTCACCGAGGGCCTGGAGCAGGCGTACGACGGCGACGGCAAGATCCTGATGCTGCTGTCCGACTCGATGAACGGGCGCAGCGAGAACGGCGAGTACAGCAACATCGCCTCGGCCAACGTCGCCATCAACTGCTCCGACGAGAAGCCCCGGTACACGACCGACTACGTCGAGAGCAAGCTGCCCGAGTTCCGTGCCGCCTCCCCGCTGTTCGGGGACTTCCTCGCCTGGGGCATGCTGTCCTGCCACGACTGGGCCGTGCCGGGCGCCGCCGACCACCCCGACGTCAGCGCGCCGGGGTCGGCGCCGATCCTCGTCGTCGGCAACACCGGCGATCCGGCCACGCCGTACGAGGGCGCCAGGAAGATGGTGGAGGCACTCGGCAAGGGCGTCGCCGTCGAGCTGACGTACAAGGGTCAGGGCCACGGAGCGTACGACAGCAAGAACAAGTGCGTGCAGGACGCGGTGAACGGCTATCTGCTGGACGGAAAGGTGCCGGAGGCCGACACGGTCTGCTCATGACCGTTTCGGTGTCTCGGTGTATCGGTGTCTCGGTGTCCGCCCGCCGGCTGCCGTCGCCGCGGCTCCGGACATGTGTCCGCCCGCCGGCCGCCGTCGCCACGGCTCCGGAAATGCCGAGGCAGTGCCGTCATGCCAGGCTGGGATGAGGCATCGAGCCGGTCCGGGAGGCTCGGCCGACCGGATGGTCCCTCCCGAGGAGGCTGACATGTCCAGTGACGCGACCCGACCCACATCGGCCGGCGTCAAACCGAGCCCGTGGCACGCGCCCACGTCCGGTACCACCGTGTTGGCGGCAGCGCTGATGATCTTCGGTGGAGCGATGGCGATCTTCGAGGGAATCTCGGCCATCGCCGGGGACGGCCTGTTCCTCGCGACACGTCGCTACGTGTTCCAGTTCAGCCTGACGGGCTGGGGCTGGGTCCATCTGTTCCTGGGCTTCGTCCTCGTCCTTGCGGGGTGCGCCGTGCTCACCGGAGCGCTGTGGGCGCGCTTCTTCGGCGTATCCATGGCAGGGCTGGGGGCGTTCGCCAACTTCCTGTGGCTGCCGTACTACCCCTTGTGGGCTCTGGTGCTGATCGCCATCAACATCTTCATCATCTGGGCGCTGTGCATGGGAATGCACAGAGAGGCCGGCGACGGCCGGACGGCCTGACACCGACGTCGACACGGAGGCGGCCCTGGCGGAAGGCCAGGGCCGCCTCCGTGGGCGAGACGGCTGCTCAGTAGACCGGCTTGTCGGGTTCGATCTGGTTGACCCAGCCGATGACTCCGCCGCCGACGTGGACGGCGTCCGCGAAGCCCGCGGACTTCAGGACGGCGAGGACCTCCGCGCTGCGGACGCCCGTCTTGCAGTGCAGGACGATCTTCCTGTCCTGGGGCAGGTCCTGCAGGGCGTTGCCCATGAGGAACTCGTTCTTCGGGATCAGCTTGGCGCCGGGGATGGAGACGATCTCGTACTCGTTCGGCTCGCGGACGTCGATGATCTCGATGTTCTCGCCGTCGTCGATCCACTCCTTGAGCTGCTTGGGAGTGATCGTGGAGCCGGCGACCGCCGCCTGCGCCTCCTCGGAGACGACGCCGCAGAAGGCCTCGTAGTCGATGAGCTCGGTGACGGTGGCGTTCTCGCCGCAGACCGCGCAGTCGGGGTCCTTGCGGACCTTGACCTGGCGGTACTGCATCTCCAGGGCGTCGTAGATCATCAGGCGGCCGACCAGCGGGTCGCCGATGCCGGTAAGGACCTTGATCGCCTCGGTGACCTGGATGGAGCCGATGGACGCGCACAGCACGCCCAGGACGCCGCCCTCGGCGCAGGAGGGGACCATGCCCGGCGGCGGGGGCTCCGGGTAGAGGCAGCGGTAGCAGGGACCGTGCTCGGACCAGAAGACCGAGGCCTGGCCGTCGAAGCGGTAGATCGAGCCCCAGACGTACGGCTTGTTCAGCAGCACGCACGCGTCGTTGACCAGGTAACGGGTCGCGAAGTTGTCCGTGCCGTCGACGATCAGGTCGTACTGGCCGAAGATGTCCATCACGTTCTCGGCCTCGAGCCGTTCCTCGTGAAGGATCACGTTCACGTACGGGTTGATGCCGAGGACGGAGTCGCGCGCGGACTCGGCCTTGGAGCGGCCGATGTCGGCCTGGCTGTGGATGATCTGACGCTGCAGGTTCGACTCGTCGACCTCGTCGAACTCCACGATGCCGAGGGTGCCGACGCCCGCGGCGGCCAGGTACATCAGCGCCGGCGAGCCCAGGCCGCCCGCACCCACACAGAGCACCTTGGCGTTCTTCAACCGCTTCTGCCCGTCCATCCCGACGTCCGGGATGATCAGGTGGCGGGAGTACCGGCGGACCTCGTCTACGGTGAGCTCAGCGGCTGGCTCGACCAGGGGTGGCAGCGACACGGGGACTCCGTTGATCGGTCGATCACTACAGATGTTCTCCTCGTAACACTGCCACGGCCTTCTTCATTCCGAGACACCCGTTCCGATGCGCGAGACGATCTCGTCCCAGTAGCCGGGCATGGTCTCCCAGGGGTCGGTGCGGTCGGCCCGGCCGCCGCGATCGGTGCGGTCGGTGCGGTCGGTGCGGTCGGTGCGGTCGGTGCGGTCGGTGCGGTCGGTGCGGTCGGTGCGGTCGGTGAAGTAGATCGTCGCCGCGCCCTGCCAGCGGGCGATGCGCAGGGCCTCCTCCAGGTGGCCGAGGGGCACGCTGTGCACGAAGTGGCAGAAGCGGTCGGGGGGATAGTCCGCGGTCCACTCGGCGACCTGCGACCAGCGGTACGCGGACCAGGGGCCGGAGAAGGTCACCAGCTGGTCGGCGTTCTCCGCGTACGCCGGATGCGGGTGGCCGCCGTGGCCGAGGACGATGTGGGTGCCGGCGTCGGCCGTCCGCAGGGTGGTGACCACGCGGCGGACCTCGGGGAGCGCGGCGCGGTCGGTGGGACAGCGGTCCAGCAGGAACCCGTCGACCCGGTACCAGTCGGCGTAGCGGTGCGCGTCGGCGAACAGGCCGGCGGCGGCGCGGGCGCCGTGGGCGAGGTCCAGGTGACCGAGGACGCGGACGCCCGCGTTGCGCAGCCGTCCCGCGGCCTGGAGGCAGTGCGGGTCGGGGCGAATACCGGGCCCGCCGCCGGAGACGTTCAGCACGACCCAGTCCAGCGGGGTGCCCGGGCGCGTGAGTTCGGCCCACTCGGCCGGGGCGAGCAGGGGGTGTGCGTAGCCCGGGACGCCGAGGCCGGTGCGTACGCCGGTGCTGGTCGGGCCTGCCGCGGCGCTGGTCAGATGCGGCATGCCGCCTCCATCCAGATGTCGGCGAGGGACTCTTCGAGGTTGATGCGGGGGCGCCAGCCGAGCCGGTCACGGGCGGTGCGCACGTCGGCCTGCTGCCAGCTGCCGCAGCCGTCCGGGTACGGGTACGCGACCGGCGCCACGTGCTCGGAGTCGGACCGGGGGTGCGCGATGGCGCCGCGCAGCGGACCCTGCGGGTTGTCGAGCTCGTGGAGGGCGCCGCCGTATCCGGCGACCCGGGCGAGGACGCCGGCGGCGTCACGCAGGCGTACGGCGCGGCCGGAACCGATGTTGATGACGCCCTGGGCGGCGGAGAGCGAGGCCGCGTGCACCGCGCGGGCGACGTCGCGTACGTCGATGAAGTCGCGCTGGACGCCGAGGCCGCCGAGTTTGAGTTCGCCGTCGCCGGACTGCATGGCGCGGCGCATGGCCTCGGCGAGCCGGCCGAGCGGGGAGCCGGCCGGGGTGCCGGGTCCGGCGGGCGAGAAGACGCGGAGCACGACGGCGTCGAGGCCCGAGCCGAGGACCAGTTCGGTGGCGGCGAGCTTGCTGACGCCGTACGGGCCGCCGGGGCGCGGTACGGCGTCCTCGGCCGTGGAGGAACCGGGCTGGCTGGGGCCGTACTCGGAACTGCAGCCGACCTGCACCAGCCGGGCGCCGCAGCCGCTGCGGCGCAGGGCCTCGCAGACGGTGGCGACGGCGACGGTGTTGTGCCGGGTGAGTTCGCGGGCACCGCCCCGGGTGGCGCCCGCGCAGTTGACGACGACTCCGGGATGGACCGCGTCGAGGAACCGCGTGAGCGCGCCGGGGCTGCCGGTGGCGAGGTCGAAGCGGACGTCGGCGTCGTCGCCGCGGCCGAGCGCGGTGAGCTGGACGGCGGGGTCGGCGAGCAGGCGGTCGGCCACGAAGCGGCCGATGTATCCGTTGGCTCCGATCAGCAGGACTCTCATCGTGCCGCTCCCGGGGTGTGCGCTCCGGCGGCTCCGCCGGCTCCCGGGGCTCCGCACGCGCCGCGCGCGCCGGACACTCCGCGCGCACCGGCCACTGCGCACGCACCGGACGCTCCGCGCACTGCGGACGCGCCGGGCGCACCGTGCGCGCCGGCCACTCTGGGCGCTCCGGGAGCGCTGGAGGCTCCGTGTCGGGAGGTGGTCATCTGGATCTTCTCCTTCAAAGGGATGGTGCGGTCGCCTCCGGCGTGCGCCGGAGGCGGGTGGCCACCGCCGCGTGCCGTCACACGCACGGGGCGGTGGCCGGCGGGCACGGGCGGGGCCGGTGGCGGAAGGTTCACTCGGGTGCTCCCGTGGACGCGTGGGCCGAGGCCCGCGTGAGGGTGCGCAACGCGTGGACCAGCAGGGTCAGGGCCGCGGTGCCGCAGGCGAGCGCCGGGGCAGCGGCCGCGCCCCAGGTGTCCACCAGCGGCTGCGCGGGAAGCGCGAGGAAGGCGCAGCCGGGCAGTCGGCCGGCCAGGACCAGCGCGGGACACGCCACCAGGGCGGCGCCCGCCGCGCCGAGCACGAGGGCGGGGGCGTGGCGGTGGTGGTGCACGGTGAGGAGACGGGCGAGCAGGAGCAGGGTGCCGAGGGTGAGGGTCTGCGGGTAGGCGGGGTCCTCGTCCAGCGCGGCGGCGCACAGGGCGAGCAGGCCGGTGAGCGCGCAGAGGTACAGGGCGACGACGGCGAGGAGCAACGGGCGCACGGCTGACGTGAAGTCCTCCAGGCCGCGGCTCCCGGCGAGCCTGCGGCGGGCGCCGGCGGTGAGGAGATGGGCGCACCAGGCGGCCGGGGCGCAGGCCAGGGCGAGGGCCAGGGCGGGCGCTGTGGCCACGGGCCAGGCGCCGTCCGGGGCACCGGTGGGCAGGGCGTCGGGGCCGCCCGACACGACGGCGTCCAGGAGTCCGTCACCCAGGAGCGCGTAGGAGAGCAGCCAGAGGGTCCACGCGCGCGTGCCGGACGTGGTCTGCCCCGGTACCGGGCCGGGCCGGGTGGCGAGGGGGCCGTGGCGCAGGGCCGCGCGGACGGCGAGCCCGACCGCGAGGAGTCCGGCGAGGGCCACCAGCGGCCGGGCCTGGCCGTGGGTGAGGCGCAGCCCGGTCACCGCGGCCACGCCGAGCGCGCCGGGCAGGAGGGTGAGCAGGACCCAGTCGGTACGGACGCGGGGTCCGCGCGCGGGCTCGTCCTGGGCGTGCGGTTCCCCGTCGCGGGGCACGCGCGCGTACAACTCCTCGGCCAGTGAGAAGACGTCGCGGTGGCGGAAGCGGGCGGCGGTCCGGTCGGTGACCCCGTGCGCCTCCAGCCCCGCGGCGATCTCCAGCGGGTCCACCGCCCGCTCGCACAGTTCACGGTGCCGGTGCAGCAGGGTCTTCACGGGGTCGGCGGCACCGCGCCGGGGGGCGGTCCTACGGCCCCTGTCCGGCCCGGCGTCTCCTCCGGCGCGCCCAGGTGCCGAGGGGGCCGAAGGTGCCAGAGGTGTCGAAGGTTCCGGCAAGGTCGGCGGGGCCGACGGGGTCGAAGACACGGACACCGAGGACACCGAGGACACCGAGGACACCGCCGGGCGAGCGGCACCGTCGGACGGCTCTGCGGGCGAGACCCCCTCGCCGCCCAACCCGGCGAACGTCCAGTCCAGTTCGCTCAACCCGCTCACGACGCCCCCGCCGTCCCTTCCGGCCTCGCCGGACTCGCCGTCCCGGCCGTCCCCGCCGCTCACGACGCCCCCCTCGCCTCTGAAGGAACCGTTCTCCGTGTCCCCGCTCACAGCGCCCCCTCCGGCGCCGCCGGAGCCGTCACTGGAGCCGTCACTGCGACGGTCGCGGATGTCGCGCGGACCGGACCGCCCGCCGCCCAGCTCGGCGCGATGCCAGGGGGCAGTACGCGGGCCGTGAGGCCGTGCCAGCGGCCCGGGACGTGGGTCTCGGCCGGAGCGGCGAACGGGCGCGGGTCGCCGGCCGCGTCGAGGGCGACGCGGCGGACCGGGCAGCGTGAGACGATCTCCAGGTAAATGCCGTGAAATGCCTTGATGTTCTGCTCGACGGTGAACAGTTCGAGTGCGCGGGCGCGTGCGGCGGCGCCGAGCCGCTCGCGGCGCTCGGGGTCGCGCAACAGCGACACGCACGCCTCGGCGAGCGCCCGCGGATTGCGCGGGGGTACGACGAGACCCGTCCCGCCGATGACCTCGACCACCGCTCCGACGTCCGTGGAGACGGTGGCGCGGCCGCAGAACATGGCCTCGACCAGGCTGACCGGGAAGCCCTCGACGACGCTGGAGAGGGCGACGACGGCACCGGCGGCGTACGCGTCGGCAAGGGTCGGCGCCTCGGGGCCGCCGACCTCCTCGAAGGAGACGGGATTGCAGCCGACCGCGTGCACGCCCTCGGCCTCGTCCGGGAAGAGCTGGGCGGCGAGCGCCCGGCAGTGCCCCAGGTACGACTCGCCCTCGGCGTCCACGGGTACGCCGACGATGCGCAGGCGGGCCCCGGGCTCCTCCTTGCGGACCTCGGCGAACGCGTGCAGCAGCGAGACCAGGTCCTTGCCGGGTTCGACGCGCCCGACCCAGACGAGCGTGTCCGGGTCGGCGCGGTCGGGGGACTCGCCGACCTCGGCGAAGCGGGACGCCTCCATGCCCGGGGGGACGGTACGGATCCGGGCGCGCTCGGCGCCGCAGTGTTCCTGCCAGCGACGGGCGTGCGCGTTGCCCGGGGTGAGGATCTCGGAACGGCGGTAGATCTCGGTGGCCAGCCGGCCGTGGAAGGCGGCGAGCAGCGCCCGTACGGCGGGGGCGGCCGCGTCGGGGCCGAGGGTCAGGTAGTGGGAGCGCAGCTGCACGCCGTACTCGGTGACCAGCAGGGGCACGCCGTTCAGGTGCCGGGCGAGCAGTCCGGGCAGTGCCGCGAGGCCGCCGGAGGCGGCGTGGCAGAGGTCGGCCGCGCCGAGGGCGTCGTCGCCGTACCAGTCCAGCGAGAGGGGGCGCAGGGCGCGTTCGAGGTGTGCGGTGAAGGTCAGCAGGTCGGGTACGCGCGCCTCGCGCGCCGTGTGCAGCGCGCCGGGGGCGCGGCAGGCCCGCTCCAGGATGCGTACGGCGGTGTCGGAGCGGAGCGCGCCGACCAGTCCGCCTTTGTCACGGGCGAGTTCGGCAAGCCCGTACAGAGCGTTGCCGAAACGGTCCGCCAGATCGACGGAGCCGACACCGGTACCGGAATCGACATCGGAATCCGCCCCGGACCCGGCCAGGACATCGGCCCCCGCACCGGACCCGGCGCCAACCCCTGCGCCCGAACCCGAGCCCGCACCGGCCCCCGCGCACACCGTGGCCAGCAGTTCCCCGTAAGCCTCGCCGAAGCGCCGGCGCGCGCGCCGTCCGTAGGTGACCCCGTCGTCCCGCGCCGTCCACAGCGGAGCCGTACGCACGCGGCTGACCTGCGGCGGGAGCGGAACCCGACCGCCGTCCTCCTGCTGCCGTCCGCGGCTGAGCGCGTAGACGTCGAACTCGTGCTGCCCGAGCCCGCGCACGAGCCGGTCGCACCAGGGTCCGGCGTCACCGTTCACATACGGATAGCCACCCTCCGTAAGCAGTCCGATGCGCACGCGTGCACCCCCGATCTCCCATGAGTGGGAGCCGCCTCCGTCCCGGCGGCTCGCAGCGGGACGAACGTATGCGGACAAGGCGGTGGTGCGGCGGACGGTTGTCCGCCGCACCACCAAAAGGGGTGAACGGTCGTAACTTTCGCGTGCGGGTCGCGTTCCGTCGCGCTAAGAGATCACACGGTGATCGCGTGCATGCGAAACGTTACGTCACCTCACACGGTGACCGGCTCGCGCCGTGCCGCGCGCCGCGCGGCGGCCAGCTCCGGGTCCAGGGCCGGTACGGCGGCCAGGAGTTGACGGGTGTAGGGGTCGCGCGGGGCGTCGTACACCTCGTCGGCGGGACCGGACTCGACGACCCGGCCGTGGCGCATGACCACGACCCGGTCGCTGACCTGGCGGACCACGGCGAGGTCGTGCGCGATGAACACGAGCGCGAGGCCGAGTTCCCGCCGCAGTTCGCCGAGCAGGGCGACGACCTGCGCCTGCGTGGTGACGTCGAGCGCGGAGACCGGCTCGTCGCAGACGATGACGCGCGGGTCGGCGGCGAGCGCCCGCGCGATGCCCACACGCTGACGCTGGCCGCCGCTGAACTCGTGCGGGTAGCGGTCGTAGTGGGCCGCTTCGAGTCCCACGCGCTCCAGCAGTTCCGTCACGCGCGCGCGGACGCGCCCCTCGTCGCGGTCCCCGCGCGCGCGGAGCGGGTCGGCGATGGACTCGCCCACGCTGCGGCGGGGGTTGAGAGAGGAGGCGGGGTCCTGGAAGACCATCTGCACGGCCGGGTTCACGCCGTCGTGCGGGCGCCCCTCGTAGCGGATGGCGCCGGCGGTCGGCTCCAGCAGCCCGACGAGCATGCGGCCCAGCGTCGTCTTGCCGCTGCCGCTCTCCCCCACGATCCCCAGGGTCTCGCCCCGGTGGATGGCCAGGGAGATGTCGTCCACGGCCGTGAAGGCCCGTCTGCCACGCCCGAACTCGCGCCGCAGCCCGGTCGCCTCCAGGACGACCTCGCCGGACACCTCGCCGGACGCCCTGCCCGACGACTCGTCGGACCGCTCGGCGAGGGCCTCGCCAGACGACACACCGGACGTCTCACCGGACGACACCTCGGCAGAACCCGCACCGGACGTCCCCGCCGGCGCGGGCCGTACCGCGTCGACGCGCGGTACGGCGGCCAGGAGCGCGCGGGTGTACTCCTCGCGGGGTGCCCCCAGGACGTCGCCCACGGGCCCGTGTTCGACCGCGCGGCCGTGCCGCATGACCAGCACGTCGTCGACGCTCTCGGCGGCGACGCCGACGTCGTGGGTGACGAGCAGCAGGCCCATGCCGGTCTCCTCGCGCAGCGTGTGCAGCAGGTCGAGGATCTGGGCCTGCACGGTGACGTCGAGGGCGGTGGTCGGCTCGTCGGCGATCAGCAGCTCCGGCTCGCAGGCGAGGGCCATGGCGATGAGGGCGCGCTGGCGCATGCCGCCGCTGAACTCGTGCGGGCGGGAACGGGAGCGCCGTACCGCGTCCGGGATGCCGACGCGCTCCAGGACGTCCACGGCACGCGCGCGTGCCGCGCGCCGCGACGCGCGCGTGTGGACGCGGTACACCTCGGCGATCTGGTCGCCGATCGCGTAGTACGGGTCGAGCGAGGACAGCGGGTCCTGGAAGACCATGGCCGCCTTGGCGCCGCGCAGCCGCCGCAGCTCCTCGTCCGGGGCCTGCCGTACATCGGTGCCGGCGACCCGGACGGAGCCGCCGACCCGTGCCCCGGTGCCCCGGTGCAGGCCCAGCAGGGCGCCCGCGACCGTGGACTTGCCGGAGCCGGACTCGCCGACGAGGGCGAGGGCCGCGCCCTCCTCCAGGCGGAAGGAGAGACCGTCCACGGCCCGCAGGGAGCCGAACTCGACGGTGAGGTCCTTGACTTCGACCAGGCTCATGCGAGTACCACCCGTCGGTCGGCCACGGCGTACAGGACGTCCGCGACGGCGTTGGCGATGACCACGAAGAAGCCGACGACCAGCACCATGCCGACGACGACGGGCAGGTCGACGACCTTCACCGCGTGCACCAGCTCCTGGCCGATGCCGGGCAGGCCGAACAGGGTCTCGGTGAGGACCGCGCCGCCGACGGCCGAGCCGACGTTGTTGGCGTTGAGCGCGATGACGGGCGCGAGCGCGCCGCGCAGGGCGTGCCGGCCGACGATTCGGCGCTCGGAGACGCCGTAGGCGCGGAAGGTGCGGATGTGGTCCTCGGCGAGCGTCTCCAGCATCGCCGAGCGGGTGAGCCGGGCGAACGCGGCGGCCTCGATGAGGGCGAGCGACAGCCAGGGCAGCAGCAGGTTCCACGCCCACTGTTCGGGGTCGTCGCCGAAGTCCACGTACTCGGGGAAGGGCAGCAGCTGGAGTTCGCCGCAGACGACGATCATGAGGACCAGTCCGAGCACGAAGACGGGCGTGGCCCAGCCGGCGAGCGTGACGACGGTCAGCACGCGCTCGGAGAGGCGGCCGCGCCGCCACGCGGACAGCACGCCGGTGCCGACGCCGAGGACGAGCCACAGCACCATGGCGCCGAGGACCAGCGAGAGGCTGACCGGCAGCTTGGTCAGGATGATGTCCATGACCTGCTGGTCGCTCTGGTACGACAGCCCGAGGCACGGGGCCGGGCAGTGCGCGACCGAGGTGCCCGTGGAGTAGTCCTGGCCGGCGAGGATGCCCTCCAGGAAGTGCCAGTAGCGCAGGTAGAGCGGGTCGCCGAGCTTGAGCTGCTGGGCGACCTGGTGCACCTGTTCCGGGGAGCAGCGCGGACCGCAGGTGATCTGGGCGACGTTGCCGGGGGTGGCGTAGAAGACGACGTAGACGAGCACCGAGATGGCGAGCAGGGTGACCAGCGCGCCCAGGGTGCGGCGCAGCAGGAAGCCGCCGAAGCCGCTCATGAGGTCTCCTCCTTCCCGGCACCGGCGTGGTCCGCCTCGTTCTTGCGGCCGGTGCCGACGCGCAGGCGGGAGGCAGCGCGCGGGTCGAGGGCGGTGCGCACGCCGTCGCCGAGGACGGTGAGGGCGAGGACGGTGACGAACAGGGCGCCGGCGGGCAGCAGCAGGTACTGCGGGGCCGCCTGGTACCAGACGTCGGCCGCGGTGAGCATCTGTCCCCAGGAGGGCGTCGGCGGCTTCACGCCGACGCCGAGGAAGGACAGGGCCGCCTCGGTGGAGATGTTGACGGGCACCAGCAGCGCGGCGTAGGTGATGACGGGCGCGGCGAGTCCGGGCAGCAGTTCGCGGCGGGCGATGCGCCAGGTGCCCCAGCCGCTGAGCCGGGCGGCGGAGACGTAGTCCAGCCCCTTGAGGGCGAGGGTCTGCGCGCGCACGATCTTCGCGATGTTGCCCCAGGCGATCAGGCCGATGACGAGGGTGACCAGGACGGGCCGGGGGAAGCTGGACGGGACGATCGCCAGCAGCGCCAGCGACATGATCATCAGGGGCAGGGCGACGATGATGTCCGTGGCCCGGCTCAACAGTTGATCAACCCATCGGTTGCCGAGGGCGGAGGCCATGCCGACCACGAGACCGATGGCGATCTGGATCAGGGTGGCCGCCAGGGCCACGCCCAGCGACACCCGCGCCCCGTAGAGCAGGCGCGCGAACAGGTCGCGGCCGGTCTGCGGTTCGACGCCCAGCCAGTGGTCGGCGCTCATGCCTCCGAAGGAGCCCATGGGCACGCCTCCGCGCGCGGAGTCGATCAGGGAGGGGTGGTACGTGGTCGGGTCCTGGCCCTCGATCGCCGTGAGCAGCGGCGCGGCGAGTGCGGCCAGGACGAGCAGCGCGACGACGGCTGCGGCGACCAGGGCGGCGCGGTGCGTGCGCAGCCGCCGCCAGAACTGACGGGCCCCCGAGGCCGCCGGGGCGGAAGTCTCCGCCCCGGCGGCCTCGACGGCGGCAAGTGCCTCGCTCACGGTGCTACTTCACCGCGACCTGGGAGATGTCCAGGACGCCGGTCCAGTCGCTGATGACGATGTTCTTGACGTCCTTGCCGTACAGGCGCTTGTAGACGGGGTGGAACAGCGGCACGACGAGGGCCTGCTCGCCGATCTTCTTGTCCAGCGCGCCCCACCGCTTCGCGGCGGCGTCGAGGTCGGTCAACTTGTTGATCGCGTCGATCTCGTCGTTGACCGACTTGTCGTCCAGCAGGCCCGTGTTGAAGTTCGCGCCGTCCTTGACGATCTGGCGGCCGTCGAAGATCGGGGCGAGGAAGGGGCCGCCGGAGGGCCAGTCGGCACCCCAGTGGGCGAGGAAGAAGCCGGGCTCGGTCTTCACACTGTGGATCTTGTCCCGGTAGTCGTTGTCCTCCAGGCCCTGGAGCTTGACCGTGATGCCGGCCTTCTTGAGCGCGTCCTGGAGCGCGGTGGCGATCTCCGGGCTGGTCTCGAAGTCCTTGCTGTTGGAGTGGGTGAGGGTCACGGTGAGCCCGTTCTTGTGACCCGCCTCCTTCAGCAGCTCCTTGGCCTTGGCCGCGTTGCCGCCCTTGCCCGCGGGGAAGAGGTCGTACGGCGTGTAGCCGAAGGACTTCTGGTCGGGCAGGAAGGTGGTGGCGGGCTCGGCGAGCGCCGAACCGCCGGCCGCGTTGACGACCGAGGAGCGGTCGATCGCGTACGAGATCGCCTGCCGCACCTTGGGGTCGTCGAACGGCTTCACCTTGGGGTTGAAGCCGATGTAGTTCGTGTAGCCGAAGTGGCCGGTGTCCACGCGCGCGGCGAGATCCTTGTCGCCGGTGACCCTGGCGAGTTCGGCCGGGCCGAGGTTGGTGTCCGTGGTGACCGCGGCGGCGTCCGCTCCCTGGGACGCGGACAGCCGCTGGTTGATCACGGAGGAGTCGAGGCCGGAGCGGACGTCGATGGTGTCCGGGTAGGCCTTGCGCTCGTCGTCGCCGGACCAGAACGTGTTGCGCGCGAGGACGATGTGCTCGCCGTCGTTCTCGTTCCTGACGACCTTGTAGGGGCCGGAGGAGACCGGGTGGTCCTCGTACTTGGTGCCCTTGTCCTTGGCCTTGGGCACCGGGGTGAACTGCGTCTGGGTGGCGAGGAACGGGAACTCGCCCTCGGGCTTGTCCAGATGGAAGACGATGGTCCGCGCGTCCGGCGTCTCGATCGCCGCAAGGCCCTTCTTGTCCTTGTAGGGGCCCTGGTAGTCGGCCGCGCCGACCAGCCAGTCGCGCAGGTAGGGGGCGCCGCCGGAGAGTTCGGGGGCGAAGGAGCGCTCGATGCCGTACTTGATGTCGGCCGAGGTGATCGGCGTGCCGTCCTCGTACTTGAGGCCCTGCTTCAGGGTGTACGTCCACACGGTCGCGTCCTTGTTGGGACGTCCGGTGTCGGTGGCGAGGTCCGGGACCACCTTGGCGCCGGCGGCACCGTTCTCGCGGTTGCGCGTGGTGAGGGTGCGGAAGACGAGCGAGGGGACGTTGCCGCCGCCGGAGGTGTAGAGGCGGGCGGGGTCGAAGTCCTGCTGCGGCTGCGCGTTCAGCACCGCGAGCGTGCCGCCCTTGTGCGGCGTGGAGTCGCCACCGGAGCCCTTGGCATCGTTGTCCTTCGGGCCGCAGGCGGCGGCGCCCGCCGCCACAACCAGGCTGACGGATGCCGCTGCCACGCGGCGCGCTATGACGGACGATTGACGCATCGGAATGACGACCTCTCAAGTACTGAGACAAGTGAACGAGGAATGAGACGGCTGTGAACAGACGTCGGTCCCGGCGTCGGGTCGTCGAAGTATCCGCGACCGGGTCACGGACGCAGCAGAAGGAAACAAGTCGCGACGCGAACGCCAGGAGGCGGCGTCAGCGACAGTGGATGTCGGCCACGCAGAGCGCGGTCACGCCGATCAGCGCCAGCTCGATGGCGGCGCTGCGAGAGAGGGCGTGACGGGACCACATGCGCAAAAATATGAACGAACCTTCGACTCATGTCAATGTGACATGAGTGGCACCCGTCAACTGGCCGGATAGGGCCAGGGGTTGGGCAGGCAGTGGATTCCGTCGTGGTCGAGGAACTTGGTCTGCTGCTGCATGACCGGCGCGAGTTCGCCGTCCTTCTGGCACGTCACATGGCCGTGACCGAGGCGGTGACCGACCTCGTGATTGATGAGCATCTGCCGGTAAGGGTGGATTTTGTCCCCGTATGTCTTGCTGCCCTGTGCCCACCGGTAGGCGTTGATCATCACGCGCTCCGTGGCCGCGGAGTCGCAGGAGACGTTGTCCTCCGTGGTGTCCAGGCCGGACTTGGCGCACCACTCGGCGGTGGTGCCGGGACTGGCGAGCGTGATCACGAAGTCGGGCTTGCCGGAGGAGACACGCTCGAAGCTGCGGGCGTCTCCATGGGCCCAACTGCGCTCGTCGTTGAGCGTCTTCTGCACGGCCTCGGCGAACAGGGCGCCGTCCAGGCCGAGTCCCCGCTCGACGTCCACGCGGTAGGTGTACTTCCGGCCCTTGCCGGGCGCCTTGTCGAAGCCGGGAACGGCGTCGAACTTCCCCGAGCCCTTCAACGTGGCGCCGAGCGGGTACTTGATGCCCATCTTCTGGTCGTAGGTCAGCGTGACCGCGCTCGGCGCGGCGGACGGGGCCGCCTGCCCGGCGGTCCGCGCGCCCCGCGCCTGACCGTCGGCCGCGGACTGCGTACTCCCGTCGCCGCCCGTGTCCCGCCCCGCGACGTGCCCCACGGCCACGACCGCGAGCACGGTCGTCACCGCGGCCGCCGCGATACCCGCGAAGGCCCGCCCCTTGCCGCCGTTGCGCTGTGCGGGCACCTCGGCCGGGGACACGCCGCCGTCGCCGCGGCCAGGGGCCGTCGCGTCCGCCGGGCGGACACCGTTGTCGTACGGCTCCCACACCTCGGCGGCGCCACGACGGCCGCCCTGACCGGCACCCGGACGGCCCCCGGAGAGGCCGTCGTCGGCCTGGAAGGCGTCGAGGTACTCCTGCCGGGGTCCGGCTCCGCCGGCCGCCGCCCCCTCGGATCCGGCCTGCCGCTGCCGCGGAAACGCGCCGCCCGCACCGGACGCCCGGCCCGGAGCGGCGTCGGTTCCCGTGGCGCCGCCCGCGCCGGTGAACCGGCCCCAGCCGCCGCCTCGTTCACGCTGTTCGGGATGCCCGCCACGAGCGGCGCCGTCCCCGACCCGCGGGAAACCGTGCGCGGGGGTGCCGTCGGGCAGCCGCGGCACACCACCCGCGGGCGTGCCGTCCGCGCGCGGGGGCACCCCCTGCGCGGCGCGCTGCGCGCCGACCCCGCGGCCCGCTCCCGCTCCGCCGCCCGTCGCCTGCGGCACCTGCCGCCGGCCGGCCGTCCCGGAGTCCGGCGGGGTCGCGGGCGAGGGGAAGCCGCCGGCGTTCCGTGTGTCCGGCCGGGCGGCCGGATTCGTGCTCGCTATGTCCGCGATGTCCGCGGTCTCGCCCTTGGGGGCCCGTCCCCGGCGGCTGTGGCGTCCCACCTGTGTCGTCAGCTCCCCGCGCCCGTGACGGGAACGTCGTCCCCGGCAGTCATGTCCGCACCGGAGCCCGGCGCGCGGAAGTCCGTGCCCTCGGGGGCCGGCCGGCCCCGTTCCGCGAGGAGTTCGCGGAACGCCGTGGCCACCACCTCCGGGTACTCCATCATCGCGACGTGCCCGGCGTCCGGCAGGGACAGCAGACGGGAGTCGCGGAAGGAGCGGGCGGCCTTGGCGGCCATGCGGAAGCCGACCAGCTGGTCGCGGCCGCCGTAGACGAGCAGCGTCGGGGCGAGGACGCGCTCGGCCTGGCGCCACAGCCCCTGCTGGCCGCCCAGGGTGTAGGCGTTGACGATCCCGCGCGCGGAGCGCGCCATCGCGTCCCAGAAGTACGGCAGTTGCAGCCGCCGCTCCAGCTCCTCCACGGCGTACCGGAACGCCTCGGGCGTGACGCGCCCGGGGTCGCCGTAGCAGAGCCCCAGAACGCCGTGCACCCGCTGCTCGGCCGTCCACTCCCTGGTGAGGCGGTTGAAGAGCAGGGCCACACCGGGCACGCCCAGCAGGCCGGTCGGCGCCGCGCTCCGCTGGATCCGCAGCTCCGGCAGCGCGGGCGAGACCAGCGCGAGGGTGCGGACGAGGTCGGGGCGTACGGCGGCCACGCGCGTGGCGACGGCGCCGCCGAGCGAGTTGCCGAAAAGGTGGACCGGGCCGCGGCCGGAGGCGTCGAGGTAACGGATGACCGCGCGCGCGTGTCCGGTGACGGAGTAGTCCCCGTCGTCCGGCGGCGGGGAGTCACCGAAACCCGGCAGGTCGACCGCCTCGCTGTCGACGACCCCGTCCAGCTCGGCCATCAGCGCCGACCAGTTCTGCGAGGAGCCGCCGAGCCCGTGCACGTACAGAGCGGACGGGAGTCCCGCGCGCGTGTGCCGGCGGGAACGGACCGACAGGGTGACGCCGGGCAGTCCCACCGACCGCAGTCGCTCACCTTCGCCCACCCTGACGGGTGCCACCCTCGGGAGCACGCTGGCGGCCGGCACGGACGGCGACTCGGTCGAAGACATGCGGCAATGTTACGAGACGATCACACCGTGGTTCATGTGGCGGCGGTCACAACAGGCGCGACAGGGTTTGAAACCGGCCGCGCGGGGACAGCGCGGCCACACCGTACAGCGGACGCGCGCCGATGGCATGGCGTCGGGATCAGGTGTCTCCTAGGCTCATACACAGGGCACCCGTATGTGGCCCCCTGCTGCTTTCGGGGACGTTCGTAGGAAGGGAGCCCGCCATGGCCTATGACCCCATCGAGCCCGACGCCATCGAGGACCTGGAGGCCGATCTCACGGAGATCGACGTCGAGGCCCCCGAGGGCGACGCCGTCGAACAGCACGCCGAGGTCACGTCGGAGCGCGACGACCCTCTGACCGGAGTCGATCCGGGCAGCGGAAGCGAAGCCGATCTCATCGAACAGGCGCGCGTCGTCTCACACGATGAGGACGACTACCGCTGACCAGGCATGACCTTGTGGCACCCGCCGCCACGGCGCGGCACGCCGCACGGCTTTCGTCACCGCCCGGGACGTGAAATTCTGCGCTCGCACCGCGCACACCTGGGTTACCGAAAAGTACGATGGCCGCGCGGCCGACACCGCATGTGGACGACATTGGGAGGCGGCGTGACAGCCATCGAGCAAACTGAGGCAGCACGCCCGCGCGGCACACGTCTGCCGCGCCGAGCCCGACGGAACCAGCTCCTGGGCGCCGCCCAGGAGGTCTTCGTCGCACAGGGCTACCACGCGGCCGCGATGGACGACATCGCCGAGCGGGCCGGCGTCAGCAAGCCGGTGCTCTACCAGCACTTCCCCGGAAAACTCGACCTGTATCTCGCCCTGCTGGACCAGCACTGCGAGTCGCTGATCCAGTCCGTGCGCGCCGCGCTCGCCTCGACGACCGACAACAAGCAGCGCGTCCGGGCGACCATGGACGCCTACTTCGCGTACGTCGAGGACGACGGCGGCGCCTTCCGGCTGGTCTTCGAGTCGGACCTGACGAACGAGCCCGCAGTGCGCGAACGCGTCGACAAGGTCACCAACGAGTGCGCGGCGGCGATCTGCGAGGTCATCGCCGAGGACACCGGCCTCTCGCGCGCGGAGTCGATCCTGCTCGCCTCCGGCCTCGGTGGTCTCGCCCAGGTGGTGGCGCGTTCCTGGCTGCACAGCGACCGCAGCGTGCCGCGCGACCAGGCGGTGCAGCTGCTGACCTCGCTCGCCTGGCGGGGCATCGCCGGGTTCCCGCTGCACGGCAACGAACACCACTGACGGCGACCGGTCGCGAGCGCGCCCGGCGGCCACCGCTGACGCCCCCTCACACCCCGCGGGACATCTGTTCCCGCGGGGTGTTCGCTGTTGGCGTTCCGGCCCACAGCGTGTACGTCCCCTCACCGGGCTAATGTGTGCAGCGTACGGCGCGGAAGATCGCGCACATCACTGGCCGTCGGAGGGACATAGCCGTGGAGGTCAAGATCGGCGTGCAGCACGCGCCCCGCGAGATCGTTCTGGAGAGCGGTCAGAGCGTCGAGGACATCGAGCGCGTGGTGGCCGAGGCGCTGGCCGGTAAGTCGGCTCTGCTGAGCCTGGAGGACGAGCGCGGCCGCAAGGTCCTGGTCCCGGCTGACCGTCTGGCGTACGTGGAGATCGGCGAGCCGACCGTCCGCAAGGTGGGCTTCGGCACGCTCTGAGCCGCAACCGACGGAAGGGCCCGGTGGCACTGTGCCGCCGGGCCCTTCCGCGTACCGGCGCCCGTACGCATGTGCACAGAAGGGGAGCGTTCGCACGTGTGTACACAGAAGGTGCACAACTCGCCCACAGGGGAGGATTGGAATCCGCAGGTCACGGGTATGACGGGCTACGACCGTGAAGCACGGGACGCCGTGGGAGGGACCCCCCGACATGATCCTGGAAGCGCTCGGATCCGCCTTGCTCGGCCTGATCCTTGCCTGGGCGGCGGCACACCGCCTTTCGCACCGCCTGCCTGCCCGCCCGCTGGTTCTCTCGACGGGCGTCGCCGGAGCACTCTTCGGTGACTTCGTCACCCACACCGCCCTGGGCCCGGGCAGCACCCTGCCGAGTCTCCTGGGCGCCGCGATCGTCTCGGCGGCCTCACTCTCGCTGCTCCTGCGCCCCACGACCCGCCGCCTGCGACGATCAGCCCCGGCGTAGGCAGCGGAGAGCGGAGGCGGGGCAGGGCGGGGCCGCCCCGCGACTCCCTCGCGAAGCGCTACGCGGCCAGGCCCAGCGCGGCCATCCGCTTGGTGTGCGCCTCGGTGATCCGCGAGAACATCCTGCCGACCTCGGCGAGGTCGAACCCGTCGGCCAGGCCTCCCACCAGCATCGTCGAGAGCGCGTCGCGCTCGGCGACCACCCGCTGGGACTGCGACAGCGCCTCCCCCATCAGCCGCCGCGCCCACAGCGCCAGCCGGCCGCCCACGCGCGGGTCGGCGTCGATCGCGGCGCGCACCTTCTCCACCGCGAAGCCGGCGTGCCCGGTGTCGTCGAGGACCGCGAGGACGAGTTCACGCGTGTCGGAGTCGAGGCGGGCCGCGACCTCCCGGTAGAAGTCGCTCGCGATCGAGTCGCCGACGTAGGCCTTGACCAGGCCCTCCAGCCAGTCCGAGGGCGCGGTCTGCTTGTGGAAGCCGTCCAGGGCGGCGACGAACGGCTCCATCGCCGCCGTCGGCTCCGCGCCGATCTCGGTCAGCCGGTCCCGCAGCCGCTCGAAGTGGTGGAACTCCGCCGAGGCCATCTTCGCCAGCTCCGCCTTGTCCGCGAGGGTCGGCGCCAGCTTCGCGTCCTCCGCGAGCCGCTCGAACGCCGCCATCTCGCCGTACGCGAGCGCGCCGAGCAGGTCCACGACCGCGGCACGGTACTGCGGGTCCGCGGCGGCGGTAGCCCAGTCCTGGGCGGCGACACCGGTGGGTTCGGCGGAGGCGGCGGACGCGTTCTCAGGCTTGTCAGAGCTAGTCATGAGGCGCACAATAGCCCGCTCGCCGCACCCCGGAAGCTCCTGGTGGAGCACTGTGGCGGCGACGGAAGCGACTGTGACGACGACTACGTGACCAATTCGGCCATCACGTGTGCGTGAATCCGGGGTATGGTGGTAATGCGCCTGCTGGGTGCGTCGACGGTGTTTGACGTTTGACGCTTTCCTCCAGGCCGCACGCATGAGGATGCCCGGTCGGTGGCCCGATCGGCTCCGACCCGACAGCTCTCCGTGGCCGTACTGCACCGCACGTACGACGACCGGAGGGACACCCTCAGCGGTACGAGCGCTAGAGCGTGAGCAGAGGTCCCGTGTCATACGGCTTGCCCGAGTGGTCCGGCCGTACGACGGCCGACGTCCCCGGCATGGTCAGACATGGCCCCCGCGCTCGCCTCGCGCCGCGCACACAGAAGAGGCATGACCCTGACTACGACGTTTCGTGAACTCGGAATCCTTCCCGAGACCGCCGAGGCCCTGGAGGCCGTCGGCATCATCAACCCCTTCCCCATCCAGGAGATGACACTCCCCGTCGCCCTTTCGGGCTCGGACGTCATCGGCCAGGCCAAGACCGGCACGGGCAAGACGCTGGGCTTCGGCCTGCCGATCCTGGAGCGCGTCACCGTCGCCGCCGACGTGGAGGCCGGGCGCGCCGCCCCCGAGGCTCTCACCAGCGCCCCGCAGGCGCTCGTCGTCGTACCCACGCGCGAGCTGTGCCAGCAGGTCACGAACGACCTGCTGACGGCCGGCAAGGTCCGTAACGTGCGCGTGGCGGCGATCTACGGCGGCCGCGCCTACGAGCCCCAGGTCGAGATGCTCAACAAGGGCGTCGACGTGATCGTCGGCACCCCGGGCCGCCTGCTGGACCTCGCGGGCCAGAAGAAGCTGGACCTCAGCCACGTCAAGTGCCTGGTCCTCGACGAGGCCGACGAGATGCTCGACCTGGGCTTCCTGCCCGACGTCGAGAAGATCATCGGCATGCTGCCGGCCAAGCGCCAGACCATGCTGTTCTCGGCCACCATGCCGGGCGCGGTCATCGGCCTCGCGCGCCGCTACATGAACCGGCCCACGCACATCCGCGCCACGTCGCCGGACGACTCGGGCGCGACGGTCGCCAACACCAAGCAGTTCGTCTACCGCGCGCACAACATGGACAAGCCGGAGATGGTCGCCCGCATCCTGCAGGCCGACGGCCGCGGGCTGGCGATGGTCTTCTGCCGCACCAAGCGCACGGCCGCCGACATCGCCGAGCAGCTCCAGCGCCGCGGCTTCGCCTCCGGCGCGGTCCACGGCGACCTCGGCCAGGGCGCCCGCGAGCAGGCGCTGCGCGCCTTCCGCAACGGCAAGGTCGACGTCCTCGTCTGCACCGACGTCGCCGCGCGCGGCATCGATGTCGAGGGCGTCACCCACGTCATCAACTACCAGACCCCCGAGGACGAGAAGACGTTCCTGCACCGCGTCGGCCGTACGGGCCGCGCGGGCGCCAAGGGTACGGCGATCACGTTCGTCGACTGGGACGACATCCCGCGCTGGCAGCTCATCAACAAGGCGCTGGAGCTGGGCTTCGCCGAGCCGGTGGAGACGTACTCGAGCTCCCCGCACCTGTTCTCCGACCTGTCGATCCCCGCGGGCACCAAGGGCATACTGCCGCGCTCGGAGCGGACCCGCGCCGGGCTCGAGGCCGAGGCGCTGGAGGACCTGGGCGAGACCGGTGGCCGCGGTGCGCGCGGCGGTCGCAACGGCCGCGGTGGCCCCGCGGAGGCCGCGCCGGCCGAGCGCGAGCGTCCGGACCGCACCCCGCGCCGTCGCCGCCGCACCCGTAACGGCAGCACGGAGGAGGGTTCCCCCGTCGAGACCTCCGCCGCCGCGACCGCCACGACCGCCACGACTGCTACGACTGCTACGACCGTCTCGGCGCCGGCCGCCGAGACCGGCACCGTCGACGAGTCCCGGGCGACCCGCACCCCGCGCCGCCGTCGCCGCATGCGCGCCGGAGCCTCGGAGACGGTGAACACCGCCGCCGCGACCACGGCCTCGGCCCCCGAGGCCGCCGTGGCCAAGGCGCAGCGGCCGGCCGCCGTGGAGACCCCGGAGCAGCCGCGCCGTCGTCGCGCCCGCAAGGCGGCGCAGTCCGCCGAGGCCAGGCCGGCGCAGACGTTCCGGGCCCCGGTGTTCACCGCGCCGAGGTTCCAGACCCCGGAGCGCGCCGCGGCCGAGGCCGCCGCCGCCGCACTCGCGGCCGCCGAGGCCACGAAGGCCGCGGAGGCCACGAAGGCCAGTGAGGCTGCCGAGGCCAAGTCGCGCCGCACCCGCAACACGGTCGAGCCGGCCGCGCCGGCCGCCGAAGCGGCAGTCGCGCCGGTCGAGACCGCGCAGGAGGTCGCCCCGGCGACCAAGCCGCGCCGCACCCGCAAGGCCGCCGCCACCACGGTGGAGACGGCCGAGACGGCCGAGACGGTCGAGACGGAGACCGAGGTCAAGCCGCGTCGCACGCGGAAGGCCGCTGCCACCGCCGAGGCCGCCGTGGACACGGTCGAGGGCACGGAGACCAAGCCGCGCCGCACCCGCAAGACGGCCGCCGCCGCCACGACCGAGGCCCCCGTGGCCGAGGCCGAGGTCAAGCCGCGTCGCACGCGGAAGGCCGCTGTCGCCGCCGAAGCCGCCGTCGACACCGCCGAGGGCACGGAAGCCAAGCCGCGCCGCACCCGCAAGGCCGCCGCCACCACGGTGGAGACGGTCGAGACGGAGACCGAGGCCAAGCCGCGCCGCACCCGCAAGACGGCCGCCACCACGGTGGAGGCCCCCGAGGCCGAGGCCGAGGTCAAGCCGCGCCGCACGCGGAAGACGGCCGCCACCACGGTGGAGGCCCCCGAGGCCGAGGCCGAGGTCAAGCCGCGCCGCACGCGGAAGGCCGCTGTCACCGCCGAAGCCGCCGTCGACACCGCCGAGGGCACGGAAGCCAAGCCGCGCCGCACCCGCAAGGCCGCCGCCACCACGGTGGAGGCCCCTGAGGCCGAGACCGAGGTCAAGCCGCGCCGTACCCGCAAGGCCGCCACCACCACGGTGGAGACGGTCGACGGGGCGGAGGCTGCCGCGCCGAAGGCACGACGGACCCGCAAGGCCGTTGCCACGGCCGCCGCTCCGGAGATTCCGGCGCAGGCGACCGCGGAGCCTGAGGTCAAGCCGCGCCGTACCCGCAAGGCCGCGGCCGCCACGACCGAGGCCCCCGAGGCCGAGGCCAAGCCCAAGGCCCGGCGCACGCGCAAGGCGGCGGCTGCCGCCGAGGCCACCGAGGCCTGATCCGCGCCTGCCCGCGACAGCGGGCGGCCGCGCATCGCCCGGCCGACGGCCCGGTCCCCTGACGGGGGCCGGGCCGTCGGCGTAGTACAGGGACGGCGTAGTACGGGGACGGCGCAGCACGGGGCGGCAGCGCGCACGGGGCGGCAGCGCAGTGTGGGCAGGTCCGGCTCAGTACGGGCCAGGTCCGGCGGCCCGCGCCGGCCCGTACGCCGCCCGCTAACCTCTCCCCATGAGCAGCCCTGCCACCTTCACCCCGCCGCCCGGTGCCCGCGCCTACTCCTTGCGGACGGCACGCGGGGAGTTCGCCGTCGTCGACGCACCCGTGGCCGACGGGGTGGTGCCCCGGGGTGTCGCGCTGCTGGTGCCGGGGTTCACGGGGAGCAAGGAGGACTTCAATCCGCTGCACGTGCCGTTGGCCGAGCGCGGGTACCGGACCGTGGCCGTGGACGGACGCGGGCAGTACGAGTCCGACGGTCCGGCCGAGGACGAATCGGCTTACGCCCAGCAGGAGTTGGCGCGGGACGTCCTGGCCCAGGTGGCGGCGCTCGGTGAGCCCGTGCATCTGCTGGGGCACTCGCTCGGCGGGCAGATCGCGCGCGCGGCCGCACTCCTGGACCACACGCCCTTCCGCTCGCTGACGTTGATGGCGTCCGGACCCGCCCACATCGCGCCCTCCCAGCAGGAGCGCGTGAAGCTGCTGCGGGACGCGCTCGCCGTGATGACGATGGCGGAAGTGTGGGAGGCGATGCGGGCGATGGACGCGCCCGAGGAGGCGGCCGCCGTGGAACTGGGCGACGGCCTCGACAACCGGGAGGACCTGCGCCGCCGCTGGCTGGGCACCAAGCCCGCCCAACTCATCTCCACCGGACGGCAGTTGTGTGCCGAACCGGACCGCGTCGCCGAACTGGCCGCCGTACCGCTGCCGTTCCATGTCCTGTCGGGCGCGCTGGACGACACCTGGCCGCTGCCCCTGCTCGACGAGATGGCCGCACGGCTGCGGGCCCGCCGGACGGTCGTCGAGGGTGCCGAACACTCCCCCAACACCGACCGCCCCGCCGAGACGGCCCGCGCGCTCGCGGACTTCTGGGACGAGACGGCCGAGGACTGACCCCGCCCGGAACCGGCGCGCTCCGGCCTCGTCAGTACTGCGTCTGCAGATGCTCCCAGAACCCGTCCCGCAGGGCGCGACGCAGATCGGCCTGGCCGCGCAGGGAGTACTGGAGCAGCCCCTCGGCCTCGACGAGGAGGTCCTGGTCGACGGATCCGGGAAGGTACGGGTGGCCGGGGAGGAGCTCGCTCAGTGAGTCGCGGCCCCGGGCGGCCAGCCACTTCGCCGCGATCTGGGCGCCGACGAAGCGGACGGCCTCGCGGGTGGGCCGGTTGCCCGCGGTCGCGTCGTAGGTGGCGGCGGTGCGCCGGGAGACGTACGGCTTGAAGAACTCCAGGTCGAAGGTGCGCTGGCTGTCGACCTCCCAGAGCAGCGGCTCGGCCTGGTTGCGGCCCTCGGGCGCCTCGATGCCCCACAGGTGGACACGGGCGCCGTAGCCCTGGGCCGCCTCGACCGCCGACACCAGGTCCTCGTCGCCGCCGAGGAGCGCCGCGTCGCTGATGGCGCGGTGGCGGGCAAGGGACTCCAGATCCGTGCGGATGAGGGAGTCGACGCCCTTCTGCTGGTTGTTGGCGTTGAGGTTGCCGAGCCGCACCTTGACGTCCGGCAGCTCGGCGATCGTCTGCTGCTCGGCGGTGTGGATACGGCGGCGGGCGCCGTCGTACCAGTAGACGCGCAGCAGACGGCTGTCCGCGAAGATCGAGCGGGCCTTGTCGATGAGCGCGTCGATCAGGCCCTCGGCGTCGAGGTCGAAGGCGCGGCGGTCCTCCGTCCCGGCGACGAGCCGGCCGGCGGCCGCGTACAGGTATCCCGCGTCGACGAAGATCGCGTGGGTGGAGGGGGTCTTCGCCACTTCGGCGAGCATGCGCAGGAGCAGCTCGTTGGTGTGGTCGATGCGGGCGCCCAAGGCCGCCAGGTCGTCGTTCATCGTCTCCATTGTCCCGGCGGTCACGCTGCGAACACAACTGGTCCCGGTCCGTCCAGCGGACGCCGCTTACCAGTCAGTAATTAGTCCTTCGAAAAATTTCCTTAGCGTAGGGAATGTTTGACACATGCAAGCCGTTGAACAGGTACGAGACACCACGTCTCACACCAGTAGTTCTCCGCAGGAGGATGACCAGACGAAGGGAGAAGCCCATGCGCTTCGAAATCATGCGACTCGACGAGGTCGACGGCTCCACCGTGGACAGCACCGTCGTAGACGCCGCCTCCGTCAATCGGATCGTTCAGCAGGCCGCCGCCATCGGGCAGCGCTTGTGGATCCGCCCGGCCGGGACCACGGCTTCGTAACACGCGCGGATCACCGCAGAAGCTTCAGAGCCCCTGTACGGCAGCTGCCGTACAGGGGCTCTGCGCGTACGGGGGCTGCCGTACGAGCGGTTCAGGAAGCCTTGACCACCTGCACGACACCGCTGATGATCTGCTGCACCGCGATGGCGGACAGCATCATGCCCGCGAGCCGCGTCACGAGGACCACGCCGCCGTCCTTGATGACCCGGATGATCAGCAGCGAGTAGCGCATGGTCACCCACAGCACGATGTGGACCGCGACGATCGCGGACCACACCGACACCTGCGTGGCGACACTGTCGGCCTTCTGCACGGCCAGGATGACGGACACGATGGCACCGGGGCCCGCCAGCAGCGGCATGCCCAGGGGCACGAGGGCGACGTTCACGTCCTTGGTCTGCTTCGGCTCGTCCGTCTTGCCGGTGAGCAGGTCGAGCGCGATCAGCAGGAGCAGCAGTCCACCCGAGATCATCAGCGCGGGGATGGACACGTGCAGGTAGTCGAGGATCTGGTGGCCGAGGAGGCCGAAGACGGCGATCACGCCGCCCGCGACGCAGACGGCCTGGAAGGCCATCCGCTTCTGCACCTTCGCCGGCCGTCCGGCGGTCAGGGCGAGGAAGATCGGGGTGATCCCAGGGGGATCCATGATGACGAAAAGGGTCAGGAACAGGGAGCCGAAGACGGCGACGTCGAACATGGTGAGCCTTGCATGATGGAGCCACCGCCGCGGACACGGGCCTGAGCACGGGCACGGCGGACAGTGCGGATGAGAGAAACAGAGACGAGCGAGACGAGAGAAGAACAGCGGGAGGGGAGCAGCGGGAGGGGACCGGACGGGCGAACCCGTCGCGGCGGCCGGCCCGAGCCTCAGATTCCGCCGGTGCCGGGGACCGGGAACGCGCCGGTGGCCCGTCGGATGATCTCCCCGTAGACGTCGGGGTCGGTCGTGCATTCGCCGAGCGAGACGGTCTTGCGGCTGCCGTGGTAGTCCGAGGACCCCGTGACCAGCAGCCCCAGCTCCTTCGCGAGAGCGCGCAGTCGGGCCCGGGCGTCGGCGTCGTGGTCCAGGTGGTCGACCTCGATGCCGTCCAGGCCGGCCGCGGCCAGCTCGGCGATCGTGGACTCCGGGACGGTGCGCCCGCGCTTGGTGGCGGCCGGGTGCGCGAAGACGGCCACCCCGCCCGCGTTCTTGACCAGCCGGATCGCCTCGAAGGGGTCGGTCTCGTGCTTCTCCACGAAGGCCCGGCCGCCGTCGGCCAGCCACTCCTTCGTAAAGGCGTCACTCACCGTCGGTACGACACCCAGCTCGACCAGCGCGGAGGCGACGTGCGGCCGCCCCACGGACCCGCCGGCGGCGATCCGCTCGACCTGTTCCCAGGTGACGGGCACGCCCAGCGCGTTCAGCTTGCCGACCATGGCTCGCGCGCGCGGCACCCGGTCGTCCCGGACCAGCTCACGCTCCGCGAGCAGCGCGGGTTCCTCGGGGTCGAAGAGGTAGGCCAGCAGGTGCATGGACACGCCGTCGACCCGACAGGACAGTTCGGCCCCGGGCACCAGCGTGAGCCCCTCGGGCAGCGCGGCGATCGCCTCGGCATGACCCCGGGTGGTGTCGTGATCGGTCAGCGCGACGACGTCCAGTCCGGCAGCGGCGGCGTTGCGCACCAGCTCGGCGGGGGTGTCCGTACCGTCGGAGGCCGTGGAGTGGCAGTGCAGGTCGATGCGCACGACGCGTACTCCAGGCGGTGACGGGAGAGGGGTGGACGCTCCAGCATAACGGCAGAGAAGCCTGACCTGTCACACCCGAACGCCCAAAGCACCCCCTACAACCCACACCCCCAAAGCACCCTCACCCCCACCCACCCAGGGGCGCGAGGAACTGCGCGCCCAGCCCCAGCCAACCCGCACCTCCAAGACACCCTCGACCCCACCCACCCAAGGGGCGCGGGGAACTGCGCGCCCAGCCCCAGCCAACCCGCACCTCCAAGACACCCTCGACCCCACCCACCCAAGGGGCGCGGGGAACTGCGCGCCCAGCCCCCACCAACCCGCACCCGGCAACCGGCCGACGCCCCACACCCCCGCCCTACGGCTGAAGCAAGCGCGGCGACAACGCCCCGCACGGCACCAGATCGATCTCCGCCCCCGCGTCCCGCAGATCCGTCAGCACCAGCTCGTCGTACATCAGCAGCCCCGACTGTTCGGGCCACGTCACCGCCCACAGCCACATCCCGAGCGCCTCACCGGCGAAGACCGCGCGGTCGCCCGAGGTTCCGGAGACGTGCCACAGCGGGGTCGGCCGGCCGGCGGCCAGAACCTTGGCCTGGGGTGGTTTCTCGACGTTCAGGTACGGCCCCGGGTCCGGGCCGTCGATGCCCGCGTACCGCGCACCGAGGCCGACGCCCAGCTCCTCGGCGACCAGGATCAGCTCGCCAGGACCGCCGAGCGGGCCGGGGCCGGAGCAGGCGACGGCGGTCGCACGGCCTCCGCCCCGGTCGTCCCCGGCGTAGGTCACGCCCGTGAACAGCCATCCGACCGGCAGCGGCCACGGCATCCACACCGGGACCTGGGTGCGCTGCACGACGACGGTCAGGGCCTCGACGCTGGGCGGGATCACGGGCTGCAGCGGATACACCGCCCCGTGCGCATCACACTGCCACGAATCGGCGAAAAGGCCGGGAGCCCGGACCCGGCCACCACACTTCGGGCAACTGGGTTCGCCCCTCATAGGGCTCCACGGTCCTACCCCTGCCGCGCCACGTCAAGGACGATCACCCGTCCGGACGGAACGGACACCCGTCCCGCACCGCCAGAAACCAGATGCACCTTGCATCAATCAGTGCCTGCTCGCGGCCGACGCGCTGGCGCCCGGGCACGGCGGCCACGCCGCGGCGATCGCCCGCACGACCCTGTCCGGCGCGCTCGTCGACGGCGGCACCGGCGCACGCCGACGAGGACGGCGTCACCACCTCCGCCAACTGGCCACCTACAAGCGGTCCTTGGTGAACTTGATCACTCGGGGGCGGTGTCCAGCGGGACGGACCCACGGGCGGGGTCCCTCAGGTCCGTGCCGTTCGCGAGCCAGCGCTCCTGGAGGGCCTGCGCACCGTGCACCCGCTTCCAGGCGGCCTCGTTCGGGGTCATCGGCAGCAGCGGCAGGAACCGCACGGGGTCCATCGGGTCGTCGAGTTCCAGGTCCTCGACGAGTCCGCCGGGCTCGCCCACCAGGACCGAGGTGAAGGGGGCGCCGGGCCACAGCGGCTCACCCACGTCCAGGGAAGCGCCGGGCGCCACCACCACACCCTCCACCTGCGGGGACGCGGCGAGCACCGCGAGCGGGCGGAGCACCTTGTCGGTGTCGGCACGGCCGGCGCGGACGGAGAGGACCAGCTCGGCGCGGGGGCCTTCGACGGGGTCGGCGAGCATCGCCGTGGGGTCCGCCATGGGCTGCGCGGACATCCCGAGCGTGGCGTAACGGACCACGGCTCCCTCCGGGTCGCTGCCCTGGAAGCGGAGCACCTCGATGCGGTCCGTGCCGAGGAAGGTGACCGCGGCGCGCGCGTCCGGCTCGCCCAGCGCGGTGTTCAACCGTGCCTCGACCAGAGGGAGAACATCAACCATGCGGCGAGCATAGAACTCGTCAGTGACAGGCAAAGCGGCACCTTGACACTTCGGGCTGCTGCTACGCTGAGCCGGTGGTTCGGGGCAGCACGCCGAAGCGATGCTATCGAGTCCCGACGCCGATGAGACTCCCTTACGAGGGACCGGCCGGAGGAGGTGGGGCTGTCATGGATCGAAGTCGACCGTGCAGTACCACTCGCTCTTCCGGTTGCTGAATCTGGTTCCTGGCCGGCTGCCGCCTTCACCTTCGCGTCGTCGTTCGGAAGAGCACTTCTTTTCGCTTTGCCTGATCTGTCTGATCTGAATCAGTTCTGCATCAGCAGCGAAGTCGCCACCGCGACGGTGCGGTGCTCCCCGCTTTGTGGACGTGCCAAACATCTGTGGTCAGGACGTCCCCATTCCGGGTAGTTCCAACCGTCGCCGCGTCACTTCGCTGCCCGCCCGCGAAGGAGCCTGCCCATGTCGATGATCCGCGACCTGCGCGCCGTGGTCCGCCCGTCGTCCCGCCCGTCCCTGCGCAAGGAGACGAGCACTCCGCAGCCGTACGACACCACGCGCGACCCCGCGACGCCCTCCGCCGTCGTCGACTGCGCCGTCTACCGCGACGGCACGCGCCTGGAGACCGGCAAGCCGCTGACCCCGCAGGAGGCGATGCGTCTGGTGCGCCGCGACGGCGGGTTCGTGTGGATGGGGCTGCACGAGCCGACGGAGGAGGAATTCGCCGACATCGCGGGCGAGTTCGGACTGCACCCGCTGGCCGTCGAGGACGCGGTGCAGGCCCACCAGCGGCCGAAGCTGGAGCGGTACGACGACTCGCTCTTCACCGTCTTCAAGACCATCCACTACGTCGAGCACGACCGGCTCACCGCCACCAGCGAGGTCGTCGAGACGGGTGAGGTCATGTGCTTCACCGGCCGGGACTTCTTCATCACCGTCAGGCACGGCGGCCAGGGTTCGCTGCGGGCGCTGCGCCACCGGCTGGAGGCCGACCCCGAGCTGCTCGACAAAGGCCCCTCGGCGGTGCTGCACGCCATCGCCGACCATGTCGTGGACGGCTACATCGCGGTGGCCGACGCCGTGCAGGACGACATCGACGAGGTGGAGATCGAGGTCTTCTCCCCCGGCCGCAAGGGCGGCGTCTCGCGCGGTGTGGACTCGGCGCGGATCTACCAGCTCAAGCGAGAGGTACTGGAGTTCAAGCGCGCGGTGGCCCCGCTGCTGCGGCCGATGCAGCTGCTCAGCGAGCGGCCGATGCGGCTGATCGACCCGGACATCCAGAAGTACTTCCGCGACGTCGCCGACCACCTCGCCCGAGTGCAGGAGCAGGTCGTGGGCTTCGACGAACTCCTCAACTCCATCCTCCAGGCCAACCTCGCCCAGGCGTCCGTCGCCCAGAACGAGGACATGCGGAAGATCACCGCGTGGGCCGCGATCATCGCCGTACCGACGATGGTGTGCGGCGTGTACGGCATGAACTTCAAGTACATGCCGGAGCTGCACTGGAAGTACGGCTACCCGGTGATCATGGGCGTCACGGCCGTGCTGTGTCTCGGCATCCACCGCACGCTGAAGCGCAACGGCTGGCTGTGAGCGGGCTCGATAGGCTGGGTGCATGACTAGCGAGCTGCTCGGACAGGCCCTTTTCGACGGGGCGCTCATCGAGGAGGCCTCCAAGAAGTCCGGCCTCGTCTGGGTCCGGGGGGCCTCGGCTCCCGCGGCGCGCCCGCTGTGGCACGTGTGGCACGAGGGCGCGGTCTGCCTGGTCGGCGACGGGCCCGGCGAGCAGCCGCTGCCCGGCCTCACCGACGGCGGCTCGGCCGAGGTGACCGTGCGCGGCAAGGACAAGGGCGGCCGGCTGGTGACCTGGCAGGCGACCGTGTCCGAACCGGCCCCCGGCTCCCCGGAGTGGGAGGCGGCGGTGGCCGAGCTGAAGGGCAAGCGGCTGAACGCCCCCGACAGCGAGGAGATGCCGGCCCGCTGGGCCCGCGAGTGCAGGGTGCTCCGCCTGACCCCGACGGGTTCCGTGGCACCGCCGCCCACGGGCAGCCTGGCCGAACGCCCGCTGCCGACTCCGGCGACCACCCGCGAGCCGGTACCGGCGGCCCTGCCGCGCCTCCTGACGAAGCGTCGGAAGCGGAAGCAGCCGAAGTAGCGGAAGCGGCAGAAGCGGGGGCAGGGGCAGGAGCCGAAACAGGGGCAGGAGCCGAAGCGGCACCGACGCGGCGCCGGGTCGGGGCCGGGAAAGGTACGGCCTGATCGGCGGGCGTCCGCGGGTTCAGGACCCCGGCAGCTGCCGGCCGTAGTCCACCGTTTCCGACTTCGCCGGCTCGGCGGCCGGGAAGTCCTTGCCCCAGTCGGAGAAGGTGAGCGTGCCGGCGCTGCCCGCGCGGACGAGGCGGAGGGGGTAGGGGGTGCCGTCGAGGGAGACGTCGAGGGTGCCGCCGGAGCCGTTGTCGCCGGTGATGCGGATCGTGCGGGTGCCCGCCTGGTCGTGGTGGCCGGCGGCGGCCAGCTTGCCGTGCAGGGTGAGCAGCCCGCCGAGGAGGACGTCCTTGTCCGTGAAACCGCTGAACTTCCTGTACGCGGGGTCGCCCTGCGGCACCTTCACGTACTTGTCGTCCAGCTTGCCGGCCGCCGACGTGTCCCCGCTGTGGTGCCAGAAGTCGGCGTCGGCCTTCAGGTAGAGCTGCTTGCCGACGCGCAGCAGCCGGAAGGTCCCTCCCTTGGAGGTGACCGAGCCGGTGCCCCCGCCGCTCTTCAGCCGCATGTCCAGCGTGTAGGTGAGCCCGCTGGTGACGACGGTCCCGGACAGCCGTACCGCGCGCGCGGTATCCGCGGCGGCCCGCGTCTTCGCCTGGATCCTGTCGGGGGGCAGCTTGCCCACCCCGTTCGTCCCCGCGTCCGGATCGTCACCGCCGCACCCCGTCAGCAGCGCCGCCCCCGCCACGGCCAGCGCGCAGATCGTGGCCACCAGCGTGGTCCGGCGAGTACGGCCGTGGTCAATCGCGATCACAGGCGGGGCTGCCTCTCTGAGGGTTCCGAAAGCGGCGTACGGCAGCGTACAAGGGCGCCGCACGCCCGGCCGAGCCAGTCCGTCCGGACCGCCCACCAGGGCGCCTCCGATCAGTACGGGCTAGCCTGAAGCGCACGCGAGAGGGCAAATCCGAGCAGTTCCCACGATCCCCACGCAAAGGAAGCACCGTCATGGCAGCCGGCGCCCCCCGGATCTTCGTCTCGCACCTCGCCGGGGTCCCCGTCTTCGATCCGACCGGCGACCAGGTGGGCCGCGTACGCGACGTGGTCGTCATGCTGCGCGTCGGGCGCAAGCCCCCGCGCGTCCTCGGGCTGGTCGTCGAGCTGTCGAACCGGCGCCGCATCTTCCTGCCCATGACCCGGGTCACCGGCATCGACTCCGGCCAGGTCATCTCCACCGGCGTGCTCAACGTGCGCCGCTTCGAGCAGCGGCCCACCGAGCGGCTGGTCTTCGGGGAGCTGCTGGACCGGCGCGTGCAGCTGGTGGACACCGGCGAGGAGGTCACCGTCCTGGACCTGTCCGTCCAGCAGCTGCCCGCCCGCCGGGACTGGGAGGTCGACCGCGTGTTCGTGCGCAAGGGGAAGAAGGCCGGGGCCTTCCGGCGAGCCAAGGGCGAGACGCTGACCGTGGAGTGGTCGGCCGTCACCGGGTTCTCCCTGGAGGAGCACGGGCAGGGCGCCGAAAGCCTGCTGGCCACCTTCGAGCAGCTGCGCCCCGCCGACCTGGCCAACGTCCTGCACCATCTGTCCGCCAAGCGCCGCGCCGAGGTCGCCGCCGCCCTGGACGACGACCGCCTCGCCGACGTCCTGGAGGAACTGCCCGAGGACGACCAGATCGAGATCCTCGGCAAGCTGAAGGAGGAGCGCGCGGCGGACGTCCTGGAGGCCATGGACCCGGACGACGCGGCCGACCTGCTCTCCGAACTGCCGGAGGAGGACAAGGAGCGGCTGCTGAGCCTGATGCAGCCCGACGACGCGGCGGAGATGCGGCGCCTGATGTCGTACGAGGAGCACACCGCGGGCGGTCTGATGACCACCGAGCCGATCGTGCTGCGCCCGGACGCCACCGTCGCCGACGCGCTCGCCCGGGTCCGCAACCAGGACCTCACCCCGGCGCTCGCCGCCCAGGTCTACGTCTGCCGGCCGCCGGACGAGACCCCGACCGGCAAGTACCTGGGCACCGTCCACTTCCAGCGGCTGCTGCGCGACCCCCCGTACACCCTGGTCAGCGCCCTCCTCGACGACGACCTCCAGGCCCTCGACCCCGACGACGCCCTGCCCGTCATCGCCGGGTTCTTCGCCACGTACGACATGGTCGCCGCCCCCGTGGTGGACGAGTCCGGCTCGCTGCTGGGCGCGGTCACCGTGGACGACGTACTGGACCACATGCTGCCCGACGACTGGCGGGAGACGGAGTTCCACCTGGACGAGGACGACGGAACCGGCCTCGTGGCGGACCGGAAGGCTGACGGCCATGGCTCCTGAGCGCGACGGCATCCGCGAGAGCGGCCGCGAGCGCACCCCGACGGGCGCCACGGCGGCCGGCCGGCCGCGCGCCCGGCTGGACCAGCCGCGCCCGCCCCGCCGCCGGATCGTGCCCGAGTGGGACCCGGAGGCCTTCGGCCGCCTGTCGGAGAAGATCGCCCGGTTCCTCGGCACCGGCCGCTTCATCGTGTGGATGACGGTCGTCATCATCCTGTGGGTGGTGTGGAACATCGCCGCGCCGACGGCGGTCCGCTTCGACCAGTACCCGTTCATCTTCCTGACCCTGATGCTGTCCCTGCAGGCCTCCTACGCGGCCCCGCTGATCCTGCTCGCGCAGAACAGGCAGGACGACCGCGACCGCGTCAACCTGGAGCAGGACCGCAAGCAGAACGAGCGGTCCATCGCCGACACCGAGTACCTGACCCGCGAGATCGCCGCGCTGCGCATGGGCCTGGGCGAGGTGGCCACCCGCGACTGGATGCGAGCCGAGCTCCAAGATCTCCTGCGGGAGATCGAGGAGCACCGGACTTCGGTGGTACAGAGAGACGGTTCTCGACGGCGGCTCTGAGCGCCGTAACATCGTCCTTGTGACTCCGCCTCTCCCGGAGGGAGCGGCTTCTCATTTGAACGCGTCCGCGCCCTCACGACGGACAAGCCCTGCCCGGCGCCTTATGGCTCGAGCAGGAGACTAGCTGCGAAGGAAGACCGATGGCTGCCGATAGGCCGGATTCCACCCCGACGAGTGACGCCGTGCACGCAGCGCTCGCGACGGTGAACGACCCCGAGATCAACCGCCCCATCACCGAACTCGGCATGGTCAAATCGGTGGAGATCGGAGCGGACGGAGCGGTCGCGGTCACCGTCTACCTGACGGTCTCCGGCTGCCCGATGCGCGAGACGATCACCCAGCGTGTGACCGATGCGGTGTCCCGGGTCGAAGGCGTCACCCGTGTCGGCGTCACGCTGGACGTGATGAGCGACGAGCAGCGCAAGGAGCTGGCCAACGCGCTGCGCGGCGGCCAGGCGGAGCGCGAGGTCCCCTTCGCCAAGCCGGGCAGCCTCACCCGCGTCTACGCGGTCGCCTCCGGCAAGGGCGGCGTCGGCAAGTCCTCGGTGACGGTGAACCTGGCGGCCGCGATGGCCGCCGACGGTCTGAAGGTCGGTGTCGTGGACGCCGACATCTACGGCCACAGCGTGCCGCGCATGCTGGCCGTGGACGGCCGCCCGACCCAGGTCGAGAACATGATCATGCCGCCGCAGTCGAACGGCGTGAAGGTCATCTCCATCGGCATGTTCACCCCGGGCAACGCCCCGGTCGTCTGGCGCGGCCCGATGCTCCACCGCGCCCTCCAGCAGTTCCTGGCGGACGTGTACTGGGGCGACCTGGACGTCCTGCTCCTGGACCTGCCGCCCGGCACCGGTGACATCGCCATCTCGGTCGCGCAGCTGGTCCCGAACGCCGAGATCCTGGTCGTCACGACGCCGCAGCAGGCCGCGGCCGAGGTCGCCGAGCGCGCCGGCTCGATCGCGGTACAGACCCACCAGAAGATCGTCGGCGTGGTCGAGAACATGTCCGGCCTGCCGTGCCCGCACTGCGGCGACATGGTCGACGTCTTCGGCACGGGCGGCGGCCAGATGGTCGCCGAGGGCCTGACCCGCACCACGGGCACGACGGTTCCGGTCCTCGGCAGCATCCCCATCGACGTCCGCCTCCGCGAGGGCGGCGACGAGGGCAAGCCGATCGTCCTCACCGACCCGGACTCCCCGGCCGGCTCCGCCCTGCGTGCCATCGCGGGCAAGCTGGGCGGCCGGCAGCGCGGCCTGTCGGGCCTGTCACTGGGTCTCACCCCGAAGAACAAGTTCTGAAGTCGCCCCCCTGCGATCTGCGGCTCCGTCACCGGTCAACTCTCTGACCAGCGGCGGAGCCGTCGACGTTTGTCATCGCCGGTCATCGCCGAGCACCGCCGGACGGCCCGGAGACGGCCCGGACCGGACCGCTTCGCCAAAGGCACCGGCAGTCAAGAGGGACGTATACGCCATAGCGGCGATTCTGTCTGATTCGCGCTGCTGCTTGACCTGCGCATATGCCATTACGCTGCGCTCTCATGGGGAAAGCCATGCGCCTGTACTGGGGATATATCGCGGTTGGGGCACTCGTCGTCGCGTGGACCCAGCGATGGGCCCTCCCGATCACCGCCGCTTTGTCCGTTGCGGTCTTCGCCTACGCTTCTTTCCAGGTGCCGGTCTGGTGTGGAGCGGTCAATCGGGACGGTCGGACCTACTGCCGGAACAACGCTTATGGCGTACTGATGGGGTGCCGAAACCGCCAACATCGTTGGCAGAAGCTCAAGATGATCGTGCTGCGGAGCAAGGTCGGGGACGTGAGTCGTGCCGTTTTCCCGACCCCGAAGGAGAAGTTCAACGCCTTCTTGGCCGTAGCCGGCCTACTCTCTGCGATCGCAGCAGTGATCGTCCCCGTCTTCACTGGTAACTGATCGCCCGCCCGCCTCGGGCTGCGGCATACGGTCTTGAAAACCGTCGTGGCAGCGATGTCACCGTGGGTTCAAATCCCACCACCTCCGCTTGATGAGCAGTGAGAATGGCCCCTGACCTGGGCATCTGGTCGGGGGCCGTTCTCGTGCTCGATCACCGTGCCTGCCCGGTGTTCCCCGCAGGTTCCCGCGGCATCGGGCACGGATGGGGCACGGGCACCTTCTGATCCGTAGCTCTATGTGGATCGGTCGCGAACGGTCATACCGGTCGAGCTACGGTCTTGCGGGGCCGGTGCTGGGTGAGGCCGGTTGCTGCGGTTGCTGTACTTCACTGCTGTACCGCAGAGCTGGGTTCGCTGCGGAGCAATAGTCAAGACTTGTGGATCGGCAGTTGCTCAGCTTCGAGTTGATCGGAGCCTGGTGAGTTCTCCGACCGCCGAGAGCTCGTTGCTGAGAGGCTCGGCGGCGGCCGGCGAGGTGATGAGCAGGAGTACCGACACGTCGGGGTGCTCGTCGTCGTAGAGATCGTCTTCCTCGTCGTCTCCGGGAATGGCGTTCGGCTGGATCTGGAGGCGGGTCGTGTCGGCGAGGGTGGCCAGGAAGTAGACGCCGAGGTAGTCGCTCTCGCGTTCGGTGAAGGTCACGTCGAGTCGGTCGGCGAGCAGGCTGGCCAACTCCTTGGCTGTGTAGGAGTTCGTGCCGTAGGTGTCGGAGACGGTCATCTGGGCATTCTCCTCAGGCCGCGTGGCTTTCGGTGCGTTCGACCAGCAGACCGTTCTCGAACCGGGCCCCGGCCCGGACGAGTGGGACCAGGTGGGCTCCGGTGATCGCCCGCCAGCGGGCCTGGGCGGATTCGACGAGCTTGAACACCATGGCCAGGGCCGCGGCCGGGCTGCCGGCGCCTCGGGTGACCTTGGTCCGGAGCTTGACGGTGGAGAAGGTCGACTCGATGGGATTCGTGGTCCGCAGGTGGACCCAGTGCTCGGCCGGGAAGTCGTAGAACGCGAGCAGTTCGTCCCGGTCGTCGGTGATCTTCGCGACGGCCTTGGGCCACTTCGTGCCGTAAGTGCGGGAGAACGCCTCGATCGCCTTCTCGGCGTGGGCCCTGTCCTCTGCGTTGTAGATCTCCTGCATTGCCTTCGTTGCGCCCGGCTGTGCGGACTTCGGAAGACAGTTCGTCACGTTACGGGCTTTATGGACCCAGCAGCGCTGGTGCCGAGCCGTCGGGAACACCTCGATCAGGGCTTTCCACAGGCCCATCGCGCCGTCGCCGATGACGAGTTCGGGGTCGCGCATTCCGCGGCGGCGGCAGTCGCGCAGCAGGTCGGCCCACGACTCGGTGGACTCCCGCAGTCCCTCGGCCAGCGCGATCAGCTCCTTGGTGCCGTCCAGGCGGACGCCGAGGATGACCAGCACGCACGAGTGCGCCTGGCCGAGCCGCACCTTCGGGTGGACCCCGTCGGCCCATACGTAGACGAAATCACGGTCGGACAGGTCCCGGTCCTGGAAGGCGGCGTGGTCGTCGCTCCACTGCTTCGTCAGCCGGGTCACCGTCGCGGCCGACAGTCCGGCCGTGCCGCCGAGGAACTGCTCCAGCGCGGGCACGAAGTCTCCGGACGACAGTCCGTGCAGGTAGAGCAGCGGCAGCACCTCCGAGATCTTCGGTGACTTGCGGCACCACGGCGCAAGGATCTTGGAGGAGAACCGCTTGCGCTCGCCGGTGGCCTCGTCGACGCGGCGGTCGTTGACGCGCGGCGCGGTGACCTCGACCGGCCCGGCCGCGGTGACGACTGTCCTGGGCCGGTGGTGGCCGTTGCGTACGACCAGGCGCCGTCCGCGCTCGTCGGTCTCGGCAGCCAACTCGGCTATGTACTGGTTGACTTCCGCCTCCAGCGCGGCGGCCAGCATCCGGCGGGCGCCCTCGCGGACGATCTCGTCGATCAGGGAGCCGGACGCGATACTGCCGTCCGCGTTCACTACGCTCAGCACGGGCGTGCCTTCCCGACCCGCGCTGCGAACGCGGGCCTACTCGGAGACCTTCAAGGGATCATCGGGAAGGTACGCCCTCCGCGTTCCTCCCGGCACCGATCCACAGGTTCCGAGCATTGCTCTTCGCTGCGCATGCTGCCCTCCTAAGCCGTATGCACATCGGTCGCCGTTCCGCGGATGTCAAGGAACGGCGACCGATCAGTGTCGGAACGGCATCGATCAGACGCTGGCCGTCTCATCTGCAGACGTCTGAGCGGGGACGGTGCCGCTGCCATGGAGAACCGTGGCGATCTCTGCGAAGAGCAGGGCGCCCGCGGCCTCCCAGGCCGTTCGACCAGCCACGAGCTTGCCCGTTTCGGGGTCGATCAGGTTGCCGGCGAAGATCGTGTCTTCGATCTTAATGTCGGCCGTCTTGGTGGTGCGGTCGAAGTCCACCCCATCCAAGGCGCGGACCGCATCCGCGACGCTGGTCTTGCCGTCGAGGGTGATCGCGTGGACCGCAAAAGCGATGGCGTACAGAACGCCGGCAGAGGTGAGGTAGGTAGCCTCACGCAGCTCAGGAACGGTGACGTTGCCGTCCACGACGTCAGCGAAGCGAACCAGCTCTCCCAGCCCAGTCCAGAACTCCTTCAGGGTGGAGCGAGCCTTCTCAGGATCACTCTTTTCGCCCTCGAAGCGGCCGTTGACAGCCTTGTCCATGGTGGCCGGCGAGCGGTAGCCATTGCCGACCAGAAGCAGCCCAGAGACGTAACGGACGGTCTTGAAGCTGAACGCCTTCGCCGAGAGCTTGCCCGGGTTGTCCTTGAAGTACTCGACCTTGTCCTGGAGGAGCGGGACGTCGTCGAAGAGGTCGGAGAGCTCGCGGTTGATGGGTTGACGGCGATCCATGGACTGACCCATAGAGGCCGTCGGGGCCTTGACGTTGCGCTGAAGATCGGCGAAGTCCTGCGCGCGGTGCTTGGGGTCGTCCTCGATAACGATGATCAGAGGCTGGCCGGCGGTGCGCAAGCGCTCAATGAGCGGATCGTCTTCGTCGCGACTCTGGACGATCTTCTCGTAAGCGCCGATGCGGTGCTGTCCGTCACCGATGTCGAACTTTGCCCCAATGTCGATGGCGAGGGTGCCCACCTGCGCGGCATCGATTTCCGTCGTGACGCCGGGAACGGGGATGGGCTTGAACTCAGCCTCCTTCGACGTGAGGTACAGCACCGCGGCGCCGAGGACGAACTTCTCCTCGGTCTCCAAGTAGCTGACGATGCCGGCCATGTGGTTGTTGTCGCGCGGCCGATTGCCATGGGCGGTGGTCTTGACCGGATCCCACGCCTCCGGCTTGGCCACCATCGACACGAGGTCGACGGCAGACATGGCGGTGGTCATCATCTGTCGACCGCCCTGCTTGTAGCCGATGACAGGAATGTGGATCTTAGGCATCCCGCTCCCCCTCCGCGCGTTGACGCAGGCCTACAGCAGACCAAGTGAGCGCCAGTCGCGGAAGAGGACACTACTACGCAAGAACCTCACCTGACTACCAGTTAAATCCTGCGTCTAGAGCTGGAGTTCTTGCGTAGCGGACCGGTGGCGGCGGGTGGCGCAAGGTGGCGATGAGCGTCTAATCCCAGGTCAACACGCTTCGCCGGAAGGGGTACAACGTCGGATCGCAACTGACCGTAGATCAATTCAGATTGAGTGACAGGATGGTCTTCGTTCGGGTGAGTGCTGCATGATGTTGTGGTGCTAATGGCCTATATCGATGAGTCTGGCAACACTGGTGCCGTGGAGCAGGGCGGCACCCTTACGTACACCCTCGGGTGTGTCCTGATCGAAGATCACAACTGGGCCACCTCGTTCGATGAGGCCGTTGCCTTCCGCCGGCGCCTCCGAGATAAGTTCGGGGTGCTCATGCGCTCCGAACTCAAGGCGAACTTCCTACTGCGCAACAGCGGGAGCATCCGACACCTCGGCATCGGGCCGCGCGGCCGACAGATCATCTACCGCGCCCACATGCGGGCCTTGGTGGACCTGAAAGCCAAGGCATTTGCCATCATCATCGACAAGCGGGCGGTTGGACTCAGCGATGGTGCATGCTTTGAGCTGGCTTGGACCACGCTCATGCAACGCTTGGAGCGGGCCAGTCACGCCGCAAAGACTCCAATCATGATCTTTCATGACGAAGGCGAAGACGACCACGTTCGGCGCCTCGTACGAAAGTCTCGGCGGCACATGACTGCTGGCAGCGCCTATGGCACTGGATCAATCAACGTTCCGGCGTGGATGCTGCTCGATGACCCGGTTCCTCGACGCTCGGATCATTCCTATTTCATCCAGTTTGCCGACCTCGCCGCCCACGCGGCGTTCAGAGCTTACGTGCCACCTTCGCGCGCGGTCTCTTCCGTTTGCCCGGCAGACATGTGGCTTGAGCTCGGTGATGCCATGAGACGCGAGACCAACAGGATGTCTGGCGGGCCTGCACCGAGGATCGTAGTGCGAAAAAGTTAAGGCCCCCTGGATACACCAGGGGGCGGAAAGTGCCTAGCCGAAGCATGAGCTACGGGTCAGCGCTTACATCCACCGTACGGCAAAAGTACCCAAGAGGGGAACCACAGCGGCAAGTAGAGGAATGTGAAGGTCCTTTCGGCTTAGCAGCGTGGCTAACCACCTCCCCATACCCACCGCTCACCCCAGCTCCCATCCCGTACGCCGTCGACCCACACACCGTGGAGCGGGCGTGGTTCATGGCGTCCAGGTGGAGCGCGCCACTGTACGAACGACCTGGACGCCATGGGCCGCGTCTGCTCGGCTCTGCCTGGGTCGATGGTGTACGGGATGGGAGCACCCCGCGCACGCCACTACGGACCCGCGGGCGGCAACGGCGCCCCCTCCCGCACATCGGCGGACGGCCCATGGCGTCGTTCACGCCGTCACATGTGCGGTCCTGGCTCCGGACTCTGGAAGGGAACGGTCTGGCCTCCGCTTATCGCCGTGCCATCTTCGCTCATGTCTCGACCGTGTTCACCGCCGCTGTGGAGGACCGGATCATCCACGAGAACCCCTGCCGGTCGCGCTCGGTGAAGGCCCCGCGGCTTGATCCCAGAAAGGTCGTGCCCTGGTCGTTCGAGCAAGTGTGTGCCGTGCGGGGCGCGCTCGATGCCCGCTACCGGGTCCTTGTGGACCTCGCGGCCGGTTGTGGGCTTCGTCAGGGGGAAGCCTTCGGGCTCGGTGCAGATGACGTCGATTTCCGGAGCGGCACTCTGCACGTCGTGCGACAGGTGAAGCTCTTGCATGGACGTCGGGTCTTCGCCCTACCTAAGGGCGGCAAGGTGAGGGACGTGCCGCTGCCGGATTCCGTGGCTGCCTCGTTGGCGGCACACCTGACTCAGCAACCCTCCTGCGGAGGTCGAGCTGCCTTGGCGGACGCTGGACGGCTCGGCTGTCTCTGTGCCGGTGATCTGTCGGTCTCCAGGGGGGATGGCAATCGACCGAAACCCGTTCAACAAGCAGTTTTGGCGACCGGCGCTTCTAGCCGGCGGAATCACTCCTGGGCCGGGCAACGGCATGCATGCGCTGAGGCACTTCTACGCATCGGTGCTGCTCGACGCCGGGGAGAGCATCAAGGCTCTCAGCGAGTACCTCGGTCACGCTGATCCGGCCTTCACGCTGCGCACGTACACGCACCTCATGCCCAGCAGTGACAGCCGAACGAGGTCCGCTGTGGATGCTCTCTTCGGGGGGTCTTCCCGCTCTGACGGCCCGAGCACGGCCCCGGATACCGGGAAAGAGGCTTGACCTGGTATTTTACCGGAAGAACAAGTTCTGAGCACTGCTCACAGCGAAGGGGCGCCACATCGTGGGCGCCCCTTCGCCGTTGGGCCCTGCGCTCGTCGGCGGGCCCAACGCGCGTAGTCGGATCCTGCGCTCGTCGACGGGTCCGCCGCCGAAGCGGCGGGCCGGGGATTCCCCCGGCCGGCCGTCGTGAAGGACCTCGCCGGCTAGGCGTACGCGGCGAGGTCCTTCACGACGGCGAACCCGAGCCCGTACGCGCTCATGCCCCGGCCGTAGGCCCCGACATGCACCCCGGCCTCGGTGGCGCCGGCCAGCACCCAGCCGAACTCCGACTCCCGGTAGTAGAACGACGTGGCCACCCCGTCCACCGGCAGGGAGAGCCTGGACCACTCCGGTCCCTCGAGGTCGTCGGCCAGGGCCCAGGCGGTCTCCGTCTGCTGGTCCAGCCAGTCGTCCCGCAGGCTGTGGTCCATCTGCCCCGGCCAGGTGAACGACAGCAGCCCCACACCGGCCAGCCAGGCCGCCGAGGACACCGATGTCGCCTCCAGCAGCCCCGTGCCGTCGGCGCTGCGCCGGGACGGGTTCGCGGGCACGGTCACCACGACCGCGAACTTCTCCCTCGGCTCGTCCGTGGACGCGGCCACATGCTCGTTACGGACGGAGGGCTCGTCCCCGTGCCCCATCGATCCGTGTTCAACCGCGCCATCAGCCGCCATGCCGACCTGCATCAGCCAACGCGGCCCCGTGAACGCCTCGTCGAGGCCGTACCACGGGAAGGGCGCCTGCAGGTAGCCGTCGACCGTGCGCCGTGCGACGGGGAACTGCTGTCCGCCCGACGCGGCCGGCGCGTTCGCGCCCACCCGACTCGTCGTCTCCATCTGCCCGGACGCCTCCTCGCTCTCGTCGGACCGGGGCTGCCCGCCCCCCTCGGGCGTACTCCGCCGGTCCGCACAACAACTCGGCAGCATATCCACACTGCTGAGAGCAGCAGGGAAACCGATCGGCGCGTGGGTCGTCCGGACGGCCCGTCAGAGGCTCGTACGGCAGGTGCGGGCTATGAAACGCGTCACGTACGAGGTGTTCCCCGCGTGTCCCGGCGAGTCCGGGTGAGTCTCCGCGTGTTTCCGAGTGCCCGGGTGTGTCCCGGTGTGTCGCGGTGTTTCGGGACCGGCCGGGGCCCGCGCGGTCGGCCGCGCGGTCGGAGCGTCAGGTGGCGTCGGCGTCGAAGAGCGGGCGGTCGTCCTTGGCGGGCACTTCGGGCCGCTTGGTCATGTCGACACGGCCGACGGCCGAAGAGGCGGCGGAGGAGTCGGAGGAATCAGCGCCGGCGCGGCCGTTGACCGCGTCGGTGACCTCGGCGATCTCCTTCTTCAGGTCGAAGCCGTTGCGGATCTCGCCGAGCCCCAGCGCGTCGCCGTCGAGCTGCTTGCGCAGGTAGGTCTTGGGGTTGAGGTCCTCGAACTCGAAGTCCTTGAACTCGGGACCCAGCTCGTCGCGGATGTCCTGCTTGGCGCTCTCCGAGAACTCGCGGATCTTCCGGATCGTGCGCGTGACGTCCTGGATGACCTTCGGGAGCTTGTCCGGACCGAAGACGAGCACGGCGAGGACGATGAGCGTCACCAGCTCGAGCGGCCCTATGTCATTGAACACCTGAAAGCTCCTTGCGATGTCCTCGGTCGGTCAACGGTACCCGGCGTACCTGTCCGACCGGTACCGTCCCGAGGTGAGACTTCTGTCAGTTCTGCTCCGACGCTCCCAGCGCGAGCGGGACGTCACGTTCGACACCGCCGTGTTCGACGGTCAGCCGCAGCCGGTCGCCGGGCCGGTGGGCGCGGATCTTGATGATCAGTTCCTCGCCCGAGTGGACGTGCTCGCCGTCGACCTCGGTGATGACGTCGCCCGCCGCGAGTCCGGCACGGGCACCGGGGCCGCCCCGGGCGACGGCGGGGCCGCCGTTGCCGCCCTTGGTGCCGATGCGGGCGCCGTCGCCGGTGTAGCCCATGTCGAGGGTCACGCCGATCACGGGGTGGGTCGCGCGCCCCTCGTTGATCAGTTCCTCGGCGACGCGCCTGGCCTGGTTGACCGGGATGGCGAAGCCGAGGCCGATGGAGCCGGCCTGGCCCTCGCCGGAGTCCGAGCCGCCGTCGGCCGAGCGTATGGCCGAGTTGATGCCGATGACCCGGCCACGCGTGTCGAGGAGCGGGCCGCCTGAGTTGCCCGGGTTGATGGGGGCGTCGGTCTGCAGCGCGTCGACATAGCTGACATCGCTGCCGTCGCCCTTCTCGCCGCCGGCCGTGATGGGCCGTTCCTTGGCGCTGATGATGCCGGAGGTGACGGTGTTGGCCAGGTCGAAGGGGGCGCCGATGGCGACCACGGGGTCGCCGACCCGCACGTCGTCGGAGTTGCCGAGCGGCATGGGGGTGAGCCCGCTGACGCCGCTGACCTGGACGACGGCGAGGTCGTACCCGCTGTCCCGGCCGACGACCTTCGCCTTGGCGGTGTCGCCGCTGCTGAACGTCACGGATATCTCGCCGCCGGACGAGGCGGGCGCGACGACGTGGTTGTTGGTGAGGATGTGCCCGCGCGTGTCGAGGACGAAGCCGGTGCCGGTGCCCGCCTCGTCCTTCCCGCTGACGTGCAGCGTGACGACGCTGGGCAGGGCCCGCGCGGCGATCCCGGCCACGCTGTCGGGTGCCCGCCCGGCGGGCACCCCCGCGGCCTGCGGCAGGTGGATGTCCCCGACGCCCTCGCGCTCCAGCCAGGCGCCGGCGACACCGCCGATGCCGCCCGCGACGAGGGCGATCGCCAGGGAGCCGCCGAGCAGGAGCCGCCACGCCCGGCGCTTGCGCTGCCGGTCGGTGAGCACGGCGGCACCGGTCTGCTGCAACGGCGCCTGGGCACCGGCCTGCTGCGCGGCGGAGGTACCGGCCCAGGGGTCGTACCGCTGCCGCCAGGGCTCGTCGGACGGGGGCGGGGACGGGGACGGGGGCAGAGGCGCCATCGGCGGGGCGGAGGGAGCGGGGTCCGGGGCGTGCGCCTGCGGGGCGGAGGGAGCGGGAGCGGGAGCCGGGGCGTGCGCGTGCGGCTGGGCCGGTTCCGGGGCCGCCGGGGCGGCGGGCATGGGTGCGGGTACGACCGTCCCCCGGGCCGGGGTCGCCGACGGGTGCTGGACCGGCGGTGCGGGCGCCCAGGGGCCCGGTTCGCCGTAGGGCGGGGTGCTGTAGGGGTCGGGGTCGTGCAGGGGCTTGAGCCGCTCGGGGAACTGCTCCGCGGCACCCTCGGACCCGTCCTGGGCCGCCTCGGCCGCCTCGGGGAAGTCCGCGCCGACCGGTCCCGCACCCACCGGCGCCGGCTTGGCGAGTTCGAAGTCCCCGTCGCCCGGAGCGTCGTGGTCGCCTGCCGGGCCGTTGCCGCCGGACGTGTCGCCGTCGCGTGGCGCGTCGTCGTGACCCGCCGGGCTCACCAGCGCGTCCCTCGTCGGCGCCGACTGCCTCTGCTCGCCGTTCCCGCCCAGCGGGCCTTGCTCCGGGTACTCCGGGTGCTCCCGGCGCTCCTCATGCTCCCGGTGCTCCCGCTGCTCCCCACGTTCCCCCTGCTCCCGTGCCGGGACGTGCGTCGGGTTCCCCTCGTTCATGCTCTCCCCACGGCTGGCCGCGGCCGCGCGCGTGGCGCCGCGGCCGCGGAACGTCGATCCCGTACCCGGTTCAGCGCCACGGGCACGGACACGCAGGATTCAACCAGGTCCGGGAGGCGCGGCGCAGAGGCCGGTCAGGGTGCCCGGCGTGATGCGGTGGCGGAAGGGCCGGAGGCGGAGGCAGAGCCGGGAGGGGGGTACGCCGACGGGCTGGGGGTGGACGTCTGGGGAACCGCGGACCGGGTGGTCAGCGTGAGCGGGGCGACGTCGTCCATCGGTCGTATCAGCGGGGAGACCACGGCCGCACCGGCCATCACCGGCCCGGTCAGGTCGCGCGCGGTGTCCTGGACCGGCCCGGAGATCGGGGTCGGCATGCCGGGCAGCAGCGGCGCAGACATGGAGGTCGGTGCCACCGGCGTCGGGCCGAGCAGGCTGCTGCCCTGCGGGAGCGGACCCGCCGAACGGCGCCGCTGGGCGTCGGGAGCCGCCGTGCCGGTGCCGGTGCCGGAGGAGCGGGTGGGGCTCACGTTGCTGCCGGTGCCGGAGCCGCCGCGGGCCTCCGCGCCGAGGTCGCCGGGGAGGGCGGTGGTCACGCCGCCGAGGGCGACGGCGGCAAGCGACACCGCTCCGGCGGCGGCGAACGCGAAGCGCATTCCGCGCGAGGCGGAGCGGTCGGCTTCGGGGCGGCCGACGGGATGGATGCGGAATCCGCGCTCCCCGGGGGCGACCGCGTGCACGGCGGCGGCCGGTACGTAGCCGAACGCGAAGCGCTCGTCGTGGCTCACGCCGAAGAGTCCGTCCTCGGCGCCGCGCCCGAGGAAGCCTCCCCCGGGCGTGGGCGTGCCGCCGCCGTCGAGGTCACCTCCCCCGGGAAGGCCCTGGAGACGGGCCAGGAAGCTCTCGGAGGGCGGGGGCGGGGCCGCCTCCGCGAACACGTTCTTCAGCCGCCGCTGGGCGTCCGCCTCCGCCTTGCACCGGTTACAGGTGACCAGGTGGGCCAGGACGCGCTCGCGCGACTCATGACCGAGTTCTCCGTCCACCAGGGCGGAGAGCCGGTCTCCCAGGTGCTGCTCTGCGAAGTGCGTCTCCGCAGGGTTCGGCCGAGATCCACTCACGCGGTCGCGCCCCCTCCCCCCAGAGCGGGGACACGGGCCACGAAGGAACGCCGCTCGGCCTGCCGCGCCTGGGGCGAACGGTGGGCGAGGGCCTTGCGGAGCTGGGAGCGGCCACGGTGGATACGGGAGCGGACGGTGCCGAGCTTCACGCCGAGGGTCGCGGCGATCTCCTCGTACGACAGTCCCTCGATGTCGCACAGGACGACGGCGGCGCGGAACTCGGGCGCGAGGGTGTCCAGGGCCTGCTGGACGTCCGCGTCGAAGTGGGCGTCGTTGAAGGCCTGCTGCGGGGTGGGCTCGCGGCTGGGCAGGCGCTCGGCCGCGTCGTCGCCGAGGGCGTCGAAGCGGATGCGCTGCTTGCGCCGGACCATGTCCAGGAAGAGGTTGGTGGTGATGCGGTGCAGCCAGCCCTCGAAGGTGCCCGGCGAATACGTGGACAAGGAGCGGAAGACGCGGACGAACACCTCTTGCGTGAGGTCCTCGGCGTCGTGCTGGTTGCCCGTGAGGCGGTAGGCGAGCCGGTAGACCCGGGCGCTGTGCGTGCTGACGATCTCCTCCCACGAGGGCGGAGTCCATGCCTGCCCGTCCGCGTCGGTGGCGAACGTCGCGGTCGCGGTCGAGGCGCCGGCGGCGAAGCCGGCGGAGTGGCGGTCAGCAGCGGTGTTGGTCACGGATTTCGGCTTGCCCGCCGACCCGAGAAAGCGCCGCAGCACTCCTCCCCGATCCCCGGGCGCAGCCGCACCTCCCCTGTCGGCTCTGGTGGTGTCCAGTGGAGCCCCTACCATAGCCACCTCGCCCGTTAGCTCCGGATAAGCGGTTTTACGAGAATTTGATACAGGCTGATACGGCTCATCCGGCCGCGTCAGCGTGCGCTCGGCGCCCTGATCCACCTCTTGCCCCCCGTCACGTCCCGGCCCACCGGTTCATCTCTCTAAACGCGCGGTCCCATCTGCGGGTTCCCGGTGCCAACGGATACAGTCACGCCGAGGCAATCACGGGGACAGGAGAGGGTCATTACCGGCAACCGGCAGACAAGCTGGGCGTTCGCCGACGCCTTTGTCGCCGAGGACGAGGCACTGCTGTGGGCACGCGACCGGGCCCGCGAGGCGGGGCTGCGCTCGGTGGCGCCCAGCACGGGCGCCGCCCTCCGCCTGCTCGCCGCCTCCGTGGACGCGAAGGCGGTCGCGGAGATCGGCACCGGGTGCGGGGTGTCCGGGATCCACCTGCTGCACGGCATGCGCCCGGACGGGGTGCTGACCACGGTCGACCCGGAGCCGGAGCACCAGCAGTTCGCCCGGCAGGCCCTGCGCGCCAGCGGCTTCGCCAGCAACCGGGCCCGTTTCATCCCGGGCCGCGCCCTGGACGTGCTGCCCCGGCTCGCGGACGCCGGCTACGACCTCGTCTTCTGCGACGGGGACCGGCTGGAGTACTCGGACTATCTCGCCGAATCGTTGCGCCTGCTGCGTCCGGGTGGCCTGGTGGCCTTCGAGGGCGTCTTCGCGAACGGCCGCACGGTCGACTCGGGACCGCAGCCCACCGAGGTGGTGCGGCTGCGGGAGCTGCTGCGCACGGTGCGCGAGAGCGAGGAACTGCTGACGTCGCTGCTGCCGGTGGGCGACGGCCTGCTGTGCGCCGTCAAGCGCTGACGCGTTCGCCCCGGCCGGGACCGCACGGGAACCCGGGGCACGGTCCGGGGCCCGGGAACGCGGCTGCCCCGGCACCGTTGACGATGCCGGGGCAGCCGGAAGGAAAGGATTGCTGGCGCGTCAGCCGACAACCTTCTTGAGGGCGTCGCCGAGCGCCTCGGCCTCATCGGGGGTCAGCTCGACGACGAGTCGACCGCCGCCTTCGAGCGGAACGCGCATGACGATGCCCCGCCCCTCCTTGGTCACCTCGAGCGGGCCATCGCCCGTCCGCGGCTTCATGGCCGCCATGCTCGTACCCCTTCCTGAAACCAGGCTCATCGTCAGCCGACTGCCCCTTGGAGGGCACCCGCGGTCCATGGAAAAGGCACGCGACACCGGCATCGAACACATTGCTTCCAAGCCATTATCCCGCATCCCGGCACCCGATGACCAACATCAGTCGGCATCGCTTGGGCAACGCGCGCGAGCAAAACCACCCAATTCGGGGATGTGACTGCGATACTGCACCGCCACACGGAGGCCTGCCGACCGACTTCGCTCCTGATTTCTTTGACGCAGGTCACACGTCGGGCCCTCGCGCGGGGATCTCCGCCATGCTGTTCCCCGGACAGCGGCGTACCGGACGGTACGTCGCCAGTGTGACGACACCGGAGGGGTTTCCATGGCCGACACCGTGCTCTACGAGGTGAGCGACGGGCTCGCGACGATCACGCTGAACCGCCCCGAGGCGATGAACGCCCTGAACGTCGAGACGAAGGTCGCCCTCCGGGAGGCGGTTCTGTCCGCGGCCTCGGACGAGGCCGTACGGGCGATCCTGCTGACCGCCGCCGGAGACCGCGCGTTCTGCGTGGGGCAGGACCTCAAGGAGCACATCGGGCTGCTCGCCGCCGACCGGGAGACCGGCTCCGGGAACACGATGAGCACGGTCAAGGAGCACTACAACCCCATCGCCACGGCGCTGGCGGGGGCGCCGAAGCCGGTGGTCGCGGCGGTGAACGGGGTCGCGGCCGGGGCGGGCTTCGGTTTCGCTCTCACCGCCGACTACCGGATCGTGGCCGACACGGCGTCCTTCAACACCTCCTTCGCGGGGGTCGCGCTGACCGCCGACTCGGGCATCTCCTGGACGCTGCCGCGCGTGGTCGGCCCGAGCCGCGCCACCGACCTGCTCCTCTTCCCGCGCAGCATCAGCGCCCAGGAGGCGCTGGAGCTGGGCATCGCCAACCGGGTGGTGCCGGCCGCCGAGCTGCGCGCCGAGGCGGAGAAGCTGGCGCGGAAGCTGGCCGAGGGCCCGACGGTGTCGTACGCGGCGATCAAGGAGTCGGTGGCCTACGGCCTGACGCACTCCTTCACCGAGACCCTGGAGAAGGAGGACGAACTCCAGGCTCGCGCGGGGCAGTCCGAGGACCACGCGATCGCGGTGCAGGCGTTCGTGAACAAGGAGAAGCCGAAGTATCTGGGCCGCTAGGCCAGAAGAGGTGCGGGAGGGCGCGGGCGGGCCCGAGGAGGGCCCAGGGCGGGGCAGGACGCGGGTCGGCAGGGGGCGGCGACGGACCTCACCGGCCCCCCGTTGCCGGCGCCCCCTTGCAGGGCCCCGCCACGGCCGCCTCAGGCCCCCGTGTGGCCGTTCCGGCTCACGCAGGTCTCCAGGTGGTCGTTGACCAGTCCGCAGGCCTGCATCAGGGCGTACGCCGTCGTCGGGCCGACGAATCGCAGACCGCTCTTCTTCAGGGCCTTCGACAGGGCCGTGGACTCGGGCGTGACGGCGGGAACGTCGGCGAGCGTCCTGGGGGCGGGACGGGCGGCGGAATCGGGGGCGTGGGACCAGATCAGCGCGTCCAGGTCGCCCTCGGACCAGTCGGCGAGCACGCGCGCGTTGGCGAGGGTCGCGTCGATCTTGGCGCGGTTGCGGATGATGCCCGCGTCCTCCAGGAGGCGCTCGCGGTCCTCCTCGGTGAACGCGGCGACCTTCTCGATCCGGAAGCCGGCGAAGGCGTCGCGGAAGCCCGGCCGACGGCGCAGGATGGTGATCCAGGACAGGCCGGACTGGAAGGCCTCGAGGCTCAGGCGCTCGAAGAGGGCGTCGTCGCCGTGGACGGGACGGCCCCACTCCTCGTCGTGGTAGGCCACGTAGTCCTCGGTGGACAGGGCCCACGGGCAGCGCGGCAGGCCGTCGGGCCCGGCGAGGGCGATCGCGGAGGTCACGGCCGGTCCTCCCGCTCGGGCTTGTCCAGGCGGGTGCGCGTGGTGTCCCGGGCGCCGGCCAGCGCGGACTCGAGATCGGCGATACGGGCGTCGCGCTCGGCCAGTTCGGCGGCGAGGCGGCCGAGCGCGTCGTCGACGTCGGACATGCGGTAGCCGCGCGGGGCGAGCGGGAAGCGCAGTGTCTCCACGTCGGCGCTGTGCACCGGGCGGTCCGCGGGCAGCGGGTCTCGAAGCCGCTGCGGTGCGGCCTCCGGGAGCGGGGCGCTCTCCCCGCCGCCCACCACGGCGAGCGTCACCGCGGCGACCACGACGGCCAGTGCGACGACAAGGAACAAGAACATCACCATCGCGAGAGGTCCCCACGCTCGATGTGCCCGGACCTTGCGCCGGGCGCCCAATGTGTCTGGGTCCGATCGTGCCATGCGAGTCTGACGGTTAGGGTCACAGGCGGCCGTACTGCCGGACGAACGAGGAGAGGTCACAGCGGATGCTCAGGCTGGGCAAGCGGGAATTCGGGCCGCACGAGCCGGTGATCATGGCGATCGTGAACCGGACCCCGGACTCCTTCTACGACCAGGGGGCGACGTTCCGTGACGAGCCCGCCCTCGCGCGCGTGGAGCAGGCGGTGGCCGAGGGTGCCGCGATCATCGACATCGGCGGAGTCAAGGCCGGTCCCGGCGAAGAGGTCACCGCCGAGGAGGAGGCGCGGCGGACGGTCGGGTTCGTCGCGGAGGTACGGCGGCGGTTCCCCGATGTGATCATCAGCGTGGACACCTGGCGGGCCGAGGTCGGCGAGGCCGTGTGCGAGGCGGGCGCCGATCTGCTGAACGACGCCTGGGGCGGGGTCGACCCGGGCCTCGCGGAAGTCGCCGCGCGGTACGGGGTGGGGCTGGTGTGCACCCACGCGGGCGGTGTCGAGCCGCGGACCCGGCCGCACCGGACGGTGTACGGCGACGTCATGACCGACATCCTGGAGGTGACCGTGGGGCTGGCCGAGCGCGCGGTGTCGCTCGGGGTGCCGCGCGAGTCGGTGCTGATCGATCCCGGTCACGACTTCGGGAAGAACACGCGGCACAGTCTCGAGGCGACGCGTCGGCTGGACGAGATGGTCGCCACGGGGTGGCCGGTGCTGGTGTCCCTGTCCAACAAGGACTTCGTGGGCGAGACGTTGGACCGGCCGGTCAAGGAGCGGCTGGTCGGGACGTTGGCGACGACGGCCGTGTCCGCGTGGCTGGGGGCTCAGGTGTACCGGGTCCACGAGGTGGCCGAGACGCGGCAGGTTCTCGACATGGTGGCCGCCATCGCCGGGCACCGGGCCCCCGCGGTCGCCAGGCGCGGCCTGGCCTGAGTGGGCCCGCCAGGGGGCTCCGCCCCCTGGCCCCCCGTTCGCCCACCCGGACCCGGCCGTCTCGGTCGGCCGAGAAGCGGGAGTCCCGGCTTCAGCGGGCCGTCTCCTTGGAGACCAGGGCCACCGCCTCGTCCACGTCGTCCGTGAGGTGGAACAGCAGCAGGTCCTTCTCGGAGGCCTTGCCCTGGGCGATCAGGGTGTTCCTGAGCCAGTCCACCAGGCCGCCCCAGTACTCGCTGCCGAAGAGGACGATCGGGAAGCGGGTGACCTTCTGGGTCTGGACCAGGGTGAGGGCCTCGAAGAGCTCGTCCAGGGTGCCGAGCCCGCCGGGCAGCACGACGAACCCCTGCGCGTACTTCACGAACATCATCTTGCGGACGAAGAAGTAGCGGAAGTTCAGCCCGATGTCGACGTACGGGTTGAGCCCCTGCTCGAAGGGCAGCTCGATGCCGAGGCCGACCGAGATGCCGCCCGCCTCCAGCGCGCCCTTGTTGGCCGCCTCCATGGCGCCCGGACCGCCGCCGGTGATCACCGCCCAGCCGGCCTCGACCAGCGCCCGGCCCAGCCGCACCCCCACGTCGTACTCCGGTGAGCCCACCGGCGTACGCGCCGAGCCGAACACACTGATCGCGGGTGGCAGTTCGGCGAGCGTGCCGAAGCCCTCGATGAACTCCGACTGGATGCGCAGGACCCGCCAGGGGTCGGTGTGCACCCAGTCCGAGGGGGCGCGCTCGTCCAGCAGCCGCTGGTCGGTCGTACTGGACGTGACCTGGCCGCGCCGCCGGAGGACCGGTCCGAGCCGCTGCTCGTCCGGCGGCTGCTTCTTCCCCTCGGGGTTTCCGGTAGCCATGTGCGCTCCCTCCGCTTGCCGGTAGTTCGATCTCAGACTAGATCCGCGAGGGTTACAGAGGGGGGAAGTACGCATGTCCGGGGCGCGGCGCCACGCACCGGACTACGCCGTGAGCCAGTTCCGCAGCCGCTCCTCGCCGGCCAGGATCTTCGCGGTCTCCACGCGCTCGTCCCGCTTGTGGGCCAGGTGCGGGTTGCCGGGGCCGTAGTTGACGGCGGGGATGCCGAGCGCGGAGAAGCGCGAGACGTCGGTCCAGCCGTACTTGGGCTTCGGGGTGCCGCCGACCGCCTCGATGAAGGCCGCCGCGGCCGGGTGGGACAGGCCGGGCAGCGCGCCGGCGCTGTGGTCGTCGATCACGAACTCCTCCACCCCGCAGTCGGCGAAGACCTCGCGGACGTGCGCGACGGCCTCCTCCTCGGTGCGGTCGGGGGCGTAGCGGAAGTTGACCGTGACCACGCACTCGTCGGGGATGACGTTGCCGGCCACTCCCCCGCTGATGCCCACCGCGTTCAGGCCCTCGCGGTACTCCAGGCCGTCGATGACAGGCCACCGGGGCTTGTAGGCGGCCAGGCGGGCCAGGATGGGGGCGGCGGCGTGGACGGCGTTGGAGCCCATCCAGCCGCGTGCCGAGTGGGCGCGCTCGCCCTTGGTCTTCAGCAGCACCCGCAGGGTGCCCTGGCAGCCGCCCTCGACCTCGCCGTCGGAGGGCTCCAGCAGGACCGCGAAGTCGCCTGCCAGCCAGTCCGGGTGGGCCTCGGCCACGTGCTTGAGGCCGTTGAGGTCGGCGGCCACCTCCTCCTGGTCGTAGAAGACGAAGGTCAGGTCCCGGTTGGGGGCCGGGACCGTCGCCGCGATACGCAGCTGCACGGCCACGCCGGACTTCATGTCGCAGGTGCCGCAGCCCCACAGCACGCCGTCCTCGTCGAGACGGGAGGGGACGTTGCCGGCGATCGGGACGGTGTCGATGTGGCCGGCCAGGATCACGCGCTCGGCGCGGCCGAGGCCGGTCCGAGCGATCACGTTGTTGCCGTAGCGCTCCACCGTCAGGTGCGGCAGGGCGCGCAGGGCGGCCTCGATCGCGTCCGCGAGGGGCTTCTCCGTGCCGCTCTCGGAGGGGAAGTCCACGAGCCGCGCGGTGAGCTCCGCGGCGTCCAGCGTGAGGTCAAGTGAGGTGTCGGCCATGCTTGCGACCCTAACGCGCCGTCCGCGCCGACCGGTTCAACTGCGGTCGACGGACCCGGATCGAGCGCGATTTCGGACTCCAGTACCTTGTACGCGTGTCAGAGCCGTCCCCCCCTCGCCCCAAGCGCCGCGGCCGTATCTTCCGCTTCGGCGCGGCGCTGCTGGTCCTGTCCGCCGTCGCCGCCTACCTGGTCATGCAGTACGTCACCGGAGGCGGAGGCGCGCGCGGCTGCACGGTGATCTCGGCCGCGCACGACGGGGCGTCGTACGAGTTCACGCCCGAGCAGGCGGGGAACGCGGCGACGATCGCCGCCGTGGGCACCGGCCGCGGCATGCCCGAGCGGGCGGTGACCATCGCGCTCGCCACCGCTCTGCAGGAGTCGGGGCTGCGCAACATCCGGCACGGCGACCGGGATTCGCTGGGCCTGTTCCAGCAGCGGCCCTCGCAGGGCTGGGGCACCGAGCGGCAGATCATGGACCCGGCGTACTCGGCGGGGATCTTCTACGCGCATCTGGCGCGGGTGCCGGACTACGCCGACCTGCCGCTGACGGTGGCGGCCCAGAAGGTGCAGCGCAGCGGCTACCCGGAGGCGTACGCCAAGCACGAGCCGGACGCCACGCTGCTGGCGTCGGCGCTCACCGGGTACTCGCCGGCGACGCTGACCTGCGACGGGCGCACGCAGAGCGCGGACCCGGCCGCGGTCACGACGGCGCCGGCCACGGCGTCGGCGTCGGCGGCCGTGAGGGGTCCGGACGCCGTACGGTCCGCGCTGGTACGGGACTTCGGGCGGGACGCGCTGCGGGAGACGGGCGCGGAGGTGGGCGGGGTGCCCGTTCCGTCGCTGACGCCGTCCCCGAGCGTGACCGCGACCGCGCACGGCCGCACGGTGACCGTCCCGGTGCCGCAGGGGAAGCGGATCGACACGACCGGGCGCACCGAGCAGGAGCGGGGCTGGCAGCTGGCGCACTGGGCGGTGGCCAACTCCTCGGCGCTGCGCATCCAGCGGGTGTCGTACGCGGGCCAGGAGTGGACCGGCGGGAACGGCGGGACCGGCGGGGCCACGGACAGCCGGTGGCACGCGGTTCACACCGAGGGGGCCGCGGGCGCGGAGCTGTCCGTGGGGGCGGTCCGGATCGTCACCGGACAGTAGTGCGGCGGTTCACCCCGCGGGGTTGTGCGGCCGGGGCCGGGGCCACCGTGCGGGCGGCCCGCGCGGCGTCGCCGACGGGCCTTGCGGGTCAAGAGGCGTAAGGATTCTTCAGGCATCCGCGCGAACGATGTTTGCCCGTTTTTATCCACACCTGATAATGCGACGCGTTATCCATTCTTTACCTTTGGCGTCCGCAACCTTCGTCGGCTTCGAGCGGTAGTCACGGCGTCCGAGTCAGGACGCCTCGCCGTTCTCCCCCGTCGAATGGAGCACCATGTCCCTCCCTCTGACCCGCCGTATCGCCCGTGCCGCGCTGCTCGTCGCGGCGGGAGCGGCCGCCGGGGTCGGTGCGGCCGGCTCGGCCGGCGCGGCCACCACCGGCCTGCCGGCGGCCACCCCGAACCTGGGCGGCCTGACCGCCCTGGACGGGGCACACGTCGGCAACACCGTCGACGACACGACGCGTCACGTCAGCGACCTCGCGGGCAACGCGGGCAGCAAGGCGGTCAAGAAGACGGTGCCCGCCGCGGGCAGGACCGGGGGCGGCGCCGTGAAGAAGACGGCGCCCGCGGCGCAGAAGGCCGCGGGGACCGCCGCCGGGGCCGCGGGAGGCGTCCTCGGGGACACCGCCGCCGGCGCGACGAAGGGCGGCCTGCCGACGGACGCCCTGACCAAGGGCGGACTGCCGCTGGGGGGCCTGCCGCTCGGCGGCTGAGACCCGTGCACGGCGACGGGGCCCGGGGAGTTCCCCGGGCCCCGTCGCGCCGTCCGCGGCCGCGCCGCAGGCCGCTACGCAGGCCGCTACGCGGTCAGCCGCTCCACCGCCGCCTGGATCCGCTCGTCCGTCGCCGTCAGGGCCACGCGGACGAACTTCTCGCCCGCCTCGCCGTAGAAGTCGCCGGGGGCGACCAGGATGCCCAGCTCGGCGAGGTGGGCGACGGTGGCCCAGCAGGACTCGTCCCGGGTGGCCCACAGGTAGAGGCTGGCCTCGCTGTGTTCGATGCGGAAGCCGTGCCGCAGCAGCGCCTCGCGCAGGGCGGCGCGGCGGGCGGCGTAGCGCTCGCGCTGGACGTGGACGTGCTCGTCGTCGCCGAGCGCCGCCACGACCGCCGCCTGCGTCGGCGCCGAGGTCATCATGCCGCCGTGCTTGCGGATCTCCAGCAGCGGGCCGAGGACGGCCGGGTCGCCGGCCACGAAGGCGGCGCGGTAGCCGGCCAGGTTGGACCGCTTGGAGAGGGAGTGGACGGCCAGGATGCCGTCGTAGGAGCCCCCGTTGACGTCCGGGTGCAGGACCGAGACGGGGTCGGCCTCCCAGCCCAGTTCGAGGTAGCACTCGTCGGAGACCAGCAGCACGCCGTGCTCGCGGGCCCAGGCGACGATGCCGGTCAGCTCCTCCTTGGAGAGGACCTTGCCGGTGGGGTTGGACGGCGAGTTCAGCCACAGCAGCTTCAGGTTCGCCGGGTCCAGGTCGCGCGGATCGTCGTAGACCTCGTACTCGGCGCGGGCGAGGCGGGCGCCGACCTCGTAGGTCGGGTAGGCCAGGCGCGGGAAGGCCACCCGGTCGCCGGGGCCGAGACCGAGCTGGGTCGGCAGCCAGGCGACGAGCTCCTTGGAGCCGACGATGGGCAGGACGTGGCGGTGGGTGACGTCGCGGGCGCCCAGACGGCGCTCCAGCCAGCCGGTGATCGCGTCGCGCAGCGCCGGGGTGCCCCAGACCGTCGGGTAGCCCGGCGAGTCGGCCGCGTCGACCAGGGCCTTCTGGATCAGCTCGGGAACCGGGTCGACCGGAGTGCCGACGGAGAGGTCGACGATTCCGCCGGGGTGCGCGGCGGCCGTCTTCTTGTACGGCTCCAGCTTGTCCCAGGGGAAGGCGGGGAGACGTTCGGAGACTGCGGACACGGGACTTGCTCGCTTTCGTCGGTACGGCAAACGCCTCGGTCCCGTACAGCCGCGATCAGGGCGATCGGGGCCGTACGGGACCGAGGCGGCGCTACTGCGGGCCGCTTGGGCCGCTCAAACGGTCACTCGCCCTGCGGCGGCAGCGCGGCGATGACGGGGTGGTCGCGCTCGATCAGCCCCAGCTTGCTGGCGCCGCCGGGAGAACCCAGCTCGTCGAAGAACTCGACGTTCGCCTTGTAGTAGTCCTTCCACTCCGCCGGAGTGTCGTCCTCGTAGAAGATCGCCTCCACCGGGCAGACCGGCTCACAGGCACCACAGTCGACGCATTCGTCCGGGTGGATGTACAAGGACCGCTGGCCCTCGTAGATGCAGTCGACCGGGCACTCCTCGATGCACGCCTTGTCCTTGACGTCGACACAAGGCTCTGCGATGACGTAGGTCACGCTGTCGTTCCTCCTCGATAGGGCGCTGGCGGGCCTCCTCAGGCTTCCGCCGCCTGGCGCGCGGGAGCGCGGCGTCGTCGATGCCCGCCCCTAGTATCTCCGTTCCGGAGCATGATCCGAACATGAGGGGTGAACTGACCAGTGGAAATCTCGGCAGCAGGACGGCTCGAGGTCCGAATCACCCCCGATGACGTGGGCAAACGGGTATCCGTACGGCAGTTGACGGACACGGGGACGGCGCGTGAGAAGTTCACCGACACGGTTGGTGTTCTCACATCATGGGACGACGGCGTGCTCATGATCACACGACGCGACGGACGAAGCGTACGAATCGCCGAGTCGGCGTTGGTCGCGGGCAAAGTCGTGCCCGCCGCCCCGGCCCGCCGGCGGGGTCCCTCGGCGGGCTTCGCGGAGCTGGCGCGGATCGCCGCGCGCGCGTGGCGGCCGGTGGAGAGCGAGCGGCTCGGCGAGTGGGAGCTGCGCGCGGCGGTCGAGGCGGGGCCGCGCCAAGCGCCTGCGGCCGGGGCGCCGGCCGGGCGGCGGGAGGGTTTCACCCGGCGAGCCAACAGCGTGCTGCCGCTGGGCGATCCGGGTCTTCCGCTCGACGCGGCCCTGGCCGCCGTACGACGCTGGTACGACGAGCGCGGACTGCCCGCCTACATCCAGACCGCCACCGGCGCCGAGGGCACGCAGGAGCTGCTGTGCGCGGAGCTGGAGCGGCGCGGCTGGACCCGTGAGGTCACCGCCGGAGTGTGGACCGGGGCCCTGGCGCCGGTCGCGGACCGGGCCGAGGGCACCGGGGTGGTGCTCTCCCGGGAGGCGGACGAGGCGTGGCTCGCGCGGTACCAGCGCAAGGGAGTGAGCGAGGTGGCCCTGCGGGTGCTCGGGTCGGGGTCCGCCCGATCGGACGAGACCGGGAGCGGGGACGGCCCGTCGGTGTGGTTCGCGACGGTGCCCGGCGCGGCCGGTGAGCCTCCGGCGGCGATCGGACGCTGCGTCGTGGACGGCCGCTGGGCCGGCTTCGCCGCCGTCGAGGTGGACCCCGGCAGGCGCCGCGAGGGCCTGGCCACCCGGGTGATGTCGGCGCTGGCCCACCGCGCTCTGGAGGAAGGTGCTTCGGCGGCGTGGCTCCAGGTGGAGGAGGAGAACGAGGCCGCCCGCGCGCTGTACACCGGGCTGGGTTTCACCCCGCACCACGCGTACCACCATTACCGGGCGCCGGAAGCTCCGGCCGGCCCGCCCGCGGGACGGTCGTAGGTACCGCCGTGAACGCGTATGAGCCCCCGAGGCGTCCTCCGTACCTTCCGCCGCCGTATCCGCCGTCGCCCGGCCGGTCCGCCGAGGTGCGGCGCCGGTTCGCCGAGGAGGCGCGCTCCGAGCGGCCGGACCTGTCGGCGCTGTGCCTGCTGCTCGGGGCGGAGGCGGACGGCTCGCTGGACGAGGCCGGGATCGACGCGGCGGAGATGGAGCTGGACCGCCTCGCCGGGCAGGTGCCGTACCGGCCGGGCGGGCCGCGCGCGTGGGCGGAGGCGCTGTGCCGGCTGCTGGGTGAGCGGTACGGGTTCTCCGGGTCGGCGGGCGACTACGACCGGCTGGAGTCCTCGCTGCTGCACGAGGTGCTGCGGCGGCGGCGCGGGCTGCCGATCCTGCTGTCGGTGGTGTGGCTGGAGGTGGCCCGGCGGGCGGGGGCCCCGGTGTACGGGGTCGCGCTTCCGGGGCACTTCGTGGTCGGGTTCGGGCCGGCCGAGGAGCGGGTCCTGGCCGATCCGTTCGACGGGGGCCGGGTGCTGACCGGCACGGACGCCGAGCTGCTCGTGGTGGGGTCCACGGGAGCGCCGCTGCACCCCTCCATGCTGGTGCCCACGACGCCGCTGCAGGTGGTGCAGCGGATCCTGAACAACGTGCGGGCGTGGGCCGCCGCCCGGCCCGAGCGGTCGGACGTCGCGCTGTGGGCGGTGGAGCTGGCCCTGCTGCTGCCCTCGCATCCGGCGCGGCTGCGTTACGAGCGGGCGCAGCTCCTGGTGCGGCGGGGCGCGTACACGGAAGGCGCGGCGGAGTTGGAGGCCTACGCCGAGCTGGTGGGGGTGGTCGACCCCGAGACCGAGGAGCGCGCCCGGGCGGAGGCGCGGGCCGCGCGCTCCCTGCTCAACTGAGCCGTGTGAGGGGCGGGGCGGCCGGATTCGAACCGGCGTCCTCCGGGATGGCCTCACGGCGCGCTACCTCTGTGCTACGACCCCGCCTTGCCGGTGATCATATCCCCCGGCGTCCAGGGGGTGTCTCTTCGATCTTCGTGGATCAGGCCGCGGCGTCCGGTGCGGTGCCTCGGCGTGCGGCCGGATCGTCCTCGTACTGGGCGTACGTGGGCGATTCGGCCGTGCGGCGAGGTGCCGTGCCGGGCCTCGCGGACCCGAGCTGATCCAAACGACACCCCCTAGGTCACAGCCAGCCCTTTTCCCGGGCGATGCGCACGGCCTCCGCGCGGTTGCGTACGGCCAGTTTCTGGATGGCGGTGGAGAGGTAGTTGCGGACCGTGCCCTGGGAGAGGTGCAGGGCGCGGGCCAGCTCCGCGTTGGTAGAGCCGTCGGCCGCCGCGCGGAGCACCTCGCGTTCGCGGTCGGTGAGCGGGTTGGCGCCCTCGGCCAGGGCCGCCGCGGCCAGGGTGGGATCGATGACGCGCTCGCCGGAGAGCACCTTGCGGACCGCGGCGGCGAGCTGGGCGGCCGGGGCGTCCTTGACGAGGAAGGCGTCGGCGCCCGCCTCCATGGCACTGCGCAGATAGCCGGGGCGGCCGAAGGTGGTGAGGATGACGAGCTTCACGCCGGGGTGCTCGCGGTGCACCCGGGCCGCCGCCTCGATGCCGGTGCAGCCGGGCATCTCGATGTCGAGCAGCGCCACGTCCACACCGTGCTCGCCGACGGCCGCCACCACCTCGTCGCCGCGCGCGACCTGGGCGACGACCTCGATGTCGTCCTCCAGGCCGAGCAGGGCGGCCAGTGCCTCGCGGACCATGGACTGGTCCTCGGCGAGGAGGACCTTGATCGGGCTCGTCATGCCCCGGATCCTATGTCCGCCGACGGGGTGACGGGGACCCGGGCGACCAGCCGGAACCCATGCTTCGCCCGGCCCGCCTCCAGGCTGCCGCCGGCCTTCTCCAGGCGCTCGGTCAGACCGGTCAGGCCGTTGCCCGGGCCGGTCCCGGAGCCGCCGGAACCGTTGTCCTCGACGGCGAGTTCGAGGACCGGGCCGTCGAGCGTCTGGCGGCGCAGCAGCTCCACCGTGCACCGGTCGGCGCCGCTGTGCCGGACCACGTTGGTGACCGCCTCGCGCAGCGCCCAGGCGAGCGCGGCCTCGGCCTCCTCGGGGGTGCCGGTGAGGTCCGGTTCGGCGGGTACCTCGGCCGCGACCCCGGCCGCGGTGAGCGCGACCTGGGTGCCGGCGAGTTCGTCGGCGAGGCGGGGGCGGCGGTAGCCGGTGACGGCCTCGCGGACGTCGACCAGGGCCTGACGGCTGACCTGTTCGATGTCGGCGACCTGCTGGGCCGCCTTCTCGGGGTGGTCCGGCAGCATCCGGCCGGCGAGCTCGCTCTTGAGCGTGATCAGGGAGAGCGAGTGGCCGAGCAGGTCGTGCAGGTCGCGGGCGAGCCGCAGGCGTTCCTCGTTGGCGGCGAGCTGGGCGACGGTGGCCCGGGCCTTGCGCAGCTCGATGGTGGTGCGGATGAGCTGGCCGACGCCGACCATGGCGAACCCGATGAGCACCACCAGGGCCAGCAGACCGCGGGCCTCCTGCTCGCTGGAGTGGAGGCCGACGAAATACATCACGGCGCCCGTGGCCGGGATCGCCCACCCGGCGGCGCGCGCGGGCAGGGTCGCCCCGCAGGCCACCGAGAGGTAGACGAAGAGGCCGAGCCAGGGGCTGCCGAGGGTGTAGGCCAGCACCGGGGCGAGGACGCCGAGCAGCACCAGCGGGACGATGACGAGCCGGCCCGAGAACGCCCGGCCCATGTTCCGGAAGACCAGGGACAGGTAGACCACCACGAAGGCGGTCAGCCCGAGCGCCCCGGCGACGGTGCCGCCCGTGGTGTGGCGGCCGCTGGTCAGGTCGTCGATCGGCGAGCTGAGGAACACCAGCCAGACGCCGATCCACAGCACCTTGACCAGCAGCTCGCGCCGGGTGCGGGGCGGCTGGCCCATTCGCACCTGGTGCGTCGGCCCCGGCTCGCCGGTCCGCGGGTCTTCCGTCATGGTGCTCACGCCTTCAGCGTGTCCTTCCGGTACAGCCAGGCCGCGCCGCCCGCGAAGAGGACGAAGAAGACGGCGAGGATGGCGATGTCCTGGGCCTGCGGGGCCTGGCTCTGCTCGATCGCCCGCCCCATGGCAGCGTACGCGTGCGTCGGCAGCCACTTGGCGATGTCCTGGAGCCAGTCCGGGAAGGTCGTGGTGGGCATCCACAGGCCGCCGAGCATGGACAGGCCGAAGTAGGTGATCATCGTGATCGGGCGGACCGCGTCCCCGCTCGCGAGGTAGCCGATGGCGACGCCGAGCGCGGCGAAGACCAGGCTGCCGGCCCAGATGGCGCCGGTGAGGGCGAGCCACTGCCAGGCGTCCAGGCGGACGTCCTTCACGACGGCGGCGACGACGAAGACGATGACGATGGACGGCAGGCTCACCACCGCGGCGCTCGCGGTCTTGGCGAGCACGTAGCCGCGCCCCGGCAGGGTGGTCAGCCGCAGCTGCCGTACCCAGCCGCTCTCGCGTTCCTTGGCGATGCGCTCGCTGTTGCCCATGAGCACGGCGGTCAGGGCGCCGAAGGAGGCCATGGAGACCATCATGTACGTCGGCAGGGTGAGACCGCTGCCGTCGATCTTCGTCTTGGAGTCGGCGTTGCCCGCGATGAGCAGGAACAGGGCCGAGGGGTAGATCACCGAGAAGAACAGGAACTTGCGGTTGCGCAGGGCGCGGGTCAGTTCCAGTTTGATCAGGGAGTTCATGACTGCTTGGCCTCCTCGGCCTCCGTGATGGCGACGAAGGCCTGCTCCAGTCCGAGCCCGGCGACTTCGAGGTTGCGGGGGTAGACGCCGAGGCCGTACAGGGCGTGGACGGTCGCGTCGGCGTCGGACGACTGGATGCGGACGGTCTGCACGGACCCCGCGGCGGAGCCGCTGTTGGACACGGTGACGGAGGTGAGGAAGGGCAGCGCGCCGAGGGCGCTCTCGTCGATGTCGCCCTCCAGGTCGAAGGAGACCCTGCGGGCGCCCGCCTTGGCCTTGATCTCGGCGGCGGTGCCGTCGGCGAGGAGCCGGCCGCGGTGCAGCACGAGCACCCGGTCGGCGATGGCGTCGGCCTCTTCGAGGTAGTGGGTGGCGAAGAGGACGGCACGGCCCTGGTCGGCCTGTTCGCGCATGGTGGCCCAGAAGGCCTGGCGGGCGGAGACGTCCATGCCGGTGGTCGGCTCGTCCAGGACGATCAGGTCGCTGTCGCCGGCGGTGGCCAGGGCGAAGCGGACGCGCTGGGCCTGCCCGCCGGAGAGCTTGTTGACCTTGCGGTCGGCGATCTGCGTGACGCCCGCGCGGGCGAGGACGTCGGCGGCCTTGTACGGCCTGGGGTGCAGCGAGCACGCCAGCTTCACCAGTTCGGCGACCGTGACCTCGTCCATCAGCCCGCCGCTCTGCAGCATGGCCCCGACCCGCCCGGCGACGATCGCCTCGCGCGGGCTGGTGCCGAACACCTTCACCGTGCCGTTGTCGGGCTGCTTGAGGCCGAGGAGCAGGTCGAGGGTGGTGGACTTGCCGGCGCCGTTCGGACCGAGGAGGGCGACGGTCTCGCCGGGGTGCAGTTCGAGCGAGAGTCCGTCGACGGCCCGCACGCTGCCGTACGTCTTGGTCACCTGGTCGAATCCGACCACCGGGGCGGTGGTGGGAGGTGCCGCTGTCGTTGTCATGGCGTCCATGGTGGCCGGACGGCCCCGGGGCCCGGCAGTGCCGGTGGTCCTGAGTGCCGGATGACAGATGTCATACGGATCGGGTGACACGGGCGGCGGCCGGTGCGGTGACACGACGACGGGGGCGCCCGGTGGACGCCCCCGCCGTCATGGCCGTACCAGGCCGTACCAGGCCGTACTAGCTCGGGTTCGTGGGGATGACCCCGACCCGGTTGGTCTTGCTCAGCAGCGCCTGGCGCAGGGCGACGTAGACGTCCTGCGGGGTCACGGCCGTCTTCTTGCCGGTGCCCCGGGTGATCAGCACGCCGTCGAACTGGTGGCCGTAGAGCTCCTGCAGGGCCTTCAGGTCGGGCTTGTCGACCAGCTTGCCGTCGACGGCCGTCACCCTGAGGAACTTCCACAGCGAGTTCTGCGGGCTCAGCGGGACGGAGTGCGCGGCGTCCGTCTGGACCACGACCTTGCCCGACATCGCCGGCCCCGCGAACTCCTTCATCTCGCGGTCGACCTCGGCGTTCGAGACCGTCGGCTGACTGGTGGCCGTCGGGACGGGCACCGGGGTCGCGGTTCCGGTCTCCACCGCCGTGCGGTACGCCTGCTCGACCGCCTGGGACGCCTGCGCGGCGTTGATGCCCTTGCCCGCCTTGCCGTAGACCGGGGTCGCCTTGCCGGGCCCGAAGGTGATGCCGCCCTCGGTGACCGAACCGGCACCGCCGCCGGCCTGCTGGAGCGCGGCCTGGAGCTTCTCCTCGTCGATCGGCATGACCGGCGCGATCTCCCGCTTCTGCCCGAAGAGGGAGCCGACGACGGAGACCGGGTTGTAGTCGCTCTTCGCGGCGTCGCTCACCGTGGCCTGGAAGTCGAACTGCAGGCCTGCGTTGTCCGGGGTGATGGAGACCGTCTTGCCGTCCACGGCCAGCTTGAGCGGCTTGTCGACACGGGTGCCGAAGGTGTCGTCGAGCTTGCGGACGGCGTCGTCGCGGGTGCCGCCGCCGATGTCCAGGCCGAGCACGGTGGTGCCCTTGGGCACGTCGGTGTGGTTCATCAGCAGCCCGGCGCCGTAGACGCCGCCCGCGACGACGACCACGCCGACGGCGAGCAGCACGAGCTTGCTGCGGCCCTTCTTCTTCGGCTTGGCCGCGGCCTTGGGCTGCGGGGCCGGGGCGGGCGCGGCCGGGACGCCGGAGCCGAACGGCACGTTACCGGCGCCCGGGACCACCGGGATGCCGCTGGTGACGGTGTGCCCGGAGACGTTGTCCGGGGCGCGGTAGCCGGGCGTGCCCGGTTCGGGAGCCGGCTTCTGCGGGGTGAGGATCGCGGTGTCGTCGCTGAGTCCGCCGCCGGGGGCGAGCTGGCCGCCCTGGCCGTTGCGGGCGCCGGGGCCGGGGAAGGCGACCGCCGGTCCGGTGAAGGGCTCGCCGGGGCCGCCGCCGGGGCCGGCCGACGGGACGAACGGGCCGTTGCCGGTGGCCGGGCCGCTCGTGGGGCCCGCGGGGCCCTTCGGGCCGGGGGCACCCGGGCCGCTGGGACCGTTGAAGCCGCTGGGACCGCTGGGACCGCTGGGACCACCGGGGCCGCCGCGTCCGGTCGAGCCGCCCGGGCCGCCGTTGCCGCCGGCGAAGCCCTGGCGGTCGCCGTTCTCCGCGAAGTACGGCAGGTCGTCACGGCTGGGCTCACCGGCGCCGTTGCCGCCGGGACGGGAACCGCCCAGCGGGCCCGAGGCCAGCGCCTCGGTGACGTCGAAGGAGCCGGTGCCGCCGCCGTGGCCGGGGGCCACCGGGCCGCCGGTGGCGCCGGACATGCCGGAGCCGTTCGTGCCGCCGGGACGGGAGGAGCCGCCCGGCGCGGTCATGGAGCCGACGACACCCCCGGGGCGGCCCCCGGAGCGCGCGCCGGTGGTACCGGCCGCTCCGGAGGCACCCGGAGTACCGGAAGCACCCGGAGTGCCCGACGCGCCGCCCGCCCGCTTCGGCAGGGCGGGGTTGCCCGGCGCGGCGGCCGAACCGCCGGGAATCCCGGCCCCGTTCGTCCCGCCGCCGCCCGTAGCGCCCTTGGGGGCACCGGACTTGCGGGGCGCGAACCAGTCGCTCGCCTTCTCGTCGGCCTGCGGCGCGGGCTCGGCGGGGGCCTCGGCGACCTCGGCGGGTGCCGCGGCGGCGGACGGCCGCGCATCGGCGCCGGAGTCGCCGCGGGAGCCGTTGCCGGAGCCGCTCTCGGCGTCGGCGACGGGCTTGCGCACGACGATCGGCGGGGCGGGCCGCGATCCGGGGATGTTGACCCGGATCCGGGTGGTCAGCGTGGTCTCGGTCTTGCGGTCCTCAGGCTGCGTGGCCGAACGACCCGCTTCCGTACGGTCGTCGGAAGCCATGGGGGTCCCGTACGGCGGCGTGCCGGAGGGGTATGCGGCTCCGCCGCGCCCGTTGGGCCCGGAGGACGGAGTGTCAGTTTCACGGCTCAAGGCAGGTTCTCCCGGTTGGCTCCGCCGCCCGTTACGACCTCAGCGGGCACCTCGGCGGCGCGCACCACCATACTGGCCGCATCTGGCGCGTATCCCATGACCGCCGAGGAAACCCACACCGGACTCCCACGTGCCCGGCATGGCGAACTGGTACGTCACTTGCCAAGTCGGGCGGACCCACCCGCCGGGTGGCCGCCGGGACGGCCGCCCGCGTGCCCGTGGGGACGTCCACCGAAACCGAGAGTGGCGCAGATCACAGCGAGGAAGATGCCGCCGAGGAGGAAGAGGTAGGAACTTCCTCCGGAACCGAACAGGTAGTCGCCTTCCGGCCGGGTGGAGATCAGCACGAGGACGGTGACGATCCAGCCGATCACGGGGGCGACCGCGCCGCCGCGACCGCCGAGCGCGTACGCGCCGCCGAGGAACAGCCCGGCCGCGCCGGCCAGGGCGAGCAGCAGCCCGCCTGGGAACCATGCGGCCTGTACGAGGGTTCCGGCGAGCCCGACGACCGCGCCGAGCAGGAACAGCCCGAGGTAGGCGGCGGACCGTCCGGCGGAGGGCCGGCGCAGCGGCTGGGCGAGCAGGGAGCCGGGTCCGTCCGCGTTCACGACGCCACCTCCGCGTGAACACCAGCAAACAGGTCGGTCTCGCCGGGCTCCGCCTCGCCGCGCACCAGCTCGTAGTACTCGGTGGTGAACAGCGGCTGGGCCAGGTCGTTGGAGAGCGCGAAGTACGGCTCGGCCACCGTGATCTGCGTGGCGTGGGCGCGCATCGCGGCGGCCTTGGCGGACGCGTGGGCGCCGCCGTCGATCGCCGTGGTGATCCGCTCGGCGTCGACCACGCCCGGCAGATCGCCGATCACGGCACTCTTCTCGAACGGCAACGAGGGAAGCTCGTCCTGGAGGCGGGCGAAGGCGTCCTCGGCGACCGGGCGCGGGACGCGGTTCCAGTAGACCTTGTCGATCCGGTGACCCCGCTCGGCCGCCAGCTCGACGGCGCGCATGGCGACGCGGTGGGCCTGGATGTGGTCCGGGTGGCCGTACCCGCCGTTGTCGTCGTAGGTGACGAGCACCTGGGGCCTGACCTCCAGGATCACCTCGACGAGCGCTCCGGCGGCGTTGTCGAGGCCGGCCTGCCAGAAGGAGGTGGGGTCGTCGTTGTCGGACAGCCCCATCATTCCGGAGTCCCCGTAGCGCCCCGCGCCGCCGAGCAGCCGTACGTCGCTCACGCCCAGCTCGCCGAGCGCGGCGCTCAGCTCTCCGCGCCGGTACGCGCCCAGCGCGGCACCGGTCAGATGCCGCAGTTCCGGCGGGATGACCTCGCCCCGCTCACCGAGCGTGCAGGTCACCAGGGTCACGTGGGCACCCTCGGCCACGTACTTGGCCATGGTCGCGCCGTTGTTGATCGACTCGTCGTCCGGGTGCGCGTGCACCAGCAGCAGACGCCGGGCTGGCAAATCCGTCATGGGACCACCCTACGAGTCCCGGACCACCCTCCCGGGACACGAGCCCGGATCCGGGCCCTCGCCGCCCGACCCCGTGGGCGCGGGGACCGGCGCCGCGAACCCCAGCTCGGCCCAGACGGTCTTGCGCGGGAAGCGGCCGTCGGCGACTCCCCAGCGGTCGGCGAGCGCGTCCACGAGGACCAGTCCGCGGCCGGACTCGGCGTACGGGTCGGGCTCGCGGAGCTCGGGACGACGGTCACCGCGCGTGTCCGCGACCTCGATGCGCAGGGTGCGGCCGATCACGTAGAGCGTCAGGCGGAAGCTGCGCCCGGGCAGCCGGCCGTGGGCGGCGGCGTTGGCCGCCAGCTCCGCGACGACCTGCGCCGCCGCCTCGCAGGGGAGTCCCCAGGCGCGGAGCTGGTCGGTCGCGAGCAGCCGGGCCAACCGGGCGCCGCGCGGGGTGGAGGACAGCAGCACGCTGAAGTCGTGGACACCGTTGCCGGCGGAAGCCGCGGTCGCGGCGATTTCCTGATTCACGTCACTCAGCGTGGCCGTCCGGATCTACCGTGAGGAGTGATCGGGCCGCTGCGTACGGTGACTGTCCAGAGCTTGTCCGGTGCTGTCCGGGCTGTCGGCGGCACCCGTACGGGTAGGGCCCGGGCGTGCGGGACGGTACGACGGAGGGGCGCGGATGTCGGTGGACGGCGAGGCGGTACGGCTCAGGAGCGAGGCGGACGAGCCGGGTTGGGAGGTGGACCCGGACGACGACTGGGGCGTGGCCGTGGTGGCCACGGTGGGACGCCAGTTGAAGCTGCGGCGGGAGGCGGCGGGCCTGCGCGCCGGGGAGTTCGGGACGGCGGTCGGGTACGGGGAGGACCTGGTCTACAAGATCGAGGCGGGCAAGCGGATCCCCCGCCCCGAGTATCTGGACAGGGCGGACGAGGTGCTGGGGGCCGGGGGGCTGCTCTCGGCGATGAAGGAGGACGTGCGGCGGGTCAGGTACCCGAAGAAGGTGCGGGATCTGGCACGCCTGGAGGCGACGGCCGTCGAGGTCGGGGTGTACGAGTGCAACAGCGTCAGCGGGCTGTTGCAGACACCCCAGCACGCGCGTTCCCTGTTCGAGGCCGCCCAGCCGCCCTACTCACCGGACGACGTGGAACGCATGGTGGCCGCTCGTATGGCCCGGCAGTCCGTCTTCGAACGGGCCCCGGCCCCATCGATCAGTTTCGTGCTGGAAGAGGCACCGCTGAGGCGAGGGGTCGGGGGCACAATGGTGTGGCGGCGGCAGCTCGAACGCCTGCTGGAGGTGGGACGTCTGCGCAATGTCACGCTTCAGGTGATGCCGACGAACAGCGAGGCTCATCCCGGCCTGGACGGCAGGATCGAACTGCTCAAGTTCGCCGACGGCACCGCGACGGGGCGATCCGACGGGGCGTTCAACGGCCGACCGGTCTCCGACCCGAGGCAACTCCGCGTTCTTGAGCTGCGGTATGGCACCATCCGGGCTCAGGCTCTCGCGCCGAGGGAGTCGCTGTCCTTCATCGAGCAACTGCTGGGAGAGACATGATCCGCGAGGCTTCTGCCGAACCCGCCCCCGAACTGGCGTGGTTCAAGAGCAGCTACAGCAGTGGCACTGACGGCAACTCCTGCGTGGAGATCGCCCCCACCCCCAGCACGGTCCACGTGCGCGACTCCAAGCACGCCGAGGGCCCCCGGCTGGCGCTCGCGCCGGAGGCCTGGGCGGGCTTCGTGGCCGGTGTCCTCAGAACTTGATGCTGCCGATCATGCTGGCGACGTTGGTCGTCAGCTCGCTGATCGTGGGCGCCACCGTCGAGGAGGCGAGATAGAAGCCGAGCAGCATGCAGATCGCCGCATGACCGCCCTTCAGTCCTGACTTCTTGATCAACAAGAAGACGATGATCGCCAGCAGCACCACCGCCGAAATCGAGAGTGCCACGGCGGCTCACCTCCAAAGATCCCAGGGACGCGGGGGGTAGCGGTACGTCGGTGGAGCAATTCCTTGCGCATGCCAGCGGGTTCATACCCACTCAGCGGTAGTGATCATAACTATCCGTACTCGCGCATCGCTCGGCGCACGGCCGCACAAGGGGGCGCATGGCCAATATGGTCGGGGTATGACATCCGAGGTTGACTCCTTCCCCCGCCGGCACGCTCGGACCCAGCGGTTCACGCTCGGCGCGCCGCGCGCTTTCAGCGTGGCCCCCGACGGTTCGCGGGTCGTTTTCCTGCGTTCGGCCTCCGGTACGGACCGGGCCAACTCCCTGTGGGTACTGGACCCGCGGGACGGCACGGAGCGCGTGGCAGCCGACCCGCGCGTCCTCCTCCAAGGCGCTTCCGAGGAGCTGTCGCCCGAGGAGCGGGCGCGCCGGGAGCGCAGCCGGGAGGGGGGTGCGGGCATCGTCGGCTACGCGACCGACGCCACTGTGGAGTTGGCGTCTTTCGCCTTGTCAGGGCGGCTTTTCGCGGCCGAGCTGCGGGCCGGGACGGCCCGTGAACTCCCCACCCCCGGACCGGTGATCGACCCGCGTCCGTCCCCCGACGGACGGCACATCGCGTACGTCGCCGAAGGCGCGCTGCGCGTCGTGGGGACCGAGGGCGAGGGGGACAGGGCACTGGCGGAGCCGGAGTCGGAGCAGGTCACCTACGGGCTCGCGGAGTTCATCGCGGCCGAGGAGATGGGGCGCTCGCGGGGCTTCTGGTGGTCCCCGGAGTCCGACCGGCTGCTCGTGGCGCGGGTGGACGACACGCCGGTACAGCGCTGGTGGATCTCCGACCCGGCCCACCCGGATCGTGAGCCACACCACGTCGCCTACCCGGCGGCGGGGACCGACAACGCGGACGTGCGGCTGTTCGTGATCGGCCTCGACGGGGAGCGCACGGAGGTCGTCTGGGACCGTGCGCGCTATCCGTATCTGGCCCGTGTGCACTGGTCAGCGGCGGGTGCGCCGCTGCTGCTCGTGCAGGCGCGGGACCAGCGCGGCCAGCTGTTCCTGGCGGTGGACCCGGACACCGGGGCGACCCGGATGGTGCACGCAGACGAAGATCCAAGTTGGCTGGAACTGTTCGCCGGAGTGCCGTCCTGGAGCCCGTCCGGACAGCTCGTCCGGATCGCCGACGAGGGCGGCGCCCGGGTGCTTGCCGTGGGCGAACGTCCGCTCACCGGGCCGCAGTTGCACATCCGCTCGGTGCTGGACGTGAGCGACGACGACGTACTGGTCTCGGCCTCCGCGGGCGAGGCGGCCGAGGTGCCGGAAACCGGCGAGGTCCATGTCTACCGGGTCAACGAGCTCGGCGTGGAGCGCGTGTCGCAGGAGCCCGGCGTGCACTCGGCCGTGCGCGCCGGGGGCGTGACGGTCCTGGTGTCGGCGACGCCCGACAACCCGGGGGCGCGCGCCCAGGTGCTGCGTGACGGGAAACTGGCGGCGACTGTCCGGTCGTACGCCGAGGATCCCGGTATGTCCCCGCGCATCACGCTCACACAGGGGGGCGCACGCCGAATTCCGTGCGCCGTGCTTTTGCCACGTGACTACGACGGTGACACTCCCCTTCCGGTCCTCATGGATCCCTACGGAGGCCCGCACGGCCAGCGGGTGACCGCCGCGCACAACCCGCACCTCACCTCGCAGTGGTTCGCCGACCAGGGCTTCGCCGTGGTGGTCGCCGACGGGCGGGGCACCCCGGGCCACTCCCCCGCCTGGGAGAAGGCGGTCAAGGACGACCTGGCGGAGGTGGTCCTCCAGGACCAGGTGGACGCGCTGCAGGCGCTCGCCGCCGACTTCCCGCTGGACCTCGGCCGGGTCGGCATCCGCGGCTGGTCCTTCGGCGGCTACCTGGCGGCGCTCGCGGTGCTGCGCCGCCCGGACGTCTTCCACGCGGCGGTGGTCGGCGCCCCGGTCACCGATCTGCGGCTGTACGACACCCACTACCAGGAGCGCTACCTCGGCGACCCGAACCGGCAGCCCGATGTCTACCGGCGCAACTCGGTCATCGACGACGCGGGCCTTGTGAACGCCGCCGAGCCGCACCGCCCGATGATGATCATCCATGGGCTCGCGGACGACAACGTGGTGGTCGCCCACTCCCTGCGCCTGTCCTCGGCCCTGCTGGCCGCCGGCCGCCCGCACGAGGTGCTGCCGCTGTCCGGCGTGACCCACATGACCCCGCAGGAGGAGGTCGCCGAGAACCTGCTGCTGCTCCAGCGGGACTTCCTCAGGCGAGCGCTCGCCTGATCGCCCGAACCACCGGGAACCGCCTTAACACGAGGGCAACTTCACGGAAGCGGTGCGGATATAAGGACCCGCGAGGCTGAACCGCGTACGGCCGTGCGGGTGCCGTGAGCGGGCCGGGGTGCACCATGTCACCCCGGCCCGTTGCCGTTCTTCTCCATGGCCTCCGCCTCGGCCGGGGTCTCCTCCTCGGCCGGGGTCTCCTCCGCGGCCTGCATCTCCTCCGCGGCCGGGGCCTCCTGCGCGTCCGGGATCTCCTGCGCGGCCGGCAGTGTCGCCGCGAAGAGGCACGCCGAGGCGTGGGCCACCGGGCCCGAGGTGTGCCGGAACTCCTCCGGCACCGCCAGCGCCGGAACCTCCGCGGCACAGCGCTCTCGCGCCTTCCAGCACCTGGTGCGGAAGCGGCAGCCGGAGGGGATGGCGGTCGGCGAGGGGACGTCGCCCGTGAGGATGATCCGCCGGCGCCGGTCGCGGGCGCCGGGGTCGGGGACCGGGACCGCCGACAACAGCGCCTGGGTGTAGGGGTGCGTGGCGTGCTCGTAGATCTCCGCGTCCGTGCCGGTCTCCACGATCCGCCCCAGGTACATGACCGCGACCCGGTCCGAGATGTGCCGGACGATCGACAGGTCGTGCGCGATGAAGACGTAGGAGAGGTCGAACTCCGCCTGGAGCCGGTCGAGGAGGTTGATCACCTGGGCCTGGACCGAGACGTCCAGCGCGGACACCGGTTCGTCGGCGACGATCACCTCGGGCCGCAGCGCCAGCCCCCGTGCGATGCCGATGCGCTGGCGCTGGCCGCCGGAGAACTGGTGGGGGTAGCGGTTGACGTACTCCGGGTCGAGCCCGACCACGTCCAGCAACTCCTGGACCCTGCGCCGCCGGTCGCCCTTCGGCGCCACCTCGGGGTGGATGTCGTACGGCTCCCCGATGATGTCGCCCACGGTCATCCGGGGGTTGAGCGAGGTGTACGGGTCCTGGAAGACCATCTGGATGTTGCGGCGCACGGCCTTCAGCGCGCGGCCCGACAGCCTGGTGATGTCCTCGCCCTTGAACCTGATGGAACCCGCCGTCGGGCGTTCGAGGTTGCACAGCAGCCTGGCCACCGTGGACTTGCCGCACCCGGACTCGCCGACGATGCCGAGGGTCTCGCCCCTGCCCAGCGTGAAGTCGACGCCGTCGACCGCCCGGACCGCGCCGATCTGCTTCTTGAACAGGACGCCCCGGGTGAGCGGGTAGTGCTTGACGAGGCCGCTGACCTCCAGGATCGGCTCAGCCATTCAGGCACTCCCTCCAGAAGTGGCAGGCGCTGGCGCGCTGTTCGGAGACCTCGTACAGCGGGGGCACGTCCGTGTGGCAGACGTCCCTGGCCATCGGGCAGCGCGGGTGGAAGGCGCAGCCGGGCGGGATGTGGGTCAGGTTCGGCGGCAGGCCCCTGATGGCGTACAGCTCCTGCCCCTTCTGGTCCAGGCGCGGGATGGAGTCCAGCAGGCCGCGCGTGTAGGGGTGGGCGGGCGACTTGTAGATGTCGCGCACGGGCGCCGACTCCACGATCCGGCCCGCGTACATCACCACGATCCGGTCGGCGACGTCCGCGACGACGCCGAGGTCGTGGGTGATGAGGATGAGCCCCATGCGGTACTCGCGCCGCAACTCCGCGAGCAGGTCCATGACCTGGGCCTGGACCGTGACGTCCAGGGCCGTGGTGGGCTCGTCCGCGATGATGAGCGCCGGCTCCAGCGCAATCGCCATGGCGATCATGATGCGCTGGCGCATGCCTCCGGAGAACTGGTGCGGGTAGTCGCGCACCCGCTGGGCGGCACCGGGGATGCGCACCTGCTCCATCAGCTCGATCGCCTTGGCCCGCGCGTCCTTGCGCGACATCCCCCGGTGCACGGTGAACATCTCGCCGAGCTGGTCGCCGACGGTCATCACGGGGTTGAGGGACGACAGCGCGTCCTGGAAGATCATCGCCATCTTGGCGCCCCTGATCCCGCGCCGCTCCTCCTCCTTCATGGTGAGCAGGTCCCGGCCCTGGAAGAGGATCTCCCCCGCGGTGATCCGCCCGGGCGGCATGTCGAGGATGCCCATCACGGCCTGCGCGGTGACCGACTTGCCGGACCCGGACTCCCCGAGCACGGCCAGCGTCTCTCCCGCGTCGACGCCGTACGACACCCCGTTGACGGCCTTGGCGATCCCGTCCCGGGTACTGAACTCCACGTGCAGATCGCGTACTTCGAGCAGCATGGCGCGCCGTCACCTCAGCTTCGGGTCGAGGGCGTCGCGCACCGCGTCGCCGAGCATGATGAAGGCCAGGACGGTGACCGCCAGCGCTCCGGAGGGCCAGAGCAGGGCGTGCGGGGCGTTGCGGATGTAGGGGGAGGCGGCGGAGATGTCGATGCCCCAGGAGACGCTGGGCGGCTTCAGGCCGACACCGAGGTAGGACAGGGTGGCCTCCAGCGCGATGTAGGTGCCGAGCGCGATGGTCGCCACGACGATCACCGGCGCCACGGCGTTGGGCGCGATGTGGCGCAGCAGGATGCGGGAGTCGGAGGCGCCGAGGGCGCGGGCTGCCTGCACGTAGTCGTTCTGCTTGGCGGTGATGACGGAGCCGCGGGCGATGCGGGAGATCTGCGGCCAGCCGAGCAGCACCATGAAGCCGATGACCGGCCAGACCGTGTTGCTGGTGACCACGGACAGCAGGACTAGGCCGCCGAGGACGACCGGGATGGCGAAGAAGATGTCGGTGATCCGGGACAGGACCGAGTCCCCGAGCCCGCCGAAGTAGCCCGCGAGTCCGCCGAGCACCGAGCCCAGGACGGCGACCCCCAGGGTGGCGAGGACACCGACCGTGACGGACGTACGGGCCCCGTACACGGTCCGCGTGTAGACGTCGCAGCCCTGGCCGTCGTACCCGAAGGGGTGGCCGGGCGCGGGGCCTTCCTGCGACTTGGCCAGGTCGCAGGTGAGGGGGCTGCCGGAGGTGATGGCCGAGGGCCACAGGGAGATGAAGACCAGGAAGAGGATCACGGCGGCGGAGACCAGGAAGACCGGGTTGCGTCTGAGGTCGCGCCAGGCGTCGGACCACAGTGAGCGCGGCCTGCCCCGCGGTCCGGTGCCGGCGGGGCCGCCCGGCCCCCGCTCCAGGCCGGCCGCCTCACTGGCCGCCAGGTCCATCGCGCCGCCCGCGCCGGTGCCGGCGATCGCGCCGTCGGCCTCGTACGACTGCTGCTCAGGCATAGCGGATCCTCGGGTCGAGTACGGCGTACAGCAGGTCCACGAGCAGGTTGGCGGCGAGGAAGACCAGCACGAGGACGGTCACGAAGCCGACGACCGTCTGGGTGTTCTGCCGCAGGATGCCCTGGTAGAGCTGGTAGCCGACGCCGTGGATGTTGAAGATCCGCTCGGTGACGATCGCGCCGCCCATCAGTGCGCCGATGTCGGTGCCGATGAAGGTGACCACCGGGATCAGCGAGTTGCGCAGCAGGTGCCGCACGACGACCCGGCGGCGGGGCAGCCCCTTGGCGATGGCCGTGCGGACGTAGTCGGACCGCTTGTTCTCCGCGATGGAGGTACGGGTGAGCCGGGTGACGTAGGCGAGCGAGACGGAGGCGAGGACCAGGCCGGGCACGATCAGCTCGTCGAACGCCGCCTCGGGCGGGACGGACGGTCTGATCCAGCCCCACTCCACGCCGAGCAGGAGCTGGAGCAGCAGACCGGTCACGAAGGTCGGCACGGAGATGACGACCAGGGTGAGCAGCAGCACGGCGGTGTCGACGGGCCGGCCGCGCCTGAGGCCCGTGACGACGCCGAGGGTGATGCCGACGACGACCTCGAAGACGATCGCCACGACGGTCAGCCGGATGGTGACGGGGAACGACGTCGCCATCAGCTCGGTGACCTTCTGGCCGTTGAACGCCGTGCCGAAGTCTCCGGTGAAGACGTTCCCCATGTAGGTGAGGTACTGCTGCCACAGAGGCTTGTCCAAGCCGAACTCGCGCTTGAGCTGGGCGGCCGTCGCCGGGTCGCAGCTGCGCTCGCCGCACAGTCCGGCGACGGGGTCGCCCATCACGTTGACCATGAGGAAGATCAGCAGGGTGGACCCGACGAACACCGGGATCATCTGGAGCAGTCGCCGGACGACGTAGCGCCCCATGCCGGGTCAGCTGACCTTGATCTCGTTGTAGACGGGGACGCTGAAGGGGTTGAGCGCCACGTCGGACAGGCGGTCGGAGTAGCCGGCGCTGCCGTTCTGGTACCAGAGCGGGATGGCGGCCATGTGGTCGCGCACGACCTCCTCGGCCTTCTGGAAGGTGGCGACCGATCTGATGGGGTCGCTCTCGGCGTTGGCCTGGTCGACGAGCTTGTCGAACTCCCCGTTGGACCACTTGCCGTCGTTGGAGGAGGCGTCGGTGTAGTACATCGGCTGGAGGAAGTTCTGGATGAGCGGGTAGTCCATCTGCCAGCCGGCGCGGAACGGGCCGCTCATCCGGTGCTGCCCGATCTGGTTGCGGAAGTCGGCGAAGGTGCCGACCGGGTTGCCGACGCAGGCCTTGTTGTCGCCGAGGGCGTTGTTGATGGAGTTGCACACGGCGTCGATCCACTGCCGGTGCGAGCCCGCGTCCGCGTTGTACGTGATCTTGACCTGGCCGCCGGGGATGCCGCCGCCCTCCTTGACGAGCTTCTTGGCCCCGGCGGGGTCGTATGCGCAGGCCTTGCCGCACAGCCCTTCCTTGAAGCCGCCCTGCACGCCGAGCACCGGGGAGGTCCAGTCACTGGCGGGGGTGCGGGTCTGCCGGAAGAGGGTGTCGGTGATCTGCTTGCGGTTGATCGCCATGGACAGCCCGGTGCGCACCTTCTCCGAGCCCGGCCGGTTCCACCGCTTGTCGTAGAAGGGGAACTCGAGCGTCTGGATGATGCCGGCCGGGGTGTTGATGTACCGGTCGCCGAGGTCGCTCCTGACGTTCCTGAGCTGCGCGGCGGGGATGTCGTCGACGAGGTCGAGGTTGCCGGCCATCAGGTCGGTGTAGGCGGTGTTGCTGTCCGTGTAGACCTTGAGGGTCACCCCGCCGTTGACCGCCTTGTCGGGCCCGGGGTAGCGGTCCCAGGTCCTGAGGTTCATCTGCGCGCCGCGCTGGTAGGACTCGATGCGGTACGGCCCGTTGCCGACCGGCTTCTTCAGCCAGCCGGCGTGGTCGGTGAAGAACGCCCGGGGCAGCGGGGCGAAGGCGGCGTAGCCGAGGGTGTCGGGGAAGCTGGAGAACTTCTGGTCGAGCTTGACCGTGAAGGTGTGGTCGTCGACGACCTTCAGGCCGGACAGCCGGTCGGCGCTCTGGCTGCCGCGGGTGGGGTGGACCTTGTCGTAGCCCTCGATGTACCCGAAGAAGTAGGCGTTCTTCTGGTTGTTCCTGAGGCTCGCCCCGTAGTTCCAGGCGTCCACGAAGGACCGGGCGGTGACCTTCTCGCCGTTGGAGAAGGTCCAGCCGCCCTTGACCTTGACGGTGAAGTTCCGCGAGTCCGTGGTGGTGATGCTCTCGGCGAGCATGTCGTCGGCCTTGCCGGTCCTCGGGTCGTACATCTTCAGGCCCCGGAAGACCATGTCGAGCACCTTGCCGCCCTGCACCTCGTTCGTGTTGGCCGGCTCCAGCGGGTTCTGCGGGTCACCCCAGGAGGAGCTGAGCACCGCGGTGCCGATCCCGCCGTCGCTGCCGGCGGCCCCGCCCCCGCAGCCGGTGGCGGCGAGCGCGACCGCCACCGCGCCAGCCGCCCATCGGGCGTGCGTGATTCCCCGCATGGCGTGCCTCCTCCGTGATCACCCCGGCGATAACCGGCCAATATCGGCTTGTATGACACATCCCGCGCGCTCAACGTCTGATTGAACGGCTTTTTGGGCGACACGTCATCCGAATGCAGGCATATTCGGGGGTACGCCTTTGATCCGAATGCACTCATCCTTCAGGGTGCTTCGTGCAGGGGTGCACTTTGATGATCTTGTGAACCTCGCGCAACAGATCTCCGCGTAACGTTGCCGAAACGTTGGTTTGTGCACCTCCGCGACCGCATTTCGGTACAGCACCGTCCGCATATCGAACCCATTGACCGAATTGCGCAATTGGTCCGATTGGAAGCACGGATTGGTTACGGCTGTGCTACCCGCGTAGCTACAGGAGAGTCAAGGTGAGGTAAAGAATGTAAAGACAGCGCCAAGCCGACCGAGAATTTATTGACCTTGAATGAATTGCGTTGAAAAAGTCCGGCGTAGCCCGTAGGGGAGTGCCCTGCGGAGTCACTCAGACCCTCGCTTGGGCCAGGAGCACCATGACCCCCCCAACTCCATCCGCGGCTGCCTCGCTTGAGGTGACCGACGAGACCGTCGAGAAGCCGAGCGTTTCCGACAGCTCGAAGGGCAGCGAGAGCAGGTCCCCCGGGCAGCTGGCTTGGCTTCGCTTCAAGCGGGATCGCACGGGCGTCATCTCGGCGATCATCGTGATCCTCTTCTTCGTGATCAGCCTGGCCGCACCGCTCATAGCCAAGCTGTACGGCAAGGACCCGTACACGACGTACGGCATCAACACGCCGGGCCTGCTGGGCGACAACGGCCTGCCGGCCGGACCGAACGGCGGCATCGACGCCGACTACTGGTTCGGCATCGACCCGCAGCTGGGCCGGGACGTCTTCACGTTCCTGCTGTACGCGATCCGCAACTCGCTGCTGATCTCCACCGGCATCACCATCCTCACCATGGTCGTCGGCGTCGCGATCGGCGTGAGCGCCGGCTACCTCGGCGGCAAGACGGACTGGTTCCTCGGCCGGGTCATCGACATCCTGCTGGCCTTCCCGCAGCAGCTGTTCTTCGTCGCCTTCGTGCCGGTCGTCATCTCGATCTTCGTGGCACCCAACGAGGACACGCCGGTCTGGCTGACCGTGGTCTGCCTGATCTCACTGCTCGTCGTCTTCGGCTGGGCCTCCATCGCCCGACTGCTGCGAGGCCAGGTACTGGCCCTGCGCGAGAGGGAGTTCGTCGAGGCCGCCAAGGTCACGGGCGCCTCGCCGGCCCGCATCATCTTCAAGGAACTGCTGCCCAACCTGTGGACGCCGATCCTGATCCAGGGGACCCTCCTGCTGCCTGCGATGGTCACCACGGAGGCAGGTCTCGCCTACCTCGGTGTCGGCATCCAGGACCCCACCCCCGACTGGGGCGTCATGATCGGGTACGCCGCCAACTTCTACCAGGACGACATCACCTTCCTGTGCTTCCCCGGAATCACGATGGTGGTCTTCGTACTGGCGTTCAACCTCCTCGGTGACTCGGTGCGCGACGCGCTCGACCCGAAGACCAAGCGCTGACTCGGCGTTCGCAGGACCACGGCACTCCCGCCGCAGTGCCGGTTTTCTCTCATCAACCCACTTCAAGGCAGGATGCGATGTCCTTCTCGCGTAGAAACTTCCTGATAGCCACTGGTGTTGCCGCAGCCTCCAGCTCGGTGCTGACCGCGTGCAGCAGCGGCAACAGCAGCAGCGCCGGCAAGACGGGCAAGCAGGAAGCGGCCAAGGCCCACACGTCCTCGGTCAAGATCGGCACGGCGGAGGACTCCAAGGGCCCGGCGCCGGAGGTGACCGGCGCCAAGAAGGGCGGCAAGGTCTCCCTGCTGAACGACGACGACTTCTCGCACCTCGACCCGCAGCGCGTCTACTACGCCTGGAACTCGCTGGCCGCGATCGTCCTCTCCCGCACCCTGACCGGCTACAAGGTCGGCGACGACGGCACGCAGACCCTGGTCGGCGACCTCGCCACCGACACGGGCACCATGAAGGACGGCGGCAAGACCTGGTCCTTCACGCTGAAGGACGGCGTCAAGTGGGAGGACGGCTCCGACGTCAACGTCGATGACGTCCGCCACGGCTTCGAGCGCGCCTTCGCCACCTTCATCACCGAGGGCGCCACCTACGTCCAGGGCTGGCTCACGGGCTCGCAGGACTTCCGCAAGTCCTACTCCGGCCCCTTCAAGGGCAAGCACCTGAAGTCGATCGAGACGAGCGGGAAGACCATCACCTTCCACCTCGCCGAGGCCCGCCCCGACTTCAACTACGTCCTGGCGATGCACTCCTACGCCCCGACCCAGGCGAAGCACGACACGAAGCAGAACTACGACAAGAAGCCGTTCTCCAACGGCCCGTACCGCATCAAGTCGCACGTCACGGACAAGTCGATGGTGCTGGTCCGCAACGAGCACTGGGACCCGAACACGGACCCGATCCGCAACGCCTACCCGGACGAGTTCGACTTCACCTTCGGCATCGAGGCGGAGACCGCCGCCGACCGCCTCATCGCGGACGCCGGCGCCGACCAGTACGCCGTCTCGTGGCGCACGGTTCCGCAGTCGCGTCAGCAGCAGGCCACCGCCAAGGCGAAGGACCGCCTCTTCGAGGACCTGAGCAGCGGCACCAGCCTCTACTGGATCAACCAGACCCGCGTCACCGACATCAAGGTCCGCGAGGCCATCATCAAGGCGTGGCCGACCGCCGGCATCCGCCAGCTCCAGGGTGGCGAGCACCGCGGTGACTACGCGACCGGCGTCATGAGCCCGCTCGTCGCCGGCTACAAGTCGCAGGACGTGTGGGGCAAGCTGGCCAAGCCGGCCGGTGACCCGGCCGCCGCCAAGGCCGTCCTGAAGAAGGCCGGCAAGCTCGGCACCAAGGTCGTCTACGCCTACCAGAACGACCCGATCAACGCCAAGGTCAAGGTCGTCGTCGAGAACGCCCTGAAGGCGGCGGGCTTCGATGTCGTCTCCAAGGCCATCGACTCCACCACCTGGTACGACCAGATCGGCAAGATCGACAACCAGTTCGACATCTACTGGGGTGGCTGGTCCGCCGACTGGCCGACCGGTTTCTCGGTCTTCCAGCCGCTGTTCCAGGGTGACCAGGTCCGCGACGAGGGCACCAACTACTGCCACCTGAAGAACGCCGACGTGGACGCCGCCATCAAGGCCGCCACGCTGGAGACGGACCAGAACAAGGCCAACGAGATGTGGGCCGCGCTGGACAAGCAGGTGACCGAGCTGGGCGCCTTCATCCCCGACGTCTACATGAAGCGCCTGTACCTGCACGGTTCCAAGCTCGCCAACGTGAAGATGGACCCGAACTTCGACGGTTGCATGCTCTACAAGATGTACGTCAAGGCCTGATCCACACCTGAGAGGTGGGGCGGCTGCCGACCGCCCCACCCTCGGCTCGTCCACCGGGCCCCCGGTCGACCCGGCCCGGCCCGATCCGTACGACGGCCCTCCCAGGAAAGCCAACCCCCATGCTTCGCTTCCTCGTCCGCCGAGTCATCGGCGCCGCGATCACGCTGCTGATCATCAGCGCGATCACGTTCATGCTCTTCTACGCGGTGCCGCGCGACCCCGCCCGGATCGCCTGCGGCAAGGTCTGCACGCCGGAGACGCTCAACCTGATCCGGCACAACATGGGAATCTCGGACCCGATGCCGGTCCAGTACTGGCACTGGCTCTCCGCCATCTTCATGGGCCGCGACTACTCGGGCTTCGGCCACTGCAACGCGCCGTGCCTCGGCTACTCGTTCGTCAACCGCGAGTCCGTCCTCGGCACGATCCTGGACCGCTTCCCGACCACGGTGTCCCTGGCTGTCGGCTCCTCCGTCGTCTTCCTCGTCTTCGGCATCGGCGCCGGCATGTTCGCCGCCGTGCGGCAGGGCAAGGCCGCCGACAAGATCGCCAGCTCCGCCTCGCTGGTCGCCTCGTCGATGCAGATCTACTTCGTCGGCCCGGTCGCCCTGTACCTGCTCGTGTACACCACGCACGTGCTCGACCAGCCGACGTACACGCCGTTCACGGACAACCCCGCGGCCTGGGCCAACGGTCTGATCGTGCCCTGGCTGGTCCTGGCCCTGATCTGGACCGCCAACTACACGCGTATGACCCGCTCCCAGCTGGTCGAGACGCTGAGCGAGGACTACGTCCGCACGGCCCGCGCCAAGGGCATGTCCCGGCGCAACGTCTTCTTCCGCTTCGCCTGGCGCGGCGCGATGGGTCCGATCGTCACCATCTTCGGCATCGACATGGGCGTTCTGCTCGGCGGCGCGATGATCACCGAGAAGACCTTCAGCCTCCAGGGTCTCGGCATGCTCGCGGTGAAGTCCGTGATCACGAACGACCTGCCCATGCTGCTCGGCGTCATGATCATCACCGCCGCCTTCGTGGTGTTCGCCAACATCATCGTCGACGCGGTCTACGCCATGATCGACCCGCGGATCCGGCTCGCCTGACCCCGCCCGCCCCCACCAGCTACCCCGCATCACCCCCCTCTGGAGCGTCCCCGTGACGAGCATCGATCCGCAGCCCTTCCTGTCCGTCAAGGACCTGAAGGTGCACTTCTCGACCGAGGACGGCGTCGTCAAGGCCGTCGACGGTCTCTCCTTCGACCTCGCGCGCGGCAAGACGCTCGGCATCGTGGGTGAGTCGGGGTCCGGCAAGTCGGTCACCAACCTGACCATCCTCGGCCTGCACAACCCCGACCACACCACGATCGAGGGCTCCATCGAGCTGGACGGCGAGGAGCTGAACGGCGCCTCCGAGCGGACGCTGGAGAAGCTCCGCGGCAACAAGATGGCGATGATCTTCCAGGACGCCCTGGCCTCGCTGTCGCCGTACCACACCATCGGCACCCAGATCGGCGAGGTGTACCGCAAGCACACCGGCGCCTCCAAGAAGGAGGCCCGGGAGCGGGCGATCGAGATGCTGCGGCGGGTCGGCATCCCGCAGCCGGACAGCCGGGTGGACAACTACCCGCACGAGTTCTCCGGCGGTATGCGCCAGCGCGCGATGATCGCCATGGCGCTGGTGTGCGACCCGAAGCTGCTGATCGCCGACGAGCCGACCACCGCGCTCGACGTGACCGTGCAGGCCCAGATCATGGACCTGCTCAAGGACCTCCAGCGCGAGTTCGGCACCTCGATCATCTTCATCACACACGACCTGGGCGTGATCGCCGACATCGCCGACGACGTCCTGGTGATGTACGGCGGCCGGTGTGTGGAGCGCGGTCCGAAGGAGGAGGTGCTGCGCACCCCGCAGCACCCGTACACCTACGGCCTGATGGGCTCCATGCCGTCCCTGGACGGCCCGGTCGACGTGCCGCTCACGCCGATCCCGGGTTCGCCGCCCTCGCTGCTGAACCCGCCGTCCGGCTGCCGCTTCCACCCTCGCTGCGCCTTCGCCGACAAGGTCGACGACGGAAAGTGCTCCAAGGAGCGCCCGGTGCTGGAGATCGCGGACGGCCGCGGCAGTGCCTGCCACCTGACCGAAGAGCAGCGCCGCGAGTTCCTGACGGACGCGGTCGCCGGCAAGGCCCTCTGAGACGTACACGAGACGGGATTTCACCACCATGAGCAACACCACCCCCCTCCTGGACGTCTCCGGGCTGACCAAGCACTTCCCCATCAAGGGCGGCTTCCCGATCCGGCGGACCGTCGGCGCGGTCCAGGCCGTGGACGGCCTCGACTTCCAGGTGGCCGAGGGCGAGAGCCTGGGCCTGGTCGGCGAGTCCGGCTGCGGCAAGTCGACCACCGGCCGGCTCATCACCCGCCTGCTGGAGCCCACCGCCGGTTCCGTCAAGTACCGCGGCCAGGACATCACGCACGCCGGCCGCAAGGATCTCGCGCCGATCCGGTCCGAGATCCAGATGATCTTCCAGGACCCGTACGCCTCGCTGAACCCGCGGCACACGGTCGGCAAGATCATCTCCGGCCCGATGGAGATCAACGACATCAACCCGGAGGGCGGCCGCGAGAAGCGCGTCCGCGAGCTCCTGGACATCGTCGGCCTGAACCCCGAGCACTACAACCGGTTCCCGCACGAGTTCTCCGGCGGCCAGCGCCAGCGCATCGGCGTCGCCCGCGCGCTCGCCCTGAACCCGAAGCTGATCGTGGCGGACGAGCCGGTCTCCGCGCTGGACGTCTCCATCCAGGCCCAGGTCGTCAACCTGCTCCAGAAGGTGCAGCGGGAACTCGGCATCGCGTTCGTCTTCATCGCCCACGACCTCGCGATCGTGCGGCACTTCTCGCAGCGCGTCGCGGTCATGTACCTCGGCAAGATCGTCGAGATCGCCGACCGCGAGGACCTGTACGGCAACCCGCGCCACCCCTACACCCGGGCGCTGCTCTCCGCGGTCCCCGAGGCCACGGTGGACGGCACCGCGCGCGAGCGCATCCGCCTCGCCGGCGACGTGCCCTCGCCCATCAACCCGCCCTCCGGCTGCCGCTTCCGCACCCGCTGCTGGAAGGCGACGGAGAAGTGCGCGACGGAGGCTCCGCCGCTGGTCCAGGCGGAGGGCAACAAGCCCGGCCACCTCACCGCGTGCCACTACCCTGAGACGGCGGAGACGGTTTCGGCCGGCCTCCTGTCCAAGGACCCCGAGGCGGCGGGCTGACAACACCCCTTTCCCGTCAGCCGCCCCTTGTGGAACGGACTTTCACGGCCCATTGACCCGAGCCCACGAATGTCCGGTTCCAGGGGAACCGAAGGCCCGCGTCTCCCCAAGACGCGGGCCTTCTTCCGTCCACGGCACAGCGGTCGGCGTCAGTCGCCCGCGGACTCCTCCAGCGCCGCCAGCGCCGGGTCCAGCACGATGTCCTCGTCGCGGGCCTCGATCGTCGGGTCCTCCGGGAAGTGGCAGGCCGTCAGGTGGCCGCCGGTGTTGCCGGAGATCTGGACCAGCGGCGGTTCCTCGGTCGCGCACTTGTCCTGGGCCTTCCAGCAGCGGGTGCGGAAGCGGCAGCCGGACGGGGGGTTGATCGGGGACGGCACGTCGCCTGCGAGGCGGATGCGCTCACGCGCCGGAGCGCCGTCGCCCGAGAGGCTCACCTCGGGGACCGCGGAGAGCAGGGCGTGGGTGTAGGGGTGACGCGGGCGGGTGTAGATCGACTGGCGGTCGCCCACCTCGATGATCTTTCCGAGGTACATCACGGCCACGCGCTGCGAGAAGTGCCGCACGACGGCCAGGTCGTGGGCGATGAACAGGAACGCGATGCCGAGCTCGTTCTGCACCTTCTGGAGCAGGTTGACGACCTGGGCCTGGATGGAGACGTCCAGCGCGGAGACCGGCTCGTCGGCCACGATCAGCTTCGGTTCCAGGGCCAGGGCCCGTGCGACACCGATGCGCTGGCGCTGACCGCCGGAGAACTCGTGCGGGAACCGGTTGTAGTGCTCCGGGTTCAGGCCGACGATGTCCAGGAGTTCACGGACCCGCTTCTCGCGGCCGCCCTCCGGGCTGATGTCGTTGATCTCCATCGGACCCGAGATGATCTTGCCGACGGTCTGCCGCGGATTCAGTGACGAATACGGGTCCTGGAAGATCATCTGGATCTCGGACCGGATGGGCGCCAGCTGCTTGCGGCTCGCGCGGCTGATGTCCTGGCCGCGGTACTTGATGCTGCCGGACGTCGGCTCCATGAGCCGCGTGATCAGCCGGCCGGTGGTCGACTTGCCGCAGCCGGACTCGCCGACCAGGCCGAAGCTCTCGCCCACGTGCACGGTCAGGTCGATGCCGTCGACCGCCTGCACCGCGCCGACGGTCCGCCGGATCGGGAAACCGCCCTTCACCGGGAAGTGCTTGGTCAGCCCCGAGACCTCCAGCAGCGGTTCGCCGTCCGCGCCGCCGCTCTTCTCCCGTGGGGCCGGGAGGACCAGATCCTCTGTCATGACGTGTCCTCCTCTGCCCTAGCCGAGCCGGGGCTTGATCTCTTCGATGAAGATGGTCCGCTTCTGTTCCGCGCCGAGGTGGCAGGCGGAGGCCCGGTCGGGGCCGAGCCGCGGACGCTCGGTGACACAGGCCCCGGCGTACTCGACCCGGTCCTGGAAGGTGCAGCGGGGATGGAAGCGACAGCCCGACGGCGGGTTGAGCAGCGACGGCGGGGCTCCCGGGATGGGGGCCAGCGGCGCGTTCGGGTCGGAGTCGAGGCGCGGCATCGAGTTCAGCAGACCCCAGGTGTAGGGGTGTTCCGGCTCGCGCAGCACCTGGTCGACCGTGCCCCGCTCCACCGCGTTGCCCGCGTACATCACCATGATGTCGTCGGCCATGTCGGCGATCACCCCGAGGTCGTGGGTGATGAAGACGATGCCGGATCCGACCTCCTGCTGGAGGTCCTTGAGCAGGTCGAGGATCTGCGCCTGCACCGTCACGTCCAGCGCGGTCGTCGGCTCGTCGGCGATCAGCAGGTCGGGGTCGCACACCAGGGCCATGGCGATCATCGCGCGCTGGCGCATACCGCCGGAGAACTGGTGCGGGTAGTCCTTCGCCCGCTCCTTGGGGTTGGGGATGCCGACCTTGGTGAGCATCTCCACCGCGCGGTCCCAGGCCTCCCGCTTGGAGGCGCCGGTGTGCTTCATGTACGGCTCGGCGATCTGCCGGCCGACGGTGTAGTACGGGGAGAGCGCGGTCAGCGGGTCCTGGAAGATCATGGCGACCTTGTTGCCGCGCAGCTTCTCCAGTTCGGACTCGCGGGCCGAGATCAACTCCTGCCCGTCCAGCAGGATCTCGCCCTCGACGGTGGTGAACATGGGGTTGTGCAGTCCGAGGACGGTCAGGTTGGTGACCGACTTTCCGGAGCCCGACTCGCCCACGATGCCCAGCGTCTTGCCGCGCGCGAGGTCGAAGGAGAGACCGTCGACGGCCTTGACGACGCCGTCCTCGGTCTTGAAGCTGACGTGCAGGTCCCGGACCGAGAGCAGCGGGCCCGAACCCGCCGGGACCGGAGCACCGGCTTCCTTGGTCAAAGTGGTCACGACAGTGCTCCTAGGACAGCCGCACGCGCGGGTCGATGAAGGCGTACGCGGCGTCGACGATGATGTTGAACATCAGGATCATGGTGGCGGCGAAGAGCATCACGCCGAGCAGCAGCGGCAGGTCGCTGAAGAAGACGGACTGGACGGCCAGTTGACCGAGGCCCGGCAGGCCGAAGGTGACCTCGGTGATGATGGCGCCGCCGAGCAGGGACCCGAGGTCGATGCCGAAGATGGTGACGATGGGGATCAGCGAGCCGCGCCAGGCGTAGCGGAAGAAGACGTAGCGCCGGGACATGCCCTTGGCGCGGGCGGTGCGGACGTGCTCCTCCTGGAGCTGTTCGATCATCGCCGAGCGGGCCATACGGGTGTACTGCGCGGCGAAGATCGTGGAGAGGATCACCCACGGGAGGATCAGGCCGGTGAACCAGGCGAAGGGATCGGCGGTGAAGTCGTTGTAGGTCGGCTTGCCGAGCCAGTGGGTCTGGTAGACGAGGAGCGCCAGGGCCAGCGGGCCCAGGAAGTAGATCTGCATCGAGCCGATGACCATGGACACGGCGGTCGCCGTCTTGTCGATCATCGTGCCGCGCCGCCAGGCCGCGAGCAGGCCCGTACCGAGACCGAGGAGCAGGAAGCAGACGGCGCTGCCGATGGTCAGCGAGACGGTGGTGGGCAGGCGGTCGACCAGGGTGGCCCAGACCTGGTCGTTGGAGTGGTACGAGTACCCGAAGCACGGTGCGGGGCAGGGACCTTGGACGAAGTCGTTGCTGCCCATGACGATGTTGTGCAGGAAGATCCAGTACTGCTCGGTGATGGGCTTGTCGAGACCGAGCACATGGTGGATGTTGGCGATCGCGTCCGGGTTGCAGGTCTTGCTGCACATCAGCAGCGCCGGGTCCCGGGGCACTCCGAAGAACAGCACGAACGTGACGATGCTCAGCAGGAAGAGAATGACGACGGCACCGAGACTCCGGCGGACGAGGAAGCGCAGCATGACAGGGGCAGCTCTCTGACGTCGGCGGTCCGGGGCACCCGGCGCGCGCGGTGATCTGGGCGGCGCGCCGGGTACCGGGCGGGGACGGGGTTACTTGATGAAGAGGCGGCGCGGGTCGACGCCACCGATCACGTCGTCGTAGACCAGGCCGCCGACCTTGGAACCGGCGATCTGCGTCTGCTTGTAGTCACCCGTCGGGACCACGTTGACGAGGTCCTTGACGATGTACTGGTCGAGCTTCTCCCACTCGGCCGCGGACTTGACCGGGTCGGTGATCTGGTTGATCCGGTCGATCTCGCTGTTGACCTTCGGGTCGTTGATCTGCGAGTAGTTCTGCGCGCCGTCGGCGATCACGCGGCCGTCGTACAGCGGCGGGATCACGGTCGAGGCGGACGGCCAGTCGGCACCCCACGCGGTGTGGAAGATGTCGTAGTTGTTGTCCAGCTTGGAGACCTGGTCGTAGTAGGTCTCGGCCGGGATCTCCTGGCGCTGGACGTCGAAGCCGGCCTTCTGCAGGCCCGCCGCCATGGCGGTGGAGTACTGCTGGCCCTCGGGGGTGTTGATGTAGCCGAAGGTCAGCTTCATGTTGAGCTTGCCGGCCTTCTTCAGCAGCGCCTTGGCCTTGGCCGCGTCACCGGCGCCGTTGGCCTTCTTCTTGCCCCACGGGTCGAAGGTGGCGTCGTAGCCGGAGACGGTCGGGGAGATCAGGCCGCCGGCGACCTCCATCGCGTCGTTGCCGCCGTAGGCGCGGACGAACGGCGTGACGGGCAGGGCGTAGGCGATGGCCTGGCGGATCGTCTTGTCCTGCATGGCCGGGTGGTGCATGTTGATGTTCATCTGGCCCACGTACGGCTGGTAGCCGGAGACCGTGCGGGGCTTCATCTTCGGGTCCTTGAGCACCTTGGACAGGTTGCCCGCGTCGACCTGGTTGTTGAAGCTGATGCCGGTCTGGTCCGCGCCGCTGTCGGCGAGCAGGGCCTTGGTGGACGTCTCGTACTGCTGGTTGAACGTGAAGTTGAACTGGTCGATGTACTGGTGACGGATCGGGTCCGTCTTCGCGTCCCAGTTGGTGTTCTTCACGAGCACCATCGACTTGCCGGACTTGAACGACTGGACCTTGTACGGGCCGGCCGCCAGCGGCGCCTTGTCGTACCGCTCCTTGGTGTCACCCTTCTGGGAGACGATCCCGTAGCCCGCCATGGCCAGCGCGTAGGGCAGGTCGGGGTGCGCCGTCTTGAAGTGGAAGACGATCGTCTTGTCGTCCGGGGTCTCCAGGACGGAGGCCGGCAGGTGCTTGCCCTTGTACGGGCCGCCCTTGAGGAGGTCGCGGTACTTGGCGCCCGGGGTGTCGGCCAGCCACTGCTGGAGGTAGGTGGGGCCCTGGTTGATGAACGGCGCGAAGAGCCGCTCGACGGAGTGCCGGACGTCCTTGGCCGTGATCGGGGAACCGTCCTGGAACTTGATGCCGTCCTTGAGCGTGTACTTCCAGGTCTTGCCGCCGTCGGTGGTGGTGCCGGAGTCGGTGGCGAGGTCGCCGACCACCTCGTGCTGGCTGCCGTCGTCACTCGTGGCCTTGTAGCCGGTGAGGCCTCGGTGGAGCAGAGTGGCGAGGGAGCCCTCGTCGGAGACGTAGATCTGCGCCGGGTCGAGGTGCGCGTAGCTGTCGCGCTGGAGGACCTCCATGGTCCCGCCGGGCTTGGCGCCGGGCACGTCGGCCGCGGGGCCGGTGGATTCCGACGCGTCGCCGAACTTGATGGAGGCCTGCTGGCGCTTGGCGTTCTCCTGGTCCTTCTTGTCGTTGCCGCCGCCGTCGCTGCCGCCCTTGCTGCAACCGGTGAGCACAAGAGCTCCGGCCGCGAGCACGGAGAGTGCGCCGTATACGTGGCGTCCGCCCCTACTCATCACGAGGTTCCCACCCATCTGTGTGTCACCAGTGCGTTCTTGTATCACCAGTGCGAAGAAGTGCGTGAAGTGCTGATGTGCTTGAGGTGCCTGACGTGCTGACGTGCTGATGTGCTGACATACCGATGTGCCGACGTGCCGACGCGCCCCGGGTGCTGACGTGCCGTTGAGTACTGGGTCAGCGAGCTGTCTTGGGATCGAAGGCGTCCCTGACCGAGTCCCCGAGCAGGTTGAACGCGACGATGAAGATGATCATCGAGATGCCCGGGAAGAACATGTAGGTGATGTCGTTCTGCATCACCAGTTCGGTGGACGCCTTGGAGAACATCTGCCCCCAGTCCGGGGTCGGTTCCACGATGCCCACACCCAGGAAGGACAGGCCCGCCTCGGCGGTCACGAAGGACGGCAGCAGATACGTCGACTGCACGAGCAGCGGGGTGACGACGTTCGGCAGGACCTCCTTGCGGATGATCCGCCACGAGGACGCGCCGCTGACCCGGGCCGCCTCGATGAACTCCCGTTCTCGCAGGGCCAGGGAGGTGCCGCGCAGGATGCGCGCCAGGCTCATCCAGCCCAGGAACCACTGGACGAGGATGAGGGCGAGGACGCGCACATAGGTCGGTGTCTCGTCACGCGGGCTGACGAACAGGGAGACGACGACCGGCATGCTCGCGATGAAGAACAGCTGGGCGGGGAAGGCCAGCAGGAAGTCGATGATCCGGCCGATGATGAAGTCGGCCTTGCCACCGAGGTAGCCGGCCGCGACGCCGAGCAGGATTCCGGTGAGGACGACCGTGACGGTGACGGCGAGCGAGATCATCAGCGAGGTGCGGATGCCGTAGACGAGCTTGGTGAAGACGTCGTACCCGTTGCCGGGTTCGAGTCCGAACCAGAACTCGCCGCTGATACCGCCGTTGGGCTGCACCGGCACGCCCGCGCTGTCGAAGAGTTCGGGGCGCTCGTCGGCGTAGATCGTGTACGGATCCTTGCCGTACAGCTTGGAGATCAGGGGCGCGAGCAGCCCGACGAGGAAGAAGAAGGCCACGACGTAGGCCGATATGACTCCGGTTCGGTCGCGCTTGAAGCGCATCCACATCAGCCGGCCGGGAGACCGGCCTTCGAGCCCGGCGGTCTCGGTCTTCGCCTTCGGCCCTGGTTCGCCGTCGACGACCACCGAAGTCCCGCCGCCCTCGATGTCGATAGGACTTGTCACGGTTCGTCCGTTTCGCAGGTATGGGTGTGGGAGGTGCCCGGGTAGCTGGAAAGTGCGCGAAACCGCAGTCGGACGCGCGTAGTTCTACGGCCGGATCACACCACTGAAAGCGACGACCTGACCCGCCTGGTGCATGTGGGACCGCGCATGGGGGTTCCTCCTCATGACATCACGTGTTCACCAACAGGAGAGGGTTTCCGTCTTCCCTCCGACACCCCTGACGGAGGGTCAGACACCCCCTGGTGCTCGCGAGTCGGCGCCGTCCCCACGGCGCGAGACCCATTGACCCGAGCGCTACGCGGCTAACTATCTGCCATGAGCCAGGTGGCGACCACCGTCTTTAAATCTCAATTCAGTCACAGCTCGCCTGCGGAACTCATAAAAACCGGACAAACCGTTCCCCCACTGAAGGGCGCGAAACGGACGTGTTACATGGGTATCGGAAGACGATCTCCGCATTTCGGACGTCGGAGGCCCGAAAACGGGTTGCAAAAAGCCCGGGTGCCCCCATGCTGGGGACACCCGGGCTCAACTGCCTGGTGAGCAGACCTTCTTCGGTGTGCTATCAGCCGTTCTTGGCGCGGCTCGCGGTGCGACCGCGCTCCTTCTGGTCGAGGACGACCTTGCGGATGCGAACGGCCTCCGGGGTCACCTCGACGCACTCGTCGTCGCGGCAGAACTCCAGCGACTGCTCCAGCGACAGCTTGCGCGGCGGGACGATCGCCTCGAACGAGTCGGCCGACGCGGACCGCATGTTCGTGAGCTTCTTCTCCTTGGTGATGTTCACGTCCATGTCGTCGGAGCGAGAGTTCTCGCCGACGATCATGCCCTCGTACACCTCGGTGCCGGGGTCGGTGAACAGCACGCCGCGCTCCTGGAGGTTCGTCATCGCGAACGCGGTGACGGAGCCGGCGCGGTCGGCGACGAGCGAGCCGTTGTTACGGGTCGTCAGGGTGCCGAACCACGGCTCGTGGCCCTCGTGGATGGAGTGGGCGATGCCCGTGCCGCGCGTACCGGTCAGGAACTCCGTACGGAAGCCGATGAGGCCGCGGGACGGGACGACGAACTCCAGGCGGACCCAGCCGGAGCCGTGGTTGGACATGTTGTCCATCCGGCCCTTGCGGACGCCCATGAGCTGCGTGACCGCGCCCATGTGCTCCTCGGGCACGTCGATCGTCATGCGCTCGACGGGCTCGTAGGTCTTGCCGTCGATCTGCTGGGTGACGACCTGCGGCTTGCCGATGGTCAGCTCGAAGCCCTCGCGGCGCATCTGCTCGACCAGGATGGCGAGCGCGAGCTCACCACGGCCCTGGACCTCCCAGGCGTCCGGGCGCTCGGTGTCGAGCACGCGGAGGGAGACGTTACCGATCAGCTCGCGGTCGAGGCGGTCCTTGACCTGGCGGGCGGTGACCTTGCGGTCCTTGACCGCGGACTTGGCGTCCGCACCCTTGCCCGTGCCACCGCGGCCGACCAGCGGCGAGGTGTTCGTGCCGATGGTCATGGAGATCGCCGGCTCGTCGACCGTGATCAGCGGCAGCGCGATCGGGTTCTCGGGGTCGGCGAGGGTCTCACCGATCATGATCTCCGGGATACCGGCGACGGCGCAGATGTCACCGGGGCCGGCGACCTCGGCGGGCTTGCGGGTGAGCGCCTCGGTCATCATCAGCTCGGTGATGCGGACGTTCTGCACCGTGCCGTCGCGCTTGATCCACGCGACCGTCTGGCCCTTGCGCAGCTCGCCCTGCTCGACGCGGAGCAGCGCGATGCGGCCGAGGAAGTTGTCGGCGTCCAGGTTGGTGACGTGGGCCTGGAGCGGGGCGGCCTCGTCGTAGACCGGGGCCGGGACGTGCTCCAGGATCGTGGAGAAGAACGGCTCCAGGTTGGTGGAGTCGGCGGGAACGGTCCCGTCCTCCGGCTTGGTCAGCGAGGCGACGCCGTCACGGCCGCACGCGTAGACGATCGGGAACTCGATCTGGTCCTCGTCCGCGTCCAGGTCGAGGAAGAGGTCGTAGGTCTCGTTGACGACCTCGTCGATGCGCGAGTCCGGACGGTCCGTCTTGTTGATGCACAGGATGACGGGCAGTCGCTGCTGGAGGGCCTTGCGCAGCACGAAGCGGGTCTGCGGGAGCGGGCCCTCGGAGGCGTCGACGAGCAGCACGACCGCGTCGACCATCGACAGACCGCGCTCGACCTCGCCACCGAAGTCGGCGTGGCCCGGGGTGTCGATGATGTTGATCGTGATGGCGTCGCCGCCATCCTTCGGGTGGTACTTCACCGCGGTGTTCTTCGCCAGGATCGTGATGCCCTTCTCACGCTCCAGGTCGTTCGAGTCCATCATGCGGTCGTCGAGCGACTCGGCGGCGTGCGCGGCGAAGGCACCGGCCTGCTTGAGCATGGCGTCGACGATGGTCGTCTTGCCGTGGTCGACGTGGGCGACGATGGCGACGTTGCGGATGTCGTGGCGCGTGGCCATAAGAGGCGCTTCTCCTGGAGTGTGGTGACGACCTCCGCGGCGCGGGGCCTGCCGGGCGGAACACGCCACGGCCTTACCCCATGGTACGTGGCCCTGACGGAGGCGGCCTCCGCAGGGCCACGGGGGCCTCTGTGCCGGGTCGGTTCCGGGTCAGTGCCCGGACGGGCTGGGCGAGATCTTCACGCCCTTCTTCAGGAAGCCCATGTCCTCGTAGACGGGTGTCTGGAAGCCGAACGCCCCGGCGTTGACCAGGTTCTTGCGGGCGCCCACCAGCTGGGGGCGCTGGTAGAGCGGGATGGACCCGGCGGCGGCCCAGATCCGGGAGTCGGCCTTGCGGATCAGGTCCCGCGCCTCCTCGTCGTCCAGTGTCCCCGCGGCCTCGTCGAACAGCTGGTCGACCTGGTCGGTGCCGACCCGCGTGTAGTTCTGCTCGACGTTCACCGAGCCGTCGGCGGCCGGTACCGGCTTGGCGTAGACGGGCCGGGCGTCGGTGGCGGGGAAGGCGGAGGCCGGCCAGGAGTACAGGGCGAGGTCGTAGTCGCCGGAGGCGATGTGGTCCTTGAAGTAGCTCTCGTCCGAGACCTTGGTGATCGTCGTGAGGATGCCCACCTTCTCCAGCATCCGCGAGATCCGTCCGGCGACTGTGTTCAAGGTCTCCGAGCCGGGGCCGGAGGGGAGGACGAAGCGCAGGTTGAGCGCCTGGCCGTCCTTGGCGAGCGGCCCGTTCACCGCGCCCGCGGGGGCCGCCGTGCCCTTCGGCGCGTACGCGCCCGGGGCGCCGCCCTGGCCGGAGTACTGCTTGCCGTCCTGCGCGAGGTGCTTGCCGCCGCCCTCGCCGTGCCGGCCCTTCTCGTCCCCCGGCCCGCGGCCGTCCTTGTCCTCGTCGTCGTTCTTGCCGTCGTTCTTGCCGTCCGAGTCGACGATGTACTCGCCTTCCTTGCCGCCGTCGGGCTCGTCGCCCTTCCCGGCCTCGGGGCCGGCCGCCTTCTCGCCCTTCTTCGGCTTCTTGACGGGTCCCCCGGCCACCCAGCCGGCGTCCGCGAGCAGGGCCTCGGCCTGCTCGGTGTCCTGGCCGCCCAGGGCGTTGCTGCTGTCGGCGTAGGCCGCCTGCCCGGACAGCGCGAGGTGGCTGCCGACCGGGACGGCGGGAAGGCCGAGCGGGGTCAGCACGACCTTGGCCAGCTCCTCGCGGTCCAGGGCGTGCGCCACGGCCCGGCGGACCCGCTCGTCGGCGAGGGGGCCGCCGGAGCCGTTGAGGGCGAGCTGGGTGTAGGCGGGCTCCAGCGACTTGCGGACGTCGAAGGAGCGCAGCGCGTCCTGCTGCTCCAGGTACCGGGTGATGGCCTTGCGCAGCTTCTTCTGGCCGGTCCGCACCTCGTCGGAGTCGAAGCCGTGCGCGAGCGCCCAGGAGCGGAGCTTCTTGGCGGAGGTCTTCCCGGCGCCCACCAGCGGGCTGCCGGCGCCGTCGGCGCTGGTGGCGACGCCGATCCGCTCGGCCTCGGAGGGGTCGATGTCGGCGAGGTCCACCGTCCCGTCGGCCAGCGCGGTGGCCCGCTGGTCACGGGGTACGGCGTGCAGCACGATCTCGTCCAGCTTGGCGGGCCGGCCCCACCAGCGCGGGTTGCGGGTGAGGACGATGTCCTTCACGGCCGTGTCGACCCGGTCCAGCCGGAAGGGTCCGGCCGTCACGTCCAGCTTGCGGCGGGCGCCGTCGTTGAAGGCGTCCGGGGTGCCCATGACGTCCTTCGGGTACAGCGGGGAGAACAGCGACTTCCAGTCGGCGTAGGGCCGGCTGAAGGTGACGCGGACCTGGAGGTCGCTGGCGCCGCGCTCGATCTTCTCGATGCGGTCGTAGCCGGCGTTGCGGGCGGTCCAGAAGGCGGTGTCCTTGCCGGACAGGGCCCGCCACTGGGCGACGAAGTCGGCGGCGCCGATCTCGCGGCCGTCGCTCCAGACGGCCTGCTGGTTCAGCTTGTACTGCACCACCTGGCGCGGCTCGGTCTCGATGACCTCGGCCTTCTCCAGGTACGCGGGGTCGGCCACCGGGCGGCCGTTCACGTCGAGCCGGAACATCGACGGCAGCACGGCCTGCGCGATACGGGTGGTGCCCGCGTCGGCGTCGGCCTGGTAGGCGTTCAGGGTCTCCGGCACGGCGTCCACGGCCCACCTCAGGGTGCCGCCCTCGGTGACCTTGTCACGGGCGACGAGGGCGATGTCCTGCCCGGCCAGGGGCCGGCCCGCCTTCTCGTCGGAGCCGCACCCGGCGAGGAACGGCACCACGAGGGCACCGGCAGCGAGGAAGGCGACCGAGCGCGTCACCGCGCGGCAGGCCGGAGACGGACGAGAGGGCCTGGGGCCGACGACGTCGTGGGACATCTCTGCTACCTCCGGGAAGCCGCGGGCGTTATGATCACTTTTGGCGGTATATGGAGCTGATCAGATCTATGCATCCACTGAAGAGGAAGGGATCCGCCCACCGCGGGCGACACGGCGGCGACGCCCGGCAAGCCCACCCGTGCGGCGCAACACACCGGCAGTCGCGCGCCTGACCGCACGCCCGCGCGGATGCACCGACGCGCCTCCGCCAATCGATGCACGTCTCTTCACAGGGACGTGTGTGACGCGCGACACTCCAAGGCGCATGAACGTTGCCGCCCAGGGCCGCAGGGCCCGGGAAGTGAGGGCAAGCCATGTCCGTGCACGACGACCTGACATCGGTCCAGCGCAGTCTCGACGACCTCCAGCGGTCGATGGGGCGCCTGGAGAAGCAGCTCGGCAGCGGCGGCCTGGAGATGCGCCGCGTCCGGACGGACGCCGACCATCTGCGCGAGAGCGTGGCGCTGCTGCGGCAGGCGGTGACCCAGCCGGCCACCGTCAGCGTGCCCGAACTCGTCACCATCTCCGACACGCCGTACGACATCAGCCTGTGGACGGACGCGGACGACGAGGGGCTGGGAGCCCGCGACCGGCACGCGCCCTGACCCCCCGAACCGACCGGAGTCCCGCTTTGGCCACTGGTACGGAACCCAAGCCGAACGGCGGCGGCGTACGCGGCGGTACGCGCGCCGCGATCACCGCACCGCATCTGCGGACCGACCGCTGGTGGCTGGCGCCCGCCGTCACCGCGGCCGGTCTGTTCGCGTTCGTCGTGTACTCGACCTGGCGGGCCTTCGCCAACGCGGACTACTACGCGGCGCCGTACGTGTCGCCGTTCTACTCGCCGTGCCTGGCGGAGAACTGCCGGACCATGCGCGCCGGCCCGAACGCGGATCTGTTCGGCACCTGGTGGGCGATCTCCCCGGCGATCATCATCCTGATCTTCCCGCTCGGCTTCCGGCTGACCTGCTACTACTACCGCAAGGCGTACTACCGCAGCTTCTGGCTGTCCCCGCCCGCGTGCGCGGTCGCCGAGCCGCACCGGACGTACACCGGGGAGAGCCGCTTCCCGCTGATCCTGCAGAACGTCCACCGGTACTTCTTCTACGCCGCGCTCCTGGTCGCGGGCGTGCTGACCTACGACACCGTGCTGTCCTTCCGGGACACCCACTACCGATGGGGCCACATGGGCCTGGGCACCCTGGTGTTCCTGGTCAACATCGTGCTGATCTGGGCGTACACCCTGTCCTGCCACTCCTGCCGGCACATCGTCGGCGGCAAGCTCAGACACTTCTCCAGGCATCCCGTGCGCTACCGGGCGTGGCAGTTCGTCGGCAGGCTCAACGCCCGCCACATGCAGCTGGCGTGGGCGTCGCTGCTGAGCGTGGCGCTCGCCGACTTCTACGTCTACCTCGTCGCGTCCGGCGTCTTCGCCGACCCGCGCTTCTTCTAGCGCCCGCCTTGCAGTGCCCCAGCCTTCCAGTGCTCCAGCCTTCCAGTACCCCCAGCCTTCTAGTGCTCCAGTGAGGAACTGACTGATGTCCGTGGTCGACCGGCAGGAGTGGGACGTCGTCGTGGTCGGTGCCGGCGGCGCCGGGCTGCGGGCGGCGATCGAGGCGCGTGAGCGGGGCGCCCGTACGGCGGTGATCTGCAAGTCCCTGTTCGGCAAGGCGCACACCGTGATGGCCGAGGGCGGCATCGCGGCGGCCATGGCCAACGCCAACGAGCACGACAACTGGCAGGTCCACTTCCGCGACACCCTGCGCGGCGGGAAGTTCCTCAACCAGTGGCGGATGGCCGAGCTGCACGCCCAGGAGGCCCCGGACCGGGTGTGGGAGCTGGAGACCTGGGGCGCGCTGTTCGACCGTACGAAGGACGGCCGGATCTCCCAGCGCAACTTCGGCGGCCACGAGTACCCACGCCTCGCGCACGTCGGCGACCGTACGGGCCTGGAGCTGATCCGCACGCTCCAGCAGAAGATCGTGGCGCTCCAGCAGGAGGACTTCAAGGAGACCGGCGACTACGAGTCACGGCTGAAGGTCTTCCAGGAGTGCACGGTCACCCGGATCCTGAAGACTGGGTCCGACAGCGGCTCCGCCGCGGGGGATCGCGTCTCCGGGGTCTTCGCCTACGACCGCGAGTCCGGCCGCTTCTTCGTCCTGGAGGCCCCCGCGGTGGTGCTCGCCACCGGCGGGATCGGCAAGTCCTTCAAGGTCACCTCGAACTCGTGGGAGTACACCGGCGACGGCCACGCCCTCGCGCTGCTGGCCGGGGCCCCGCTGCTGAACATGGAGTTCGTGCAGTTCCACCCGACGGGCATGGTCTGGCCGCCGTCGGTCAAGGGCATCCTGGTCACGGAGTCGGTGCGCGGTGACGGCGGGGTCCTCAGGAACTCCGAGGGCAAGCGGTTCATGTTCGACTACATCCCGGACGTCTTCAAGGAGAAGTACGCCGAGTCGGAGGAAGAGGCCGACCGCTGGTACGACGACCCGGACAACAACCGGCGCCCCCCGGAACTGCTCCCCCGCGACGAGGTCGCCCGCGCCATCAACTCCGAGGTGAAGGCGGGCCGCGGCTCCCCGCACGGCGGCGTCTTCCTCGACGTCTCCACCCGGATGCCCGCCGAGGTCATCCGGCGCCGGCTGCCCTCGATGTACCACCAGTTCAAGGAGCTGGCGGACGTCGACATCACGGCGGAGGCGATGGAGGTGGGCCCGACCTGCCACTACGTGATGGGCGGTGTCGCGGTCGACTCCGACACGGCGGCGGCCCGCGGGGTGCCGGGTCTGTTCGCGGCCGGCGAGGTCGCGGGCGGCATGCACGGCTCCAACCGGCTCGGCGGCAACTCGCTCTCCGACCTGCTGGTGTTCGGGCGCCGGGCGGGCCGGCACGCGGCCGGGTACGCGGCGGACGCGACCGGGCGCCCGCACGTCACCGACGTCCAGGTCGACAGCGCGGCGGCGGAGGCCCTGCGCCCCTTCTCGGCCGAGACGACGGGTGAGGCCGGCCCGCCGGAGAACCCGTACACCCTGCACCAGGAACTCCAGCAGACCATGAACGACCTGGTCGGCATCATCCGCCGCGAGGGCGAGATGGAGCAGGCGCTGCAGAAGCTGGCCGAGCTGCGCGTGCGGGCGCGCCGGGCCGGGGTCGAGGGGCACCGGCAGTTCAACCCGGGCTGGCACCTCGCCCTCGACCTCCGCAACATGCTGCTCGTCAGCGAGTGCGTGGCGCGGGCCGCGCTGGAGCGCACCGAGTCGCGTGGCGGGCACACCCGCGAGGACCACCCCACGATGGACCGCGCCTGGCGCAACGTGAACCTGCTGTGCGCGCTCGCCGACCCCACCGGGGGCCTGGCGGCCACCGATCCGGCCCGCGGCCAGATCCGCCTCACCCGCGAGAGCACCGACCCCATCCGCCCCGACCTGCTCGCCCTCTTCGACAAGGAGGAGCTGGTCAAGTACCTCGCCGAAGAGGAGCTGTACGAATGAGCGGCTACGAGGCCCACTTCAAGGTGTGGCGGGGTGACGAGGGCGGCGGTGACCTGGAGGACTTCAAGGTCGAGGTCAACGACGGCGAGGTGGTGCTGGACATCATCCACCGGCTCCAGGCCACCCAGGCTCCCGACCTGGCCGTCCGCTGGAACTGCAAGGCAGGCAAGTGCGGTTCGTGCTCCGCGGAGGTCAACGGCCGCCCACGCCTGCTGTGCATGACGCGCATGTCGGTGTTCGGCCGGGACGAGACGATCACGGTGACGCCGCTGCGCGCCTTCCCGGTGGTCCGGGACCTGGTGACGGACGTCGGCTTCAACTACCTGAAGGCCAGGGAGATCCCGGCGTTCGTCCCGCCGCCCGGCCTGGGCCCCGGTGAGTACCGGATGGCGCAGGAGGACGTGGAACGCTCGCAGGAGTTCCGCAAGTGCATCGAGTGCTTCCTGTGCCAGGACACCTGCCATGTGGTGCGCGACCACGAGGAGAACAAGGCGGCGTTCGCCGGACCGCGCTTCCTGATGCGGGTGGCCGAGCTGGACATGCACCCGCTGGATGCGGCCGCCGGGACGGGCCTGGACCGGGGTCGCACGGCCCAGGACGACCACGGCCTCGGCTACTGCAACATCACCAAGTGCTGCACGGAGGTGTGCCCCGAGGGCATCAAGATCACGGACAACGCGCTGATCCCCTTGAAGGAGCGCGCGGTCGACCGCAAGTACGACCCGCTGGTGTGGCTGGGATCGAAGATCAGGAGGTGGTCTTCTCAGGCATCCGGTGCGGGCGCCGGGCGAGGTACTGGACCAGCATCCCGACCATCCACACGGCCCACCCGAGCAGGGGAGGGAGACTGAAGCCCTTCCGGCCGAGCGGGCCCAGGAACAGGAACAGGCCCAGCCCGAGCGCGCTCAACAGCGCGCCGTACCCCCACATCCGCGACCACAGGACCCGGCGCCGGGCCAAGGGCGGCACCCACTCCGACACGACGGCGGCGACACCGACCGCCACGTACACCGCCAGGATCAGCGCGGCGCCCACCACCAGCAATATGTGCATGTCGATCATGATTCCACCAGGGACAGCGCCTCCGCCAGGTTGTGCTCGGCGATACCGCGTATGGATTCCGTCAACGGGAAGTCGCCGTCGAGCAGTCGGAGCGGACCGGCGACCAGGTCGAGGTGCATGGCCAGGCGGTACAGCCGCAGCCGGTCCTCGTCGAGGCCGGGGGCGCGCAGGGCGTCGTAGTGGGCGCCGAAGCGCAGCCGCAGGAAGACGTGCTCCCACTCGGCGTCGAAGTACATCAGCCCCTCGATGTCGATCAGGGCCGCCCTGCCGTCGGCGTCCAGCAGGACGTGGTCCGGGCCCAGTTCGCCATGGACGAGGGAGTGCGAGGCGCGCGGCTTCACCGCGGCGGTCAGTGACCGTACGGCCGCCTCCAGCCGCTCGCGGGCGGCGGCGACGCGCGGGTCGCGGCCGGCCGTCTCGGCGATGTCCGCGAGGGCCCGGTCGGCGACGGTCCGCGCGCACGAAGTGCCGTACGAGGAACCGCCGTTGTCGATCAGGGACACCTTGCCGTATCCGTCCGCCCGGCAGCCGCGCAGTTCCCTCAGGGCCTCACCGAGCCCCTCCAGCGCCGTGCGGGCCGCGGCCGGGTCGCGGCGCAGGGCCTCCTCCAGGCTGCCGTCGCGCAGGTCCTCCACGACGGCGGCCCCGGCGGCACGGTCCACGTGCAGCAGTCGGGGCGTGCGGACCCCAGCGGCCGCGAGGCGGTCGTGGGACGCCGTGAACAGGTCGAGGCCGGAGGCGTGCGAGAACGGGTCGCGGGGGTCGTCCTCCGGCTCGCCCCAGTAGTCCTCGTCCGGGGACCAGAGGTAGGCGACCGCCGTCGTGGAGTCGTCCAGGGCAAGGCGGTAGACGCCCTTCTTGGAGCCGCCGCGCAGCCGGGTGACGGCCGTGAGGGCACGGTGGGGGCCGAGAGCGGCACGGGCGAGGGGGGCGAGGTCGGCCACGGTGCGCCGGGGGCGTGTCGGGTTCACCCGGCCCAGTCTTCCCGGTAGGCCGCCCAGTCCGCTTCCGTCGCGGCGAAGTCGACGTACAGGGCGACGCCGAAGCGGTCCCGGCGGGCGTCGGTGCGGGACAGCCCCAGCCGGACGCCGCGCACGGCGGCCGGGACGGTCTCGGCGTGCGCCCAGTGGCCGAAGCGGTTCTCGTGGTAGAAGGGCAGGCCCATGAGGAGGTCGGTGGAGTCGGGGGTGACCTCCAGGGCGAGGCTCGTCTGCTGGGCGACGTACCCGCCGTACAGGCTGCCCAGCGGCTGCATGGTGTCGTACGACATCACGGCGATCTGGTCCACGCGGCGGGCCACCTGCCCGAAGTAGGCCTGCGACCACCACTTGGGGTGGCCGGTGGTCGTGCCCCAGAAGGAGTGGAAGGCCGGCAGCGGGTCGATCTGGTGGGCGGCGACCGAGAGCAGCGCGTGGTGGGCGCGGGTGAGGGCGCGGAGGTCGTCGAGCAGGGCGAGGTAGTCGCGGTCGCCCGAGTGCAGCGGCTCCAGGTCGAAGTGGGTGCCCTCGAAGCCGGCGGCCAGGATCTCGCCGGCCGAGGCGACGACCGCGGCACGGGTGGCGGCACGCTCCAGGCGCAGGCCGTCGGGGCTCTCACTGGCCAGCTTGTCGCCCAGCCAGGCCTGGACGCGGACGCCGGGCGCCTCGCGATGGATCGCCGAGATCAGCCAACGGGCCTTCGGGTAGTCCGACTTCGGCAGTGTGCCGTCGTGCTCCAGGGGGCCCGCGTGGACGTACAGGTCGCGGATGCCGGTGCTCTTGAGGCGGTGGGCGAGGGAGGTGACGTCCTTGTCCGTCTTACGTCCGTCCACCCACGCGTGCCCCAGCCACAGGGCGTCCCGGTCGCGGGTACGGGTGCCGGGGGCCGGGTCGCCGGTGTAGTTCACGCGCAGGGCGGCCTCGGCGGCGAGGAGGGGGAGGAGTACGGCCAGGAGGACTGCGAGGAGGGCGCGGCGGACGGTGCGGCGGCGGGGGTGGGGGTGGGAGTGGGGGTGAGGGTGGGCCTTGGAGGCGGGGGCGGGGGGCTCTGGTGGGGGGTGCTCGCCGTCGGCGGGGGCGGGATCAGGGGCTGGGGCTTCGGTGGGGGCTTCGGTGGGGGCTGGGGCTTCGGTGGGGGCTGGGGCTTCGGTGGGGGGTCGCTCGTCCGAGGGGTCGGGGGTTGCCGGATCGGCGGGCGGCAGCGTGTTCCGGCCGGGCTGGTCGTGCCGGCGATCCGGCGTGTCCATCTCGTCCCCCTACTCGTCTCGTCCCCCAGCCGTATCCGCCCCACTCGCGGAGGCGTCCGGCTGCCCATACGCTCCGAAAGGTGACGTCCTCCCTGATCCGGGGCCGGCCCCGGCACTCCAAGGCGCGCATACGGGTGCGGGTGGCCCATGCCGCGATAGGTGTGACGGTCGGGGCTGGATGGCTGATCTTGCCGATGATGACGACGGGCGCGGGGGACACGGTTCCCGCAGCCCCGGCCGTCTCGGGTGCCGCAGCCGTCTCGGGTGCCGCGGCCGTCTCGGACGCCCCGGCCATCTCGGACGACCCGGCCATCTCGGGTGACCCGGTCACGACCGCGGGCACGGCGCAGAAGGGCGGGACGTCCGCCATCGATCTCGTGCTGCCCCTGGTCGTGGTCGGCGCGGCCGGCGCGCTGGCCGGCTACGGGTACCTGCGCCGCACCCGGCGGGCCAGGAGCCGGACGACTCCGGGACTGGTGTCGGGGGCGCCGCCCGTGCCCACGCCTGCCGAGTCCGAACGGCAGGCGCGCGCCGCGCTGGTGCTGGCCGACGACTGCGTGCGGGGCAGCGAGGAGGAACTGCCTTACGTGGCCGACCTGTTCGGAGAGACGGAGATCGAACCGTTCCGGCACGCCGTACGGGCCGCGAAGACCGAGCTGTCGGCCGCGTTCGCGATATGGCGGCGGTACGAGGAGGGCCTCCCACGGAACGAGGGCGCCCGGCGGCAGACACTGGCCACGGTGGTCGGGCGGTGCGCGGAGGCGGGACGGCGGCTGGACGCCGAGGCCGAGCGGCTCGACCGGCTGCGGGGGCTCGGAGAGGACGGGGAGGACAGGGAGGGAGTGGTCGCGGCGCTGGCGGTCGCCGAGCGCCGCTTCCGTGACCTGACCCGTCGGACGGCGGCAGCCCAGGGCACCGCGGTCTCGCTGCACGACCGGTACGGCCCCTCGGCCGCGGACCCCGTCACCGGGTACGCCGAACAGGCCAGGGACCGCCTCATGTTCGCCACCTGGCAGCTCAACGGAGCACGTAGGGACATGGATTCAGGCGCCCAAAGGGCAGCGTTCCGCCAACTGCGCTCCGCCGAGGGCGCCATAGCCCAGGCCGGCGTCCTCGTGCGCGGCGTGGAGCGGCTCGCGGCGCAGCTGCGGGAGGCGGCCGACCTGGTGCCGGCAGCGCTGACCGGCGCGGAGGCGGAGATCGCGACGGCACGGAAGGGGAACGCCCCGCCCTCCATGACGGCGGGCGAACTGAACGCCCGCCTCGCGCACGTCGACGGCGTCCTGGCCGCCGTACGCGAGGAGTTGACCACAGGGCCGTACGACCCGCTGGACGCCCTGCGCCGCATCGCGCGGGCGGTCGAGCGGCTGGAGGTGGACCGGTCCGGCGTACTGGAGGCCGCCGCGCTGCTCGTGGCCCGCAGCTCCGTCGGCGAGGCGGAGGACTTCGTCTCGGTGCACCGGGGCGCGGTGGGCGCCGAGGCGAGGGCGCTACTGGCGGAGGCGACCCGCGTACTGGACGGGACCACCGCTCTCCCGGCCTCGACGGAACTGTCCCTGCACCCGTCGGACGGCCGCGACGCCGAGGCGGACGCCCTCGCCCGCCAGGCCCGAGACCTCGCCGAGCGCGACGTCAGAACCCATGGAAACCCCTACCTGGAAGCGGACACCCGCACCCCCGGAACGACCGGAGCCGTCCTGGGCGGAATCCTGCTCCCCGGCCCCCTCCACCCCGGCACCCCACCGAGCTTCGGCGGCCCCGCAACCCGGACGCGTCACGCCGGACCAGACTTCTGACCTCCGTAAGCCCATCTGCGCGACGGCCGGACCGGTCCTCACGGCCCCACGCGCGCTGAGCCTTGAGCGCGGGCTCAGCGCGCGTGGTGACCGAAGGGGTCCACCTCGAACGATTCCTGCACGCTGAGCAGCCGGCACTCCCCGCTCTCGGCGTCCACCGAGATCTGGCACGGCCCGTAGAGGAAGTACCGGCTGTCCCTGGTGTCGACGTACTTCGCGGACTGGAAGGCGAAGTAGTAGAACTCGCCTTTCCTCGCCTTCACCTCGTCCTCGTCGAACAGGGCGACCTCGTTGTCCCAGCAGGCGGACTCCTGCTGAAGGAACTCCTTGGCGAGCTGTTCCGCCTGTTCCATCGTGTACATCAGTTCACCCTCATCAGCTTGAACGACTTGAAATACGTGGGGTCGACGAATCCCGTCTGGACATCGACGAAGAGCACGCGACCCTGATGGTTCACGATGTTGAACACGTGACCGGGCTGACCGAGAACGGGCGAATCGCCCGCGACTATACCGCGCGCTCCGTCACCGGCATTGCGTACGTCGTCGACCATCTCCCAGAATCCCTTGTCCTGGAAACTGCTCCCGAACACGCTCTCCAGCCGGTCGAGGCTCTGCACGCCGCCCATGTATCCGGGCACGGGCTTTATCCCCTCGCCGCGCATATAGCGTTCGAAGGCCTCTCCGACATAGGTGCAGTTGGTGTTGCCGCCCTCGGGATTGAACTGTTTCGCCAGTTCCACGTTGTTGGGGGTCTCGTACGGCTTGGCCGGATAGGGGGACTTCGCCGGAGCGAGGCCCAGGGGATCACAGGTGACCGAGGGCCGGTCCACGTACGCGACGGGGTTGGCCGCCGGAGCGAGGCCGAGGGGGTCCAGGCTGACGTACCGTCCCACTTCGGGGTCGTAGTACCTGAGGTAGTTGTAGTTCAGCCCTGTCTCGGCGTCGAAGTATTGCCCCGGGAAACGCAGCGGCGTGTAGGCGTCGCTGCGCACCGACCATGTCGTCTTGCCCCAGTTGGTGGCCCGAGATCGCCAGGCGATCTCGCCTGCCTCGTCAACCAGTTCGCAGGGGGCGCCCGAGAGATCGGACACGATCGCGAAGAAACGTGCGTCGACCTCCTCCTGCGGGGCGGCGGCCATACTCCGGCGCTCGCTCTGGGCGACCAGCTCAGCGCCGTTGCGGTGCCAGGTCAGGGTCACCGAGTCGCTCGACTCGCCCCAACTCGTGGTCTGCTCGCACAACGTGACGCCATCCCAGGCGAACTTCACCCGCTCAAGCACGTCGACGCCGTTCTCCGCCATACGCTGCTTGGCGACGCGTCGGCCGAGGGCGTCGTACCGGTACTGCCACACCGTGCCATCGGGTGTGACGACCTGGGTGAGCCGGTCCTCCGCGTCCCAGCTGTAACGCCAGGTGTCCGGCTTGCGGGAGAGCCGGGTCCGCTGGCGGAGCACTACGCGTCCGGCCGCGTCGTGCTCGTAGCGGACCCGGCCGGCGCGGACAAGGTCGGCGCCCTGGTAGGCGCGTTCGCCGCAGCCGTCGTCTCCGAAGTGCGGTCCGGGCCAGTTAGCCGCCGTCTGGTTGCCGACCACGTCGTAGGAGTAGGCCTCGGCCCACGCCTCCCCGCTGACCCGGGTGGTGCGACCCGCCAGGTCGAGTTCGTACTGCCGGACGCCATCGAGCTGGTCCTCGACCCTGGTGAGACTGCCGTCCGCGCGGTACGCATAGGCCCTGGCCTGGATGCGTCCGCGCGCGTGGTCGACCGAATGGGAGATCAGCCGGTTCATCGCGTCGAACGACCGCGACATACTCAGGGAGTCACCGAAACGGCGCGTGGTCTCGCGACCGGCCAGGTCGTACTCCATCGTGATGGCGCGACCGTCCGCCGTGAGCCGGCAGGACTGGCCCGTCTTGTCGAACTCCCAGACGCTCTCGGCGCCCGCCGGTGTGGTACGTCCCGCGAGTCGGCCGAACTCGTCGTAGCGGTATGACACTTCCTGGTCGTCGATGCGCTCGGTGACCAGGCGCCCATGCCGGTCGCGCAGGAGGGTCAGGTCCGTGTCGGCGTTGACCGCGCGGGCGATCTGATCGGTGAAGTCGTAGGTGTACGTCATCACCTCCCCGTCGGCGGTCTTGCGGACGACCTGACCGAGCGCGTTGTGCTCGAAGGTGACGACCTGCCCGAGTGCGTTCGTGCGGGAGACCAGATCACCCGCCGCGCTGTAGGAGTAGCGGGTGACCCGGCCGCCGAAGTCGGTCTCCCGGACCAGCCGGCCGACGAGGTCGTACTCGTAGGTCCAGGTCTCTCCTAGGGGATTGGTCACCTCGGTGAGGCGGAGTTCCTTGTCGTACCGGAACCCGTAGCGCGAACCATCGGGCTCGACGCGGGCCGTCATCAGGTCGAACTCGGAGTACTCGAATGAGGTCCGGCCGCCGATCGTGTCCGTGTGGGTGAGACAGTTCCCCTCACCGTCGTACGTCCACGATTCCTCGGTGCCGTCCGGATCGATCCGACGGGTGATCTTCCCCTCGACGGACCACTCCATCCGGCCGGTGGCGCCGAGGGGGTCGGTGATGGATATGACACGGCCGAGGACGTCGCGCTCGTAGCGCATGACGCCGCCGGTGTGATCGCGCACCTCCACTGGCAGTCCGGTCGCGTCGCAGACGATCTCGGTCAGCCGGCCCTGCTGGTCGCGCACCCCGGAGATGTTCCCGGAGCCGTCGTAGGTGTAGCGGGTCGTGCTGCCCGCCGAGTCGGCCACCGACGTACGGTTGCCGCGATCGTCCCACTCTTGGCGGACCGTGCTCCCGTCCGGGCGTACGTGCCGGGTAAGCAGGCCGCGTCCATCGTAGGAGAACGTCGCCCGCCGGCCGTCCGGACGGGTGATCTCCGTCAGATTGCCCACGTCGTCGTAGCTATAGGACGTCGTGCGTCCGACGGCGTCGGTCTCCGACAGCAGCCGGTCGAAGCGGTCGCGGGTGAAGTGCCTCGTGTTCCCGGCGGGGTCGACGATGGCGACCACCTGGTAGCGGTCGTTGACAAGGTACCGGCGCACCGCGCCGTCGCCATTGACGACCGTTGTGGTGCGCAGCCCGGTCTCCGGGTCCGGTTCGGTGTAGGACAGCAGCAGGCTCATATGGCCTTCGGCGCCGCCCTGTTGGACACACCGGTTCCGGTCGTCGTACTCGTAGCGGAAGGTGTGACCGTTGGTGTCTGTCCAGGACGTGATCCTGCGGGCGTCGTCGTAGGTGAAGCCCAGTGCCCGGCCAGAAGAGTTGACGACCTCGGCGAGGTCGCCCCGCGCGTATTCGTAGCGGATCAGCCGGAGATCGGCTCCGTCCTCACCTCCCCCAACCAGGTGGAGTCCGGTGATCCGGCCGTCGGCGCTCTCCAGCCGCAGACGCTGCCCGCTGCTGAGGGCGATCGCCGAGGGAACTCCCGCCGCGTCGTATTCGAAGCCGGTCCAGTTGCCGTTGCGGTCGTCGATCTGGACCAGATCGGCCCGATCGCCGTCACAGTCCGCGAAACGCCAGGTCCGCTGCGTCTGTGGGTCGGTGACGGTATACCCGTCCGCCTCCCGACTCAGGGGCCAGCGCGGGCCGTGTGTGGGCAGGACGGGCAGACCGGGTGCGGGATGGGGGTAGAACAGGCGCATCCCCTCCTCGTGGAAGAAGGTGACGCCGGCGGAGGTGACGTCCAGCCGCTGATCGATCGAGCTCGCCCACGAGGGTCCGAACCAACGCCCGTGTGTGTAGCCGGACTCGACCCGGCGCTTGAACGCGAACGGCAGCGCGCCGGGCAGCGTCACGTCCGTCTGGGACAGGTACATCCTGCCGGTGGCCAGATTGATCGGGTCCGTACCCGCGGACTCCAGGTTTTTCTCGAGCTGCCCCTCGACGGCCCCCGGGGCCGTCTCGGCCGCTTCGGAGGCGGCCTTCGCGCTGTTGGCGGCGAGCATCCCCCCTTCGCCCGCTTCAGCGGCGGCTCCCGCGCCGTCCGTCGCCACGGCCAGCAAGGCCTGGGGAAGCAATTCGCCCTCGAAGTTGGCGGGGTCCGACTTGAACGACTGCCATGCCGACTGCAGCGCGCGGTCCGGATGCGTGGCCATCGAGACCACTCCGCCGAGAAGTTGGACCTTGTTCTGCAGGAAGGCGGCGGGATGCGTGAGGTTGTACGGGTCCATCACGTTGATGCTGCGGACGAAGTTCACGATGCCGGCGGTGCCCTTGACGAAACCGCCCAGCACATGGGCCGAGTTGACGGAGTTCGCCATCACCGTGTCCATGCCGTCCAGCTTCAACTGCTGGGTGACCGACGGCTCCCTGGGCGCGTGCTGGAGCGCAGCTCTCAGCTTGGTCTCCGTCTCGGCAGCGATCTTGTTTCGCTGCCGCCGCGCCGCGTCGAGGACCTGCTGTGCCTCGCACATCGCGGGCTCGCCTGGGTCGTTCTCGTCGGGCCGCGGGCCGGGGTCGTCGCTGCCCGCCTCGACCTTGTCGTTGTACGCGACGACCCGCTTCTCGTGCGCGTCGGAGGCGGACTTGCCCTCCTCGTACTGCCGGATGGCCTCCTTCGCCTGTCCCTGCGCCCATTCAACGGTGTCGGCGAAACCGCTCAGCGCCGCAGCCGCGTCCTGGCACGCGGCGGCCGCCTGTATCCACTTGGTGGGATGCAGCGCGAACTTCTCGCGGAAGGTGTCCGCCGCGACGCCCTTCCACCCGGCCGAGTCGACGGCCTTCATCCCCATGCCGACTTCCTCGAAGGCGACGGCCAGCGCGAGGAGATGGCCGGCGTTCTCGCGGATCTTCGCCGGCTTGCCATGGACCAGGCTGCTCGGCTCGGCGTCCGGCCCCAGCTGATCCTCGGGAACGTACGCGCCAAGGTACGAGGCAACCTGTGCTCCCCCGTCGCGCACCCGGCGGGCCACGCCGTGCGCGCCGGCCTTGTCCAGGAGGTCGCCGGTGAGGTCCGCGCCTCCCTCGACCAGCTCACCCGTCTCGCGCTTGGCGCCGTCGAGAAGCTTCTTGCCGCCGCTCAGCAGTTCGCCGCCGTACTTGCCCCAGTCCGTCATCAGCGCCCGCCCTCCTGCGGCTGCTGCGGCTGCTGCGGCTGCTGCAGGCCAAGCGAGAGGTTCACCAGGTCGTCGTACTTGTCCTGGTCCATGCCGAGCGCGACCGGCATCGTCTCGACACCGGGGATCGTCTCGGAGGTGACTCCATCACGGATCATGCCTTTGAACGTGTCGCGCGAGACGTTCTCGGCGTCCTTGAAGGACTTCAGGCTGTAGTCCGCGTCTAGCGCCGCGGGGTGGGCCAGTTGATCCCAGCTCTGGCTCGTCACCTGCTGCTCGGTGGCATACGGGTTGCCGGTCAGGGAGTTCAGGCCCACCTTGAACGAATCCTTCACGGTCTGGTCCGTCTGGTAGAGCGTGCCGGCGGAGAGCCCGACCGCAACCGCGAAGCCGTTCCCCTCCTCGATCAGAGCCCTCACCCCCCACTGCCAGCGCTCGCAGAAGGAGTGGAAAACGGCCCCGACGCTGTCACTGCCGATCGTCAGGGCGTCCATCTCCAGCTTGTCGAAGCCCCGCCCCGCGCCCGTCCAGCCCGCGTCGGCGACGAGTCCCAGCTTCCCCATCTCGGTGAGGGCCTGGTTGATCCCCTGGGAGATCATGGCCAGTCCGACGACCTGGAGGTCGCCGTCCCCGCCCTGCCCGCCACCCGCACCGTCAGCGACCTGCATTACCGACCCTCCTCATAGCCGTACCCCGAGCGGCCGGGTACGGCAATGCCGTGCGCCACCGCGCCCGCATCACCCTCGCGGTCCGGCCCGTCGGCGTCGCCCGACCGCACGCCGGGGAACTCCGATCCGTCCACCGCCGCCTCTTCCGGCACCACGCCCACCACGGGCGGCAGCACCAGAGCCCGCTCACCGTCCGCCGCGTCCACAACCACGCCGCACGGCACCCCGGTCCGGGCCACCTCGGGTACGGCGGCATCCAGTAGGGCGGCGCCCCACACGGCGAGGTACGGCCACGGCCGCGCGCCCTGCCCGCGCAGCAGCGCGAACCGGGCCAGCGCCTCCTCGCCGGTAAAGGCGAGGATCCAGCGCACGCCGCCCTCGTCCACCGTCAAAGGCGCCTCGGTACCGCCACCGGCCGGCAGTGCACCCACCGGCACCAGCACCCGCGACCGCCGGAACTCGCCCAGCTCGGCCAGGAACCGGAGACGGCGGGCTTGCGCCTGTGCGTCCAGCGATGGAGCGGCACTCGCGGTGTCGCCCGTGACGCGCTCCGCGCCGGCGCCCGAAGGGCCACCCTTGATGACGTTCGCAGGGCTGTCGGACCGTTCGCCATCACTTGGGGTGTCTGCACTGCGACTTGGACTCGACAGCTCCGGTGCGCTGGAGCAGGGCACGGCACCCGGCTCGGCGCGCGCCGACCGCACGACCGTCCCGTCGGCGATGTCCGTCAGCTTCGACCGGGGTATGGCCAGTTCGGCGCCTTCTGTTGGCTCGTCCGTCATCAAGTCCCCGTCACGGGGTAGTCCGGCAACCCCATCCAGTGATCAAACTCAAACAGGATCACACGTTGCAGTTGCCAGTTACCAGTTGATCGGCGTCAAGCGCGAGCAAAACTCGGGTCGGTCAGAACAGGCTCAGCAGGGCCTCCGCCGGGTCCGTGAGGACGTTCTCTCCGCCGGGGAGTGGGAGTTCGAACCAGACCGTCTTGCCGCGTGGGGTGCGTCGGGAGCCCCAGGCCGCGCTGAGCAGTCCGACCAGTTGCAGGCCGCGGCCGCCCTCGTCGGTGTCGCGGGCGCGCCGGCGGCGGGGCTGGACCAGTCCGGAGTCCCAGACCTCGCAGACCAGGGTGCGATCCAGCAGCAGCCGTAGCCGTATCTCGCCCTCGCCGTAGCGCAGGGCGTTCGTGACGAGTTCGCTGACCAGGAGTTCCGTGGTGTCGATCAGCGGCTCCAGGTCCCAGGCGGCCAGCTGGGTGCGGGCGTACTCGCGGGCCCGGCCGACGCTGCGCGGCTCGCGCGGCAGCGTCCAGTCGCCGACGGACTCGGCGGGCAGTCCCTGGACGCGGGCCATCAGCAGCGCGATGTCGTCCTCGCCGTGGTGGGTGTCGAGGGTGTTGAGGACGTGGTCGCAGACGTCCTCCAGGGGGCGGGAGGGGTCCGTCAGCGCTCCGACGAAGGCCCGTAGTCCCTCGTCCAGCGGGTGGTCGCGGGATTCGACCAGGCCGTCCGTGTAGAGGGCGAGCAGCGCGCCCTCGGGCAGCTCGACCTCCACCTCCTCGAACGGCTCGCCGCCCACTCCCAGCGGCATCCCCGGAGGCACGTCGAGCATCAGCGCCGCCTCGCCGGGCTCGACCAGCACCGGTGGCAGGTGTCCGGCGTTGGCGAAGGTGCATCGCCTGGTGACGGAGTCGTAGACGGCGTACACGCAGGTGGCGAGGTACACCTCGGAAAGGTCGGCGTCGCGGGGCTGCCGGGCGGTGCGGGTGGCCTGCTGGACGCCTCCGGGCGTGCCGAGTCCACGGGCGATCTCGTCCAGCGCCGAGAGGACTTCCGCCGGTTCGAGATCCAGCAGGGCCAAGGTGCGCACCGCCGTACGCAGTTCGCCCATGGCGACGGCCGCGCGCAGGCCGCGACCCATGACGTCGCCGACCACCAACGCGGTGCGGTGGCCGGGCAGTTCGATGACGTCGAACCAGTCGCCGCCCACCTCGGTGGCCGCGTTGCCGGGCAGGTAGCGGCAGGCGATGTCCAGGCCGGAGGCCTCGGGGTCGCCCGGCGGGAGCAGGGACCGTTGCAGTATCAGGGCCCGTTCGTGCTCGCGGCGGTACAGGCGGGCGTTGTCGATGCAGACGGCGGCGCGCGCGGCGAGTTCGACGGCGAGGTCCCGGTCGCGTTCGCCGAACGGCTCGCTGCCCTTCGTGCGTGCGAACTGGGCGAGGCCGACGACGGTGTCGTGGGCGACCATCGGCACGGCCAGCGTGGACTGCACGAGGCTGCCGTCCTCGGCGGGCACCCGCTGCGGGCGGGCGGTGCGCAGGGCGTCGGCGCATGGCGAGTTGAAGGGGAAGCGGTGCACCGCGCCGACCGCGACGGACTCACCTGAGCCGTCGAAGGGTTCGTCGGACACGGCGCTGGCGAAGGCGACGCGGCGCAGTTCCGCGCTGCCGTCGGCGAGGCCGGGCGGGGCGTCGTCGCCGGCGAGCAGGCCCTGGTAGAGGTCGACGGTGGCGACGTCGCAGAAGCCGGGGACGACGACGTCGAGGAGTTCGCGTGCGGTGGTCTCCAGGTCGAGGGAGTTGCCGATGCGGGCGCCGGCCTCGTTGAGCAGGGCGAGGTTGCGCCGGGCCGCCGCCGCCTCGCGGGCGGCCTCGCGCCGGGCGGTGATGTCGGTGCCGAGCCAGGCGATGCCGATGCTCAGGCCGCTGCCGCTGTGCACCCGGTAGAGGTTGACGGACCAGTGCCGGCGCTCCTCGGAGCCCGGGACGAAGCCCGTCACATGCATGTCGGTGATGGAGTCGCCGGTCTCCAGCACCCGGCGCAGGGTGGCCGAGACCCGCTCGGCCTCGCCGCGTGGCAGGTAGTCGTGAACTCCCTTGCCGCAGTGGTCGTCCGGGGTGCCGCCGAAGATGGAGGCGAACCGCGTGTTGGCCCGGCGCACCCGCAGATCGGGGTCGATGAACAGGAACCCGAACGGGGATTGCCCGAAAATCGCCTGCGAGGCGGCGAGGTCGGTCTCGATGCTGCGCAGGGTGCGGACGTCCACGACGATGCAGACGGCGGCCTTGTCGCCCTCGGCGGTCCGGGTGGGCATCACGTAGACCTCGGCCAGCCCCCGCTCGGCGCGCGCGCCGTCCTCCGGGTCGGGCACCCGGAAGGGGACCACTCCGGTCCACTCCCGCCCGTCGAGGATCTCGGCCATCTTGCGCTGGCCGCGCTCGCGCAGGTCGGGGTCGATGAAGGCCTCGATGGGGTCCATGCCGACGACGCGTTCGGCGGGGATGCCGAAGAGCTGCTCGGCGCGCAGGCTCCACTGGTCGACCAGTCCGCCGGGGCCGATGGAGAAGGAGGCGACCTTTATGTAGTCGTACATCGAGCCGGGCGGACTGCTCTGCCACATGGCATCGGGGGACGCCGCGGCGGCTTCCGCGGTCTGGCCCCTCGCGCCGTCCGACGGGTCCTCGGACTCCGTGGCCTTCGCTGGTATCTCGCTCACGCGAACCGTCCCCTCCAGCTCACCGCGTCCGGCACCGGTCACCGGGTACGGCTGCCCGCAGTATCCAGCACTACGGCGCCGCACGGCACGGTGTTCACGATCACAGCTCGGTCCAGGCATTTTCCGGACCGGGCCGCGACAACACTTCCAGTCTTCTAACCAGGGAACACGCCCTCGAATCACGTACTCGGCAACGGTCCGCCCACAGGCCGGCGGCGATGGACGGCACACGGGCGCGTGTACACCGGCCCGGAGGATGAACGAAGGCGTGACCGGCGCCGAGACCGAGCGCGGCGTCCGGTGACGCGGCAGGTGGCGCGGCAGATGACGCGACTGGTGGCGCGGCGGGCCGGGTTACGGGCCGGGCGACGGGACCGGCATAGCGTTCACTCTCAATTCAATGCAACGCACGAAGCTCTTCGTTGCATTACATGCAGAACCATCGCAACGAAATTGGCACTCTGAGCTGCGCTAATGCCAATCACATGCAACAAACTCATTGCGCAAAAACTGAACGCTACGTAGCGTTCACGACATCAGAAACGGCAAGCGCAAGAGTCAAGAGGAGAGCATCATGCAGAAGTTCGACACCCCCGCCCCGGTCTCGACCGTCCTCGACATTCCGGCGGGACGCATCCAGTTCATCGCCGCCGACCGGTCCGACACCACGGTCGAGGTCCGGCCGGCCGACGCTTCCGAGAGCCGCGACGTGAAGGCGGCCGAGCGGATCACCGTCGCGTACGGCGACGGCGTCCTGCGGGTCGAGGCCGCGCCGGCGAAGAACCGGGTCCTCGGCTCCTCCGGATCCGTCGAGGTGACGGTCCAACTGCCCGCCGGCTCCCGGATCGAGGCCAAGGCGGCCAGCGCCGAACTCCGGGGCGTGGGACGGCTCGGCGACGTCACCTTCGAGGGCGCGCAGGCCACGGTCCAGCTCGACGAGACCGAAGGCGCCCGCGTGACCCTCCAGGCCGGCGACGTTTCGATCGGCCGCCTGGGCGGGGACGGCGAGATCAGCACCCAGAAGGGCGACCTCCGCGTCACCGAGGCCGTACGCGGCACCGTCACCCTGCGCACCGAGCACGGCGACATCGCGATCGGCGCCGCCCGCGGGGTCTCCGCCTCCCTGGACGCCGGCACCACCTACGGCCGCATCCTCAACTCGCTCCAGAACACCGAGGGTGCCGCCGGTCTGGACATCCGCGCGACCACCTCCTACGGCGACATCACCGCCCGCAGCGTCTGACCGGCAACCCCCCATGGGGCGCACCAACATGGCCACGCCTGACCGATCCGACCCTTGCCGGGCCGGATCGGTCGGATCGGCCAGGAACCGCAAGCGGCTGACGCACCGCCAGACCCCGTCAGGCCGCCAGACCCCTTCAGGCCGCGAACGGGACGGAGCGCGACGATCGCCCGAAACCTGAGCCCCCGTCACACCCCCGACTCAGCCGGGCACCGCCAGCTCGAACCACACGGTCTTGCCGACGTCGCCGGGCCGGGTGCCCCAGCGGCGCGAGGAGCCGGCGACCAACTGCAGGCCTCTTCCGCCCTCGTCCTCGGGGCGGGCGACCCGTTCCCGCGGCGGATCCGGCAGCGGGTCGGAGACCTCCACCAGCAACGCGCCGTCGACGTCGGCCGGCCGCACCAGCCGTACGCCGATGGGACCGGTGGCATGCCGCAGCGAGTTGGTCACCAGCTCACTGACCAGCAGCGCCGTGAGGTCGGCGAGGCTGCCTAGATGCCAGCCGAGCAACTGGCCACGGACGGCGGCACGAGCGGTACGCACGGCGCCAGGTTCCGCGGGAAAGGTCCACTCGGCACAATCGCCTTCAGTGTCGATCACGCCCGATCACTTCCCAGGCCAGCGAGCCCACCCATGTCCGGTTTCGTGGGGTTAATAGGCACATACCCGGTTCCGGGGGGCAGTACCGTGCGGCCGGGTGCACAGTGGCACGAACGGCGTACGAGGCGCATGGCACATCCCGGCTACGTACCGGCTACGTACCGGCCGTACGGCGGAGTGCCCCGGCCTCGCCGCACGGGGAATAGGTCAGTGCGTTCCGGCGCCGAGCCGGGCGGCGATCTCGCGGACCGCGGGCACGTCCTGGTCCAGCCAGGGCACCTCCCAGAGCCGGTCGGGGGTGAGCCAGCGCAGCTCGTCGTGGTCCTGGAGGGGCTGGGGCGCGGCCGAGCCCGGCCGCAGGCGGGCGGTCCACACCCACAGGGCGTACGGGGATTTCAGCGGCCACTCCCCCGGCACCCGCTCGACGGCCTCGGCGTCGACGCCCAGCTCCTCGCGCAGTTCGCGCACCAGGGCGTCCTCGGGCCGCTCGCCGGGCTCGACCTTGCCGCCGGGCAGCTCCCAGCGCCCGGCCAGCTCGGGGGGCGCACTGCGGCGCGCGGCGAGCAGCCGGCCCGCGTCGAGCAGGGCGGCACCGACCACCACGATCCGTTCGGTCATGGGGCGGAGCCTACGGCAGCGCGCTCGGGGTCAGTTGCGAGCGCCGTCCCCGGTCTGACTGATCCGCTCGACCCAGTACAGCTGCTGGTGGCCGCGGTCGTCGAGACTGTCCGCGATCTTCTGGGCCTCCGCCCGGGTCGCGTACCGGCCCACGCGGTAGCGATTGCCGTTGTCGTCCTGCCGTATCACGATCCAGGGCAGAGAGACCGCTCCCTCACTCATCGCCCCCACCGCTCTTCCTCGCACCGCCCAGCCCTCCCCCACGTTGGACCGCCCTCGCGCGGAGGGACTCCGTCCCCGTCCCGGGCTCCCGCCGCGCCCCGCCTAAGGAAACCGCAATCCGCATATGCCCGAGCGTACGCCCAACCTTCACGCACCGAATACGGCTTTTCACAAAGAGGTACGCAACCAGCCAGAACACAGGGGGCGCACGACAGCGAATGCGCCGCCTCGCGGCTCGGTTCCGCGGAGCCGGGGGGCATATCGGGCACCCCCGGGGCCACCCGGGATCACCTGGGAGAACGACCGGATCACAGCGGCCGTGGAGAGTCCGGGCGAGCACCGGACGACGCGGGCGCGGGCCCGGGGGCGTGCCGTGGCGCGCGCTACGGGGCGCGCGGTGTGGGCTACTTCACTGGGACCGGGAGTGAATGGCGAAGGGCGACGGTGTGCGCCGGCGGCCGGACGGCCTCGGCGCGCGCGAGGCGGGGCGGGGCGGGGCGAGGCGGGGCGAGGCGGGGCGCCGGGGGCGCCGCCGCGACCGAGGGGCACGGCCGGCCGTGTCGGGGAGGCACGGCCGTGCAGGGGGTGCGGCAGGGCGGCTCGCGACCGTGACGAGGGGTGCGGCGGACAGGGTACGGGCGGCGAACGGTCGTGCGTGGGCGCTATTTGACGGGCAGGTGGTAGGCGACCCGGTAGCGGTCGGCCGGGATGACGACGTCGGCGGTCTCCACCGGGCGGCCGGAGGCGTAGTAGGTGCGCTGGATGACGAGGACCACGTGTCCGGGGACACCGCCGAGGAGGTGGAGCTCCTCGGCCAGGCCGGGGCGGGCGCCGACCTCCTCGGTGACGTTGTCCACGATCACGTCGATGGCACGCATACGCTCGACGACGCCCATGCCTCCGAGGGGGCCCTCCTCGGGAAGCATCACCGGGGTGCGGCCGGTGACGGCGAGGGGCTCCCAGGAGGTGGAGAGCATCATCGGCTCCCCCGCCTCGCGGAACAGATAGGCGGTGCGCATGACCCGGTCGCCGGTCTGGACGGCGAGCCGCTCGGCGATCGCGGCCCCGGCCTCGGCCTGCTCGCTGCGGGACTCCCAGGTGCCGCGCGCGGCGGCGTCGGCCTGTTCCTGCCGGAACGGGGTGGCCCCGCCGGAGGGCCGGTACCCGGAGCGGGCCACGCTTCTCGGCACGGGGCGCTCGCGCACGTACGTTCCCGATCCGGAGCGGCCCTCGACCAGCCCCTCGGCCATCAGCACCTTGCGGGCCTCCAGCGCGACGGTGTCCGAGACGCCGTACTCCTCGCGGATGCGGGCCTGCGACGGGAGCCGGGTATGAGGCGGCAGCGAACCGTCGACGATCTTCTTGCGGAGATCACCCGCGACACGCAGATACGCCGGCTGTTCACCGAAAGTCACTGGCCGCTCCCATCAGGTTGTACAGACAGCAACAGCCTGGCAACCGTGGGTTGTGCCATGCAAGCAAAGGCCAGAGAATCACTCGATGTGATGACTTATGCCCGGGGAGGGCTTTACCCAGGCGCTTTCGCCCCGCTATAGATCACCGAGTGGGCCCGCGTGCGGACCCCGGCGTGGACCCCGGCATGGACCCCCGTATAGCTCCCCGCTTCCGCGACGATCACACCTGCATGCCGGTGCTTCCCGAGCCGTCACCGCCGTTGTCGCCACGGTTGTCCCCGCCGCCGCCGTCGCCGTCGTCCCCGTTGCCGCCCTCGTCGACCGCGGGCGGAGTGGTCTCCAGGCCCAGGGCCTTGCGCGGGGGGACGGACCGCCGCGCGTCGAGGAGCCGCATACCGGCGTCGTAGTGCCGGTAGAAGCCGTCGGCGTCGTCCGCCTCCGCCGCCTTCGCCCACTCCGCGCGCGCGTCGTCGAGGCCCGCGGCCAGCGCGGCGACCGGAGCCCGGGCGTCGGCGGGCCAGGGGTGGCCGCGCAGCATCCGGGCCTGCTCCGCCAGAGCCGCCGACACGCGCCCGGCCCACGCCTTGTGCCCCGGCAGGTCGTCCTCGACATACTCGGCGTCCGGCGCGGTGTCCATGGCCGCGTTGAAGACGTGAGCGGCCTTCAGATAGGCGACCTGGTCGGGGTCGAGGGCGGACGCGTCGTTGCGCAGCGATCCGGTGAGGTCCTTGCCCTCGGTGGTGTTGCCGAACACGCAGGTGACCTCGCGGTCGCCTGCCGACCAGCTGTCGCCGGTGGGGGTGAGGTAGTAGACGTCGACGTCGTCCGGGACGGCCCAGCTGTCCATCGCGTAGGTGTACTGGAGGCCGTAGCAGCGCTTGTCCGCGGCGGCGGCCAGTGAGTCGTCGCCGGGGTAGGAACCGTCCTTCAGGTCGAAGGTGGCGAACACCTCACCGTCGTGCGCGCCGGAGCAGGGCACCTTGTCGACGCCGTCCGTGTCGCCGGTGAGCCTGCCGCCCGGCTCGTCGAAGCATTCGCCCCTGGCCGGCGCGTACCCCGCGCCGGCGCGCGCGCCCTCCTGGAAGCCGTTCCAGATGTAGGTGTCGCTGCCCGTCACGACCAGCACCATCCCCAGCACCAGTCCGATCCCGGACAGCACCGAGCCTCCGATCGCCATCCCCCTGCCGCGCTCGCCCCGCTCGCGGAGCCGCCGCAGCGCGATCAGCCCGAGCACCAGACCGACACCGGGCAGGCAGCACAGCACACCCGTCACGAGCGAGGCGATGGCGAGGCCGCTTACGGGGGCCGGCCGGTTGTAGGGGCTGTACCCCTGCCCCCACGGCTGGTACCCGGGCGCGCCGGGTACCCCCGGTACCCCCGGCGTCCCGTAGGGGTTCTGCGGGTTCTGCGGGTACTGCGGGTACTGCGGGTACGACGGCGGCCCGTACGCCCCCTGCTGATGCGGCTGCGCAGGCTGGGGCGGCTGGTACGGCCCCTGCGGCGGCTGGGGACCGAAGGGCGGAGGTATGGACACCGGTTACCGTGCTCCTGGTTCGGGCGGCGACAGCGCGAGACCGACGGCGGGACCGGCGGCGGACTGACGTACGACTGCGCGCATGCTAAGCGGGGCGCGCGCCGGGGGCGGAACCGGGCGTGCGGTGGCACGCTCCCCCCTCAGCCGCCCACTAGGGGAATGAGCTTGATGAAGACCAGCCCCGGGCAGGCGGTGAGGTCCACCTCCTCGTCGAGGTCCTCGACCTGGCGGTCACCTGCCAGTACGAAGAAACCGTTGGAGCGGAAGGCCCGCTCCGCGGCGACGGCCTGGCGCTCCCAGTCGAGCGGGCGGGGCACGGCCAGGCGGTAGCCGCCCGGCTCGGTCGTGGCGCCCTCGGGGCGGACCAGGCCTGCGAACCGGTTCGCCGGGCGGGAGTTGTACCGGGTGACCTCCTCACGGACGCGCAGCCTGATCAGCTCGCGCACGGTCATCCGGTCCGGGAGACCGCCGACCTCCCACGCGGCGACAGCCCTGCCGGTCGCGGTCTCGTCCCGGAAGGTCACGCCGGCCATCGGACACCTCGCTCGACCTGGGTACGGATCGACGGGTCCTTGATGTCGTCGTCCGCGGCGAGCAGGAACGCCTTGCTGAGGATGAGGGAGAGCCGTTCGTCCTCGAAGGGCAGGAACAGCCGGCCGTCGGTCCTGCCCCGTGCGGGAACGACGCACAGGTAGGCGTTGCCGGGTTCCATCAGGATGTTCCCCGAACCCAGGTGGATCCGGTACGTGTTCAGGTCGCCCCGCACCACCAGGAAGCGGCCGTCGAGCGCACATCGGCCGGCGATCCTGAGCCTGGGCAGGATGTGTGCCAGCGCGTCGCGACGGGACTCGGCACCCGCGGTCAGCTCTCCGAACCCGGCCTGCTCCCAGTACACGCGCGCGGGGCCCTCGTCGGTCCAGTCGGGGTCGGCGGCTATGGAGGTCACACCCACGAAGAGGTCCACGTCCCGCATCGCCTCGCTGAACAGCAGCGGGGGCACGTCGGCGAGCGGCGCGTCCCGCCACCCGCCCTCCACCCGGCGGGTGAAACGGACCCGGTCGGTCGCGGCCAGCTCGTGGTCGCCGGCCAGGCTCGCCCAGGTGTGCAGGAAGTGGATCCGCCACTCCCCCAGGGTCCGCACGGCCTCGTCCCCGTCGCCGTCGTCCCAGCCGCCGAGCAGCCGGCTCGTCCACCCCCGGGCGCGGAACAGCGCGAACATCCTGCGGTAGTGGACGAGGTGCGCGGCGAACCGGTTCGAGTGGGTGCGGCTCTCCTGCTCGGCGGGGGTGAGCAGGTAGATCTCGCGGAACGCCTGCTTGAACGGCTGCCGGATCCGCCGCTCGGTGAGCAGGTCCCGCCAGGCCCGCACGGCGGCGGGCGTGGAGCGCAGGGGATGCCAGAGGCGTACGGGGGCGTCGTCGGGCGCGTCGGGGAGGTCCGCGCCGGTCCCGGGCAGGACGGCCCGCCACTCGCCGGGACCTGTCTCGACCTCCCAGACGAGGCGGTGTACGAGGGCCCGGGCGAGCGGATGCCCGGCCAGCTCGGCACGCCACCAGCCGTAGGGGTGCACGGCGTCGGAGGCGTAGCCGCCCTCCAACGCCCGGGCCAGCGTGGCCAGATGGACGTCGACCCGCTTCGCCAGGTCACGGACCTCCCTGACCAGGCCGGGGTGGTCGCGGCGGACCGGCGCGGGGACGGAACGTTGGGGACGGCCGTCCTTCTCCCAGCTCACGGTGACGACGCCGGCGGCAGTCCCGGCAGCGGTCCCCGCGGCAATTCCGGCAGCGTTCCCCGCGGCGGTCCTGGCAGAGTCCCCCGCGGCAGCTCCGGCAGCGTTCCCCGCGGTGGTCCCGGTGACCGTCACGACGGCCGCGTACCCGTCGCCGGTCTCCCTGCGCAGCACGCCGTCCTCGTCGAAACCGAGCCTCGGCAGCCGCAGCGCGACGTCGGTCCGCGCGGCGAGTGCCGCGTCCGTCACCCTGAGCATCTTGCCGAGTTGCTTGGGCACCCCGGCGTGCCGGACGGTCCCGCGCAGGGCGCGCAGCCCCGACACCAGCTCGGGTGTCGGGAAGTCCTGTACCGCGCGGGCCAGTTCGTACAGCAGCGCCTGGGACGGCACGGTCCTGGCGGCGGTCGGGGCCAGCGCGATCCCGGGCAGCAGCCGGTCGGCCAGTCCGGGCAGCCACGGTTCGTCGCGCAGCAGCGCCACCCGGGCGGCACGCCCGAGCGCGGAGACCTCGCGGGGCGCGAACGCCTTGTCCGACCGGTAGGGGATCTCCCCCGCGTGGATCGCGTCCGCACGGTCGGCCGCCGCCTCCAACGCCCGGCGGGCGTAGGCGACGTAGGCCGGGAGACCGGCCAGGCTCCGCCACGCGTCCGGGAGGAGCGGCAGAGAGCCGTAGTGCAGGACCCGGCCGACCTCGGCCAGCAATACCCAATCGGCCGGGGCGAGTTCGACGAAGGTCGCGATCTCGTCCGCCCCGATGGGGCCCGCTTCGGCGGCCAGGCGTTCCGCGGCCCCGCGCAGCGTTGCGGCGCCCGCGAGTCCCGCCACGGCGAGCAGCGCGTACGGCTCTGGCACATCGCGCTTGGCCAGGGCGAACTCGACCAGCTCACGGGCCGGTTCGGAGAGGTCCGGCCACGGGCCCGTGCACCGCAGCACCGATCCGGCGGCCATGGCGAGGTCGGCCGAGCCACCGCGCAGACGCGCGTATGCGAGGAGCGCCTCGAACAACCGGCGGCACGCCTCGGGGGTGTAGCGCGGCTGCCGCTCACCGCCGGTCCGGCGTACCGCGGCACGGGTCGTCGACATCGCACGCGTGTCAGCGGGATCGGGGGTGTGGGCATCCGGGAGCAGGGTGCCGAGTTCCTCGTCGGAGATCCGCGCCAGGTCGGCGCCGATGTCCTCGGTCCGGGCGGACGGGTCGGTCATCGCGCGCTGGAGCCGCTGGGCCGGATTCACCGGTGCCCCGCACCGGCGAACTCCGCCTGGACGAACGGTTCATGTCTGCGGGATGCGTGCACCTGAGCGTCGTAGAACATGGCCGGGATGATGGCAGGCGGCACTGACAACGCGGCCGGAGCGGCGAACGGCACCACCCCTGGGGGCGGTGCCGTTCTGGATCAGAAGTCTCCAGCGGGGCGGCGCACGGTGACGCGGCGCGAATCGCCTTGCGGCGCGGCAAGGAGCGGTGCGGGGCGGGACCGTTGCGGCACGGCGCCGCGCGGTACGGGATGGCGCCGCGCGGTACGGTGCGGCGCCTGACGTCCGCTACTTCTCCCCGCCGGTCTCCCGCTCGTCCGCGCGCGGGCCCTGCAGCTCCAGCCTGCCGTTGACCTGCTCGGGGCGGTCGGCCGTCTTCTGACCGCCCTGGCTGTTCTGGCCGTTGAGGTTCTGCCGGACCGAGTCCAGGATCGTCAGGCCCTGGGCGACCAGGCCGGCCGCGATCTCGCCGAGTCCGTCCGCGCCGTTCAGGACGTTGACGTTGGCGCCGGCCAGACCTCCCGCGGCCTCCTTCACGATCAGCGGGAGCTGGTCGATCAGCATCCGGTCGAGGGCGACGCGGTCGTGCGAGGCCGCCGCCTCGGCCTGGATCCTCATCCGCTGCGCCTCGGCCGCGGCAAGAATCCTGACCCGCTCCGCCTCGGCCTCCGCGGGCTTCACGACCTCCGCGACCAGCTGCTGCTGGCGCAACTTGGCCTGGCGCTGGGCCAGTTCGGTCTGAGCGGCCAGCACCTCCTGCTGTGCGTGCGCCTGCGCCAGCGGTCCGGCCTGGGCGGCCTCCGCCTGAGCGCGGTCCACCTGGGCCGAGTACTCCGCCCGGACCACCGCGGTCTGCCGGGCGTACTCGGCCTGCTTGCGGGCCGCGTCCTGCTCCGCCTCGGCGGCGGCCTGGTTGGCCTGGGCCTGAGCGATCTGGGCCTGCCGCTGGATGGCCGCCTTGTGCGGCGCGGACATCGCGTCGATGTAGCCGGTGTCGCCGTCGTCGATCGACTGGATCTGCAGCGAGTCCACGATCAGGCCGATCTTCGCCATCTCCGTCTTGGAGGTGTCCAGCACCTCCGCGGCGAGCTTCTGCCGCTCCGTGACGATCTCCTCGACCGTCATGGAGCCGATGATGGCGCGCAGGTGGCCGGCGAAGATCCGGCCGGTCAGGACCGACATCTGCTCCTGGTCGGAGAGGAACCGCTGTCCTGCGTTGATGATGCTCTCGCTGTCGTTGCCGACCTTGAAGGCGATGACGGCACGGACGTGCAACGCGATGCCCTGCTTGGTGACACAGGTCTCGGTGACCTCGGCCTCGCACATCGACAGCGTGAGGAAGCGGACCTTGCGGAAGACCGGAAGCACGAACTTGCCGTGCCCCGTCACCACCCGGAACGGCGCGCCCCCCAGTCCCCGCCGCCCACCCGAGATCAGCATCGCCTCGTCGGGAGCGGGAACGCGGTAACCGAACATACTGCTTCGTCTCCTCAGTCGACGTCGGCGGCCAGGCCGCCCAACGTGTCCAACGGATCGCCCCATTTGATGACGTCGACCTCACGGCACCCTCGGGAATCGACCACGAGCACGGTCGCTCCGAGCGGCAGGGGCTCCTGCGACCAGGCGAGGAAGGTCTCGGAGCCGCCTCTGACCCGCACCAGGATCTCGCCGGGACCGGCGGATCCACGTGTGGCGATGAGCAGCTCCCCCGTACAGCCGATCACGGCCTCGTCCTGTGCCATCGCCGACTGCCTCCCATCGTTCTGGCCCTGTCAGATCCGACATTAGACCTGCCCGTGACAGGCGCATACACCGCGGTGGCACCCTGTCCCGGACCTGAGTCCCGCCGTCCCGGGACGGCCCTTCCGCGCCGGCCCGGGAGTACCGCGGCCGGCCGGCGGACCGTCGCGGCCAGTACACCGCACGATCCGCGTCTTCGCAGGTCGGGACGCCTTTTCGTTCTGGTCCCCGGTCTCCTCGTACCCCGCCCGGACGCTTCGGCGGCCGGGCCCGGCGGCCCGGACCGGTCCGGTGCGCGTCCGTGGGCGTCCGTGGGCGTCCGTGGGTGTCCGCGGGCGTCCGCGGGCGTCCGTGGGTGTCCGCGGGCGTCCGCGGGCGTCCGTGGGTGTCCGCGGGCGTCCCGGAAGGGCCGCGTTCGGGCGCGTTCAGGCCGCTTTCGCGGACGCGCGTGAGCGGCGCTCGCGCCACCGGGTGACCGCCCAGAGGACGTTGACCCCGCCCAGTGTGACCAGCACCGCCGCCCCGTCGGCGTTGGCCGCGAGGCCGTGCTCCGGCCCGAGTGCCCGCGCCGCGCGGACCAGCAAGGTGATGTCGGCGGGCAGGGTGACAGCGGCCATGAACGTCAGGCAGACCACCGTGCCGACGACGAGGACGACGCTGTAGAGGCGGACGGCCCGGCGCTCGTGCGCGGGCAGCCGGGTGCTCGGGTCACCGGCCCGGGTGGGTTCGCCGGTCCCGCCGGAGCGTGGTGAGCGCGGTGACCGCAGCGCCCGCCGGAAGACGTAGTGGGCGTAGGCGAGACCGTCGCCGTACAGGTTCCGGCAGCCGGTGAGGTCCTGGAGGACGAAGTACAGGTCCGTACGGGTGAACACCATGAGCTGGAAGGGCAGCGGCAGCAGGGCCAGCAGCAGGGCGGCGGACAGCAGCCGGTGGGCCGTCGTCCCGGTGCCCGTCAGGGCGAGGACCAGGATCATGGACGACGCGACGGACACGTTGAGGGCGATGCCGGCCAGGTAGGCCGTCAGCCGGTGGCGGCGGGGCGCGAGCTCGATGCCGCTGATGTCGGTCTGCATGACGAGGAACTGCAGCCGGGTGCCCAGCCGTATCCTCCCCGGCACGCCCGCGGCGCGGGCGGTGACCAGGTGCGCCAGCTCGTGGGCCAGCACCAGCGCCCACCCGGCCGCCGCCCCGGAGAGCAGGACCAGGCTGCCGTGCCGACTCCACAGCAGGTCGCGATAGCCCGGCAGCAGTGCGGGACGGCGGATCAGGACGGCGACGGCGGCCGCCAGCAGCGCACCGGCGAACACGGGGAGCACCGGATGCAGGGCGAACCGCACATGGCGGGGACGCAGCCACGGCAGTGACGCGCGTGGCGCTTCGCCGTCCGGGACCGGCGTGTCCCCGATCCGCGCCACGAACCCCAGAGCGGTCAGATCCCTGACGAAGTCCGTGATCTCGAACTCCTCACCGGTCTCGTCACGCAGCATCCGCGCCGTACGGGACACGCTCAGTTCCTGGCCCAGGAGTTCCACCGCCCGTGCCCCGGCCGCCGGCATGGCGACGAAGGTGCGGGTGGCCATGCGGCCAACGATCCACTCGTCCCGGTCGCGCCGCACCGCCAGATCGTGCAGCAGGACGCGGGTCGACGGCTCGATGCGGGGACGGTCCTCCGCCGCGGTGCCGGTCACGGGTGGTCTCCCGGGGCCTCCCCGTCCCCGGACGGTTCCGTTCCGCAGGCGGGGCAGTCGGGGCGGCGGTCCGAGCGCTGCATGATCGCGTCGCCGGGCAGCATGAGGTTGAGGCCGGAGCGGTATCCGGGGTCGATCCGCGGGATGCCGCACAGCAGCGCGATGGCGGCATGGGCCAGCAGACCGCCGGACAGACCCGCGGTCACGGCGTTGGCCGGGTTCCACGGCATCCGGGGCGAGGCGACGTCCTCGTCCTGTCCGGGCGCGAGCCGCAGATCGCGCCGCTCGGCCTCGGCGATGCGCAGGCACTCCCAGCACGCGCCCCGGCCGGGCGTGAAGACCCCGACACTCACCAGCGGGCCGCGGTAACCGGCTTCGGCCCACGGGGTGCCGGATGCCAGACAGACCTGGTTGGCCCATCTGCGGATGACGGCGGGGCGGTCGGCGGCCAGCAGCAGCACGTCGTACGCCGGTCTGCTGCACGCCGGTCTGCCGCCGAGGGCACGGGAGCCGCGGGGGTCGCCGGAACCGCCGGGGGCACCGGTCAGCAGGGCTTCGAGGTCCGCCGGTCCGCGTACCTCCCGGCGCTCACCCGTGACCTCCGTGTCCGAGTTCAGCGCGCGCAACGCCGTCAGCGCCGCGTCGACCTTGGCCGTACCGAGGTCGTCCTCACGGAAGAGCGTCTGCCGGTTGAGGTTGGACAGCTCGACGACGTCCGGGTCGACGCAGTGCAGCCGCCCCACCCCGGAGGCCACCAGGTCCCGGGCGGCCGCTCCGCCGGTACCGCCGACACCGACCAGCAGGACCCGGGCCCGGCGCAGCCGCACCTGCGGCTCCCAGGCACTCTCCCGCGGCCGCAGATCCATCCAGCGCAGCAGCGTCATGCCCCGGCCGTACCGCTCCCGTTCCCGCTCGGACAGCTCCGCCGGCGGCGCGGCACCGGCGTCCTCCACGAACCCGGCCGTGGTCAGGTCCGTCATCGCCCGGACGATGTCCGGGGCCGGTAACCGCAGTCCCGGATGGCGACGGGACACCTCGGCGACGATGTCCTCGGCGTCCCGCGTGCCGTCCATGACCTCGACCAGCGTCCACACCCAGCCGTCGGGGTCCTTGACCTCGGACCCGATGCCGTGGACGACGCTCCCGATCCTTACGTGGCCGTCCACCGTCCGGTAGGCCCGGTGCTCGGGCTTGATCCGAGGCCGTCGCATCGCTCGCAGCGTCATCTTCACGCCAATCTCGTCAGCACCGGCTCCTCCGGCGGCACCGGTCGTTGACAACAGTCACCCCCGACGCGAAGCCTGGCAAGAGCACATCAATCTCCTGCACGGCACGGCACGGCCACCACCGGAAGGGACACGACATGCCGAACAAGATCGAGATCCGTCCGCTGGACAAGAAGGAGACCACCGGCGACAGCGGTGGCAACGGCGGTTCCTGACCTGACCCGCCCGATGGACCGCTACCCCACGGTCGCGGAGGTCACCGAGTCGGCGCGGCGGCTGGTCTCCCGGTTCCCCGGAACCGGCCGGCTGCGCCGGGTCGGGACGTCCCGCGCGGGACGTCCGATCCTGATGCTGTCCGTGGGGCACGGGCCGCGCCACATCCTGGTGGTCGCCGGACCGCACCCCGACGAGCCGGTCGGCGGCGCGACCGCGCTGGCGCTGGCGGAGCGGGTGGCACGCGGCGACCGGCGGTCCCCGGCGACCGACCCCGCCGCTGTCACCTGGGACATCATCCTGTGCCTCGACCCGGACGGCGCGGCGCTGAGCGAGTGCGGCGCACTCAGTGAGGGCACGGCGCCGAGCGAGGGCACGGCACCCAGCCTGGGCGACGCACCCAGCTTGGCCACCGCCGAAGGAACGCCCCCCACGGCCGACGAACCGACGGCCGCCCCCACCCTGAGCCACTACTACCGCACCGCCTACCGCCCGATCGCCGCGGAACAGCCGGAGTGGGCGCCGATCGCCGCGCGGCCGCTCCCGGAGACGCGGACGCTGTTCGAGGTGATCGACGAATCGCGGCCGGTCCTCCAGTGCTCCCTGCACAGCACCGATGTGGGCGGCAGCTGGGTGCAGTTGACCCGCGACCTCCCCGAACTGGGCGCCCCCTTCCGCGCGTCGGCGGCCGAGCTCGGAATTCCTCTCCAGCACGGCACGTACGACGCCCTGGGCTGGGAGAACCCCAGCCCCGCGGTCCACGTCCTGCCTCCGCCGGACAGCACCGACCGCCTGGCGGCCGGGTCGGAGAACATAGGGCTGTCCACCTGGTGCGCGCCTCTGCGGTACGGCGGCGTCACGGCGATCGTCGAAGTGCCCATGTGGGCCACCGACATGGCCGAGGACCTGTCCCCGCACCCGCGGGCCGACCACGCGCTGCGCGACCTGGCCGGGCTGGTGCTGGACGGCGGACGGCAGGTGACCGCCGTCCTCGACAAGGCGCGCGGATTCCTGCCGCCGGCCCAGGACGACCCGCTCAGACGCGTGGTGGAGTGGATGGCCGACGGCCTCTACGACATCGTCGCCGCTTCCTGGGAACCACTCGCCCGGCAGGCGGCCGCCGCGTCACACGCCGGTGATCCGCGCCGGTTGACGACCGCCCAGGTAGCGGCCCTGGACATCGTGGCCCGCCGGCAGCCGCTCCGCGCGGCGGGCCTCCTGCTCCGCCTGCTGAAGTCGGCGGACGACCCCGCCGCCCCCGCGCTCCACCGCGAGCTGGACGAACTCTTCACCGCGGGGTGCACGGATTTCGAGAAGGCTCTGCGGGTGCGCTGGGTACCCGTGCGCGATCAGGTGGAACACCAGAGACGCACGGTCACGGCAGCCGCGGAGAGCGCGCTGAAGTCCCTGCGGTGAGCGGGGAATCGGGGACACGCGGCGGCTGAGCAGGCCCGGCGGAAACGCGCGGTCTGTCGCAAGCCGCCGCAATCCGTTGCCGGCAGCGTCCCGCCGTCCGGTCCGGACCACGTGGACCTCCCGGGGGGGACTGTCAGTGCGGACTGCTTCCATACAGCCATGACCACTGTGCACGAGATCGCCGCCCTCCTCCCCGAACCCGCCGAACTCCGCGCCCATCTGCGCGCGCTGGCCGTCCTGGAGGGCACGATCTGCGGCGATCCGCGCTCCGCCTCCTACACGTTCGACCCCGCCTGGGGTCCCGGCGTGGAGGCGGCCCTGATGGAGAACGGCTCGGGGGACGAGTTCTCGGTCCTCTTCTCCCCGGCCGGCGTGCTCATACGCGGTTTCGACCACGAGTCACGGATGAGCCCCTACGGTACGGACGACGGACAGACCTGGCCGGGCGTCGTCGACGAAGTGCCCGCCGTGCTGCGCCCGCTCCTGGAGCAGCCCGCCTTCCGTGACGAGGGCCTCGGCCTCACCCGCGTCACCGCGTGCCTGTGGCGGGAGACCGGCGACACCGCCTGGCGCACCGGCTCGGCCATCGACTTCCCCTCGGACAATGCGGACCCGGACGGCTCCGACTTCCTCTTCGGCCTCCTCACCGACCGTTCCGCGGAGGCGGTGCAGGACCACTTCGAGGAGGACTACGAGCGCCCGGTCCCCCTCGACGCCGTGCGTCACGTCCTGGCCGGGCACGCCCTCACCCCCGCGGTCGTCACGGCCCTCAACCCGAACATCCTCTCGGAGAGCGTCCTGCTCCACAGGATCGCCGCGCATCCCGAGGTCGCCGCCTACCTGGCCGGCGACGGTGAGTTCGACATCGCCCGCACCGACCCGATCGAGCCGATCGCCCTGCCCAACGGCCTTCCGGTGGAGCCGGTCGCCGGCTGCAACGCGGGCGGCACGCACTACCTCTGCGGTCCGGCCGTCCCCGGCGTCCCCCGCCCCGTCCTCTATACCGACTCCGAGGGCCGGGCCTCCCTGATCGCCGAGTCCCTCGCCGAAGCGCTGACCCTCGCGATCGTCCTTCCGTCCTGGCACGACGCCCTGGCCGGCTTCCGCCCGCCGGCCCTGAACTCCGACTACCTCCAGGACCACCCGGACCACCCCGCCGTCCGCGACCGCCTGCTCGCCGCCCTCCGCCTCCCCCCGGCCACCGACCAGGACGTCCTGACCCGCCTCCTCACCACCGCCCCGCGCACCACCCCCGACGGCTTCCTCCCGCACCTCGTCGACGAGGAGGACTCCGAATTCGACCCGATGTTCAGGCGGGTTGCGCCGTAGGGTCCCCGAGCGCGCCCTGGACGAGACACCCGGCTCATGGCACCCCGGCACGGACAGCCCGGCGGTCAGTAGCGATAGCGCGCCGCGAGGACGACGATCTCCTTGTCCATGACCAGGTAGACAAGGCGGTGCTCATCGTCGATCCGCCTCGACCACGCCCCGGGCAAGTGGTAATTGAGCGGTTCAGGCTTGCCGATCCCCGTGAAGGGGTCACGCTTGACGTCCTCGATGAGCCTGTTGATCCGAGCGAGCGTCTTACGGTCGTTCTTGAGCCAGGACGTGTAGTCCTCCCAGCCCTGACCCTCGAAGACAAGCCTCACTCGGCACCCGCACCAGCGTCCGCCGCATCCGGATCGATCAGCTCGCGCTCCGACACGTTGATGTTGCTGAGGGCGTTCTCGTACGCCTTGAGGAGTCGTCGTGCGTTCACGGGCGAGCGCAGCAGGTAGGAGCCCTCGCGCAGGGCCGCGTAGTCCTCGGCCGAGACGAGAACGGCGTTGCCGTGCTTGGAGACGATCTCGATGGCCTCGTGATCGTCGTTGACCTTCTTGATCAGCGGAAAGAGAGCCTTACGGGCTTACGGATCCTGACGAAACCAGAGCGTCGGCACTCGGTGGAGAAGGCCAGGGCCTCGCTGGGGCGCTGGCCGGTACCCGACTGAAGGTAGACCGCGAGCCGGTACTGCGGGGCGATGTGCTCCGCGATCAGATCGACCTCGCCCAGCGTGGGAATCTCGTCCTCGTCCACTACGCAGGGGTCCGCCCGGGATATCCGGACGCCGCGCGCGGGATTGTCCGGGATGCGTTTGTCAACGACGGCTGCCCCCAGCATGGCGGCCACCATCACCATCCGGTCATTGACTGTGGAGACCGCCAGCCCTGCACCAGAGGCGTGCACGTTCTTGGCGAACTCCTCGAAGTCGCGCCGCGCCAGCCCGGCCAGCATCTTCCGGCCCAGGCGCGGCACGAGATGGTTACGGATGAACCCTTCGTAGTTGCGGCGCGTCGACTCACCGATGACCCGTCGCTCCAGCCACTCCTGAGCCCAGGCCCGCAACGGCACAAGCCCTCGCGCAGGATCGAAGCGAATGCCGGCCTTCAGGTCGTTCTCGACCTTGTCGGCGAAAGCGTCCGCACCATCCGAGCCCACCCGACGAGGAAACGACCTCTCTCGCTGGCGCCCGCGCCTACCGCCCGGTTCCCGGTACCGGACCGTCCACCCATGCCGACACCGCGGACGATCACAGGGAAAGTTCCGGTCCCGGACATCCCTCTTGCACCTCTGAAAAACGCTCGCCACCCAAGCCCCGATCCTTCGCCTGGCCCGTGCTCGAAACCGTGCACCGCCGCCTCGCAGCCGAGCAAGACATTCATCACCAATCAACTCTTTCCGGCGAATGTGGTCCCAGCCTCCCCCGCAGCCCCGCGGCCTCGCGGTCTATCGAATCGGCGAGGCCCTCCTCGCTGGATGCACTCACGCCCTCCGCGCTCACCGCCACGCGATCCCTGCATCAACACCCGAAGGCCATACCACGCTATGGTTGATGTATGGCTACCAAGAAGGTGACTATCACTCTCGACGAATCCCTGGTCGAAGCCCTGGCCGGAGCCGCCGAAGAAGAAGGCATCCCACTCTCCCGCCTCGTCGCCGGAGCAGCCGAACGCGAGCTGCGCCTGCGTGCCGGCCGGGCCGTCATCCAGGAGTGGCAGGCAGAACACGGCGCCTTCACTCCCGAAGAGCTCGCCGCCGCCCGAGCGGACCTGGCCGCCGCCGACGCCGAGTACCTCAGCAGCTCGGGAGCCTCGGCCGCGTGAACATCCCCTATCTGTACGACGCCGGGGTACTCATCGCCATCAACAACGACGACCGACGCATGTGGGCCCGCCACAGCCTGGCCCTCGAAGACGGCCGGGACATCCACGTCCCATCCGTCGTCGTCAGCCAGGCATGGCGGGACTCCCGCCGCCAGGTCAGACTCGGCAAGTTCCTCGCCGGGTGCCACGTCGTACCCGTCGGCCTCGAAACCGCCAAAGCCGCAGGCATCCTCTGCGGCAAGGCCGGCACCTCCGACATCGTCGACGCCACCGTCGTGACCATCGCAGCCAGCCTCGGCGCCATCATCTGGACCTCGGACCCGAACGACATCCGCACCCTCATCGACGCCCAGGACATCAAACCCGCCCCTGTCATCCGCACCGTCTGACCATCGATGACCTCCAATGACGAGCCCCTGCGGTCCCAGCTGTCGCAGGTGTGGAGATAGGCACGGCCACCTGATCGCGTAAAGGTGGACAGGCAGCGTCAAGACCTCCCGGCAGCGGGCGCAGCCCACTGTGGCAACAGCCATAATTCCCGAGAATCTGTAAATGTCGATCGGGATCTTGACCGAGTGATGGCCGAGCCAGCGTGTGACCTCGTAAACGGAACGCCGTAGGCACTGACCTCGCTCAGGTAAAGGGGTGAACTAGCCCAGCGATTCCGTTCGGAGCCGACCGTCGTGGACGCGCGGTGACCGGTAGTCGTTCGGCGAACCTAGCCGGGTTCCAGTTCATCTTCGTCAGCAAGTTGGAGCAGCTCTGCACTGCCCCGAAGTCCCATACCCCAGAACGACATGACCGCGGCTCGCAATACAGCCCGAAAGTCAGCACGGTACGGAATCTCAGGGATGCCGACAGGTGCCCACAGATGGCCACGGTCACACCCTCAACTCAGCACTGGCGGCTCGAGCCCATCTCCAGTTAACCCAGACCATCAGAAAAGGGCCCACCCTAAAAGGTGGACCCCTTCTGACCTGCACTTTCCAAAAACCTCAGAAAGTGGTTTAGCTTTCAATTAAACGTTGAAGCGGAACTCCACCACGTCCCCGTCCTGCATCACATACTCCTTGCCCTCCATGCGCGCCTTGCCCTTGGCGCGGGCGTCGGCGACGGAGCCCGTCTCGACCAGGTCCTCGAAGGAGATGACCTCGGCCTTGATGAAGCCCTTCTGGAAGTCGGTGTGGATGACACCGGCGGCCTCGGGGGCGGTGGCGCCCTTCTTGATGGTCCAGGCGCGGGATTCCTTGGGGCCGGCCGTCAGGTAGGTCTGCAGGCCGAGGGTGTTGAAGCCGACGCGGGCGAGGGTGGCGAGGCCGGGCTCCTGGGCGCCGACGGACTCCAGCAGCTCCATGGCGTCCTCCTCGTCCAGCTCGGCGAGGTCCTGCTCCAGCTTGGCGTTGAGGAAGATCGCCTCGGCCGGGGCGACCAGGGCGCGCTGCTCGTTCTTGAAGCCCTCGTCCGTCAGCTCGTCCTCGTCGACGTTGAAGACGTAGAGGAACGGCTTGGTGGTGAGCAGGTGCAGGTCGTGCAGCAGCTCCGCGCGCTCGGTGCCCTGGAGGATGCCCTGGGAGAAGAGGGTGTCGCCCCGCTCCAGGATCTCCTTCGCCTCCTCGACGGCCTTCACCTTCGGCGCGACGTCCTTCTTGATCCGCGACTCCTTCTGGAGGCGGGGAAGGACCTTCTCGATGGTCTGGAGGTCCGCGAGGATCAGCTCGGTGTTGATCGTCTCGATGTCATCCTTCGGCGAGACCTTGCCGTCGACGTGAACGACGTTCTCGTCCTTGAAGGCGCGGATGACCTGGCAGATCGCGTCGGACTCGCGGATGTTCGCGAGGAACTTGTTGCCCAGGCCCTCGCCCTCCGAGGCGCCGCGCACGATGCCGGCGATGTCGACGAAGTCGACCGTGGCCGGAAGGATGCGCTCGGAGCTGAAGATCGAGGCCAGCTTGGCCAGGCGGCCGTCGGGAACACCGACGACGCCGACGTTCGGCTCGATCGTGGCGAACGGGTAGTTGGCCGCCAGCACGTCGTTCTTGGTCAGGGCGTTGAACAGGGTCGACTTGCCGACATTCGGCAGGCCGACGATTCCGATCGTGAGCGACACGTTGCGACTTCCCGTAGATGAGAGGGCCAGGGGCTCAGGGGCCAGGAGACACTGCAGACACTGGCCGATCCACCAGTCTACGGCGTCCGCGACGACGGGCTCGCGGGAGCGCCGAGCGCCCCCGCACGCCCGGCCAAGCTCTGCTCATCGGCGTGTCTGGTCGATGATTCGACACATAAACCGACCTAAGTTGGTCCAGTGGAGCAACCCAGGACGCGACCCCCGAACGACGGACCGCGACGCGGCGGGCCGCGGTCCGCGCACCTGCCGCCCCAGGCGCGGCGCGGCCCGGCCGACGTACACAGGCCCGTGCCGGAGGCGGAACAGGCCGCCCGGCGGGTCCGGGACGGCCGGCCGCCGGCACCGCCCGTGCCGCCCGGCCCCCGACTGCCGGGCCCCCGGCTCACCGGGCTCGGAGCGGGCCTGTTCTGCGCGGCGGCCATGGCCCTGTCCGGCTTCCTGGACGACCTGCTGTTCGGCGCGTCCCTGACCGTGTACGGCGTGCTGTTCCTGCCGGTCTGCGTACTGACCGCCCTGTGGGTGCGCGGCAACGACCTGCTGACCGCCCCCGTGTCCCTGCCCATCGCCTTCGCCGTGGGCCTCTTCCCGGTGGCCGACGGCCGAGCCGGGCTGCTCGGCCGGCTGATGGGCCTGGTCACCGGGCTCGCCACGCAGGCGGGCTGGCTGTACGGGGGGACCCTGATCGCCGCGGTGATCGTGCTCGTCCGCCGGGTGCGGTGGGTACGGAGCAGGCGGCGCCGGGACTGACCGGCGCACCGCCGGGCGGGCTGCTGGCTACGGCCCGGCTACCTACCGACCGCCGCGAGTCTCCCCGCCCGGTGCCGCGCGGTCGAGTCGCTACCCCTCCTGGGTCAGCCGCTCCCCCGGGGTGCCCTGCGCGGCCGTCTCCGTCTGGGCCGCGCGCATGGCCGCCCCCACGATCCCCGCGTTGTTCTGGAGCTGGGCCGGCACGATCTCGGCCTTGATGCCCTTGATGTGGGGCAGGAACTTGTCGGCCTTGCGGCTGACCCCGCCGCCGATGATGAACAGGTCGGGCGAGAAGAGCATCTCGACGTGGGCCAGGTACTTCTGCACCCGGCGCGCCCAGTGCTCCCAGCTGAGGTCCTCGTCCTCCTTGGCCTTGCTGGACGCGCGCTTCTCGGCCTCGTGGCCGTTCAGCTCCAGGTGGCCCAGCTCGGTGTTGGGGGCGAGGACGCCGTCGGTGAAGACGGCGCTGCCGATGCCGGTGCCGAAGGTGAGCAGGATGACCGTGCCCCCGTGGCCCCGGCCGGCGCCGAACTGCATCTCGGCGACGCCCGCCGCGTCCGCGTCGTTGACCACCGTCACCGGAAGGCCGCCCAGCCGCTCGCTGAACAGGGCGCGCGCGTCCATGTCGATCCAGCTGGGGTCGACGTTCGCCGCCGTACGCACGACGGCGCCGCCGGTGACCACTCCGGGGAAGGTCAGGCCCACGGGGCCGGTCCAGCCGAAGTGGTCGATCACCTGCTTCACACCGTCGGCCACCCCGTCGGGCGTCGCCGGGTGCGGGGTGAGCACCTTGCAGCGCTCCTGGGCCAGGTCGCCCTTGTCCAGGTCCACGGGAGCGCCCTTGATCCCGGATCCGCCGATGTCCACGCCGAAGATCTGCATGGCTCCACGTTACGACGGGCCACTGACGGTCACGCCACGGGGCGCAGGATCGGTCACGCGTCCGACGTACCGGACCCGCCGCGCTCGGCGACCAGGGCCGCCGCCTCGTCGCGCAGGTCGCGGCGGAGCTCCTTGGGCAGCGAGAAGGTGATGGACTCCTCGGCCGCCTTGACCAGTTCGACGTCGCCGTAGCCGCGCTCGGCGAGGAAGTCCAGGACCTGCTCGACCAGGACCTCCGGGACGGAGGCGCCGGAGGTGACGCCGACCGTGGTGACGCCCTCCAGCCAGGCCTCGTCGATCTCGGAGGCGAAGTCCACCAGGTAGGCCTCGCGGGAGCCGGCGAGCTTGGCGACCTCGACGAGCCGCACGGAGTTGGAGGAGTTGCGCGAGCCGACCACGATGACCAGCTCGGCCTCGGCGCCCATCTGCTTCACGGCGAGCTGGCGGTTCTGGGTGGCGTAGCAGATGTCGTCGCTGGGCGGGGAGACGAGTCCGGGGAACTTCGCCTTCAGGGCGTCGACGGTCTCCATGGTCTCGTCCACGGAGAGGGTGGTCTGGGACAGCCAGACGATCTTCGACGGGTCGCGGACCTCGACCTTGGCGACGTCCTCGGGGCCGTCGACGAGCTGGATGTGGTCGGGGGCCTCGCCGGAGGTGCCGATGACCTCCTCGTGGCCCTCGTGCCCGATCAGGAGGATGTCGTAGTCCTCGTCGGCGAAGCGGACGGCTTCCTTGTGGACCTTGGTCACCAGCGGGCAGGTCGCGTCGATGGTGGCCAGCTGTCCGCGCTTCGCCTCCTCGTGCACGGTCGGGGCGACGCCGTGGGCGGAGAACATCACGATGTTGCCCGGCGGCACCTCCTCCGTCTGCTCGACGAAGACTGCGCCCTTCTTCTCCAGGGTCTGGACGACGTACTTGTTGTGGACGATCTCGTGCCGGACGTAGATCGGGGCACCGTACTGTTCGAGGGCCTTCTCGACGGCGATCACGGCGCGGTCCACACCGGCGCAGTAGCCCCGGGGGGCGGCGAGCAGGACACGGCGGCCAGGCGAAGCGGTCATGGGACCCATCGTAAGGCCGGGTACGGCGGCCGGGAGATCCCCCTCAGGAGTGTCTGGGGACACCGCCTTTGTCGGTACCGGCCGTTACTCTCGCGGCATGGCTGTGAACACGTCTCCCGAAGCCCCGCTCCCGGTCGGTGAGGTCTCCCGGCTCATCGGGAGCTGGATCGACCGGCTCGGCGCGGTGTGGGTCGAGGGGCAGATCACGCAGCTGTCGCGGCGGCCGGGTGCCGGGGTCGTCTTCCTGACGCTGCGTGACCCGTCGCACGACATCTCGGTCGGCGTCACCTGCTACCGGCAGGTGTTCGACGCGGTGGCCGACGTGGTCGGCGAGGGCGCCCGGGTCGTGGTGCTCGCCAAGCCGGAGTGGTACGCCCCACGCGGACAGCTCTCGCTGCGGGCCGCGGAGATACGGCCCGTGGGCGTGGGCGAGCTGCTGGCCCGGCTGGAGCAGCTGAAGAAGACACTCGCGGCCGAGGGGCTGTTCGCGCCGGAGCGCAAGAAGCCGCTGCCGTTCCTGCCGCAGCTGATCGGGCTGGTCTGCGGCCGCGCCTCCGCGGCGGAGCGGGACGTCCTGGAGAACGCCCGGCACCGCTGGCCCGCCGTCCGCTTCGAGGTGCGCAACGTGCCCGTGCAGGGTGTCCACGCGGTGCCGCAGGTGGTGCAGGCCGTCAAGGAGCTGGACGCGATGGACGAGGTGGACGTCATCGTCGTGGCCCGGGGCGGCGGCAGCGTGGAGGACCTGCTGCCGTTCTCCGACGAGCAGCTGGTGCGGGCGGTGTCGCAGTGCCGTACGCCCGTCGTCTCGGCCATCGGGCACGAGCCGGACAACCCGCTGCTGGACCTCGTCGCCGACCTGCGCGCCTCCACTCCGACCGACGCGGCCAAGAAGGTCGTACCGGACGTGGGCGAGGAGGCCGAGCGGGTGCGGATGCTGCGGGACCGGGCCCGGCGGTGCGTGACCGCGCTCGTGGAGCGGGAGGGGCGGGGGCTGGCGCACGCTCTGGCGCGGCCGGCGATGGAGCGTCCGCACCGGATGGTCGACGAGCGCGCCGACCAGGTCGACGCCCTGCTGGGCCGTGGCCGGCGCACGCTCGGCCACCTCCTGGACCGCGCCGACTCGGAGCTGACGCACACGCACGCGCGCGTGGTCGCCCTCTCCCCCGCGGCCACGCTCAAGCGCGGGTACGCGGTGCTGCAGCGGGCGGACGGGCACGTGGTGCGCGATCCGGACGAGGTCGCCCCGGACGACGCGCTGCGGGCGCGGGTCGCCGAGGGCGAGTTCATGGTGCGGGTCGAGGTTGAGGTCGAGGGTCAGGAATAGGGCGATGCCGCCTCAAGCGGTGTCGGTACGGGCGGGGCCGGTTCGGGCGGTGTGGATTCGGCCGGTGTCGGTTCGGCCGGTGCCGGTTCGGCCGGTGCCGGTTCGGCCGGTACGGGTTCGAACGGTGTCGGCTCGGGCGACGCCGGTTCGTGCGATGCCAGTTCGGGCGATGTCAGTTCAAGCGATGTCAGTTCAAGCGATGTCTAGGGTGGATGAATGACCGGCAAGACGGATGAGGCGCTCTCGTACGAGCAGGCGCGGGACGAGTTGATCGAGGTCGTACGGCGCCTGGAGACGGGCGGTACGACGCTGGAGGAGTCCCTGGCGCTGTGGGAGCGCGGTGAGGAGCTGGCCAAGGTCTGCCGGCGCTGGCTGGAAGGCGCTCGGGCCCGGCTGGACGCGGCGCTGGCCGAGGAGGCCGCGGAGGAGGCCGGAGGGGCCGGGGCGGCGGGCGAGTAGCGCGTCCCGGAGTGGCGCTAGGGGTGTGAAACGGGTCACCGCACCCCGACTTTTGTTGAAAGTTGAACATACCGTGCGTAAGATCCTGCCCGTCAGCCGGTCCGGCAGCCCCGGGCCGGACGCGCACTCGAGGAAGTCACGGATGTCTCTCGTACTCGACCCCGCCGCCCAGGACCTGCTGTTCCGCGAGGCCCGCACCGCGAACACCTTCACCGACGAGCCGGTGACCGACGAGCAGGTCCAGGCGATCTACGACCTGGTCAAGTACGGCCCGACGGCCTTCAACCAGACCCCGCTGCGCATCACCCTGGTCCGCTCCGCCGAGGGCCGCGAGCGTCTGCTGAAGCACATGGCCGAGGGCAACCGGGCCAAGACGGCCGTCGCCCCGCTGGTCGCGATCCTCTCCGCGGACAACGAGTTCCACGAGGAGCTGCCGGCCCTGTTCCCGGCCTTCCCGCAGGCCAAGGACGTCTTCTTCGCCGAGCGCCCGGCCCGCGAGGGCTCCGCCGCGATGAACGCCGCCCTGCAGGCCGCCTACTTCATCATCGGCGTCCGCGCCGCCGGCCTGGCCGCCGGCCCGATGACCGGCGTCGACTTCGAGGGCCTGCGCAAGGAGTTCCTGGACGGCGACCACACCCCGCTGATGGTCGTCAACATCGGCAAGCCCGGCGCCGACGCCTGGTACCCGCGCTCGCCGCGCCTGGCCTACGACGACGTCGTCACGACCGTCTGAGCCGCTTCGCACACGTGAGACACGAGACAGGCCCCCGGTCGCGAACCGGGGGCCTGTCTCGTGCGCGCTTCACCTTCGGTGCGCCGCGCTCACTTCGACTTCAGCGCCGCGGCCACCGTCGTCAGCTGGTCGAAGGACGCGGTGCCGGCCACCACCGTGGTGGAGCCGGGGGTGTCCTCCAGGACGAGGGCGTCGTAGCGACCGCCGCTGTAGCGGGTCCAGGTGCGGCCGTCGATCTCCTGCGTCCGCTTGGTCGCCGAGGCACCCTGGCTGGCCTGGTCGATGACGTCGGAGCGCTTGCCGGCGGACTGCTCGACCTGCACGTACTGGCCGCCCGGCGCCTGGAAGCCGAGGTGCCAGCGGTCGGAGTTCTCGCCCTGGAAGCGCACGGAGGTCGCCTTCCAGGCATCCGGCAGTCCCGCGGGGGCCTCCACCGGATAGCTCGCCGCACGGCGTGCCGTGAGCAGCTCGACGCGGTAGTCGACCCGCTTGATGTCGGGAGCGTGGTCGTCGTGCGGGACGAAGAGGTAGACCACCGCCGCCGCGATACCGATCAGGGCCAGGGAGAGGATCATGTCCCGGGCCGTCTTCTGCTTACCGTTCGAACCTGCCACGCCCTCTATCGTCGCAGGTGTCCAGTGCGCTCATCCGTGGGGCCCCCTGCTCATTTTGTCAGCCTAACGATAGAGTCGGGGAACACCCTCATCCGGCCGTCGTCGTATCAGAAAGGTGCGCTCCGATGACCGAACATCATCACCTGCCGTCCGAACTCGATGTCCCCTCCGAGGCGCCAGACCGCAACCTCGCCCTGGAGCTCGTCCGGGTGACGGAGGCCGCCGCCATGGCCGCGGGCCGCTGGGTCGGCCGCGGTGACAAGAACGGCGCCGACGGCGCCGCCGTGCGCGCCATGCGAACCCTCGTCTCCACCGTGTCGATGAACGGCGTCGTCGTCATCGGCGAGGGCGAGAAGGACGAAGCCCCGATGCTGTTCAACGGGGAGCGCGTCGGCGACGGAACCGGCCCGGAGGTCGACATCGCCGTCGACCCCATCGACGGCACCACGCTGACGGCCAAGGGCATGCCGAACGCGATCGCCGTCCTGGCCGCCGCCGAACGCGGCGCCATGTTCGACCCCTCCGCCGTGTTCTACATGGACAAGCTGGTCACCGGCCCCGAAGCCGCGGACTTCGTCGACATCGACGCGCCCGTGGCCGTGAACATCCGGCGGATCGCCAAGGCCAAGCGGTCCGCGCCGGAGGACGTCACCGTCGTCATCCTGGACCGGCCCCGGCACGAAGGCATCATCAAGGAGGTCCGGGAGGCCGGCGCGCGCATCAAGCTGATCTCCGACGGCGACGTCGCCGGCTCGATCCTGGCGCTGCGCGAGGGCACCGGCATCGACCTGCTGCTCGGCATCGGCGGCACCCCCGAGGGCATCATCTCGGCCTGCGCCGTGAAGTGCCTGGGCGGCACCATCCAGGGCAAGCTGTGGCCGAAGGACGACGAGGAGCGGGCCCGGGCCATCGACGCCGGTCACGACCTCGACCGGGTGCTGACCACCGAGGACCTGGTGCGGGGCGAGAACGTGTTCTTCGTCGCCACCGGTATCACCGACGGCGAGCTGATGCGCGGCGTGCGGTACCGGTCGGAGACCGCGACCACCGACTCCATCGTGATGCGGTCGAAGTCCGGCACTGTGCGGCGGATCGACTCCGAGCACCGGCTGAGCAAGCTGCGGGCCTACAGCGCGATCGACTTCGACCGGGCGAAGTAGCACCTCCGCGGCGGCGAGTGCGGATCGCCGCCGCGTACGGGTCGCTCACGGCGCGTACGTCGTACTCGCGGCGCGCATGTCGTACTCACAGCGCGTACGTCGAGACGCTCGCGGCGCGTACGGGCCCTCGCGACCCGGCGCGCCCCACGCGAGCCAGGCGGCGCGCGGCGAACACGGCCTCGCGCCACGGCAGGCGGACGAATGGACGGGCGGCACCCCCTGTGCGGAGGGGGCGCCGCCCGTCCGTGCTCAGCCGGCTATGCGGTTCGCCGTCGCCCTCGTCGCCGTCTTCAGCTCCATCTCGCGCCTGCGGCGCCTCGCCAGGACCACACGGCGCTCCGCAGCGGTCAGGCCGCCCCAGACGCCGTAGGGCTCGGGCTGGAGGAGGGCGTGTTCGCGGCACTCGACCATGACCGGACAGCGGGCGCACACGCGCTTGGCCGCCTCCTCCCGGGACAGCCGGGCGGCGGTCGGCTCCTTCGACGGGGCGAAGAACAGGCCGGCCTCGTCGCGCCGGCACACCGCCTCGGTGTGCCAGGGCGCGTCCTGGTCCCTGTCCCTGCCCTTGTCCCTGTCTCGCGTCGGCACCCGCTGGGCCGGAACGGCAGCTACCTGTAGAGACGAATGCGGCGGTTGCGGCACGGTCTACTCCTGACGACGGCTTCGCGAGCGAGAGACGATGCAGCAGCCCTACCCGCTGTGCGCGCGCCTATGCACAGCGTTCCCGACCGCAGGCGCGCGACGGCTTGTTCACGCCCCTTCGAAGCCTTCCCCGGGGCGGACCGGATCGTTCCGCGGCCGTCACCGGATTCGCGACCGTCAACGGTCCAGGTGTTTGCGCAGCTTCCGGTCGAGCTTGGCCTGGACGCGTTCCTGGACGCGCTCGTGGACCCGTTCCAGGATGTCCGACACGAGTTTGCCGCGCTTGGGGCGGGCCTCGACGTTGCCGAGTACGGCCCACCCGTCGACGTAGACCACAGGCGCGCCGGTCTCGACCGAGTCCAGGGTGTCGACCTCGAAGTTGCCGAGGACACCACCGCCGGTGCCGCGCAGTGACACGTTCTCCGGGACGCGGATCTGGACGTCGCCGAAGACCGAGACCGCCTTGATCACGACCTGCTGGTACTCGAAGATCGCCTCGCTGAGGTCGATCTCGACGCTGCCGAAGACCGCGTACGCGTGCAGGCGGCGCCCGGCGCGCCAGCGGCCCCGGCGCATGGCGCTGCTGAAGACGGCCACCACGCTGGCGTCGGCCTCCGCCGGGACCGCTCCGGGCTCGGGGCGGGCGGGCGCGGCCCCGTAGGCCGGGGTGGTCCGCTGCTGGTGGGCGCCCGGCAGGTCGCGGATGTAGGTGTCCAGTTCGCCGACCGTCTTGGTGTGCAGCACCCCCTCCACGCGCTCGGCGTGCTCCTCGGCGGTCAGCCGGCCCTCGGCCAGGGCCTCGCGGAGGATGTCGGCGACGCGGTCACGGTCGGCGTCCGAGGCGCGCAGGTCGCGCAGGTCGGACACGCGCGGCGCGCTGTCCTCGGGCTGAGCGGGCTGAGCGTGCTTCTGAAGGTCCACGGCAGCAGCGTACCGAAACGCGATAGATCGCGACTAGGGGGCGACGGCGACCGCGTGTCGACTACTGAGCCTTACCTCACAGGATCCGTCCCGGTGGCAGGTTCTACGCTGGTGAGGCTCGCCAGCGTCGGCGGGCCGCCGTCCGTAGAGTGAGGAATGGGCTGAGATGCCTGAGTTCGCGTACACCGATCTGCTCCCCCAGGGCGAGGACACCACCCCGTACCGGCTGGTGACCTCGGAGGGTGTGTCCACCGTCGAGGGTCCGGACGGGCGCACGTTCCTCAAGGTGGAGCCGGAGGCGCTGCGCACACTGGCCGAGGAGGCCGTCCACGACATCCAGCACTACCTGCGCCCGGCCCACCTCGCCCAGCTGCGCCGCATCATCGACGACCCCGAGGCGTCGGCCAACGACAAGTTCGTCGCGCTGGACCTGCTGAAGAACGCGAACATCGCGGCGGCGGGCGTGCTGCCCATGTGCCAGGACACCGGCACGGCGATCGTCATGGGCAAGCGTGGCCAGAACGTGCTGACCGAGGGCACGGACGAGAAGCACCTCTCGCACGGCATCTACGACGCCTACACCAGGCTCAACCTGCGCTACTCGCAGATGGCTCCGCTCACCATGTGGGAGGAGAAGAACACCGGCTCCAACCTGCCGGCGCAGATCGAGCTGTACGCCACCGACGGCGGCGCCTACAAGTTCCTGTTCATGGCGAAGGGCGGCGGCTCCGCCAACAAGTCCTTCCTCTACCAGGAGACGAAGGCCGTCCTGAACGAGGCCTCCATGATGAAGTTCCTGGAGGAGAAGATCCGTTCGCTGGGCACGGCCGCCTGCCCGCCGTACCACCTGGCGATCGTCGTCGGCGGAACCAGCGCCGAGTTCGCGCTGAAGACCGCCAAGTACGCCTCCGCGCACTACCTGGACGAGCTGCCGGCCGAGGGCTCCGCGCTCGGTCACGGCTTCCGGGACAAGGAGCTGGAGGAGAAGGTCTTCGAGCTGACGCAGAAGATCGGCATCGGCGCGCAGTTCGGCGGCAAGTACTTCTGCCACGACGTGCGTGTGGTGCGGCTGCCCCGGCACGGGGCGTCCCTCCCGGTCGCCATCGCCGTGTCCTGCTCGGCCGACCGCCAGGCCGTCGCGAAGATCACCGCCGAGGGTGTCTTCCTGGAGCAGCTGGAGACGGACCCGGCGCGGTTCCTGCCGGAGACGACGGACGAGCACCTGGACTCCTCCGGCGGCGACGTCGTCGAGATCGACCTCAACCAGCCGATGGACACGATCCTCGCCGAGCTGACCAGGTACCCGGTGAAGACGCGGCTGTCGCTGACCGGTCCCCTGGTCGTGGCCCGCGACATCGCGCACGCCAAGATCAAGGAGCGGCTGGACGCGGGCGAGGAGATGCCGCAGTACCTGAAGGACCACCCGGTGTACTACGCCGGTCCGGCCAAGACCCCCGAGGGGTACGCCTCCGGTTCCTTCGGTCCGACGACGGCCGGCCGCATGGACTCCTACGTGGAGCAGTTCCAGGCGGCGGGCGGCTCCAAGGTGATGCTCGCCAAGGGCAACCGCAGCAAGCAGGTCACCGACGCGTGCGACGCGCACGGCGGCTTCTACCTCGGGTCCATCGGCGGGCCGGCCGCGCGGCTCGCGCAGGACTGCATCAAGAAGGTCGAGGTTCTCGAGTACGAGGAGCTGGGCATGGAGGCGGTCTGGAAGATCGAGGTCGAGGACTTCCCGGCGTTCATCGTCGTGGACGACAAGGGGAACGACTTCTTCCAGGATCCGGCGCCGGCGCCGACGTTCACGTCGATTCCGGTGCGGGGGCCTGGGCTCGCGTAGTGCCGTCGGGGCGGCGTGGGGTGCTCTCGCCCCCGCCGCCCCTGCCCGTCCCGCCCCCAGGGGCTCCGCCCCTTGACCCCCGTCGGCCCTGAACGGGCCTCGCCCTCAGACGCCGGACGGGCTGAACGGTGCCGTCGCGCGAACCGGTCGGGCGACGGACTCAGCCGTTGCGGTCGATGATCCCGGCCGCTTTCGCCACGATCCCGGCCAGGCGCGCGTTCGCCTTCTCCAGGGCCGGCCGGTGCTTCGCTATTTCCCTGTCCTGGATCTCGCTCTCGGCCTTCTGCCACGTGGAGACCAGCCCGGTGGATTCCTTGCAGGCGTAGTCGGCGGCCGCGGTGCGCAGTTCCGCGGCGCTCGGCTTCGGCGGCTTCAGGTCGGCCGCGGTGAGCGCCTGCAGGGGGCCGGCGAAGGAATAGCCCTTCTTGGCCATGCAGGCCGACCACTTCGCGACGACCGCCTTGACCCCGGAGTCCTTCATGGACTCCACGAAGCTCCGGCTGCTGATCTCCCGGGCGACCGGGGAGTCCAGCGCTTCTTTGCCCATGAGCTTGCGCTGGGCCGCCGCGAGGCATCCCGACGGTCCGCTCATGGCGGCTTGCTGCCGGTCCGAGATCCTCGGAGCCGCCGCACTCGCGCCGCCGCCGAACTCGGCGGGCGAGAGGTGATAGCCGTAGGTCGTCATGTCGGCCTTGACGATCGGCCCGTAGCGCCGCCCGACCTGATAGGGGTCGGGGTAGCCCTGCCGGTCCGTCCCGTCCGCGGGAACCGCGATGGCCGGGATGTTCCGCTGCCGCAGGCATTCGTCGACCAGGATGAAGGTCGCGGTCCTGACCCCCCGCGTCTTGTTCGGTGCGACGAGGTATTTCTGCACCGGCAGCGGGAGCGGATTGGCATCGCCCTCGACGGGCGGCCGCGCGTGCCCGTCGGATGACGGCCGCTGCGCCTGCCCCGCGGACGGCGCTCCCCCGGAGGAACGGCCGGTACGGTCCGCGGAGCCGGCGCAGGCGGAGAGAGCCAGCAGAGCGCCTGCGGCGCATATCGCGGTGAGGGTGTTCCTGACGTGTCGCATGCTCCATCGATTCTTCGGTCGCCCGACGGTTTATGGCGATCCGTGGGCTGCACACAAAGCGCGTAAAGCCTTGCGGCCCCGACCGCGGAAATCGGTCGGGGCCGGGGCGTGAATTACGGGCAGCCCGCCTTCAGCGAGGCGTTCTCGTTGTACGTGTACCAGAGCTGGCCATAACCGCCGCCCAGGTAGTCGACGTTGCCGCCGTAGTTGCTGTTGTAGTAGATCCACATGGAGCAGATGTCGGGGACCTCGGCCGAGGCGGCGTTGTTCTTCACCGACTGTCCCGAACCGCTGCCGGAGGAGTCGAAGTGGTAACCGGCGAGGTCCGGTATGGCCGCCGTCACGTTGACGTTGTTGTTGTCGTAGTAGACGCTGAACTTGGCGCCGCTCTCACCCGAGTTGTAGTACAGGCACACGTGGCTGGAGGCGCACCGGCCGGTGCTCCCCGTGTGGTCCGTGATGTTGCGGGTGTCGGCGGACGCAGTCCCCTGCGCCATTCCCATGAGAGTCGCCAGAATTGCGGCACCGGCGACAACAAACCGCTTTGACTTCACGAATATCTCCGTTGTCTGCGCATATTCTCCGCTTGCGAAAGCGCACACTACCGGCCACCCTGATCAAGGTCAACGGTGATAATTGTGCCCACTCGCCCCACCTGAGTGGCGGTATTGGAATTCTCCTCAAAAGAGGCGATTGGCGCCCGTTCCTTTCGCGGAACCACTTCCACCGCTCAGCCCGGGACGGCAGCGAAACGGGCCTCGGCCGGCCGGTGCCGGTCCGGTACGGGCCGGTGTGAGCGGAGGCCGGGCGTTCACTCGTCCAGAAGGAGTGCGGCCAGTTCCCTTCTGTTGGTGATGCCGAGTTTGCCGCCTATGCGGTAGAGGTGGCCCTCCACCGTGCGTACGGAGACGGTCAGCCGGTCGGCGATCTGCTGGTTGGTCAGCCCGCGGGCCGCGAGGACCGCTATCTCGCGTTCCCGCCTCGTCAGCGGCACGGGACGGGCCGCCTCCAGCAGTGCGGGGGTGCGAGCCCCCTGGCAGGCCTGGGCGAGCCGGTGGGCGCGGGCGGCCGCGGCATGGGCCAGGGCCCGCTCCCCGTGGCGCAGACAGGCGCTCGCGCACTGGGCGGCGGCGTCCGCGGCCGCCAACAGGTCACCCGTCGCCTCCCATTGGGCCGAGGCGGCGCGCAGCCCCTCGCCGTCCCGGGCACTCGGCGCGGCGGCGTGGGCGGCGGGCGCGCAGGGTGCTGAGGGCCGCGCGGCGCGCCTCGCCGTACAGGGGGTGGGCGAGCGCGGCCCACAGGGTGTCGCCCGCCTGTTCCACCGTCACCAGCCCGCGCGCCTCGGCCTCCTCGATCGCGGCCGGGTCCGCGAGCCGGGCGAGGAACGCCACGTCGAACGGCTCGCCGAGCGCGAGCAGATCCACCACGTCCCGTACGGGGCCGGAGAGTTCGCCCATGCGCGCCGCGACGAGGTCCGCGAGCACCGGCGAGACGGCCGGCGGCCCGGACCCCCGCCAGATCCCGCGCACGCGGCGCAGGTGGCGCACTCCCAGCTCGGTCTCGACCACGTGCCGCAGGATCAGGGCGTTGCCGCGGGTCAGTCTCCACAGCCGGGCGACGGCGGTGCGGTCCACGGGGCCGCCAAGGACCGCTTCGAGTACGGCGGCGGTCTGGGGTGGGGACAGCGGCCGTACCTCCACCCGGTCCAGGTGTCCGTCCTTCCACAGCGCCGGCCTGGAAGTCCTTCACACCCAGCGGTACGTGTGGACGGCCAAGGGCACCTTCGACCCCGGCTGGTACGACGACATCGCGCGCATGTCCCTCGTCAGCAGCTGCTGAGCGGGGCCCGCCGGGAACCGGGGCCGGGTCGCCGCGACAGCGGCGGCCGCGCGTCCGATCCTGGAACGGGAGCACGGGAATAGTGCCCGTTTCCCCCGTGCTCCCGTTCCAGGAGGTACGACGACGATGACGACGACGGGTGCAGCGGACGGCGGACAGGACTACCGCACCGAGCACGACTCCATGGGCGAGGTCCGGGTGCCCGCCCACGCCAAGTGGCGGGCGCAGACGCAGCGTGCCGTCGAGAACTTCCCCGTGTCCGGGCAGCGGCTGGAGCGCGCGCACATCGAGGCGCTGGCCCGGATCAAGGGGGCCGCGGCGAAGGTGAACGCCCGTCTGGGGGTCCTGGACGAGGACGTCGCGGCGGCGATCGAGGAGGCGGCCGGGGAGGTCGCCGAGGGGAAGTGGGACGAGCACTTCCCGGTGGACGTGTTCCAGACCGGGTCCGGGACGTCGTCCAACATGAACGCCAACGAGGTCGTCGCCACGCTGGCGAGCGAGCGGCTCGGCCGCCAGGTGCACCCCAACGACCACGTCAACGCCTCGCAGTCGTCCAACGACGTGTTCCCCTCGTCGGTCCACATCGCCGCCACCGCCGCGGTCACCCGGGACCTGATCCCGGCGCTGGAGCACCTCGCCGCCGCGCTCACCCGCAAGTCCGTGGAGTTCGCGGACGTGGTGAAGTCGGGGCGCACGCACCTGATGGACGCGACGCCGGTGACGCTGGGGCAGGAGTTCGGCGGCTATGCCGCCCAGGTGCGCTACGGCGTCGAGCGGCTGCGCTCCTCGCTGCCGAGGCTGGCCGAGCTGCCGCTGGGCGGGACCGCGGTGGGGACCGGGATCAACACACCGCCGGGGTTCTCCGCGGCGGTGATCGAGGAGGTCGCGCGGGCCACCGGGCTGCCGCTGACCGAGGCCCGCGACCACTTCGAGGCGCAGGGCGCCCGGGACGGGATCGTGGAGACCAGTGGGCAGCTGCGGACGATCGCGGTCGGGCTGACGAAGATCGCCAACGATCTGCGCTGGATGGCGTCGGGGCCGCGCACCGGACTCGCCGAGATCCGGCTGCCCGACCTCCAGCCCGGCTCCTCGATCATGCCGGGCAAGGTCAACCCGGTCGTCCCGGAGGCCGTGCTGATGGTCGCGGCCCAGGTGATCGGCAACGACGCGACGATCGCCACCGCCGGCGCCTCGGGGAACTTCGAGCTGAACGTGATGCTGCCCGTCATCGCCAGGAACGTGCTGGAGTCGGTCCGGCTGCTGGCCAACGTCTCCCGGCTGCTGGCCGACCGGACGGTCGACGGCATCACCGCCGACCGCGAACGGGCCCGCGAGTACGCCGAGTCCTCGCCCTCCGTGGTGACCCCGCTGAACAAGTACATCGGGTACGAGGAGGCCGCGAAGGTCGTCAAGAAGTCCCTCGCGGAACGCAGGACCATCCGGGAGGTCGTCCTGGAGAGCGGCTACGTGGAGCGTGGTGACCTCACCCTGGAGCAGCTCGACGAGGCGCTGGATGTCCTGCGGATGACGCGCCCGTGACACCGGGCGAACCTTTCCGGCCCGCCGCCGGGAACCACGAGGGGTACCGCAGCGTCGTGTGCCGGAGGCACCTAATATCTGTCCATGACGGACGACGGAGCGGTGAGACGAGTGGAAGCGGTCCCTGCCACGTACTGGGCGCCCGGGACGCCGATCCTGTGGCGGTACCGGGAGAACGCCGGTGAGCGCTTTCACATCGTGCGGCCGGTCACCGTCGTACGGGACGACGCGGACGTGCTCGCGGTCTGGATGGCGCCCGGCACCGAGTGCGTGAAGCCCGTGCTGGCCGACGGCAAACCCCTGCACCTGGAGCCGCTGGAGTCCCGTTACACCAAGCCGCGCACGGTGCAGCGGGACCGCTGGTTCGGCACGGGTGTGCTGAAGCTGGCGCGGCCCGGCGAGCCCTGGTCGGTGTGGCTGTTCTGGGACCAGGGCTGGCAGTTCAAGAACTGGTACGTCAACCTTGAGCAGCCGCTGGCCCGTTGGGCGGGCGGTGTGGACTCCGAGGACCACTTCCTGGACATCACCGTGAACCCGGACCGCAGTTGGGACTGGCGGGACGAGGACGAGTTCGCGCAGGCGCAGCGGGACGGGTTGATGGACGAGGAGACCGCCGGGCGGGTGCGGGCGGCCGGGCTGGCCGCGGTGGAGACGATCCGTGCCTGGGGGCGGCCGTTCGCGGACGGCTGGCAGCACTGGCGCCCGGACCCGTCCTGGGCGGTACCGTCGCTACCGGGGGACTGGGACCGCACACCCGCGCGCATGTCCTCATGAGACCCTTGATGCGCCCCCGGACCACAACCGTAGGATCGTCCTCCGCAAGGCGCCGAGTTGTAACTCCCGGAGCATGTGCCGGGCTTGACCTTATGTCACCGAGGGGCGGCAGGACGTGATCGAGGGGTACGAGGGCAACACCACCGCGGGCCCTGCCGGGTTCGCCGGCGGCGCGGGAACAACCTGTGACCACGCGGGAATTCCGTTCCTGGGGCACGTATTCCGGGTATCGGGATTTCGGCGGGACCATCTGCGCGCCCGGCGCGCAGCCCCGGACGGATGGATTCGACACGCGTGACGGAGCAGCCCACGTCCTACGGACGCCCGCAGCCGGGCGCCGACCCCGCGGAGAGCCGCGGGGCGCTCCTGCGTACCCCGAACCCGCTCGGCGCCTCGGGCTTACCCGCACAGGCACGGGCCGACGGAACACCGTCCGGCCCGGGCACGACCGTGCCCCACGGCAAGGGCAACAAGGAGAAGGAGCCCCCAGTCAACGGCCCCGAGCACTCCCAGCCGGCCACCGACGAGCCGGCGGGGTCATCTCCCGCGCGTGCGCAGTCGAGCGTGGGAGACCACCGTCCGCGTCCCGCGCCGGAGGGCATTCCGCCGCAGCCCGGCGCCGAGCAGGAGCGCACGCCGAGCGGCCAGGAACGCCGTACCGGGCGGGGCCTGCCGCCCGGGCGGCCGATGCCGATGCGGCGTGACGGCGACCGGCTGAGGTTCGTGGGCGCCGCGACGCGGCGGATCGCCCGCGGTCTCGACCTGGACGAGATCGTGATGGGCCTGTGCCGGGCCACCGTGCCGACGTTCTCGGACGCGATCCTGGTCTATCTGCGCGACCCGCTGCCGGTCGGCGACGAGCGGCCCACCGGGCCGGTCGTGCTGCGGCTGCGCCGCTCCGACCGGATACCCGACGAGCGCGGCACCGAGGGCCTGCTGCCCCCGCCCTTCCCGGAGCCGGAACCGGACCCGTCGGGTCTGGCCGTGTTCTCGGGATTGTCGGGTCCCGCGGCGCTGACCGCCGAGCTGTGCGAGGTGCGGCCCGGAGGCGCGCTGAACGAGGTGCTGCGCGGGGTGCGGCCGGTGTTCGCGGACACCCCCGCCGCCCGTGCCGCGCTGCCCGAGCTGCTCGGCGAGGGCGGCGAGGCGGTCGTACCGGAGGGCCAGCACGCGATCCTCGCGCCGCTGCGCGGCCGGCGGCGGGTGATCGGCGCGGCGGTGTTCCTGCGCCGGCCGGAGCGCGCGCCGTTCGAGGTGGACGATCTGCTGGTGGCGGCGCAGCTCGCCACGCACAGCGCCCTCGGCATCGACAAGGCGGTGCTGTACGGCCGTGAGGCGTACATCGCCGACGAGCTGCAGCGCACCATGCTGCCGGAGACGCTGCCGCATCCGACGGGGGTGCGGCTGGCCTCGCGCTATCTGCCGGCCGCGGAGACGGCGCGGGTGGGCGGCGACTGGTACGACGCGATCCCGCTGCCGGGCAGCAGGGTGGCGCTGGTGGTCGGTGACGTCATGGGGCACTCCATGACCTCGGCGGCGATCATGGGCCAGCTGCGGACGACGGCCCAGACCCTGGCCGGGCTCGACCTGCCCCCGCAGGAGGTGCTGCACCACCTCGACGAGCAGGCGCAGCGCCTCGGCACGGACCGCATGGCGACCTGTCTGTACGCCGTCTACGACCCGGTCACGCACCGCATCACCATCGCCAACGCGGGCCATCCGCCGCCGGTGCTGCTGCACCTGGGCGGGCGGGCCGAGGTGCTGCGGGTGCCGCCGGGCGCGCCCATCGGCGTGGGCGGCGTCGACTTCGAGGCGGTCGAGCTGGACGCGCCGGCCGGGGCCACGCTGCTGCTGTACACGGACGGTCTGGTGGAGTCCCGGCTGCGGGACGTGTGGACCGGGATAGAGCAGCTGCGCGAGAAGCTCGCCGCGACCGCGCAGCTGACCGGCCCGGACCATCCGCCGCCGCTGGAGGCCCTCTGCGACGAGGTGCTGGACATGCTCGGCCCGGGCGACCGGGACGACGACATCGCGCTGCTCGCGGCCCGCTTCGACGGGATCGCGCCGAGCGATGTGGCGTACTGGTCGCTGGATCCGGAGGACGCGGCCCCCGGCCGGGCCCGCCGGCTGGCCCGGCGCGCGCTGTCGCGGTGGGGCATGGAGGACCTGACGGACTCGGTGGAGCTGCTGGTCAGCGAGGTGGTCACGAACGCGGTGCGTTATGCCTCGCGCCCGGTGACCCTGCGTCTGCTGCGCACGGACGTGCTGCGCTGCGAGGTCGGCGACGACGTGCCGCAGCTGCCGCGGCTGCGGCAGGCGCGGGCCACGGACGAGGGCGGGCGGGGCCTGTACCTGGTCAACAAGATGGCCCGGCGCTGGGGCGCGACCCGGCTGAGCACCGGCAAGGTGGTCTGGTTCGAGCTGAACCGGAGCTGAGCCCCGGTTCTCCGGTGGCGGACACGCGAAGGGCGCCCGGCGTGCTGCCGGGCGCCCTTCGTGTGCGCGGTTACTGTGCCTTCTGGGCCTTCGGGTCGAACGGGTTCCTGATCGTGGGGCCCCCGGTCGGCGGCCCGGTCGTCGTGGCCGGCGGCGTGGTCGGCGTGGTCGGCGTCTGGGTCGGCGGCGCGCTCGTGGGCGGCGCGCTCGTCGTCTCGGTCGGCGGCGCGGACGTCGGCGGTTCGCTGGTCGCCGTCTCGGAGGGGGTCTCGGACGGAGTCTCGCTGACGGTCGGCGTCTGGGTCGCGACCGCGGCGCCCTGGGTGGTGTTCAGGTCGAACGTGGCCTTGTCCGTGACACCGAAGGTGTACGCGGCCCAGATCTGCGCGGGCGGACCGCCGCCGTTGACGCGGCCGCCGCCCATCGCGCCCTTCAGGGAGACGTGCGCGTACTGCTTGATCGGCTCGTCGTCGCAGCCCGTGCCGCCGGCCTTGGCCGCCTCGCCGAACAGTCCGACGGAGGTGACCAGGTCCGGCGTGTAGCCGGTGAACCAGGCGGAGCGGTTGCAGTCGGACGTACCGGTCTTGCCGGCCACCTGCTGGCCGTTGCGCAGCGGGTTGTTCGCCACCGACTGGCGGGCCGTACCGTCGTCGACCACGCCGGTGAGCACGGAGGTCACCGTGTCGGCGGCCGTCCGGCTGATCACCGAGCCGCCGATCGGGTTCGGCATCTTGACCGAACGATCCGTCTGCTCGGCCGTCTTGACGATGCTGGGGGTGACCTTCTCGCCGTGGTTGTCGAGGGTGGCGTAGATGCCGGCCATCTCCAGCGGGCTGGCGCCCATCGAGCCCAGCGTCTGCGCGGGCACGGCCTGCATGCCCTCGGTGTCCATGCCGAGCTGCTTGGCGGTGGCCATGACCTGGTCCATGCCCACGTCCACGCCCATCTGCGCGAAGACGGAGTTGACGGACTTGTCCATGGCCTCCTGGACGGGGATGTTGCCGTAGTCGGCGTCGTCCTCGTTGGGCGGGCCGAAGCCGACGTTGACGCCGTGGCTGACGGCCTGGCGGCCGCTGGTGCCGTCGTAGACCGTGTTGGCGTCGATGGGCTTGCCGTCCTGCGTGGTGGCGTTCTGCTCCAGCGCGGCGGCGAGGATGATCGGCTTGAACGTCGAGGCGGGCTGGTAGTCCCGGCGCGTGGCGTTGTCGGTCCAGTGCGAGAAGTAGTCCTGGCCGCCGTACAGGGCGACGATCTTGCCGGTCTTGGGGTCGACCGAGACCGCGCCGGCCTGGACGTCGGCGTCGACCTTGCGCTTCTTGGGGTCGAGGTGGTCGTTCAGCTGCGTCTTGACCGCCTTCTCCAGCGCGGCCTGCTTCTTGCGGTTGACGTTCAGGGTGATGGTCCAGCCCTGTCCCTCGACCTTGGCGGAGGCCTCGGCCCTGGACAGCCCCTCTTCCTTCATCAGCTGGTCCGCCACCTCGGCGTTGGCGAGGGAGACCAGGTAGCCCGTCTGCCCCTCCATGCCCGGGGCGCCCTTCGGCTCCTTGGGCACGGGGAACTTCATGGCCTCACGCTTGGACTTGTCGAGCCAGTGCTCCTCGACCATGTTGTCCAGGACGTAGTTCCAGCGGTTCTTGACCAGCCGCCTGCTGGTGGGGGTCGCGGTCGACCAGTCGTACTGGCTGGGCGCCTGGAGCAGCGCGGCCAGGTAGGCGCCCTGCTCGACCGTGAGGTCCTCGGCGTCCACGCGGTAGTAGGCCTGCGCCGCGGCCTGGATGCCGTAGGCGTTACGGGCGTAGAAGTTGCTGTTGATGTAGCCGGCGAGGATGTCGTCCTTGGACTTCTCGCGCTCCACCTTGAGCGAGATGACCAGTTCCTTCAGCTTGCGCGAGGCGGTCTGCTGCTGGTCGAGGTAGTAGTTCTTGACGTACTGCTGGGTGATCGTCGAACCACCCTGCTTGCCCTTGCCGGCCAGCGTGTTGAGCAGGGCTCGGGTGGTGCCCTTGATGTCGACGCCGGGGTCGGTGTAGAAGGACTTGTTCTCGGCCGCGACGAAGGCCAGCTGGACCTTCCGGGGGACCTTCGACAGGTCGACGTTCTCCCGGTTCACCTTGCCGGCGCGGGCCAGGACCGTACCGTCGTTGTACTTGTAGACGTTGCTCTGGAGCTTGGCCAGTTCGTTGCCCTCGGGGACGTCGACCGACATGTACAACGCGGTGAAACCGCCGATGGCGAGCAGGCACAGTCCGAAGAACGTGCCGAGCATCGTCTTCCAGGTGAAGAGCCGGCGTATTCGGCCCTTGGCGGGCTTGCCCGCCCTGCCGCCGGCCGCCCGGCCGCTGCCGGCGGCGGGTGACGCGGTCGCCGGGGACTGCGAGTGGTGGCTGGGCGCCGCGCGGCGGCCACCACGCTGACGCGCTCGTCTCTCTTCCGCTCGTCCCATGGGTCCCTTCGCTCCGCTTCCGTCTCGGGGTCAGCTCCGAAAGCTAACACCCCCCTATATGACAAAGGGCGTCTGATCCGCCCTTTTACGGACGTGAGAATGAGCACCTGCCCCATGGGAACCGACGAACAACAGCGCCCCCAGGTTGCCTCCCGGCGCGATCCGATACCGGTTCTCCGCCTGCCGGACGACGCCGGGGCAGCGGGCGCGCCGTTCGGAACTGTGACATTCACCCGTCACCTGCACACCCTCACCGCTGGTCATGGGGCATCACCGGTGCGTATACACCGCGCGTATACACCGTGTGTAGAGTGCTCCGCATGTCCATCGGTCACACCCTTCTAGGACTCCTGGAGTCCGGCCCCCGGCACGGCTACGACCTGAAGCGGGCCTTCGACGAGAAGTTCGGCCACGACCGGCCGCTGCACTACGGCCAGGTCTACTCGACGATGTCCCGGCTGCTGAAGCACGGGCTCGTGGAAGTCGACGGCATCGAGGCGGGCGGCGGCCCCGAGCGCAAGCGGTACGCCATCACGGACGCCGGCGTCACCGACGTCGAGCGCTGGCTCGCCACCCCGGAGAAGCCGGAGGAGTACCTCCAGTCGACCCTGTACACCAAGGTCGTCCTCGCGCTGCTCACCCACCGCGACGCCACCGACGTCCTCGACACCCAGCGCTCCGAGCACCTGCGCAGCATGCGGATCCTGACCGACCGCAAGCGCAAGGGCGACCTCGCGGACCAGCTGGTCTGCGACCACGCCCTGTTCCACCTGGAGGCGGACCTGCGCTGGCTGGAGCTGACGGCCGCGCGGCTGGAGCGGCTCCGCACGGAGGTGGCGAAGTGACTCCTCCTCCCGGCTCCCTGCTCACCGCCGAGAACCTGCGCAAGGCCTACGGTCCGACGCTCGCCCTCGACGGCGCCGACTTCTCCATCCACCCCGGCGAGGTCGTCGCCGTGATGGGGCCCTCCGGTTCCGGCAAGTCGACGCTGCTGCACTGCCTCGCGGGCATCGTGCCGCCCGACTCGGGTTCGATCCGCTACGACGGCCGCGAGCTGTCCACCATGACCGACGCCCAGCGCAGCGCGCTGCGGCGCGGCGAGTTCGGCTTCGTCTTCCAGTTCGGACAGCTCGTCCCGGAACTGACGTGCGTGGAGAACGTGGCGCTGCCGCTGCGGCTGAGCGGCACCTCCCGCAAGGAGGCCGAGAAGGCGGCGCTCGGCTGGATGGAACGCCTCGAGGTCGACGACCTCGGACGCAAGCGGCCCGGCGAGGTCTCGGGCGGCCAGGGCCAGCGGGTCGCGGTGGCGCGGGCGCTGGTCACCGGCCCCCGGGTGCTGTTCGCCGACGAGCCGACCGGCGCGCTGGACTCCCTCAACGGCGAGCGCGTGATGGAGCTGCTGACCGACGCCGCCCGCTCCACCGACGCGGCCGTGGTGCTGGTCACCCACGAGGCGCGGGTGGCCGCCTGGTCCGACCGGGAGATCGTCGTACGGGACGGCAGGTCCCGGGACATGGAGCGCACTGCATGAACCTGCGAGGGGGGCGGCTCCCGGCCCGGACGGAGCCGAGGGCCTGGCACAGGTCCAGGGACCTGGCCATGGGGGCACGGTTCGCCTTCACCGGCGGACGCGAGGGGTGGGTACGGCTGACGCTGACGGCGGTCGGCGTCGGGCTGGGGGTGGCACTGCTGCTGCTGACGACCGCGCTGCCGAGCGTGCTGACCCAGCGGCACCAGCGTGAGCAGGACCGGCAGGAGGGCCACATGTTCTCCATGGTCCTGCCGCCGAAGGCCGACGACACCGTGCTGATCACGTCGACCGACACCCGGTGGCACGCCAAGGACGTCCGCGGCCGCCTGCTGGAACCCGAGGGCCCGCGGGCGCCGTTGCCGCCCGGCGTCGGCCGCTTCCCGGGCAAGGGCGAGATGGTGGTCTCCCCCTCGCTGCGGGACCTGCTCGCCTCGGACGGGGCGAAGCTGCTGCGGCAGCGGATCCCGTACCGGATCGCCGGGACCATCGGGGAGAGCGGGCTGATCGGATCGCACGAACTGGCCTACTACGCGGGCGCGGACGACCTGGTGCCGAAGCCGGCCAACATGCGCGTGCAGCGGCTGCACGCGTTCGGGGACCCGGATCAGCGGCCCGAGCGGACCGACCCGGTGCTGATCCTGCTGACGCTCGTCATGTTCGTGACGCTGCTGATGCCGGTCGCCGTGTTCGTCGCCACGGCCGTACGGTTCGGCGGCGAGCGGCGTGACCGCAGGCTGGCCGCGCTGCGTCTGGTGGGCTCCGACAGCCGGATGACCCGGCGGATCGCCGCGGGCGAGGCGCTGGTCGGCGCCCTGCTCGGACTCGTCGTCGGGGCCGTGTTCTTCATGGCCGGACGGCAGGCGGCGGGGTCCGTCGAGGTGATGGGCGAGAGCCTCTTCCCCAGTTATCTGGACCCCTCCCCGGTGCTCGTGGCGGTGGTCGCGGTGGCGGTCCCGGTGTGCGCCGTGCTGGTCACGCTGTTCGCCATGCGCCGGGTGGTCGTCGAACCGCTCGGCGTGGTGCGTACGGCCAGGCCGGCCCGCCGGCGCCTGTGGTGGCGGCTGCTGGTGCCGGTCGCGGGCCTCGCCCTGCTCTACCCGATGATCGGCAAGGGGCGCTCCCACGGCGACTTCAACCAGTACCTGGTGGTGGCCGGCGTCCTGCTGCTCCTGGTCGGCGTCACCGCGCTGCTGCCGTGGATCGTGGAGGCGGTCGTGGCCCGGCTCGGGGCGGGCGCGCTCTCCTGGCAACTGGCTGTGCGGCGGCTTCAGTTGAGCAGCGGTACGGCGGCCCGCATGGTCAACGGCATCGCCGTCGCGGTGGCCGGGGCGATCGCCCTGCAGATGCTGTTCGCGGGCGTGGAGAGCCAGTACACCAAGGACACCGGCCGGGATCCGGAGCGGGCGCAGATGGAGATCGACCTGTCCGACCGGACCCCCTCGGCGGCCTTGGGCCCCGCGTTCGCGCGGACCAAGGGGGTGCGGGCCTCGGCGGCGCTGTCCACGGTGAGCATCGGCGACAGGCGCCGCGACCCCGGCCACTTTGCGAGCGTCACCGTCGGCGACTGTGCCGCGCTGCGCGAGCTGGCCCGGCTGCCCTCCTGCCGGGACGGCGACGCGTTCGTCGTGGACCGCCCCGGCACCGACCAGGCCCGGCGGTCCTTCCTGCGGCCGGGCAGCCACGACTTCCTCGACCCCACCTTCACAAAGCCCCTCCCCGGCCGCGAAATCCCCTGGACGGTGCCGGCCGGCGTGCGCACGGCGACCGTCCGCGCGGACTCGCTCCAGCAGGGCGTCGACGGCCTGCTCGTCACCCCGTCCGTGCTCCCCGCACGGGCCGTGGCCGGGGGGTACGGCCAGGTCTACGTCCGCCTCGACCTGTCGGTGCCGGACGCGGAGGAGTACGTGCGCAACACGGCCGCGCGGGTGGACCCCCTCTCCAGCGCCTGGCACTGGACGGCGACCGAGCAGTCCGGGCGGTACACGTCCCTGCGCACCGGCCTGTTCGTCGGCGCGGCCTGCGTGCTGGCGCTGATCGGCGCGAGCCTGCTGGTCTCCCAGCTGGAGCAGCTGCGCGAGCGGCGCAGGCTGCTGTCGGCGCTGGTCGCCTTCGGCACCCGGCGCCGCACGCTGGGCCTGTCGGTGCTGTGGCAGACGGCGCTGCCCATCGCACTCGGACTGCTGCTGGCCTCGGTGGTGGGCCTCGTGCTCGGCGCGGTCCTGCTGAGGATGACGGCGACCCCGGTGACCGTGGACTGGCCGAGCGTGCTGTCCATGACGGGCGTCGGCGCGGCGGTGGTCCTCGCGGTGACCCTGCTCAGCCTTCCGCCGCTGCTGCGGCTGATGCGGCCGGAGGGGCTGCGGACGGAGTAGCGGAGCAGGCGGGCGTCAGGGCCCCTCCCCGGCATCGGGGAGGGGCCCTCTCGCGTTCCCGTCACGACGCGTCGTCGAGTACCCGCACGGGCAGCGGGCGCATGGACTCGCGCAGGGCGGCGGCCAGTTCCCGGTACTCGGCGCCGCGGGCGGCGCCCGCCCGCATGGCCAGGGCGATGCGGCGGCTCGGTGCGGGATCGGCGAAGGAGCCGGTGCGCAGTTCGCTGCTGCGGGTCGTCTCGACCTTCACCGCGGTGCGCGGCAGCAGCGTGCAGCCGAGGCCGCCGGCCACGAGCTGGACCAGTGTGGACAGGCCGGCGGCCGTGGTGGTGACCGGGGCGCCCACCCGTCGCCCGCCACCACCCTCGGCCGAGGGGCCTCGCCCCGCCCCCTTGAACTGCCGCCCGGCCTCCCGGCAGATCTCCAGCGCCTGGTCGCGCAGGCAGTGGCCCTCGTCCAGGAGCAGCAGGTTCAGCTCCCTGAGCGCCTCGCGGGGGATGCCCTCGCGGCCGCCGAGCTCATGGTCCAGCGGGGTGACGAGCACGAAGTCCTCGTCGAAGAGCGGGAGTTCGGTGACCCCGGGCACGCCGAGGGGCACCGCGAGCAGCAGCAGGTCGAGCCGGCCGGAGTGCAGGCCGTCGACGAGGCTGGCGGTCTGCTCCTCGTGCACCTGGAGGTCGAGGTGCGGATACCGCTCGTGCACCAGCCGCAGCACGGTGGGCAGCAGATACGGCGCGACGGTCGGGATGACCCCGAGCCGCAGGGCCCCGGTGAACGGCGCCCGGACCGCCTCGGCCTCCTCCAGCAGCGCCGAGACCTCGTCCAGCACCGCCTTGGCCCGCACGGCGAGACGCTCACCGGCGGGCGAGAGCAGCACCTTGCGGGTCGTACGCTCGAGGAGGGTCACCCCCAGGATCTCCTCCAGCGCCGAGACCGCGCCGGACAGGGCGGGCTGGCTCATCCCGATGGCCGCCGCGGCGTCCCGGAAGTGCAGGTGCTCGGCGACGGCGGCGAAGGCCCGCAGCTGCGCGAGGCTGGGCTGGCGGCGCTTGCCGCTACTGACGGTCACTGATAGCCACCTCCGATCAACATGACCTAGTGTAGCTATTTCCCTAATCAATGCACCCTGTGCAAGCATCGACGGCGTCCAACCCAAGGGAAGCCTCCCCACGAGGGAAGCTTCCTCGCTGCAAGGAGAGCACGTGCTCACTGTCGGTGACAAGTTCCCCGAGTTCGAACTCGCTGCCTGCGTCTCGCTGGAGAAGGGCAAGGAGTTCGAGACGATCACCCACAAGACCTACGAGGGTTGGAAGGTGGTCTTCGCGTGGCCCAAGGACTTCACCTTCGTGTGCCCCACCGAGATCGCCGCGTTCGGCAAGCTGAACGAGGAGTTCGCCGACCGTGACGCCCAGGTCCTCGGCTTCTCCGGTGACTCCGAGTTCGTGCACCACGCCTGGCGCAAGGACCACCCGGACCTGACGGACCTGCCGTTCCCGATGATGGCCGACCCCAAGCACGAGCTCATGCGTGACCTCGGCATCGAGGGCGAGGACGGCTACGCCAAGCGCGCCGTCTTCATCGTCGACCAGAACAACGAGATCCAGTTCTCCATGGTGACCGCCGGCTCCGTCGGCCGTAACCCCAAGGAGGTCCTGCGGGTCCTGGACGCCCTGCAGACCGACGAGCTGTGCCCCTGCAACTGGAGCAAGGGCGACGACACCCTGGACCCGGTCGCGCTGCTGGCTGGTGAGTGACCCATGTCGCTCGACTCGCTGAAGTCCCGTGTTCCGGACTACGCCAAGGACCTGAAGCTCAACCTGGGCTCGGTCATCGGCAACTCCGACCTCCCGGCGCAGCAGCTGTGGGGCACCGTGCTGGCGACCGCCATCGCCTCGCGCTCCCCGATCGTGCTGCGTGAGCTGGAGCCGGAGGCGAAGGCGAACCTCACGCCGGAGGCGTACACCGCGGCCAAGTCCGCGGCCGCCATCATGGCGATGAACAACGTCTTCTACCGGACCCGCCACCTGCTGTCCGACCACGAGTACGGCACCCTGCGCGCGGGCCTGCGGATGAACGTCATCGGCAACCCGGGCGTGGACAAGGTCGACTTCGAGCTGTGGTCGTTCGCGGTCTCCGCGATCAACGGCTGCGGCATGTGCCTGGACTCGCACGAGCAGGTGCTGCGCAAGGCCGGCGTCGAACGCGACGTGATCCAGGAGGCGTTCAAGATCGCCTCCGTGGTTCAGGCCGTCGGCGTCACGCTGGACGCCGAGGCCGTTCTGGCCGAGTAACCGGCCCGGTCCCGACCCGAGGGCCTCGTTCACTCCTTGTGGACGGGGCCCTCGGTGTTCTGCTGCTGCGGCACGACCTGTCCCATCGAGTACTGCCGCAGGTACCCCACCACCGTGTTCGTGACCGCCACCAGCGGCACGGCGACCACGGCGCCACCGATGCCGGCCACCATGCCGCCGGTGGCCACCGTGAGGACCACGGCCAGCGGGTGGACACGGACCGCGCGGCCCAGGATGAACGGCTGCAGGACGTGTCCCTCGATCTGCTGGACGGCGAGGACGACCGCCAGGGTCATGACCGCGGCGAAGACGCCCTGGGTCACCAGGGCGACCACCACCGCGAGCGCGCCGGAGGCGACCGCGCCGACGAGGGGGATGAAGGAGAACAGGAAGATGAAGACGGCCAGCGGGACGGCCATCGGAACGTTCAGGAAGTAGATCCCGAGTCCGATGAAGATGGCGTCGATCAGGGCGACCAGGACCGTGCCCCGGACGTAGGCCGTCAGGGTGCGCCAGGCGCGCGGGCCGGCCCCGGCCACGCCCGGACGGGCGGCGGCGGGCACCAGCTTCAGGGACCACTGCCAGATGCGCTTGCCGTCGTAGAGCAGGAACAGCGTCGAGAAGAACACCAGCAGGATGCCGGTCAGGGCCTCGACGACGACCTGAACTCCCTCCAGGCCCGCCGACGTTATCTGGTCGGTGTTGGCTCCGATGGCCTCGCGGAGGTTCTTGGCGATCTGGTTGATCTGCTTGTCGGTGACGTGGAAGGGGCTCTTCAGCAGCCAGTTGCGCAGGTCGTCGATGCCGCTCTGGATCTGGTTGGAGAGGATGTCGATGTTCTCCATGACCTGCCAGGTCACGAACCAGCACATCAGGCCGATGACGGCGAAGCCGGAGATGGCGGTGAGCGAGGTGGCCAGGCCGCGCGGCACGCCGTAGTTCCGCAGCCGGGCGACCGTCGGCTGGAGCAGCGCCGTGATGAGCAGGGCGATGACGAAGGCGAACACCACCAGTTGGACGGCGCTGATGATCCGCATCAGCACCCACACGGTGCCGGCGAGGACCAGCAGCCGCCAGCCCGCCTCGGCCGCGACCCGCACACTCCAGGGGACGGCCTGCGCGGGGTCGGGGCGGGACGCGGCGTGCGCGGGGGCCACCGGGGCGGGGGACTTGGGGGGCGAGGCGGATACGGGCGGCGCCTCGCCGGACGCGGGGGCCGGCACGACGGGGACGACGGCATCGGCGGGGGCGTCGGCGGTGTCGGTGGCGGCGGCCGCGTTGGTGGTGTCGGCGTCGTGGACGGGAGCGGACCGTTCACGGACGGACGAATCGCGAACTGCCGGTTCGGGGACCGCCGGTTCGGTGACGGACGACTCAGGGACGGACGGTCCGCGGACGGCGGCGGGCTCAGGGACAGCGGCCGGTTCGCGCAGGGGTGGATCGGGGGTGGGCGGATCGGGCAGGGAGGTCTCGTTCTCGACCTCGACTCGCCGCTCGTCCAGACGCTCGCTCATCTCGGTCAGGCCTGCTCCGAGGCGGCGGAGCCACCCTGGCACTCGCGACATGTCCGGTCCCCTTCTCCCGCGTCTCGGGCGCTCGCCAACGCTCCCCTGGAGACGTTCGCGTACGACCGTACAGGGCGAAAGCCCCTCCCCTTAGGACGGGGAGGGGCTGCGCGGGGTTGAGCGAGAGCTGGGGAGAGGCTCAGTACCAGCTGTTGGCCTGCCAGTACGTCCAGGCCTGACAGGGGCTGCCGTACCGGCCGTTCATGTAGCTCAGGGTCCACTTGATCTGGGTGGCCGGGTTGGTCTGCCAGTCGGCGCCGGCGGAGGCCATCTTGGTGCCGGGCAGCGCCTGACCGAGACCGTACGCGCCGGTGGAGGCGTTGACCGCGTGGTAGTTCCAGCTGGACTCGTGGTTCACGATGTTGCTGAAGCACTGGAACTGACCGCCGCCGACGATCTGCCTCGCCATCGCCTGGATCTGGGCGACGGTGTAGCTGCTCTGGGTGGGGAAGCTGGAGGCGTCACGGACGTCGTCGCGGCTGGCCGCGGCCTTCGCCTCGATGCGCTCCTTCTCCAGCTTGGCCGCCTTCTCGGCGGCCTCCTTCTTCGCGATCGCGGTCTCGGCTGCTGCCTTGCGGGCCGCCGCTTCGGCGTCCTTCTTGGCGCTCGTGTCCGCGGCGATGGCCTGTGCGTCGGCCTGCTGCGTCAGGGACGCGGTCTGTACCTGGGCCTGCTCACCCACGGGTATGTCCGCGAGGAGCGTGGTGTCGGCAGCCGTCGCCTCGGCGTCGTTGTGGGGCTGCGCGACGCTGCCCGAGGCAACTCCGACGACGCTTCCGACGGCGGTGACCGCGGTGGCGGAGGCCACTGCGAATCCCCGGACCGAAATCCGGCTCACACGGTTTCCTTCCAGCATCGCCCGCTTCGGTGACCCTGGCGGACGCAATCGTGCCCCTGAACACAGGCCTCCCAACTGCGGGGTCACGGGAGGCACGGGCCCGGTGGGCAACTCCCGCACGGGGAGCGCCGCGTGAAGCTCGGGCGGCATACGACAAGCAGTATGGAGTTGGTGCTGTCTACGTGGTGCCGTACGTCCCCCATCGCCTCAAGGACGTGGGAGGTACCCCTAGGGGTACAGATGTGTCGTATGCGGGGCCTGACAGGAGTGAGACTCTGCCGCAACCGGACGCCGGGAGGCAATTCTGTGTTGGGTGTGAAACGTCACATCTCGTTTGGCCCTTGGGATTTCAGGAAACCTGCACACGTCAAAGCGCCGCCCGGCTAAGCTCTTCGGCTTTGCCGGACGGCGCCTATGAATGCCGATTCCGCGTCAGATGTGACCGTCCTCCAGCATTTCGGTCACAAGGGCGGCAATCTGGGACCTCTCGGACCGCGTCAGTGTGACGTGGGCGAAGAGGGGGTGCCCCTTGAGCTTCTCCACCACGGCGACCACGCCGTCGTAGCGACCCACGCGCAGATTGTCCCGCTGTGCCACGTCGTGGGTGAGAACGACCCGTGAGTTCGCGCCGATACGGGAGAGAACGGTCAGCAGGACGTTCCGTTCGAGTGACTGCGCCTCGTCCACGATCACGAACGCGTCGTGCAGCGAGCGGCCGCGGATGTGGGTGAGCGGCAGGACCTCCAGCATCCCGCGCGCGGTGACCTCCTCGATGACGTCGCGGCTGGTGACCGCGGAGAGGGTGTCGAAGACGGCCTGCGCCCAGGGGCTCATCTTCTCCGCCTCACTGCCCGGCAGATAGCCCAGTTCCTGCCCGCCCACCGCGTACAGCGGCCGGAAGACCATCACCTTCTGGTGCTGGCGGCGCTCGAGGACCGCCTCCAGGCCCGCGCACAGCGCGAGCGCCGACTTGCCGGTGCCGGCCCGGCCGCCCATCGAGACGATGCCGACGTCCGGGTCGAGCAGCAGATCGAGGGCGATGCGCTGCTCGGCGCTGCGGCCCTTGATGCCGAACGCCTCCCGGTCTCCGCGCACCAGACGGACGTTGCCGTCGGCGGTGACCCGGCCGAGCGCCTTGCCGCGCTCGGACTGGATGGTCAGCCCCGTGTGCACGGGGAGGTCGGAGGCCTCCGGGACAAAGGTGTGCCCGTCCTCGAAGAGGATGTCCACCTGCTCACCCGACAAGGTGAGTTCGGACATTCCGGTCCAGCCGGACGAGTCCGTGATGGCCAGTTCGGCACGGTACTCCTCGGCCAGCAGGCCGACGGAGGACGCCTTGATGCGGAGCGGCAGATCCTTCGAGACGACGGTGACGTCGAACCCCTCGGCCTGCAGGTTGCGGGCCACCGCGAGGATGCGCGAGTCGTTGTCCCCCAGGCGGTAGCCGGTGGGCAACACGCTGGGGTCCGAGTGGTTGAGCTCGACGCGGACGGTCCCGCCCAGTTCACCGATGGGGATGGGGGCGTCGAGGCGACCGTGCTTCACCCGGTAGTCGTCCAGCAGGCGCAGGGCCTGGCGGGCGAAGTAGCCGAGTTCGGGATGGTGCCGCTTGGCCTCCAGCTCCGTGACCACCACGATGGGGAGCACGACCTCGTGCTCGTCGAAGCGGGTCAGGGCGTTCGGGTCGGACAGCAGGACGCTGGTGTCGAGAACATAGGTGCGCCGGTCGGGCTTGTGGCGCTTTGTGCTGGTCACCACGGAAGGACGTACCCCCTCGGATGAGGTCGGGGAGCGACGAAGTGGAACTGGACCGGTCCTGGCCCCCGCATGCGGCGGGCCTGGAACCGGCCCTCCGCGGCTGCTTCCGTGCAGTGACCGCACGGTCGGGCTGGTGCAAAGGGCCTCCCGGGCGGACGGCCCCTGCCGCCCGCTGAGATCCGACACCCGTGGTTCGGGTGTCGACCTGCTTGGCTTATGCCCTCGAACACGCGCGGCCATGCAAAAGCGGCCACGGACGCACTGGTGAACTCCTTGTTACTTCCGTCCCGGACTGGGTATACGGAGCGCCCCGCCGCGGTGGTGGCCGGCGGGGCGCTCGGTGTGCGTCGTGCGGGTGCGGCGGTCTTCAGCCGCCGAAGCGGCGGTGCCGGGCGGCGTAGTCGCGCAGGGCGCGCAGGAAGTCGACCTTGCGGAAGGCGGGCCAGAAGACGTCGCAGAAGTAGTACTCGGAGTGGGCCGTCTGCCAGAGCATGAAGCCGGACAGCCGCTGCTCGCCGCTGGTGCGGATCACCAGGTCGGGGTCGGGCTGGGCGCCGGTGTAGAGGTGGCGGCCGATCATGTCGATGTCGACGGCCTCGGCGAGGTCCGCCATCGGCACGCCCCTGTCCCGGGCGTCGTACAGCATGGAGCGCACGGCGTCGGCGATCTCCTGGCGGCCGCCGTAGCCGATGGCCACGTTGACCACTATCCCGCCGACGTCGGCGGTGGCCTCCTCGGCCTCCTTGAGGGTGTGCTGCATCCCGGACGGCAGCAGGTCGCGGGTGCCGACGTGGTGCACGCGCCAGCGGCCGTCGGCGGCGAGGCTGCGGACGACGTCCTCGATGATGCCGAGGAGCGGGCCCAGCTCGTCCTGCGGGCGGTCGAAGTTGTCCGTGGACAGCAGCCACAGGGTGACGACCTCGACGTCGGTCTCGGTGCACCAGCCGAGGAACTCCTCGATCTTCTCGGCGCCGACCCGGTGGCCGTGGACCGTGCTGGAGCCGGCGGCCTTCGCCCAGCGGCGGTTGCCGTCCATGATGACGCCGATGTGCTTGGGCACCTGAGCGTGGTCCAGGTGACCTTCCACCCGGCGCGCGTAGAGCCTGACGAGCAGGCCGCGCAGCTTGTCGCGCAGGTTCACGTGAGAGCCCCTCCATGTGGCCGCGGTTGCGGTCCCCGCGGTGGCCGAGCCTACCGGTGGAGCCGGCTCGCTCGTGGCGGGGGGTTTGGGTGCTTGATCAGTACGGACAGGGGGCGCGGACGTCCGGCGCGGGACCGGCACGGACCGGCGCGGCACCCGTGCGGGTCCGGCGCGGACCCGGTCGCGCCCGGGGGCCTCGGCCGTACGGCGGCACGGCCTCGGGCCCCTGAGTGGGGACGCCCGCCGGTCCCCTTCCGGTTCCCGGCGATGCCGCGGAAACGTGCGGGGACCTCCCGGAGAAAAAAACGGGCCGGTCCGTGGGGGGGAGACGGACCGGCCCGAGGGGGGGTTTCCACCATAACCCTTCGTGAGGGATGGTGCGTGCATCGGCGCGCCACAACTACTCTGCGGAGTCGCCCGACGACGCCCCGGTGGGCTGGAGCGCAGGATTCCGGGGTGCTTCATGGCCGGTTCACAGCGGAATCCCAGGAGATTCGGCCAGATGCGAGGCGATCAAGAGGATTTGAGCCGTCCTGGTGACCCATCGGCGAGTCGTCCGGCGTCCCTCCGACGGGCGACCCCGCCGGCGAACGGTGACTTGACGGTTCCGCTCCCGGATTCCCGGACGTCACGGCAGCGCGCGGCCCCCCGCACCGCGCGACACCACCCCTGTTTCTTTGCCCACGCGAATTACGCCGGTCCGAACTTGTGCGGCGCGTGGGGCAGAAGTGAGCCGCGGTGGACGACAAAGCGAGAACCGAAAGGGAAACCGCGGGTGAACCCGGCTTCGATTCGGCCCCGTCCGCCCCATTCGTCAGGGGGTCGGCTTCCGGACGTCGAAGAGTTGCCGGGCGCTGTGCGCCACGAACGGGCCCTCCTTCTCGATCCGCCCGTGCAGCGCACGGAGCCGGGACTCGTACGCCTCGACGGTGAAGCCGGGGACCATCCAGACCACCTTGCGCAGGAAGTGGACGACGGCGGCGATGTCGTGGAACTCCATCCGCAGCCGCTCCGCCCGCAGGTCCACGACCTCCAGGCCGGCCGCCTCCGCCCCGGCCCGCTCGCGGTCGGGGTGCCGGCCGGCCCGCACGTCCTCCGGCAGGGGGCCGAGGAAGTACTCGACCAGTTCGAACACGCTGCTCGGCCCGACGTGCTGGGCGAAGTACGTGCCGCCCGGCCGCAGCACCCGGGCGATCTCCGCCCACCGCGGGCTCACCGGGTGCCGGCTGAGCACCAGGTCGAACGCCTCGTCGGCGAAGGGCAGCGGGGCGTCGTCCCGTGCCTCGACGACCACCACACCGCGCGGGCGCAGCAGCCGGGTGGCCTTCGCCGCGTTCGGCGGCCAGCCCTCCGTGGCGGCGATGAGCCTCGGGCGCTCCGGGGCGGCCGCGGCCAGGGAGACGTCGAACACCTCCCCGCCACCGGTCTGGATGTCGAGCGCGCCCTCGGCCCGGGCCAGCCGCTCCCCCGCCGACCGCGCGTACCCCCACGAGGGCCGCGCCTCGCTGGCCCGCCCCTCGAACCAGGAGAAGTCCCATCCCTCGGTGGGTACCGCCGCACCCTCGGCCACGAGATCCTCGAAAGAACGATCATCCGCCATACGCGTCATGGTCCCAGGGCGTTGTCAGACCGTCCTGCTAATTTCCGTGCCCATGACGACTCCTGACGCCCGCTACGGCGCCGACGAGAAGAAAACCCTCCTCGCGAGCATGAACCGCCACCGAGACGCCGTGCTGTGGAAGCTGGACGGACTGGACGACGAACAACTGCGGCGCCCGATGACCCCGACCGGGACCAGCCTGCTCGGCCTCGTGAAGCACCTGGCCTCGGTGGAGTACGGCTGGCTGGTGGAGACGTTCGGCCGGGAGGCGGAACCGCTCTGGTTCGACCCGTACAAGAGCGAGGACATGACCGTCGCCCCCGACGAGACGACGGAACAGATCCTCGCCTTCTACGGCCGCGCCCGCGCCGCCGCCGACCGCACCATCACCGAACTGCCCCTGGACGCGGTGGGCCGCCCGGCGTGGCGGGACCACTCCGTCTCCCTGCGCTGGACCGTGGTCCACATGCTCACGGAAACGGCCCGGCACGCCGGTCACATGGACATCGTGCGCGAACTCCTCGACGGCGAGACCGGCGTCCACCCCGCGCCTACGTCCACGTCCGCGTCCACCGACTGAGCCACCCGGACACCACGTCGGTCGGGAGGCGGACGGTCAGCTCTCGGGGGGCCGTCCGAGCGCGAGGAGGACGTGTTCGTCCTCCCCGTGCCCATCGGTGCCGACCCGTGCGAAGCCGTGTCTCTCCAGCAGGCGGACGGAGGCGGTGTTCGCGGAGCGGGGGTCGGCGTACAGGGGCCGTACGGACTCCAGGTCCAGGAAGAGGGCGAGGGCCCGGGTGCCGATGCCCCGGCCCCAGTACGGCCGCCCGAGCCAGTACCCGACGAAGCGGCGCCCGTCCTGTGTCCAGGACACGACGTTCCCGGCCGTCTCCCCGCCGACGGTGACCGTCCGCACCAGGCTGTCGGGATCGCCGAGCACCCGCTGCCGCCAGTGCGTGAGGAAGGCCTCGCGCGGCCGGGGCGTGAATCCGGAACGCCGCAGGGCTTCGGGGTCGTGCTCGTAGGCGAGGAAGAGAAGAAGGTCGTCGTCGGCCACCTCCCGCAGGCGCACATGGCCGTGCGCGTCGTATCCGCCTCGCTCGCCGTATCCGTCCGGCTCGTCCGTCACACGTCGGTCGGTCATGCTTCGCAGTGTGGCACCCGCCACTGACAACGCCCCGGCGACGACGATGCGGCCGACTCCGCCGCGCGGGTGGGTACGGTCGGTGCGGAGGTGGGGCCGTGACCGGACAATGGCGGGACGGGCGGGGGAACTTGGTGATCCCGCGGGGCGGTGACGGGGCTGTGGTCACCGTTGCGCTGGAGATCGCGGCCTCCTACCGCGCCCGTACCAGAGGGCTGCTGGGGCGTGACGCGATCGAGGGGGCGATGCTGCTCTCCCCGGCCGGCAGCGTGCACACGTTCCGGATGCGCTTCCCCATCGACGTGGCGTACCTCGACCGCCGCCTCACCGTCATTGCGGTGCGCACGATGGTGCCGGGTCGCCTGGGCCTGCCCCGGCCGCGCTCCCGGCACGTGCTGGAGGCGGAGGCGGGGGCCATGGAGCGGTGGGGAGTGACAGCGGGGGTGCGGCTGGCCGTCGAGTCCCTTCAGGCGGGCCGGGGGTAGACGCGGTCGCCGGTGTCCTCGGCCGTGGCCGTGGCCGTGGCCGTGGATCCGTGTCGCGGGCCGACGGCGACACGGACGGGCACGTGCTTCGGCGCGCCGCCGGTGATGCCGGGGTCGGCCAGTGATCCGGCGACGTCGCCGAGGACTTCCAGAGCGGTCCGGAAGTCCTCCTCCGCCGCGCCGTCCGGTGTCACGACGTCCCGCCACACGACGACCACCCGCGAAGAGCCCGAGGTCTCCGTACGCAGCCCCTCCCACAGGGAGTCGGCCAGCGCGTCCCAGCTGCGGGAACTCGTCAGCGGCGGATCGAGCGGCAGCGTCTCCCGGACCGCGTGGAAGAAGGACTCGCGGTCCGCCCTGCCGTCCGTGTCGAGGACGTACAGCGCGAACCCGCGCCGGGAGGCCTCGTCCAGGACTTCCCGGATCCCGCTCGGAGTGACGACGTCGAGCCCGTCGGTGAATCGCATGCCTCACACCGTATGCGTCCCCCTCAGCCTCCCGAACGCGGGAAGGAGACCTCCACCCTGCGGTTCTTCTTCCGGCCCGCCTCCGAGGAGTTGTCCGCGATCGGGTACTGCTCGCCGTAGCCGCGTACCTCGAAGGTGATGCCGGGGTCGTTGAGGTCCTGGTCCAGGACGGCCTGTACGGCGTTGGCGCGCTGCTTGGACAGGACGTCGCCGTGGGCCGAGGAGCCCAGGTCGTCCGTGAAGCCGAAGACGCGGACCTGGGTCGCGTGCTGCTTCTTGATCTCCTCGACGATCGTCGCGATGCGGGCCTTGGCCTCTCCGCCGAGCTTCGCGCTGTCCTTGCCGAAGAGGACCTCGGCCTGAAGGGCGAAGGTGACGTCCGCGTTCGTGTCCTCCCTGCGCTCGTCCCCGCTCTGGTCCTCCACGACCGACTTGATGTCCAGCACCTTCGGCTCCGCGAGGGTGGCGCCTTCCGGGAGCTTGAGGTCGGGGTCGGTGGGGTCCACTTTCACCGGCGCGGCCGCGGTGGGCGCCGTGCCCGGGGGCTCGCTGGGGTCGGTGTCGTCAGCGTGGGCCAGCGTGAGGTTGGCTGCCGCGAGGAGGGCTGCGGCGGTGAGGGGGAGGGTGAGGGTGAGGGTGAGGCGGGGTGTGGTGGTCACTTCGGCCTCAACCGGAGATTTTGATGGGGGCGGTGGGGAAGGTGGGCAGCTGGAAATCGACCTCTGAAGTGGTGGTCGGAGGAGAGGGGAACTGCATGAACACCGACAATGACTGGCCGGCCGCCAAAGTCGGCATACCCGTCGTGGTGAGCGGCCGACCATCCGTGTCGCGCAGGACGTAGTAGCGCTTCTTGCTCTTGGAGTCGACGAGCGTGGCACCACCGAGCGAGCTACCGTTTTTGCTGATCTCGGTCTCATTGCCACTGAGGTCGGAGGGGATCACCGCTGTCTTCCCGCTGTCGTTCTTCAGATTGCCATTCACGGTGACGAAGCCGCCCGCGTCGCGATCGGCGGACATGATCTGAAGGAGCAGGCCATTCGGTCCGTGCAGTTCGGCCAGCGGATCTGCGGACTGACCCTCCTGCGGGCTCGGTCCGGATCCGCCGCTCTTGGAAGTCGTCGCGGAGGCCTCCGGCTTCTTGTCGTCACCGCCCCCTCCACCGCAACCGGCCACACCACACGTCAGGCCGATCGCGATGCAGACCGCGACCATTCCCCTGCGAGCCCTCGCAACGGACCGATTACTCATCGCCCCTGCTTCCCTTCACACTTGTCGTTCGCTTGTCAGTCAGCCAGATGGACATCGAACAGGTCCTCGGGCGACGGAAGGCCGGCTTCATCCTTCGGATCCAGTTTCCAGACCCTGCCGTCGTCGCACGTGAGACTGGGCAACGGTGAGGTGTCGGCGGCCTCGGCGGGAGGGTCGAAGTCGCAGAGCTGTTGGATCACAGCCGTGGCGGACTCGGTCGACTTGATGTCACTCACCCCAGGGACGACGGAGTCTCCCAACGGCTTGTTCGTCCTGACCTGGACCACGAACTTCAACGGCTCGGGATTGTCACAGGCAAGCACTTCCGCGTCGTTCTCCGCCGCGAGTTGCTCGGCCCGCCAGCACGAGGGAGCGAAGTCCGCCTTGCCGTCCAAGATGTCCTGCCACTTGGTCGGGTCCGTCAGGCTCTCCAGCCACTTCCCCGTGATCTGGTTTCGGCGGTTCTGGGCCGCCGCCAGCGCCGCCGCATCCGCTGCGCTCTGGGCGCCGCTGCGATTCACGGAGGCCTGCCCCACCGCCAAGTAGGCCAACGCAAGGAAGAGCAGGCCTGCCACCACCGTGATGTAGATGGGGAAGGCCTGCCCTCGGTCGCCGAAAGCGCTCGGATGAATCAGGTGATCTCGGCGATCTTGGCCTTGATCTTGTCGAGGACGGCATGACCGATATCCGTACCCGTGATCGCCAGCACGATCGCCACCACCACCGCGATGATCCCCAAATACTCGACGGCGGTCTGCCCCTTGTCGTTGCCGCGTCGCTGCACGGCGACCACCAGTTTCAGCATTCGATCGCTCACGGTGTTCCCCTCCAGCTTCGCCTTCGATCCGCACAACGTACGGCGGAACATCCCGGCCCCCACAGGGCCCCAGGGCCCACCCCTGGACCCATTTCTCCCCGCGCATCTCAGGCCACCCCCAGCCACTTCGCCGCCGCCTGGGACCTGTTCGTGGTGTGGAGCTTGGCGAAGATGCGGTTGATGTGGTTCTTGACGGTCTTCTCGCTGATGAAACAGGCGGCGGCGATCTGCTGGTTGGTCAGGCCGGACGCGATGAGGTCCATGATCTCCGCCTCCCTGATGCTCAGTTGGAACTGCGACCGGAACGACTGTCCCACAGGGGATTGCAACTGTGAAAGCGATTGAGTCGAAGATTTACCTACGGGAACGGGGTTTTCCGCCCCGGAGTGTGCAGTCGCACTCGACATCAGGGCGCCCAGCAACGCCTTCGCCGCCCCCGGTGTCACATGGGGCCGGCCCTCCCGGACGTCCCGTACCGCCCGTACCAACTGCTCGGCGGTGAACTCGCCGTGCACCAGATAGCCCCCCGCACCCAGTCGCAGCGCCTCCCGCACGGTCTCCGCCTCGTGGCTGTAGGTCAGCATCATGACGGGGGCCAGCCGGACCAGGTGCGGCAATGCGGAGATTCCGTCGACGCCGGGCATGCGGACGTCGAGGAGGACGACGTCGGGGCGGTGCCGCAGCGTCGCCTCGTAGGCCTCCCGGCCGTCCGCCACCGCCGCCACCACCGTGGTGTCCTCGCGGTCGGCGAGGAGGGCGGTGAGGCCCGCGCGGACGACGGGGTTGTCGTCGGCGATCACGAGGCGGAGCTGGGGCGTGGCGGGGCTGGACGGGAAGCCCTGCCGGGGGTTCTGGTGCCGCATCGGGTGCCTCCTCCCGGAGATGGGGAACATCGGGCCGTCAGGTGTCCTGCGCCGGGGCGTCCGGGGCGAGGGCGCGCAACGGCAGTTCCACCCTGACCTCGGTGCCGCGTTCGTGCTCACCCCGGCCGATACGGATCCGGGCCCCCGCCTCGGCGGCCCGTTCGACCATGCCGAGGAGGCCGAAGTGGCCGTGGTCGCGGAGGTGTTCGAGGGTCGTGCCGGCGGGCAGGCCCCTGCCGTCGTCGTAGACCGTGAGGCGGAGCTGGTTGCCCTCGACGCCCGCCGTCACTTCCACGCGTGCCGCGTCCGCGTGCCGGTGCACGTTCTCCAGGGCCTCTGCGGTGATGGCCAGCAGGTGGCGGGCCAGGGGTGGGGGGACGGGCGGAAGAGCGGCCTCTCCGGTGCGCCTGCAGACGGTGGGGAGGCCCGACCGGCTCGCCGCGTCCGCCGTCCGCGCGCGCAGTGCCGGCCAGAGGTCCCCCGCAGACGCTCCCTCCCGTTCCCCTTGCTCCCCGCGCAGGTCCGTCAGGAGTTCGCGGGACTCCGCCGCCGCCCTCCGTGCCGAGCGGGACACCAGTTCCGCCTGTTGCCGGATGCGGGCCGGGTCGGGATCGGGAGCCGCGGTCGTCGTCGCGAGGGCGTCGGCCGCGAGGGCCACGCCGTGCAGCGTCTTGGCCACCGAGTCGTGCATCTCCCGGGCCAAGCGGGCCCGTTCCGCGTGGACCGCCTCCGTCGCCGCCAGGCGGGCCTGGACCGTCGTCAGGGCCTGGGTGGCGGCGCCGAAGCGGAGCATCAGGTTGCGCAGGGTGGAGCCCATGGCCCCGGCGATGACGCACAGGCCGGGCAGGAGGAGGGACTCGGCCACGGCCGCGTGGCGGTCGGCCTCCAGGGTGGCGTGGACGAGGAGCAGGATGAGCGACTGCAGGGAGGCGAAACAGGCCGCTCCCCGCCAGCCGTAGACCAGTCCGGCCAGCAGCGGCGTGCAGACGCTGACGTAGGCAAGTGTGGTGTCCGGACCGGCCGAGACGAGGAGGAGGGAGCCGAAGAGGGTGTCGGCGGCGAGGAGGCTGGGGTGGCGCAGGAGGAGCGGGCCGAAGCGTTCCCAGTCGCGGAAGAGGACGTAGGACACCATGAAGGTGACGACGACGGCCGCGCCGACCAGGCGCGCGCCCAGGCCGGGGGCGGCGTTGAGCAGGGCGGCCGGGGCTGCCAGGACGATCATCGCCAGCCGGAAGCCGAACACCTGCCGGCACATCGCCTGCAGGGCCCGGATCTGGATCTTCTCGGTCGGTTCGGGAAGCGGCACCGGTTCCCCGGGCACCTCCCGGCTCGCCCTGCCCTCCGCCCGGCCCCCAGCTCGGCCCCCCGCTCGACCCCCCGCTCGACCCCGCAGGGGCAGTCTCCCGAAGAGCAGTCGTCCGACGGACCGGCGCACGACGGACCAGCGCATGACGGACCGGCTCCCGGCCGGCCGGCGCCCGACCGCCCGGCGCCCCAGGCGTCTGCCTCGCTCTGTCACCCACACCGTCATGCCCCCGCTCACTCCCCCGTGAGCGACCCGAAGTCCACCCCGGACCCCAGCAGCAGGCCGGCGCCGAGCAGCAGCATGGTCGCCGGGACCATGAACGTGGTGATCATCAGCGTGGCCTTGGGGACCGCGCGGGCGGCCTTGCGGCGGGCGTTCTGGGCGTCCGTGCGGCGCATGTCCTTGGCGAGGGCGACCAGGGTGTCCACGATGGGCGCGCCCAGCTCCTCTCCCTGCTGCAGGGCCGTGACGAACATGGCGACCTGCTCGGAGTCGTTGCGGCGGCGCAGCTCGGCGAAGGCCTCGCGGCGGCTCATGCCGAGGTCCATCTGGCGCAGGGTGATGCGGAGTTCGTCGGCCCAGGGGCCCTCGTACCTGGAGGCCACCCGGTCGAGGGCCTGGCGGAAGCCGAGGCCGGCGCTGACCACGACCGCGAGGACGTCGAGGAAGTCCGGCAGGGTCCGTTCGATCACGTCCTTGCGGAGCCGGATGGCCGACCAGATGCCGACCTCCGTCCAGAACGCCCCGAACAGCAGCAGGAGCAGGGCCACGAACCACTGGCCGCGGAGCAGGAAGACCAGGAAGCCGACGCCGCCCAGGGCGCCGTAGACCGCGCGGCGGGCGGCGTAGCGGTCGATGGTGAGGCCGCCGGGGTTGCCCGCCAGGTCGATCCTGCGGCGGTACTTGGTGACGAGGCGGGGTCCCATGAGGCGCAGGACCGCGGGGGCGTAGCGCATGCCCATGCGGTCGATCACGGAGCCGACGGCGCCGGTGCGGGTGGCTCCGACCTCCAGGGCGATGGCCAGGTCGCCGGGGAGTTTCGCGTCCGCGCGGTACATGCGGATACCGGCGAAGGCGCCCCAGACGCCGAGGCCCATCAGCAGGGCGAGCAGCACAGCGGTCATCAGGACATCCCCCTCACACGTCGATCCGGCTCATGCGGCGGATGAGGACGAAGCCCACGGCGTACATCGCGAACGCGACGATCACGCAGCCCTGGCCGACGGGTGAGCCGGTCATGCGCTCCAGGGCGCCGTCCTTGACGCCGTTCATGAGGAAGAGGGCGCCGACGCCGAGGACCGGGACGGCGTACGACGTCATGGTCACCTGGGAGAGCTGGGTGCGGATCTCGCGGCGGGTCTCCTTGCGCTCCTCCAGGGTGTCGGTCAGGTTGCGCAGCGCGGACACCACCTGGCCGCCGGCGCGGCTGGAGAGGACCAGGGTGGTGACGAGGACGACGAGTTCGCGGGAGGGGAGCCGTTCGGCGAGTTCGCCGAGCGCCTCGTCCATCGACTGGCCGATGGCCAACTGGTCGGCGACCTTGGCGAGTTCCTCCCCGGCCGGGGCCTCCAACTCCTCCGCCGCCATGCCGATGGCGGTGCGCAGGGCGAGTCCGGCCTGGGTGGCGTTGGCCAGGATGCGGGCCAGTTCGGGGAGTTGGCCGATGAACCGCTCGATGCGTTTCTGGCGCTGCCAGTTGAGGAACTGGACGGCGGCCCCGATGCCGAGGAGGCCGGCGAGCGGCCCGAAGAAGGGGGCCAGGGCGGCCTGCCCGACGAGCCAGAGGGCGGCGACCGTGGCGAGCATGTACGCGAAGAACTCGCCCGGGGTGACGTCCAGGCCGGTGGCCGCGAGTCTCAGCTCCAGTCTCCGGCCCGGTGCCGTACGGCGCAGCCGGCGGTCCAGGGTGCGGAAGCGGCGTCTGCGTCCGGGTGGCAGGGGCTGCCCGCTGTGCGCGAGGCGGTCGATGAGCGCGGCGCGCTGGGCCCGGCCCGAGGCGTAGGTGTGCGTGCCGACGACGGCCAGGACGCAGGTCAGCAGGGCGACGCCGGTGGTGAGCTGGGCGAGGGTGTGGAGTCTCATGGTCCTACCTGGCTTCTCGGGTGGCGAGCTGGGCCGTGGAGTGGGCGACTCCGAAGGCCTGCGGGACGGGCTGGCTCGCCATGTAGAGGCGGTCGGCGGTGCGGCGGGGCAGCGGGAAGTACTCGAAGGTGCCGTACACCCGGCCGTCGGCGGTCATGGGCTGGGCGTGGAAGCGGGCGGCGGTCGCCAGCCGGTACGGCTCGCCGCCGTGGCTGTCGAGCAGGGCGATCTCGGTGATGCGGCGGGCCCCGTCGGCGAACCGGGTGAGCTGGACGAGGACGTCGACGGCGCTGTTGATCTGGTCGCGCAGGGCGGCGAAGGGCACCTCGACGTCGGACATCGAGGCGAGGGTCTGCAGGCGGGTGAGGGCGTCCTCGGCGCTGTTGGCGTGCACGGTGGCCAGGGAGCCGTCGTGGCCGGTGGACATGGCCTGGAGCATGTCGAGGGACTCGCCGCCGCGGACCTCGCCGACCACGATCCGGTCGGGACGCATGCGCAGCGAGTTGCGCACCAGGTCGCGGATGGTGATCTGGCCCTTGCCCTCGACGTTCGGCGGCCGGGACTCCAGGCGGACCACGTGGGTCTGCTGGAGCTGGAGTTCGGCGGAGTCCTCGATGGTGATGATCCGCTCGTGGGCCGGGATCAGTCCGGACAGGGCGTTGAGCAGGGTGGTCTTCCCGGTGCCGGTCGCGCCGGAGACGATGACGTTGAACTTCGCCTGCACCAGGCCGGCCAGCAGGAACACCATCTGTTCGTCGAGCGAGCCGAAGCCGATCAGCTCCTGGAGGGTGTAGGAGCGCGGGAAGCGGCGGATGGTGAGGATGGGTCCGGTCAGGGACAGCGGCGGGATGATGACGTTGACGCGCTCGCCGGAGGGGAGGCGGGCGTCGACCATCGGATTCGACTCGTCGACGCGGCGGTTGACCGTCGACACGATCCGCTCGATGGTCTGCATCAGCTGGTCGGCGGAGGCGAAGCGGAGCGGCAACTGCTCGACGCGGCCGCCGCGTTCGACGAAGATCGCGTCGGGGCCGTTGACCATGATCTCGGTGACGGAGGCGTCTTCGAGCAGCGGTTCCAGGATGCCGAGGCCCAGCGCCTCGTCCACCACCCGGCGGATCAGCTGGGCGCGTTCGGCGGTCGACAGGACCGGTCCCTCGCGGCTGATGATGTGCCCGAGCACCCGCTCCAGCCGCGCCCTGCGTTCGGCGGCGGCCAGCGCGCTCATCTCCGCGAGGTCGATCTCCTCCAGCAGTTTGGCGCGGTAGGAGGCGACCATGTGGCCGTCCTCACCCCGGCTGCCGTGCTCCTCGGGGGTGCTGATGCGGGCCCGCAGGCTCATGGGTTCCCCTTCTCCTCGGTCAGTGGTCGAGGGGCATGGTGGCGGTCTTCCGGGTGTCGCCGAGGTCCCAGACGACCTTGGGGATGTGCACCTCGGCGGTGACGGTGACGGTGTCGTCCCCCTCTTCGGCCGAGCAGGTCACCGTGATCCCGCCGCTGACAGCGTCCGCGCACGCCTGTGCGTAGGACTGCCGCAGCGAGGCGGCCCGCGCCCCCGCCCGGGCCGCCGTACCGGCCTGTTCCGCCGCGTAGGCGACGGCCCCGATCTGGATGCCGGCCAGGGCGACGATCAGCAGGATCGGAATGAACCCCAGGTATTCGATGGCCACTTGGCCCCGCTCGCGGCGCCTGTCACGCTCGTACGGCATCTCAGTGCTTCACCTCCTCGACGGTGCCCGCGTGGCCCGTCACCGTGACGGGGAAGGGGACCACGCCCGGGAAGAGGACGGGGACCCTGAGGGAGACGTCGGCCGTGACGTAGCCGGACGCGCTGCAGGTCACCGACGCGCCGTCGCGCCACGCATCCGAGAGGTCCTTCAGTGCAGCCGCCTCGCACGCGGCCTGGCGTGCGCCGCCCGGAGCCGCGGCGGTGCCCGCGCGCACCGCCTCGTCCGCGGCGTTCCCGGCGAGCGTGAAGGTGTACCCCACGAGTACGGCCTGCCACACGAGCACCAGGGTCAGCACGATCAGCGGGGTCATCCCGAGGAACTCGATGCTGACCTGCCCCCGGTCGCCGCCCCTGAAGGACGGGGTGCGCCGCGGCTCCGGTCCACCCACTCCGGACAACGGGCTGCCCCACGGCCCATGCCCACCCACTCCGGACAACGGGCTGCCCCACGGCCCATGCCCGCCCGCTCCGGAGAACGAGGTGCCCCACGGCCCCCGTCCTCCCGCCCCGAAGAAGCGGATGCGTCGCCGCTGCCCCCGGTCTTCCCCTGACAGGCGTCTCATCGGCCCCTCACTCCTTCCGCCGCCGCAGGCTCACCGACCCACGGTCGCCGCGCGGCCGGCCACCTCCGCGATGGGACACCTCGGGCGCCTTCGCCAGCCCCAGTTCCCCGGCGAGGGCCCACAGCGCCTGCTTCACGGTGCTGCGGCTGTCGAGTTCGTGGACGCGTCCGGCGTCCACGACCCCCTGCAGCTCCTTGAAGTTGGCGGGGACGGCGGTACGGGCGAGCGCGGTGCCGGTGATGCGCTGCACGAGCGCGGGCTGGATCTCCGTGGCGCGCGTGAGGCGGTTGACGACGCCGGTCGTCTCCTCCGCCTTGCGGATCTGGAGCCGGTCCCACATGCGTACGGTCCGCTTGGCGGCGCGTACGGCGACCACGTCCGGGGTCGTCACCAGCAGCGCGGTGTCGGCCATCTCGACGGCCGCCGCGCCGGCGCCGCTGAGCTGGGCGCCGCAGTCGAGGACGACGACCTCGTAGCGTGAGCGCAGGGCGCTGACGATCTGGCGGGCGGCGCGGTCGGTGACCTCCTCGCCGCGTTCGCCCTCGCCGGGTGCGAGGAGCAGGGCGACACCGGTGTCGTGACGGAAGACGGCGTCGGCGAGGACGCGCGGGGAGATGTCGCTGATGGCGGCCAGGTCGACCACCGAGCGGCGGAACTGGACGTCCAGGAAGGAGGCGATGTCGCCGGTCTGGAGGTCGAGGTCGACCAGGGCGGTGGCGCGGCCGGAGGCCTGGGCGGCGAGGGCGAGCTGGATGGCGACCGTGGTGGCGCCGACGCCGCCCTTGGCGCCACTGACCGTCACGACCCTGCCGCCGGCTCCGGTGAGGACGTCGGGGGAGCCGTGCCCGAGGTGGCGGCGGACGCCGGTGGACCACTGGGCGACGGCCTGCACGCGGTGGGCGAGTTCCTCGTACGACAGCGGCAGCGCGACCAGGCCGCGGGCGCCGGAGTCCATGGCTGCGGCGAGCAGAGCGGGGCCGGCGTCGGTGGTGACGAGGATGACGCCGACGGCCGGGAAGCGCAGGGCGACCTCGCGGATCAGCTCCAGGGCGGGCACGGGTCCGATGCGTTCGTGGACGACGACGACCTCGGGCAGTTCGTCGACCGACTCGGCGGCGAGGCGGCCGAGGGTGTCGACGAGCTGGGTGGAGTCGGTCACCGGGGGGACCGGTTCGGCGTCGGGGAGCTGGCTGAGCAGGGTGACGAGGGAGCGGACGGCGTCCGGGTCCGCGCCGGCCGGGAGGATCCTGGTGGGCATGGGCCGCCTCTCACTTGTCCGTAGCGAGTTCGTAGGTGCGGTCCTGGTCGGGGACGCTGGTCTCGCCGCCCGGGGCGACCAGCGCGAGGCGGACCCGCTGGGCGAACGACTCGGCGTAGGTGACGCGCTGGGCGTCGAGGGCGGACAGCGCGAAGGTGATGGGGACGGCCTCGGTGGGCTGCTGGTCCTTGTTGTGGTCGGGGTCCAGGGCGGTGATGTGGCCGACGTCGAGGACCCGGGCGTTGGTGACGATGATCTTCGACTGGTCGGGGTCGCTGTCCTTGCGGCCCTCGAAGGTGGCGTAGACGTTGACGCGCGAGCCGGGCGTGATCTTGCCGGCGACGCCCGTCGCCGCGTCGATCATGATGGCGACCTCCTGCTGGCCGGGCTGCAGGGCGGGCCGGTCGACGACCATGTCGGTCTGGAGCAGGGAGCCGGGGTGCAGGGTGGTCACGGCGATCTTGTCGTGGATCTGCCGGAGGTCGGTGACGGCGTTCCCGGACAGCCAGCGGCGGGGCATCCGGATCTTCTCGAACTGTCCGGTGTCCAGCTCGGTGTACGGCTTCACCTCGGATCTGACCCGGTAGGCGGTGACCTCGGGGCCGACCTTGGACTGCACGTCGTGGATGACGGAGAGCACGCCGGCGAACGCGCCGAGAGCGCACAGGACCGACAGGATCAGGAGTATCACGCCGCGGCGCTGACGGGAGTTCATGAACCGTGCAACCTCATTGGGGGAATCGGTCGAGCGGGATGTGAGCGACGGCCGGTGTCAACTGCGGCCGGTCAGGCGGGCGTCCGTGGTTCGAGGGCTCTTCGCGGGTCGGGGGCGCTTCGCGAGTCGAGGGCTCCGAGTCGCCGCGCCGGCTCCAGGGCGTTCCGTCGTTCCCCTGCGCCTCCCTGCGGCCCCGGACCTCCCTGCGGCCCCGCGATCGCCTGGGGCCCTGGACCTCCCTGCACCCCTGCGCTCCCCTCCGGCCCGGCGCTCCCGCGCGTCCCGCCGCTCCCCCGCCCCGTACCCGCCTGCCGTCCGGCGTTCCTGCGCCCCAGGGCGCGCGGGGCCGGGTGCTCGTAGGCGGGCGGGGTGGCGGAGCAGAAGACGCAGCGGTCGCCGATGACGTCGAAGCCGCACCAGTGGCAGCTGGACTGCCGTACGGAGGTGACCAGTTGGTAGAGGACGGAGAGGTCGGCGAGATAGCTGCAGAACTCGACCACGCGGCCGGTCCCCCACCACACGGGCGACTCGGCGGGCAGCGGCGCCTCGTGCAGCCCCTGCACCTTCCACGCCTTCGCGAGTCCGGCGACCCAGTCGGTCTGCAACTGCCCCCTGGCGACGAGCATCCAGGTGCCGAACTCGGGGCCCTTGAGCGTGGCGTCCGGGGTGATCTTCACGAGCTGCGGCTCGGGGTGGGCGAGAACGGCGAACTGGCTGCCGGGCACCCAGGACTTGGCGTGCGCCTTGAGTCCGACCGGCACCCGGTCCAGCCGGGCGACCGAGCCGAGGACGGCGCCGGCGTGGATGTAGTGGGTGAGCAGCCGTCCGGCGGAGGCGAGGACCCCCGGGCTCAGTTCGCAGGAGGCGAGCTGGCGCAGCTGCCGGGCGAGGACGGCGGTCCCGAGCGGGGGCAGTTCCGGCCGGAAGAGCGCGATGCGGTCGCTCTCCAGCAGCGACCGCAGGGTGTGCAGCCGTCGCACGACGGGTTCCGGGGTCGCGCGCGAGCACACGACGACCAGATACCCGAACTGGTCGACCAGCGCGCCGACTTCGGTGAGGACGTGCTCCAGTGGGCGCTGGTCGAGGTCGCGCAGGACGACGGCGGGCATGGTCCGCTCATCCTGCGCCGGCAACGCCAGGTCGGCACTCGTCACGGCAACGGCAGTTGGCACGCGCAGCTCCCCGCTCTTCACACCCTCCGGCCCACCGGTGTGACTCCAATGCGCCAGGACGACTTCATTGCGTGACTACCTAGGCACTGTATCCACGCCCCAATGGCCGGAGAACAGCGTTTGTGTAGCTCGCGTGGAACTCTCTTGGCACAACTCCCGGCAAAACAGGACAGGTTGAGCACTCAACCGAAGGTGACCCCACTCCGCACCCCTTGACAGCCGCATTGGTCTGGACCAACTTGGAGCGAGCGGTGGCCACCGTCCCTCACCCCTCTCTCCCCCACCGGAGGCCCCAGTGGACCGCGTACCAGGCATGCCCAGACGCAGACGCCGTATCCGCCTGCGCGCAGGGGCGGCCACCGCCACGCTCGCCCTCGCGCTCGGGCTCGCGGGCCTCGCCGCGGCCCCCGCCTCCGCGGCGGACGTCAACAACGCCAAGAACGCCGGCTTCGAGTCGGGCCTCGCCAACTGGACCTGCACGGCCGCCAGCGGCACGACCGTCTCCTCCCCGGTGCACGGCGGCGCCTCCGCACTGAAGGCGACCCCGGCCGGCCAGGACAACGCCCAGTGCACCCAGCCGGTCGCGGTGAAGCCCAACTCGACGTACACGCTCAGCGCGTGGGTCCAGGGCGGCTACTCCTTCCTCGGCGTCACGGGCACGGGAACGACGGACACCTCGACCTGGACCCCCGACACCGCGGGCTGGTCGCAGCTGTCGACGACGTTCACCACGGGCGCCTCGACCACCTCCGTCACGGTCTACACCCACGGCTGGTACGGCCAGGCCGCCTACTACGCCGACGACATCTCGGTCTTCGGTCCCGACGGCGGCGGTGGCGGCGACCCGGCCCCCACGGTCCCCGCCACCCCGGCGGGCCTGGCGGTCGCCGGCACGACGTCGTCCTCGGTCTCCCTGACATGGAACACGGTGTCGGGCGCCATGGGCTACAACGTCTACCGCGGCGGCACGAAGGTGACGGCGGTGACGGGCACCTCCGCGACCGTGACCGGGCTGTCGGCGTCGACGTCGTACTCCTTCCAGGTCACGGCGACGAACTCGGCCGGTGAGTCGGCGAAGTCGGGCGCGGTGACGGGGACGACGTCCTCCGGGACCGGCGGCGGAGGCGGGGGCACGCTGCCCAAGCACGCCGTGACCGGCTACTGGCAGAACTTCAACAACGGCGCGACGGTCCAGAAACTGTCCGCCGTCCCGTCCTCCTACGACATCATCGCGGTGGCCTTCGCCGACGCGACGACGACACCGGGCGCGGTGAGCTTCACCCTCGACTCGGCCGGCCTGGGCGGCTACACCGTCGACCAGTTCAAGGCGGACATCGCCGCCAAGCACGCGGCCGGCAAGAAGGTGATCATCTCGGTCGGCGGCCAGAACGGCACGGTGTCGATCAGCGACTCGACGTCGGCGGCGAACTTCGCGAACTCCGTCTACTCGCTGATGCAGACGTACGGCTTCGACGGCGTCGACATCGACCTGGAGAACGGGCTCAACGCCACCTACATGACGCAGGCGCTGCGCTCCCTGTCCGCCAGGGCGGGCGCCTCCCTCGTCATCACCATGGCTCCCCAGACGATCGACATGCAGTCGACCTCGGGCTCCTACTTCCAGACGGCCCTGAACATCAAGGACATCCTCACGGTCGTCAACATGCAGTACTACAACAGCGGTTCCATGCTCGGCTGCGACGGCAAGGTCTACAGCCAGGGCTCGGTCGACTTCCTCACTGCCCTCGCCTGCATCCAGCTCCAGGGCGGCCTCTCCCCGTCCCAGGTGGGCCTCGGCCTCCCGGCCTCGACCAGCGCGGCGGGCAGCGGCTACGTCTCCCCGACCGTCGTGAACAACGCCCTCGACTGCCTCACCAAGGGCACGAACTGCGGCACCTTCAAGCCGTCAGCGACCTACCCCGGCCTGCGGGGCGCGATGACCTGGTCCACCAACTGGGACGCGTCGGCGGGCAACGCCTGGTCCAACTCGGTGGGGGCGCACGTGCACGCGCTGCCGTAGCGCGCGCTTCCCCGCGCCAGGACGCCCGGACCTTGCCGAGGTCCGGGCGTCCTGGCGTCGTCGCGCCCACGCGTCCGCCACGCCGACGCCACGTCGTTGCCATTGGGCCGCCCTGCGACCGAAAGGAAGGGGCACGTCCGAGCGCGGGTCCGTCGCCCCGTGGAGATTGTCCGCAGATCGAGCGGAGATCGAATGGAAAATCACCGGCCGCCGGATTCACATCGACGCACGGAAAAGACCCGCCGCGCACAACTCCTTCACCCGGCACGGCTGCACGGACATGCGGTTCCTCGCCTGCGCCGTACACCCCGCTCCGGTCCGCATCACGGCTCCCCCTCATATTCCCGGAAAACAGCCGCCCCGTATGCTTCCCGCATTCCTATGATCTGATCGCCCAGACCGGAGTCCACCGTGCCCAGAACCCGACCGTCCGCAGCGCTTTCGATCCTCTCGACCGCGGCCGCCGGCGCCGTGCTCGTCGGTTGCTCGGCCTCGGTCTCGGTCGGCAAGCCCACGCCCAAGCTGTCCGCGGACAAGCTGGCCGGCACGGTCTCCAAGAAGCTCGCGGCAGCAAAGGGTCTGCCGGAGCCGGACATCACCTGCCCCGAGGACCTCAAGGGCAAGGTCGGCACCACCACCCGGTGCAAGCTCACCGCCAAGGACGGCAGCACCCTGGGCATCTCGGTCAAGGTGACCTCCGTCGACGGCGAGCGGATCAACTTCGCCATCGAGGCCGACGACCACGCGACCCCGCCCAAGAACTGACCGGGCCGGCCCGCGAGGGGCGACGGAGACGATCTCGCCGCGCATGCCCGCACGGCATCGCGGCACACGGGGGAGAGAACAGGGTCATGGCAGGAACGGAACCGACGCGGGCGGGGAACGGCGTACCGGCGGGGTCCGTCGGGACGCGGCTGAACCACGTGCCCGCGGACGCCGGCGGGTACGGGCCCCCCGCCTACCCGGGGCCGGCCGGGGGGCAGCCTGATCTGAGGTCCTCACCGGCTGAGAAGAAGGCCGCGGCGAAGGCCATCGCGGAGCACATCGAGCCCGACACCCGCAAGGCCGGCGACTGGGCGGACACGGAGACGAACTCCGCCGTCACGGAGTTCCGCGACGGGTGGCACACCTCGGGGGCGCTGAAGAAGGCGCACGAGGCATGGGCCGATCAGGTCCGGAGCCTGATGCACCGGCTCTCGTCGGAGAAGGCCGCTCTCCAGGGCACCAACACCCTCCTGCAGAACACGGATCTGCAGACCGGGGCGAACGCGCGCTCGGTGTCCGTGCTCAACGAGTACTGAGCGGCGGGCCGCGAGGCATCCGTCCCCGCACAACCCTGGCGCGCTCCTCTCCCCCTTTCGTTCCCCCCTCTCCCCCTCCCCCTTCCTCCTGCCCAGCCCCGCGCTGACCTGGCAAAGACAACGGGACCCCATGCCGACGTATCACGACATCATGACGACCGACCTGTCCAAGCTCAGCACGGCGGCGGACCGCTGGGACGGGATGGCGAAGGAGCTCCACAAGCAGGAGGTCGCCTACAAGCGGGATGTGCACGGCACAGCCATGGGGCCGGCCTGGACGGGGATCAGCGCCTCGGCCGCGAGCGGACGCTTCGACGTCACCCTCAGGGAGTTCCAGGACGCCCAGGTCGAGGCCAAGGCGGTGGCCTCCCTGCTGCGCGAAGCGCACACGCGGTTCGTGGAGCTGCGCAAGAAGCTGGCGTCGGCCCGGGCCGACGCCGTGAAGGCCGGCATGGCGGTCTCCGAGGGGGGCCTGGTCTCGTACGACACCGCGCGGCTCGAAGCCGGCGAGCGGAACGCCCTGCACCACGACCCGGACTACCAGCAGTCCGTGCGCACGGCTGTCGCCTCCTGGCAGGCGCACATCAACAAGGTCGTCAAGGACACCGGCGACGCCGACACCGACGTCGAGACCGCCCTCAAGACGGTGGTGGTCGACGGTGACGCCGGCGACGGCACCATCGCGGGCTTCAACGGCCAGGCCAAGGGCGACGTCAAGGCGTACCAGGCCAAGGAGACCCGGACGAAGACGGACGGCTGGGTCTCCGACGGCGAGACCGAGACCTCCGGTCCCGGCGTCGGGACCGACTCGAGCGGCCCCGACACCGGATCCGGCAAGCTGGGCGAGGCCGAGGCGCACGCCGACCTCGGCCGCGCGAAGGCCGAGGGCTCGCTCAAGAAGGGGCACTGGAAGCTCTCCGGTGAGGCAGAGGCCTACGCGGGCGGGAAGGTCTCCGCGGGCGCCAGCGCCTCCAAGGAGGGGCTCGAGAGCGAGGGCGGCGGCATGGCGGGCGGCGAGGCGTCCGCCAAGGGCCGCATCGACTACGGCCCGGTCGGCGTCTACGCGCGGGCCGAGACCATGGCCGGCGGCGAGGCGAACGCGCACGCGCAGGCCAACACCGAGGGCATCGGCGTGGGCGGCTCCGCGTTCGCGGGCGGAAAGGCCGGCATCACCGGTGGCGCGGACATCGGCGGAATCGGGGTAGGTGCCTCGGCGGAAGGCTGGGCCGGCCCCGGCGCGGAGGCGAGCCTGGACCTCGGAAAGGACGAGAACGGCGTGTGGCGCTTCAAACCGACGGTGGGTGTCTCCCCCATTCTCGGGGGTGAGGTGGGCTTCGAATTCACCGTCGATCCGGAGAAGGTCGCTCATACCGCCGGCGATCTGGCTGACGCCGTCGGGGACGGGGTGAGCGGCATCGGCCATGCCATCGGTGACCTTTTCTGATCCACACCTCCTCGGCCCCCTGCCGTAGAAAGGAGAGCTCGCGATGACCACGAGCCTGCCGATCCCGATCGAATTCGACCTGCCGGAAGGCTGGCGCGCCGCGCCCCCGGACGAAGTCGGCGCGCCCGGCGCCGCGTTCGTCGCCGTGCATCTGCCGGCGGACGCCGGATTCACCGCGAACATCACGATCGACGGCGAATTCCGCCCGGACGCGGCGACGCTGCCCGAGATCGCCGAGGAGTCGGTGGAGCACCTGCGCGGGGCCGTCGCACAGGTCACGGTCGCCGAGCGCCGCGAGGTCGGCTCGGCGGACGCGCCGGGTCTCACCCAGACACTGACGTTCCCGGCCGTGGTCGGCGGGGAGAGCCGTGACCTCGTCCAGTCCCAGGTGTACATGGCCGTCCTGGACGTCACCGATCCGCACAAGCGGGCGGTGATCCGCCTGGTCCTCACCGCCACCGCGTCCCAGTACCGGGACGTGCTGGACGACTTCAGGGACTTCGTACGCACGGTTCGCCCGAGCACCGACGACACGGCGTCCTAGGACGAGGACGGTTCCGTACGGGGTTCTGTTCGGGGCCCCATGCGGGGCTCCATACGGGGCTCCGTACGCGTTCTGTGCCGGATTTTGTACCGCCGCTCCGGGCCCCCATAGGTTGACTCCATGGGACTCTTCGACAAACTCACCGGAACCCGGCACCCCGCGGACGATGTCGCTCCGGTCCCGGCCGAGGAGGTGCGGGCGGCGCTGCTCGGGCTCAATCGGGACGATGCCGCCTGGGTCGTCCACAACGGTGCCGCGGTGGGTGCCGACCTGGTGGCCGAGCTGCGGGTGGCGGAACCCGTCTGGCAGACCTTCTTCCTCAAGTCCCAGCTGACCCGCGCGGTGCGGATCCGGATGCGGCTGGACCTGGAGGGCCACGAGGTGCGCGCCCTCGAGGAACAGCGCGAGGTTTCCTGGGTCGGGAACCCGCCGCGCATCAAGCTCTCGACGACGTACACGCGCGGCCCGGACCGGACCGTCACCCGTGACTACTCCCTCCAGCGCGGAGAGAACGGCCGCCTGCAGGCGACGGAGTCCTTCCGCTACGACGGCTCGGAGCTGCGCAGGACCCTGCGGAGCGCGGTCCTGGAGTCGGGCTGGACCTGGCGCGGAGTGGTCTTCGGCAAGCTGTGAACTGACGGACTGCGCGAGCCTCGCCGTCCCGGCCCGGTCGTTCGCTCCCTTCCTCGACGCCCTGGAGAACGCCGAGCTGTAGGAGCGAGCACGGTTGTAAAGATGCGGGCGGCGGTTCGTGACCATCCCCTGGGGTGACGAGGACGACCTGTTCAACTCCCGTGGGGATAACGGGTGGTCGACGGAAAGCGGGGGTTCGGCGTGATGTGATCCTTGCGTCGCCGGTCGCATGTGTGTCCCCGAAGGGGGACGCCGCGGGCCTGCGGCCGTGGCCCGTTACCTGTCCCCGGTGGGCCGCTCCCCCCAGCAGTACATCGAAGCGAAGGGAAGTTCGTGATGAACTCCGCTCCCCAGATCCAGACCGCCGAGATCTCCGACGCCGACCTCGACGCCGTGGCCGGCGGCCTGGCCGTCCAGGCCGGCACCGCCGCCGGTGTGGCCGTCGACGCCGACGACCTGCTGTCCCAGGTCGGCTCCGTCCAGTCGGACGTGCTGGGCACGGTGGCCGGCGTCCAGCAGGCGGCCACCACCGCCCTCTGACGGCAGACCGCACAAGCCCGTCCGGACACCGCGTCCCGCAACAGGACGCCCCGTGCCCGGACGGGCTTTCGCGTGCCCCCGACACCGCACGAACACCACACGCGCCCACGCATCCACGCGCCCACGGCCCTCGGTCGCTCGGCCCGAGGCCTTCCTCGTAGCCTCCACGTATGACTGGTGATCCGTTCGAATGCCGCTGCGTTCTCTGTCACGACTACGGTGATCGTGAAGAGAGCGACCGGATGGATCTGACGATCACCGCGAACGTGTGGCAGCACGGCTGGCACGTGGTCATGGTTCCCGAGGACGAGATCGGCCCGGGATTCGCCTACACCATCGGCCTGGCGCACACCCATGGCACGCCTGAACTCGCCATGTTCGGGCTCGACGTCCGCGCCATGCACCGCATGCTCAACACGCTCGGCGACATGGCCGCCTCCGGTGCCGTGCTGAAGGACGGCCAAGTACGTCAAGGCGTCGTGGACGGTCACCCGGTCACCCTCAGAGACGTCGACCGGCGCTGGTACCGGACCTACTTCGGGCGGGCCATCGGGTTCTACCGACGCCCTCCCCTGCCCGTCCTACAGGTCGCATGGCCCGACACGGAGGGCCACTTCCACTGGGAAAAGCACGCGACACAGGAACACCACGAGTCTCAGCCCCAGCTGTGGCTACCACCGGACGAGCACCCGGCCGGAGTCTGGACCGCCGAACTCTGAAGCCGGACAGGCGATATCGAAATCTTCATTCCGGAGAAATCCGGCCAACCACTGGAACGGCACCGCCATCACGATGTCTACACCGACGGTCGATATGCACATGACCCGGCAATGAGCTCAACTTCGATGCCACTCGGAGACCATGAGCAGGGGACACTCCGGACCTCTTTGGTGACACACGACAGGATCACCATGTCGATTCAAAGCACGCAGGCAATCCAAGCGCTCAGCAGGTTCGGGAACGTTTCCTGGTTCAAACTGCCTGCGGAATACAACCCCTTCTACGACTACCCTCAAGTGTCATACATGGGGTGGCGGTACACGTCCCCTCGAGAAGAAGTCGCACAACTCATCGACGACATCCTCAGGAAGCTACCCACACAAGTCGAATGGACGCTTGACCGGACAAGGAGGAATTGGCTCCTGGTGCCCACCAGGCTTCTTCGCGAGGCCCATGGGCTCGCCGACCCTTCTTTTTCGAATGTCGTTCACTCCATCAATGTCAGCGATCCGGACTTCTGTCGGAATTCACTGTCGGACCTGGAGCTCATCATCCAGAAGATTCAGCAGGTCTCCATCATCGAGTGACTGATACGTTCGCGGAGCCTTTTCAGTGTTGACTCTCCAGGGTGAGGACGGCCTTGACGATGACGGTCATGCGGTCGGGGCTGATGCGCGCTCTGCGGAAGATCTGCCAGGACTTCAGGGCGTGGGGCAGTGCGTGGTTGACGGTGCGCTGGGTCGGGGTGAGTTCGCCGCCGTGTGGTCGTTCGAGGCCGGTGGTGACCCGGGGTCCGACGGCCCTGGTAGGCGCGGTCGGCCAGGCCGGGGACGCCCTGTCGCTCGCAGATCCGTTGCGCGCCCCGACGGCGCACGAAGCTCCGGGCGCGTTCGACGCGTTCGTCGGCGCATTGGGCGGATCACTGGCCAGGCTCGCCGCTTCGGTCCGGCGGGCCGAGGTCGTTGTGGACGTGTCCGGCTTCGACGCGCACGCACTGAGAGACGCCTTGCGCGCCCTGGTCGACGACGCGGGACAGGATGTGTGGGTGGCGTGGCCGGCCGAGCGCAGGGCGGCGCGGGTCGCCTGTCGCGCCGTGTTCGAGCGGCTCGACGACCTCTGGTACCCGGGCCGGGACGACCTGGTGATCATCGACGGCGACGAGCGGGTCATCGTCCTGGACCACGAGGAGCGGCTCTTCCTGACGCGGGCGGACGCGCGGTTGCAGATCCACTCCGTGGCGGAGAGGGGCACGTCGAGCGCGACATGCGTCGTGCGATGCGTGAGCGGCGTCGTACGGGTCGGTCAGCGGTTCGGCGTGGGGCCGGACGGGGGGACGAGGGACGACGCGCCGCTGGTGACCCTTGAGGGGATCGTCAGGATACGGCCGGTCGACTTCGTGGATCCGCCTCACAGCGCGAAGGTTCGCGTGACGGGCGAGGCCGTCGCGCTGTTGGAGCGGGGCTCCGTCATCACGGCCGTCGTGGGCCGGTGAGGCCGGGCCGGCGCACGCGGGTCGCGCAGAGCGCGAACGCTCCTGGCGGACACGGCATCTTCACCGAGATGCCGGTGCCCACCAGGAGCTTTCGCGTGCCGCGGCCCGGGCACGAGGCACCGTCGGGCCCTTGTCGGCCGGTCAGGCCTCTTCGAAGTACGCGTCCAGCACCGCGTCCAGTTCCGACTCCCACTCCTTGAAGCGGGACCTCGCCGTGGCCTCGATCTCGATCGGGTACCAGCGGCTGCCGGGGGTGTGCACGGTGATGGTGAAGCGCTTGCCGAAGCGGGGCGACTCGGTCTCGACGGCCGCTATCTCGTTCCAGCGGAACTCGCAGGCCTCCTCGTCGAGGCTCAGGCGGACGCCGCGGTGGTCGGCGACGATCCTGGCCCGACGGTCGGAGGCCTCGAAGACCGGGCCTTCGGGGGCCTCCGCCTCTTCGGCCTCTTCGGTCACGTCCGCCGCGTCCGCCGCGTCCGCCGCCTCGGCCTGCGGCTCCTCGGCGGACGTCGGCTCCACCGAGTCCGAGTCGGCGGGTTCCGCGGACTCGGTCGGCTTCGCGTCCTCCGGTTCGGGCGCCGCCGGCCTCGCCGGCGGGGTGATCCCGGGGATGAAGGCCGGGTCGAATCCGGCGCCCTTGACGGGCTCGCCCTTCACGGGCTGGCTGCTCGATCCTATGCGCTGGTCCACGGCCGCAGTATGGACGACTTCCCTGTGCCGGAACCAGTCAGCCCACCGATCCCCCGGTACACACCGGTCACTTGGGCACCGACTACGACACGAACACGCTCACCGCGCCGGCCACCGCGAACCCCGCCACCGACAGCACCGACTCCAGGACCGTCCAGGTCTTCAGGGTGTCGCGTTCGGTGATGCCGAAGTACTTGGCGACCATCCAGAAGCCGCCGTCGTTGACGTGCGAGGCGAAGATGGAGCCCGCGGAGATGGCCATGATGACCAGCGCGGCGAAGGCCTGGGAATGGTGGCCCTCGGTCAGGAGCGGGGCCACGATGCCCGCCGTCGTCACGATCGCGACCGTGGCCGAGCCCTGGGCGACCCGCAGCACGAGCGAGATCAGGTACGACAGGACGATCACCGGCAGGCCCACGTCGTGGAAGGTGTCGGAGAGGGCCTGGGCGACGCCGCTGGCCTTGAGGACCGCGCCGAAGACACCGCCCGCGCCGACCACCAGCAGGATGTTGCCGATCGGCTTGAGGGACGAAGTGGACACCGTCTCCAGGGACTTGCGGGACCAGCCGCGCCGGATGCCCAGCAGGTAGTAGGCGAGGAACAGGGCGAGGGTGAGGGCGACGAAGGGGTGTCCGAAGAACTCGATGACCGAGCGGCCCGTGGAGGGGTCGAGCGCGACGGAGGAGAAGGTGGCGGCGAGGATCAGCACCAGCGGCGTGCCGATGATGCCGAGGACCGTGGCCAGGGGCACGGGCTTCTCCTGCGGCTCCACACCCGAGGCGCGCTGCTCGTCGAGGACGGCCCGCTTGGCCTCCTGCGCCGCCTCCACCATGTCCTGCGGTACGGCGACGAAGATGCGCCGCCCGACCCACGCCGAGAACGCCCAGGCGGCCAGCACGGCCGGGAGGCCGCAGACGACGCCCATGAGGACGACCCAGCCGAGCTGGACGTGCAGCAGGCCGGCGGCGGCCACCGGGCCGGGGTGCGGGGGCAGGAAGGCGTGGGTCATCGACAGGCCCGCGAGGAGCGGGAGGCAGTAGAGCAGGATCGACTTGCCACCCCGCTTGGCGGCCGCGTAGACGATCGGCGCGAGGACGAAGATACCGACGTCGAAGAAGACCGGGATACCGAAGATCAGGCCGGTCAGGCCCATGGCGAGCGGGGCCCGGCGCTCGCCGAACAGCCCGAGCAGGCGGGCGGCCAGCACCTCCGCTCCGCCGCTGACCTCCAGGATCGCGCCGAGCATGGTGCCGAGGCCGATGATGACGGCGACGTGGCCGAGGATGCCGCCCATGCCGGACTCGATGGTGGAGACGGCGTCGGAGCGCTGGACGGTGCCGAAGAGTTCGGTGACCGAGAGGCCGGCGAGCAGGCCGACGGTTATGGAGACGGTGAGCAGGGCCACGAACGGCTGGACGCGCACCTTGATGATGAGGAACAGCAGCAGGGCTATGCCGATGGCTGCGACGGTGAGGAGTCCTGCGGTGCCGTCGAGGAGGAGGAGCAGGCCTCCGGTGTGGGGTGGTGCGGCGGGAGCGGGGGCTGGTGCGGCGAGCGGGAAGGACATACGGGGGTCCTCTTCGTGGGTGCCGGTGGCGCCGGGTTCGGCTGGAGTGCCGGGTGCGGCGGGAGTGCCGTGAGTACGGTGCGTGCATGGTGCTTTCGTGCAGGGTGGAGCGCGGCACGGCACCCGCGGAAGGTGCCGTGCCGTGTACGTGGTGCGGAAGTCGGGTGATCGTCGGACCCGGCGGACGGGCTCAGCCGAGTACGGCCAGCGCGTCGATCTCGACGAGGAGTCCGGCCGGCAGGCCGACGTAGACCGTCGTGCGGGCGGCGGGCGGCTGGGTGAGGCCCTGCTCCTCGAAGTAGGTGTTGTAGATGTCGTTCATCTCGGCGAAGTGGTCCACGTCGGTGAGGTAGACGCGGATCATCATCGCGTCGTCCCAGCTAGCGCCGCCCTCCTCCAGGATCGCCTTGACGTTGGCGAGGGTCTGGAGGGTCTGCTCGCGCAGGGTGGGGCCGGCCGGCGTCGGGGGCTTGCCCTCCTCGGCCGGGAGGAAGCCGACCTGGCCGGCCACCTGGAGGATGTTGCCCTTCTTCACGCCGTGCGAGAACTTCGCGGGCGGGGTGGTGTGGGTCTTGGGGGTGAGGGCGGTCTTCTCGGTCATGCTGTGGGGTCCTTCTGTGGGGTTCTTCCGGAGTACTCGCCGCTGATCGCGTCCGCGCTGCGGCGCACCTGCGGCAGCAGGGAGAGGAGTTCGTCGGCGGTGACGACGACGTTCGGCGCGGACACCGACATCGCGGCGACCACCCGGCCGTCGGCGCCGCGGATGGGGGCCGCGACGCAGTTGATGGATTCCTCGTGGCCACCCAGGTCGGAGGCCCAGCCCTGTTCGCGCACCTTCTCCAACTCCCGCAGGAAGGCTGCGGCGTTGGGGGTGGAACGGGACGTGTAGAGGGGGTAGTCGAGCGTCTCCGCGAGGGCGCGACGCTCGGGTTCGGGCAGGTCGGCGAGGAGCAGTTTCGCCACGGCCGCGACGGTGATGGCGACGGGCTTGCCGACGCGCGAGTACATGCGTACCGGGTAGCGGCTGTCCACCTTGTCGATGTAGAGCACCTCGTCCTCCTCGTGGACGGCGAGGTGCACGGTGTGCCCGCAGGCCTCGTTGAGGCGTACGAGGTGGGGGTGGGCGATCTCGCGGATGTCGAGGTTCTCCATCGCCTCCTGGGCGAGGGCGAAGAGCCGGGCGCCGAGCCGGTAGCGCTGGTCGGACTGGCGGTAGACCAGGCCGTGCTCGCGCAGGGTGCGCAGGAGCCGCAGCGCCGTGGACTTGTGCACGCCGAGGCGGTCGGCGACCTGGCCGAGGTCGGCGGGGCCCTCGGCGAGCAGCGGCAGGATGCCGAGGGCTCGGTCGACGGTCTGGCTCATGGGGTGCTTGCCTCCTCCGGGGCCTGATCGGCTTGCGTCCAGCCGGGGCCGAGTCGAAGTTTCTCCCATGCGGTGTCGTCCAGGGCCGTCAGGCGGTCGGCGTGGCTCCGGGCGGGCGGGGCGGCGAGATCGCCGGGGGCGGTGAGGGTGGCCGCCGCCATCAGGTGGCCGTGCCGCAGCCGGTCCCGGACGGGCAGGCCGCGCAGGGTGGCGGAGAGGAAGCCCGCGGCGAAGGCGTCACCGGCGCCGACGTGGGCGACGACGTCCACGCGAGGGGCCGGGGCGTGGGTCACGGTGCCGTCGGCGCCCTCGGTGCCGCCGAAGTCCTCCGTGCCGCAGGCGCTCCGGCCGAAGGCGCCAGTGTTCCGGTCGCAGCCTTCGGTGTTCCGGTCGGCGCCGCCCGCGCTCCGGTCGAACACGACCGCTCCGCCCGGGCCCTGCTTGACGACCACGAGTTCCGGTTCGGGCAGCGCCTCCCGGACGGCGCGGCCGCCGCGCAGCCCCCATGCCTCGCGTGCCTCGTCGTCGCCGACGAAGACGATGTCGGCGCGCCGCGCCAGTTCCAGCAGCACCCGCGGGCCCTCGGCGTCCCGCCACAGCGCGGGCCGGTAGTTGACGTCGAAGGAGACCAGCGGGCGGCCCGGGCGCGGCGCGGTCAGTTCGCGCATCAGCTCCAGGCAGTCCTCGGACAGGGCCGCCGTGATGCCCGACAGGTGCAGCACCCGGGCGGCGCGTACCGCCGTCAGGTCCACGTTGTCCGCGTTCATCGCGGAGGCAGCCGAACCGGCCCGGTAGTACGCCACCTCGTGCGCCGCCGTGGCCCGGTCGGCCGCCGTGCGGAAGTAGACGCCCGTCGGGCGCTCCGGGTCCCGCGCCACGCGCGTGACGTCGACGCCGTACGACCCGATCGCCTCGACCAGATGGTCCCCGAACCCGTCAGCTCCCACCCTGCTCACCCAGCGCACGGAGTGTCCGGCGGCCGCCAGCGCGCACGCCACGTTGGACTCGGCTCCGCCGATGGTCCGTTCGAAGGCGGGGGCGTCGGCGAGGCGGCCGGGACGGGTGGGGAGGAAGGTGACCATGGACTCGCCGAGCGCGGCGACGTCCACCGTGTTCGCGGGGTGCCCCGCATGTACGGTGCCGACCGGTCCCGGGGCAGTGCCCACCGATCCCAGGGCGGTGCCGACCGGTCCCGGGGCGGGATCCACCGGCTCCGGGGTGGTGTCGCGGCATCCGTGGGAGGTCACGATGGTGCGGGCTCCTCGTCCGTGTCCCGGGGCGGCCGATCCGTTGACCCCGTGTCGGCCGAGATGTTAGACAGCAGTGCGCGACATACGCAATGGCCGTTGCACATAGTGCAACGTGGCAGATCAGGAGGCTCGCATGGCCCATGACACCGGCAGCATCGAAGCGCTCGCCCACCTCGCCGAGGAGCGTGTGGACCACCGCTTCAAGGGGCTTCCGCCGAGCGCCACGGGCCTGACCGTCGCCGAGCTGGCCGGCCAGCGCCGCAACCTGTTCACCGACGGCTTCACCACTCCCGTCCTCGCCCTGTCCGCCGAGCGGCTGGAGCACAACCTCGCGCTCATGGAGTCGTACACGGTCCGGCACGGGCTGACCTTCGCCCCGCACGGCAAGACCTCCATGGCGCCGCAGCTGTTCCACCGCCAGATCGAGCACGGGGCGTGGGGGATCACCCTCGCGGTGCCGCACCAGGTGCGGGTGGCAAGGGCGTTCGGCGTCGCGCGGATCTTCCTCGCCAACGAGCTGGTGGACGCCCCGGCCCTGCGCTGGATCGCCGCCGAACTGGCCGCCGACCCGGAGTTCCGCTTCGTCTGCTACGTCGACTCCGTGCGCGGGGTCGAGCTGATGGAGGCGGCGCTGAGCGGGGCGGCGCGCCCGGTGGACGTGGTGGTGGAACTGGGCGCCGGCGAGGGCGCCCGGACCGGTGCCCGCACGGAGGCGGACGCCGCGGCGATCGCCGACGCGGTGGCGGACGCGCCGTCGCTGCGCCTGGTCGGCGTTGCGGGGTACGAGGCCCAGGTGCCGGGCGCCTCGCCGGAGTCGGTGCGGGAGTGGCTGAACCGACTGGTCGCGCTGGCCGTGGAGTTCGACAAGGCGGGGCGGTTCGCGGGGGCGGACGGGATCGTGGTGAGCGCGGGCGGCAGCGAGTGGTTCGACGCGGTCGCGGACGTCTTCACCGGCATCCCCGAACTCTCGCTGCCCGTACTGAAGTTGCTGCGTTCCGGCGCCTACGTCTCGCACGACGACGTGCACTACAACGAGCTCACGCCGTTCAACCGGGTCCCCGAAGAGGGCGCCCTGGAACCCGCGTTCCGGCTGTGGGCGCAGGTCGTCTCCCGGCCCTCCCCCGAACAGGCCTTCGTCAACGCGGGCAAGCGGGACGCGGCCTACGACCTCGACCACCCCGTGGCCCACGCGGTACGCCGGGACGGCGCCGAGCGGCCGGCGGACGGCGTCGAGGTGACCGCCCTGTCCGACCAGCACCTGTGGCTGAGCACCGCACCGGAGGCGGACGTCGAGGTCGGCGACTGGGTCGCCTTCGGGCTCTCCCACCCGTGCACGGCCTTCGACAAGTGGCAGCTGATCCCGGTGGCCGAGGCGGACGGCACGGTCGTCGACTACATCCGCACGTTCTTCTAGACGCACCGGCGGCGGCGGTCGCCAGAGAGGTCGGTGGTGGTCGTGGAGCAGCTCGTCATCCGGGACGCGGACGTGGTCGACGGCAGCGGGGAGCCGTCGTACCGCGCCGATGTGGTCGTCGACGGCGGCCGGATCGTCTCCATCGTGCGGGAGGCCGCCGCCGCGGGCTGCCAACGCCCGCGCGCCACAAGGGAGCTGGACGCCGAGGGGCTGGTCCTCTCCCCCGGCTTCATCGACATGCACGCCCACTCCGACCTGGCCCTGCTGCGCGACCCGGACCACAGCGCGAAGGTGGCACAGGGGGTCACGCTGGAGGTCCTCGGGCAGGACGGGCTGTCGTACGCGCCCGTGGACGACCGCACGCTGGAGGAGGTCCGGCGGGCGATCACCGGCTGGAACGGGTACGGCGACGACCTGGACCTCGACTGGCGGTCGGTCGGGGAGTACCTGGACCGGCTGGACCACGGCTTCGACGGCCAGGGGATCGCCGTGAACGCCGCCTACCTCGTCCCGCAGGGCACGGTCCGCGCGCTCGCCGTCGGCTGGGAGGACCGCCCGGCGGCCCCGGCCGAGCTGGACCGGATGCGGCGGCTGGTCGCGGAGGGGCTGGAACAGGGCGCGGTCGGCCTGTCCTCCGGGCTCACCTACACGCCCGGCATGTACGCCGAGGACGCCGAACTGACCGAGCTGTGCCGGGTGGTGGCGTCGTACGGCGGTTACTACTGTCCGCACCACCGCTCCTACGGCGCCGGAGCCCTGGAGGCCTACGCCGAGATGGTGGCCCTGACCCGGGAGGCGGGCTGCCCGCTGCACCTGGCGCACGCCACCATGAACTTCGGCGTGAACGAGGGGCGGGCACCCGAACTGCTCGCGCTGCTCGACGAGGCGCTGGGCGCGGGCGCGGACATCACGCTGGACACCTACCCCTACACCCCCGGCTCCACCACCCTGGCCGCGCTGCTGCCGAGCTGGGCGAGCGCGGGCGGCCCGGAGCGGATCCTGGCCCGGCTCACCGACCCGGCGACGGCCGAGCGCATCCGGTTCGACCTGGAGGTGACCGGCGCGGACGGCTGCCACGGCGTGCCGGTGGACTGGGAGACGATCGAGATCTCGGGCGTGAGCGACCCCGCGCTCGGCGCGTTCGTGGGCCGTACCGTCCGGGAGTCGGCGCGGGCACGCGGCGAGGACCCCTGGGTCACGGCCCGCAGACTGCTGCTGGAGGACCGCCTCGGCACGACGATCCTCCAGCACGTCGGCCACGAGGAGAACGTCCGCGCCATCATGCGCCACCGCGCGCACACCGGCGGCTCCGACGGCATCCTCCAGGGCACCAAGCCGCACCCGCGGGCGTATGGCACCTTCCCGCGCTATCTCGGCCACTACGTAAGGGAGTTGGGCGTGCTGAGCCTGGAGGAGTGCGTCGCCCGGCTCACCGCGCGGCCCGCGGCCCGGCTGCGGCTGCCGGACCGCGGCCTGGTGCGCGAGGGCCACCGGGCCGACCTGGTCCTGTTCGACCCGGCCACGGTCGCCGCCGGCGCCACGTTCGCCGAGCCCCGGCGGCTGCCGGAGGGGATCCCGTACGTCCTGGTCGACGGCCGGTTCGCCGTCGAGGACGGCCGGCGCACGGACGTGCTGGCGGGCCGGTCGGTCCGCCGCACGCCCGTGTGACCGGGTCCGGGGAGAGTGCCTACGGCTTGGGCAGGACGCAGCCGGCCGCGTTCAGGTTCAGCTGGTTGCCGGTCGTGAAGCAGGCCGGTATCTGGTAGGTCTCCTCGGCGTAGTTGATGCCCTGGTGGACGGTGACGTTGCCGTTCTCGTCGACCTCGCACGGGTTGTTCACGGTGCAGGTCTCACCGTCCTCGTTGCCCGTGTTGTTGACCGCGACGACCTTGCCGGTGGCCGTGTCGATCACCGGGGATCCGGAGGTGCCGCCGATGGTGTTGCAGGCGGAGGTGTAGCGCAGCGAGTCCTTCCAGGTCCAGTCGCCCTCCTTCAGCCGGTACACGAACCCGTCGGCGTTGCAGCTGTAGATCCGCTTCCAGTAGCCGGAGACGACCTTGATGGCGGTACCGGCGACGGGGTGGGTGTCGTTCACGGTCAGCGCGCTGATGCCGTAGCTGCTCCTGATCGCCGCGTAGGTGGTGGTCAGCCGGTAGATCGTGACGTCCGTGTCCGTCATGGTCGAGTAGACGACCTGGTTGGCACGGAGCGTGGCGACCTTGGTGCCCGCGGAGTTCAGCAGTCCGAAGGTACGGCTGGAGGACTGGCCGGTGATGACCTGGCCCGGGTTCGGGAAGCCGGTCTCCAGGCAGTGGCCGTTGGACAGCACGAGCGCGGGGTCGCTGTCGGCGGAGTTCGGGAAGCGGATGACCGAGCCGGAGCAGTTGCTGAGCGACACGGTACCGGCGTAGTTGACGGTCACCGCCTTGGCCGCGGCGGCCGACTTGGCCGTCGCGCTCACGTCGGCCGCCTTGCCCGCGTCGGCCGCCCTGGCCGTGCCGGCCGGCTCGGAGTGCGGCGCGGCGGCCGCGGGGGCCGCACCGACTCCGGCGAGGAGGAGGGCGGACAGTGCGGCCAGGAGAGGCTTGTTCATGTGGGGGTCCCCTCTGCAGACGTGGGCGACCGGAGATCTTCCGGCCGCCTGTCTTGTCATGGGCATTCTCACGAGGGGGACGCGGGTGGGCAAGGAGGCGTCTGCGAGCGGTTCCGCCGAAGGGGCTCAAGTGGCCGGTTCGGCACGTGAGTCCAAGGGGCGTGAACAAGGCGCGTGAACAACCGGTTCAGCGCGCGAGCCGGGGCGGGCGCCGGTCCGTCAGCCGAATCCCCCGCCGCCGCGCCGGCCGTGCCTCCCGCCGTAGTGGTGTGAGGAGGTCGCGGTCGGCGTCGGCGAACTCGCGGCCGTCGACGCGGGGGCGGTGGCCGTCGGGGCGGTCGGCGAGGCGGCCTCGCTCGCGGACGCCCCGGCCGACGCGCTCGCGGCCGAGGACGTGGCCGCCGCGGGCGGGACGGCGACATGCGTGGGGGCGAGGGACGACGACGCGTCGCCGGACAGGGTGTCGGCCGTGACCGTCGCGGCCGGAGCGCCGCTGCCCGGGCCGCCGGTCGCGGCACTGGGAGCGACACGGCCGCCGCTCGCCGGACCCGTGTGCCCAGCGGGGGAACCCGACTCCAGGAGACCTGCGGCCAGGGCGACCGCCCCGACCGCACCGGCGACCCCGGCGACGATCGCCACCCTGCGGCGACCACCCTGCTCGCGCTCGCGCTTGCGCCGGCGCCCGGCACGACCGCCCGCCTCGTCGGCCTCGCCCGGCCCGGCGGACCCGCCGGACTCGGCCGGAGCGGTCCGCCCGATCGACCCGGCCGGCTCGGCCGACTCGGCCGACTCGGCCGGCCCATTCAGCCCGGTCGGCTCGCTCGGTCCGGCCGGTCCGGTCGGTTCCGGGTCCGTGGGGTAGACGGGCAGCTCGCGGGTCTCGTCGTAGGCGTTCTGCCAGCCATGGGCCGCGGCGGGATCGGCGTACTCGTCATAGGAGGGGGCCGGGGATGCCTGGGGGAGGTACACGTGGGGCCGGATCTGCGACTCGCCACCCGTGCCGTGCGCGTCGTACGCCCCCGCCCCGTACTCGTGTTCGGTGGACATGTCAGCGAATTCTAGGGATGCATATGACTCCTGAGACAGCGGCGGGCGATAACGATGCAAATCCTCCGTGTCCCACGTGGTGGAAAACACGGCCCGAACGGCACTACCTGGCCGTAAGCTCACCGGCATGCAGGTGATCCAGTCGACCAAGCTCGCCAACGTCTGTTACGAGATCCGGGGCCCGGTGCTCGAGGAGGCGATGCGGCTGGAGGCGGCTGGTCACCGCATCCTGAAGCTCAACACCGGCAACCCCGCGGCCTTCGGCTTCGAGTGCCCCCCGGAGATCCTCGAGGACATCCTCCGCAACGTCTCCTCGGCGCACGGCTACGGCGACGCCAAGGGCCTGCTGGCCGCCCGCCGCGCGGTCGTCATGCACAACCAGACCATCGGCATCGAGACCGACGTCGAGCACGTCTTCATCGGCAACGGCGTCTCCGAGCTGATCGTGATGGCCATGCAGGCGCTGCTCGACGACGGCGACGAGGTCCTCGTCCCGGCGCCCGACTACCCGCTGTGGACCGCCGCCGTCTCCCTCTCCGGGGGCACCGCCGTGCACTACCGGTGCGACGAGCAGGCCGACTGGATGCCCGACCTCGCCGACATCGAGCGCAAGGTCACCGACCGCACCAAGGCCATCGTCGTCATCAACCCGAACAACCCCACGGGCGCGGTCTACGACGAGGCGATGCTCAAGGGCCTGACCGACATCGCCCGCCGGCACAACCTGCTGGTCTGCTCCGACGAGATCTACGACAAGATCCTCTACGACGGCGCCACGCACACCCCGACCGCCAAGGTCGCCCCCGACCTGCTCACGCTCACCTTCAACGGCATGTCGAAGGCGTACCGGGTGGCCGGATACCGCGTCGGCTGGATGGCCGTCTCCGGCCCGCGCGCCCACGCCGACTCCTACATCGAGGGTCTGACGATCCTGGCGAACATGCGCCTGTGCGCCAACATGCCGGGGCAGCACGGCGTCGTCGCCGCGCTCGGCGGACGCCAGACGATCAACGACCTCGTCCTGCCGGGCGGCCGCCTGAAGGAACAGATGGACACCGCCTACGAGCTGCTGACCCAGATCCCGGGCGTGAGCTGCGTACGGCCCAAGGGCGCGCTGTACCTCTTCCCGCGCCTCGACCCGCAGGTCTTCAAGATCGAGGACGACCGGCGGATGGTCCTGGACCTGCTGCGCCAGGAGAAGATCATGGTGGTCCAGGGCACCGGCTTCAACTGGCCCGAACCCGACCACTTCCGCGTGGTGACCCTGCCGAACGTCGGCGACCTCAAGGACGCGGTGACCCGGATCGGGACCTTCCTCGACGGATACAGCCAGCCGTAGCGGGCCGCCGCCGAGCGGACACGGCCGGCCATGGCGGGCCGACCACGGCGGGCCGCCGCTGCCGCCCGCCGTAGCCACCGGACCGCAGTCCGTGACTCGACTCAACTTTAGACGAAATCCAAGCTAGGATGGTTTCCTGTCAGCACAGGAGGCCATCCCCATGTACGAACCGATCCGCAGCAAGTCGGTCCACAGCACGATGGCCGGCACCACCTCGGACTTTCCCCACCGCTCGCGCGAGGAGGAGCTGGACATCCAGCTCGCCGGACACCTCGCCGCGCTGCTCGCCGTCACCGACGAACTGCGCGCGCTGACCCCGTGCACCGACCTGGACGCGGCCGCCGAGCGGCTCGCCGGACAGGTGGCCCGGCTCCGGGGCGGGCACGCACCGGTACGCGCCACCCCGGCGGCGTCCACCGCACCGGTGCCCCTCCACCGCCGGGCGCACGCCCTCGCGGGCCGCGCCCTCGTCGTCGCCGCTTCCCGGGCGGACACCGCGGCGGCCATCCTCGCGGCCGAGCGGATGGACGCGCACGCCGCCGCGGCGGCCGAGCCGAGGGAACTCAGCACGGCCGTCTGACCCCACCCCCGGGGTCCCCCGAACGGCCCCGGTCCGCGCGCACCCGCAGCGACGCGCGGACCGGGCGCCACGCACCACACCGCACCCCGGGCGGGCCGCGGCCCCGGTGCCGAACCACCGAGCCGCCGAGCCGCCGGAGGCACCCTCTCCGGTTGCGTGCCGGAACCTCTTCGAGGCCGTCGACACCTTCGTACGCACCCGGTTCCGGAGGACCGCTCGACATGGACGAGAGCCCCGCACGCCGTTGTGCGGGGCTCTCGGTGGTGTCACCACGGCCGGCCGTGACGATCGCTGGTCAGGGCATCCGTGACCGGCCGTGGAGTCTTGCGGAGCGGGCTCAGCCCAGGCGCTCCACCAGCGCGCGGTACTGGTCCCACAGCTCCTTCGGGGTGTGGTCGCCGAAGGTGTTGAGGTGCTCGGGGACGAGGGCCGCCTCCTCGCGCCAGACCTCCGGGTCGACCTTGAGGAGGAAGTCCAGGTCGGAGTCGGACAGTTCGAGGCCGTCGGTGTCCAGCGCATCGCGCGTGGGCAGCACGCCGATCGGGGTCTCGACGCCCTCGGCCTTGCCGTCCAGGCGCTCCACGATCCACTTCAGGACGCGGCTGTTCTCACCGAAGCCGGGCCAGACGAACTTGCCCTCGTCGTTCTTGCGGAACCAGTTGACGTAGTAGATCTTCGGCAGCTTGGACTGGTCCTTGTCCTTGGCCACGTCGATCCAGTGGGCCATGTAGTCGCCCATGTTGTAGCCGCAGAAGGGCAGCATCGCGAAGGGGTCGCGGCGCAGTTCGCCGACCTTGCCCTCGGCGGCGGCGGTCTTCTCGGAGGCCACGTTGGCGCCGAGGAACACGCCGTGGTCCCAGTCGAAGGACTCCGTCACCAGCGGCACGGCGGTGGCGCGGCGGCCGCCGAAGAGGATCGCCGAGATCGGCACGCCCTTGGGGTCCTCCCACTCCGGCGCGATGATCGGGCACTGCGAAGCGGGCACGGTGAAGCGGGCGTTGGGGTGCGCGGCCGGGGTCTCGGACGCGGGCGTCCAGTCGTTGCCCTTCCAGTCCGTCAGGTGGGCCGGAGTCTCCTCCGTCATGCCCTCCCACCAGATGTCACCGTCGTCGGTGAGCGCGACGTTGGTGAAGACCGCGTTGCCCCACAGCGCCTTCATCGCGTTGGCGTTGGTGTGCTCACCGGTGCCGGGCGCGACGCCGAAGAAGCCGGCCTCGGGGTTGATCGCGTACAGGCGGCCGTCCTCGCCGAAGCGCATCCAGGCGATGTCGTCGCCGATGGTCTCCACGGTCCAGCCGGAGATCGTGGGCTCCAGCATGGCGAGGTTGGTCTTGCCGCAGGCCGAAGGGAAGGCGGCGGCCACGTACTTGGACTCACCCTGCGGGGGCGTGAGCTTGAGGATCAGCATGTGCTCGGCCAGCCAGCCCTCGTCGCGGGCCATGACGGAGGCGATGCGCAGGGCGTAGCACTTCTTGCCGAGCAGCGCGTTGCCGCCGTAGCCGGAGCCGTAGGACCAGATCTCGCGGTCCTCGGGGAAGTGCGAGATGTACTTGGTGGAGTTGCAGGGCCACGCGACGTCCTCCTGGCCCTCCTCCAGCGGGGCGCCGAGGGTGTGCACGGCCTTGACGAAGAAGCCGTCGTCGCCCAGCTCGTCGAGGACGGCCTGGCCCATGCGCGTCATCGTGCGCATGGAGACGGCGACGTACGCGGAGTCCGTGATCTCCACACCCGGTGCGGACAGCGGGGAGCCGAGCGGGCCCATGCAGAACGGCACGACGTACATCGTGCGGCCGCGCATCGAGCCGCGGAACAGGCCGCCTTCGCCGCCGGCGCCCTGGAAGATCTCCCGCATCTCGCCGGGGGCCTTCCAGTGGTTCGTCGGGCCGGCGTCCTCCTCCTTCTCGGAGCAGATGAAGGTTCGGTCCTCGACGCGGGCCACGTCGGTCGGGTCCGAGGCCGCGTAGTAGGAGTGCGGGCGCTTGATCGGGTCGAGCTTCTTGAAGGTGCCCTTGCCGACGAGCTCCTCGCACAGGCGCTCGTACTCGGACTCGGATCCGTCACACCAGACCACGCGGTCCGGCTGCGTCAGTTCGGCGATCTCGTTGACCCACGAGATCAGTTCCTGGTGCTGGGTGGGGACGGTGGGAGCCGCGATGTCGCGCGCCACGATCGCTCCTAGGTGAGGGTGTATGCCCTTGTCAGGGATGTGTTCCTTGGCCCCGTGGGGGCTGCGACCCGGATGCCGCAGAGCCACCCCGACGGGGCTGCTGCTCATCCGGTGTCGACCGCACTCATTTGATCATCCGACTCTACTGCGCATATGTCCAGAGGGCTTCACAGGTGAGCGGCGTGAGGAAGGCCACGGTTTTCGCGTCTTCCCTGGGTACCCCCATGTCCCTTTACGCGCACGTTGAGTTCACCTGAAGGATTCTTTGCGCGCGCGCCCGGAACCCCACCGTGAGACGATGTCCGGACGCGGGCCGTCAAGCACCCTCACTGATCCGCAATTTACGGCCCCGTAGGTACGATGCGGACCATGACTGCGCCCGTCCCCGACGCGCCCACGGACACGCCGGCCGCAGGCCCCGGTCCCGCCGCGCCCTCCCTGCCACACCCGGCCAAGCCAAGGCTCCGCGGCTGGCTGCATCTCGGCATGTTCCCGGCCGTCCTCGTCGCGGGGCTGGCGCTCACCGCGCTGGCCGACTCCACCAGAGGACGCGTCGCCTGCGGGATCTACGCCCTGACGGCCTGCCTGCTCTTCGGCGTGAGCGCGCTGTACCACCGGGGCGAGTGGGGGCCGCGCATGGGCGGCCTCCTGCGCCGCCTCGACCACGCCAACATCTTCCTGATCATCGCGGGCACCTACACCCCGCTCACCATGCTGCTCCTGCCCGGCGCGAAGGGGCAGTGGCTGCTGTGGGGCATCTGGGGCGCGGCCGCCGCGGGCATCGCGTTCCGTGTCTTCTGGGTCGGCGCCCCCCGCTGGCTCTACACCCCCTGCTACATCGCCATGGGCTGGGCGGCCGTCTTCTTCCTGCCCGACTTCATGCACGCCGGCGGCATCGCCGTCCTGGTCCTGGTGATCGTCGGAGGGCTGCTCTACAGCGCGGGCGGCGTCATCTACGGCATAAAGCGCCCGAACCCCTCACCCCGCTGGTTCGGCTTCCACGAGGTCTTCCACTCCTTCACGCTGGCCGCCTTCGTCGTCCACTACGTCGGCATCTCACTGGTGGCCTACCAGCACGGGTGACCACCCCTCCCCCTCACCGTCCGACGGTCACGGCTCACGAGCCGTGACCGTCTTTTCATGCCCTTCTCCACACCCAAGAGTCACTCCCTATTGACCGTCTCCATCTTTCAGGAGTCACTTTCACTTCGGGGCTACCATGAGCCCCATGACGCCCGCACGCACCGACTCCCCCACCGACCGGCCCCGCCCCGGCCTGCGCGAGCGCAAGAAGACCAAGACGCGGGAGGCGATCCGCTCGGCGACGTACGCCCTGGTCGAGGAGTGGGGATACGACGCGACGACGGTCGACCGGATCGCCGAGCGGGCCGAGGTGTCGCCGTCCACGATCTTCCGCTACTTCCCCACGAAGGAGGACATCGTGCTCACCGACGGGTACGACGAGATCCTCCTGACGGAGCTGCGCGCCCGGCCGTCGGACGAGTCGTGGGCGGACTCCCTGCGCCACGCGATCGGCGCGGTCGTGGCCGTGGGCGAGGCCGAGGACCCACGGGCGGCCCGGCTGCGGGCGCGGCTGGCCCTCGACGTGCCCGCGGTCCGCGCCCGGATGACGCGGAACATGTCCGACACCGGCCGGCTGCTCCGCCGGGCCATCGCGGAACGCACCGGCCTGCCCCCGGACGGCCTGGAGGCGCGGGTCCACGCCACGTCCCTGGTGGGAGTGCTGACGGAGGTCACCGTGTACTGGGCCGAGCACGGCCACGAGGACGACCTCCGCGCCCTCCTGGAGCGCGCCGTCACCGCCCTGGAACGCGGCCTGCCCGGAAAAAAGCACTGAGGCACGGACCGCTCCCCGTGCCATGCTGACAGGGTGAACGGACCCGAGATCCACGTCGAAGTCGCCTCCGAGCTCCATGTGTTCGTGCCGCACGCCCGGCGTGCCGCCGCCACCGCGCTCGGCACCGACGGGGTCTCGACCCTCGGGCACGTCATCGAGTCCCTCGGCGTCCCGCTGACCGAGGTCGGCGCGCTGGTCGTGGACGGCCGCGAGGTGTCTCGCTCCCACATCCCGGCGGCCGGCGAGTCGGTCAGCGTCCGCCCCGTCCCGCACCCGCAGCGGGTCCCCGGCGCACCCCTGCGCTTCCTCCTCGACGTCCACCTCGGCACCCTCGCCCGCCGGCTGCGCCTGCTCGGCGTCGACACGGCCTACGAGTCGACCGACATCGGCGACCCCGCGCTCGCCGCCCGCTCGGCGGCCGAGAAGCGGGTCATGCTCAGCCGCGACCGCGGCCTGCTGCGCCGCCGCGAGCTGTGGGCGGGCGCGTACGTCTACAGCACCCGCCCCGAGGACCAGCTCCAGGACGTCCTCGCCCGCTTCGCCCCCGAACTGCGCCCCTGGACCCGCTGCACCGCCTGCAACGGCCTGCTGCGGGAGGCCACCAAGGAACAGGTCGCCGACCAGCTCAAGAGCGGCACCCAGCGGTCGTACGACGTCTTCGCCCAGTGCACGGCCTGCGGCCGCGCCTACTGGAAGGGCGCCCACCACGACCAGCTGGAGGCGGTCGTGGAGCAGGCGTTGAGCATGTGTACCCAGGAAGGTTGAGTACGCGCGCCGGTCCCCGGGGCACCCCCCGCGCGGTTGGCTGGAGCCATGGACATCACACAGGCGGCCGGCGCCCCGCGACAGACCGGCGACAGCGACAGCGCCCACGCTCTCCGGCTCTGGGCCGGGTGGGGGCTGGGACTGCTTCTGCCGATGACCGGGTTCAGCATCTTCGTGGCCATCTCCTCGCCACGCGCCACCAGGTGCCTCATGTACGGCGAGGAGTGCGCCTCGGTGCCCGACGGACTCCTCTACGCAAGCTTCTGGATCGCGGTCCTGGGCGGTCTGCTGGCGCTGCTGTGGCCCCCGGCCTCGCGGGCCGGCGTCAGGCTCGGGGCCGTACTGGCGCAGTGGGGCGCGCAGCTGACGCTGTGCGCCCTGATCCTCAGCTACGCCTGACGCCCCTGTTCGGACGGACGCGCCGCGCGGCCGCGGGGAGCGGGAACCGTCCGAACGCCTGCTCGCATACGGACAGTTCGCCGCTGCCGCCCCGCCGTGTGCCCGTGTCGCTCAGCTGCCGCCCAGCACCGCGCGCAGCCGTGCCGGATCCGTCGTCGGCGCGTCGCAGGTGAAGTGACGGCAGACGTACGCCGCGGCCTCGCCGTCCACCAGGGGGCGACCGGCGAGCAGCGGAAACTCGTCACTGTCCACGGTCCCGGCGGCGACGACCACGCCCGGGGCCGTACCGAGAAGCGCCGCGCGGTGCAGTGCGGCGGTCCCCGCCTCGCGCAGCGAGGGTCCGACCACCGCGACCTCCCGGGGGCCGTCGAGCAGCGCCTCGGCGACGGCGAGGCCCCATCCGATGAACCGGGGCACGCGCGGCCCGAGCGTCTTGACGACACCCAACGCCCGTTCAGCGGCGGCCCGGTGGACCTCGGAACCGGTGTGCGCGGCATAGCCCAGCAGGGCGCCCGCGGCGGCCGTCCAGCCTGAGGGGGTGGCGTTGTCGGTGGGGTCCTGCGGGCGGCGGATGAGCTTCTCCGCGTCGGACGCGGTGTCGTACAGGGCGCCGCTGTCCGGGTCGGTGAAGCGCGCGACCACATGGTCCAGGAGCAGTCCGGCGAAGTCCAGCCAGACCCCTTCGCCCGTCACGGAGGCGAGCGCCAGGAAGCCCTCGGCGACGTCGGCGTAGTCCTCCAGCACACCGGCGTTGACACCGGCCCGGCCGTCCTTGCTGGTCCGGGCGAGATGGCCGTGCTCGTCCAGGTGCACGCGGACGAGGAGGTCGGCGGCTGCGAGAGCGGCCTCGACCAGGTCGGGGCGGCCGAAGTAGGCGCCGGTCTCGGCGAGTGCGGCGACCGCCAGGCCGTTCCAGGCGGCGACGACCTTGTCGTCCCGGCCGGGCTCCGGACGCCGCGCCCGTGCCGCCAGCAGCCGTTCCTTGACGGACGCGATCCGCTCCGCGTCGAAAACGCCCTCGGTCTGCGGGAGTTGCAGGACGGACTGACCGTCCTCGAAGGTGCCCTCCCGGGTCACCTTGAAGTACTGGGAGGCGAGTTCGGCGTCCTCGTCCCCCAGCACCTCACGCAGCTGTTCGGGGGTCCACACGTAGTACGCGCCCTCGACGTGCCGGCCGTTGCCGTCGTCGCTGTCGGCGTCCAGCGCCGAGGCGAACCCGCCCTCGCCGGTGCGCAGTTCGCGGATCAGGAAGTCGGCGGTCTCCAGCGCGATCCGGCGGGCGAGGTCCGATCCGGTGGCCCGCCACAGGTGGGCGTACACCCGGCACAGCAGGGCGTTGTCGTACAGCATCTTCTCGAAGTGCGGGACGACCCAGTCACGGTCGACCGAGTAGCGGGAGAACCCGCCGCCGAGCTGGTCGTAGATTCCGCCGCGGGCCATCCGCTCGCAGGTGTCCCGGGCCATCTGCAGGGCACCCTCGGAACCGGTGCGGGCGTGATGGCGCAGCAGGAACTCCAGGACCATGGACGGCGGGAACTTCGGGGCGCCGCCGAACCCGCCGCGCTGCGCGTCGTACTCGCGGGTGAGGCCGAGCAGCGCCTGTGCCAGTTCCTGCTCGCCGGGCGGCTGGTCGCCCTGGTGGGAGATGTCCCGCTCGGCGAGGTCCCGCACGATCTTCCCGGCGACCTCGGTGACCTCCTCGCGCCGGTCGTCCCAGGCCTGCCGGACGCCTTCCAGTACCTGCCGGAAGGAGGGCATGCCGTGCCGGGGCTCGGGCGGGAAGTAGGTGCCGAAGTAGAAGGGCTCGGCGTCCGGGGTGAGGAACACGGTCATGGGCCAGCCGCCCTGCCCGGTCGCGGCCTGGACGGCCTCCATGTAGACGGCGTCGATGTCGGGGCGTTCCTCGCGGTCGACCTTGATGTTGACGAAGTTCTCGTTCATGTAGGCCGCGGTGACGTCGTCCTCGAAGCTCTCCTCCGCAAGGACATGGCACCAGTGGCAGCTCGCGTACCCGACGCTCAGCAGGACGGGCTTGTTCGACCTGCGGGCCTCGTCGAAGGCATCGGCCGACCACGGCCACCAGTCGACGGGGTTGTCGGCGTGCTGGAGCAGGTACGGGGACGTCTCATGGGCCAGTCGGTTCACCGTTCCACTCTCCCACGGGCTCCGCCAGGGCGTAGAAACGCATCGACACCGGGCGCGCCCCTTCGGGAGCCTCCTCGCGGGAGTGTCCGTAGCGCTCCAGCAGGGCGTGGTACTCGCCCATGAACGCGAGCAGCTCCTCCCTGGTCAGCCAGGTGCCGTGGCGCTGGACCTGGGCCCAGCCCTCCGGGCCGCGGTACTCCTGGTGGGCGCGGCGGAAGAGGGCGGTGTCCACCTCGATCTTGAGCTGGGCGAGTCGGGCCGCGGCCGCGTACTCCTCGGGGGACATCGCGGCCGGGTCGGGGGTGGTGTGCCTGAACGGCAGCAACCGCCACCAGCGCTCACGCCCGCCGGACTTCTCGGGGATCTCCTCGACGAGTCCCTGCTCGGCGAGTTTGCGCAAGTGGTAGCTGGTGGTGCCGGAGCTCTCGCCGAGTTCCCGGGCGAGGCCGGTGGAGTTCGCCTCGCCGTGGCGCCCGAGGTGGTCGAGGATCCGGCGGCGCAGGGGGTTGCCGAGGGACTTGTAGAGAGCGGTGCGCTCCAGGCTGGTCATCTCGGGCATGCCGTCGGTCATGGCGTCACGGTAACCCTGAGAACCCTGAGACGTCCCTGAGGTGTCCCCGATGTCTGCCGAATTTTCTTTGCAGAACTTTCTCTGCGGTCTAACGTGGAGGCCGAACGGGACGAGCGACGAGGGCGCGGGGACACGGGTACGCGGGCGGAGCACGCGGAATCGGGTACCGGGCGATGCCGACAGGGGGCCGGGGATGAGGGTGGAGTCGAGGAGCGAGAGGCCGGGGAGTGGGGGGCCGGAGAGCGGGGGGTCGGAGGGTGGGGCGCCTGAAAGTGGGGGGCCGGAGAGTGGGGCGCAGGGGCGTGGAAAGTCGAGGGGCGGGAGGCCGGGGAGCGGGAGGCCGGGGAGCGGGAGGCCGGGGAGCGGGAAGTGGTGGACGCTGGCCCTGCTCGGGGCGGGTGCCGTCCTGCTCGTTCCCTGGACGGTGGTGCTCGCCCTGACCCTCCCGGCCAGCACGGAGGTACGGCACTGGTCTCTGGCCTGGGCCGGCCTGGACGCCCTCATGGCGGCGGGCTGCGCCGCCACCGCCCTGCTCGGCCTCCGGGCCGACTCCCGCTTCCGCCTCACCGCCTCGGCGACAGCGGCCGTCGCCGTCCTGGACGCCTGGTTCGACATAACGACGTCACCGGCGGGCGCACCGCTCGCCGAGGCCCTGGCCTGCGCGGTAGCGGAGGGGACGCTGGCGGGGGCCTGCCTGGTGCTGGCGCTGTCCGAGGGAAAGGGGCGGATACGCGGCCGACTCCGGCGGTGACACCGGACCGGCAGTCACTCGGGGGCGACGTCGGACTGACAGTCCCTCGGGTACGACGCCGGGCGCCTGACCTCGAACTCCGAACTCCGGGCACCGCGGCCCGGACGCCTGGCCCTGGACGCCGGGCCGGCGATCGCTGCGGCGTGACGGGCGACGCCGAGCGCCCCGTGATCGACGCCCCCTCGCGCACCCGTCCTCCCCGAAGGACACTCGTAGGCAACGGAGTTGCCGCCGGAGGGGGACGGGACATGAGGGACGGTCATCGGGCGGAGGCCGAGCGGACGCTGGAGCGGGCCGTTCAGGAGGAGGTGCGCCGCTCGGGCGGGAAGACCGACGGACAGGTGCTGCTGTCGCGGGCGCGTGGGGCACTCGACGCGATGGCGCGGTCGGCGGACGAGGAGTACGAGGCCTACACGCGGGCGCTGGACGCGGGCGAGGCCGGCCGGCTCACGTTCGGCGAGCGGTACGCGCGCGACGGCGCCGCAACGGCCTTGCTGGTGGCGGGTGTCGCCGCGGTCGCCGCCACGGTCGCCGACCTCTCGCTCGGCACCGGTACCGGCACGGCCGTCGGCGCGGGCGTCGCCGTGGGGGTGGTGGGCGCGGCCGCCACGGTGGTGAAGGTGGCCGGGACCCATCTGCCCGCCGCGCACCATCGCGCGGGCGCGGCAGGTCAGCCCGGCGGCCCGGAGCAGCTTCGGCTGCAGTGGCTGACCGCTCTGGAGGTGCGCGGCATCCGTCCGTTCCTCGAGCAGCAGCGAGTGCTCAGCGCTCCCACCGGCCCGCAGAAGCCGGGGGGTCCGGCACTGCGCGGGACGGACAAGAGCGCGGCGGCCCGCAGGCGTACGGTGCTGGAGCAGTCCTTCTCCCAACTCCGTTCACCGGAGGGACCGTTCGCCGGTCGACGGGAGGAGCTGGCGCGGATCAGGCAGTGGGCGCAGGCGTCGCGGGCGGCCACGGAGACCCGGCCGACCGTGGTGGTCCTGCACGGCGAACCCGGCTCGGGCCGTACGACACTCGCGGTACGCGCGGCGCACGACCTGCGCGACCACTTCCGCGGCGCGGTCGTCGTGGACCTGCGCGGCGGCAGCCGGGACGAGCCGCCGCTGTCCACGCGGGACGCCCTGCTGCATCTGCTCAACCGGCTCGGCGCGCCCCGCGAGCAGCTGCTGTTCCGCGAACGCTCCACCCCGGACCAGCAGGTCAAGCGCCTCGCCGAGCTGTACCACCGGCATCTGACCGGGCTACCGGTGACCATCGTGCTGGACGACGTCTCCGACCCGGAGCAGGTGCGGGCGCTGGTGCCCGAGCGTTCCGACAGCCTGGTCCTGGTCACCGCCCGCACACCGCTGAAGCTGCCCGCCGACCTTCCGGCCCGGGTGCACCGGCTGCCGGTGGAGGCGCTGGACGCGGCGGGCGCCGAGGAGCTGCTCGGCGCGGCCGCGCAGGAGGCATCGGGGCCGTACGACGCCGAGGCCTCGGACCGGATCCGGCAGTGGTGCGGAGGGCTGCCGCTGGCGCTGCGCGTCGCGGGTTCCGCGCTGGGCCCGCGCTCACCCCGGCAGCTCGCCGCCGACCTGGGGGCGTACGGCACGGTGGGCCCGGTGGAGCGTGCGCTGTGGCTGCGCTACACCGATCAGCCGGAGGCCGGGCGCCGGCTGCTGCGCAGGCTCGCGCTGGCCGGCCGGGCCTCGCTCGGTGTCGCGGCGGCCGCCGCGCTGCTGGGTGCGGACGAGCGGGAGGCCGAGCGGCATCTGCTCGAACTCGCGCGGGCCGGTCTGCTCGACCAGGTGCGCGGCAGCCGCTACCGGCTGCACGACCTGGTGCGCGCCTTCGCGCAGGCCCGTCTGGTGGACGAGGAGGAACCCGCCGAGCGGGCGGCGGCGCAGGAGCGGCTGATCGTGGACTACGCGGAGCTGGCCGAGTCGGTGCTGCGTCTGGTCGACGGCAACATGTCGACGCGTTCGGACCGGTTCGGTTCGCACGGCTTCACCTCCATGGACGAGGCGCTGCGCTGGCTGGACGACGAGTCCAGCTTCATCACGGCGGCGCTGCGGCACGCGGAGGGAGTCGACCGGGCGGCGGTGCTGAACCTGCTCGGCGCGCTGTGCGACTACTGCCTGCTGCGCGGGGACCTCTACCGGCTCGGCGAGATCGGCGAGCTGGCGCAGACGGTGGACGAGGGCCTGCTGATGCGCTCGGTGCAGTGGCGTACCGGTATCGCGGCCCGGCAGCTGGGCGAGCTGGACAAGGCGCGCACCACGCTGGCCTCGGTGGTGGACCTGTACCGGGAGGCCCATCACGACGCGGGCGCGGCCCGTGCGCTGTGCTCCCTCGGGATCACCCTGCACCACCAGGGCAACCTCGCCGAGGCGGCCGTCAAGCTCCAGGAGGCCCTGGACCTGCAGGAGGCCGCGGGTCTGGCGACGGACCGCGCCTGGACGATGCACGCGCTGGCGGCGGTCGAGCGGGACCGCGCCCGGCTGTCGCAGTCCCAGGACCTGCTCACCCGCTCCCTGGCCCTGCACCGTGCGGGCAGCTCCCTGCACGGCGAGGCCTGGGCGCACTACCAGCTCGGCCAGCTGACCCTGCGCAGGGGCGACGTACCGGGCGCGGAGCGGGAGCTGCGCGTCGCCCTGGAGCAGTACGGCCGAACGCACGACGCGCGCGGGCAGGCGTGGGCGCTGACCCAGCTGGCCCGGGCACGGCTGGTCGCCGGGGACGCCGCCCCCGCCGTCGAGGGCCTGCGCCGGGCCGCCGCCCGGCACCGGGAGAACGAGGACGCCCGCGGGGAGGCCTGGACGCTGTACCACCTCGGTCAGGCGCTGGAGGAGACCGGCGACCTGGATCACGCGGTCCGCGACCTGGAGCGCTCGCGCTCGATGTTCTCCCGGATGCGGGACGTCTACGGCCTGGCCTGCGCCCGGCATCACTCGGCCCGGGTCACCCGGGACCAGCGGGCGGCGCAGACCGGCTCGCTGCGCAACTCGGGCTTCGCCCGCCAGCTGCTCATGGACGCCCGCAGCGACTTCCACCGCATCGGGGTCCCCCACGGCGAGGCCTGGACCTGCCTGGAGCTGGCGGTGGTGGACGCGGGCAACGCGCGTACGCAGGCGGCGCTGGACCTGTGCGACCAGGCGCTGGTGCTGTTCACGTCCTACGGCGACCGGCGCGGTGAGGACTGGGCGCGCTTCCTGCGCTGCACCCTGCTGCCGTACGCGGCGCCGGGCGGGGTGGAGGTGGGCACGGCGGTGGCCCGGGAGGAGCTGGACCGGCTGGCCCGTGCCGCGCATCCGCTGCGGGACGAGAAGCTGGGCGAGTGGCTGCCGGCGTACGCCGTGCTGCTGGAGCACGGCGTGGATCTCGACGCGGGCTGGCAGGCCTGGCGTCTGCGCATGACGCCGGACCGTCACGCCCGTGAGGTGATGGGGGTGACGGTACCGGCGCGGAGTTGACCCGCGGGTCAGCCCCGCTGCGCCGCGGAGCCGGTCTTCTTCTCGGTCCCGGTCTCCGGGGCCTCCTTGAAGTCGACCTTCCGCATGTGCTTGCTCATCGACTTCATCAGGCCCCACACGGCCAGGGCCATCACCGCGAACACGATGAAGCCGAGGACGCCGGGGGTGACCTTGTTCTCGTCGATCTCCTTGGCGAGGGGGACGAGGTGCGTCACTGCCAGGCTCACGCTTGCGCTCATGTCAGGCATTGTCCCGGATGCCCGCGAAGAGGTCGGACTCGGGGAGGGAGGTGTCCACGAGCGACTTCGCGAGCTCGTACTCCTCCGTCGGCCAGACGTCCTTCTGGATCTCCATGGGCACCTTGAACCAGCCGCCGTCGGGGTCGATCTGCGTGGCGTGCGCGATGAGCGCCTTGTCGCGGATCTCGAAGAAGTCGGCGCACGGGACGTGCGTGGTCAGCGTGCGCTCGGCGCGCTGGAACTCGTCCCAGCGCTTGAGCCACTCCCCGTACGGCGACTCCAGGCCGCGGTCGAGCATCGCGTGGTGCAGCGCCTCGGTGCGGGGGCGGTTGAAGCCCTGGTTGTAGTAGAGCTTCCGCGGCTGGAAGGCGGGGCCGAACTCGCTCTCGGGGTACTTCTCGGTGTCCGCCGCGCCCTCGAACGCCACCATGGAGATCTTGTGGGTCATGATGTGGTCGGGGTGCGGGTAGCCGCCGTTCTCGTCGTAGGTGGTGATCACCTGCGGACGGAAGGCGCGGATCTTGCGGACCAGCTCGCCGGCCGCCTTGTCGACGTCCTCCAGGGCGAAGCAGCCCTCGGGCAGCGGCGGCAGCGGGTCGCCCTCGGGCAGGCCGGAGTCGACGAAGCCGAGCCACTCCTGCTTGACGCCGAGGATCTCCCGGGCCTCGTCCATCTCCTTCTTGCGCACCTCGTGGATGTGCTCCTCGATGTACGCGTCGCCCTGGAGCTTGGGGTTGAGGATGGAGCCGCGCTCTCCGCCCGTGCAGGTCACCACCAGCACGTCCACCCCTTCGGACACGTACTTCGCCATCGTGGCCGCACCCTTGCTCGACTCGTCGTCGGGATGCGCGTGAACGGCCATCAGTCGCAGCTGGTCAGTCAAGACTCAATCCTCGGTAGGTCGGCGCCCCGTGTCTTGGGGTGCGTGTCGCAGCTTCTATAGTGACCGAATCGGGGGGCGAATAATTCCGCGGAGAGGACGATCATGGGTACGGCGAGTGCGCGGCTGCCCGAGGGTCGCTACGGCCGTTCCTCCGACGAGCGCACCGACCACAGGCTCAGGATCGCCGGGGCCGTGCTGGGCGCGGCCCTGCTCGCGCTGGTCGGATACTTCGCCTACCACTACGTCGCGCGCAACGAGATCAACGCCCAGGTGATCACCTTCCAGACCGCCGCCGACGCGGTCCAGGTGCACCTGGAGGTCCACAAGGACGCGGGCGTCGCCGGTTACTGCACCCTGCGTTCCCAGTCGGCCGACGGCGCGGAGGTGGGCCGGGCGGACTTCCGCTTCACCGGCCGGGACACGCGCATCGACAAGGTCGTCACGCTCCGTACGACGGCCAGGGGTACGACGGCCGAGCTGCTGGGGTGCCACGCCGGCTGAGCCACCACTCGGAATGCGTACGCCCTGACCTGCGTTGATGCAATTCTGATGGCTTATGTCCTCCCCCTTTCGCCCTTGAATTGTTAGGCTCGTGGTTTCGCCCATCCAAGAAGGAACATGCTTCTGGGTAGGGCGAGCTTTTGTATTCCCAGTACCGACGAGGAGCACCCTGTGACCCAGACCAGCGAGAACGTCACCTGGCTGACCCAGGAGGCGTACAACAAGCTCAAGGACGAGCTTGAGTACCTTACTGGTCCTGCGCGCACCGAGATCGCCGGCAAGATCGCGGCGGCGCGCGAGGAGGGCGACCTGCGCGAGAACGGCGGGTACCACGCGGCCAAGGAGGAGCAGGGCAAGCAGGAGCTGCGTGTGCGCCAGCTGACCCAGCTGCTGGAGAGCGCCCAGGTCGGCGAGGCCCCGGTCTCCGCCGACGGCGCCGTCGCGCCGGGCATGGTCGTCACGATCGCCTTCGACGGCGACGAGGACGACACGATGACGTTCCTGCTCGCCTCCCGCGAGTACGCGAGCTCCGACATCGAGACGTACTCCCCGCAGTCCCCGCTGGGCTCCGGCGTGATCGGCCACAAGGTCGGCGAGGACGCGCAGTACGAGCTGCCCAACGGCAAGAAGTCCTCGGTGCGGATCCTGAAGGCCGAGCCGTACTCGGGCTGATCCCGGTTCCCCGTACCCGGCCGGAGCCCCGGCGTCCCCTCGGACGCCGGGGCTTCGTCGTGCGTGCGTGTCACCGCGTCGTGCCGGGCGTCAGTCGAGGATCGTGTAGCCCGCCTCGCGCAGGGCGTGCCCGACCTCGGCGCAGTGCTCCGGCCCCATCGTCTCCAGGTGCAGCTCCACCTCGGCCTCGGTGAGCCCGATCCGCGGGTCGGTGCGGATGTGGCTCACGTCGAGCACGTTGGCGTCGGCCGCCGACAGCACTCCGAGGAGCGTGGCGAGGGCGCCCGGGCGGTCCGTCAGCCGCAGCCGGACCGCCAGATAGCGGCCCTGCGCGGCCATGCCGTGCCGCAGTACCCGCTGCATCAGCACCGGATCGACGTTGCCGCCGGACAGCACGGCCACCACCGGGCCGGGGAAGGCGCCGGGCTCCGCGAGCAGAGCGGCCACCGGGCTCGCCCCGGCCGGTTCCACGACCAGCTTGGCCCGCTCCAGACACAGCAGCAGCGCCGCCGACAGCTGGTCCTCGCCGACCGTGCGCACCTCGTCGACCAGGTCCCTGATGATCTCGAAGGGCACGTCTCCGGGCCGGCCCACCTTGATGCCGTCGGCCATCGTCGCCGGGTTGCGCACCGACACCGGGCGCCCCGCGGCCAGCGAGGGCGGGTAGGCCGCGGCGCCCTCCGCCTGCACCCCCACGATCCTGACGTCCGGCCGCAGCGACTTCACGGCGACCGCGATACCGGCCGCGAGGCCGCCGCCCCCGATGCCGACTACGATCGTGCCCACCTCCGGGCACTGCTCCAGGATCTCCAGGCCGATCGTGCCCTGCCCGGCGATGATGTCCGGGTGGTCGAAGGGGTGGATGAACACCGCGCCCGTCTCGGCCGCGTACTCCTGGGCGGCGGCCAGCGTCTCGTCGACGACCTGGCCGTACATGCGCACCTCGGCGCCGTACTCCCGGGTGGCGCTGATCTTCGGCAGCGGGGCGCCCAGCGGCATGAAGACGGTGGCGTGCACGCCCAGCAGCGAGGAGGCCAGCGCCACGCCCTGCGCGTGGTTCCCGGCGCTCGCGGCCACCACCCCCGCGGCGCGCTCCTCGGGGAGCAGCCCGGCGATGCGCACGTAGGCGCCGCGCAGCTTGAACGAGCCGGTCCGCTGCAGGTTCTCGCACTTCAGGTGCACCGGCGCGCCGACCAGCTGGGACAGGTGCCGGCTGCTCTCCATCGCGGTCACCCGTGCCACGCCCGAGAGCATCTTCTGCGCCCCGCGCACATCGTCCAGGATCACGGAACGCGAGGGGCCGGTCATGCCGTAGCTCATGGCTCAAGTCTCGCAGCTCATGGTCGTGCACGACGGGAAGGACCAGCTCCGGAACGGGTTTGCGCAGCGCCGGTACGGCCCGCCCCCGGGCCGCGTACCCTGTCCCCCAACCCAGCGCCCACTCATGAAGCGAGCCTTCGGCCATGCCCACAACACCTGAAATGTCGATGGACATGACGACTGTCGGTGACCCCGGTCTTCTCGACATCCTCCAGCACGAGGTGGCCCTCTTCGCCCGCCGCGCCGAACAGACCCGGCTCGGTGGCGTCGGACAGGTGCGCAACTCCATGGACCGCGCTGCGTACCTGCTGCTCAACCGCCTGGACAAGGAAGGCCCCATGGGCGTCAAGGCGCTCGCCTCGAGCATGGGGATCGACTCCTCGACGGTGACCCGGCAGGTGGCCCCCCTGGTCGACACGGGGCTGGTCAAGCGCACCTCGCACCCGGAGGACGGGCGGGCCGTCGTCCTGCAGCTGTCCCCGCGCGGCGCCGCCCGGCTGGAGGAAGTGCGCGTGTCCCGGCGCCAGTTGATGGCCGAGCTGACCCAGGACTGGGCGCCGGAGGAGCGTGAGCAGTTCTGTGCGCTGCTCACCCGCTTCAACACCGCCCTGTCCACCCGCATGACGGTCCCGGGAGTACCGGCGACGCAGCCGCCGGCCGCCTCCTGAGCCCCGGGCCGGCGATGCCGCGCCAGTGACGTCGTCCGGACTCTTGACCCCGGGCCGCCGCTGGCCTCATATGAGACCGGGTCCTGCGTCGTACACGGTCGGACCGGTCCCGTGCGCGCACGGTCGACCGGTTCCGTACCGGACAGGGCCCCCTCAGGGGGGAGGCACGGTGCGTGATCGGCAGGCTCCGCGCGATGCCCGACGGGCCCGGGAGTTCGAGGCGTTCGTCGCGGGCGCGGGCGGACGGCTGCTGCACGCCGCCACCCTGCTCACCGCGGAGGCCCCGGACGCCAACCCGCGCGCGCGTCGCCTGCTGACCCTGTCGCTCGCCCACACCTACGCCCGCTGGGACGGACTGCGCGGCGAGGACCCCTACGACTGCGCCCGCCAGTACCTCGCCACCCGCTTCGCGCGCGGGACATGGCACCACTACGGCGCCTTCCGCGGCGCCCGGCCCCACCCGCGCAACCCGCTCGCCGCCCTCACCCCGCAGGAACGGCTGATCCTGGTGCTGCGGCTGTACGAAGGGGTCGCCGAACAGCAGACCGCGGCCCTGCTCGGGGTGCCCGCCGAACGCGTGCACACCCTGTGCGACCGCGCGACGGCCGCCGTACTGCACCCGGTGCGCACCGCTCCGCGCCCGGCGGGCGTGCGGACGGCGCCGCGATGAGGCGCGGGCACGACGTCGCCGCCGTCACGAGGCGCGGGCACGACGCCGGCACCGTCATGAGGCGCGGGCGCGACGTCGGCACCGCCATGAGGCGCGGGCGCGGTGCTCGGCGCGAGGAGGGATGCCGGTGAACCGGCGTGAGCGGGAGGCCGCCGTGCGGCGGCTCATGGAGCAGGCCGCGAAGCCCGTGCCGCCGGAGCTGTACGACGAGGTCGTCCGTCGCGGCACGCGGGTGCTGCGGCGCAGACGGCTGGCGCGGTGGCTGCTGTGGCTGGTGCTGTGCGCCGCGGTGGTGGCGTTCACCGTCTGGGCGGCCAGGACACAGCCGTGGGTGGAGCCGCCCTCGCGGACGACCCCACCCCTCACCGGCTGGTGACCGGGACTACTTGCCCAGGGCCTGCTCCAGGTCGGCCAGCAGGTCATCGACGTTCTCGATGCCCACGGACAGACGCACCAGGTCGGCCGGGACCTCCAGGGCGGAGCCGGCGGCGGAGGCGTGGGTCATGCGGCCCGGGTGCTCGATGAGCGACTCGACACCGCCGAGGGACTCGCCGAGGGTGAACACCTTGGCGCGGTTGCACACCTCGACGGCCGCCTCCTCGCCGCCCTCGACCCGGAAGGACACCATGCCGCCGAAGGCCTTCATCTGCTTGGCGGCCACCTCGTGGTTCGGGTGGTCGGGCAGGCCCGGGTAGAGCACGCTGGTCACGCGCGGGTGCCGGGTCAGCATGTCGGCGATCTTCGTGGCGTTCTCGCTGTGGCGGTCCATGCGCACGGCGAGGGTCTTGGTGCCGCGCAGCACCAGCCAGGAGTCGAAGGGGCCGGCGACGGCGCCCATCGCGTTCTGGTGGTAGCCCAGCTCGTCGGCCAGCTCCTGGTCGGAGACGACCAGCGCACCGCCGACGACGTCGGAGTGGCCGCCCATGTACTTCGTCAGGGAGTACACGACGACGTCCGCGCCGAGCGACAGCGGCTGCTGGAGGTAGGGCGTGGCGAAGGTGTTGTCGACGACGAGCCGCGCGCCCGCGTGGTGGGCGACCTGGGCGACGGCGGCGATGTCGGTGATGCCGAGCAGCGGGTTGGAGGGGGTCTCCACCCAGACGGCCTTGGTCTTCGGCGTCATCGCGGCGCGCACGGCGGCCGGGTCGCTGGTGTCGGCGACGGACCACTCCACGCCCCAGCGCGTGGCGACCTTCGCGAACAGGCGGAACGTGCCGCCGTAGGCGTCGTTCGGGATCACCACGTGGTCACCCGGGCTGAGCAGCGTGCGCAGCAGGGTGTCCTCGGCGGCGAGGCCGGAGGCGAACGCGAAGGCGCGGCGTCCGCCGTCCAGCGCGGCGAGGTTCTCCTCCAGGGCGGTCCTGGTCGGGTTGGCGCTACGGCTGTACTCGTAGCCGCCGCGCAGGCCGCCGACGCCGTCCTGCTTGTAGGTCGAGACCTGGTAGATGGGCGGGACGACCGCGCCCGTGAGGGGGTCCGCGGTGTTGCCCGCGTGGATCGCGAGGGTCTCGAAGTGCTGGCTGATGTGGCTGTCGCTCATGTGCACCGAGCGTAATGCGCTCGCGGGAGTGCTGCCGGACACACAGACCGCCGCGCGCGCGGCGAGGCGCCGGTTTCCCCGTCGGGCTCCGGCCCGGACCCGGGTTTTCCACAGGCGCGGCGGAGGGGTTGGCCAATTGTCGTGGGCGTCTGGTTCGCTTGGGACATGGCGATTCTCTGGCTGCTCATGGCGCTGCTCACGCTGGGCTTCGTGCTGGTGCCGTTCCTGCGGCGGCGGCGCGGCGGGACCGGTCGGGTCTCCCCGGGGCACGCGGGCCCGGCCGACCCGGCGAAGTACGGCTTCGCGCGCCAGGAGGAGCTGGACGTACGGATGCCCGGGGCGGACCAGGACCTGCTGGACGTGCTGGACGTGGTGCGGCGCACCCAGGACTACCGGGCGGCCGAGCAGTTGCTGGCGGGCACCGGGACGGCGGCCGAGGCGCGGTGGCAGCGGGTGCAGGCCTTCGCCGGTGCGGCGTCGCTGGAGCTGCAGCAGCGGCCCGGAGGGGTCCACGAGACGCCCGGCGGACAGTGGCTCAGGGTGTGGCGGGCCGAGCGGGCCGAGGACGCGGGCGCCACGGCGGTGTACGCGGAGTTCCTGGTGCAGCAGGCGTGGCGGACGTCGAGGCCGGGCACCGAGGACTTCCCGATCATCATGAAGGAGGCCCGGGAAGCCTGCCGGGAGGCGGCGCAGGCGGCCCCCGGCGATCCGGTCCCGTACATCGTGGAGCTGTCCGTCGCCCGGGGCCTGGCGTATCCGGCGCCGGAGTTCGAGCGGCTGTGGCTGAAGATCGTCGACCTCGCGCCCCACCACATGGGCGCGCATCTGGCCGCGCTGCACTACTGGTGCGAGAAGTGGCACGGCTCGCGCGAGCGGGCGTACGCCTTCGCCGAGGCCGCGGCGGCCCGCGCCCCCGAGGGTTCGCTGACGGCCGCGCTGCCGCTGTTCGCGGTCTTCGAGCACCTGCCCGAGGTGAACCTGGTCGCGAGCTTCTACCGGAGCGAGGTCGTCACCAAGGCGATGCACGGCGCGCTGCACGCGGTGCACCACGCCCGCCCCGACGACCCGATGGCGGCCCACGTCCGCCACCTGCTGGTCTTCTTCCTGGTACGGGCCGAGCGCTGGGCCGAGGCCATGGACCAGCTGACCCACGTCGACGGCCACGTCGGCGCGCTGCCGTGGACCCTGACGGCCGACCCGGCCGCCGAGTTCGCCCTCTACCGCGCGGTGGCGGTGGCCGGCTACGAGGCCGCCGGAGGCAGCCCCGCGCCCCTGCCCGGCTGAACTGCCGGCCGAACCGCTGAAGGATTGCCGCGCTGACCTGCGGTAGGGCATACTCCGCTTGATCCGGACTTTGCTCTCGCTTTGCTCGGCGGCTCGCTCCGAACTCCCCCCACACTCATCGGCGGCACCGTCCCGCGGCGTCGGCCATGACCGTATGTCCCTTGTCTCTCTGGATCCTGTGGGGGGATCTGCCCAATGGGCGCAACTCTGCGCGCGCTGCGCGCCCTTGTCCTGCTCTCCGGCTTCTACCTGCTGAGCATCGTGCTGCTCGCGGCACTGATCGGCATCGACGCCGTCCTGCTCACCAAGGTGCACGGCGTGACCGGCGGCAAGCTGCTCGTCGTCACGGTGCTGCTCGCCGTCCCCGTCGTACGCGGCATGTTCATGCTGCGCACGCCCAAGGCCGAGGACCCGGCCGGCATCGCGGTCACCGAGGCCGACGAACCCCGGCTGTGGGCGCTGGTACGCGACCTCGCGTCGGCGGCCGGCACCCGCGCCCCCGACCGGATCGTGCTCACCGCCGACGTCAACGCGGCCGTGGCCGAGCACTCCCGCCTGCTCGGTCTGCTCCCCGGCACCCGCACCCTCTGCCTCGGCGTACCGCTGCTCACCGGTCTGAGCGAAGCGCAGCTGCGGGCCGTACTCGCCCACGAATACGGCCACTTCACCGGCGGTGACACCCGGCTCTCCGCGCTCGTGGTGCGCGGCCGCACGCAGATCGGCCGGGTCGTCGAGAACTTCCACGCCAGCGCGGACAGCAAGGAGGAGTCCGAGCGCGCCCGTCAGGAGAAGGCCGCCGCCAAGCGGCTCGCGAAGGGCAAGAAGGCCCGGAAGGTCGACACCACCGGGTCCGGGTGGACGTACCGCATGATGGCGGCGATCTACACCCTGTACGGCAACCTCTACATGCGCGCCTCGCTGTCCACCGCCCGCGCGCAGGAGTTCGCGGCCGACCTGACGGCGGCCCGCATAGCCGGGCGCGACGCGATCGCGTCGGCGCTGCGCGAGATCCCGGTCGTCGCCGCCTCCCACGACTTCTACCTCGACTCCTACGCCACGCTGGGCCTGTCGGCGCGTGCGCTGCCGCCGCGCGGCGAGTTCTTCGGCGGCTTCGGCCGGCTGCTGACCGCTCGCGAACAGGAACTGCTGCAGATGCGCCAGGACCTGCCGTCCGAGCCCGTCTCGCCGTACGACTCCCACCCGCCGATCGCCGAACGCGTACGCCGTATCGAGGCGCTGCCCGCCGACGGGCGCGACGCGGAGGGCGGGGGTACGTCCCTGGCCCTGCTCGCCGACCCGCGGCGCACCCAGGCCGCGCTGGAGGACGCGGTCCTGCGGCCGGAGATCCTGAACTGCCGCCGCGCCGCCGAGTGGCCGGAGCTGCTGAACACGACGATGTCCGAGAACCTGTCGTCCGCGAACACCCCCCTGCACCAGGCCCTGGCCGAGTACACCGGGCAGCCGGCGACGCTCGCCGCGCTGCTGGACCTGATCGACGACGGCCGGCTGTGGCGGATGACCGAGCGGCTGTCCCTGTCCGAGGAGGCGTCCGCCGCGAAGGGGCGCGCCTTCCGCGAGTTCGTACGGCCGAAGCTGACCGGCTGGCTGCGGACCATGGTGCTGGCCGATCTCAGCGCCCGTTCGCTGCTGCACTGGGAGTTCTCCTGGTCCCGCCCGGCCGCCGTCCGCCTGCCCGGCCAGGCCGCGGAGGCCGCGCCGGACAGCGACCCCGAGGCCGAGCTGCGCACCGCGCTGGCCGCGGCGCTGGCCGACCACCCCGACTCCGCCCCGCTCCGCGCGCTGCTGTCTCCGGCGACGGCACGGACGACACAGCAGGCGTGACCGGCCGGTACTCGTGACCGGCCGGTACCCGTCACCGGCCGGCGCCCTCCCGGACAGCGGGCCTCCGCCCTCCCGCCCCACCCCCTCGACCACCCCGCCCCCTCGACGAAGGGACCGCAGCTCCCATGACCGTCCTTCTCTGGATACTTGCCGCCCTGGCCGTCCCCACGCTGATCTTCGTGGTGTGGCTGGCCGGGGTGTTCCTGAAGGAGTTCTTCTCCCCGAGCCCGGACGCCGACGCCGACGCCGCCGAGGCGACCGCCGCCGCCGAAGCCGCCGAGAAGCTCGGGCTGCTGCCCGTCGAGCGGCAGGACACCGAGTACGCCGCCGAGCTGCCCGCGGACTGGGCGGCCGCGCTGGCCGCGGTGCGCGCCGGCGACTGGCAGCCCGCCGCCGAGCTGCTGCGCTCGCTCGGCCGGGACTGGGAGCGCCGGTCGGCGGTGGCGTACCTGCTCGCCGAGCCCGCCGCCGAGGACGACGCGTGGCTGCTGGAGTGGGAGGCCGCACGCCCCGAGGACCCGGACGCGGCCGTGGTCCGGGCACGCAGCACGGTGCACCTCGCCTGGGACATACGGGGCGGGAAGCGGGCCGAGTACACGACGCAGGAGCAGTTCGAGGGCTTCCACCGGACGCTGCGCAGCGCCCGCGAGGAGGTCCGGCGGGCCGCCGCCCTGAACCCCGACGACCCGACGCCGTACGTCGCGGAGATCTGGGTGGCGCTCGGCCTCGGGTACCCCAACGCCGAGATGGACAAGCTGTGGGCGGAGATCACCACCCGCGCCCCGCACCACTACGAGGCGCACTTCTCGGCGCTGCAGTACTGGTGCGCGAAGTGGCGGGGGTCGGAGCGGCTCGCGTTCGAGTTCGCCGAGCGGGCCGCCGCCGAGGCGCCGCGGGGCAGCCTGCTGACGGCGCTCCCGCTCATCGCGCACTTCGAGCACGACGAGTCGGAGGACACGGAGGCCGACAACACGCCCGCGATGCTGGCCCGGGTCGAGGCGGCCCTGGCCGACGCGGCCGCCGCCGACCCCGCCCACCCGCGACTGCCGGAACTGCGCCACCTGCTGGCGTTCTATCTCCACCTGCAGAACCGGCCCGAGGCCGCGCTGGAGCAGTTCAAGCTGGTCGACGGCCACGTGAACGCGCTCCCCTGGCGCTACCGCGGCAACGTGGCGGCCTACTACTGCCAGGTCCGCAACACGGTGGCACAGGCGGTGGCACAGGCGGTGACGGAGCAGGTCTGAGCGGACTGCCGGCAAGGCCTCGGCCGGCCGGCCTTCCCCTCACCCCGCGCCTCCCCGCGGTCAGCCCACCGCGCGGTCAGCCCTCCGCGCGGTCAGCCCTCCGCGCGGGCGGGCAGCCGCCATCCCGGACGCGGGAAGTGGCAGGTGTAGCCCTCCGGGTAACGCTGCAGGTAGTCCTGGTGCTCGGGCTCGGCCTCCCAGAAGGGGCCGACCGGCTCCACCTCGGTGACGACCTTGCCGGGCCACAGTCCGGAGGCGTCCACGTCCGCGATCGTGTCCTCGGCGATCCGCTTCTGCTCGTCGTCGACGTAGTAGATCGCCGAGCGGTAGCTGAGGCCGAGGTCGTTGCCCTGACGGTCCTTGGTGCTCGGGTCGTGGATCTGGAAGAAGAACTCCAGGAGCGCGCGGTAGTCGGTCTTCTCGGGGTCGAAGAGGATCTCGATGGCCTCCGCGTGCGTGCCGTGGTTGCGGTACGTCGCGTTCGGCACGTCACCCCCGGTGTATCCGACCCGGGTCGCGGTCACGCCAGGAAGCCGACGGATCAGCTCCTCCATCCCCCAGAAGCATCCGCCGGCCAGCACGGCCCTCTGAGTCTGCGCAGCCATTTCGGCCCCTCCAATGTCAGTCGGTCCAGATCATTCGGGCTGTCCGGCTCTCATACCGCCGGCATGCCATGCCCACTGACCTCAACGCACGAGGGTTCCCGGCGATTCCGTGCCCGTCGGCGAGCCTGGACAGGCGTGGGCGGTCGGTGTCTGATGCGACCCGTGACGAGTGAGGAAACCGCCATGCCCGATGCGCCGCTTGTACGGATCGTCCCCGCTGAGCTTGGAGGGGCTCGGCAGGTGAGCTTGGAGGGGGGGCCCGGCGGGATGCCCGCCGAGCCCCCGCTCATCCCTCAAGTGCCCTGCTGAAGGAGCCCTCCGGAGAGCAGGCCGGGGAGGTGGAGGAGGCTCAGGACCCCCGTCAGGGGTTCTACGGCCGCGCGGGTGCCGAGGGGGTTCGTGGCGCCCTGGGTGCCGCCCTGGACGTTGTTCGTGCCGCCCTGGGTTCCGCCCTGGGTGTTGCCCGAGCCCGCGCCCTGCGTGCCGCCCTGGACGTTGCCCGCGCCGGCGCCCTGCGTGCCGCCCTGGGTGTTGTTCTTGCCGCCGATCTGCGTGCCGCCCTTGGTGTTGTCGAACTGGATGTTGATGAGGGGAGGCTCGGGTGCGGTGCGGGTCACCGCGAGGGCCTGGCCGGCTGTGGCACCGGACATTGCGATGACAGCTGCGCAGGACAGGGTCGCGTAGATGCCGAACCTTCTCACGGCAGCCCCTTTCTCAGTCGTGAACATGTCCCGACCAAGCTGTCGCAAGGGGCGAGCGGGCGACCGCAGCGACACGGCGATATCACCCGGGCGGTGGCCCGCACCCCGAGGCGCCGGCCACCGCTGTGGATCGGATCATCGCCGTGTGGATCAGATCCGTGTCGCTCGGATCATCGCCGTGTGGATCGGATCCGTGTCGTTCAGATCGTCGCCGCGTCGATCACGAAGCGGTAGCGGACGTCGCTGGCCTGGACGCGGTCGTACGCCTCGTTGATCTCCTCGGCGGAGATCAGTTCGATCTCGGCGCCGAGGCCGTGCTCCGCACAGAAGTCGAGCATCTCCTGGGTCTCGGCGATGCCGCCGATGCCGGAGCTGCTCACGCTGCGGCGGTTGCCGAACAGGGACTGCAGGGAGATGTTGACCTCCTCCTCCGGGATGCCGACGTTGACCAGCGTGCCGTCCGTGCGGAGCAGGGAGAGCAGCGCGGCGAAGTCGAGCGGGGCGGAGACGGTGTTGAGGATGATGTCGAACGTGCCCGCCAGCTCCTCGAAGGTCTTCGGGTCGCTGGTGGCGTAGTAGTGATCGGCACCGAGCCGCAGGCCGTCGTCCTTCTTGCGCAGGGACTGCGACAGGACGGTGACCTCGGCGCCGAGCGCGTGCGCGATCTTGACGCCCATGTGGCCGAGGCCGCCGAGGCCGACGACGGCGACCTTCTTGCCGGGGCCGGCGTTCCAGTGCTTGAGCGGGGAGTACGTGGTGATGCCGGCGCAGAGCAGGGGCGCGGCGGCGTCGAGGGGGAGGCCCTTGGGGATACGGACAACGAAGTCCTGGTCGACGACGATGTTCTCCGAGTAGCCGCCGTAGGTGGGCTCGCCGTCCTTGCCGACGGAGTTGTACGTCCACACGGGACCGCCCCCGGTGCAGTACTGCTCCAGGCCGGCCTTGCAGTTGTCGCACTCGCGGCAGGAGTCGACCATGCAGCCGACGCCCACGTGGTCGCCGACGGCGAACTTCGTCACGCCGGGGCCGACCTCGGTGACGACGCCCGCGATCTCGTGGCCGGGCACCATCGGGAAGATGCCGGGGTTCCAGCCGTCCTGGGCCTGGTGGATGTCGGAGTGGCAGATACCGGAGAACTTGATGTCGAGCAGGACGTCGTGGTCGCCGACCGCGCGCCGCTCGATGGTGGTCCGCTCCAGCGGGGCCTTGGCGGCGGGCGCGGCGTAAGCAGCAACAGTGGTCATGCCGGGATTCTCCTAGCGGGGTCCGCGTACCCGGATACCTTTGCGCCGGGTACGCCTTCCAGCCTGCCGCAAGTCGGGTCCGCCAGCCTGTCCACGCCTTTTCGTACGTCTGCCGTGCCTACCACTGGCGGGGTCAGGCTGCCCTGCGTACGACCACGGGAGGCGACGGATACTGGTGGTATGGACGAACAGGCGCGAGCAGCCGCGGGGCGGCCGCTGGACCGCCGGGCCGAGCTGAGCGAGTTCCTGCGCAGCAGGCGGGCCCGGCTGAAGCCGCAGGACGTGGGTCTGCCCGACTTCGGGCGGCACCGCAGGGTGCCGGGGCTGCGCCGCGAGGAGCTGGCGCAGCTGGCCGGGGTGTCGGTGGCGTACTACACGCGCCTGGAACAGGGCAACGGCCGCAACGTCTCGGCGGAGGTCCTGGACTCCATCGCCCGCGCGCTGCGCCTGACGGACGCCGAGCACGCGCACCTGACCCATCTGGCGAAGCCGAAGGCGCACAAGAAGAAGCCCACGGCACGGCAGCCGCAGACCCGTCTGGCGCTGCTGCACCTGCTGGACGCGATGGAGGCGGTGCCGGCGTACGTCGTCGGGCGGCGCTCGGACATCCTCGCCTGGAACCGGCCGGCGGCCGCGCTCTTCGGTGACTGGTCGGAGCTGCCCGCGGCGGAGCGCAACTGGGCCCGGCTGGTGTTCCTGCACCCCGCGTACCGCGAGCTGTTCGTGGACTGGGAGCAGAAGGCGATCGACATCGTGTGCGCCCTGCGCATGGACGCCGGCTGTTACCCGGACGACGCGCGGCTGTCCGCCCTGGTCGGTGAACTCTCCGTCAAGAGCGAGGAGTTCCGTCTGCTGTGGGCCACGCACGACGTCAAGGAGAAGAGCCACGGCGTCAAGCGTCTGCGGCATCCGCTGGTCGGCGAACTCTCCCTGAACTACGAGGGGTTCCGTCTCGCCGGTGACGCGGATCTGTCCCTGGTCACCTATCACGCCGAACCGGGCTCCCCCTCCGCGCAGTCCCTGCGCCTCCTGGCGAGCTGGGGCACGGACGCGACCCGCACGGTGCCGTCCGCCTAGGGGGTGTCGTTTGGATCAGGTCGGATCAGGCCGCGGCGTCCGGTGCGGTGCCTCGCAAGGCGGAGGATCTGCCGCGTACCGGACGTACTCGGCTGATCCGACAACGCGGCGAGGTGCCGCGCCGGGCGCCGCGGACCCGAGCTGATCCAAACGACACCCCCTAGCGGGGCCCGCCTCGTCCCCCGGCCCTCGACGCCAAGTTCGGCTAGTCCTCGACGCCCAGGTCGGCCCGCATCAGCCGGCGCATGGCGGTCAGGAGCGGCTCGGCCTCCTTGAGGTCGAGCAGGGCCCGCTCGGCGCTCTCGCCGTCTCCCGCCAGTCCGCGGTCGAGGCGCTTGGCGACGGCGTCGGTGCCGGCCAGCACGCGGTTGAGGGTGCGCGAGGCGTCCAGGATCCGTTCGGGTACGACCATCTGCGCCTCGGCGTACCGGTCGCGGTACTCGCGCCGGCTCTCCTCCAGCTGCTCCCGGTCCTGCTCGGCGTAGACGCCGTCGCGTATCCGGTGCAGGGCGTCCTTCAGGAGGGTGTGGAACTGCCGCGAGGCGCGGTTCATCGCGACGTACGACGCCCGCCGCTCCTCCAGCAGCCGTCTCCGCCCGGCCTGCCGCTCCTCCTCGGCGCGCCGCCGGTCGGCGTGGCGCTGGCCGAGCGCGGGGGCGAGGAGGGTACCCAGGACTCCGACTACGGCGTTGATCATCGCGGTGATGGCAGCGGTCACGCGGGGACTCTACGCCGGACGGGGCGAACGGCCGAGGGGCACCCGGAGACGTTCTCCGGGTGCCCCTCGGCCGAAGTGGCTCTCGCCGCGGTCTACTTGCCGTAGTACGCGTCGTGGACCGTGATCTCCGAGGTGTTGCCCTTCTTGTCGGTGATCTTGGCGCGGAACGAGACGGACTTGTTCTTCGCCGGGTTCTTCACGGTGATCCTGCCGCCGTGCACGGTGGTCTTCTTGAAGGTCTTGCCGTCGTACGAGACGTACACCGACAGGGACTTCAGGTTGCCGCCCGCGGCCGAGCCCTCGACGGTGACCGGGAAGGTGACCGTCTTCCCGGCCTTGACGCGGCTGTCCAGGCCGGTCGCGGCACCGAAGTGCAGGTCCGAGGCGGGGAGCACGGCGAGGCCGCCCGACGGCTTCTTGGAGCGGAAGGTCCAGGTCGCGTCGATCCGCGAGGACGCCTGCGCGACCTTGGCCGAGCGCTTGACCGAGGTGGTCAGCTTGTAGGCGGCGTCACCGGACGGGACCTTGAAGACCTTCTCGCCGAACAGCGGGTCGTCGTTGGTGCCGACCTTGGTGCCGTTGCGGTACAGGCTCGTGGTCACCGAGCCGAACGCCGACGCACCGACGTGCCTCGCGCCATCGGCGAACAGTGGCAGTACGCCGTAGATCTGGTTGCCGTTCCGGCGCAGACCGTAGTCGGCGTTCAGGTGCGGGGCGAAGACCGCGGTGTTGAAGGTCTTCGTGTAGGTCCTGCCCCCCTCGTATCCCTTGGCGCCGAGCTCGTAGGCGGCTTCGGTGATCGGGAAGCCGTCCTCGTCGGTGCCGCCGTTCTGCTGGAACTCCAGCTCCCACTTCACGCCGCCCTTGGCGGACAGGTGGAGCGTGCGGGTGCCGGGCAGCTTCTGCGGGAAGCTGACGGAGGTGGCCCCGGTGGCGTTGGGCAGCCAGCCGACGGCGTCCAGGGTGCCGGTCTTGCGGTCGGCGGACGCGCCCATGCCCACCTTGAGCGTGGCCAGGTCGGACGCCTTGTAGTGCTTGGTGTAGCCCGTGGCGAGCCGGCTGACCGGGCCGCCGGTGGTGGTGTCGTACTGCTCGGTGTCGCCCTTGGTCCAGTGGCCGTCCCAGTACTGGTTCAGCGTGCCGGCGGGGAGATCCGGGCCCAGGTGGGCGCTGCGGAAGCCGCGGTAGGTCTCGAGGAACCAGCCGTATCCGTAGTCGTCGTTACCGATCTGGACGTCGAACGCCGGTGCGGCGAACTGGGACTTGGCGCCCGAGGCGGGCACGGTGATGTCCACCGGCTTGGCCTTTCGCGCGTCGACGGTGACCGTCTGGTTCTTGGTGACGGCCAGCTTCGGCTGGACGAGCCAGTCGATGCCCTTGGCGCTGTTCTGCGGATCGACGAAGACGGAGGTGTTGAGGATGTACGTGCCCTTGGGCACGTGCACCTTCACCGTGCCGGACTTGTCGTACGGGTACAGGTCCTTGCCGCTAGCGCCTCCGGCGACCCCGGTGAGGTTCGCGTCGTAGTTCGGCGTCGGCTTGCCGTCGCGGCCGATGAACTTGAGCGTGACGTCGTACGACTCCACCTCGCGCTCCACCGCGGCGGCGGTGCGGACCGTCTGGCCGTCGCCGGTCGCGGTCACGTACGCGGAGTAGACGCCGTCCACGGTGCCGCCGAGGCGGGTGTCGACGGTGAGGGCGACGGACGCGTTGCCGTGCGCCGGTACGGTCACCCGGTCCGCGCCGAGCCGGAAGAAGTCCGCCGGGGCGGCCTTGCCCTTGGGGTCGGTGGCGGTGGTGCTCAGGGAGAGCGTGACGTCCGTGTCACCGAGGTTGCGGTACGTCACCTCCTTGCCGACCGGCTTGTCGTCGGTGTGCGGCCACACCTGGGTGGGGAAGCTGACCGAGACGGGGTCCGCGACCACGGACTGGCCGATCGCCTTGTCCACCTGCACGCGGCCCGAGCCCTGCTGGAACGGCGTGTAGGCGCCGCCCTTGGCCGAGCCGGTCAGCGCGCCCTTCAGCTCCGCGTAACCCCAGTCGGGGTGCTCCTGCTTGAGGATCGCGGCGGCGCCCGCGACGTGCGGGGTGGCCATCGAGGTGCCGGAGATGGTCAGGTAGCCCTCGGGCTTCTCGCCGACCTCCTGGTCGATGACGCTGCCCTTGGCCGCGGCGGCGGTGATGTCCACGCCGGGCGCGGTGAGGTCCGGCTTGATGGCGCCGTCGCCGTTGCGCGGTCCGGTGGAGGAGAAGTCCGCGAGCTTGTCCTTGCCGTCGACGGCGCCGACGGTGAGCGCGGCGTCCGCGCTGCCCGGCGAACCGATCGACTGGGGGCCCTCGTTGCCCGCGGCGATCGCGAACAGCACGCCCTTCTCGGCGGAGAGCTTGTTCACCTCCGCTTCGAGCGGGTCGATCCCCGGGCTGTCGTAGCCGCCGAGGCTGAGGTTGACGACGTCGGCGCCCTGCGCGGCCGCCCACTCCATGCCGGCGAGGATGCCGGAGTCGTCACCGGAGCCGGTGTCGTCGAGGACCTTGCCGTTGAGGATCTTCGCGTCGGGAGCGACGCCCTTGTACGTGCCGCCGGACTTGGCGCCGGTGCCCGCCACGATGGAGGCGACGTGCGTGCCGTGGCCGAAGTGGTCGGTGGCGTCGGCGGCGGAGGTGAAGTTCCTGGACTCGGTCACCTGGTCCTTGAGGTCCGGGTGGGTGGTGTCCACGCCGGTGTCCAGGACGGCGACCTTGACGCCCTTGCCGGTGTAGCCGGCGGCCCACGCGGTCGGGGCGCCGATCTGCGGCACGGACTTGTCGAGGCTCGCCTTGCGGACGCCGTCGAGCCAGACGTGCGCGATGCCGGAGGCGGACCCGTTCGCGCCGGTGACCGCGTGCCACAGGGCGGCGGTGTCCTCGACCGGGGTCTGCACGGCGTCCGCGTCGAGGGCCTTGAGGCTGCGGCGCAGCGTGCCCGCCGCCCGGACGCCGGCCTTGGCGCCGGTGGCCGTGCCGCGGTAGCCGACGATGACCTTCAGGCCGTTCTTCTGGGAACTGCGGGTGGCGGCCTTGTTCAGCTCGGTGACGTCGAACAGGCGCTGGTCCAGCGTGCCGGAGGCGACCAGGCGGGCCGCGTCGGCGGGAACGACCAGCGTGTGCCCCGCGACCCTGCGGACCTGGAACGGTATGTGCTCCCGTCCCTCGGCCCGTTCGAGGCCCACGACGCGGCCCTTGGCGTCGAGGTCCACGCGGTCGCCGGTGATGAGGGTGACGTGGTGCTTCGCGGTGAGCGACGAGGCGGTGGCCGAGGGCCGCTGCCCGGGCTTCGCCGACGCGGGGCTGGTCATGCCCGCTGCGAGAGCGACTGCGGCGGCGGTGGCCACCGTGGCCACCGCCGCTCTGTGCGTGTGTCTGCGCAAGACTCTCCCCCTGGAGATGAAGTACCGGGCGAATCCCCGTTCACCCGGTCGGGGGAAGAGTCGTACATCTGAACGTCAACCCCCGGATCAGGGAGTATGCCGGGGCACGATCAGACGGCTCAAGAGATGAGAGGAGGATGAAAGAGCCTCACGAGAACTGTTACGCCTCGGGAGGAACACCGTTACGCCTCGGGCGGGACACTGTTACCCAATCGCCGAGTGCCCCGCGTGGCAACGGTGTTATGGGCCCTCACGCGCCCGCGTTCTCCCGCACGGTGAGCCTGCCCTTGCGGATGGTGGCCACGCGCGGGGCCTTCTTCGCGATCGCGGAGTCGTGGGTGACCATGATGAAGGTCAACCCGTGCTCCTTCCACTGGCGTTCGAGTACGTCCATGATCTCGTCGCGCATGCTCTCGTCGAGGTTGCCGGTCGGCTCGTCGGCGAGCAGCACCTTGGGCCGCTTGACCAACGCGCGGGCGATGGCGACGCGTTGCTGCTGGCCGCCGGACATCTCGGCGGGCAGATGGGCCCGGCGTTCGCCGAGACCAACGGACTCCAGCGCCTCGGCGGCCAGTTCGCGCCGCTCCTTCGTCTTGACGCCGAGGGGGACGAGGGCGGTCTCCACGTTCTCCTGGGCGGTGAGGGTCGGGATGAGGTTGAAGGACTGGAAGACGAAGCCGATGTTCTCGCTGCGGAGCCTTGTCAGACGGGCCTCGGAGAGCTTGGCCAGATCGGTGCCGTCGAGGAGGAGTTCGCCGGAGGTGGGGCGGTCCAGGGCGCCCAGCATCTGCAGGAGGGTGGACTTGCCGCCGCCCGTGGGGCCCTGGATGAGCAGGCGGTCCCCCTGGGGGATGGTGAGGTCCACTGCGTCGAGGGCGCGGATGGTGTCCTTGCCCCGGGTGTAGGTCTTGGTGAGGTTTCTCAGTTCGTACATGGGGACTCCTGGAGGTGCGGATCGGGTTCGGCTGCGGGTCGGGCGGCCGCTACTCCACGCGCCGCAGCGCGTCCGCCGGGCGCAGCCGCGACGCCCGCCAGCCGCCGAAGGCGCCCGCGATCAGGCCGCCGGCCACCGCGAGGGCGACCGCCAGGACGATCGTCGTCACGTTCACCGGGGCCGTGAGGGCCACTTCGAGGGTCTTCGCCGTACGACGCCCGGGACCGCCGAGGCCGCCCCCGCCGAAGCCGCCTGCGCCCCCACCGAAGCCCCCGCCGCCGAAGCCGCCTGCGCCGCCGCCCAGTTGGGCCTGGAGCGTCGGGCTGACGGCCGTGACCGCGTAGGCGCCCGCGAGGCCCAGCGCGATGCCGAGGGCACCGCCCACCAGGCCGTTGACCATGGCCTCGCCGACCACCTGGCGGGTCACCCGGGACGACTTCCAGCCGAGGGCCTTCAGGGTGCCGAACTCACGCACCCGGCGGGAGACCGCGGAGGAGGTGAGCAGCCCGGCGACGAGGAAGGCGGCCACCAGCACGGCTATGGACAGCCACGTGCCGACCTTGGTGGCGAGGGAGGAGGCGGTGGACAGCGAGCCGGAGACGGTCTTGGCCAGGTCGGAGGAGGTGGTCACCGTCGTACCGGAGACGTTCTTCCGGATGGCGCTCTTGACGGAGTCGATGCGCTGGGAGTCGGTCGCCTTGACGTAGACCGTGGTGACCTTGTCCTTCTCGCCGGCCAGGGTCTGGGCCTGCTTCAGGGGGATGTAGAGGTTGGCCGCCGCGTCGCCGCTGTCGGCAGTGGCGATGCCGATCACCGTGTACTTGGTGCCCTTGACGGTGACGGTGGAGCCGGTTTTGTACTTCTTCTGCTTGGCGTAGGCCGAGTCGACGACGGCGACCTTGGCGTCGGTCTCGGTGGCCTTGAAGGTACGGCCACTGCTGATCTTGGAGGAGGACAGCGGACCGAGCGCCGTCTTCGTCACGTCGGTGCCGACGACCGTGTACTGGTTGATGCCGAAGTCGGCGCCGCCGCCCCGGACCTCGCCCTGCGGGGCACCGCTGCCGCCGCCGCGCCGGTAGCCGCCCGCGCCGCCGGACTGCTGGAACTGCCCGCGCGTGAACTGGCCGTCGACCTTGAACACGGTGAGGTTCAGACCGCCGACGGCGGACGCGACACCCTGCTGGTCCGCGACCTTGGTGACCGTCGAGGAGGCGAGGGTGGTGAAGCCCTGGACCATGACCCGGTCGCTGCTCTGCGAGGCGCTGTCACCGTCGGCGCGGGCGCCGAACTTGAAGCGGGGCCGCTGGGCGCCGCTCGCGTCCGGCGCCGACGCCTTGGTGACGGTCATGTCCGTGCCCAGGCCGTACAGCGACTGCAGGACCTCGTCCTGGGCCTTCCCCATGCCGTTGGACACGGAGTTGACCACGATGACGAGGGCGATGCCCAGGGCGAGACCGGAGGCGACGACGAGTGCCGCCTTTCTGCGGCGGCGCAGTTCGCGCCTCAGGTAGGTGAAGAACATGGGCCGCAACGTAGGCGCGGACCCTGATGGCACCCTGAGGCGGCGCTGAGAGGGGGATGAGAAGGCCCGGAAAACACCGATGCCGCCCGGTGGGGGCGGCATCGGATCACTCGGGGAGAGCGCGGGGCGGTGGGGAGCCGGTCAGATCGCCGAACCCGCCTTCCACTGCGCCCAGCCCAGGTTCCAGCCGTTGAGGCCGTTGTCCGGGGCGACGGTCTTGTCACCGGTGTGCTGGAGGACCACGACATCACCGATGAGGGAGTGGTTGTACACCCAGGCGGCCGGCGTGTTCGGGTCCTTGGCGCCCTTGACGTCGTGCAGACCCACGCAGCCGTGGCTGGTGTTGACGCTGCCGAAGACGGACGTCGCGCCCCAGTAGTTGCCGTGCAGGAAGGTGCCGGAGTTGGTCAGGCGGATGGCGTGCGGCACGTCCTTGATGTCGTACTCGCCCTTGCCGTCGTCATCCGTGAAGCCCACGGTCGCGCCGTTCATGCGGGTCTGCTGGAACTTCTGGGACATCACCATGATGCCCGCGTACGTCTTGTGCTCCGGCGAACCGGCCGAGATCGGGATGGTCTTGATGACCTGGCCGTCGTGCGTGATCTTCATCTGCTTGGTCTGCGCGTCGACGTACGAGACCTGGTTGCGGCCGATGTGGAAGGTGACCGTCTTCTGCTGCACGCCGTAGACGCCGCTCGCGCCCTCCACGCCGTCCAGCGCCAGCTTCAGCGTGACGGTGGAGTTCTCCTGCCAGTACTGCTCCGGGCGGAAGTCGATGCGGTTGGCGTTGAACCAGTGCCCGACGACCTCCTGGCCGCTGCTGGAGGAGACCGTGATGCCCTTCTGCACGGCGACCTTGTTGGTGATCGCCTTGTCGAAGGTGATCGACACGGGCATGCCCACACCGACGGTGGAACCCTGCTCCGGCGTGAAGCTGCCTATGAAGCTGTTGGCCGGGGAGACCGTGGTGAAGGAGGCGTTCTCGTGGGCGACACGGCCCTGCGAGTCCTTGGCCTCCGCGGAGACCTTGTAGGTGGTCGAGCGCTCCAGCTGCCCGGTGGGCTTCCAGCTCGTCTTGTCGGCGGACAGCGCACCCGCGACGGTCTTGCCGTCCTCGGTGGCCATCGTCACGCCGGTGAGCGAGCCCTTGGCGACGGTGACCGCCGCCGAGTTGTTGATGGAGGCGTTGTTGGAGCCGTCCTTGGGCGTGATCGTGATCTGCGCCTCGGACGACTTCTTCGCCGCCGCGGCGTCGGCCTTCGCCTGTGAGCTCTCACCGTTGTCGGCCGCACTGGCGTCACCGCCGCTGGAACAGCCGGTGAGCACGAGCACACCGCCGAGCAGTGCGGACGCGACCGTCAGGCCCTTGCGCCGCTTACTGTCCGTCATCACACGCTTCTCCATCGTTGCCGTATCCGTGAAAACCCCGAGAAGTCCCCGCTGAGAACCTTCAACGCTACGGACACACCGTCCCGTTCCCCATGCCGCGCATGTGTGGGACACACCACGTCCGCCGAGGGCGGAGGGCGCGCCGGTGCTCCGTGCGTTCGTCGAGACGACGAAACCCCGGACGGCGGTTGCCGCCCGGGGCACTGCTACCCCGGAACGCTCAGCCGATGCCGTCCTCTTCTCCGTCGTCGTCCCCATCATCCTCGTCCGGGTCCCAGTCGGGCGAATCCGGGTCGTAGTCGACACGTTCGCTGGACCAGGAGGCCTGCTGGAGCTCCACCCCCGGCACCTCGCTGACCAGGTCGAACGGATCCACGAGATAGGCCACCGCCTCCGCGGTGTCTTCCGTCACAGCGGCCTCGGCATGGCCCCTCTCGGCCTCCGGAACCTCCGGATCGGCGGTCAGCCGGCGCAGCGCGGCCTTCGTCAGCTCGTCCTCGTCGTGCACTTCGAGCACCAGCTCCACCCGAAGCCGTACAAAACGTGATGTCTCTTCAACGCTCATAACGCGAGCGTAGAGCCGAAACCTCCCGTGACTTTCCCGTGACCCGCGATTTTCACTAACATCGCTCCACACGGCCAATTCGCCAGCGCCACAAGGGGGATCGATATTCCGTGTCATCCGCTCGCCGTCCGCTGCTGACCGCCACCGCCGCGGGCACTCTGCTCTGCGCCCTGTGGTTCGTCCCGTCCGCCAACGCGTCGCAGAACATCCCGGTGGCGACAGGGGCGCAGACCGCCTCCACGCCCGCCACCGCGCAGGTGACCCAGCAGGCCAGAGCGGTGTCCGCGTCGACGGCCGAGACCGCGGGGGAAGCCGCGGACGCGACCGGACTCGCCGACACCGGCAGCATCGACACCACGCCGTACGTCGTCGGCGGCACCCTGTTCCTCGTCCTCGGTGCCGGATTCGTGGCGTACTCGGTGCGTCGCGAACGCCTCGGTTTTTAATCCCGCTTGACGCTTCTTTGACCGGGAACGCATAGTCCGTCCATGAAGAGATCATCGGGCGTGCGGCTGTGCGCCACCGTCGCCGTGAGCGCGCTGTCACTCGTCCTCGTCACCGGCTGTTCCGAGGGGGCCTCAGAGGGCTCCGGCGGCCTCGGGGCCGACAAGGTCAACAACGCCGACAAGCCGGCCGTGAAGGCGCTGAGCGCGGCCGAGCTGAAGAAGCTGATCGTCGCCAAGGGCGACGTGAGCGGTTACAAGATCAAGCCCGTCACGGGCGGCACTCCCCCGAAGAGCGCGGTCAAGGCGGCCGACGCCCAGTGCGGCCCGCTGCTCCAGATCATGACGGGCATCGCGCCGGGCGACGCTCCGGCGGAGACCAACATCATGGTCCAGCAGGACAAGAAGGACCCCACGGACGACGCGACGTCCATGGGCGACATGGCCAGCGGGAAGTTCGAGGCCGCGATCAAGGAGTCGATGAACCTCGACGTCACCGTGGTCACCCTGTCCTCGTACGACGGCGACGGCGCGGAGAAGACCCTGCGGACGGTCTCCGACGCGGTCAAGGCCTGCGCGGGCGGCTTCAAGGGCGACCAGGCGGGGGACAAGGCGTCGATCACCAAGGTCGCCGAGGAGAAGGGCCCGGACGCGGGTGACGCGTCGGTGGCCTTCGCCGTGACCAGCGACCTGGGCGACGGGGACACCGGCGCGGAGCACGTCGTGGTGGAGCGGCACGGGAACACCCTGGCCTCGTACACCACGCGCAACATCGGCGCGATGATGGCCGGCAAGGCGTACGGGGTTCCGGCCCCGGTGGTCAAGGCACAGGCGGCCAAGCTCAAGTGACCCGACGGGAACGGGGGCCCTGTCCGGCGACAGGGCCCCCGTTCTCGTCGTGTGTGCCTATCGCAGCGGCCCGGTGACCGTCTCCGTCGCGGTGACGAGGTGGCCCGCGCGCACGAAGGCGTCGGCGGCGGCCAGGTCGGGGGCCAGGAACCGGTCCGGACCGGGCCCCTCGACACCCGCGGCGCGCACGGCGTCGATCACGGCCCGGGAGGCGGGCGCCGGCGCCAGACCCTCGCGCAGCTCGATGGCGCGGGTGGCCGCGTACAGCTCGATGGCGATGATCCGGGTGAGGTTGTCGACGGCGGTGCGCAGCTTGCGCGCGGCCGACCAGCCCATGGAGACGTGGTCCTCCTGCATGGCGGAGGACGGGATGGAGTCGGCGGAGGCCGGCACGGCGAGCCGCTTCATCTCGCTGACCAGGGCGGCCTGCGTGTACTGGGCGATCATCAGGCCCGAGTCGACGCCGGCGTCGTCCGCGAGGAACGGCGGCAGGCCGTGGCTGCGGTTCTTGTCCAGCAGCCGGTCGGTGCGGCGCTCGGCGATGGAGCCGAGGTCGGCGGCGGCGATGGCCAGGAAGTCCAGGACGTAGGCGACCGGGGCGCCGTGGAAGTTGCCGTTGGACTCCACGCGTCCGTCGGGCAGGACCACGGGGTTGTCGACGGCGGCGGCCAGCTCGCGCTCGGCGACCAGGCGGGCGTGCGCCATGGTGTCGCGGCCCGCGCCGGCGACCTGCGGGGCGCAGCGCACCGAGTAGGCGTCCTGGACGCGGGGCGCGTCGTCCTGGTGGTGCCCGGTGAGCTGGGAGCCCTTGAGCACGGCGAGCATGTTGGCGGCGGCCGCGCCCTGGCCCGGGTGCGGGCGGATGGCGTGCAGCTCGGGGGCGAGCACCTTGTCCGTGCCGAGGAGCGCCTCCAGGCTGAGGGCGGCGGTGACGTCGGCGGACTTGTAGAGGGTGTCGAGGTCGGCGAGGGCCATGACCAGCATGCCGAGCATGCCGTCGGTGCCGTTGAGCAGGGCGAGGCCCTCCTTCTCGCGCAGCTCGACCGGCCGGATGCCGTGCTCGGCGAGCAGCTCGCCGGCGGGCCGTACGACGCCGTCGGGGCCCTCCGCGTCCCCCTCGCCCATGAGCGCGAGGGCGCAGTGGGAGAGCGGGGCGAGGTCGCCGGAGCAGCCGAGGGAGCCGTACTCGTGCACGACCGGGGTGATGCCGGCGTTCAGCACGTCGGCCATGGTCTGCGCGACCTCGGGCCGCACGCCGGTGTGTCCGGAGCAGACGGTCTTCAGCCGCAGGAACATCAGGGCCCGTACGACCTCCCGCTCGACCCGCGGGCCCATGCCGGCGGCGTGCGAGCGGACGATGTTGCGCTGCAGGCGGCCGCGCAGCTCCTGGCTGATGTGCCGGGTCGCCAGGGCTCCGAAGCCCGTGGAGACGCCGTAGACCGGGTCCGGCTTGGCCGCGAGCGCGTCCACGATCTCCCGTGCCGCCGCGAGGGCCGCCACCGCCTCGGCCGACAGCTCGACGCGCGCGCCGCCGCGCGCCACGGCCAGAACGTCGGACGCGGTGACCCCGGACGTCCCCACCACCACAGTGTGCATATCCATATTCAGGAGCGTACGCATTGAATGCAGTGGTGTCACTAGTGGGCGGCGGGAGTGACCCTTACCTCTCCTGCCCCGGGCAGCGTACGGCCACCGCGGCCGGGGCTCACGGCCTGCGCCCGCGGAAGCGGCGGCGTTCGGCGCGGGCGGGCGGGCGCGAAGACTCGTCGGCCAGTCGTACGACCGGGTCGTCGGGGCCCTCGCGGCCGGCCACCACGGGGCGGTCGGCGCGCAGGGCCTTGGCGCGGTACTGCGCGGCGTCGGCCAGCCGGAACAGCCGCCGGGCGTCGCGCACCGGCCCGATCGGCTCCTCGGTCGAGGCGACCCCGCACGCCACCCCCTCCCCCAGTTCCAGCTCGGCCGCCCTGCGGCACAGCTCCTCCGCCGCCTTGACGACGTCGCCCGCGGGCGGCCCCACCGCGAGCAGACAGAACTCGTCCCCGCCGAGCCGCGCCGCGAGCGCGCCCGGCACCATCGCCCCGCACAGCGACAGCACCGAGCCGAACCGCTCCAGGAGCCGGTCGCCGACCGCGTGCCCGTGGGTGTCGTTCACCCGCTTGAGGCCGTTGAGGTCGCAGACGACGAGGCTGACGACCACCCCGTCCGCGCGGTGCCGCTCGATGGCCTCCTCCAGGCGTACGTCCACGGCGCGGCGGTTGGCGAGGCCGGTGAGCGCGTCCGTGAACGCGAGCCGCTCGGCCTCCTCCAGCCGCTCGGTCTGCGCGATGCCGGCGGCGACGACCGCGGCCAGCACGGTGGCGAAGTCGGCGTCGGGGCGCCCGAAGACCGGGGCGCCGACCGCGCGGGCGACATACAGCTCGCCCCAGGCCCTGCCGTGCAGCACGACGGGGGCCACGACACAGCAGCCGCGGCGTCTGCGGCGCAGGGCGGCGACCCGCTGGTGGAAGTAGCCGGGGGTGCCGGCGGCGGGGCCCTGCGCGGTCTCGACCCACGCGTTGACGCCGCCTCCCCCGGCCCACTTCTCGTGCAGGAACTCGGCGATCTCCGGGAACTGATGCACCGGGTAGGCCTCGGCCTCCGGGAACTCCTCCTCGTCCGGGGCGCGCTCCCCCGCGTTCACCAGGACCCGCAGCCGCCCCAGCTCCCGTTCCCACACCGACAGCGCCGCGAAGTTCCCGTCCAGCGCCCGGCACGCGCCGAGCGCGGCGGCCAGCCACGACTCCCGCGGGGTGTGCGCCGCTGCCATCCCCTGCGCCAGCGCCACCACGGCGGCCAGCCGGTTGTCCTCACCCATCACCCCAGGTTAGGGAGGAATGGGAATGATTGGTGCATTTGTCGTGCGATCAGGTGGACGAATCCGGGTCGCCGCGAGCCGGTGCGTGGCGGGCGGCCGGGCGGTGACGGAGGGTGCCCGCGGGGGCGGGGATCACTCTCCCGGCCACTCCGGCCTGCGCTTCTCGTTGAAGGCCGCGACGCCCTCCGCCCGGTCCCCCGAGAACGCCGTGGCGCGCCAGGCCGCGTCCTCGACCTCCAGGCCGGCCCGGAGATCCAGCCCGTGCCCCAGCCGCAGCGCCCGTTTGGCCGACCGCAGGCCCACCGGCGAGTTCCCGGCGATCCGCGCCGCCAGCGCCAGCGCCTCCTCGCGGTCCCGCCCCTCCTCCACCAGCTGGTCGACCAGGCCCAGCTCGGCGGCCTCCGCCGCCTCCACCCGCCGCGCGGAGAAGATCAGCTCGGCGGCGCGCGCCGCCCCGACCCGCCGCGGCAGCAACTGCGTGCCGCCGCCGCCGGGAATCACCCCCACGGACACCTCGGGCAGCCCCACCACCGCCGTACGGTCGGCGACGATCAGGTCGCAGGACAGCGCCAGCTCGAACCCGCCGCCCAGCGCGAACCCGTGCACCGCCGCGATCGTCGGCATCGGCAGTTCCAGCACCCCGGTGTACGCCCCCCGCGCCACCGGCCGCTGCCGCACCAGGTCCGCGTCACTGAAGGAGTTCCGCTCCTTCAGGTCCGCCCCGACACAGAACGCCCGCTCGTGCGACGACGTCAGGACGACCACCCGCGCATCCTGGTCGGCGGCGAGCGCCGCGCACGCCGCCGCGAGGGAGCGGGCCATCTCCGTCGAGACGGCGTTCATGGCCTTGGGCCGGTCCAGCACCAGCTCCGCCACATGCCCGTGCCGCCGCACCAGCACGAACTCCCCGAACCGCTCCTCAGCCATGACACCCTCCGGTTAACGCGGGTTAACTCACTGTCGGCCCGATCATCGCAGCCGTACCCCACCCCGGGAAAGAGCCGCCCCGGCCCGCTGTCCTACGCCCGTTCGAGTGACATCCCGACCGACTCGCCCCACATCACCCACGGGAGCGCATAGCGTGCTGCACCGCCACAGCGCGTCCTCGGCGTGCGGCGGGGAGGGATCTCATGACACCGAAGACACCGATACCTGCGGGGGCTCCCGCAGCAGCCACGTCAGAGCCCCCCGCACCGCCCGCTCCGTACGGCCCGTCGACCCCGTCCACCCTGGTCGATCCGCCCGGCCCACCCGGCACCGCCGAGCCGACCGCGCGCAGGGAGGCATCGAAGCCGGCAGGGCCGTCCCGGTCGCGGACACCCCGCAGGCCCGCCGCGTTCCGTCAGCCGGTCGCGATCACCGGGCCGGCCCCCTCGGCCACACCGCCCCGTCCCGCCACACCTTCCGCGTCGGCAGACCCCTGCGAACCGGCCGGCTCGACAGCGCCGGCCGAGGCCGCCACGCCGCCCACGTCGACCACACCGCCCAGCCCTGTCGCAGACCCCGAACGCGCGGAGCCCGTACCCGCTCCCGGGCCGGACGAGGCTGATGCGGGCGTCGAAGGTGGCGTGTCGGCGCGGGGGCGCGGTACGGAAGGCGTGTCCGCGCCGAGAGCCGGTGCGGAAGGCGTGTCCGCGCGGGTCGGCGCCGGAGGCGGTCGGCGGGGGCGGCATCGCAAGCCGCGCCACCGTAAGGGGCTGCTCGCCGCCGGGAGTCTCGTGCTGGCCGCGGGAGTGCTCAGCCTGGTGCGTGTGGCGCCGGAGTCCGGGATCGGCACGCCCGGCAGCGCCGAGGCCGAGCCGCGGGCCGGTACGGGTGGGGACGCCACCGAGCGGTCCACAGGCGTGTCGGCCACGATCGCGGCGTCCCCCGCCGCGCTGCCGTCGGCCGCCTCTGCCATGGGCGGGGTGAGTCCCGCGCCGACCGGCACAGCCGCGGCCGGACCGGACACCCGGGCCACGCCCGGGACGGCCGCGGACGGTACGGATGTCCCGACCACCATTCCGACCACCATTTCGACGAGCGCCCCGAAGCCGGCGCCCCCGCCGGCGACCACCGCACCGCACCCGCCGACGACGACGCGGCCACAGCCACCACCGGCCTCGGCGACCGCCCCGGCACCCACTCCCGCCCCCAGCCACGGCACGACCGCGCCCGCACCCCCGCCGGGCGGGGTGTGCGTGCCGGTGATCGGGCTGTGCGTGGATCTGCTGGACGGGCCGAAGGACTAGGTTCTGGTCAACGTCCCGGACAAGGTCCCGGGCACGGTCAAGACCGGGTCAGGGCCGGGACGGGCGGTGGGCGAGCAGCCAGGGTTCGACCACGCCGAGGCCGCGGACCGGGCGCTGCCACATCGGCTGGAGCGCGAAGGGGTACGTCGGCGGCTCCTCGCCCTCCTTCTCCGCCGTGGCGACGGCCTCGGCCGCCGCCGCCTCCGAGGCGGGCGCCTCACCGGTGCGGATCAGCTCCTCGGCGAAGGCGCTGTCCACCAGCACGGCGTCGCGGGGCGCTATCGAGGTCAGCCGGGAGGCGAGGTTCACGGTCGTGCCGAAGACGTCGCCCATCCGGGTCGTCACCGTGCCGAAGGCCATGCCGACGCGCAGCTCGGGCATCGTCTCGTCGTTCGCCATCGTCTCGACCAGCCGCAGGGCGATGTCCGCGGCCGTACCCGCGTCGTCGGCGACGTAGAGCACCTCGTCGCCGAGGGTCTTGATGAGCCGGCCGCCACGGGCGGCCACCAGGTCGGCGGCGGTCGTCTCGAACGCCTCGACCAGCTCGCCGAGCTCCTCCTCCTCCATACGGCGGGTCAGCCGCGTGAACCCGACGAGGTCGGCGAATCCGACCGCGAGCCGCCGGTCGACCATCTCCTCGTCGTCGGCGGCCTGGATGACCCGGCCGGCCGAGGCCGCGAGCTGGCGGCGCCAGACGTAGACGAGGAACTCCTCCAGTTCGGGCAGGAGCAGCTCGATGATCGGGTACGTCACCTCGGTGCGGGTCATACCCGGCTCGGGGGGCTCGGTCAGGCCCTCCAGGAAGGAGTCGATCTGCCACTCGGCCAGCCGGGCGGTGGTCTGCCCGGTGGACCGGGCCACCTGTACCGCCATGGCCTCGCTGAGCAGTCCCGCCTCGACCAGGCCGGCGAGGCGGCGCAGGGCCAGTACGTCGGCCTCGGTGAGGGCCTTGGCCTGCCCTATGTCCGCGAAGCCCATGGCGCGCCAGAACCGTGACGCCAGCTCCATGGAGACACCGGCGCTGCGGGCGGCCTGGAAAGGGGTGTAGCGACGCTCGGCGCCCAGGATGAGCTGTTCCAGGCGCAGGGCGAGGGGGTCCTCGCCGGGTTCGGCGGCGTCGGGGTCAACCCTGCCGTCCGCGCCCGCGCCGGAGCCGGTGTCGTCGACGGTCACGCCTGCTGCCCTTCCGATCTGCCACGGTCAGGTATCGACCGGCCTCAACTCTACGGCAGGTGTGCGCCAGCTCACTCCGTCGGGCTGGGCCGACCGAGCAGTGCAGCTTCGCTGGTGGGGCACCCTGTACTGCGGTCGGCCGCCCTGGGGTTCGCCGTCCCCCGGACCCTCGCCCCGGTCCGGACGGCCTGGTTTCCGAAATGCCGGACGGCCTGATTTTCGCCGCTTGGGCGCCGGTGCGCATCCGCGGGCCGCAGTGAATCCGGCCGTTGATAGCTGCCCGCCGGTCACGGACAGTCGTACCGCCAGGGGCGACGGGATCCCGGATCCCCCACCCCCGGCCGGCCGCGGCGCAGGGCGCCCGGCAAGCACCCCGCGCGACACCACTCGTACTCACGCGGGCCGCAAGTGGACGATGTCGCCCGCCCCCACCGGCTCCTGCACGCCCTCCTCCGTCGCGATGACCAGCCGCCCGTCCCCGTCGAGGGCCACCGCCTCCCCCACCAGCGCCCGGTCGCCGGGCAGCTCCGCCCGCACCGTGCGCCCCAGCGTCGAGCAGGCCGCCGCGTACGCCTCCTGCAGGCCGCTCGCGGCCGGATCGCCCCCGGCGTCCCGCCAACGCCCGTACCACTCCTCCAGGGAGCGCAGGACCGCCCGCAGCAGCGGATCGCGGTCCGTGCTGATCGCTCCGGCCAGCGCGAGCGATCCCGCCTGGGGGACGGGGAGTTCGTCCTCGCGCAGGGTGACGTTGATGCCGATGCCGACCACGACCGCGTCCGTGCCCGCGCGCTCGGCGAGGATGCCGCCGGCCTTGCGCTCCTTCCCGTCGACCGTGACCAGCAGGTCGTTGGGCCACTTGAGGGCGGTGTCGACGCCGGCGGCGCGCGCGATCGCCGTCGCGACGGCGACGCCGGTCAGCAGCGGCAGCCAGCCCCAGCGCTCGACGGGGACACCGGCGGGCTTCAGCAGGACGGAGAAGAAGAGACCGGAGCGGGCGGGAGCCGTCCAGGTGCGGTCCAGGCGGCCCCGCCCGGCGTCCTGCTCCTCGGCGACGAGGACGGCACCTTCGTCCGCGTCGCCCGCGGCGGCCAGGGCGACGAGGTCGGAGTTGGTGGACCCGGTGCGCTGCACCACCTCGACGTCGCACCACAGGCTGTCGTCACGGGTCAGCGCCCGGCGCAGGGCGGCCGCGTTCAGCGGAGGGCGCTCCAGGTCGGACCAACGGCTGTCGTCTGAGGGATTCTGCGGCGTCATGCAAGCCACCCTAGGTGTGGGAAACGCCGCACTGCTGACCGGTAGGCCCGCCACTACGCTACGGGTGAGTAATCGTCCCCCCTTTTGAGCAGGCAGGGAGCCGCATCCCGATGTCCGAGCCGGAAGAGCGTCACGAGTCCGACATGCACACAACCGCGGGGAAGCTCGCGGATCTCCAGCGGCGCATCCACGAGGCGACGCACGCCGGCTCGGAGCGCGCCGTCGAGAAGCAGCACGCCAAGGGCAAGTTGACGGCCCGTGAACGGATCGAGCTGCTGCTCGACGAGGACTCCTTCGTCGAGTTGGACGAGTTCGCCCGGCACCGTTCCACCAACTTCGGTCTGGAGTCGAACCGTCCGTACGGCGACGGTGTCGTCACGGGCTACGGAACCGTCGACGGCCGCCCCGTCGCCGTCTTCTCGCAGGACTTCACCGTCTTCGGCGGCGCCCTCGGCGAGGTCTACGGGCAGAAGATCGTCAAGGTCATGGACTTCGCCCTGAAGACCGGCTGCCCGGTCATCGGCATCAACGACTCCGGCGGCGCCCGCATCCAGGAGGGTGTGGCCTCCCTCGGCGCGTACGGCGAGATCTTCCGCCGCAACACCCATGCCTCCGGCGTGATTCCGCAGATCTCCCTGGTGGTCGGCCCGTGCGCGGGCGGCGCGGTCTACTCCCCCGCCATCACCGACTTCACGGTCATGGTCGACCAGACCTCGCACATGTTCATCACCGGCCCCGACGTCATCAAGACGGTCACCGGCGAGGACGTCGGCATGGAGGAGCTGGGCGGCGCCCGCACCCACAACACCGCCTCGGGCGTGGCGCATCACATGGCCGGGGACGAGAAGGACGCGATCGAGTACGTCAAGCAGCTGCTGTCGTACCTGCCGTCCAACAACCTCGCCGAGGCCCCGGTCTTCCCCGAGGAGGCCGATCTCGCGGTCTCCGACGAGGACCGCGAGCTGGACACGCTCGTCCCGGACAGCGCGAACCAGCCGTACGACATGCACACGGTGATCGAACACATCCTGGACGACGCGGAGTTCTTCGAGACCCAGGCCCTGTTCGCGCCGAACATCCTCACCGGCTTCGGGCGCGTCGAGGGCCACCCGGTCGGCATCGTCGCCAACCAGCCGATGCAGTTCGCCGGCTGCCTGGACATCGCCGCCAGCGAGAAGGCGGCACGCTTCGTGCGCACCTGCGACGCCTTCAACGTGCCCGTGCTGACCTTCGTCGACGTCCCCGGCTTCCTGCCCGGCGTCGGCCAGGAGCACGAGGGCATCATCCGGCGCGGCGCCAAGCTCATCTTCGCGTACGCGGAGGCCACCGTCCCGCTGATCACGGTGATCACGCGGAAGGCCTTCGGCGGCGCCTACGACGTCATGGGCTCCAAGCACCTGGGTGCCGACCTCAACCTCGCCTGGCCGACCGCGCAGATCGCCGTCATGGGCGCCCAGGGCGCGGTCAACATCCTGCACCGCCGCACCATCGCGGAGGCGGAGGCGAACGGCGAGAGCCCCGAGAACGCCGAGGCCGTCCGGGCGCGGCTGATCCGGGAGTACGAGGACGCCCTGCTCAACCCGTACATCGCGGCCGAGCGCGGTTACGTCGACGCGGTGGTCATGCCGTCCGACACCCGCGCCCACATCGTCCGGGGTCTGCGTCAACTGCGCACCAAGCGGGAATCCCTGCCTCCGAAGAAGCACGGCAACATCCCCCTCTAGGCCCTGTCGCCACGCGGACCCCGGGAGCGGTCATGAACATCAAGGTCGTACGAGGCAATCCCACCCCCGAGGAGCTGGCCGCCGCTCTGGCGGTGGTCCGCTTCCGCGCCGCGGCGGCGTCGGCGACGCCGTCCGGCGCGGGAGCCCCGAGGGACGCCTGGTCGGACCCGTCCCGGATCGCGGCCCACCGCGTCCCGGCCCCGGGCCCGGCCTCGTGGACGCGCACCTACTGGCCGAGCTGACAGCACGTTCCAGGAGCGTGGGGAGCCGAGCACAGCGGTACGGCGGCACCGGGCGCCGATCTGAGTACCTCTACTCAGGCGCCCTCCGCGGTCCAGGCCCCACGCTGGGAGCATGCTGTGGTCAGACCCCGAGGACGAGCCGTCGAAAGAACTCCGCGACATGGAGGCGAAGCTGCGGCGGCTCGGCCTCTTCCTGGCTCTGGCCATGATCGTGATCCTGATCGCGATCGGTCTGAGGTGAGCCCGCCGTCGGCGATACGCTGGCCGCATGACTGACCAGCCCCGCCGTCGCCTCGTCCTCGCCTCCCAGTCCCCCGCCCGGCTCGGCCTGCTGCGGCAGGCGGGTCTCGCGCCCGAGGTGATCGTGAGCGGGGTCGACGAGGACGCCGTCACCGCGCCCACCCCGGCCGAGCTGGCCCTCGCCCTGGCCGAGGCCAAGGCCTCGGTGGTGGCGGCGCGGCCGGAGGTGCAGGGCGCCCTGGTGATCGGCTGCGACTCGGTCCTGGAGCTGGACGGGCAGGCGCTGGGCAAGCCCGCCGACGCCGAGGAGGCCACCGCCCGCTGGAAGGCGATGCGCGGGCGGGCCGGCATCCTGCAGACGGGGCACTGCGTCTGGGACACGACGGCCAAGCGGTACGTGTCCGCGACCGCCTCCACGCTGGTGCGTTTCGGGCACCCCTCGGACGAGGAGATCGCGGCCTACGTCGCCTCGGGCGAACCCCTCTACGTGGCCGGGGCCTTCACCCTGGACGGCCGCTCGGCGCCGTTCATCGAGGGCATCGACGGCGACCACGGCAACGTGATCGGCATCAGCCTGCCCCTGGTCCGCCGGCTGCTGGCCGAACTGGGTGTCGGCATCACCGAGTTGTGGGCACCGGCAGAGTGACCTGCGCGGGGACGGTGTCGTGCGGCCCGCCGCGCTCCACGTCCCCCTCGGCCCCCTCGCCCCGCTCACCCGTACGGCCGTGCGGCCCGCCTTCTTCCGGAGTTGCGGCCGGCGCGGACAGGGTCTTGCGCTCATCGGCCCCCTGCGGCGGCGCGACCGGTCCGGGCAGCGCCTCGGGGTCGCCGCTCGCCCCAGGGGCGCCGGCGGCCCGCTGCCGGCCGGCGTCGTCCTGGCGGTCGTACGTCATCAGGAGCAGGAGGATCAGCGCGAACACCACGACCATGAACAGGAACGCGGGCCGGCCCACCGGGCCCCAGCAGAAGGCGCCCAGCAGGGCGTGCACCACCGCGGCGCTGATGAGCAGGACACGCCCGAGGCCGGCGGGCGCGCGGTCGCGTATCGCGACCAGCAGGGCCACCAGGGCGCACAGGGCGAAGTAGAGGCCGAAGACCACGCCGCCGATCTTCGAGGACATCGACATCACGTCGGGGTCGAGACCGGCCAGGGACATCTTCTGGTGGTCCACGACCACTCCGAGGAACCAGTTCAGTGCTCCGATCGTGAACGCCTCGGCCAAGAGGACGAACGCCACGACCCACGCCACCGGTCTGCGCAACACCGGTCCCCACCCACTTTCGACCTCAGCCCGAGCAGAGCTGCTGTTACCCGAAGTACGTTCGTGTCATCGCGCACGCTACATGGGGGTCCCCCCTGCTCGTGAAGAGCTTTGGGGAGGGCAAAGCGAGGGACAAGGGTTCGTCCGGCGGCAAAGAATCATTGGGCCATTCGTAGGGACTCCACAAAGAAACCGAGTGGCCCGCAGCACGCTCTCACAGAGACCTTGGCCACATGACGGGGCTAGGGTTTTCCGGTGGAGTCCCGCGTACCAAGGCGCGACAAGGGCTTTCGTGGGTCGAGCGGGCCTGGCATCACGCTCCGTGTGGGCAAGCTCACCATTGGGGACGGGTCGTAGTGGCTCGTCGGCAGTCCCTAAACTCGGCTTGTTTCAAGGAGGGAGCCTCAATCGTGCGCAAGGTGCTCATCGCCAACCGTGGCGAAATCGCTGTCCGCGTTGCCCGGGCCTGCCGGGATGCCGGGATCGCGAGCGTGGCCGTATACGCCGACCCGGACCGGGACGCTCTGCACGTCCGCGCCGCGGATGAGGCGTTCGCCCTGGGCGGTGACACTCCGGCGACCAGTTACCTGGACATCGAGAAGGTGCTGAACGCCGCCCGCGAGTCCGGTGCGGACGCCATCCACCCCGGTTACGGCTTCCTCTCGGAGAACGCCGAGTTCGCTCAGGCGGTCCTGGACGCCGGTCTGATCTGGATCGGCCCGCCGCCGCAGGCCATCCGTGACCTCGGTGACAAGGTCGCCGCCCGGCACATCGCCCAGCGCGCCGGCGCGCCGCTGGTCGCCGGCACGTCCGACCCGGTGTCCGGCGCCGACGAGGTCGTGGCCTTCGCCGAGGAGCACGGCCTGCCGATCGCGATCAAGGCCGCCTTCGGCGGTGGCGGGCGCGGCCTGAAGGTCGCCCGCACCCTCGAAGAGGTCCCGGAGCTGTACGACTCCGCCGTCCGCGAGGCCGTCGCCGCCTTCGGCCGCGGCGAGTGCTTCGTCGAGCGCTACCTCGACCGGCCGCGCCACGTGGAGACGCAGTGCCTGGCCGACAAGCACGGCAACGTGGTCGTCGTCTCCACCCGTGACTGCTCGCTCCAGCGCCGCCACCAGAAGCTCGTCGAGGAGGCGCCCGCGCCGTTCCTGTCGGACGAGCAGGTCGCCGAGCTGTACCGCGCCTCCAAGGCCATCCTCAAGGAGGCCGCCTACGAGGGCGCCGGCACCTGTGAGTTCCTGGTCGGCCAGGACGGCACGATCTCCTTCCTGGAGGTCAACACCCGCCTCCAGGTCGAGCACCCGGTGACCGAGGAGGTCGCCGGCATCGACCTGGTCCGCGAGATGTTCCGTATCGCCGACGGCGAGGAGCTGGGCTACGGCGACCCGGAGCTGCGCGGCCACTCCTTCGAGTTCCGCATCAACGGCGAGGACCCGGGCCGCGGCTTCCTCCCGGCTCCCGGTACGGTCACCCGCTTCGACGCGCCGTCGGGCCCCGGTGTCCGGCTGGACGCGGGCGTGGAGTCCGGCTCGGTCATCGGCCCGGCCTGGGACTCCCTGCTCGCCAAGCTGATCGTCACCGGCCGCACCCGCAAGGAGGCCCTGGAGCGGGCCGCGCGCGCCCTGGACGAGTTCCAGGTCGAGGGCATGGCCACCGCCGTCCCGTTCCACCGCGTGGTCGTCCGGGACCCGGCGTTCGCCCCCGAGCTGACCGGCTCCGCCGACCCGTTCACGGTCCACACCCGCTGGATCGAGACCGAGTTCGTCAACGACATCAAGCCCTTCACCGCCCCCGCCGACGTCGAGGCGGACGAGGACACCGGCGGCCGTGAGACCGTCGTCGTCGAGGTCGGCGGCAAGCGCCTGGAGGTCTCCCTCCCGTCGTCGCTGGGCATGTCCCTGGCCCGCACCGGCCTCGCCGCCGGCGCCAAGCCGAAGCGCCGCGCCGCCAAGAAGTCCGGCCCCGTCGCCTCCGGCGACACCCTCGCCTCGCCCATGCAGGGCACCATCGTGAAGGTGGCGGTCGAGGAGGGCCAGGAGGTCAAGGAGGGCGACCTGGTCGTCGTCCTGGAGGCCATGAAGATGGAGCAGCCCCTCAACGCCCACAAGGCGGGCACCATCAAGGGCCTGGGTGCCGAGGTCGGCGCCTCCATCACGTCCGGCGCCGCGATCTGCGAGATCAAGGACTGACGCCCGCACTCAGGTGACGCCCGGTGGACCGGTTATCCGGTCTGCTGGGCGTCGCGCTTTTTGGCGCGCCTGACATCGGCCGGACCGAGAAGCACGGGACCACCCCACTGGCCCCGAACCCGGCCGAACGGCACCCACCTCAAGGGGCGCGGGGAACTGCGCGACCAGCCACGGCGCACCCGCGGCCGCACGACATCCGGGGCACCGCCCACGCACGGTCCACGAACCCACCGGACCCGGAGAGCTAACGGCGCCGCAGATCCGCGACGCGCCCCCGTTCGGTGCCCGCGGGCTGCTCCCCCAGTACGGAGGCCGACCGCAGCCCGGCCCCGGGCAGCTGACTCCGCCGGGGCCCGGGCACCCCCCGCTGACGCGCCGCGGGCCCCTGCTCACCCGCCGAGTGGTTTCCCGAGGCCCCCGCGACAGCGATCTGCACGCCCTGGTCGGCGAGCGCCTGCAGCTCGGTGGCGGCACGGTCGTCGTGCGCGGGCGGCTCGTCGGTGACCAGGCGGGTGATGACGTCGGTCGGCACCGTCTGGAACATCGTGTCGGTGCCGAGCTTGGTGTGGTCGGCGAGGACCACGACCTCCGCGGCGGCCTGGACGAGGGCGCGGTCGACGGACGCCGACAGCATGTTGGACGTGGACAGGCCGCGCTCGGCGGTCAGGCCACTGCCGGAGAGGAAGGCCTTCGAGACCCTCAGCCCCTGCAGGGACTGCTCGGCACCGGAGCCGACCAGCGCGTAGTTGGAGCCGCGCAGCGTACCGCCGGTCATCACGACCTCCACGCGGTTGGCGTGGGCGAGCGCCTGGGCGACCAGGAGGGAGTTGGTGACGACGGTCAGACCGGGTACCCGCGCGAGCCGGCGGGCCAGCTCCTGCGTGGTCGTACCCGCCCCGACCACGATGGCCTCGCCCTCTTCGACGAGGCCCGCGGCGAGGTCGGCGATGGCCGTCTTCTCCGCGGTCGCGAGATGGGACTTCTGCGGAAAGCCGGACTCCCGCGTGAATCCGCCCGGCAGTACCGCACCGCCGTGCCGGCGGTCGAGGAGTCCTTCTGCCTCCAGTGCGCGCACATCGCGCCGCACGGTCACTTCGGAGGTCTGGACGACGCGGGCGAGTTCACGGAGCGACACGGCCCCGTTCGCTCGCACCATTTCGAGGATCAATTGGCGACGTTCTGCAGCGAACACGAAACTGACAGTAACCCCAACGACCGTCTGCTTTCAGCAGTTTGCGCCGAATAACAGAAGTTGTTCGCAAGGGCGGGTGCGGGGTGGTATAGGAGTTAACCCACCCGCCTATGCCGCACGCATGCGCGACAACTCCCCGTGACCGACGGGGAGTCCGTGTCCGCGCAGGCCCGCCGTCAGGCCTCCGCGCTCGCCTTGCGCCCGTGCAGCTGGCGCGCCACCTCGGCGATCGACCCCGAGAGGGACGGGTAGACCGTGAACGCGTTCGCGATCTGTTCGACCGTCAGGTTGTTGTCGACGGCGATCGAGATGGGGTGGATGAGTTCCGACGCCCGCGGCGCGACGACCACGCCGCCGACGACGATCCCGGTGCCCGGACGGCAGAAGATCTTCACGAAGCCGTCCCGGATGCCCTGCATCTTCGCGCGCGGGTTGCGCAGCAGCGGCAGCTTCACGGCCCGCGCCTCGATCTTGCCCGCGTCGACGTCCGCCTGCGTGTAGCCGACGGTGGCGATCTCGGGGTCGGTGAAGACGTTCGAGGAGACGGTCTTGAGGTTGAGCGGGCTCACCGTGTCGCCGAGGAAGTGGTACATCGCGATGCGCCCCTGCATCGCGGCCACGGAGGCGAGGGCGAAGACACCGGTGACGTCGCCGGCCGCGTAGACGCCGGGGGCGCTGGTGCGCGACACCCGGTCGGTCCAGATGTGCCCGGACTCCTTCAGCCTGACGCCGGCCTCCTCCAGCCCCAGCCCCGCGCTGTTCGGGATGGCACCGACGGCCATGAGGCAGTGGCTGCCACTGATCACGCGGCCGTCGGCGAGGGTGACCTCGACGCGGTCGCCGACCCGCTTGGCGGACTGGGCGCGGGAGCGGGCCATGACGTTCATGCCGCGGCGCCGGAAGACGTCCTCCAGGACGGCGGCGGCGTCGGGGTCCTCGCCCGGCAGCACGCGGTCGCGGGAGGAGACCAGGGTGACCTTGGAGCCGAGCGCCTGGTAGGCGCCGGCGAACTCGGCGCCGGTGACGCCGGAGCCGACCACGATCAGCTCTTCCGGCAGCTCGGTGAGGTCGTAGACCTGCGTCCAGTTCAGGATGCGCTCACCGTCGGGCTGGGCGTCGGGCACCTCGCGCGGGTGACCGCCGGTGGCGATGAGGACGGCGTCGGCGACGAGGGTCTCCTCGGTGCCGTCGGCGGCCGTGACGACGACCTTGCGGGAGCCGTCGAGGGCCTGCATGCCCTCCAGCCGGCCGCGGCCGCGCATGACCCGGGCGCCGGCCCGCGTCACGGAGGCGGTGATGTCGTGCGACTGGGCGAGCGCGAGGCGCTTCACACGGCGGTTGACCTTGCCGAGGTCCACGCCGACCACCCGGGCCGCCTGTTCGACGTGCGGGGTGTCGTCGGCGACGATGATGCCCAGTTCCTCGTAGGAGGAGTCGAAGGTGGTCATCACCTCGGCCGTGGCGATGAGGGTCTTCGACGGCACGCAGTCGGTCAGCACCGACGCCCCGCCCAGACCGTCGCAGTCCACGACGGTCACCTCCGCGCCGAGCTGGGCGGCCGTGAGGGCCGCCTCGTATCCGCCGGGTCCGCCACCGATGATCACGATCCGAGTCACGTCCCCCATTGTCCCGCACCCTCGAACGGGTCACTCCCCGGGGGCACGGCCATGGGGAGGAAGAGACCTCTGAGGCGTGGGATACGGGAGTTCCCACTGCCGTACCCTCTCCCCCATGTCGCTCTATGCCGCGTACGCCGGCAACCTCGACGCGCGGCTGATGTCCCGCCGCGCCCCGCATTCCCCGCTGCGCGCCATCGGCTGGCTGAACGGCTGGCGGCTGACCTTCGGGGGCGAGCAGCTGGGCTGGGAGGGCGCGCTGGCGACACTCGTCGAGGGGCCCGGGGCGCAGGTCTTCGTCGGTCTGTACGACCTCACGCCGGCGGACGAGGAGTCGCTGGACCGGTGGGAGGGCGTCGGCCTCGGCATCTACCGGCGCGTGCGGGTGCGCGCGCACACGCTGGACGGCGAGGAGCCGGCCTGGGCGTACGTCCTCAACGGCTACGAGGGCGGCCTGCCCTCGGCCCGCTACCTCGGAGAGATCGCGGACGCGGCCGAGTCCGCGGGGGCGCCCCACGACTATGTGATGGAACTCCGCAAACGCCCCTGCTGACCGGCGGCCCTTTGCCCACCGCCTGCCAGAAACCGCATGACAACGATCGCAAACCCATGGGCTCTGTCATCTACGCGCGTAGGCGAAGACCGGCTACCCTCGTCGACGTGAACGCATCTCTCCTTCCGGACGACATCCAGGGCGACCCCTATGCGGCCGCCGACGCCGCCGCCGCGCGCCTGCGCGAGCTCACGGGCGCCGAGACCCACGACGTCGCCCTCGTGATGGGCTCCGGCTGGGCTCCGGCCGTCGACGCCCTGGGCGCGCCCGACGCCGAGTTCCAGGTCACCGAGCTGCCCGGCTTCCCGCCGCCGGCGGTCGAGGGGCACGGCGGAAAGATCCGCTCGTACTCCTTCGGTGACAAGCGCGCGCTGGTCTTCCTCGGCCGCACGCACTACTACGAGGGCCGCGGGGTGGCCGCCGTCGCGCACGGCGTCCGTACGGCCGTCGCCGCCGGCTGCAAGACCATCGTGCTCACCAACGGCTGCGGCGGTCTGCGCGAGGGCATGCGCCCCGGCCAGCCGGTGCTGATCAGCGATCACCTGAACCTGACGGCCACCTCCCCGATCGTCGGCGCCAACTTCGTCGACCTGACGGACCTGTACTCCCCGCGGCTGCGCGCCCTGTGCAAGGAGATCGACCCCTCCCTGGAGGAGGGCGTCTACGCGCAGTTCCCCGGCCCGCACTACGAGACCCCGGCCGAGATCCGCATGGCCCGCGTCATCGGCGCGGACCTCGTCGGCATGTCCACGGTCCTCGAGGCCATCGCCGCGCGTGAGGCGGGCGCCGAGGTGCTGGGCATCTCCCTGGTCACCAACCTCGCCGCGGGCATGACGGGCGAGCCCCTCAACCACGAGGAGGTCCTGCAGGCGGGCCGCGACTCGGCAGCCCGCATGGGCCAGCTGCTGACCCAGGTACTGGGCCGGCTGTAAGCGACTCCCGGACGAGAACGTGCCGCGCCGCGACGCGACACGACCCGCCCGGTACGACACGACCCGCCCGGTACGACGCGGACGCGGGACCGCCCGGCGTGAGGCTCAGACGCCTTGGCGGCCCCGCACACGGCCGCGGGCGGGCGGTGTCGGCACGTGGGCGCCGGGCCGGCCGTCCGGTTCCCGGCCGGACGGGCGGGAAAACGGGGACCTGGGGGCGGAGCCCCCAGCGGGACCAGGCAGACACAGGAGAGGTTGATCCCAAGGTGTACGACGATCTCATCGCCGAGGCCGACGCGTGGCTCGCGGAGGACCCGGACCAGGAGACCCGTGACGAACTGGCCAAGCTGATCGAGGCCGGCGACGTCGCGGAGCTCTCCGCCCGCTTCGGCGGCACCCTCCAGTTCGGCACCGCCGGTCTGCGGGGCGAACTCGGCGCCGGACCGATGCGCATGAACCGCTCCGTCGTCATCCGCGCCGCCGCGGGCCTCGCCGCGTACCTGAAGAAGAACGGCACCCCCCACGGGGGCGACGACGCCGGTATCGTCGCCATCGGCTACGACGCCCGCCACAAGTCCGCCGACTTCGCCCGGGACACCGCCGCCGTGATGACCGGCGCCGGCCTGCGTGCCGTCGTGCTGCCGCGCCCCCTGCCCACCCCCGTCCTGGCCTTCGCCATACGGCACCTGGGCGCGGTCGCGGGCGTGGAGGTCACGGCCAGCCACAACCCGCCCCGGGACAACGGCTACAAGGTCTACCTCGGCGACGGCTCCCAGATCGTGCCGCCCGCCGACGCGGAGATCGCCGCCGAGATCGACGCGATCGCCTCGCTGCACGACGTACCGCGCCCGGACGCGGGCTGGGAGATCCTCGACGACGCGGTCCTGGACGCCTACCTGGCCCGTACGGACGCCGTACTGGACGCGGGCTCCCCGCGCACGGCCCGCACGGTCTACACGGCGATGCACGGCGTCGGCAAGGACGTCCTGCTCGCCGCGTTCGCCCGCGCCGGCTTCCCCGAGCCGGTCCTGGTCGCCGAACAGGCCGAGCCGGACCCGGACTTCCCGACGGTCGCCTTCCCCAACCCGGAGGAGCCGGGCGCGATGGACCTGGCGTTCGCCCGGGCCCGCGCGAGCGACCCGGACCTCGTCATCGCCAACGACCCCGACGCGGACCGCTGCGCGGTGGCCGTCAAGGACGGCGGGGACTGGCGCATGCTGCGCGGCGACGAGGTCGGCGCGCTGCTCGCCGCCCACCTGGTCCGGCGCGGGGCCACCGGCACCTTCGCGGAGTCGATCGTCTCCTCCTCCCTGCTCGGCCGGATCGCCGCGAAGGCGGGCCAGCCGTACGAGGAGACGCTGACCGGCTTCAAGTGGATCGCCCGCGTCGAGGGCCTGCGCTTCGGCTACGAGGAGGCCCTCGGCTACTGCGTCGACCCGGACGGCGTGCGTGACAAGGACGGCATCACCGCCGCGCTCCTGATCACCGAACTGGCCTCGGTCCTCAAGGAGGAGGGCCGCACGCTGCTCGACCTCCTCGACGACCTGGCCGTGGAACACGGGCTGCACGCCACCGACCAGCTCTCGGTGCGCGTCGAGGACCTCTCCGTCATCTCCGACGCGATGCGCCGCCTGCGCGAGCGGCCGCCGACCGAGCTGGCGGGCCTCGCCATCACCCGGGCCGAGGACCTCACCCTGGGCACGGACCGGCTCCCGCCCACGGACGGGCTGCGCTACACCCTCGACGGCGCCCGCGTCATCGTGCGCCCCAGCGGCACCGAGCCCAAGCTGAAGTGCTACCTGGAGGTCGTCGTACCGGTCGCGACGCACGCCGGCCTGCCGGCCGCGCGCGCCCGCGCGGCCGAGCTGCTCGCGGGCGTCAAGCGTGACCTGTCGGCGGCGGCCGGCATCTGAACCCGCACGGACGCGAAACGGGGTGCCCCCTGCCGGGGGCACCCCGTTTCGTCGTCGTAGCGGCGGTCCGGGCGCGGCCGGCCGCCATCCGGGCTCAGCCGGTCGCCAGCAGCACCGCCAGCAGCACCGCACCCGCGAGCGCCGGCGCCATGACCTCGTAAGCCCAGCGGACCACGACCTCGCCCTGGGCCGGCGTCTCCTCGCCGCGGCGCTCCAGGGTCTCCCGCAGGTCGTCCATGATCTTGTCGGTCTCCGCGCGGGCGGGGACGGCCGTCGTGGCACCGCCGCCGAACGCGCCGAGGCTCCCGCCCCCACCGCCGAACCGCCCGCCGCGGCCACGGCCGCCCCGGGCTGCCTCGGCCGCGGCGCGGGCCTGGTTGCGGGTCGCCTTCTTCCGGGCGCGCAGCGAGACGGGGATGGCCCACAGCTGGTACTTGGTGCCGGACTTGGCGACGGCCTCGTTGGAGTAGCCGGAGCGCAGGGCGGCGACCTCGCCCCAGGGCAGGGTGACGACCCGGAAGGGGTTGCGGACCCGCAGCCGGTCCTCGTTCACGAAGACGGCCGGGCGGAGGGTGAAGGCGCCGACCAGCGGGAAGGCCAGGATCATCCCGGCGAGCGCCAGCCAGGGGGTGTGCCCGTGGCCGCGGAGCAGCGCGTCGACGCCGAGCCACGCCACGAGCACCAGCAGCAGCACGCCGCCCACGAGCGCCAGGGGCGAGCGGTAGATCCGGTCCTTGGCGAGGGGCACCGTGGGCTGCGGCGCGGGTGACTTGTGGTCCGGGGTCGTCATGCCCCGATTGTGCACGACACCGCCGCGACCTCCCGGGCCCGGCCCGATACCGGGTCTCATCTGTGATCTGGTCTGTGATCCGGGCTGGTTTCCGGGCTGTGATCCGGACTGTGCCCCGGACTGTGATCCGGGCCGGAACGAACCCCCGGGGGTATACAGCCGCTACGCGCGTAGATATGCTCGTCTGGTGACCATGCCCACCTCTGCACCCACAGCACACGCTCTCGCTGACGTCACCGGGTCCGACAGCACGCTGCGCCGCTTCCTCCACGGGCTGCCCGGCGTCGACGCGGTCGGCCTGGAGTCGCGAGCCGCGTCTCTTGGTACCCGTTCCATCAAGACCACCGCGAAGGCGTACGCCATCGACCTCGCCATCTCGATGGTCGACCTGACGACGCTGGAAGGCGCGGACACCCCGGGCAAGGTCCGGGCGCTCGGCGCCAAGGCGGTCCACCCGGACCCGACGGACCGGACGACCCCGACGACCGCCGCCGTCTGCGTCTACCCCGACATGGTGGCCGCCGCCAAGGAAGCCGTCGCCGGCTCCGGCGTGAAGGTCGCCTCGGTCGCCACCGCCTTCCCGGCCGGCCGCGCCGCCCTCGACGTCAAGCTGGCCGACGTGCGCGACGCCGTCTCCGCGGGTGCCGACGAGATCGACATGGTCATCGACCGCGGCGCGTTCCTCTCCGGCCACTTCATGAAGGTGTACGACGAGATCACCGCCGTGAAGGAGGCCTGCGGGACGAGCGCCCGGCTGAAGGTCATCTTCGAGACCGGCGAGCTGTCGACGTACGACAACATCCGCCGGGCGAGCTGGCTGGGCATGCTGGCCGGGGCCGACTTCATCAAGACGTCCACCGGCAAGGTCGCGGTCAACGCCACGCCCGCCAACACCCTGCTGATGCTGGAGGCGGTGCGCGACTTCCGCGCCCAGACCGGCGTCCAGATCGGCGTGAAGCCGGCCGGCGGCATCCGCACCACCAAGGACGCGATCAAGTTCCTGGTCCTGGTCAACGAGACCGCGGGCGAGGACTGGCTGGACAACCACTGGTTCCGCTTCGGCGCCTCCTCGCTCCTCAACGACCTGCTGATGCAGCGGCAGAAGCTGGCCACCGGCCGTTACTCCGGCCCTGACTACGTGACGGTGGACTGAGACCCATGAACATGGACAACACGTCATCCCTTTTCGAGTACGCGCCGGCGCCCGAGTCCCGCTCCGTCGTCGACATCGCGCCTTCCTACGGCCTGTTCATCGACGGTGAGTTCACCGAGGCGGCCGACGGCAAGGTCTTCAAGACGGTCTCCCCGAGCACCGAGGAAGTGCTGTCGGAGATCGCCCAGGCCGGCGAGGCCGACGTCGACCGCGCGGTCAAGGCCGCCCGCAAGGCGTTCGAGAAGTGGTCGGCGCTGCCCGGCTCCGAGCGCGCCAAGTACCTGTTCCGCATCGCCCGCATCATCCAGGAGCGCAGCCGTGAGCTGGCCGTCCTGGAGACGCTGGACAACGGCAAGCCGATCAAGGAGACCCGCGACGCGGACCTCCCGCTCGTCGCCGCGCACTTCTTCTACTACGCGGGCTGGGCCGACAAGCTCGACCACGCCGGCTACGGCGCCGCCCCGCGTCCGCTGGGCGTGGCCGGCCAGGTCATCCCGTGGAACTTCCCGCTGCTGATGCTGGCGTGGAAGATCGCCCCGGCGCTGGCGACCGGCAACACGGTCGTCCTCAAGCCCGCCGAGACGACCCCCCTCTCCGCCCTCTTCTTCGCCGACATCTGCCGCCAGGCGGGCCTGCCCAAGGGTGTCGTCAACATCCTTCCGGGCTACGGCGACGCGGGTGCCGCGCTGGTCGCGCACCCGGACGTGAACAAGGTGGCGTTCACCGGCTCCACCGCCGTGGGCAAGGAGATCGCCCGCACGGTCGCCGGCACGCGCAAGAAGCTCACCCTCGAACTGGGCGGCAAGGGCGCGAACATCGTCTTCGACGACGCCCCGATCGACCAGGCCGTCGAGGGCATCGTCACCGGCATCTTCTTCAACCAGGGCCAGGTCTGCTGCGCCGGTTCCCGCCTGCTGGTCCAGGAGTCGATCCAGGACGAGCTGCTGGACTCCCTCAAGCGCCGCCTGTCGACGCTGCGCCTGGGCGACCCGCTGGACAAGAACACCGACATCGGCGCGATCAACTCCGCCGAGCAGCTGGCCCGGATCACCGCGCTCGCGGACAAGGGCGAGGCCGAGGGCGCCGAGCGCTGGTCGCCGGCCTGCGAACTCCCCTCCTCCGGCTACTGGTTCGCCCCGACGCTGTTCACCGGCGTCACCCAGGCGCACACCATCGCCCGTGACGAGATCTTCGGCCCGGTGCTGTCGGTGCTCTCCTTCCGCACGCCCGACGAGGCGGTCGCCAAGGCGAACAACACGCAGTACGGCCTCTCGGCGGGCATCTGGACCGAGAAGGGCTCCCGGATCCTGGCCGTCGCCAACAAGCTGCGCGCCGGTGTCGTCTGGTCCAACACGTTCAACAAGTTCGACCCGACCTCGCCGTTCGGCGGTTACAAGGAGTCGGGCTTCGGCCGCGAGGGCGGTCGCCACGGCCTGGAGGCGTACCTCGATGTCTGAGAAGACCGAAAAGACCGAGCCCCGGCTGTCGGTCTTCAAGACCTACAAGCTGTACGTCGGCGGGAAGTTCCCGCGTTCCGAGAGCGGCCGGGTGTACGAGGTGACCGACTCCAAGAACAACTGGCTGGCGAACGCGCCCCTCTCGTCCCGCAAGGACGCCCGTGACGCCGTCGTGGCAGCGCGCAAGGCGTTCGGCGGCTGGGCGGGCGCGACCGCGTACAACCGCGGTCAGATCCTCTACCGCGTCGCGGAGATGCTGGAGGGCCGCAAGGAGCAGTTCGTCCGCGAGGTCGCCGAGGCCGAGGGCCTGACGAAGGCGAAGGCGACCGCGGTCGTGGACGCGACCATCGACCGCTGGGTCTGGTACGCGGGCTGGACCGACAAGATCGCCCAGGTGGTCGGCGGCGGCAACCCGGTCGCGGGCCCGTTCTTCAACCTCTCCTCCCCGGAGCCGACCGGTGTGGTCACCGTCGTCGCCCCGCAGGAGTCGTCGTTCCTGGGCCTGGTCTCGGTGCTCGCCCCGGTGATCGCCACCGGCAACACCGCGGTCGTGATCGCTTCCGAGAAGGCCCCGCTGCCCGCCCTGTCCCTGGGCGAGGTGCTGGCCACCTCCGACGTCCCGGGCGGTGTCGTCAACATCCTGTCCGGCCGTACGGCGGAGATCGCCGCGCCGCTGGCCGCGCACCAGGACGTCAACGCGATCGACCTCGCGGGCGCCGACGAGGTGCTGGCGAAGGAGCTGGAGATCGCGGCTGCGGACAACCTGAAGCGCGTCCTGCGTCCACAGGCTGTGGATTACTCCGCGACTCCCGGGATCGACCGGATGACGGCGTTCCTGGAGACCAAGACGGTCTGGCACCCGACGGGTTCGCTGGGCGCGTCGGGGTCGTCGTACTGACCGCATGACGGCCTGACGGCCCGACGGCCCGGTCGCACTGACGATCTGGGCGTACGGGCGGCCCGGCCGTATTGACGGCGGGCACGCCCGCACCGGCGGCCCGACGGCCGCCGCGGACCGAGAGCCGCGCCTCCCCTCCGTCCGGGGGCGGCGCGGCTCTCCGCGTACCGGGAGCCGGTCCGGTCAGCCCAGCGGGGCGGTCCGTCCCGCGCCGAGCAGGCCCATGGCCTGCCCGAGGACCGGGATGCTCCCGAGCGACCGCGCCTGCGCGACCGGGGCGGTCAGGGCCGTGGTGGCGACCGGCTTGAAGTCGGCCACCTGGGTGCCCAGCCCGTTGTCCAGCGGGTCCACTCCCGTCCCCGCGAGGGGGTTGGGCTTGAGGCCGGCGACCGGGCCGGTGACGTAGCCGACCGTGCCGGTGAGGACGGTCAGGCCGGCCTGCGGGTCGATGTCGCCGAGCGAGGTGGGCCGCCACGGCATGTCCACGACGGGGGTGGCCGCGTGCGCCGTCGCCGCGCCTCCCACCAGCGCCGCTCCTGCGGTCGCGACGGCGATCAGGGCGCGCTGCGCGGCGGGGTGCGGGGAGGAAGTGTGTCGGGCCATCGCTGGTGCCGCCTTCTGGTGCGCAGGGTAATGAGGTCGACACGTAGGGTAGTTGAGGTGTGACGCGCGCTCCAAAGCCGACCCGCGGGGTCGGCAGGAGGCTCGGCATGCGTCAAACTGGTGTTCCGTGAGCCTTCATCCGCCGTTCCTCGCCCGTGTCGTGCTGCTGTGCGGCCCCTCGGGCTCGGGCAAGTCACTCGTCGCCGCCCGTTCCGGGCTTCCCGTACTGCGCCTGGACGACTTCTACAAGGAGGGCGACGACCCGACGCTGCCACTGATGGACGGGAGTTCCCACACCGACTGGGACCACCCGCTGTCGTGGGACGCGGACGTCGCCGTCGAGGCCATCGCCCGGCTGTGCGCCACGCGCTCGACCCCCGTGCCGGTGTACGACATCGCGCTGAGCGCCCGCACCGGCGAGGAGGCGCTACACATCGGCGACTCGTCGCTGTTCATCGCGGAGGGCATCTTCGCCGCGGAGATCGTGGAGCGCTGCCGCGAGCGGGGTCTCCTCGCGGACGCGCTGTGTCTGTCCCGCGGCCCGGTCACCACCTTCCGCAGGCGCTTCCTGCGCGATCTGAAGGAGGGCCGCAAGTCGGTGCCGTTCCTGCTGCGGCGCGGCTGGCGGCTCATGCGCGCCGAGCGCGCGATCGTGGACCGCCAGGTCTCCCTGGGCGCACACCCCTGCGGCCGGGAAGAGGCGCTGAGCCGGCTCGCGTCGGCCGAGACCTGGCCCGGGACGCGGCAGCAGACGGCGGCGTGAGCGCCGTGCGGGTGCGGGAGCCGTAGGACTCGCGGACACCCAAACACGCAGGCACGCAGGCACGCAGGCACGCAGGCACGCAGGCACGCAGGCACGCAGGCACGCGAACGCGCGAAGCGGGACTGGATGGACCCCCCGGCCCCCCAGTCCCGCTTCCCGGTGCTCCCCCGAGCTCCCCCGTTCCCCCGTGCTTCCCCCGTTCCCCCCAGTACTCCCCCGTTTCCCCCGCGGGCCCACCCCCCAGTGGTCCCGCGTGGCTCCCCCGTGCTTCCCCCGTGGTCCCCCCGGACCTCTACCGCCCCGGTCTCAGGCGACCAGCTCGCCGAAGGCGTGCTGCTCGTCCCGGCCGAAGCTGAGAACCTCGTCGTCGCGCAGCCGGCGCAGCGAGCGCCAGATGCTGGACTTGACCGTGCCGACGCTGATGCCGAGTATGTCCGCGATCTCCGGGTCCGTGCGGCCCTCGTAGTAGCGCAGGACCAGCATGGTGCGCTGGGTCTCGGGCAGCCGGGCGAGCGCCTGCCACAGGACCGCGCGCAGCTCGGTGCCACGCATCGCGTCCGTCTCGCCGGGCGTCTCCGGCAGTTCCTCGGTCGGGTACTCGTTGAGCTTGCGGCGCCGCCAGGCGCTGATGTGCAGGTTGGTCATGGTGCGGCGCAGGTAGCCGCCGACCGCCGCCTTGTCACTGATCCGCTCCCACGCCCGGTACGTCGAGAACAGCGCGCTCTGCAGCAGGTCCTCGGCCTCGAAGCGGTCACCGGTCAGGTGGTAGGCGGTCGCGTACAGGGAGGCGCGGCGCTCCTGGACGTAGGCGGTGAACTCCGCCTCGGTCAGCGAGGTGCGCTGCTTCTCCCCCGAGTCCTCCCTGTACGCGGTTCCCCCGTGTGTTTCCCCCGTGTGCGCGTCAACCACCGTCATGAACCCGGTGTGCTGACGCCCGGCGACGCGAGCGCACCCCCGCATGCTCGCCCCGCCGGACTTCTCCGGCCCCCGGCACACGTCGTGCAGACGCGTGGCCACTGCGCTGGTGCTCAAGCCGCTCTTGCTGTGCAGCGTGTTCATCTCGCGCTCCCCGTCGTGGACTTCCGGTGACCCGGACAGTTCGGTGTCGCTCCCCCGTCCGTGCTGAAAAGCTTGCCGATCGACCTTCATGGACGTGTCAGCCGACTGTCACAGACCTGTCACAGGGGCCGGGAACCGTCACACCCCAAGGCCGCGTCCTCGTCCCGTCACCACGCGCACAGGTGCGGACGGTGTGCGGGTATCTGCGCCACGGTCGTACGGGAGCGGTCGCATGGGCAAGAATGTGGCCGTGCCTTCCCTGTTGCTGATCGAGGACGACGACGCCATCCGAACGGCCCTGGAGCTGTCCCTGACGCGCCAGGGACACCGGGTGGCCACCGCTGCCAGCGGCGAGGACGGTCTGAAGCTGCTGCGTGAACAGCGGCCGGACCTGATCGTGCTGGACGTGATGCTGCCCGGCATCGACGGGTTCGAGGTGTGCCGGCGCATCCGGCGCACCGACCAGTTGCCGATCATCCTGCTGACCGCGCGCAGCGACGACATCGACGTGGTCGTGGGCCTGGAGTCCGGCGCCGACGACTATGTCGTCAAGCCGGTGCAGGGCCGGGTGCTGGACGCCCGGATCCGGGCCGTGCTGCGCCGCGGGGAGCGTGAGTCCAGCGACTCGGCGACCTTCGGCAGCCTGGTCATCGACCGGTCCGCGATGACCGTCACGAAGAACGGCGAGGACCTCCAGCTGACGCCGACCGAGCTGCGGCTGCTGCTGGAGCTGAGCCGGCGGCCCGGTCAGGCGCTGTCGCGGCAGCAACTGCTGCGGCTGGTGTGGGAGCACGACTACCTGGGCGACTCCCGCCTGGTGGACGCGTGTGTGCAGCGGCTGCGGGCCAAGGTGGAGGACGTGCCCTCGTCCCCGACCCTGATCCGTACCGTCCGTGGTGTCGGCTACCGCCTGGACGCCCCTCAGTGACCGATACACAGGGGGGGCTGCGCGGCTGGGCCGCGGGGCACAGGGGAAGTCTTTCGCGGCTCAGGTTCACCAGCCTCAGGCTGCGGCTCGTCGTCGTCTTCGGGCTGGTCGCGCTGACCGCGGCCGTCTCGGCTTCGGGCATCGCCTACTGGCTGAACCGGGAGGCGGTGCTCACCCGCGCCCAGGACGCGGTGCTGCGCGACTTCCAGCAGGAGATGCAGAACCGCGCGGGCGCGCTGCCGGCACACCCCACGCAGGACGAACTGCAGCGCACGGCCGGGCAGATGGCGGGCAGCAGCCAGCGCTTCAGCGTGCTGCTGGTCGCGCAGGACACGAACGGCAAGACGGTGTACGGCAATTCGGGCGGCCTGAACGGCTTCTCGCTGCAGGACGTGCCCAGGTCGCTGCGCACCGCGGTGGACAAGCGGCAGAAGGTGGCCGGCGACAACAAGGCGCCGTACCACCTGTACTGGCAGCGGGTCACCGACCACGGGACGCCGTACCTGGTGGCCGGCACCAAGGTGATCGGGGGCGGCCCGACCGGCTACATGGCGAAGTCCCTGGAGCCGGAGGCGAAGGACCTCAACTCGCTGGCCTGGTCGCTGGGGATCGCCACCGGCCTCGCGCTGATCGGCTCCGCGCTGCTCGCACAGGCCGCCGCCACGACCGTGCTGAAGCCGGTGCACCGGCTCGGGGTGGCCGCCCGGCGGCTCGGCGAGGGCAGGCTGGACACCCGGCTGAGAGTGTCGGGGACCGATGAACTCGCCGATCTGTCACGGACGTTCAACAACGCGGCGGCTGCGCTGGAGAAGCGGGTCGCCGACATGGCCGCCCGTGACGAGTCCTCGCGCCGGTTCGTCGCCGACATGTCGCACGAGCTGCGCACTCCGCTGACCGCCATCACCGCCGTGACGGAGGTGCTGGAGGAGGAGCTGGAGTTCGAGTCGGGGAGCATCGACCCGATGATCGAGCCGGCCGTCCGGCTGGTGGTCAGCGAGACGCGGCGGCTGAACGACCTGGTCGAGAACCTGATGGAGGTCACCCGCTTCGACGCGGGCACCGCCCGCCTGGTCCTGGACGACGTCGACATCGCCGACCAGATCACCGCCTGCATCGACGCCCGTGCCTGGCTGGACGCCGTCGACCTGGACGCCGAACGCGGCATCCACGTCCTGCTCGACCCGCGTCGCCTGGACGTCATCCTCGCCAACCTGATCGGCAACGCGCTCAAGCACGGCGGCTCCCCGGTCCGGGTGTCGGTCCGCATCGACGACGGCGACGACGATCTCGTCATCGCGGTGCGCGACCACGGGCCGGGCATCCCCGAGGACGTCCTGCCGCACGTCTTCGACCGCTTCTACAAGGCCAGCGCCTCCCGGCCGCGCTCCGAGGGCAGCGGCCTGGGCCTGTCCATCGCGATGGAGAACGCCCACATCCACGGCGGCACGATCACCGCGGCCAACTCCCCCGACGGCGGGGCGGTGTTCACGTTCCGGCTGCCACGCGACGCCTCACGGCCGACGGAGGAGGACGAGGCCAAGGACGGCACGCCCGGCCCGGCCGGGGACACCGGCAGGGGGGCGGAGAGGTCATGACCGCACGGACCGTACGGCGCCTGCTGGCGCTGCCCCTCCTGGGCGCGCTGCTCGCCGGCTGCGGCATCCAGGCCACCGAGGTACCGACGGACTTCGGCGGCGCGCCGTCGCGGGTGCCGTGCTCGCTGGCCGGGCCCGACGCCGCCACGCAGTCCTCGCACGGGGTGCCCGTGCAGGTCTTCCTGCTGTGCGGCTCGTCCCTGGTCACCGTCGACCGGACCGTGCGCGTCCCGGAGGGCACCCCGGACGCGAAGCGCCGGGTCATGGTCGCGCAGGGGCTGCTGGACCAGCTCGCCGCGTCCCCGCCGGCCGCGGAACGGGCGGCGGGCTATCTGACGTACGTGCCGGGCGGCCTGACCGTGGCCGGCCCCGGCCCCAAGGACCCGGAGGAGGCGCTGCGCCTCGGCACCGCCCCCGGCCGCCTCAGCTCCTACGCGCTCGCCCAGACCGTCTGCACCCTCTCCGACTCGGCCGCCGCCGACGGCGACGGCTCGGTCGTCCTCGGCGGCCCGGGCACCGCCCCCCTGCGCCGCTACGAGTGCACCGTCGACGTCCGCGACCGCCCCGGCAACTCGGAGCCGCCCTCCAGCGAGGTCACGGCGGGCTGAACGGGCGCGGTCCGGTGGTGTGGCGGACGCCTCACGGGCCGCGGGGTGGGTGTCGCGGAACCGATCGCGCACGGGGGCGCGTCTTGGGGGGCGTGCAGCATCAAGGCTCCATCGGCGGCAGCGCCGCGATCCGCATCCGTGTGACCGGGGGTGTCCTCCTCGTCGCCCATCTCGGGCTCGTCGCATGGCTGATGCTGCGGCCTCTGGACGTCCCCTGGGTGATGCCCGCCAACCTGCGTCCGCTGGCCGGTGTCCGCGCCGATCTGGCGCTGGGCTGGCCGGCGGCGGTGCGCCCCCTCGGTGAGGGGCTGGCGCTGCTCGCGCCGCTGGGCGTGCTGCTGCCGATGGCCGACGGCAGGCTCGCCGTGTCCCCGCTCGCGTCCCTGACGCGTACGGTGGCGGCGGGCGCCCTGATCTCGCTGGGCATCGCCCTGCTGCAGACCGGGGTACCCGGCCGGGTCGTGGACGTGGACTCGCTGCTGCTGAACACCGTGGGCGTGGCGCTGGCCCACCTGGCCGTCGTACCGGCGGGGCGGGCGTGGCTGCGGCGGCGCGGGGCGCGGTGTCATGGCGCGGCCGGGCAGACGGCCGGCGTTCAGGAGGAGCTGTCTCAGGGGCGTACCCCGACGATTCCCAGGGTCGGGATCGCCCCGTAGAGCGACGCTTCGTCCCCCTTCGTCTCCGTACCGTGGGAGAGAGACAACAGCCCGGCTCACTTCACGAAGGAGCCGGCGACCACGGAGGAGCGACCATGACCGCCCTTGCCCGCCCCACCCACGGCCGCATGATCGGCGGAGTGTGCGCCGCGCTGGCCCGCCGCTGCGGCGTCTCCGCCACGACGATGCGGGTGATATTCCTGCTCTCCTGCCTGCTCCCCGGACCCCAGTTCCTGCTCTACCTCGCGCTGTGGATCGTGCTGCCGTCCGAGGACAAGGTGCGCGCCGCCGCCCGGTGAGCCCGACGGCCGGCGTGCCCGGCAAGGCAACTGGCGCGCCCGACGGCCGGCGCGCGAGACGACCGGCGTGGCCGGCGGTCGGCGCGCGAGACGCCGCCGGGGCGCTCCCGGGGCGTCCGGGTGCGCCCCCGCGGCGTCGATCCGTGCGGCGACGTCAGCCGAGCGGGATCCCGTTCACCGGCACGCCGTGCGTGGGCAGGCCCTTCAGCGGCAGACCGCCGAGCAGCCCGGCGACCGGCGCGGTCGGGCCCTGGGCCAGAACCTTCTGGACGGCCGGCTGAGCGGCGGCCACCCCGGCACCGAGGGCGCCCTGCCCCTGGGTGAGGGCCTCGCCGGCGCCCGGCAGGGTCTGGGCGACGGAGTCCAGGGCGGTCGTGGCATCCGGGACGGCCGGGGCCGCGTGGGCCGCGCCCGCGCCGACGGCGGCGAAAGCGGCACCGAGGGCGGCGACACCGAGGGTCTTGGCAGCAGACTGCTTCATGATAAATGCGTCCTTGGAAACGGAGACAGCGATCGCGGAGGATCTGAGCGGTCCACGACCGTAAACATGCCGAGCCGCCCGCCGCAAACACCGAAATGCGGACGACCCGTGAAAGCCTGTCCGCATTCCGCACCCCGAACGCGCCGCCCCTACCCCGCCGTTTCGGAAGAACCGCTGGTGGAGGCGGTCTGCCGGAACAGCCATTCGGATTTCAGCTCGGCATATCCGGGCTTGATGACGTCATTGATCATCGCGAGTCGTTCATCGAAAGGAATGAACGCTGATTTCATCGCATTGACGGAGAACCACTGCAGGTCGTCGAGCGTATAAGCGAACGCGTCGACGAGATGCTCGAATTCCTGGCTCATGCTCGTGTGCGACATCAGCCTGTTGTCCGTGTTGACCGTCACCCGGAAATGCAGCCGCCGCAGCAGCCCGATCGGATGCCCGGCGTACGACGTCACCGCCCCGGTCTGCAGATTGGAGCTCGGGCACAGCTCCAGCGGGATGCGCTTGTCCCGGACGTACGACGCCAGCCGCCCGAGCCGGACCGAACCGTCCTCGTCGACCTCGATGTCGTCGATGATCCGCACCCCGTGCCCGAGCCGGTCGGCGCCGCACCACTGGAGCGCCTGCCAGATGGACGGCAGCCCGAACGCCTCGCCGGCGTGGATGGTGAAGTGGTTGTTCTCCCGCTTGAGGTACTCGAAGGCGTCCAGGTGCCGGGTGGGCGGGTGGCCGGCCTCGGCGCCGGCGATGTCGAAGCCGACGACACCCGAGTCCCGGTGGCGGTTGGCGAGTTCGGCGATCTCCAGGGAGCGGGCCGCGTGCCGCATGGCGGTCAGGAGCGCGCCGACCCGGATGCGCCGGCCGCCCTCCCGGGCGAGCCGCTCCCCCTGCCGGAACCCCTCGTTGACCGCCTCGACGACCTCTTCCAGGCTCAGCCCGCCCTCGAGATGCTGTTCGGGCGCGTACCGCACCTCGGCGTAGACGACCCCGTCCTCGGCGAGGTCCTCGGCACACTCGCGGGCGACCCTCACCAGCGCCTCGCGGGTCTGCATCACGGCGACGGTGTGCGCGAAGGTCTCCAGATAGCGTTCCAGCGAACCGGAGTCGGCGGCCTCCTGGAACCACAGGCCCAGCTTGTCGGGGTCGGTCTCGGGAAGCCCCGAGTACCCGCTCTCCCGGGCCAGTTCGGCGACGGTACCGGGGCGCAGCCCGCCGTCGAGATGATCGTGCAGCAGAACTTTGGGCGCCCGGCGGATCTGGTCCGGCGTGGGAACGGTCGCCGCGGCATTCGTCGGGACGGTCCCGGTCGGTGCGGTCTGGCTCGTCATTTCGGCACTGTAGCGCCTACGCGCGTAGAGATCCCGCCGTTCGCCACGACACGGGGGCGCGTTGGCCGTCGATACCCAACGGTGACCGCCTGGACGGGTTTCGATCACCGCCCCTTCTGACACTGTTCTGTCATGCGACAGCAAGCGACACCGGTCCGAACGGCCGGGCTGGGCAAGGCGGTCGGCCCCGGTGCGGGGGCGGTGAGCGGAGCGGTGCTGCTGCTCCCCGGCGGCGAGGAGACCTCGGCCCGCAGACCGTCCCCGCTGCTGACACCGGCCCTCGTCCGCGCCCTCGGCCGCAGGTTCGCTCGCGCGGGCCGGGCGGAGGGGCTGGCCGTCCACACCGTCCACTACCGCTACCGGGGCTGGAACGGCGCCGAGGCCCATCTGGCGGGGGACGCGACCTGGGCCGCCGACGAGGTCGTACGGCGGTACGGCGATGTTCCCGTGTGCCTCGTCGGGCTGGACATGGGCGGGCGGGCCGCGCTGCGCGCCGGCGGCCACGAGGCGGTCAACTCCGTTGTCGCACTGGCCCCCTGGCTGCCCGAGGAGGACGTCGCCGCTGCCGCCGAACCGGTCAAGCAGCTGGTCGGGCGCCGCGTGCTGATCGTGCACGGCACGAACGACGAACGCGCCGACCCCGAGCTGTCCTTCCGGCTGGCCGCCCGCGCGAAGAAGGTGAACCGTGAGGTGTGCCGCTTCGAAGTCCACTCCGACGGGCACGGGTTGCACCAGCACCGGGACGAAGTCCTGAGCCTGGCCGTGGACTTCGTGATGGGCGCGCTGTTCGGCAGCGTGGTGTCCCGGCCCGTGGGGGACGCGCTGGCCGCGCCGCCGCCCATAGGGCTGCGGATGCCGCTGGCCTCGGGATTCGGGAAGTCCCTGCGCCGGGTCTGACCCGGTCCGCGGGGAGCGGGCGGCCGCGCGGCGCCCCTCAGGGGAGCAGGTTTCCCCTCCTCGACAGCAGGAACTTCTTGAAGGCCGCCACCGGCGGGGTGTCCGGGCGGTCGGCCAGCCATGCCACGCCGATCTCGCGGACCGCCCGCGGGGCCGTGACCGTCAGTTCCACCACCCCCGGGCGCGCGACGGTCGGCGGGGGCAGCAGGGCCACGCCCAGGCCCGCCGCCACCAGGCCCCGCAGGGTCTCCGTCTCCTCGCCCTCGAAGGCGACCCTCGGGCGGAAGCCCGCCTGGCTGCACAGGTCGTCGGTGATGCGGCGCAGGCCGTAGCCGGGCTCCAGGGTGACGAAGGTTTCGTCGGCTGCCTCGGCCAGGCGGATGCGGCGGCGGCCGGCGAGGGGGTGGTCGGCGGGCACGACGAGACGGAGCTTCTGCTCGTCGAGACGGCGGGCCACCAGGTCGGGGGCGTCGGGGACGGGAGAGGTCAGACACAGGTCCAGCTCGCCCGCCCGCAGCCGCTCCAGCATCGCCTCGCCGTAGTTCTGCACGAGGCTGAAGCGGATGCGCGGGTGATCGGCGCGGAAGGCGTGCAGGAGTCCCGGTACGGTCTCGGGGCCCATGGTGTGCAGAAAGCCGAAGGCGACCTTGCCGGTGGCCGGGTCGGCGTCGGCGCGCACCTCCTCGGCGGCCCGCTCGATCTCGGCGAGGGCGCGCTCCACGGAGGCGAGGAAGGTACGCCCGGCGGGGGTGAGAGAGACCGTGCGGCCGTGGCGGGCGAAGAGGTCGACGCCCAGGTCCTGCTCCAGGCGGGCCATCGCGCGCGAGAGGGTCGACTGGGGCACGTTCATCTCGTGCGCGGCCCGGGTGACGTGCTCCGTGCGGGCCACTCCCGCGAAGTAGGCGAGGCGGGGCGCGAGCGAGAGCGCCATGTCTTCTGTGTCACCGGACGGTGACAGCCGCGCCTGTGACCTCTGCTGATGCACCATGGGAACGATTATGGACGTTCCATGCATTGGACGGATCAGCGTGGGCGTACGTAGCGTCGAAGCATGTCTCCCGCCAGTACCGGGGCGTCCACGCAGGTGGGCGCCGTCCTGTCCGTCCCCACGCACGACTCGCACGGCTCCCGCGCCACCCGCGCCACCCGCGCCTCCCGCGGCCCCGCCCCCGCCGTCTCCCGCGTCTCCTCGCTCACCGAGGTCTCCCCCGCTTCCTCGGCTTCCCCCGTTTCCTCGGCTTCCCCCGTTTCCTCGGCTCCCTCGGCTCCCTCGGCTTCCTCGGCTTCCTCGGCACCTTCCTCCGCCGACTCCCGGATGACCCCGGGCGGCCCCGGCTACCGCCGGATGAGCTTCGCCCTCTTCCTCGCCGGTGTCGCGACCTTCGCGCTCCTGTACTCCACCCAGGCCCTGCTGCCGTTGATCTCCGGGGAGTTCGGAGTGCCGGCGAGCGAGGCGAGCTGGACGGTGGCGGCCGCGACCGGCGGTCTGGCGCTGTTCGTGCTGCCGATGAGCGCCCTGTCCGAGCGCTTCGGCCGCCGTACGGTGATGACGGCCTCGCTGGCGGTCGCGGTGGGCGTCGGCCTGCTGGTGCCGTTCGCGCCGTCGATCGGCACGCTGGTGGTGCTGCGGGCGGTGCAGGGCGCGGCGCTGGCCGGCCTGCCGGCCTCGGCGACGGCCTATCTGGCCGAGGAGGTCCGGCCGAAGGCGCTGGTCACGGCGATCGGCCTGTTCGTGGCGGGCAACAGCGTCGGCGGGATGAGCGGCCGGGTGATCACCGGCTGGGTCGCACAGGAGTGGGGCTGGCGGGTCTCGGTCGGTGTCATCGGCGTGATCGCGGTGGCCTGCGCGGTGGCGTTCCGGCTGCTGCTGCCGGCGCCGAAGCACTTCGCGCCGGGCTCGCTGCGCCCCCGCGTCCTGGCCCGCACGGTCCGCGGCCACCTCGCCGACCCGCTGCTGCGCCGCCTGTACGCGATCGGCGCCCTCTTCATGACGGTGTTCGGCGGCGTGTACACGGTCATCGGCTACCGCCTCACGGAAGGGCCCTTCTCGCTCCCGCAGGGCATCGTCGGCTCGATCTTCCTGGTGTACCTGGTCGGTACGGTGTCCGCCTCCACGGCCGGCCGTCTGGTGGGCCGGCTCGGCCGCCGGGGCGCGCTGTACCTGGCCGGCGGTATGACGGCCACGGGCCTGCTGGTCTCCCTGGCCGACTCCCTCCCGCTGGTCCTGCTGGGCCTGGTGCTGATCACGGCCGGTTTCTTCGCGGGCCACGCGGTCGCCTCCTCGGCGGTCAGCAAGACGGCGGTCCACGGCCGGGCCCAGGCCTCGGCCCTCTACCAGTCCGCCTACTACATCGGCTCCAGCGTCGGCAGCACGGTGGGCGCGATGGCCTTCCACGCGAACGGCTGGACCGGCACGGTCGGCGTCGGCGTCCTCGCGATCCTCGGCGTCGTCACCCTCACGGTGCTCGGCTCCCGCGCGGCCCGGATCGCCACCCGCCGCGCCCCGGCCCCGGCCCCCGCCCACTGACCCACCCTCTCCCCCACCCTCCCGCTCACCGCAAACCCCCTGCTCAAGGCCCGTTGTCAGTGGCCGCGGATAGTGTCCGCCGGTCAACTGGACGGTCGAGCAGGGGGTTTGTCGTCATGGAGTTCCGGATCGCGCGCGGGGATCTCGCGGAGGCGGTGGCGTGGGCGGCGCGGGCGCTGCCGGGGCGCTCGCCGCTGCCCGTGCTGGGCGGGCTGGTGCTGACGGCCGGGGACGGGCGGCTCGCGGTGGCGGGGTTCGACTTCGAGACGGCGGCCCGGGTCGAGACCGACGCGGAGGTGGCGGTGCCCGGCCGGGTCCTGGTCCTGGGGCGCCGGCTGCTGGACATCTGCCGGGTGCTGCCCGAGGGTCCGGTGAACTGTGTGCTGGAGGGCTCGCGGTTCACGGTGGAGGCGGGAGGCACCCGGTTCGGGCTGTCGACACTGCCGTACGAGGAGTATCCGGCGCTGCCCGAGGCACCCCCGGGGTACGGCGTGGTGGACGCGGCGGCGTTCGCCGCGGCCGTCGGACAGGTGGCCGTGGCGGCCGGCCGGGACGACACGCTGCCGGCCCTCACCGGGATCCAGCTGCGCCTGGCCGGCACGGAGATGATCCTCTCGGCGTCCGACCGCTACCGCTACGCGGTGCGGCACCTGGAGTGGAAGCCCGAAGCGTCGGTGGACGCGGCGACGGACGCGCCGGTGGAGGTGCTGCTGCCCGCGCGGCGGCTGCTGGAGGTGGCGCGGTCGCTGGCCCGCTGCGGGACCGTAAGCATCGGGCTCGAACCCGCCGGGGGGACACCCCGGGGCGGGGCGGGCACGGTCGGCTTCACGGGCGGGCGGACGCGGACGGTGCTGCGGCGGCTGGAAGGACGGCTGCCGGGATACGGGTCGCTCTTCGAGCTGACCGGGGCGGCGGTCGCCGAGGTGGAGTGCGAGGCACTGACGGAGGCCGTGCGCAGGGTGGCGGTCGTGGCGGAGGCGAACAGCCCGGTACGGCTGGAGTTCTCGGCGGGTGACGGCTCGCTGCTGGTGCGGGCCGGGGACGGGGACGACGTGGCGGCGCAGCGGCTGCCGGCGGTGCTGCGCGGCGCCGGGGACGTCACGGTGGCCTTCAACCCGGCGTATCTGCTCGACGCGCTGAACTCCTTCGAGGGGGCCGGGCTGCGGATGGAGCTGCTGGGAGCGGGGCAGCGGGTGCTGCTCGGCGGGGGTGCGGGTGCCGATGCGCACCGGCATCTGCTCATGTCGGTGAAACAACTGGTCTGAGTTCGGCTTTTTCGCACTCCGGGGGCCACGGCCGGTGGGCTGCGGTAGCTTCCGGGGTGCTGGGGCGCGACGGAGCGCTTACGGAACGGCCACAGGGGTGGGTGGACGATGGGCAACGGCACGGCGACGGCGGACCTGGACGTCGTACTGGAGAAGTACCGGACCGAACTGACCGGGTACTGCTACCGCATGCTCGGCTCCTCGTTCGAGGCCGAGGACGCGGTGCAGGACACCCTGGTGCGGGCCTGGCGGAGCTACGAGAAGTTCGAGGGCCGCTCCAGCCTGCGCTCCTGGCTGTACCGGATCGCGACGAACGTGTGCCTGGACATGCTGTCGGCGGGCAGCAAGCGGGCGCGGCCGGTGGACCTGTCGCAGGCCACGCCGCTGGCCCAGTACGCGCTGTCGCCGCGTCCGGAGGACACATGGCTGGAGCCGATGCCGGACGCCCGTGTGCTGCCGGCGCTCGGCGACCCGGCGGAGGCTGCGGTGGCCAAGGAGTCGGTGCGGCTGGCGTTCATGGCCGCGCTGCAGCAGCTGCCGCCCAAGCAGCGGGTGGTGCTGATCCTGCGCGAGGTGCTGGCCTGGAAGGCGAGCGAGGTCGCGGAGCTGCTGGACACCTCGGTCGCCTCGGTCAACAGCGCGCTCCAGCGGGCCCGGGCCACGCTCGCCGAGCGGGACGACAAGGGCGCGCGGGCGGCGGTGTCCGACCCGCTGGACGAGGAGCAACGCAAGCTGCTGGAACGCTATGTGGCGGCGTTCGAGGGGTACGACATGACGGCGCTGACGGCGTTGCTGCACGAGGACGCCATCATGACGATGCCGCCGTTCGAGATGTGGCTGACCGGCGCCGCCGACATCACGGGCTTCATGATGTCGATCGGCCACGAGTGCGCGGGCTCGCGCCTGCTGCCGGTGGAGGTGAACGGCCTGCCGGGCTTCGCCCACTACAAGCCGGACCCGGAGAAGGGCGGCCTGTCGCCGTGGTCGATCCAGGCCCTGGAGATCTCAGACGGGCGCCTGACCGGGTTCCACTTCTTCCTCGACACCCAGCGCCTGTTCCCGCTGTTCGGGCTGCCCCTCCACCTCGACGGGTAGTCCGACGAGATCGAGAAGGGCAAGCAGTGCGGGGTCCGGCCCCCGCAGCCGTATCCCGCCGCCGGCCCGGCGGGCGGCCAGCTTCAGCCGGGCCAGCAGTTCGACGGCCCCAAGCCCCGGCGGTCCGAGGCCGCCCACGTCGCACACGACGATCCCGGCCCCGCTGACCTCCAGCAGCGCCCGCACGTCGTCGCACAGCCCCGTCACCTCGTCCCGGGTGACGGGGCCGGCCAGCATGAGCACGGCGGGTGTGTCGGCGTCCACGTGCGGTAGACGGCCGGGACGCGCGGAACTCATCGCGGCGCGCCGCTCCCGACGGAGATCACATTGACCGGCTCCCCCACTCCCGGCGAGGGTTGGGCCCTGTGCAGGGGGTACTGAGCGGGTTCGCGGTGATCGCCGTCGTCATCGGGGTGGGGTATCTGCTCGGGCGGCGCGGGTCGCTCGGCGAGCAGGGCGCCGAGGTGCTGACGAGGCTGGCGTTCTCGGTGGCGGGCCCGGCGCTGCTCTTCACGATGCTGGCGAAGGCGGACCTGTCGGTGCTGTTCTCGGCCCGGCTGCTGGTGACGGCGCTGAGCACGGCGGCGGTCGCGGGACTCTTCGTCCTGGTCAGCGTGGTGCGGCGGTGGGGCACGGGCCGTACGACGATCGGCGCCCTGTGCTCCGGTTACGTCAACTCGGGAAACCTCGGGATCCCGATCGCGGCGTACGTACTGGGCGACGCGTCCCTGGTGGCCCCGGTGCTGCTGTTCCAGGTCGTCCTGGTCACCCCGGTCGCCCTGACGGTCCTGGACCTGTCGGGCACGGGCGAGAAGGGAACCCCGTGGCAGCGCCTGCTGACACCGCTGCGCAACCCGATCGCGGTGGCCTCGCTGTGCGGGGTGGTGGTGTCGGCGGCCGGCTGGCGGATCCCCGGGCCGCTGCTGAACCCCCTCACCCTGATCGGCGGCATGTCCGTCCCGGCGGCCCTGCTCACGTTCGGGATGTCCCTGCGCGGCAGCGCGGCCCCCGGCCGGGGGCGCGACCGTGAACCGGTCCTGCTGTCGGTGGCGTTGAAGTCGGTGGGCCAGCCGCTGGTGGCATGGCTGCTGGCCCGCTGCGTCTTCGGCCTGCACGGCGCCCCGCTGCTGGACGTGGTGGTCACCTCCGCCCTTCCCGCCGCCCAGAACCTCTTCACCTACGCCAGCCGCTACGGCGTCGCCGAGACCCTGGCCCGCGAGTCGATCCTGCTGTCGACGGTCGTGTCCGTGCCGGTGCTGGTGGGGGTGGCGGCGGTCCTGGGCTGACCCGGGGTCAGTCGACGGGGAACTCGCCGGTGTCGACCGAGACACCGAACGGCTCGGGAAGGTTGATGACGTCGCCGAACTTCGCGGCGCTCAGCACCCGGTAGACGTCGCCCTTCGGCTCACCGTAGAGCGTCACAGTGGGGCCACCCGGGGCCCAGCGGTCCACGAGCAGGTAGAGCGGAATTCCTGCGCTGGCGTACGCGGCGGGCTTGCTGACGCGATCGTGCCGGGCGTTGGATCTGGAGGTCACCTCGACCACGAGTTCGGCGAGGGCGGCCGGGATGTGCGAGTCGGCCTCGGGGCGTTCCAGTACCGGCGTCACGACCAGGTCGGGGATGAACATGCCCAGACGGGAGGGTACGGCGACGGACAGGGTCTGGAATACCTCCCAGTCTTCGGGAATCACAGAGTAGAGGCGACGCTGGATGCGTGCCGCGATGACGTTGTGGCGGTACGCGGGTGAAGGCGACACGGTGATGATCCCCTCGATGATCTCCACCTTGCTGCCCTCGGGCCAGTCCGTCTCCTCCCAGAACCGGACGAGGTCGTCCCAGGTCCGGTCGGGGTCCTGGCTCACGGTGAGTCCGCTCATGGGGTCTCCGATCGGTGCGTCACCGATCCCAGCATGACGAACGGGACCGGGGGGGTCCACCGGTCCCGTTCACTCGAACGAAGAAGTCCCCTGATCAGGCGATGCGCTCCAGCACCACCGGCGACGCGGTGAAGTCCGTGCCCGGGGCGGCGATGTCGTACGAGCCCTCGACCGCCTCCAGGGCGTAGCCGAAGCGCTCGGGCGTGTCCGTGTGGAGGGTGAGCAGGGGCTGGCCCTCGGTCACGGTGTCGCCCGGCTTGGCGTGCATCTCGATGCCCGCCGCCGCCTGCACCGGGTCCTCCTTGCGGGCGCGGCCGGCGCCCAGGCGCCAGGCGCCGATGCCGATGTCGTAGGCGTCGAGACGGGTCAGGACGCCGGTGGACGTGGCCCTGACGACGTGCTGCTCCCTGGAGGTGGGCAGCGCGGCGTCCGGGTCACCGCCCTGGGCGGCGATCATGCGGCGCCAGACGTCCATCGCCGAGCCGTCGGCGAGGGCCTTGGCCGGGTCGGCGTCCTTGATGCCGGCCGCGTCGAGCATCTCGCGCGCCAGGGCGATGGTCAGCTCCACGACGTCCGCCGGGCCGCCGCCGGCCAGGACCTCGACCGACTCGCGGACCTCCAGGGCGTTGCCCGCCGTGAGGCCGAGCGGGGTGGACATGTCGGTGAGGAGCGCGACGGTCTTCACGCCGTGGTCGGTGCCGAGTCCGACCATCGTGGAGGCCAGCTCGCGGGCGTCCTCGATCGTCTTCATGAAGGCGCCGGAGCCGACCTTCACGTCCAGGACCAGGGAGCCGGTGCCCTCGGCGATCTTCTTCGACATGATCGAGGACGCGATCAGCGGGATCGCCTCGACCGTGCCGGTCACGTCGCGCAGGGCGTACAGCTTCTTGTCGGCGGGGGCCAGGCCGTCGCCGGCCGCGCAGATCACGGCGCCGACGCCGTCCAGCACGGACAGCATCTCCTCGTTGGAGAGCAGCGCGCGCCAGCCGGGGATCGACTCCAGCTTGTCCAGGGTGCCGCCGGTGTGGCCGAGGCCCCGGCCGGAGAGCTGCGGCACGGCCGCGCCGCAGGCCGCGACGAGCGGGGCGAGCGGGAGGGTGATCTTGTCGCCGACACCGCCGGTGGAGTGCTTGTCGGCGGTCGGGCGGGACAGCGACGAGAAGTCCATGCGCTCGCCGGAGGCGATCATGGCCGCCGTCCAGCGGGCGATCTCGCGGCGGTCCATGCCGTTGAGCAGGATCGCCATGTTGAGGGCGGCCATCTGGTAGTCGGCGACCTCGCCGCGGGTGTACGCGTCGATGACCCAGTCGATCTGCTCGTCGGTCAGCTCACCGCGGTCCCGCTTGGTACGGATGACGGAGATGGCGTCCATGGCCATGGCTTTCCTTCCGGGTTGTGCGAAGCCGTACGGCCCCCCTGATCGGGTCAGGGGGGCCGTACGGTGAGTTACTTGGTGAGATGCTCGGGCCCGAAGGCCTGGGGCAGCATCTCGGAGAGCGCCAGGACGCCCTCGGGAGTTTCCAGCAGCAGGGCGGGCCCGCCGAACTCGTACAGCAGCTGGCGGCAGCGGCCGCACGGGACCAGGATCTCACCCCGGCCGTCGACGCAGGTGAAGTGCGTCAGCCGGCCGCCCCCGGTGGTCTGCAGCTGGGAGACCAGACCGCACTCGGCGCACAGGCCGAGACCGTAGGAGGCGTTCTCGACGTTGCAGCCGGAGACCGTCCGGCCGTCGTCGACGAGGGCCGCGGCGCCCACCGGGTAGCCGGAGTAGGGGGCGTACGCGTGGGACATGGCGTCCCGCGCGATCTCCCGCAGGCCGTCCCAGTCGAAGGCCGCGCAGCCCGCGTCGGAGGCGGTCACTTGCCCTGTCCCTTCCGGTAGGGCAGGCCGTCCGCCTTCGGCATCCGCAGCCGCTGCGCGGAGAACGACAGGACGAGCAGCGTCACGATGTACGGCGTGGCGCTCACGAGCTGCTGCGGGACCTCGTCGGTGGTCAGGTACCAGACGAACATCAGGGCCGCGACCGCGGCGGTGACCGCCGCGGAGACCACGCGCTTCTTCCACGCGAGGTAGACCACGCCGAACACCAGCAGGACCGCGAGGAGCAGGATCAGCGCGTGGACGTTGGTGCCGCCGCCGCGCAGGTTGAGGCTGTCGGTGTAGCCGAACAGGCCCGCGCCGAGGGCGAGGCCGCCCGGCATCCAGTTGCCGAAGATCATCGCGGCGAGACCGATGTAGCCGCGGCCGGCCGTCTGGCCGTCGAGGTACACGTTGGAGGCGACGATCGACAGGAACGCGCCGCCCAGACCGGCGAAGCCGCCCGAGATGATCACGGCGAGGTACTTGTACTTGTACACGTTGACGCCGAGGGACTCGGCGGCCACCGGGTTCTCGCCGCAGGAGCGCAGCCGCAGGCCGAAGGCCGTGCGCCACAGCACCCACCAGCTGGCGGGGACGAGGGCCACGGCGATCACGGTCAGCGGGGACAGGTCGGTGACCAGGCCGCCGAGCAGGCCGGCGATGTCCGAGACCAGGAACCAGTGCTTCTCGTTGAGCGTGTCCAGCCAGTGCGACAGGCCCGGGATGTCGAAGGTGCCCAGCGAGTCGATCGGCGGGGACTGCTTGGTGGAGCCCCCCGGGGCGTCGGCGAAGGTGAACTTCGACAGGTAGCGGGTGGTGCCCAGCGCCAGGATGTTGAGGGCCACACCGGAGACGATGTGGTTGACGTTGAAGGTCACGGTGGCGATGGCGTGCAGCACGGCGCCGAGGACGCCGCCGAGGATACCGAAGGCGATACCGGCCCACGGGCCCCACTGGTAGCCCGCCCAGGCGCCGAACCAGGTGCCCAGGATCATCATGCCTTCGAGGCCGATGTTGACGACGCCGGCCCGCTCGGCCCACAGGCCGCCGAGGCCCGCGAGGCCGATCGGCACGGCGAGGCGCAGGGCGGTGGACATCTGGCCGGTCGAGGTGATGCCGTCGGCACCGCTGATCAGGCGGACGGCCGAGGTGAGGATCAGCACGCCCGCGACGATCAGCAGGAGTACCGGGAGGGTGAGACGGCGGCCGCCCTTGGCGGGCGCCTGCGTCTGCGGCTTCGCGACGGTCGCGGTGGTCATGCGGCCGCCACCTCCTTCTTCGTGGCGTTGTTGGCGGCCTCGGCGGCGAGTTCCGCACCGACCCGCTTCTGCTGGCGGCGCAGGCCCCACTGGCGTACGGCCGCGTACGAGATGACGACCGCGAAGACGATCAGGCCCTGCATGATCGTGGCGATCTCCTTGTCGTACGCCACCGGGGTCGCGTAGTCGAGGGCCGGAGACGCCTTGTCGAGGAAGGCCCACAGCAGCGCGGCGACGGCGATGCCGCCGGGGTTGTTGCGGCCGAGCAGGGCGATGCCGATGGCGGTGTAGCCGAGGCCCGCCGGGAAGCTCAGGCTGTAGGTGTGCGCGTCGCCCAGCAGGAGCGGCAGGCCGGAGACGCCCGCGATGGCTCCGGAGATCAGCATGGCGGTGAGCACCATGCGCTTGGCGTCGACGCCGGAGGCCGCGGCGGCGGACTCCGACTCGCCGGTGGCGCGCAGGTCGAAGCCGAAGCGGGTGCGGTTGAGGACGATCCAGTAGCCGACGCCCATGAGGACGGCGAGGAAGACGAGGCCGTAGATCTCGCCGATCTCCGGGCCCAGGTCGATGCCGGGGACCCAGCCGGACTTCTTCATGATGCCGGTGGTGCTGTTGTTGCCGACCTGCACGCCCCAGACGTTGGAGGCGGTCAGGTAGCCGATGAGGCTGGCGGCGATCGCGTTCAGCATGATCGTCGCGACGACCTCGCTGACGCCGCGGGTGACCTTCAGGACGCCCGCGACACCGGACCAGAGGGCACCGGTGAGCGCGCCGACGAGCAGCAGTACGGGGATCTGCAGCACGGCGGGGAGCGCCAGGTGCGCGCCGACCACGGCGACCATCGTCGCGCCGAGGCGGTACTGGCCGTCGACGCCGATGTTGAACAGGTTCATCCGGAAGCCGATGGCGACGGCGATCGCAGCCAGGTAGTACATCGACGCCTGGTTGACGATCAGCACCTGGACGTCCGAGAACGCGGCCTGCTGCAGCATCAGCTGGTAGGGCTCGAACGGGTTCTTGCCCGAGGCGAGCAGCACGACCGAGGTCAGTGCGATCGCCGCGACGAGCGCGATGACCGGGCCGGCCACCGCGAGGAGCACGCGCTCCTTGTCGAACTTCTTCATCGGGCCTCGTCCTCCTGGGCGGCCAGCGCCGCGCTCTCTTCTACGTGCTCCAGGTGACCGGACGCGGCACCGGTCATGGCCGACCCGAGCTCCTCCGGGGTGATGGTGGCGGGATCGGCGTCGGCGACCAGCCTGCCGTCGTAGATCACGCGCAGGGTGTCCGACAGGCCGATCAGCTCGTCCAGGTCGGCCGAGATCAGCAGCACGGCCAGGCCCTCGCGGCGGGCCTCGCGGATGCGGTCCCAGATCTGCGCCTGCGCGCCGACGTCCACACCGCGGGTGGGGTGGGCGGCGATCAGGAACTTCGGGTGGTGGCTCATCTCCCGGCCGAAGATCAGCTTCTGCTGGTTGCCGCCGGACAGGGAGGCGGCGGTGACGTCGATGCCGGGGGTGCGGACGTCGTACTCGGCGACGATCCGGCGGGTGTCCTCCTGGGCGCCCTTCGGGTTCAGCCAGAAGCCCTTGGCGTTGGGCTGCTCGGTGACGTGGCCGAGGATGCGGTTCTCCCAGAGGGGGGCCTCCAGGAGCAGGCCCTGGCGGTGGCGGTCCTCGGGGATGTAGCCGACGCCCTGCTCGCGGCGCTTGCGGGTGGGCCAGGGGGTGATGTCCTCGCCCAGGAAGTGGATGGCGCCGGAGTCGGCGTGCTTGAGGCCGATCAGCGCATCGATCAGCTCGGTCTGGCCGTTGCCCTCGACGCCCGCGATGCCCATGACCTCGCCGGCGTGGATGGTGAAGGTGACGTCGTCCAGGACGCGCTTGGCCTCGCCGCCCGTCTGGGCCGTGGCGCCTCCGGCGTACACGGTCAGGTCCCTGACCTCGATCACGGCCCGGTCCGTCACGGTGGACTCGGCGGTCTCCGGGGTGGGCAGCTCGCTGCCGACCATCATCTCGGCGAGCTGGCGCGGGGTGGTCTCGGCGGGTACGGCCGTACCGACCGTCGTACCGCGGCGGATGACGGTGATGTCGTCGGCGACCGAGAGGACCTCGCCCAGCTTGTGGGAGATGAAGATGACCGACAGGCCCTCGGCCTTCAGCTCGCGCAGGTTGTCGAAGAGCGCGTCGACCTCCTGCGGCACGAGCACGGCGGTCGGCTCGTCGAGGATGAGGGTGCGGGCGCCGCGGAAGAGGACCTTGAGGATCTCGACGCGCTGGCGCTCGGCCACACCGAGGTTCTCGACCAGGTCGTCGGGGCGTACGTTCAGCCCGTACCGGTCGGATATCTCGCGGATCTTCTTGCGGGCCGCGCCACCGATGCCGTGCAGCTTCTCGCTGCCCAGCACCACGTTCTCCAGGACCGTGAGGTTGTCGGCGAGCATGAAGTGCTGGTGGACCATGCCGATGCCGCGCGCGATGGCGTCGCCGGGCGTCGAGAAGGTGACCTGCTCGCCGGCGACGGTGATCGTGCCCTCGTCCGGCTTCTGCATGCCGTAGAGGATCTTCATCAGCGTGGACTTGCCGGCGCCGTTCTCGCCGACGAGGGCGTGCACGGTGCCGGTGCGGACGGTGAGGTGGATGTCGTGGTTGGCGACGACACCGGGGAACCGCTTGGTGATACCCGCGAGCTCCACCGCGGTCGGGTGTGCGGTGAGCGGAGGGCTACTGGACGCGTCGATGGCGCACTCTCCTTGGAAAAGGGGCCTATCTATGCGCGTAGCGCCCCTGCTTCAAATAATGCCCGGCCGGATCAAGATCGATCTGCGCCGAGCGTTGTGTCGCGCGAACGGGGCGCGGGGGTCGATCTTCCCCGCACCCCGTTCCGTGGCCTCTCACGCTGCCATTGCAGCGCTGCCGTTGGCCATGGTTTCGACGTCTGGTTATGACACCTTGACCTTGGCCGGAATCCCGACCTCGGTCAGGAGGTCTTGACGACGACCGAGCCGTCCTTGATGGCCGCCTCGGCCTTCTTCAGCGCGGCCTGGATGCCGGCGTTGTTCTTGAAGGCCGGGTTGGAGTCGGCGAGGCCGACACCGCCGGTGGCGAGGCTGGCGCGGACGACACCGGTGGCCGGCTTCTTGTCGTGCACCGACTTGGCGAGGTTGAAGACCGCGCCGGCGACGTCCTTGGTGGCCGAGGTCAGGATCGAGTCCTTGTACTGGGCCAGCGCGGCCTGCTTGTACTGGTCGGAGTCGACGCCGATGGCCCACACCTTGTGCGCGGCGGCGGCCTGGATGACGCCCTGGCCCGACAGGCCGGCGGCGGCGTAGACCACGTCGGCGCCCGAGTCGATCTGGCCCTCGGCGGCGTCCTTGCCCTTGTCCGGGCTGGAGAAGCCACCCTCCTGCGCGGTCTGCGTCAGGAACTGCTTCTCGATCTTGATCTTCGGGTTGATCGACTGCGCGCCCTGGACGTAACCGGCCTCGAACTTGTGGATGAGGGGGTTGTCCACGCCGCCGATGAAGCCGATGTGGTTCTTCTTCGTGGCCTTGGCCGCGGCGACGCCCGCCAGGTAGGAGGCCTGCTCCTCGTGGAAGACCATGTCGGCCACGTTCGCGGCCTTGTCCTGCTCGTCGTCGATGATGCCGAAGGTGATCTTCGGGTACTTCGCCGCGACCTCCTTGACGGCACTCGCGTAGACGAAGCCGACACCGATCACCGGGTTGTAGCCGGACTTGGCGAGCTGCTCCAGACGCTGCACCTTGTCGGCGTCCGACTCGCCGTCCTGCGGCTCGACGTCACGGCTCTTGTACTTGAACGTGCTGTCGGCCTTCTGGAGACCCGCGTACGCGGCGTCGTTGAAGGACTGGTCGCCCTTGCCGCCGACGTCGTAGGCCAGGCCGATGCCCTGGGACGCGCTACCGCCGGAGGCGCTGGTGGACGAACCGCCACAGGCGGTCACGGCAACGGCAAGGGTAGCGGTCGCAACGCCCGCAACCGCTATTCGGTACACCCGACGCATGGAACTGGACTCCTTTGTGCACGCGCCCAACCAGGCGCTGGTTCCGCGGCAGCGTAACGCGCGTAGACGTTCCGGAAAACCCCATCTGTCCGGTCCGTTATCGACCTGTGGCCGCGGACTTGTCACCAGGTGGCCGCGGACTTGTCACCAGGAGGGAGGCCCCGCGGATGGCAACAGTAATTTGCGCTCCTGGCGCCCGCACACCCCGGGGGGCGGCTGGGGAGCCGGGAGGCGCTCCCGGCCCTCCTCGCGGCCGCACAGAGCCGCGGGGGTGAAGTCGCACTTCACCCCCGCGGCTCTGTGTGGCCGAACTCAGAAGATCACTTGATGTTGACGGTCACCTTGCCGGAGACGATGTCCTGCTTGGCCTTGTCGACCGCGTCGACGACGTCCTTCATCGCCTTGTACTTCGGGTTGCTGTCCGCGAAGCCGACGCCGTCGTTGTCCAGGCCGCCGCGCACCACACCGGTCTTGGGCTTGCCCTCGTACACCGACTTCACCAGGTCGTAGACCGCGCCGCCGACGTTCTTCAGCGCCGAGCCCAGGATGTAGTCCTTGTACGCGGAGAGCGAGGACTGCGCGTACTGGTCGGAGTCGACACCGATGACCCACACCTTCTTGGACGCGGCCTCGGAGATCACGCCCTGACCGGACAGGCCGGCCGCGTGGTACAGGACGTCGGCGCCCGCGTCGATCTGGCCGCTGGCCGCGTCCTTGCCCTTGTCCGGGCTGGCGAAGCCGCCCTCCTGGGGCGTCTGGGTCAGGTACTGCTTCTCGATCTTGATCTTCGGGTCGATCGACTGCGCGCCCTGGACGAAGCCCGCCTCGAACTTGTGGATCAGCGGGATGTTCACGCCGCCGATGAAGCCGATGTGGTGCTTCTTGGTGGCCTTGGCCGCGGCGACGCCCGCCAGGTAGGAGGCCTGCTCCTCGTGGAAGACCATGTCGGCGACGTTCGGCGCCTTGTTCTGCTCGTCGTCGATGATGCCGAAGGTGGTCTTCGGGAACTTCGCGGCGACGTCCTTGACCGCGTCCGCGTAGACGAAGCCGACGCCGATGACCGGGTTGTAGCCCGCCTGCGCGAGCTGCTCCAGGCGCTGCACCTTGTCGGCGCTGGACTCGCCGTCCTGCGGCTCGATGTCGCGGGCGCCGATCTTGAACTCCGTCTCGGCCTTCTGGAGACCGGCGTACGCGGCGTCGTTGAAGGACTGGTCGCCCTTGCCGCCGATGTCGTACGCGAGGCCGATGCCCTTGCCGGAGTACGTCCCGGACTTGGCGGACTTGCCGGAGTCCTTCGCGGCGTCCTTGCTGGAGCCTCCGCAACCGGTCGCGGCGAGCGCGACGACGGTCGCGGCCACCGCGACCCGGGACAAACTCGTCCTCGAAGAGATCAGACGCACAGCAAACCCTCCATCCCCACGGCACCGTCACCGGTCCGCATCCCCAACTCGCCGTTACCGCAGCGATTCCGGCGCACAGTAACGCGCGTAGAAGGGCAGGGGAACGGGGTTTCGGCTGGCCGTTATCGAACCGTGCCGCCGCCGGACCCCGTTCACGCGCTGGCCGCGGCGGACGGGGGTGACAAGTGCGGCAAAGGCACACGGAACGTGGCAGGTTACGGGGCGTCGGTCGCCGACTCCCGCTGCCCGCATGCCTCTCGGCGCCTCTCGACACCGCTCGGCGGCGCGCCGGCCGGAGGGCCGGGGCGGCTGGAAATCGACGGCGGCCCCCGGCGACCGCTTCCGCCTGTCGCCGCCGGACTCGCGGATGCGCCGGTCGGAGCAGGCCCGGCCCGGGGGCCGGAGGGGGAGGCCCGGAGGGGGAGGACCGGAGGGGGAGGCCCGGGGGGTCTAGCCGAGGTCGTCCAGCAGTGCCGCCGCCGTGAACAGTTCCACGCCGACCGTGATGGCGTGCTCGTCGGCGTCGAAGTCGCCCTGGTGCAGGTCGCGCACCGTGCGCTCACCGGGCCTGCGCACCCCGAGGCGGGCCATGGCCCCGGACACGTGTTCCAGGTACCAGGAGAAGTCCTCGCCGCCCAGGCTCTGCTCGGTGCCCTCGACGGAGTCCGCGCCCCGGCGGGCGGTCATCGCCCTGCGCAGCAGATCGGTGGACTCTCGGTCGTTGACGACGGGCGGCACGCCCCGCACGTAGGTGATCTCCGACTTGGCCCGGTGCAGCGTGGCGACCTCGTCGACGGCCGCGTGCACGACGTCGGGCGCCTCGCGCCAGGCGTCCAGGTCCAGGCAGCGGACGGTGCCGGACAGTTCGGCGTGCTGCGGGACGACGTTCGGGGCGTGGCCCGACTCGATCCGGCCCCAGGTCAGGGCGAGCCCGCCCCGGGTGTCCACGCGCCGGGCGATCAGCGCGGGCACGTCGGTGGCCACGCGGGCCGCGGCGGTGACCAGGTCGGTGGTGAGGTGGGGGCGGGCGGTGTGGCCGCCGGGCCCGGCGAGGGCGACCTCCAGGAGGTCGCAGGCGCTGGTGATGGGGCCGTGCCGCAGCCCGATCCGGCCGGCGTCGACCCTGGGGTCGCAGTGCACGGCGAGGATACGGCCGACCCCGTCGAGCACGCCGTCCCCGATGGCGACCAGGGCACCGCCGGGCAGCACCTCCTCGGCGGGCTGGAAGAGCAGCCGCACCGGCCGGGGCAGCAGCCCCTTCTCGTGCAGGGCCGCGAGGACCAGACCGGCACCGAGCACCACGCTGGTGTGCACGTCGTGGCCGCAGGCGTGGGCGCGGTCGGGCACGGTCGACCGGTAGGGGCAGTCGCTCTTGGTGTCCGGGATGGGCAGGCCGTCGATGTCGGCCCGCAGGGCCAGCAGCGGTACGGACGGCCGCTCGCCCTCGGCGAGCCCGATGTCGCAGACGAGCCCGGTTCCGGTGGCCAGGACACGGGGGCGCAGCCCGGCCCGCTCCAGCCGCTCCTTGATCGCGGCGGTCGTACGGAACTCCTGGTTGCCCAGCTCGGGGTGCATGTGCAGATCGCGGCGGAACGCGACGAGTTCGGCGTGCAGGGACTCGCTGAGCACGCCGGGGAGCACGTCCCCGGGGAGGTCGGCCTCGGTCTCTCGGGACATCACTTGGTTCACCCTCTGAAGGGTAGGACGCCCGACCGGTCAACTGACCCTCGATCAACAAAAGTTCAGCCCGTTAGGGGAAGAAAATCTGACCGTCGGACGCATGGCGGTGGACTCTGATGGGTAAAACCCTTCTTTCTCCCTCCACGGATACCACGCCTCCCCGCCTCCCGCTCGGCGTGTCCACGGACCGGATGCCGCCGGCCGCCCACGGACCGGGTCCCGTCGGCCGTCCGCGCAGGGCCCCTGCGGGCCGCTCCCCGCCGGTAGGGTGCGGCGGCGTGAGCGACACGAACGCGGCATTCCTGCAGACCACCCGCTCCTCCTACGACGCGATCGCCAAGGAGTACACGGCAAGCCACCCGAGCGGCCTCGTCCATCCCCTGGACCGCACGCTGATCAACGCCTTCGCCGAGCTGGTCACGGCGAACAGCACCGCCCCCGTGGCCGACCTCGGCAGCGGGCCCGGCTACGTCACCGCCCGCCTGCGCGAGCTCGGCGTCCCGGCCTTCGGGGTCGACCTCTCCCCCGCCATGGTGACCCTGGCCCGCGAGGCGCACCCCGGGCTGCGCTTCCACGTGGGCTCGATGACGTCCCTGGACCTGGCGGACGCCACCCTGGGCGGCATCCTCGCCCTCTACTCCACGATCCACGTCCCCGACGACCGGCTGCCCGAGGCCTTCGCCGAGTTCCACCGCACCCTGGTCCCCGGCGCCCCCGTCCTCCTCGCCTTCCAGTCCGGCCCCGACACGGCCCACCTCCACCTCGCCGAACGCTTCGGCCACGAGATCGACCTCGACTACTACATGCGCACCCCGGACCAGATGACCGCCCTCCTCACGAAGGCGGGCCTGCGGCCGGTGGCCAGGGTGTACCGCGAACCGGAGGGCGAGGAGTCCCGGCCACGGGCGTTCGTACTGGCCAGGAAGCCGGAGTGACAGCGAACGAATTCGCTGCGATCGGGCCCCGTGCTGGTGGGCGCGGCCCGTCGGCCACGGCCCGGCCTAGAAGTGCTCGACCTCTTGGCCGTCCGGGACTTCGTAACACCCCGACACGACCATCAGGCTCAGCTTCGGCGGGTCGTTCTTCGACATTTGAACGATGTTCACGCCCACCTTCTTCTCGTCGTTGTCGGCAGTCAGGTTGATGTTCTTGTTCCTGCTGGTGTCCGGACCGTACTCAACGATCTTCCATCCGTTCTTCGGCAACTCCTCCTTGAGTCGCTTCATCGCTTCGTCGAGATCTCCCGCCGAGGCGGGATAGAAGCTCCACGGATGAAAGATCCGAAAGTACTTTTCCCGACTCCTGCCCGAACATTGATCAACTCCCGGGCGACTGTCGGACGCTTTCCCCTGAACCCCGATCAGGTCGTAGATGCCACTGGACACCTTCTCGACCGCATCGGAAACATCACGCGAGGTACTCGTGCCGGCGAGCGGTTTCTTTTCGGAAGACTTCTCAGAGTCAGTCATGCCGCATCCAGTGAGCGTAGCGAGGGTGAGCAAAATCGCGAGGGCGGAGGCGCCCGATTTGGTTTTCATGTCATCGCGCCCTATTCATGTCGGACCTACCTCGCATGTGCCCAGGCGTCGGGCGGCGGTTTCAACGCCACGTCATCGCCCTTGCCCACCACCACCATGGCCTGATTCTTCAGGCTCGTGGAACCGTCATCCCAGTAACCACTGTGTCCTTCGGTGTCCGTGGTCATCTCGTTGGCTCCGAATTCGGGGTCGCTGGGGATGACGAAGCCGTCACCCCCATGGCCCCAGCGGCCGATGTCAGGGACCACGTCCCCATCAGCCTCCTCGTTCCAGACATGCCCCTTGGGAACATCCATCTCGTCGGCGCCGGACACCTTGACGCCAGGACTTCCCGCGAAGACCACATCGTCGGCGTTGAGAGTCCCCGTCTGAGCCGCGGCACCAACAAGAGTTGTCCCGTACGAATGTCCGATCACCGTACGGTGCGGTTCCGAATCTCCGGAATGTGACGCTTCGAGTCCGTCCAGGAACCTGTTGAACTGCGGCGCACCATCGTATGCGTAATGCTCAAAAGGTGCATCCTTGTAGACGTCGTCGGGTGCGTCATATCCGAGCCAACTGATCGTGGAAACGGACTTCCCGTCGGCTTGGTCGTGGGCCGCGCGCCAAACCTTGGTCATTCGGTCGATACTGCCGCCCATACTGCTCAGGTCCGACTCCGTACCCGGAACATAGACTGCCTGATGATCCGCAGTGTCCGGATTTCCGTTGGCGACGATCGCACGACCGTCCCCTTCGGTATTAAATCCCAGCAGGTACGCTTCTGGCAGGCCCTTGATGCCCGTCGAGTCGAAGCGCTTCTGGATCGCACTCATACCCTGGAGCGATTTGGTGAGGTATTCGCGCCGATCACCATACTTCTTGTTCCACTCCATCCATTCATCCGTGTGCACCCTGACCGGATACTCGCCTGCGGTGATCCATGTCCATTCGTTGGCCGGCGGCTTCGGTATCGAGTCCAACTCCAACCGCTGTCGGGCCCGTGTCTCGTCGAACACGACGCGATTGGCCTCATCTCGAACGGTGGAGGGCAAACCGTCGAGTTTGCCAACGGAGTCAGGCTGGAGCGAGAGCCATGCAGCCTGCTGTTCCCGGGTCAGCCCCTGCCACCAGGTCGCGTTCCCCTTGGGGCTGCCACCCTTGGGAGGGTGCGGCAGGGAATCGAGATACTTCTTTCCGGCATCGCGGACGCCATCCATGTCGGACCGGGCATCGACCCAGTCCCGGTTGGAGACCACCAAGTCATCGTCGGCCTTCAGCGCGCGCAGTTTCGGCGCCCATTTGGCGTCCACCTCCGTGGCTTCGTGCAACGCGTCACCGATACGGTTGGCCAGATCTTGCGCCTTGCCGAAGTTCGGATTCGGATGGATGTTGGCCGCGGATCGCTCAAGCGCCGCCGACGTCGGGTCCGTCGGGCTCGCCCCAGGCGGCATGGTTCCGCCCTCCGGGATTTTGCCGTCGACTTCCGCGCCACCGCCGAGGACGCGGAGGACCATCTCGCGCTGACCCTCGATACGGCCCTCTTCGCGGCCTCGCTCCAGGCCCTGCTCCAGGCCCTGTTCCCGGCCTTCTTCGCGTACCTGTTCGGCGAGGGGGTGGCGCCAGAAGTACTGGATCGCTGTCATCAGTTCCCTCCACATCTGCTGTGCCTGGGGGTCGGTCAGGCAGGAGTCGACGAATTGGACGAGGACGGCGGCGCTGTCGGGGTCGATGGTCCGCAGGGCGGAAGCCAGTGGCTTCAGTATGGCCGTGGCCCGCGGGCCACGGCCGTGTGTCATCGCCGAGAGCACCGCCAGGGGGACGTCGCGCTCGGCCTCCGTCTCGTCCGCGATCACCGGGACGTTCTCCGGGCCCAGGACCAGGGGCCGCACCGTCATCGAGTGCCACTCGCGGAAGCCGAGACGGATGGGGCGCGAGGCCCAGCGGGCCGTGGCGCTGTTCTGGGTGATGACGATGAGGACCGGTTCGCAGCGGTACTTCTCGTACAGGTAGGAGAGGTAGTACGGCCAGCTGCCCCGCTTGCGGTCGTCCACCTTGCCCTGTGACTCGACCACGAGGAGGTAGGTCCCCTCGTCCGTTTCCGCTCGCAGCAGCGTGTCCACGCGCCGCTCGACCGGTTCGATCTCGGTGAGGTCCACGTTCATGGCCGCGATCTCCCGCGGCTCCGGGAACGGCACCCGCAGCACCCGCTGTAAGGCTCGGGTCAGCAGGGCCGGGTCCTTCTGGAAGATCCGGTGCAGGGCCTCGTGCGAGGAGCCGACCATCACGCGGCCTCCAGTTCGCACCACACGAACTTGCCCCGGTTGCCGAAGCGGGCCGAGGGCTGCCAGCCCCACACGTCCGCGCAGGCCCGGACCAGTGCGAGGCCTCGGCCGTCCTCCAGGTCCGTGACCTGCTCCAGCGGACGCGGCGGCTCCGGCGGGCCCGGGTCCGTGTCCCACGCGCCGATCCAGATCACCCCCTCCGCCGTCCGCCGCACCCTCAGCGCGGCCGGCCCCTTCGTGTGCCGTACGGCGTTGGAGACCAGCTCCGTCGCGAGGAGTTCGGCGGTGTCCGTCAGGCCGATCAGACCGTGCATCGTCAGGATCAGGCGCAGAGTGCGGCGGCAGACCGTGACCGCTCTGAGGTCGTTGGGGATGTAGAGGGTGTAGTCCCAGGTTTCGCAGGTTTCGGGCATGCGTCAGCTCCCGTGGGGTTGGGGGGATTCGCAGGCGGTGGCAATGCCGCGGCCGTCATGGCAGGACGGCGCGGTGCGCTTCCGCAGTGCGGTCGCTACGTCACTTACGGTAGGCCTGTATTTAAAGGCGGAGCAAGTGGATCGCGTAATCTTCCCCTGAACGAGTCGCGCTCGCAGGCGTGTTGGACCGAGGAGCAGTTGATGGGTTTGAGGCGCGAACCGACGGCACGCCAACTGCGTCTGGGCGTCGAGCTGCGCAGACTTCGCGAGGCCGCCGGCCTGAAGGGCCGTGAGGCGGCAGAGCTGCTCGGAGTGAGTTCCGTCCAGATCAACCAGATCGAATCCGGACTCACCGGAGTGAGCGAGGCGCGGCTGCGCCGCCTCGCCACTCACTACATGTGCACCGACGAGGAGTTGATCTCAGCCCTGGCGGCCATGGCCACTCAGCGGACACACGGCTGGTGGGCGGAGTACCAATGGCAGCTGCCGAAGCCGTTCCTCGACCTCGCCGAACTGGAGCACCACGCCGCCTTCCTGCGGGAGGTGCAGTTCCTCTTCGTCCCCGGTTCTCTGCAGACCGAGGACTACGCACGCGCGGTCTTCGCCTACCGGGTACCCGTACTCCCGCCAGAGGACATCGAGTTGCGCGTACGCCATCGGATGCAGCGCCAGACAGCCGTCACGGACATCCCGTACGAGGTCGTCATCCACGAGGCCGCGCTGCGCATCATGGTCGGCGATCGCGCCGCCTCACGGGCGCAACTCACCCACATTCTGGAACGTTCCGAAGCCGAGCACGTCACCGTGCGCGTCATCCCGTTCCACCTGGAGGGATTCGCCGGGGCCGCGAGTGCCATGGCGTATGCGGGAGGTCCCGTGCCGAAGCTGGACACGGTCGTGCGCGACAGTCCCCATGGAGCGGCGTTCATCGACTCGGAGGCTCAACTGAGCGCTTTTCGAACGCTCTTCCATAATGTGAAGGCCGTATCACTCGACCCCGCGCACTCGCGCACCTTCATCCACACCCTGGCGAAGGAACTGTGAAGCACTCCATGGACACCCCCGGTACCTGGCGGAAGTCGTCCTACTCCGGGCCCGGCGACGGAGACGCCTGCGTAGAGATCGCCTCCCACCCCACCCGCATAGCCGTCCGCGACTCCAAAGACCCCGCCGCAGGCACCCTCACCTTCCCGGCCGAGGCCTTCGCCCCCTTCATCGAGACCCTGAAGGAAGCCGCCGGCTAGGCAGGGCTCACCGCCGTCAGCCGGTGGACGTCGCGGGCCGTTCCCGTGACGCCCGACAGGAAGCCCTGGGCCCGGGGCGAGGCGTTCTCCGTCAGCCAGGCGGGGTCGATGTCGCAGACCGCCACGCGGACGCCCGTGCCGGCCAGCGCCAGCGGGAGGGTGTGGACGACCGTCGAGGGGAAGCTGAGGACCGTGCGGCCGATGGGGCCGCGGCGGGCGATCAGCTCCAGCGGGAGGTCGGGGCGGACGATCTCCAGGCCGGTCTCGCCGGCCAGGCGGTGCAGCTTGTCGGTGTGCTCGCGGCGGTGGGCGAAGTAGCGGGTGGCGCCGTGGGCCCCGGCCAGCGAGCGGACGGCCTCCACATAGCGGTCGGCGTCCACCACACCGGTCTCGACCAGCGAGGTGCCGACCATGTCGGCGCCCTTGGTGATGCGCGGCGGGCCGAAGCGGGCCCGGGTCCAGGCGAAGTCGTTGGCGGTGACGGTGACGCCCTCGGGGGTCTCCGTGACCGGCATGGAGGAGAAGACCTCCACCCGCCGGTCCGCGCTCGGGGTGAGGCGGCGGCGGGCCGAGGAGGAGACGGGGGCGAAGAGCAGGTCGCGGGGCCCGGGGCGGCCGCCCTTGCGGTGCCAGCGGACCAGCCGCTCGCCCCGCGCCAGCTGGGCGACGAACTCCATGGTCGCCGTGCCGTCGTCCACGACCACGAGGTCGCGGGCGCGGGTGATGGTGAGGAGGAGCTGCACGTAGCGGGAGAACGGGTCGCCCATGACGATCCGGTCCGCCCGCCGCAGCGGTCCGGCGAGCCCGCCGATGGTGTGGAAGGGCGCGGTCGTACCGCCCCGCGCCTCCTCCCAGCGCACCCGGTACCCCTCGTCCCGGGCCAGGTCGGCCATGCGGCGCAGCTGGCCCCGGGTCATGGGGTCGGTCGGGGACAGGACGACGACGGTGAGCTCCGCGCCGGCCGGCCGCGGCTCACCGGCCGGCGACCGCGGCGCCTGGGCGGCCGGCAGCGGCCGGCCCGGCTCGGCGGGGGCGCCGCGCAGGCCGTGCAGGTGCGCCCACTCCAGTACGTTCAGCAGCTGCACCGGGCTCTCCACGAAGGCGAGCGTGGGGGCAGGGTTGCCGGTGTGACCGGCGCGGGGGCTCATCGGCGTACGACCGTCCCGTCGTCAGGGGCTGACAAGGCCGGGCGGGGTCAGACGGCGACCGGCTCGCCCGCCGCCGCCGCGATCTCCGCCTCGGCGACGACGCCGGCGACGCGGCGCAGCTTCTTCATCGGGCCCAGCTCGGAGTCGTAGACCTTCTTGACGCCGTCACCGAGGGAGGCCTCGATGGTGCGGATGTCGCGGACGAGGCGCACGAGGCCCTGCGGCTCGACGGAAGCGGCCTGGTCCGAGCCCCACATGGCGCGGTCGAGGGTGATGTGGCGCTCGACGAAGGCGGCACCGAGGGCGACGGCGGCCAGCGTGGTCTGCAGGCCGGTCTCGTGGCCGGAGTAGCCGATCGGGACGTTCGGGAACTCCTTCTCCAGCGTGTTGATCGCGCGGAGGTTCAGCTCCTCGGCCTTGGCCGGGTAGGTGGAGGTGGCGTGGCACATGAGGATGTTGTCGCTGCCGAGGACCTCGACCGCGTGGCGGATCTGCTTCGGGGTCGACATGCCGGTGGAGAGGATGACGCTGCGGCCGGTGTCGCGCAGGGCGCGCAGCAGCTCGTCGTCGGTGAGGGAGGCGGAGGCCACCTTGTGGGCGGGTACGTCGAACTTCTCCAGGAAGGCGACGGCCTCGGTGTCCCACGGGGAGGCGAACCAGTCGATGCCCTTCTCCTTGCAGTACTCGTCGATCTGCCGGTACTCGTCCTCACCGAACTCCACGCGGTGGCGGTAGTCGATGTAGGTCATCCGGCCCCAGGGGGTGTCGCGCTCGATGTCCCACTGGTCGCGCGGCGTGCAGATCTCGGGAGTGCGCTTCTGGAACTTGACGGCGTCGCAGCCGGCCTCGGCGGCCACGTCGATCAGCTTGAACGCGTTCTCCAGCTCACCGTTGTGGTTGATGCCGATCTCGCCGCAGATGTAGACGGGCTTGCCCGGGCCGACCTGGCGGGAACCGAACGTACGCAGGCGGGAGTTGGTGTTCATGGCAGAGAAGTTCCTTACTTGGTGAGGGAGTCGAGAGAGGGGCCGAGGATCCACCCGGCGACCTCTCGGATCGCGCCGTCGCCACCGGGGAGGGTGGTGACCGCGCGTGCGGCGCCGCGTACGACGTCGTGGGCGTTTCCGACCGCCACGGGCCAGCCGACGAGGGCGAAGCACGGGAGGTCGTTGACGTCGTTGCCGACGTAGAGCACGCGCTCGGGCGCGATGCCCTGTTCCTCGCACCACTGCTTGAGGGCGAGGTCCTTGCGGTCGATGCCGTGCAGTACCGGGAGCTTGAGCTTCCGGGCGCGGGCGGCGACCACAGGGTTCTGTTCCGTGGACAGGATCAGCATCTTCAGCCCGCTCCTGCGCAGGGCTGCGATGCCGAGCCCGTCTCCGCGGTGCACGGAGACGAACTCCCGTCCGTCGGAGTCGATCAGCACCCGGTCGTCGGTCTGGGTGCCGTCGAAGTCGAGGACCACGGCGTCGATGTCGTCGTGGGTGGGGAGGGCGCCGGGCCGGGCCGCGTCGAACAGCGGGGCGAGGGCGCGGGCGCGGGCCAGGTCGTGCGGGTCGTCGATCTCCAGCACGCGGGCCGGGTCGGTGCGAACCAGCTCGGTGTGGCCGAAGAAGCGGTGGCGGTGCTCGCGGAAACCGGCCGCGTCCATCGCGTAGGCGGCGCCGGTCTCCAGCAGGTCCTGGGGGCGGTCCTGGCGGCGGGGGCGGAAGGACTTGTCGTGGTTGACGCCGTGACCGCCGGTGGATTCACCGGTGTTGATCCCGTCCGTGCCGTCGCGCCAGACGAAGCCGTGGAAGGGGGCGACGGTCACCGCGGTGTCCGCGCCGTTCGCGACGACCGCGGCGGCCACCGCGTCGATGTCCTCGCGGACGACGAACGGGCTGGTGCACTGCACCAGGAGCACCGCGTCGACGGGCGCGCCGTGCAGGGCCTCGTGGGCGTCCATGGCGTGCAGGACGGCGGCCTCGGAGGTGGCGGTGTCGCCGGCGATGGCGGCGGGGCGCAGCACCACCTCGGCGCCGGCCTGGCGGGCCGCGGCGGCGATGGCCTGGTCGTCGGTGGAGACGACCACGTCGGTCACCAGCCGGGCGGCACGGCACTCGCGCACCGCGCGGGCCACCAGCGGGACGCCGCCGACGGGGGCGAGGTTCTTCGCGGAGACACCCTTGGAGCCGCCGCGCGCGGGGATCACCGCGAGCACCCGGCGTACCGAAACGCCTTGTGCCGCATCCGGGTTGGGCATGGGGTCCTCTCCTTGGCGTACGTGACGCGCTCGACTTCCTCGACGTGGGCTGCGGTCGCTCACAGCTCTCCCATCCGCCGGATCACCGGGGCGACCCGCTGCACGCCGTGCCGGTAGGCGCCGCGCGCGGCGCGGCGCACGATCTGCCGGACGGCTCCGGGCTCCTTGTCGGCGGCGGGCGCGCCGGGCAGCGGTGCGCCGTCGGGGCCGAGGTGGTGGCGGGCGAGGATGCCGGGCAGATAGCCGGGCGCGGTCTCGGGGGTGTAGTAGGGGCTCAGGGGCGGCAGGGCCCCGGGGCGGTCCAGCAGCCCGGTGATGCGCTCGCGGGCCGCGTCGAACGCGTTCGCGTAGGAGCCCTCGGCGGCGACGCCCTGCCGGGCCACCCACTCCGGGTCCGGCGCCGGGCGGTGGCCTGCGTCGAGCTGGTCCCAGGAGGCGAGGCATCCGGAGCCGGTGAAGTGGTGGTTGCCGAGCACCTCGCGCACCCCGAGGTCGGTGAGTACGACCGTGGGGACACGCCGGTGCAGGGCCTCCAGCGCGGCGGTGGAGCTGACCGTGACCAGCAGGTCGGTACGGTCGAGAACCTCGCCCATGTGGCCGTACACGAGCCGGAAGTTGGCGGGGAGTTCCCTGCCCTGCACCAGCTTCTGGTACGGCAACTCCTCGATGTGCGTGGTGTGTTCGCCCGGCTTGGAGCGCAGCTTGAGCAGCACCTCGCGCTCGGGGTGCCTGCGGGCGTGCCCGATCAGCCGGTCGAGCAGGTAGGCGCGGTCCTTGCGGCTGTCCGGCACCGACGGCTGGGCCGCGAACACCACGGTGTAGGGCCTGTGCCCTTGCTTCGCGGACGGCTCGTGTTCGCCGGCGTAGGGCTCCCCGCCGAGGAACGGCAGCGCGACCTCGGTCACCGCGGAGGCGTCGGCGCCCACACCCTCGTACACGGCCCGGAACCGGTCCGCGTCGTGGGCGGAGTTGGCGAGGACGAGGTCCGCGCCGTGCCGCAGCAGCAGTCCGTCGGCGAGCTTCTCGTAGACGACGCCGACATAGCCGGTGACGACCACGGGACGCCTCCCGGTGCCCCAGGCGTGGCGCAGCCCGTGCAGCATCGCCTGCACACCGCCGCCGACGAGCGCGAGGACGAGGACGTCGTACGGCTCGCCGGTCATGGCGCGCAGGAACTCGACGCCGGTCACCTCGCGGAGGGAGTCGGCGGGGACGCCGACTTCCGTCAGCTGGCGGGCGGTGGGGGTCGCTCGTCCCCGCAGAAGGTAGCCGTCGAGCCGGATCGCGGCACCGGCCGGGGCGAGGCGCTGCGCGGTGAGCGCGCCCCACTTCCACCGGGTGTCGGAATCCGCGAGGACGGCGACTCGCAGGGACTTCGTTGCACTTGCTGGCACGCCGAGGACGCTAGGAAGCCATTCCGAGGAACCGCCCAACCCGAATGCAACAAACGGTTAACAGCACACCGCCGATTGGCGAATCGGGTCACGATCGGCCGGGAAACCCGCCTGGTTCACCATTCCGCCACGCGTCGTTCACCCGCAATCCCACCGGCCGTCAAGACGAATGCCGGGCCGGCGCCTACCGTCGACCGGGTGGTCAAGCTCTCCGTGATCCTGCCATTTTTCAATGTGCAGCGATATGCCCCAGAAACCCTGAAGAGCCTGCGCGCCAACACGCGGGAGGACTTCGAATTCATACTCGTCGACGACAATTCGACCGACGGAACGCGCGAGATCCTGGAGCGCGCGGCCTCCGACCTGCCGGGCGCGGTACTCGTGCGGCGCACGGAGAGCGGGGTGTCCGCCGCGCGCAACACGGGGATCGACGCCGCCCGTGGTGAGTACCTGACGTTCCTGGACGGCGACGACTGGGTCGCCCCCGGGTACTTCGAGCAGCTGGTGGCCGCCTTCGAGACGCTGGACTGCGACTTCCTGCGGACCGACCACGTGCGGTGCACGGGCACCGAGCGAGTCATCCACCGGGTGCCCTACGGGCTGCGGGACACCGTCGTGTCGCCGCGTGACGTGATCCTGCCGGACAACCGCTCGACGCCCGTCGACTACCCGTACTCCTGGGCGGGCATCTACCACCGCAGGCTCGTCGACCGTGGCCTGCTGCACTTCCCCGAGCAGCTGCACACCGCCGAGGACCGGCCCTGGATCTGGCGCCTGCACCGCGAGGCGGAGTCCTTCGCCGTGGCCGGGCGGCTGCTCGGGATCTTCTACCGGCGCGGCGTCACCTCTTCCCTGACGCAGATCGGCGACGTACGCCAGCTCGACTTCATTCCGGCGTTCGACCAGGTGATCGCGGAGACCCTCCAGGACCGGGACGGCGACCTCTATCTCCCCAAGGCCGTACGCACGTACTGCGCGATCATCGCCCACCACCTCAACACGATCGAGAAGTTCGAGCCGGCGGTCGCCCGCAGACTGCGCACCATGAGCGCGGCGGCCCTCAAGCGGCTGCCGCAGGACCTTCTCGACGACGTACTCGACTCGATGGACTGGGAGCGCGCCTCGCGACTGCGCCGGCTGCGCCGCCGCCCGGTGACGGAGAACGCTGCCGCATGACCACCCAGATCTTCTGCGCCTCCACGCTCTACGGAGCCGCCACGCTCGCCGCGGCCATCGACGCCGACTGCTTCCGCCCCGCCGGCCGGCGCATCCTGCTGGTCTCCAACAACGCGGGCAACCCCGAGGTCACCACCGCCCTCGACGAGATGCCGGGCTTCGCACCGCTGCGTGAGCGCTTCGACGAGGTGCTGTCGTGGAACGAGGCCATCGCGCCCTTCCACCCCGGCGGCTGGTCCCCGCGGCCCGACGACACCCCGCTGTTCGAGCGGCATCTGCGGCTGCTGTGGGACCTCGGCGACGACGACGTCGAGCTGGCCGTGGAGTCCATCCAGGTCAACCCGGCCCTCGCCGTCAGCCAGATCTTCTCCGTCGCGCCCATCAACGTGTACGCGGACGGGCTGATGAGCTACGGCCCCACCCGCTTCAAGATCGACCCACTGGTCGGCACCCGCGTGCGCCGCCTGCTCCACCTGGACCTGGTGCCGGGCCTGAAGCCCCTGCTGCTCACCGAGTTCGGGGTCGCGCCGCAGACCGTGCCGACGGACGCCTTCATGAAGGTGCTCGGCACGCTCGACGCCACGGCGCCCACGCTGCCCGAACTGCCCGCCGACGCGGCGCTGCTGCTCGGCCAGTACCTGTCGGCGCTGTCCATCCTCACGCCCGAGGAGGAAGAGGAGCTGCACATACGGATGCTGCGGGGAGCCCTCGCCCAGGGGCACCGCCGGGTGGTCTTCAAGCCGCACCCCACCGCGCCGGCCCGCTACGGCCGGGCCCTGGAGGAGGAGGCTGAGCGCCTCGGCGTCGAGCTGACCGTCCTCGACGTGCCCGTGCCGGCCGAGGTGCTCTACGAGCGGGTCCGTCCCGCGCTCGTCGTCGGCTGCTTCTCCACCGCGCTGTTCACCGCCAGGACCTTCTACGGGCTGCCCGCCGCGCGGGTCGGCACGGAGCTGCTGCTGGAGCGGCTGACCCCGTACCAGAACAGCAACCGCATCCCGGTGACACTGGCCGACGCGCTGCTGCCCGACCTGGAGAGCGGCCGGACGGCGACGGCCGGCGACGTGAAGGGCCTGGTGGAGACCGTCGGCTTCATGATGCAGCCGCAGATCTACCCCGGGCTGCGCCAGGCTGCGACCGAGTACCTCACCCACCGCCCGGCCGGCATCGACCACTTCTTCAAGCGCCGCCGGCTCACCGCGCTCGGCCTGCCCGGCGGCCTGCCGGCCCGGCTCGCCTTCATTCCGCGCAACGCCACGGTGCGGCGGGTGGCGCGGCGGGTGCGCACCATGAAGCGGACGGCGCGCGGATAGCGGCAGCGGGTGGAGAGCGGCCACTCCGGGAAAGGCGATCGGCGCGCGATCCGGTCCGGTTCTGATCCGGTCCGATCCGTCCGTCCGTCCGTCCGGCCCGTTCGAGAGGAACAACGGAAAGAGAAAAGGACGCGAAGGTGAACGGGAAAGGGCAGGCAGGGAAATCATCCGCGCACTGCCCACTCGATTCCCGTGATTTTCGGCGGGCGTCGGTGACATGAATCCTGTGCGTCGGGAATTTTCACAGAAAGTTTCTCGCTATTGGCGCGGGTCGGGTAAACAGTCGAACACCATGTCTGCTTCCTCCCATGCCCCCGCCTCCGCTCCCGCCGCCTCCGCGCCGGAAAGAGCCACCGCCCGCCCCGCCCCCGGCCGCTCCACCACCGGCCCCTCCGGCCCCGGTCCCTCCACCGCCGACGGACGCCGGAGCCGGCTGCACGCGCTCGACGGGCTGCGTCTGCTGGCCGCGCTGATGGTCTGCCTCTACCACTACACCGGACGCGGCGGCCCGGTCTCCGCGTCCTGGCACCAGGCCCCGTCCCACCTCTTCCCGGCCCTGTCCCAGGTGACGGTCTACGGCAACCTGGGCGTGCAGTTCTTCTTCGTCATCAGCGGTTTCGTCATCTGCATGAGCAGCTGGGGCCGCACGCTCGGCGACTTCTTCCGCTCCCGCGTCGCCCGCCTCTACCCCGCCTACTGGGCCGCCCTGGTCCTGGTCACCGGCGCGTCCCTCGCGCTGCCGGTCGTCGTCCACGCGGTCCGGCCGGACGAGTTCCTGGTCAACCTGACGATGCTGCAGCAGCCCATGGGCGTACCGCGCGTGCTGGGTGTGTGCTGGACGCTCTGGGCGGAGGTCCGCTTCTACGCGCTGTTCGCCCTGCTCGTCGTCGCCCGCGGGGTCACCTACCGCCGCGTGGTGATGTTCTGCGGTGTGTGGACGCTGGCGGTGGTCCTCTGCCGCACGTCCGGCAACGCGCTGACAGACCAGCTGGTCATGCCCGACTACGCCCCGTTCTTCATCGGCGGTCTCGCCCTCTATCTCGTCCACCGCTTCGGCGGCGACCTGCTGCTGTGGGGCATCGTGGCCTTCTCCTGGCTGCTCGGGCAGAGCAACGCCACGCGCGGACTGTGGCACGCGCACGGGGAACTCGTCCGCGACCCGTACGTCGTCATGCTGATCGTCACCCTCGCGTTCGCCGCCGTGGCGGCCGTGGCGCTGGGCTGGACCAGCCGCGCGCACGGCTCGTGGCTGGTCACGGCGGGCGCGCTGACGTACCCGTTCTACCTGGTCCACGAGCACCTGGGCTGGTTCGCCATCCGGCTGCTGCACCGGGGGCTCGGCCTGCCCGCGTGGCCGACGCTCGGCGTGACGGTCCTGGGCATGCTGGTGCTGGCGTGGCTGCTGCACCGCTTCGTGGAGAAACCTTTCGGACCACGCCTGCGGAAGGCGCTGAAGAGGCCCCGCACACCGGGGACCTCACCGCGGTAGGGGCCGCACACCGCCTCAGCGCACCCGGTAACGCGCCTCGACACCTACGAGGAGGAGCGGCGCGCCAACGCCGCGGCCATGCTGGGTCTGTCGACGGGCGTCCACCGCGGGGAGATACGGCGGGGCAGGGCGACGGTCCAGCTCGACCCGGCGTACCCGAAGTCGTCCCTCAGCGAGGAGCGGCGCACCGCCCCGGCCGAGGTGCGCGCGGGCGACCGGGCGCCGCACGGCACGGCGGACGGACTGGACGGCTATCTGGCCCGGGTCGGCTGCCGCTGAGACCCCAAGCAAGCGCGAGCGGTGCGCTACATGCACCAGGCTGCAATGCGGGGGGTTCCGGCAAACCGAATTGCCAAGGTTCTAGACAGGGCCAAGGTTCCGACCTACAGCAACCGGAAATGGAACAAACAGCAGGTTCTCAGGATTCTCAGGAACCCTGCCGTTAAGGGGCTTCGCACCGAAGGAGGGACGAAGTCGACTACCTACAAATCTACGCCGGTGCTAGACAAGCAGGGCCAGGAAATCAGGGTCACGGATGAACCGATCCTGACTGATACAGAATTCGAGAGCGTACAAGCAGCACTTGCCACCCGCGCGAAGAACAAGCGTCATCATGAGAAGAACCGTCGCCCCACTAGGTTCCTTGGCGTCATGAAACACCAATGCGGTAGAAACGTTAACGAAACGAACAACTACAAGACACTTTCTACCGGCGAAGTGAAAGAGTACCGATGCTTGCGGTGCCCCGATTGCCGGAAGCCAGGATTCGTGACACCGGACCCTGAGCATGTGTACTCGGCTCTTGCACAGGCCGTCTTTGAGGCCTTGGGGGATTTCGAGGTGATCCGCCGTGAGTACGCCCGAGGCGACGAAAACAGGCGTGAGCGGAAGCGACTGGAAGAGTCCATCGCCTACTACATGTCTGGGCTGGAGTCCGGGGGAAGGTTCGATAAAGCCGGGTTCATTCGAGAGAAGGCAGAGGCCACGCTAGACGTCCTCATGAACGACTTGATGAAGATCGACCCGGATTCCACAAAGGATAGGTGGGTCTACGAAAGCACCGGCATGACCTACAGTCAGCATTGGAAGGCTGGTGGCGTAGAGGCCATGGAAAAGGATCTACTGAGCGCCGGAATAACTTTCGAACTTGGAAAGCAGGACGATGGGGAGCTGTTGGGGCAGTTGATCATTCCGCGCGATGTTAAGAAGCGACTGATCAGGATGGACAACAACTGGAGTTAGCTATACCGGCGCGGTCCGTGAAACCGAAATTCCGATGGCCCGGCTGTCGCGTCGGGTGGGCGTCGGGTTCCACGGCTCCGAGGACATTCGGCTGCTGGTCGGGATGGGTCGTTGTTGCTGTTCAGTTGGGGTTCGGCAGGGCTTGGAGCCGGGCGAAGGCGCTGGTGATCGTGTCGGTCCAGGGCCAGTGGCGGGCCAGGCGGAGGATGCGTCGGCGGCTGGTGGTGACCAGGCGGGCTGCGGCGGTGAACAGTCGCAGCCGTAGGCGTTTGGGTTCCCAGCGGCGGGCCGTGCCGGTCAGGGCGAGCATCGGCATCCATGCCAGCAGGTCCAGGGCGAGCTGGACGATCTCCAGCCAGACCTGGTTCTGGGCAGTGTGGTGCAGGGGCAGGTTGCGCAGGCCGGTGTCGCGGGCCGCGCGGATGCGGTCCTCGGCGCGGGCGCGCTGGCGGTGCCGCAGTTCCAAGGCCGCGATCGGGGTGCCGGTGGTGTTGGTGGCGAAACAGGTCAGACGCATGCCGTCGGCGTCGGTGAACCTCAACTGCGCTCCGGGATGGGGACGTTCCTTGCGCACAATCAACCGCATCCCGGACGGCCAGCCCTTGAGGAGGTCCCCGGCCAGTTCGGCCACCCAGGCGCCGTCGCGGAGCTGACAGTCAGGTTCGACCGCTGCCGTCCAGGCCGAGTCCGGGACCCGCAGCACAGCGTGGTGGACGGCGTCGGTGATCGTCATACCGACCGAGTAGGACAGCCACCGGCCGCGCGCAGTGAGCCAGTCCAGGAACTCGTGGGTGCCGCCGGCGGAGTCGGTGCGGATCAGGGTGCGGCGGCCGCGCCGGTACTGCTTGGGCAACTGGGCCAGGGCCAGCCGGGTGGTGGTGATGTGGTCGGCCGCGGTGTTGCTGCCTGCGTTGCCCGGCCACAACAGGGCGGCCACCGGCTCCCCGGACCCGGCCGACCCGTGGTCGACGAACGCGACCAGCGGATGGTGCCCGAAGGTTCGCTTCCAGGTCGCGGTGGCGTCCTGCTTCTCGGAGTGCGCCAGGACCAGCACGCCGTCGATGTCCACGATGACTTGGCCGTTCGCGTCGGGGGCATCGGCCTGGGGAGAGTGCTTCTTTCCTTGCAGCTGACAGGACCCTCACCGAGTCCCATCGTTGCAGGTCAGAGGCATTATCCGTTTATCTGATCAAGACCCGGACAAGCCCGCTCGCAGGGGCGCGAGGTTAGCCGTTTTCCCGGCCCGGCAGGGGCGCGCCCTCCAGGAAGTCGTGATAGGTCTCGACGGCTTCCGGATCGATTTCAGGGTTGGAGGGGCCGTAGCGGGTGTCGGTGCGGTCCCGCTTCGGCCCGGAGACCCAGAACTCCTCGTTGGTCTGCACGTCGTAGAAGTTCGCATCGAACATCCCCCCTGCCCGGCGCAGTGTCCTCCCGCGAAAGTACCCAGTGCTCCAGGTCTTCGAGAAGTCCACCCACCCGATCCACGAGGGTCCGCGGTCGGTGTTGTAACCAGTCTTCAACTGCACGAACATGAGACGTCGAGGCATACGCTCAGGGTCCTGCACAGACCGCATCCGTGACCAGCCATTTTGCGGGCGCCTCCGAGACCCCGCGCCACCGCCGGTAAGGGCTCGGACAGGTGGGTACGGCCCGATGCGCTCGTTCACCTGGAGAGTGCTTCTTTCCTTGCAGCGGGCAGAACCCCTGGCAAGTCCCATCGTTGCAGCTCAGCAGCACTCTCCACCTATCTGATCAAGACCCGCACAAGCCCGCTCGTGAAAGCCCGAGGCTAGGGCGGCCCTAGAGGGTCGACAAGGTCCCTGAGGACCTCAGGACGCCTCAGGGCTACTCACGGCCTTCACGGTGATTGGCTGCCGCTTCCGCCTGCTGGGTGTGCTGGCAAGGGCAGAGAACGGGGTGACCTTGGGGGGCTCCTCGGACTCCTTCGGGAGCCTCTCGGGCAGGCCCAGGGCTCCTAGTGCCTCCTGCTGCTCCTGGAGGCTCATGCGGGCGAACAGGGCCGCAGCATCGTCAAGGTGAGACATGGCAACCCTCTATACGCTTGCCAGAGACAGCTTGACGGCGAACCCCAGGAAGAGCACCCCGGCGGCCGAGGTGGCCCCTGCGCTGAGCGTCCTCCGGCGACGGAACGCAGCAGCTAGACGAGACCCACCGAAGATGAGCGCAGACAGGTACAACACGCTTGCCACCTGGGCGAGTACGCCTAGAGTCACGAACCCCATGACCGGGTTGGATTCTGACACGAACTGCACGAAGAAGGCGACGAAGAACAGGATCGCCTTGGGGTTGAAGAGGCTGACGACGAGAGCCTTCCGGAAGGGCCGCTCCCCGGCCGCGGCGGCGGCCGGCGAAGTGTCCTCCACGGTCTGCTCCCGCCGCGTCCGCCACATCTGCCGGGCGGACCGCAGCATCCCGATCGCCAGCCAGGTCAGATACCCGGCCCCCGCGTACTTCACGATCCCGAACAGCACGGCGTTCGCCTGGAGCAGGGAGGCCACCCCGGCGGCGGACAACGTCATCAGCACGGTGTCCCCGCACCACACCCCCGCGGCGGCGGTGTACCCGGCCCGCACGCCACGGCGGGCGGCGACGGAGAGGACGTACAGGGAGTTGGGGCCGGGCAGCAGGACGATGAGCACAAGTCCTGCCAGGTAGGTGGGGAGATCGATGACACCGAACATGAAATCGAGTGTCGCACGGAGGTATGACGCGAAGCGGTCCGGCGGTTCAGAACGCGTCCGACGGTACGTGGCTCCCCCACACCTCCCGCAGCGCCCCGCACACCTCGCCCACCGTCGCCCGTGCCCGCAGCGCCTCCTTCATCGGGTACAGCACGTTGTCCTCCCCCGCGGCCGCCTTCTTCAGCGCGGCCAGGGCCGAGGCCACCGCCCCCCGGTCCCGGCCGGCCCGCAGCGCGGCCAGCCGCTCCGCCTGCCGGGCCTCGATCGCGGGGTCGACGCGCAGCGGCTCGTACGGTTCCTCCGCGTCGATCCGGAAGCGGTTGACGCCCACCACCACCCGCTCCCCCGCGTCGGTCTCCCGCGCGATGCGATACGCGTTGCGTTCGATCTCGGCCTTCTGGAAGCCCTGCCCGATCGCCGCCTCCGCCCCGCCCATGTCCTCCACCCTCCGCATCAGATCCAGCGCCGCCTCCTCGACCTCGTCGGTCAGCCTCTCGATCGCGTAGGAGCCCGCGAAGGGGTCGACCGTCGCGGTCACGTCCGTCTCGTACGCGAGCACCTGCTGGGTGCGCAGCGCCAGCCGGGCGCTCTTGTCCGTCGGCAGGGCGATCGCCTCGTCGAAGGAGTTGGTGTGCAGGGACTGGGTACCCCCGAGGACCGCCGCGAGGGCCTGTACGGCGACCCGGACGAGGTTCACCTCCGGCTGCTGCGCGGTCAGCTGGACGCCCGCCGTCTGGGTGTGGAAGCGCAGCATCCAGGACTTCGGGTTCCGCGCCCCGAACTCCTCCCGCATCACCCGCGCCCAGATCCTGCGCGCCGCGCGGAACTTGGCGACCTCCTCCAGCAGCGTCGTACGGGCCACGAAGAAGAAGGACAGCCGGGGGGCGAAGTCGTCGACGTCCATGCCCGCCGCGACCGCCGTACGGACGTACTCGATGCCGTCGGCGAGCGTGAAGGCGATCTCCTGCGCGGGCGAGGCGCCGGCCTCGGCCATGTGGTAGCCGGAGATCGAGATCGTGTTCCACTTCGGGATCTCGGCCGTGCAGTACTTGAAGATGTCGGCGGTCAGGCGCAGCGAGGGGCCCGGCGGGAAGATGTACGTGCCCCGCGCGATGTACTCCTTCAGGACGTCGTTCTGGATGGTGCCGGTGAGCCGGTCGGCCAGCACCCCCTGCTCCTCCGCGACCAGTTGGTACAGCAGGAGCAGCAGCGCGGCCGGGGCGTTGATCGTCATCGACGTGGAGACCCGGTCCAGCGGGATGCCGTCGAACAGCACCCTCATGTCCTCGATCGAGTCGATCGCCACGCCCACCTTGCCGACCTCGCCGTGCGCGAGGGGCGCGTCGGAGTCGTGGCCCATCTGGGTGGGCAGGTCGAAGGCGACGGACAGACCGGTGGTGCCGTGCGCGATCAGCTGCCGGTAGCGGGCGTTGGACTCGGCGGCCGTACCGAAACCGGCGTACTGGCGCATGGTCCAGGGGCGGCCGGTGTACATGGTCGGGTAGACCCCGCGGGTGAACGGGTACGCGCCCGGTTCGCCCAGCTTCCTGTCCGGGTCCCAGCCGGTCAGGTCCGCCGGGCCGTAGACCGGCTCGACGGGCAGGCCCGACTCCGACTCACGCGGCATGGGTGTCTCTGCCTCACGCGCCATGAATGCCTCCGCGGGAACGTTCACTCACCCTCACCATGCCCCGTAGTTCGACGGCGGTCACGCGGGGAAACATCCCCGGCATGAGGATCCCGGCCAGACCCGCCGCCGTACTCGCCTCGGTCGCCGCCCTCGCCGCGATCGGCGGCTGCACCGTGCAGCCGCCGGACGCCGACGACGGCAAGCACCGTTCCCCCGTCCACATCCAGCTGCCCTCCGGCTCGCCCGGCCAGAGCGCCGGTGCCGGCGCGACGCGGGGCGCGGACCCCGGTCCCACCCGGACGGACCGGGCCCCGCGGGCCGGTGGCCCGGACACGGCCGCCGACGGCCAGGCCTCCGCGCCGGCGCCCCGTGTGCTGTGGTCACGCGGGGACAGCGGCACCGGCGTACGCGAGCTGCAGGCCCGCCTCCGCCAGCTCGACTGGCTGTTCGACGGGCCGACGGGGTCGTACGACGATCTGACCCAGCGGGCCGTCGAGGGTTTCCAGGGCAAGCGCGGGCTGCCCCGTACGGGTGAGACGGACTCGGCCACCTGGCAGCGGCTGCTGGCGATGACCCACCGGCCGGGTCAGTGGGAGCTGTACCTGATGGGAGGCCAGCCGGCCGCCGCGCCCGATCCCCGCTGCCTGACCGGCCGCGTGCTGTGCATCAGCAAGACCAGCCGGACCCTGCGCTGGATGGTCGACGGGCGGACCGTGTCGACGATGTCCGTCCGCTTCGGCACGCAGTACACCCCGACCCGCGAGGGTGTGTTCCAGATCTACTGGAAGTCACGGCACCATGTGTCGACGCTCTACCACTCCCCCATGCCGTACGCGATGTTCTTCAGCGGCGGCCAGGCGGTGCACTACTCCTACGACTTCGCGGCGCGCGGATACGCGGGCGGTTCGCACGGCTGCGTCAACGTGCGGGACGAGGCGGCGGTCTCGGCGCTGTTCGCGCGGGTGCGGACCGGCGACAAGGTCGTCGTGTACTGGTGAGACGGTGCGGAGGTGCGGAGGTGCGGCGGCGAGCCGTTGCCGTGGTGCGGCGAGCGCCGGGGATTGCGGGGCGCGGGCGGGACCGGGGGAACGTGTCCCGCCCGCGCCAGGTGCACGAGCCGTAGGTACGGGGGGAACCCCGGCTCAGTGCGACGGCCGATGACCAGTCGGCTCACCCAGTACTGCGTCACAGGCTCCAGAAACGTCACACCTACTGTGAAAAAACTTTTGCACCCGGCAAAACAGCAGGTCAGGGGCGTGCGCAAAGGTTCAGGGCGCGGTGCGCCGCCCGGTGCCGGCCGGCGCCGACCGGCACTGTCGCGTGCTCCTCACAGGGCGCGGTACGAGGGGCTCGGCAAGGGCGAGGCGGGGGCCGGGGTGTTCAGCACCGGGCCCGGCCGCGTGGGCGCGAAGGCCGTGGGGACGGGAGTGGCGATCCCGGTCCGGCGGTGGCCGTGGTGGCGGCGCTGCCGGTGGTCCCGGTGCCCGTCGTCGTCACCGCCCTTGTCCTCGCCGTCGCCGCGGCCGCTCCCCCTGCCGTCGCCGTCGCCGGCCTTGCCGTCGCCCCTGTCCTCGCCGCCGCGGGCGCCGCCCGCACCGGTCGTCAGAACGGTCCCGCAGTACGCCTTCACACGCGCCGAGCCGCCTGCCAGGTCCTCCAGGACCCGCTTGCGGCGGGCGGCCGGTTCCTTGCCGTCCCGGAGGTCGCGGCAGGTCGCGACGGCCGCCTTCCACCACATGTGGGACGACTGCGGGGAGGCACCGGAGCCGGGCGCTCCCCCGGCCTCCGTGTCCTGCTCCCCGGCGGCGGAGCCTGCGCCGGTGGACCCGCTCGGGCCCGCGTCGGGCATACCCGTGGCGGAGCCGCCGGCCCGGGAGGACCGGGGGGACGGCGTGGTGAGCGGCTGTCCCGGGGTCGCGGTGGCGGAGACGGAGGCACCGGGTCCGGGCCGCTGGTGGCGGAACGGCGAGGGCAGCACGCCGCCGGCGGCCATGGCGACCCCGCCCACCGTGCCCGCGGCCACGGCCGCGGCGAGCACGAGCCGGACGGGACGGCCCCAGCGGAGCCTGCACGAGGACGCGGCGGCACGGAGTCCGCCGCGGATGCGGGCCCGCTCGTGGGCGGGGGGAGCGATCCGCACCAGTCCGGCGTCGAGGCCGGGGGCGGACAGGCCAGGGTGCCCGTGCGAGGTCCCCTCGCCGAGGGCGGCGGCCGTACGTTCGGCGGCGGCCGCCTCGCGGATCTTGCGGAACGCGGCCAACGCGGCTTCCTCACCGGGGAGTTCACCGGTCGCGGGTGCCGCCTCCGCGGAGAGCGCGCCGAGTGCCTCGGCGAGCCGGTCCGCCCGGTCACGGGCGGTGACGTCGACGGCTTCCAGCGACTCACCGCTCAACAGGCGTTCCGCCGTCTCAGGGTTCAGCCACTTGTCGTGCTCGTCGGCCATCACATGTCCTTCTGCGTCCGCGCCCGCGTATGCGTCACACCGGCAGACCTCACGGCGCCGCCGCGCGGCTCTCGCTGGGGCGGGAGCGCCTCGAGCGCGCCCGCTGATTCCGGATCGTCGCCGAGCAGCTCCGCGAGCCGCTTCAGACCGCGGTGCGCGGCCGTCCGTACGGCGCCCGCGCGCTTACCGAGCGTCTCCGCGGCGGACTTGGCGTCCAGGCCGACCACCACGCGCAGCACGACCGCCTCGGCCTGGTCCTGCGGGAGCCGCGCGATGAGCGACAGGGTGGTGCCGGTACTCAGGGCCTCGATGGCCTCGCCGGCGGTGTCGGACTCGGCGGCGCGGCCGGTCAGTTCGGTCTCGTCACCGACCGTCACGGGGCGACGGCCCCGCATGCGTATGTGGTCCAGGGCGCGGTTGCGGGCGATCCGCGCGGCCCAGCCCCGGAAGCGGTCGGCGTCACCGCTGAACCGGTCGAGGTCCCGCGCGATCTGCAGCCAAGCCTCGGACGCGACGTCCTCCGCGTCCGGATCACCGACCAGCGTGCGCACGTAACCGAGCAGCCGCGGATGCACCGCGCGGTACACCGTACGGAACGCGGTCTCGTCCCCGTCCTGTGCCGCACGCACCGCGGCAGTCAGCTCCGCGTCGTCCCCCAGCACCGCACTCCCTTATTGCACCTGTCTTCGGTCGGCGCGAAAGGCACGTTACGGCGTGAAACCGCTGCTCGTCCACGTCTGTAAAAGATGCAACTAACTCGTGACACGCCGGGTGTGACAGAAAGCTCACGCACGGCGCTGTAGGAAGTACGGGCCGCCGCGCGGCTCGTGCCGTGCAACGGCCGGGGCCTCTCCTGTGGGGGGTGGCGGCCCCGGCCGTTGCCACAGCAGCCCGCCGACGCGACCGGCGCGCGTTCAAGTCACCTTCTTCCACTGCTGGTTACGGCGTCTTCGACGCAATCCCTCTCGCGCGCCTCGGCGCGGTGCGGCCGCGCACGACCGGAACCACCGCCCCGACACGGCGACTTGAGGCCTCGGATCCGCCGCGGTCCGCCCCGTGTGCGAGGACCCCCGCCGCCCTTCATCCGTCGGCGGCGTCCCGGCACAGCAGGCGCAGCGAGCCGTGGCCGCCGTAGCAGCGCCGGGCCTCGTCGAGGGGGTCCCACAGGCGGCCGTCGGGGGTGCGGATCCAGTGGTCACCGCCGGTCGTCCACCACTCGGCGCCGCACTGGCGGACGATCACCTCGCCGGCGTAGGCGCCGAAGCCGCGCAGTGCGCGTTCGACCGCCTCGTACGGTGGCCCCTCGCGTCGTATCTCCTCGATCACCCGGTCCACCCGCCACAGGCTCTGCGCCGAGTAGTCGAGCCGCATCCGCGCACCCTCCCGCATGGTCGCCACCGCGTCCGCGGCCCACCGCACGGGCTTCGCCGCGGCGGGCGCCCTGGTCTCCGTCTGTGCTGTCACGTACTGCGCTGTCACATAAGGAAAAGCGGGCCGGACGGGCCATCCGTCACACGGTTCCGGGCCGTTTCACCAACCGGCGCAGGACTGCCCCACCGCCCCCGCAGGACGGTCACAGGACTCCCCCAGGAAACCGGGTTTGGACGGCACCGGCCGCACATGGGCGCCGCCCGGACCCTCGACCCCCTGGGCCCCCGGACCCCGGGACCGCCCGGTCGTCGGACCTGCGGGGCGGGCCGGGTGGCGCGGCGGGAGCCGAGGCTCCTCGGACGCACCCAGGCCCCTCGGACGCGCCCGCGGCTCCTCAGACGCGCCCGCGCTCCCTGCGCGACACCACCGCCCGCAGCACCCGCCGGCCCTCCCCCGACACGTCCAGCGCACGGCGAAGTCCCTGGCCGCCGTGTTCGGCCAGGAGTTCCAGGACCAGGATCTGGCGGCGCAGGTCGGCGGCGACCAGCGGGGACGCGCTCTCCGGGCCGCCCGCCCGCTCGGCCTCGACGTCGTCGGCCGGCGTGGTGTCGTCGACGGCGGGGTCGAGGAGGCGGTGGATGCGCAGGGAGGCGACGGAACAGGCGTCGGCCCAGGCCCGCAGCGCCTCGGGGGTGCGCTCGGCCGGGGCCTCGTCCAGCATGCCGCGGGTGAGCTGCACCGCCTCGGCCTCGCCGGGGTCCGCCCCGCCCAGGGCCCCGCGCGCCTTCTCCAGGCTCGCGGACCAGTCCGAGCCGTCGGCGAGGTGCGCCCACAGCGGGCGCAGCACCTCCTCGTCGCCGACGAGCAGGGGCACACACCGATCCGAACAAGCCAGGCCGCTTGCGGCCAGCCCGCGTTCGTCGGCCCGTGCGATCAGTTCCACCAGACTCATGGAAACCTCCCTCGCCTGGGCGCCGCCTTTACGGAGCCCGCATTTCCCCTTACTGCGTGCGACGGGCCGGGAGTGTCACAGCAACCGGTTTTCAGCCAGCGGCCGGGTCGGGCGCGGAACCGGCGAGGGCCTTCTCGTGCTGCATGCGCGTCAGCTTGAGGACGACGAGCACGGCGAGCAGCGCGGCGGCGATGTCCGCCATGTCGGAGAACATCATCTGGCGTGCGGCCTCCCGCAGTTCGTCCGCTTCGTGGGCACTGGCGTACTGCCTGGCCGACGCCCGGTCGGCGAGCAGGGAGACGAGCCACAGCGTCCACCAGGAGTTGACCAGGACGTGTCCGGGACGACGGCCCGAGGGGGCGCTGGCGTCCCAGACGTCGAGGGTGACCCGGCGCGGGAACCACAGGTTCACGACCGGGACGAACCATCCGGCGATCGCCCAGCCGCGCGTCTTGGAGTGCGCGGAGGCGTCGAACACCTCGGCGTTGACCCGCACCCGGTAGAACCAGCACAGGTACATGACCATGGTCGCGATCAGGGCGCACGTCTGGGCGACCCCGGAAGCGCTGTAGAGGGTGTCGGCGCGGTCGGCCCGGCGGAGTACGGCGGCACCGGTGACGCCGTCGGCCAGATCCCCGGTGACGTCGATCTGCGTCAGGTCGGCCCAGATGGCGAACAGGTCGGCCGCGACGACCACTCCGAGCAGGACCGCGGTGGCCTGGCCGAGCCCGACCGGCGAGCGCAGCCAGGCACCGGGCGCCGCGGCGAACGGCGGTGCGGTGAAAGGCGGTGCGGTGAGAGGCTGCGTACCGGACGGCTGGGCGGGCACGGCGGCGGCCCCGGCGGACGCGGGCGCGCACTGGGCGCACAGCTCGCTCCCCGGTACGGCGGCGTAGTGGTCACAGCGGGCGCAGATCATGAAGGTGTTCCCCCGGAGAAGACATGAAGCCGCGCCGGCTCTCCCCTGAGCCGGACGTGCGCGGCGGCGAACGCAGCAACATACGTCGCCCGGTCCCGCCCGTCCACCCGTTTCCCGCGGCCCCGCCGCCGTTCGGCCGTTCCGCCGTCAGGACCGGCGCACTTCAGGACTGGCGCTTCATGACGGCATAGCCGTTGACGTTCGAGACCAGCGCGTAGCGCGCGCCGGGATGCAGCCCCCCGACGTAGCCGAGCGGGTCGGTCACCGGCTTGGACCAGCCGTTCCACAGGTCGAGAGCCACGTAGTCGGGGACCAGCGGTCCGGTGTTCCCGACCCAGAACACGTCACAGCGCGAGGAAAGGTGGGACATCAGCGCGGTGTTGGTCTCGATCGACACCTCGTCGGGGATCTCGGACAGCGCCTGCCGCGCCGACTCCCCTCGCGGGCCCACCTCGTAGGAGGAACCGTCCAGGAGGTCCTTCAGCGGCAGGTTCCCGGCCAGGGTGTACGTCAGGCTGATGCCCAGCACCGCCGGCGCGATGTTGCGCGCGTACGACCGGACCCAGTCGCGCCTGGACTTCCCGGAAGCTTCGACGGCGTCCAGCAGCGCCATGAACACCACCGGCATGAGGATCGCGCTGTAATGCCAGATCGTTCCCCAGTAGTTGCTGTCCGTGGAGGTGAAGCGCCAGAACAGCGTCGGCACGGCGATCACGCAGAGCGGCGACCGGAGCGCCAGCATCCCGGTGATCGAGAAGACCGCGAACAGGGTGCCGAGTTTGACGTCGGCCCCGGTGAAGAGGGAGGAGAACTCCGCCGATATCCCGCCGTCGCCGAGCTTGGTCCAGTAGTCGTACCTGCCGTGCGGGTTCATGGCGGGGACGAGCACGTAGAGCGTGAGCGCGATGGAGAGCGCGCCGTACGCCGCCAGCGCGAGACCCAGGCGGAACTGGCGCCGCAGGAGCAGGTACACGCCCACCGCCACCACGGTCATCCCCAGGTCCTCCTTGACGAGGACGAGGGGAAGGGACCACAGGGCCGCGGCCTTCCACCGTTCCGCCAGGAGGCGCTCCATGACCAGGGCTATCAGCGGGACGGCGAAGATCACTTCGTGGAACGTGTTGTTGGCCGCCTGCTGGATGCCCCAGGAGATCCCGTAGGCCACGCCGATGGCGATGCCCCGGCGGGTGCCGAGAATCCTGATGGCCGCCCGGCAGACCGGGACGGCGGAGATCCCGATGAGCAGCGCCTGCACCACCAGCAGGGAGACGGCGCTCGGGTAGACCCAGTAGGCGGGCACGGCCGTCACGATGATCGGGCTGAAGTGATCGCCGAGCAGGTTGAACCCGAGCCCTTTTATGTCCGCGACCGGGGCCTGGAAGTGCGCGTAGTTGCGTATCGCCTCGGTGAATATCCCCAGGTCCCAGGAGGTGTCGGCGAACCGCCGGTAGCGCAGCACCGACAGCACCGCGCACAGGACGGAGACCGCCAGCCCCAGGAGTACGGGCGCCTGCCGGGAGGGGTCGGCCGCGATCCGCCGGGCCAGGACTCCGGCGGGTTTCGTTTTGGCGAGCAGCCCGAGGGACATCGATTCTTCTTTCTGGATGGTGCGGTGTCGCGGGTCGATTCGAGGCGGGGAAGCGCGGTCTCAGCGCGCCGCGCGCGCCGGGTCCGCGGAGCGCGCCGGGTCCGCGGAGTGCGCCGGGTTCCCGGAGTGCGCCGAGTTCGCCGCGGCCGCGACGGACAGCTGGGCGTTCTTCGACTTCAGCACACCGGCCAGGGCCGACTCGTTCTTCCGGATCAGGTCCTTCTGGTACGCGGTCTCGACGCCGAACCACACACCGACGAGGTTCGTCCTCTTCTTGCACGCGACATCGGCGGTGGCGACCCGGACCTCGAGCGGCGTCGAGGTCTTCCCCTGGAACCGGTGGTCCGCCATGACGGTCATCGTGTCGGCGTACCGGTACCCGGCCTCGCTCATACACGCCGACCAGGTACGGAAGGCCGCGCGGACACGCGCGTCCTTCATCGAGACGCGAAAGCTCTTGCCATTGAGGTCCTGTACGAGATCCGAATTGCCCGGCACGTCGCCGGCCGAGCCGCCGGGCGACTTGGCGCCCATCAGTTCGGAGTTCGCCACGCCGGCGCACCCGAGAGACGGTACCCGCTTCCCGTGGACGGAGAGTTCGGCGGACGACGGGGGCAGGGGCGTGTGCGCCGGCGCCGCTCGCTCCGGACCCACCAGCACCTTCAGTTCCGTACCGGTCGGGATGGCCGGCATCTTGGCCGGATGGGTGCGCGGATCGCGCGCTCCGAGGTGATACCCGTCCGCTTTGGCGAGCGCCATGTCGGTGAGGCCGTAGCGCCGGTCCATCGGGCTTCGCGGCCCTGTCGGGCGAAGGGGCGGCGCGGGGGTGTAAGCAATCCCGAATCCGCTCATACAACGTGCGACAAGAACGCCTTTTGCTTTATGGAGTTCGCTTGTCTGCCCCTCGGTGAACATGTAGGCTTCGAGAGGCAACTTCAAATCCGCGCTGGGCAACAAAGCGGGGGTGCCGCCAGGAGCGGCAGGATTTGATTGCGCATGACCGACTTCATTATCCGAGCACCCGGTCACACAAAACGCCAGGGCACTCGCGGCAAATACCACAACGGCACGCAGAAGCTTGCCAGAGGGATTCTTGGGCATATCGTCCGATCCACCTGGTAAGGGCCTGTCCCCGCCCAGTTGCGTTGGGCGGGGACAGGCCTTGTTTCACCGGAGTCAGTTGACCCAGTTGAACGAGGCGTTCTCGTTGTAGGTCTTGACCAGGTTGGCGCTGCTCGACTCCGGGATGGTGTCGTACACGCCGCCGTAGTTGGAGTTGAAGTAGATGCGCGCCTTGATCTCCGTCTGCCAGTTGGTGGCGGAGGCGGCGTTGTTCTTGACCGGCTGCCACTGGCCCGCGCCGGCACCGTCGAAGCTGTAGCCGGCGAAGTCCGGCACGGCGTCGAAGAACAGCGTGTACGCGCCCTGCTCGTTGGAGTTGTACCAGAGGCAGAGGTAGGGGAACGCGCAGGCACTGGCGGCTGCCGTGGCGGCGCCGGCCGGCTTGCCCTGAGGAGCCGGGGTGGCGGCGTTGGCCGGGGCGGCGATACCGATGGCAGCGGCGGCGGCCACGGCGGCAGCGGTGGCGGCAATGCGAAGCTTCACTTCACGCCTTCCGTGAAACAAGACACACGACGCGTGGGGCGTGTGCGCCTTTGGGGATTGGCTGTGGATCTTGTGATCCGCCGTGCAAGATCGTGCCCCAGGCGTGAGCTGTCATGCAAGAAGGTTCCGGCTTTTTGTTCGGCATTCAATCCGCCCTAGCTCGCTCCAATTTCGGGCAAATCGAAACCGCGAACAGGACATCTGACTCCGAATCGAACCCGCTCGTTTTCCGCCGATAATTTCAAGCCACACGCGTCCGGCCAGGAAATTCCGGCCGATCACTTCCGGCCACGAGTCACTCCGAACCGAACGGCGCGAACCGAACGGCGCTCTTCGCCCGATTTTCACCGGAAAGGGAAACGGGTGCGCCGCAGGGGCACACCCGTCTCTCCTCACAGCCGGCCGGCGGTCCGCCCGCGCCGGCGCGCCACGCTCAGCCCAGCTTGTTCGCCAGCTCCTTGAAGGCGGGCCAGGACAGCTTCGGCGTCCCCGGGTCCCACAGCTTCTGCACGGTGGCCCGCAGCGGCATCCGGATGCCGGCGGCCACCTGGGCCTCGGTCTGCGCGTTGGCGAAGTCGCACCAGACGGCGAAGGTGCCGCCGAGGATCTGCCCGTCGTAACCGGCCGGCACGGCGGTCGTGCCGCGCACCACGCGCGGTGTCCACTGCTGGTAGATCCGCTGCCCGGTCGGGTACACGAAGGTCTGCGGCTCGCCGAGCACGTAGTAGAGGTACTCGTCGTTGTAGTTGATGACCTTGCGCCCCGCGCTCAGGTACTCCGTCGGCTGCCGGGCGCCGATCTCCTTGCCGGTCCAGTAGGCGACCTGGAGGTCCTTGGCCGGCTGCACGGAGGTGTGCCGGTAGAACCCGTCGTTCCACGCCCGCATGGTCCTGTCGTGGGCCCGCACGGTGGCGGCGCGGTCGTCGAGCCAGCCGGTGGCCAGGTCGGAGACGGTCCCGCCGGAGCCGTACTTCTGCCGGGCGGCGGCCGCGAGCTGCGGGTAGGAGGCCTGCGGGTCGGAGACGGTGAGCGCCTGGTACTCGTCACCGCCGAGGTTCCACTGCCTGCCGGTGAACAGGCCCGTGTACTCGTTCAGCAGGTCGTCGACGAGCTTCGCGGAGGCCGGCTTGGAGATGTCGATGGCGCCCCGGGTGGGGACCCCGTTCACATTGCGCAGCTGGAGGTCGGGGTGGGCGGCGAGCACCGCGCCGAGGTGTCCCGGCGAGTCGATCTCGGGCACGACGGTGATGTGCCGCGCCGCCGCCAGGTCGACGATCTTCCGCACCTGCGCCTTGGTCAGATGGACCGGGGAGACGATCTCCGGGTGCGTGGTGGACTCGATCCGGAACGCCTGGTCGTCGGAGAAGTGCAGCCCCAGCTCGTTGAACTTCAGGTCGCCGAGCTCCCGTATCCGGTCCTCGATCCACGACTCGGAGAAGGGCTTGCGCGCGATGTCCAGCATGAACCCGCGCACCGGCTTGGCCGGTTCGTCGCGCACGACCCCCTCCGGGGCCGTACCGCCGCCGTGCACCTCCTGCTTCAGGGTGCGGGTGCCGTAGAAGACGCCCGCGTCGGCCGGGGCGCTGATGTCGACCCGCCCCTCGCACACGGTCATGGTGTACGACTCCGGGTTGCCGCCCTTGCCGCCGAGCACGAGCCGGAGGTCGCCCGAGCGGGCGTCGTTCCTCTGCCCGGCGTACGTGAGCCCCAGCTCGCCCGCTATCAGCTTGCCCTCGTCGGCCAGCCGCGGATCGCCGACCACCACCCGGGCGCCCTGCTGCGGCTTCCAGCCGGGGCCGTGCGCCGGGGTGTGGGAGCGCACCGCGGGAATCACCTGCGGCGTCCGGGACAACGGGGAGGACCGGCTGCACGTCGGGGCAGGGGCCTGACTGGGCGCGCCGACGACAGTGCCGTCCGACGCCCGTGACGCCGTACCGCCGCCGTCCGCGGACGCCCACACGCCGACGCCCACCCCGACCGCCACAGCACCGGCGACGGCGGCGGCGACCGTCCCCCGCTTCCGCTTGACCTGCTGCGCCGACGCCCGGCGCCTGTGCTGACTCACTCAGCCAACGTACGTCCGATCGCGCACGGATTCGTCATCGGGGCGCTCTGAAACTCTCCCGTTCGAGTGAATTTCGTGCATCTGTCGGACACAGAGTGACCACTCTCGATAACGTGAAGGCACACCTTTCACAGCATCCCCTGCCACAACACATGTGACCCGAGGACCCACGCTGCCTGCGCACCGCCTGCCGCCTCTCCCCAAACCGCTCGACGCTTTCAACACCGCGTCCGCCGAAGAGGCCCACATCCTCCTTCTGCGTTGCCTGCGCAACCCGCGCTGGTCCCGCCGGGTCGCCGCCCACCGTCCCTATCCCGACCTGGACTCCCTCCTGGCCGCGGCGGACGAGGCGACGTACGACCTCTCGCCCCGCGACCTCTCCGAGGCCCTGTCCGGCGAATCCCTGCCCGACCTGCCCGAGGACACCTACTCGGCGGCCCACACGGCCCTGGGCGCGGCACAGGCGGCCTACGAGGCCCGGTTCGGGCACGCGTTCGTCCTCTACCTCGGCGACACCCACCCCGACGAGACCCTCGACCGCACCCTCGAAGCCATCCGGTCACGATTGGCGAACGATCCGGAGGAGGAGCGGGTCATATCGGCGGAGGAACTACGGCGCGTAGCGAGCGACCGGCTGAGGCGGCTGCTGCTCAGGGGCGCGCGGCCCCAGGAATCGGCCATTCCGCCACGGGGCGTGACCGCCCACGGCCCGCGCACGTGCGCCGGACAACAGGACACTCCACCGCAGGAGCCCCGGAGCTACCCCGTCCGGTGCCAAATTGATCACACAAGGTAGGCCCGCCGTAAAGCACAGCGCGGCGCATGGCTACGATGCTGGGGGCCGGTGGACCGTACCCGGCCGGGCCCGACCGACAGTGAAGCCGGCGCGGCCCTAATCCCCGCTCCCGGAGGGATCTTCCGTGCCGGCTGGAACGCTGTACCGCGGCCGGGAAGGCATGTGGTCCTGGGTGGCTCATCGAGTCACCGGCGTCCTCATCTTCTTCTTCCTGTTCGTACACGTGCTGGACACCGCTCTTGTCCGCGTGTCGCCCGAGGACTACGACAAGGTCGTAGCCACCTACAAGACGCCGATCGTCGCGCTGCTGGAGTACGGCCTCGTCGCCGCAATCCTCTTCCACGCGCTCAACGGCCTGCGTGTCATCGCCGTCGACTTCTGGTCGAAGGGCCCGCGCTACCAGAAGCAGATGCTCTGGACCGTCGTCGGCGTCTGGGTCCTGCTGATGATCGGGGCGCTCTACCCCGTTCTCGGCCACGCCGCTCGTGTTCTGCTCGGGAGCTGACGCCGATGTCCACGACTGAAACCACCGCGTCCGGTGTCGGCCCCGTCGAGGAGGTCGTCGTCTACGACGTCGACAACCCGGCCCCGCTGATCGAGGCCCCGCGCAAGCGCACCAAGAAGACCCCGAAGTCGACGCGGGGCAACTTCGAGATGGCCGCCTGGCTGTTCATGCGCCTGTCCGGCATCGTGCTCGTCGTCCTCGTCATCGGCCACCTGCTGATCCAGCTCGTGCTGGACGGCGGCGTCTCCAAGATCGGCTTCGCCTTCGTGGCCGGCCGCTGGGCGTCCCCGTTCTGGCAGGTCTGGGACCTGCTGATGCTCTGGCTGGCCATGCTGCATGGTGCCAACGGCCTGCGCACGGTCATCAACGACTACGCGGAGCGCGCGAACACCCGGCTGTGGCTGAAGGCTCTGCTCTACACGGCCACGGTGTTCACCATCCTGCTGGGCACGCTGGTGATCTTCACCTTCGACCCGAACATCCGCTAGGCACGGGGCTGCGAGAAACATGAAGATCCACAAGTACGACACCGTCATCGTCGGCGCCGGCGGCGCGGGCATGCGCGCGGCCATCGAGTCGACGAAGCGCAGCCGCACCGCCGTGCTGACCAAGCTCTACCCCACCCGCTCCCACACGGGCGCCGCGCAGGGCGGCATGGCCGCCGCGCTGGCCAACGTGGAAGAGGACAACTGGGAGTGGCACACCTTCGACACGGTCAAGGGTGGTGACTACCTGGTCGACCAGGACGCCGCCGAGATCCTGGCGAAGGAGGCCATCGACGCCGTCCTCGACCTGGAGAAGATGGGCCTTCCGTTCAACCGGACGCCCGACGGGACGATCGACCAGCGCCGCTTCGGCGGTCACTCCCGCAACCACGGCGAGGCCCCGGTCCGCCGGTCCTGCTACGCGGCCGACCGCACCGGCCACATGATCCTCCAGACGCTGTACCAGAACTGCGTCAAGGAGGGCGTGGAGTTCTTCAACGAGTTCTACGTCCTGGACCAGCTGATCACCGAGGTCGACGGCGTCAAGACGTCCGCCGGCGTGGTGGCGTACGAGCTGGCCACCGGTGAGATCCACGTCTTCCAGGCGAAGTCCGTGATCTACGCCTCCGGCGGCACGGGCAAGTTCTTCAAGGTGACCTCCAACGCGCACACCCTGACCGGTGACGGCCAGGCCGCGTGCTTCCGCCGGGGCATCCCGCTGGAGGACATGGAGTTCTTCCAGTTCCACCCGACCGGCATCTGGCGCATGGGCATCCTGCTGACGGAGGGCGCCCGTGGTGAGGGCGGCATCCTCCGCAACAAGGACGGCGAGCGCTTCATGGAGAAGTACGCGCCGGTCATGAAGGACCTCGCGTCCCGTGACGTCGTCTCCCGCTCCATCTACACGGAGATCCGTGAGGGCCGCGGCTGCGGTCCCGAGGGCGACCACGTCTACCTCGACCTCACGCACCTCCCGCCGGAGCAGCTGGACGCCAAGCTCCCGGACATCACCGAGTTCGCGCGCACCTACCTCGGTATCGAGCCGTACACGGACCCGATCCCGATCCAGCCCACCGCGCACTACGCAATGGGCGGCATCCCGACGAACGTCGAGGGTGAGGTCCTGTCGGACAACACCACCGTCGTCCCGGGTCTGTACGCGGCCGGCGAGGTCGCCTGTGTCTCCGTGCACGGCGCCAACCGCCTGGGCACCAACTCGCTGCTGGACATCAACGTGTTCGGCCGTCGCGCGGGCATCGCCGCCGCCGACTACGCCCACACGGTCGACTTCGTCGAGATGCCGGAGAACCCGGCCGACTTCGTCGTCGGGGAGATCGAGCGGCTGCGCAACTCCACCGGCACCGAGCGGGTCGCCGACATCCGCCGCGAGCTGCAGGAGACCATGGACGCCAACGTCATGGTCTTCCGCACCGAGCAGACGATCAAGACGGCCGTGGAGAAGATCGCCGAGCTGCGCGAGCGCTACGAGAACGTGTCGATCCAGGACAAGGGCAAGCGGTTCAACACGGACCTGCTGGAGGCCATCGAGCTGGGCAACCTGCTGGAGCTGGCCGAGGTCATGGCCATCTCCGCGCTGGCCCGCAAGGAGTCCCGCGGCGGTCACTACCGCGAGGACTACCCGAACCGCGACGACGTCAACTTCATGCGCCACACGATGGCGTACCGCGAGGTGGGCGACAACGGCGCGGAAACCGTCCGTCTCGACTACAAGCCGGTCGTCCAGACCCGCTACCAGCCGATGGAGCGTAAGTACTGATGGCTACCCCTGTTCTGGACAAGGTGGAGGCGGAGGCCGCGGCGTCCCCCTACATCACGGTCACGATCCGGATCCGCAGGTTCAACCCGGAGGTCTCTGCCGAGGCCCACTGGGAGGACTTCCAGCTGGAGATGGACCCCAAGGAGCGCGTCCTCGACGGGCTCAACAAGATCAAGTGGGACCTCGACGGCACGCTGACCTACCGCCGCTCCTGCGCCCACGGCATCTGCGGGTCCGACGCGATGCGGATCAACGGCAAGAACCGTCTGGCCTGCAAGACGCTGATCAAGGACGTCAACCCCGAGAAGCCCATCACGGTCGAGCCCATCAAGGGCCTCACCGCGCTGAAGGACCTCGTGGTCGACATGGACCCGTTCTTCCAGGCGTACCGCGACGTCATGCCCTTCCTCATCACGAAGGACACGAACGAGCCGACGCGCGAGCGTCTGCAGTCCGCCGAGGACCGCGAGCGCTTCGACGACACCACCAAGTGCATCCTGTGCGCCGCGTGCACGTCGTCCTGCCCGGTGTTCTGGAACGACGGCCAGTACTTCGGTCCGGCCGCGATCGTGAACGCCCACCGCTTCATCTTCGACAGCCGTGACGATGCGGGCGAGCAGCGCCTGGAGATCCTCAACGACAAGGACGGCGTGTGGCGTTGCCGCACGACCTTCAACTGCACGGACGCCTGCCCGCGCGGTATCGAGGTCACCAAGGCGATCCAGGAAGTCAAGCGCGCGCTGATCACGCGCCGCTTCTGATCCCGGACGCGCCCCGACGGCGAGGGCCCCGCTTTCTTCGGGAAGCGGGGCCCTCGCCGTACAACCGAGCCGCCCTGTCGTAGGTCTCCTCTGTACTTGATCACAGGAGACACATTGCTCACGCACAAGAAACTGCGGCTGGTTCTCGCGACGGTGACGGCCGCGTCACTGACCGGCGGGCTGGTCGTCCTGGCGGCTCAGACGGCCACCGCGGCCACGCCCGCCAAGTACGCCGACGACTTCAACGGGGACGGCTACCGGGACTACGCGTCCGGCTGGGCCGGCGAGGTCACGGTCACGTACGGCACGGCGGCGGGCCCCGCCGGCACGTCGAAGACGTTCAGCCAGAACAGCGCCGGCATACCCGGAACCTCCGGCGACGCCGGCGGGTACGCCGACGGGTTCGGCGAGCAGCTCGCGAACGCGGACTTCAACCGCGACGGTTACGCCGACCTCGCGGTTGCCGACAACAGCGAGAAGGTGGGCACGAAGGCCGGGGCGGGCGCGGTCACCATCCTGTGGGGCGCCAAGTCGGGCCTGGGCACCAAGGCTACGCGGATTCCCGTCACCGCCCATGCCGGCTACGGGTTCGGCGCGGCCCTCGCGAGCGGTGACTTCAACGGTGACGGAAAGGCCGACCTGGCCGTCGCCGACGGCGTGGGCACGGTCTACGTCTACCGGGGCGGCTTCTCCCAGTCCGGTACGACGGGCAAGGTGACCAAGCACGAACGTCCCGTCGCCGCCGGCCCGCTGGAGCCGACCGCCCTGGTCGCCGGAAAGGTCGACAAGGACAAGGCGACCGACCTGTACGTCCTCGGACAGGGCTACAAGAACGACAAGATGACCCAGGCGGCCTGGTTCCTGCACGGCGGCAGCACCGTCACGGCGGGCAAGCTCATCACGTACGACACCTCGTCGCCCGACTACAGCCCGGCCGGAGTCATCGCCGACTTCGACAAGAACGGCTACGGGGACCTCGCCGTCAGCGACACCCCGTACAACAGGGGCGCGGGCTCGGTCGTCGTCCTGCGCGGCGGCACCAGCGGCCCGACCACCTCCTACCGTCTGTCCCAGGCGACGTCGGGTGTGGCCGGCACCGCCACGGCGCACGACGGCTTCGGCTCCGCCCTCTCCGCAGCCGACACCAACCGCGACGGCTACCCGGACCTGGCGGTGGGCGTGCCCGAGAAGAAGGTCGGCTCCACCAAGACCGCGGGCGGCGTCCACGTCCTGCGGGGCGGGGCGCACGGTCTCACCGGGACCGGCTCGCAGTGGTTCACCCGCGCCACGGCGGGCGTGCCCGGCAGCCCCACCGAGTACGAGATGCTGGGCCTGCACGTCCGCCTGCGCGACATCGACCGCGACGGCGACGCGGACCTGCTGATGTCCGGTGACTTCTACCACCCGAGCGTGGTGCTCCGGGCGGGCACGTCCGGGATCACGACCACCGGCGCGACCGAGACCGAACTCGACCCCGGCTTCCCGCAGTAGGCCTCGCCGTCGGTCGGCTTCCGACAGCCCGAGGGCCCCGTTTCCGCGGTACCGGAGACGGGGCCCTCGGGCGTTGCGGCGCTGCGACGGCACGGAGCCCGTCGCCGGTGCCGGGGTCAGCCGCGCAGCACGCGGCCCTGGCTGTCCGTGCGGTCGTTGCTCGTGAGGAAGATGATGCCGTCGATCAGCGCCCAGAAGCCGAGGCCGCCGCAGGTGAAGAGCTGGGCCAGCGCGACACCGGTGTTGCCGACGTAGAAGCGGCCGGCGCCGAACCCGCCCAGGAAGATCTGCAGCAGACCCGCGACGACCTTGGACTTGTCGGAGTACGGACGGCCCTGCGGGTCGACGCCGAAGGGGGCCTCAGGGGTGGGGACGCTCATGCGAGTTGCTCCTGGAAGTGCCGTAGGGATCTCGGGCAGGCGGGATCCCACGGCGAAGTGCGTGCCTCGTCGTCCCCCCTGTGAGCCGCGATCTTAGGGAGGCCAATGAGGCACACGGGAGACAAGTCGAACTTTCGTTCCCGTTCCGTGATGAATTTCGTTTTGACCAACTCCCGTTCCAGGGAAGGTCACATGCGCGTCAGATGACGTTGCGCAGTACGGTCCACGCCACCGCGAGCAGCAGCACCGCCGCCTGGCCGCGGGGGCTCATCCGGGGCCGCCAGCGACGCCCCCGCAGGCCCTCCACCGCCCAGCACCCCAGCAGGGCCAGCGCGTACGGCGAGGCCAGCAGCAGGGCCCGGTTGTCCAGCCATGCCTCGGCGAAGTGGCCGTGCATCAGGTCGTACACCATGCGGGTGCCGCCGCAGGCCGGGCAGAGAAGGCCCGTCACCAGGCGGAAGGGGCAGCCGGGCAGGACGTGGCCGGGCTGGTGCGGATCGGTGCCGTAGAGGTAGGCGGCGCCCGCCACGCCGGCGGTGAGCACCGCGAGGGGCGCCACCGCCGGATGACGGAGGAGGGAGCCGGTGGGAGCCACGGCTTCAGCCACGCAGGGGCCGGCCCTCGGCGTCGGTCTGGTTGTCGCTGGCCAGCAGGATGATGCCGTCGACCAGCGCCCACACGCCGAGGCCGCCACAGGTGAAGAGCTGGGCCAGGCCCATGCCGACGTTGCCCAGGTAGAAGCGGCCGACGCCGAAGTGACCGAGGAAGATCTGCAGCAGACCGGCGGTGAGCTTCGACTTCTCGGAGTACGGGCGCCCGAAGAAGTCGTAGCCGTAGGGGGCGTTGGGGTCCCCGGTGTACGTCCCCGGCGGGACGGCGCCCGGCGGCGGGTACCCCTGCTGCGGATAACCCTGCTGCGGGTATCCCTGCTGAGGGCCCCCCTGCGGCGGCCTGCCCTGCTGAGGGTGCCCGTAGGGGTCGCCCGACGGCTGGTTGGGGTATCCGTAACCGCTCGGGCCCGGCTGCTGCGGCTGCTCGGTCAAGGCGACTGCTCCTGGAGTTCCGTGCGGAATACCCGCGGAAGACAAGATGACGATAAGTGCGGCTCATCATGCCAGGTGCCACCGGACGTACCGCTCGGGCATGTCGGCGGCCGACGGCGTTGCCGTCCACCTAATCTGACGGCATGTCAGATGACGAGTCGTACGAACTGCTCGGGTTCGACCACGCGGTCCTGCCCGTCGGGGATCTCGGCGAGGCCGTGGACTTCTACTGCCGGGCGGGCTTCTCGGTGGGCTTCCGGTTCGACGAGGGCGGGATCGCCTCCCTGAAGGTGGGCGGCGAGACGCCGGGGATCCTGCTGCGGACCGAGGAGGGATTCGGGCACCGGCCACCGCCCTGGCCCTCGCCGCACGTGTGGCTGGAGGTGCCGGACGCGCGCACGGCGGCACGGGAGTTGACCGCGGCCGGCATCACGGCACTGGACGGACCCTTCTCGACGGCCACCGGCTGGACCGTCGAGATCGCCGACCCGTGGGGGAACGTCCTGGGGTTCACGGACTACACCAAGCGTCCGGAACTGGGGCGCAGGAGCTGACACTTCGCACCCCGACCCAAGGGTTGAACGCGTTCAAAAACAGGTCTACAGTCATCCCCGTCAGCGTTTTGAACGCGTTCAAGAAGGGGTGGGGCATGGACCGCACCGTCATCGCCTACGTCATCTACCTGGTCGTCAGCATCGCGCTGACCATCTGGGTGGCCCGCACGCTCAGCCGCAACGGACGGATCTTCCTCGCCGACGTGCTGCGCGGCAACGAGAAGCTCGCCGACGCCGTCAACCACCTGCTGGTGGTCGGCTTCTACCTCGTCAACCTGGGCTTCGTGGCGCTGTACCTGAGCGACAGCGGGAACATCGACGACACCCGCGGCATCTTCGAGGCCCTGTCGACCAAGCTGGGCGTGGTGCTGCTGGTGCTCGGCGTGATGCACCTGGGCAACGTGTACGTGCTCAACAAGATCCGGCGGCGCGGGATCATGGAGGGGCAGCAGGTGCCGCCCGTGGCGCCGCAGGGGTGGATCGCCCCGACGGTCGGGGCGTGAGCGCCGTGACCGCCACCGAGGGCCGGGCCGCCGCAGGCGTCCCGGTCCGCGGGCTGACCGTCCTGTACGACGCCCGGTGCGCCCTCTGCACGCACCTGCGCGGCTGGCTCGCACGGCAGCCGCAGCTGGTGCCGCTGGACCTGGTACCGGCCGGATCGGAGTGGGCCCGCACCCACTTCCCCGGCCTCGACCACGCCGCCACCCTCGACGAGATCACCGTGGTCGGCGACAGCGGTCAGGTCTACACCGGCTCCCGCGCCTGGATCGTCGTCCTGTGGGCTCTGCGCGAGCACCGCCCGCTCGCACACCGGCTGAGCACCCCCTCCGGCGCCTGGCTCGCCCGCGGCGCCGTACTGGCCGCCGCGAAGTGGCGGGACGGGGCGGGCCGGCGGGGCACCCGGGCACCGAGCGCGGCGGGACGGGGCGTCCCGGCGCGGAACGTGGCACGGCAGGGCGCTCCGGCCTGGCACGCGGCGACACAGGGGAACGCCGCGCGGGGAGCCGGGGCGCAGGGGAACGCCGCGCGGGGAACCGGGGCGCCGGCCGCCGGGGTGACCCACCGGCGGCCGGACGGGTGGGTCTACCACCCCGCGCAGGGCTGGGTCCACGATCCGCCGTCCTGCTCGGACGGGTCCTGCGCCACTCGTTAGGCTCCTCTCGTGCCCGCGAAGAACGACGGCCCCGACGCGGCCGAACCCCAGACCACCAAGTCCGAGCAGACCCGCGCGCTGATCCTGGAGACCGCGATGCGGATGTTCCAGGAGCGCGGCTACGACAAGACGACGATGCGGGCCATCGCCCAGGAGGCCGGGGTCTCCGTCGGCAACGCCTACTACTACTTCGCGGGCAAGGAGCACCTGATCCAGGGCTTCTACGACCGGATCGCCACCGAACACCAGATGGCGGTCCGGGAGGTCCTGGACCGGGAGACCGACCTGGAGGCCCGGATCGCGGGCGTGCTGACCGCATGGCTGGACATCGCCAAGCCGTACCACGAGTTCGCGGTCCAGTTCTTCAAGAACGCCGCCGACCCCGACAGCCCGCTCAGCCCCTTCTCACCGGAGAGCGAGCACGCCCGTGAACAGGCGGTCCGCGTCCACCGCGAGGTGCTGGCCGGCTCCAAGTCCAAAGTGGCGCCCGAACTGCGGGACGTACTGCCCGAGTTGATGTGGCTCTCGCAGATGGGGCTCGTCCTGTACTGGGTCTTCGACCGCACCGAGGACCGGGAGCGCAGCTACCGGCTGGCCCGGCGCGGGGCCCGGCTGACCGCACGCGGAGTGGCCCTGGCCCGCTTCCGGGTGCTGCGCCCCCTGGTCCTGGAGGTCCACGAACTGTTCACGGACTTCCTGCCGGGAATGACGAAGGCACTGCCGGACCCGGGAGCCAGGGCACGGCGCGACGGCTGACCGCCCTGCCGGTGGCGAGGGCGGTGAGCCGAGTCCGTCCGGAGCGGACCGGAGCAGGCTACGTGGGCGGTCCGGAGCCGAGTCGATCCGGAGCCGGTCCGGAGCCGGTCCGAGCCGGATCCGGTCCGAGCCGGATCCGGGCCGAGCCGGATCCGGGCCGGGCGAGGTCAGATCCAGCCCAGGCGCCACAGGCGGAAGACGCCCGTGCCGTCCGCGAGGTACTGCCCGCCGCTGATGTCCCTGGTGCTGACCACGTACTCCTTGCCCTGCCACAGCGGGATCAGCGGCACGTCGGTGGCCACGTCCGCCTGGATGGTGCCGAAGTCCCTCTCCGCACGGCTGCGGTCGTCGTACCGCTGGCTGTCCTGGATGAGGGAGTCGACCACCTTGTTGCTGTAGCCGGTGCTCATGGTGGAGCCGGTGCCGACGAGTTGGGCGCCGAAGGTGTCCGGGTCGGGGTAGTCGGCGAGCCAGGTGACACCCCAGGCGTCCATCTTCCCCGCGGCCCAGAGCTTCTGGAACGCGGTCCACTCGTAGGCCTTGACGTCCACCTTGAACAGGCCGCCGGCCTCCAGCTGCCGCTTCAGCTCGGCGCTCTCCTCGGCGGACGCGCCACGCCCCCTGCCGTAGCCGAGGGTGAAGCGCACCGGCAGGGACACCCCGGCCTGGGTCAGCAGCTCCCGCGCCTTGCTGACGTTCTGCGTCGGGTAAGCGTCGAAGAAGGACGTGGTGTGGCCGGTGATGCCGGCCGGGATCAGCGAGTACAGCGGGTCGACCGTGCCCTGGTACACCTTGGCGGCCAGCTGGTCGCGGTTGACCAGCCAGGCCAGCGCGCGGCGCACGCGCGGGTCGTGCAGCGGGGCACCCGCGCGGGTGTTGAGGTACAGGTTGCGGGCTTGGGCGCTCTCCGTCTCGGTGACCCGCAGCTTCGGGTCACTCGGGTTCAGCTCGGACAGCACGCCCGGCGGCAGCGTCCGGGTGGCGACGTCGACCTGCCGGGCCCGCCAGGCGCTGTCGAGCTTCTGGGAGTCGGCGAAGTAATGCAGCTCGACGGGGCGGGGGCTCTCGCTGCCGTACCCGTTGTACCTGCCGTACGGCGTGAGGACGGCCTGCTTGCCCTTCGCGTACGACGTCAGTGTGTACGGGCCGGTGCCGTCGACGTCGTTGCCGGTCCGCAGCTTGTCGGCCGGGTACTTGTCCCGGTCGACGATCGCTCCGGCGCCCGTGGCGATCTTCAGCGGGAAGATGGCGTCCGGGGACGACAGATGGAAGACGACCGTCGTGTCGTTGTCGGCTGAGACCCTGCTCAAGGTGGTGAACAGGGACGACGGGCCGACGCTGGAATTGATCTTCTTCATCCGGTCGAAGGAGTACTTCACGTCCGCCGCGGTCATCTTGCGCCCGCTGGGGAAGCTGATGTCGTCCCGCAGCACACACCGGTACGTCCGGAGGTCGCCGCCCGGGAAGCCGCAGCTCTTCGCCGCGTCCGGGACCGGCGAGACGCCGCCCGGCCGGAAGGTCATCAGCGTCTGGAAGACGTTGTTGAACAGGGCCCAGGAACCGGCGTCATAGGCGCCGGCCGGGTCCAGGGACGTGATGGCGTCCGTCGTGCCGACCTTGATGGTCTTGTTCTTGTCACCCTGCGACGGCAGCAACTGCCAAACGCCGACCCCTACGACGGCGAGTGCAAGCAACGTCACGAGAATGCGCATGCGAAGCGATCGCATGGTGGTGCCCTCCCCAGGCCTGCCAGGGCCCTACCCCTGGCCCAGCACAAATTCGCCACATCCGTCGCGGCGCGGCTCACCTAATCACACGAATTTCACCTGGGGGAAGAGCAATCCGGCTGGATGAGCAAGAACTTACCGAGCCGTTGTCGCCGCGGGGTTTCACAGGCTCTCCACAGGGGCAGAGCGCGATTTCGGCATGGCCGATCGCGCCGGGGGCTCCGGCGCGGGGGTGACGGTGGTCAGGCGGGGTGGATTCCGGTGCCGCCAGGACGGCCGGGACAGCCACGATGGCTGGGACGGCCGGGACGATCAGGACGGCCAGGACAGCCGGAATTGCCGGGACTGCCGGGACTGGCGGGACTGCCAAGGACAGCCAGGACGGCGAGCGTGAGGGCGGTGACCGCCCCGCCGCGTCCGGGCTATGACGTCCGGCGCAGTGCGCGCAGTCCGCGCAACCCGATGACCCCGATGACCGTCCCCAATACGAAGGAGACGACCGCCAGCAGCAGGTGGACCCAGAAGTAGGCGGTCGGGTGCCCGTTGTCGAAGGCCAGACCGCTGCTGTCCTTGACCAGGTTCTTGATGAAAGTGACCCAGATGAACCAGCTCCACACCCCGAAGGCGAGCAGGAACCAGGAGACCGGGCGGCTGAGCTTCATACCCCCAGTATCACCGTCCGCCGTCCGCTTCCGAGCCCGGGGTGGAGTGGGAAGTGGGACTTCACTGCCCGTGAAAGGTACGTTCTCGACCGTGTCCGCTCCCAAGAAGACCGTCGGTCGATCTCTGTTGGTCGCCTCCGTCACACTTCTGTCCGTTTCCGTAGCCGCGCCGGCCGCCCTCGCGTCCCCGACGGCCCCCGCGACGAGTCCGGCCGCCACCCCGCCGGCGCGGATGTCACAGGTCGGCGGCGCCAGGCTCGGGCAGTCCGGCACCCAGGTGAACCCCGCCACCGGCGTCCCCGCGCTCCCCAAGGACCTCACCGCCCGCTCCTGGATCGTCTCCGACGCCGAGTCCGGCGAGGTGCTGGCCGCGCACAACGCGCACTGGCGGCTGCCCCCGGCGAGCACCCTGAAGATGCTGTTCGCGGACACGGTGCTGCCCAGGTTCCCGAGGTCGACGGAGCACCGGGTGGTGCCCCTCGACCTGGCCGGCATCGGGTCCGGTTCGAGCATGGTCGGGATAAGGGAGAACGAGACCTACACGGTCCACGACCTGTGGCTCGGCGTCTTCCTGCGCTCCGGCAACGACGCCGTCCACGTGCTGTCCTCGATGAACGGCGGCGTCAAGCAGACCGTCCGGGACATGCAGGCGCACGCGGGGCAGCTCCAGGCCCTGGACACCAACGTGGTCAGCCCCGACGGCTACGACGCCGACGGCCAGGTCTCCTCCGCGTACGACCTGAGCCTGTTCGCCCGCTCCGGGCTGCAGAAGAAGGACTTCCGGGAGTACTGCGCGACCGTGCGGGCCCAGTTCCCAGGCGGCACCGAGCGGGGCGGCAAGGGCAAGCCGGTCCGTAAGTCCTTCGAGATCCAGAACACCAACCGGCTGCTGAGCGGCGACGCCGACGTGCCGGTCTACCAGGGCATCGCCGGCGTGAAGAACGGCAACACCACCAACGCGGGCGCCACCTTCACCGGCGTCGCCGAGCGCGGCGGCAAGGTGCTGCTGGTCACGGTGATGAACCCGGAGAAGCACGAGCACAACGAGGTCTACAAGGAGGCCGCGAAGCTCTTCGACTGGGGCTTCCGGGCGGACGGCAAGGTCACGCCGGTCGGCGATCTGGTCCCGCCGAAGAACGTCGCGGGGCCCGGCACCGAGCCCAGTGCCTCCGCGTCCGCCTCGGCATCGGCGGCGGCCGCCGGAAAGACGCACGGCACGGACCGCGCCGGCTCCGAGCCGGTGGCCGGTGCCACCACGGGCGCCGACTCCAGCGGCGTCGGGATCGCCCTCGCCGTCGCCGGCGGCCTGCTGGCGCTGCTCGGGGCCGCGGCCTTCCTGGTCAACCGGCGCTGGCCGCTGCCGGACCTGATGCGCCGTCGGCCGCGTCCTTGACCGGGGGCTCCCCGTTCCGCGTCGCCGTCCAGGCCGCGCAGTACAGGAGGAGTTTCGAGGTGAAGTTGATCCACAGCAGCAGGGCCACGGGCACGCCGAACGCGCCGTACACGTTCTTCGTGGCGACGCCCTGGATGTAGCCGCTGAGCAGCAGCTTCAGCAGCTCGAAGCCGACCGCGCCGAGCAGGGCGGCCACCAGCAGGCGGCGGCGCGGCGGTTCGACCCCGGGCAGCAGGGTCAGGGCGTAGAGCAGCACCAGGAAGTCGGCGAGCACGGCGACGGCGAACGCGGCGACCCGCAGCAGGACGCTGCTCCAGCCGTGCTCGTCCAGGCCGAGCAGGCGCGTCAGCCAGCCGACGGCGGCCGAGGCCAGCCCGGAGGCGGCCAGCGTCACCAGCATGGCGCCGCCGAGGCCGATCAGGACGCCGGCGTCCTTGAGCCGGGCGAGCACCGGGTTCCCGCCGCGGTCGGGCAGCTCCCACACCGCGCGCAGGCAATCGCGCATCTGGGCCACCCAGTTGACGCCCGTGAACAGCAGCGCGGCACCCGCGATACCGCCGACGGTGCCGGCGTTGTGCACCAGACCGCTGAGGTCCAACTGCTGGGAGATTCCCGGGAACTGATCGGCGATCTTGTTCTCCACGGTCTTCTGCCGGGCCGGGTCGAGCGTGGCGGCGGCCACCGCGGCGGCCACGGTCAGCAGCGGGAACAGCGCGATGAAACTGGAGAACGTCATGGCCCCGGCGAGCCGCGACCACTTGACCTTGTCCAGTCGCTCGTACGACTGCCACGCGTGCGTCGCCATGAGCCAGGTGACGACCGGTCCGACCCCGGGCAGCTTCTTCAGCCAGTCCATGCCCTCTAATTAATCACCCATTGCGGGGAGCCGGGCGACGCGTCAGAACGTATCGCCCATATGAGGGCGATACGGTCGCGGGCATGTCTGCTGCCTTCGGTCCTCCCCAGTCCCTGCTCGTCCTCGGCGGCACGTCCGAGATCGCGCTGGCCACCGCGCGCCGGCTGATCGCCCGCCGTACCCGCACCGTCTGGCTCGCGGGCCGCCCCTCCCCCGCCCTGGACCAGGCCGCCGAGAGCCTGCGCACCCTCGGCGCCGACGTCCGTACCGTCGCCTTCGACGCCCTCGACCCCGAGTCCCACGAGGCGGTCCTCGGCAAGGTCTTCGCCGAGGGCGGCATCGACATGGTGCTGCTCGCCTTCGGCATCCTGGGCGACCAGGCCCACGACGAGCGCGACCCGCTGCGCGCGGTCCAGGTCGCGCAGACCAACTACACCGGGGCGGTCTCGGCCGGTCTGGTCAGTGCCCGCGCCCTGCAGAACCAGGGCCACGGCTCCCTGGTGGTCCTCTCCTCGGCCGCCGGTGAACGGGTGCGCCGCGCCGACTTCATCTACGGCTCCAGCAAGGCCGGCCTGGACGCCTTCGCCCAGGGACTCGGCGACGCCCTCCACGGCACCGGCGTGCACGTCATGGTCGTACGCCCCGGCTTCGTGCACACGAGGATGACGGACGGTCTGCCCCCGTCCCCGCTCGCCACCACCCCGGAGGCGGTGGCCACGGCCATCGAACTCGGCCTGCGCCGGCGCTCGGAGACGGTGTGGGTGCCCGGGTCGCTGCGCGTGCTGATGTCGGCCCTGCGGCACGCGCCGCGCGCGCTGTTCCGCAGACTGCCGCTCTGAACGCGGCCCTCCGGGCCGTGTCGGCGACGCAGCGCCGTCCGCCCGCGAGCCGGGCGGGACTTCCGCGAGGCAGGCGGGAGTTCGACGACAGGGCTTGGGGGGTGTCGTTTGGATCAGGTCGGATCAGGCCGCGGCGTCCGGTGCGGTGCCTCGGCGTGCGGCCGGATCGTCCTCGTACTGGGCGTACGTGGGTGATTCGGCCGTGCGGCGAGGTGCCGTGCCGGGGCGTCGCGGACCCGCGAAGATCGGGGAGACACCCCCTAGCAGCTCGCGATGGTGCCGTGCTCGATGCTCGCGGCCTGGGGCGGCACCACGGCACCGCCGAAGGCGTACTCGCGCAGCTTGCGCCACACCCCGTCGGGGCCCTGCTCGTACAGCGCGAAGCCGGCGCACGGCCACGCGGCCTCGAACGCGGCCAGTTCGGCGAAGGCGCGGTCCATCCCCGCTTCGTCGATGCCGTGGGCCACGGTGACGTGCGGGTGGTACGGGAACTGGAGCTCGCGCGCCACCGGCCCCGAGGAGTCCCGTACGCGCTGCTGGAGCAGGGTGCAGTCCTCGGCGCCCTCCAGGACGCGCACGTAGACCACCGGGGACAGGGGCCGGAAGGTACCGGTGCCGGACAGCCGCATCGGGAACGGACGGCCCGCCGCCGCGACCCCGGACAGGTGGGCGTCGACGGCCGGCAGGTCGGCCGCGTCCACCTCGGTCGGCGGGAGCAGGGTGACGTGCGTGGGGATGCCGTGAGCCGCGGCGTCGCCGAAGCCCGCGCGCCGCTCCTGGAGCAGGCTGCCGTGAGGCTCCGGGACCGCGATCGACACGCCGATCGTTACGGTCCCCACGTCGTCTCCTGTCCGTCGTGTGATGTCCGTCGTGTGATGTCTTCCCGGCCGGCGTCGTCCCGCCGTCCGGGCCACCGGCTTTCGACTGTAAGGCCACGGGTGTCCCGTGGGCAGGCGCAGCGGAAGTGATGTGCAGCGCTCTGCCCCGTCGGACATGTGTGCGGTCGTACGCCGTGCTGTTTCCAACGGGCCCCGGGATGCGCCGGGGCCCGGCCGGTCTCAGTGCTTGGCCGGCAGGAAGCCCACTCGGTCGTAGGCCTGCGCGAGGGTCTCCGCGGCGACCGCACGGGCCTTCTCCGCGCCCTTGGCGAGGATCGAGTCCAGCGTCTCGACGTCGTCCAGGTACTGCTGGGTGCGCTCGCGGAACGGCGTCACGAACTCGACCATGACCTCGGCGAGGTCGGTCTTGAGGGCGCCGTACATCTTGCCCTCGTAGTCCCGCTCCAGGTCGGCGATCGACTTGCCGGTGAGCGTGGAGTAGATGGTGAGGAGGTTCGACACGCCGGGCTTGTTCACGGTGTCGAAGCGGATCACCGTGTCGGTGTCGGTGACCGCGCTCTTGACCTTCTTCGCCGTCGCCTTCGGCTCGTCGAGCAGGTTGATGAGGCCCTTCGGCGTGGACGCCGACTTGCTCATCTTGATCGACGGGTCCTGAAGGTCGGCGATCTTCGCCGTCTCCTTGAGGATGTACGGCTTCGGGACGACGAAGGTCTCGCCGAAGCGGCCGTTGAAGCGCTCGGCCAGATCGCGCGTGAGCTCGATGTGCTGGCGCTGGTCCCCGCCGACGGGGACCTCGTTCGCCTGGTAGAGCAGGATGTCGGCAACCTGGAGGATCGGGTACGTGAACAGACCGACGGACGCGCGGTCGGCACCCTGCTTGGCGGACTTGTCCTTGAACTGCGTCATGCGGGAGGCCTCGCCGAAGCCGGCGAGGCAGTTCATGATCCAGGCGAGCTGGGCGTGCTCGGGGACGTGGCTCTGCACGAAGAGGGTGCAGCGGTCCGGGTCCAGTCCGGCGGCCAGCAGCTGGGCCGCGGCGAGCCGGGTGTTGGCGCGCAGCTCGGCCGGGTCCTGGGGGACCGTGATCGCGTGCAGGTCGACGACCATGTAGAAGGCGTCGTGGGATTCCTGCAGAGCCACCCACTGGCGGACGGCGCCCAGGTAGTTGCCGAGGTGGAACGAGCCCGCGGTGGGCTGGATCCCGGAGAGCACACGAGGTCGGTCAGAGGCCATGCTCACCATTCTCTCAGGTCCCGGGGGGCGATCCGGAACCGGCGGGAAACAGATGGGAACCGATCCCTCCTCGGCGGTGTAACAAGGGTGTGAGAACGCGGGAGGGGGGTCTCATCGCCGATGAGGCCGCGGTGATCGCTCGCGTACGCGCCGGGGAGCCGGAGGCGTACGCGGATCTGGTGCGGGCCCACACGGGCATCGCCCTGCGGGCGGCCGCGGCGCTCGGCGCGGGTGCGGACGCGGAGGACGTGGTGCAGCAGGCCTTCGTGAAGGCCTACTGCGCGCTGGGCCGGTTCAGGGACGGCGCGTCGTTCAAGCCGTGGCTGCTGGCCATCGTCGCCCATGAGACGAGGAACACGGTGCGGACGGCGGTGCGGCAGCGCACCCTCGCCGGGCGGGAGGCCGCCCTCGTCCGGGCCGAGCCGCTGATACCGGAATCGGCCGACCCGGCGGTGGCCACGCTCGAGACGGAGCGCCGCGCGGCCCTGCTGTCCGCCCTGGAGAAGCTGAGCGAGGAGCATCGCCTGGTCGTCACCTACCGCTATCTCCTGGAGATGAACGAGTCCGAGACCGCCCAGGCCCTCGGCTGGCCCCGGGGGACGGTCAAGTCCCGGCTGAACCGCGCCCTGCGGAAGCTGAGCCGGTTGCTGCCGGATTTCCAGCCTCGGGAAGGGGGTGAAGAGCGTGAGTGAGCCGTACGACGACGGGCCGTACGACGACGGTGAGCACGGCGTGGACGCGGACACTGGGGGCCCGGGTGCTCGTGGTGTCCGGGGCGATGGCGGGAGTGAGGACCGGAGCGGTCGCCGAAACCATGGCGGCAAGGCGCGGGGACGTGAGCGCGGGCGCGCTCGGGAGAGTGTGGCGCGGCTGCCGGAGGAGCTGCGGGAGCTCGGGCGGACGCTGAACCGACGGGAGACCGGCACGGCAGGCGGGGACGGCATGGCCGAGGACGCCGAGGACCCCGCAGGGGCCGCGGGCGCCGAGACGATGGTCGAGCGGGTGCTGGCGCAGATACTGGCCGAGCAGCTGCCCGTGCCGGCGGCCGAGGCGCCGAGAGCCCGCGAGCGGCTGAGCGCCGTCCGTCATTGGGCGCGTCTGCGGAGCCGTTCGCTGGTGGCGGTCCTCTGCGGTCTGCTGGCGGCGCTCGCGCTCACGCCCCCGGTGCGGGCGGCGGTCCTCGACTGGTTCGACTTCGGCGGCGTCGCGGTGCGCTACGACCCGGAGACGGTGCCCTCCCCGGGTGCCGAGGTGCCCGGCTGCGGACGCACGCTGTCCCTGGCGCAGGCGACGCGGCGGGCCGGCTTCGAGCCGCTGGTCCCGCGTGCGCTCGGGCGTCCGGACGCGGTGACGGTCACCCCGGAGCCGCACGGGCGCCTCCTGGTGAGCCTGTGCTGGCACGAGCGGGATCACACGGTCCGGCTGGACGAGTTCCCGGCGTCGCTGGACCCGGGCTTCACCAAGACCGTCCGGGAGCCGCCGCAGTGGCTGCCCCTGCGCGCAAAACCCAACGACGGCACGACCGACAACGCCCTCTGGTTCCCGCGACCGCATCTGCTGACCTTCTGGCTGGTGGACGACGACGGCCACCGGTTCGACCGCAGAGCGCGGACCGCCGGGCCGACGCTGCTGTGGATGCGCGCGAGCGGCGGAGCGCCGGGCGGCGCGGTGACGCTGCGGCTGGAGGGGGTCGCGTCACGGAACCAGGCTGTGGAGATCGCGAAGTCCCTCGCCGAGGGGCCGGAGACGTCCTCGAAATAGCGGGCGCCGGGTGGGAACCCCGGCGAGGCGGGCGGTGTACCAGAAGTGACACGCGGCTCGGGGCCGCCGGGAATCGACGCTTGGGGGATCGGATGACAAAAGGCAGGGTTCGTGAACTGGCAGCCTTGACAGGGGCGTTGGCGGCGCTGCTCGCGCTGCTGCTGTGGGGCGCCTCTTCCGCGGTGGCCGGTGGCCCGACGAGCGTGCTGGTGGGCTCACCCGAGAGCGAGAAAGCCACCGCGCTGTACTTCTCGGACCAGCGGTACGAGCAGTTGCAGCGGTTGCTGGGCCCGGTGGACAAGGGCGTGCGCAAGCCGCCGATGGAGGCCGGCATGGCCTCGGCCCGCCAGATCAATGTGACCTGGCTGGTGCACGACATGTCCCCATGGCGGATAGACCGGGTCTTCCCCCTCAAGTCCAAGCCCTACGCCGTCTGGATACACACGGCTGCCCACCCGGCCGAGTCCCCGAACGGCTACTGGCACCGCGCCGAACACCCCGACCAACTGCGCACGCTGCTCAAGGAGCTGGGCCTGATGGGCAAGGCCCGTGAGGGCGGCTTCAGTGGGGCCTTCCCGGGGCCCTGGCAGTCGGAGACACCGGGCACGACGACCGAGGAGCCGGCGGCCTCCGCACCTACGCTCTCCACGGGGACACGGGTAACGCGGGACACCGCCGCCGGCACCACCGACACGAGCGGCACGGACGGCAGCGGCTGGTGGTGGGCGATACCGGGCGCGGCAGTCGGGGCCGCGCTGGCCCTCCTGCTGCGACCCTTCGCCGTACACATGGCGTCGGCCGGACTGCGGCAGGAGGAGCGACAGCAGAAGCTGATCGATCTCTGAGCGGCTCTCCGACGCCCCCGCAGGGAGCGCCGGCAGCGCCTGCCGGGGCGTCAGCCCAGGTCGATCTCCGGGTAGAGCGGGAAGGCGGCCACGAGGTCGGTGGCCCGGCGGGAGATCTCGTCGGAGATCTTCGGGTCCAGGACGTGGGCGGCCTTGGAGGGAGCGCCCGACTTGGTGGTGCCGGGCTCGGTGGTGGTGAGAACGCGGTCGATGAGGCCGGCGACCTCGTCCATCTCGGCCGTGCCGAGGCCGCGGGTGGTGAGGGCCGGGGTGCCGATGCGGATGCCGGAGGTGTACCAGGCGCCGTTGGGGTCGGCGGGGATGGCGTTGCGGTTGGTGACGATGCCCGAGTCCAGCAGGGCGGACTCGGCCTGGCGGCCGGTGAGGCCGTAGGAGGAGGCGACGTCGATCAGGTTGAGGTGGTTGTCGGTGCCGCCGGTGACCAGGGTGGCACCGCGGCGCATCAGGCCATCGGCGAGGGCGCGGGAGTTGTCGACGATCCGCTGGGCGTAGTCCTGGAAGGAGGGCTGCCGGGCCTCGGCGAGGGCGACGGCCTTGGCGGCCATGACGTGCGGGAGCGGGCCGCCGAGGACCATCGGGCAGCCGCGGTCGACCTGGTCCTTGAGGGAGTCGTCGCACAGGACCATGCCGCCGCGCGGGCCACGCAGGGACTTGTGGGTCGTCGTGGTGACGATCTGGGCGTGCGGGACCGGGTCGAAGTCGCCGGTGAGGACCTTGCCTGCGACCAGGCCGGCGAAGTGGGCCATGTCGACCATGAGTGTGGCGCCGACCTCGTCGGCGATCTCCCGCATGATCCGGAAGTTCACCAGCCGGGGGTAGGCGGAGTAGCCGGCGACGATGATCAGCGGCTTGAACTCGCGGGCCTGGGCGCGCAGGGCCTCGTAGTCGATGAGACCGGTGGCCGGGTCGGTGCCGTAGGAGCGCTGGTCGAACATCTTGCCGCTGATGTTGGGCCGGAAGCCGTGGGTGAGGTGGCCGCCGGCGTCCAGGGACATGCCGAGCATGCGCTGGTTGCCGAAGGCCTGGCGCAGCTCGGCCCAGTCGGCGTCGGAGAGCTCGTTGACCTGGCGGACGCCGGTCTTCTCCAGGAACGGGACCTCGACGCGGTCGGCGAGGACGGCCCAGAAGGCGACGAGGTTGGCGTCGATGCCGGAGTGCGGCTGGACGTAGGCGTGCCGGGCGCCGAACAGTTCGCGGGCGTGCTCGGCGGCGAGGGACTCGACGGTGTCGACGTTGCGGCAGCCGGCGTAGAAGCGGCGGCCGACGGTGCCCTCGGCGTACTTGTCGCTGAACCAGTTGCCCATCGCCAGCAGGGTGGCCGGGGAGGCGTAGTTCTCGGAGGCGATCAGCTTGAGCATGTCGCGCTGGTCGTGGACCTCCTGGCCGATGGCGTCGGCCACGCGCGGCTCGACGGCGCGGATGACGTCGAGGGCCGCACGGAAGGCGGTGGACTCGATCGACAGGGGGGCGGACTCGGCGGTGCGGTCGGACATGGGGACCTCCGGACGTGGCGTTCTGCGTGCTCGGTTCGGCCCAGGCGCACGGCACTCGTTCCCACTCGGGCCGCTCCCCGATGGTCCGTCCCATCCCAGCGCGCCAGTCACGGCCCGTGGCCAGCCTACCGGCCACGCCGCGGCGTCCCGCGTCCGTCGTCCACCATGCGGGCGAAGGACGCGGGGACGGCACCATGCGGGCGGCGGGCAGCCGGGGCCTCGGAGAATCGCCCGTGCGGCCTCGCAGGATCGCTCGTGCGGCCTCGGAGGATTACCCATGCGGCCTCGCAGGATCGCCCGTGCGGCCTCGGAGGTTCGCCCGTGCGGCTCAGAGCATGACGGGCGGCTCGGAGGGCGAGGCGGGCGGCCTCAGAGGATGACGTGGGGCAGGAAGCGGGCGTAGGTGTCGGTGATCAGGCCGGAGGACTCGCGGATGCCGAGGCCCGCCGACTCGTCCTGGACGACCCAGGCGCCGAGGACGACGTGGTTGCCGTCGAAGGCGGGCAGCGGGGCCAGCTCCTGGTAGCAGCAGGGCTCGTCGTCCCGTAGGACCGCGGGAGCGCCCGGCTCGTGCACGGTCACGCCCGCGCCCTCCCGGCCGAGCAGGGGCTTGGCGACGTACCCGGTCGAGTCGGCCAGCTCGCGCGGGCCGTCCAGGTAGGCGGGCAGGAGGTGGGGGTGGCCGGGGTACAGCTCCCAGAGGATCGCCAGCAGGGCCTTGTTGCTCAGCAGCATCTTCCAGGCGGGCTCGATCCACAGCGTGCTGCCGGTGCCGCCGCCGTTGTCGAGCGTGTCCAGGACGTGGCCGCCGAAGTCGTCGGTGGTGAGCCATTCCCAGGGGTAGAGCTTGAAGATGCTCCGGATGAAGCGGAGCCGGTTGTCCACGAAGCGGCCGGAGAGGCTGTCCCAGCCGATCTCCTCCATGGAGATCCAGTCGGTGTCGAGGCCGGCCTGCTCGGCGGTCTCCTTGAGGTAGGCGACCGTCATCAGGTCCTCGCCCAGCTCGTCGACGGAGGAGTGCGCGAAGTGCAGGGGGCTGCCGGGCGGGAGGAGCGCGGCCTGCTTGCGCCAGGCGTCGACGAGGCGTTCGTGCAGGGAGTTCCACTGGTCGGCGCCGGGGAACCGGTCCGCCATCCAGAACCACTGCGGGGAGGCCGCCTCGACCAGCGAGGTGGGGGTGTCGGCGTTGTACTCCAGGAGCTTGGCCGGGCCGGTGCCGTCGTAGCGCAGGTCGAAACGGCCGTAGACGGAGGGGAGTTCGTCCCGGCGGTGCCAGGCCTCGGTGACGGCGCGGGCGACGCGCGGGTCGGTGATGCCGAGGTCGGCGAGGCGTCCGCGCTCCACGATGTGCCCGGCCGCGGCCAGGCACATCGCGTGCAGTTCCTCGACGGCCTCCTCCAGCGCCTCGACCTCCTCCAGCGAGAAGACGTAGTAGGCGCTCTCGTCCCAGTACGGGCGCAGGACGTCGTCGGGGTGCCGGGTGAGGGGGTAGACGAGTCCCTGTTCCTCGACGGTGCGCTGCCAGTCGGGGCGGGGTGTGATGGTGCGGCGTTCCATGTGGCGCTCCCGGTCGGTCAGCCGCCGGAGCTGCCGTGGCCGCCGCCGAAGCCGCCACGGTGGACGCCGGTGCGGTGGCTGTCGCTGTCGTCGTCGGAGTAGCGGCTCGAACGGCCCGAGCTGCCCTTGGACGGCTTGACGAAGGAGCCCCCGTCGATCCAGGAGCCCTTCTTCTTTCCGTTGTAGTACCAGGCGCCGTTCACCGCGGACTTCGCCGACTTGCAGTTCTTGTCGGAGACGACCTTGTAGCCCTTGGTGAGGTTGTAGCTGCCCCGGTCGACACAGCGCTTGTCCGGCTCGGACGAGCAGGCGGTCAGGGCGGCGGCAAGGAGGCCCATTCCGCCGAGGACGACCGTGGTGGACCGGAATTGTCGGCGTGCGTTCGCCATGCTGTCTCCCCCGTCGGCTGCGTGTTCTCGGCCCCCAGCCTAGAGAAGGGTGAGAACTGCTGTGCGGGAGACCCCAGATTCGCCCGCTCGCCTAGGGCCTCTCTTCCGGATCTTGCCGGGGTCGCGGGGCCTGGCACGCACTCCCCCAAGCTCTGCGAGCAGGGGGTACCCCCAGCGGCGTTGTCGTCACTCTCCCCCAAGCTCTCGGCTTCGCTCGAGCAGGGAGGGACCCCCATCGCGCCGCGTCGACTCCCTCCTCCGCCTTGCAGCTGCACGCACCAGACCCCGCTCGGGTCGGCCAGAAGGCACCGCAGACCGGAGCCGGCCTGATCCGGAAGAAAGACCCTAGAGTCGCTTCGTGCTGTTTGGAATGGTGTGCGCCCTCGGGGCGGCGGTCTGCTTCGGTACCGCGACGGTGTTGCAGGCGATGGCCGCGCGGGCGGCGGGCTCGCCGCAGGGCGCCGAGGCGGCGGCGGGCGAGGCAGCGGTCGGCGAGGCAGCGGTCGGTGAGGCGGCGCTGCTGCTGCGGGCCGTGCGGCAGTGGCGGTATCTCGCCGGGCTGGCGCTGGACGGGCTCGGCTTCCTGCTCCAGATCGCCGCGCTGCGCTCGGTGCCGATCTACGCGGTGGGCGCGGCGCTCGCGGCCAGCCTGGCGGTGACGGCGGTGGTGGCCGCGCGGCTGCTGCGGGTCCGGCTGAGCGGGCTGGAGTGGGCGGCGGTCGGCGTGGTGTGCGCGGGGCTCGCGCTGCTCGGGCTGGCCTCGGGCACGGAGGGCGACCGGAGCGGACCGGGGTGGCTGCCGTACGCGATGCCCGCGGCCGCTGCCGGGGTGCTGCTGCTGGGCGCGGTGGGGCGCCGGCTGTCCGGCAGGGCCCGCGCCCTGCTGCTGGGGCTCGGTGCGGGGTTCGGCTTCGGCGTGGTGGAGGTGGCGGTCAGGCTCATCGACTCGCTCGACCCCGTCGCCCTGCTCACCGACCCGGCGGTCTACGGTCTGCTGCTCGGTGGTGGTTGCGCGTTCCTCCTGCTGACCTCGGCCCTCCAGCGCGGCTCCGTGACCACGGCGACGGCCGGCATGGTGATCGGCGAGACGATCGGCCCGGCGGTGGCCGGCGTGGTCTGGCTCGGCGACCGCACCCGGGAGGGGCTGGCCTGGGCGGCGGTGCTGGGCTTCGCGGTGGCGGTGGCGGGCGCGCTGGCCCTGGCCCGTTTCGGGGAGGCTCCGGCCGGGACGAACACACCGGCCCCCGCCTCCGCGGCACGGTGAGCGACGGCGCCCGTGCCCTCCGGGCGGGCGCCTCGCCGGGAGCGGCCGGGGCCCCGACGCGACGAACCCCGGCTCCGTTTGAGGAGGCGGGGTTCGTCTTCTTGAGCGCCGGGCAGGCCTTGCACCTGCATTTCCCCGCAGGAAGCGGGGCGTCTTTCCTTGGACCACCAACGCGTGTCCAGACTCCGGGAGTTCCGGCGGCCTGTTCAAGATCCACTGTAGCGCAGGGCCGCTCGGGCGCCAACCCCCCGGCGCCCTCTGTGCGAAAACCTCCGGGGCCGGGCGCCCTCGGGTCCGCTCCCCCGCGCCCGGGACAGGGCCGGCCCGTGACCGGTCACGGCAGTGCCCTGCACAGCGCCTCCAGCGCCCCCGCCCATCCGCTGTCCGGCGGGGTGCCGTACCCCACCACCAGGGCGTCCAGGAGTGGGGCGACGGCCTCCGGGTGCCGGTGGAAGGACAGGCCGTGCAGGGCCAGCCCCTGCCAGGCCGCGGCCTGGACGACGGACCGTTCGGTGCCGGGAGGCAGCCGCAGCACCGCGTGCAGACCGGCGGCGATCCCGGTCACCTCGATGCGGGGGGCGTCGGGCGCGCGGCCGGCGACGGCGGCGGCGAGGGCGTCGCGGCGGCGCCGGTAGCGCAGCCGGGCGGAGCGGACGTGCCGGTCGTAGGCGCCGGAGGTGAGGAACTCGGCCAGCGTCAGCTGGTCCAGCACCCCGCAGCTGTCGATCGCGCCCTTGGCCGCGACCGCCTCCTCCAGCAGGGACGGGGGCAGCGCCATCCAGCCCAGCCGGAGTCCGGGGGCGAGGGACTTGCTGGCGGTACCGAGGTAGACGACCCGGTCGGGGTCGAGGCCCTGGAGCGCGCCGACGGGCTGGCGGTCGTAGCGGAACTCGCCGTCGTAGTCGTCCTCCAGGACCAGCCCGCCCGTCCGGCGCGCCCAGTCCACGACGGCGGCCCGCTGGTCGGGGTGCAGCGGCACGCCCATCGGGAACTGGTGGGCGGGGGTGAGCAGGACCGCCCCCTCGTCGCTCAACGCTCCCGTCTCCGTGCCGAGTTCGCCGTACGGCAGCGCGCGCGTCGCCAGTCCTTCGTCCCGCAGCAGCGCCCAGTGGGCGTCGAGGCCGTACGACTCCACCGCCACCGTGTCCGCCCCGCGCGCCCGCAGGACCGTGCCGAGGATGCGCAGCGCGTGGGAGAAGCCCGCGGTGATCAGGAGGGAGTCGGGGGCGGTGCGGACGCCGCGGGCGCGGGCGAGGTAGCCGGCCAGGGCGGTGCGCAGTTCGGGGCGGCCGCGCGGGTCGCCGTAGCCGAGGGCCTGGAAGGGGGCGGTGGCGAGGGCGCGGCGGGCTGCCTTGAGCCACTCGGCGCGCGGGAAGGCGGCGAGATCGGGGGTGCCGGGGACGAGGTCGTGGACGGGACGGCCCACCTCGCGGCGCGGAGGTGCCGCTCCGGGGCCGGCCGGCGGGCCGGCGGCCAGTTCGGCGACCCGGGTTCCGGAGCCCTGGCGGGCGGTGAGCCAGCCCTCGGCGACCAGGTCGGCGTAGGCCTCGGCGACCGTGTTGCGGGCGATGCCGAGGTCGGTGGCGAGGGAGCGGGAGGAGGGCAGCCGGGTGCCGGGGGTGAGGCGGCCGGTGCGGACCGCGTCGCGCAGCGCGTCTGTCAGACCGCGTCGCAGGCCGCCGGTGCCGGCCGGTTCAAGGTGCAGGTCGACGCCCCAGGTGGCCCATGGTTCCGCCATGGAAATGGACCATACTCCTGGGCTTTCCCGCTCCTAGGGTCGGACACATGAGTACCGCACAGGAAACCTCCGCATACGCCCCCGCACACACCCCGCGCCTGAACTGGACCGAGCACGCGCCCGACGTCTACAAGGCGATGGCCCGGCTGGACGCCGCCGCCCGGCAGGGCCTGGACCCCAAGCTGTGCGAGCTGGTCAAGATCCGCGCCTCGCAGCTCAACCACTGCGCGTTCTGCCTCGACATGCACACCAAGGACGCCCTCGCGGCCGGGGAGAGCATGGAGCGGATCATCCAGCTCAGCGCCTGGGAGGAGTCCCGGCACTTCTACACGGAGAAGGAGCTGGCGGCGATCGAGCTGACCGAGGCGGTCACTGTCCTGACCGACGGCTTCGTGCCCGACGAGGTGTACGAGAAGGCCGCCAAGCACTTCGAGGAGGTCGAGCTGACCCGGCTGATCGCCGCGATCACGGTGATCAACGCCTGGAACCGCTTCGCCGTGACGACCAGGATGGTCCCGGGCAACTACCGGCCCGGCCAGCACGGGTGACCCAGGGGGTACCGGCCGGGGACGAGGTGTACCCCTTCCGGTCCCCGCACCGGGACCGCGCCCCGGACGATCCGCCCGTCCCGCTCCCGGGGCCGCTCGACGTGCTCGGCCGCCAGAACGGCGAGGGCCCCGCGCACGCCGCGCACGCCGCGCTCGGCGTACTCGGCGTGCGAGGGGCCACTCGTGTCACGTTCGGAGCGGGGCTCCGGCGGGCGGCCGCGACCGCGTCGCGTGCGACCGTGCCGCGTGCGACCGTGCCGCGCGGGATCGTGCCGCGCGGGATCGCGGCCGCCCTGCGGCGGTACCGCTCAGGACAGCCATCGCTTCCACGTGGACTCGTGGCCGTCCACCCACTTCTTCGCCGCCTCCTGAGGGCTGAGCTTCTGGTCGGCGATCATCAGGGAGACCTCGTTCTGGTCCTCGGTGGTCCACCGGAACTTCTTCAGGAAGGCGGCGCCCTCTCCACCGGACTTCGCGAAGTCGGCGTTGAGGAACTTGCGCAGCGGGGTGTGCGGATAGGCGCAGGTGATCTTGTCCGCGTCCGTGTCGCAGCCCTCCTTGTACGGCGGCAGCTTCACCTCCGTCATGGGGACCTTCTTGAACAGCCACTGGGGTGTGTACCAGTAGGTCAGGAAGGGCTTCTTCTCCTTGGCGAACTGCCTCATCTGGGTGATCTGGGCGGCCTCGGAACCGGCGAACACCACCTGGTAGTTCAGCTTCAGGTTCTTCACCAGGGCCTTGTCGTGGGTGACGTAGGCCGGGGAGCCGTCCATGATCTGGCCCTTGCCGCCGCTCTCCGGGGTGCGGAAGAGGGAGGCGTACTTGTTCAGGTTCCGCCAGTCGGTGATGTCCGGGTGCTGCTTGACCAGGTAGGTGGGGACGTACCAGCCGATGTGCCCGGTCACCCCGAGGCCGCCCGCGTAGGAGACCGTCTTCTTGTCGTCGACGTACCGCTTCTCCTGCTCGGGGTGGCTCCAGTCCTCCAGGAGGGCGTCGACCCGGCCCTGGCTGAGGGCGTCCCAGGCGGGCACCTCGTCGACCTGGACGGTGTCGACGCGGTAGCCGAGCTTGTGTTCGAGGATGTACTGGGCGACGGCCACGTTGGACTGCGCGCCCACCCAGGACTGCACGGACAGGGTCACCGACTTGGCGCCGCCCGCGTTCGCGAAGGGGCTCGCCTGCTTGGTCATGTCGGCGGCGCCGCAGCCCGTGGTCACACCCGCGACGACGGCGGAGAGGGCGACGGCCACCAGGGCGGTGGTACGGACGCGCATGTCAGGCTCCCTTCTTCGCGTGCCGTTCGACGGGCTGGGTCACCCGGTCGAGCATCAGGCCGAGGCAGACGATGGCCGCGCCGGCCACCAGGCCGGTCGCCAGGTCGCCCTGGGCGAGGCCGAAGGCGACGTCGTAGCCGAGGGCGCCACCGCCGACCAGACCGCCGATGATGACGACGGCGAGGACCAGGACCACGCCCTGGTTGACGGCCAGCAGCAGCGACCGCCTGGCGAGCGGCAGCTGGACCTGCCAGAGCTGCTGGCGACTGGTCGCGCCGAGCGAGCGCGCCGACTCCATGGCGGCCGGGTCGACCTGGCGCAGGCCCTGCGCGGTGATCCGGACGACGGCGGGGAGGGCGTAGACGACGGCGGCGGCGACGGCGGGCGCGCGGCCGACGCCGAACAGGGCGACGACGGGGATCAGGTACACGAACTGCGGCATGGTCTGGAAGACGTCCAGGACCGGGCGCAGCACGCGGTCGACGCGTGCGTCGCGGGCGGCGGCGATACCGGTCGCGACACCGAGGACCAGGGTGACGGCGACGGCGGCCAGCACCTGGGAGAGGGTGTCGAGGGCGGGCTGCCACACACCGAGCGCGCCGATCGCGGCCATGGCGAGCACGGCGGTCAGGGCGGTGCGCCAGGTGCCGATCAGCCAGGCGAGCGCGGCGACGATCAGCAGCACCGACCACCAGGGCAGCCACTGCAGGCCGGAGCGGACCGGGTCCAGCATCCAGGTGGTGAAGTGACCGGCCCAGTCGGCGGTGCCGCCGACGACCGGGACGCCGGAGTAGAGGTGAGCGGTCATCCAGTCGACGGCCCGGTTGACCGGAGCGGCGATGTCCAGCGTCCAGCCGGAGGGCCAGTCGAGCCTGCCCAGCAGTCGGGCGGCCAGGGCGACGGCCGCAGCGGCGGCGAGCGCGTACGGCCAGCCGACGGCGCCGGGCCTGTCGGAGTCGCCGGCGCCGCGTCCGGCGGCGCCGGTGACCCGGTCCAGGACGACGGCGAGCAGCACGATCGGGATGCCGGCCGCGAGGGCGGCGCCCACGTCGACCGAGGCGAGCGCCTGGTAGACGCGGTCGCCGAGGCCGCCGGCGCCGATGACCGAGGCGATGACGGCCATGGACAGCGCCATCATGATCGTCTGGTTGAGGCCGAGGAGGAGTTCCTTGCGGGCCAGCGGGATACGGGCGGTCAGCAGCCGCTGGCGGGGCGTGGACCCGAGCGACTCGACGGCCTCCAGCACCTCGGGGTCGGCGCCGCGCAGGCCGAGCGCCGTGAGGCGGGCCATGGGCGGGGCGGCGTAGACGACGGTGGCGAGGACCGCCGCGGGGACGCCGATGCCGAAGACCAGGACGACGGGCAGCAGGTACGCGAACGCCGGGAGCACCTGCATGGTGTCGAGGACGGGCCGCAGCGCGCGGTCGAGGCGGTCGGAGAGACCGGCGCCGAGACCGAGCACGGCGCCGACGGCCACGGAGGCGAGGACGGCGACGACCATCAGCGCGAGGGTCTGCATGGTCGGCACCCACATGCCGAGGGCCCCGCAGGCCAGGAAGGCCGCGGCGGTGCCGAGGCCGAGGCGGACCCCGCCCAGGCGCCAGGCGGCGAGTCCGCCGAGGGCGGTGACGCCGGCCCAGCCCAGGGCGAGCAGCGCGAGGTAGACCGCGCGCACGCCGAGGACGACGCCGTTGCTGATGTGGCCGAAGAAGTACAGGAAGAGCGGGTGGGTGTCGCGGTGGTCGACGACCCAGTCGCTGGCGTCGGCGAGCGGCTTGGAGAAGTCGACGGTCAGCGCGTGCGGCCAGGCGCCGCTGCCGAAGTGGCCGTGCGCGAGGGGCACCAGCACGGCGGCGACGACGGCGAGCGCGAGCAGCTTGCGGGCCGCGGGCCGGCGCAGGACGGCGGGCAGCGCCGGGCGCGTGGCGGCGGACGTGGTGGGGGTACTGACGGTGGCCATCACGCCGCCTCCTTGAGCGGCTCCGTTCCGGCGACGACCGCGAGCAGCCGCTCGTGGTCGACGACGCCGAGGCAGTGGCCCCCGTCCATCACCCGGGCGGGTGCTCCGGTGCGAGCGACGGCCTCGATGGCTTCGGAGACCGTGGTCTCCGGGTCGAGGACTGCGCCGCCGGCCGTCTCGCCGGGGGCGGCCGGGCGCATGGCGGTGCGGCAGGTGACGACCTGTTCGCGCGGGACGTCGCGGACGAACTCGCGGACGTAGTCGTCGGCCGGGGAGCCGACGATCTCCTCGGGGGTGCCGAGCTGGACGACGCGACCATCGCGCATCAGGGCGATGCGGTCGCCGAGCTTCAGCGCCTCGGACAGGTCGTGGGTGATGAAGACCATGGTGCGGCCCTCCTCCTGGTGCAGCCGGGTCACCTCGTCCTGCATGTCCCGCCGGATGAGCGGGTCGAGGGCGCTGAACGGCTCGTCGAAGAGCAGCACCTCGGGGTCGACGGCGAGGGCGCGGGCGAGTCCGACGCGCTGGCGCTGGCCGCCGGAGAGCTGTTCGGGGCGGCGGTGCTCCATGCCCTCCAGGCCGACCTTGGTGACGAACTCGGCGGCCCGCTCGCGCCGTTCGGACCTGCCGACGCCCTGGATCTCCAGGCCGTAGGCGACGTTGTCCAGGACCGTGCGGTGCGGGAGCAGGCCGAAGTGCTGGAAGACCATCGCGGCGCGGTGGCGGCGCAGTTCGCGCAGCCGGGCCTTGTCCATGGCACGCACGTCCTCGCCGTCGATGGCGATGGTGCCGGCCGTCGGCTCGATGAGCCGGGTCAGGCAGCGTACGAGGGTGGACTTGCCGGAGCCGGACAGGCCCATGACGACGAAGACCTCGCCCTTGCGCACGTCGAAGGAGACGTCGCGCACGGCGGCGGTGCAGCCGGTGCGGGAGCGCAGTTCGGCGGGGTCGAGCCGCTGGAGTTCCGGGTCGGCCGGGACGCGGTCGGCCTTCGGGCCGAAGACCTTCCACAGGCCGTCGACGGAGAAGACCGGGGCCCCGGCGGGCGTGTCGGTGGGGGGCTTACGCGTGGGAACGGTGAGAGTCATCGGGCGTCACCTCCGAGCAGGTCGACGGCCTTCTCCCCGACCATGAGCACCCCGATCATCGGGTTCACGGCGGGCATCGTCGGGAAGACGGAGGCGTCGGCGATACGGATGCCGTCGAGGCCGCGGATCCTCAGATCCGGGTCCACTACGGCGAGTTCGTCGTCGGCGGCGCCCATCTTGCAGGTGCCGGCCGGGTGGTACACGGTGTGTGCGGCCTTGCGGGCGTACTCGCTCAGTTCGGCGTCGCCCAGGATCTCCGGGCCGGGGCACACCTCGCGCTTGAGCCAGCCGGCGAGCGGCTCGGCCTTGGCGATCTCGCGGGCGATACGGATGCCGTCGACGAGGGTGCGGGCGTCGTAGTCGTCCTCGTCGGTGAAGTAGCGGAAGTCCAGGGCGGGCTTCACGGCCGGGTCGGCGCTGGTGAGGTAAAGGCGGCCGCGGCTCCTGGGCTTGGGGATGTTCGGGGTCATCGAGACGCCGAACTCGGGCCGTTCGTAGCCCAGTCGCTCCGGGTTGTCCGTGAACGGGACCTGGTAGAAGTGGAACATCAGGTCCGGGCCCGCGTGTGCGGGGTCGCGGCGCACGAACAGGCCCGCGTCGGAGTCCATGGCGGAGTTCTCCGGGATCGGGCCGTGGGTCTCCCAGACGATGACCGACTCGGGGTGGTCGAGGAGGTTCTCGCCGACGCCCGGCAGGTCGAGCACGACGGGGATGCCGAGCGCCTCCAGGTCGGCGCGCGGGCCGATGCCCGAGTGCAGCAGCAGGCGGGGCGAGTCGACGGCGCCCGCGCACAGCAGGACCTCCTGGCGGGCCCGGATCAGCAGTTCCTCGCCGTCCTTGGTGCGCACGTGGACACCCTCGGCGCGGGTGCCGTCCAGCTCCAGGCGGTGCGCCCAGGACTCCAGGTAGAGGTGGAGGTTGGGGCGCTCGTCCATCACCGGGTGCAGGTAGGCCACCGAGGCGGAGGAGCGCTTGTTGTTCTCGGGGTGGTAGGCGAGGTCGAAGAAGCCGGCGCCCTCGGTGAACGGCTTCTTGTTGAAGCCCTCGACGCGCGGGACCCCGAGTGCCGCCTGCGCGGCGTCGACGAAGTCGCGGGCGATGGCGTTCCGGTCCTTCTCGTCGACGGAGACGATGTTGTTGAGCAGGCGGGCGAAGTAGGCCTCCATGGGGACGGCGCCCCAGCCCTTGGCGCCGGCCTCCTCCCACTCGTCCCAGTCCGTCGGGAGCGGCTTGAAGGAGATGAGGGTGTTGTGCGAGGAGCAGCCGCCGAGCACGCGGGCGCGGCTGTGCCGGATGTGCGAGTTGCCGCGGGGCTGTTCGGTGGTCGGGTAGTCGTAGTCCAGCTCGCCGCCGAGCAGGCCCATCCAGCGGCGCAGGGTCAGCACGTCGTCGCGGCCGACGTCGCTGGGGCCGCCCTCGATGACGGCGACGGTGACGTCCGGGTTCTCGGTGAGGCGGGAGGCGATGACGGACCCGGCGGTGCCGCCGCCGATGACGACGTAGTCGTAGAGGTGGGGGGTGTGGGACATGGTGGTGCTTGCTCCGGAGGCTCTGGGGGGACGGGGGCGCGTGACGGGGCTGGTGCGGGCGGGGAGCCCGGGCTCAGCCGGCGAACCAGCGCACCGGCTTCGGTGCGAGGTTCTGGTACACGTGCTTGGTCTCGCGGTACTCGGCGAGCCCGGCGGGCCCCAGTTCGCGGCCGGTGCCGCTCCTGCCGAAGCCGCCCCACTCCGCCTGCGGCAGGTAGGGGTGGAAGTCGTTGATCCAGACGGTGCCGTGGCGCAGTCGTCCGGCGACGCGGCGGGCCCGGCCGGCGTCAGCGGTCCAGACGGCGCCGGCGAGGCCGTACTCGGTGTCGTTGGCGAGGAACACCGCCTCGTCCTCGGTGCGGAAGGTCTCGACGGTGAGGACCGGTCCGAAGACCTCCTCGCGGACGACCCTCATCTCGCGGTGGCAGGCGTCGAGGACGGTCGGCTCGTAGAAGTAGCCGGAGGCGGGGCGGAGTTCGCTCGGCTCGGGCCGCTTGCCGCCGCAGCGCAGCACGGCGCCCTCGGCCAGCGCGGAGGCGACGTACGCCTCGGTCTTGGTGCGCTGCGCCTCGGAGACGAGCGGGCCGCACTCGACTCCGTCACCGGTGCCCCGGCCGAGCCTGATCCGCTGGGCGCGGCGGGCGAGTTCCGCGACGAAGCGGTCCCGGACGGACTCCTCGACGATCAGGCGGGAGCCGGCCGAGCAGACCTGGCCGCTGTGGATGAAGGCGGCGTTGAGGGCCTGGTCGACGGCCGTGTCGAAGCCCTCCTCGGTGGCGCAGGCGTCGGCGAAGACGACGTTGGGGTTCTTGCCGCCGAGTTCGAGGGCGACCTTCTTCACGGTCGGCGCGGCCGCCCGGGCGACCTTGGTGCCGCTGGCCAGACCGCCGGTGAAGGAGACCAGGTCGACGCCGGGGTGCTCGGCGAGCTCGGCGCCGACGGTGTGCCCGGGGCCGGTGACGAGGTTGGCGACTCCGGCCGGCAGGCCGGCCTCCGCCAGCAGCCCGATCAGCGCGATGGTCGTCATGGGGGTGATCTCGCTGGGCTTGATCACGAAGGTGTTGCCCGCGGCGAGCGCCGGGGCGATCTTCCAGCTCGCCTGGAGCAGGGGGTAGTTCCAGGGAGTGATCAGCGCACACACGCCGACCGGCTCGTGGACGACCACGCTGTGCACCTCGGGCGAGCCGGCGTCGACCACGCGGCCGGGGGCCTCGGCCTCGACCAGGCCGGCGAAGTAGCGGAAGGCGTCGGCGACGCAGTCGATGTCGACGCGGCCCTCCTCCAGGGTCTTGCCCGCGTCCCGGCTCTCCAGCAGGCCCAGCTCCTCGCGGTCGCGCACGAGGAGACCTGCGACGCGGCGCAGCAGCGCGGCCCGCTCGGCGACGGGGGTGCCGGGCCAGGGGCCGCGGTCGAACGCCTGCCGTGCCGCGGCCACCGCCCGCTCCGCGTCCTTCTCGTCACCCTCGGCGACCACCGCGAACGGCAGGGCGTCCGCGGGGTCGAGGATCTCGCGCGTCCCGCCGGCGATCGCTTCGAGCCATTCGCCGCCCACGTGGATGGTCGCCCGGGCCTGTCGTTCCGTTCTGTCCGCCATGATCGGTATCGCCTTCCGTTCCTGTTCGGTGCCCCTGCGTCACACGAATGTCACGCTCGGGGACCGTCACCGCCTGCCCTGGGCCTCGCATCGCATGCGCGATCGATGTCCGAAAGTGCGCGGCGTCACTGAAAACCCGGGATGAAAGCGAACGAAACGGACGCACTTGTCGAGGCGGTGATCAGAAAAGGAAGCCGACCGGCGGGTCCTCCCCCACCCGACCGTCCACCGCCTCCCGGATCAGGTCGGCATGCCCCACGTGCCGGGCGTACTCCTCGATCAGGTCGGTCAGCAGCCGTCGCAGCTGGGGCCTCTCCCCGGAGCGGCTCGTGTACCAGGCCGGGAAGTCCACCCCCTGCTCCGCCACCGCCCGACGCACGTTGTCCCGGGAGCGGGTGACGGCCGCCCGCCACAGCCCGCGCAGCCGCTCGGGGCTGTCGGCGGCGGCCGTGCGCCACTCCCGGCCCGGTTCGGCGTCCCGTACCGGATCACCGGCTCGGAGGAACTGCGGGACGCGGCCCGCGAGCTGGGACGGCGGCTGCCGGCCGCGGACGCGGGCGGCGTCGGTCAGTCCAGTGCCGGGTCCGCGTCGCAGGTCGTGTCGGGCGGGCAGAAGTGACCCAGTGCCGTGGTGAGAAGCGCGAGTTCGTCGCCGCTGCTGTCGGAGTCGGGGGCGTACACGGCGATGGCGTAGATCTTGCCGTCGGCCGCGACGAAGCGCTCGTCGTAGACGTGCCACCTGCCGACGTCGGGCTCGCCCTTGATGGAGTCGGCGAGGTACTCCAGGCGTGAGCCGGTGAAGTCGCCGTCGTCGAGGTTCCGCAGGGAGAGCTTCTCGAAGCCCTGCGGCTTGCCGGTGTCCGGGGAGAGGAACAGCGCGAAGGAGTCGTCCGGGGACTTCTCCGCGACCTGGTAGATCTGCAACCGGTGCCTGCTGTCCGTGCTGCGGTAGTTGACCACGCGGATGCCGTACGCGGAGTGGAGCGAGTCGCGCGCCCATCCCTCGGGTGCCGCGATCCGGAAGCCCTCCTCGTCGTCGTACGACGTGTAGCCGGCGGGGAGCGCGGTGGAGGACGCGGCCGGCGACGCCGTCGCGGTGGGCGACCCCGAGGCGTCCGTCGACGGCGGGTCCGTCCGCGTGGGCGACACGGACGCGCCGGTCGCGGCGCCGCGGTGCCCTGGGGCGGGGTCCTCCTTGCCGACGACCGCGAAGAGTGCGGCGCTCACCGCCACACCGACGACCGCGGCCACCACGGCCACGCGCCGCCGGTTCAGGCCGCCGGCACGGGGCGCCGAGGGCCGGTCCGCGGTCGGCGGCCACGTGGTGGTGACGGCACCGGCCGCGTCCTGAGGGGGCCACGCGGCACCCTCAGCGGTGCCGGTGCCGGTGCCGGTGCCGGTGCCGGTGCCGGTGCCGGTACCCGTGTCGGCACCGGTGCCGGCCCCGGCCTCGGTGTCCGTTCCGGCGTCGGAACTGGCCCCCACCTCGGTGTCCGTGCCGGCGGCCGTCGTCCGCGGTGCGTGGTGCGGCCGGGACGGGGGCGGGAGCGTCGGCGGCGCGGCCGGTCGATGCCCGGCCCCGTCCTCCCAGCGCTGCGCGTCCTCGTCCCAGTACCGCTGTCCCCCGTTCATCGTGTCCCTCGCCTTCCGGTCACATGCCGAGCAGGCCGGCCACGGCGCCCGCCGAGGCGAGCACGCTCAGCAGAGCCTGGGAGTCGGTGAGCAGTTCACGCAGGCGCTCACGGCGTGTGGCGCCGGCCTGTCCGGTGCGGGTGATCTCGTCCTCGGTCTCGGCGAGCGCGCTGCCCAGCTCGGCCGTCTGCTCGCTGCCGCGCACCCGCTCCAGGTCCGCGCGCAGCTCACGCACAGCCCTGAGCAGTTCCTCCGCGCCCTCGTCGAGCGGCGCGCCCGCGCCGTACTGGTGGTGGCTCTCGGCGTGGGCGTGGCTGCCGACGGCGAAGGTGCTCTTCGAGACGTCACCGAAGCTGACGTTGGGCTCGTCACCGGCCATTGCTCCCGGCTCCCTTCTGCGGCGTGCCGCTGATCTGATCGGTGGAGGAGGCGGAGGCGTGGCTGCCGACCGCGAAGGTGCTGCCCTCGACGCGGCCGATGTTCACGTCGCCGTTGCTGATGTTGACGATCTTCTGGACGAACTCACCGGTCTCGTAGCCGGATTCGGCGAGCGCCGCCCGCACCCCGTTCGCCACGCGGTCCTGCACGCTCTTGAGGTAGCGGTCCACGTCCATCTCCTGGAAGAGCGACGCGGTGGGCGCGGAGCCCAGTTCGCGCACCGACAGGGCCGGACCGTCGGGCAGGGCGCCCGCGTAGCCGCCGGTCGTCACGCGCCACACGTACACCAGCCCCCGGCCGAGCTGGCCGAGCGCGCGGCCCACGGAACCGGGCACCAGGACGACCGCGCCTGCGGCCTTGCCGAGCCTGGTGTTGTGGCGGAACCGGTGCGCCGTCCGGTCGGCGTCCTTGAAGTCCGCGCGCACCGGCGTCAGCACGTGCGGAGCGACCTCGAGCATCAGCATCCGGCCCTGGGTGTGGACGCGCACGAAGACCGTGACGACCAGCTCCTCCTCCCAGCCGCCGACGCGGATGCGCAGGAAGTGCCGCCGCTTCTCGGCGCCTTCCTCGACCGCGCGCGCCCGGTGCTCCTCGAACGCCTCCGGGGTGTACGGCGCCTGGTCGCGGCGGAGCAGCCCCTCGGCCGGCAGGAACACGCACTCGTCGATCTCCAGCCAGCGCAACCGGTCCCGCACCCCGGCCCCGGCGAACTCGGCCGGAATCCTGAGCTGTTCGAGCAGCGGCCGGATCTTCTCCAGGATGGTCCGGTTGCTCAGCTGCTGCTTCTTCTTCAGCTCGTCCGGCCTCAGCTCCACGGCGAGCACCCAGGTGTCGTACGCCGCGCCCGCCCCGCAGAAGGGATGGGCCTCGTTGTACATGATCAGCGGCGCGTGCTGTTCACTCCGGATGAGGTGCTTGAGCCGCTGGAAGCGCGGGTTCTCGGTCTGCTCGGCGGGGTCGCCGGCGGCGTCCGGGAAGCGCTGCGGGGAGAGTTCGGCGGCGAGCGCCCGGCTGACCTGGGTGCGCTGGGCGTAGACACAGAGCCCGATGAGCGCCAGCACGACGAGCGTGACCCAGGCCTGCAGCGGCTTGGGCGCCAGAAGGCCGAGGAGTCCGTCCGTACCGGAGGAGCGGGAGTACGAGTCGTACGGGTCCGGGGAGGAGCCGCTGTCCGGGCCGCCGCCGAACGCGACGACGAGCGTAAGGACCAGCATGAAGGCGAGGGACAGGCGAGCGTTCCAGCGGACGAGGAACGCGGGGATGAGCCGGTACAGGGGCGGCTGTTCGGCGCGGCCCCGGATCCAGGGCGCGAGCGCGAGCCAGACGCTGGCCCACAGGAAGGCGCCCAGCAGCCACCCGCTGAGCGGTGTCCCCACCACCCACAGACCGATGACCGCCCCGGCCCAGCCCAGCTCGATTCGCCGGGCGCGCAGGGCGTGCGCGAGGACGCGGGCGGCGTCGAAGCCGAGCGACGGCGCGGCGATCCGCTGTTCGTTGAGGTGGAGTTCCTCGATGACGCGGTCGCGGTAACCGGAGTCCAGGTAGACGCCCGCGCACAGCAGGCGGGTCGCCTCGCTGGCGTGCGGCGGCCTGGACGGTTGCGTCGGCGGCACCCCCGGTGGCGACGCCGGCTGCTGTTGCTGCGGCACGTGAGCAGTACTCATGCCACTCCCCCGATGAGCGGAAAGAACCTCTGCCGTGCAGGCATTTGACAAGCCATCAGCATAGGGCGGCGGAAGGGGGCGCTGAAGCGGGATTGCCGCAGGCTTCCTGTGTGAAACCTGTGAAACGGGCATGGCCCCGCTCCGGTGGAACCGGAGCGGGGCCATGTGACGCGGCGACGGTGACCGCCGCAGCGGGCGTGACTCAGATGAGGCCCAGGGCGCGGACCGCGTCGCGCTCCTCGGCGAGCTCCTTGACGGAGGCCTCGATGCGGGCGCGGGAGAACTCGTTGATGTCCAGGCCCTGGACGATCTCGTACTTGCCGTCCTTGGTGGTGACCGGGAAGGAGGAGATCAGGCCCTCCGGGACGCCGTAGGAGCCGTCCGAGGGGATGCCCATGGAGGTCCAGTTGCCCTCGGCGGTGCCGTTGACCCACGTGTACACGTGGTCGATGGCGGCGTTGGCGGCGGAGGCGGCCGAGGACGCGCCACGCGCCTCGATGATCGCGGCACCGCGCTTGGCGACGGTCGGGATGAACTCGTCGGCCAGCCACTGCTCGTCGTTCACGACCTCGGCGGCGTTCTTGCCGGCGACCGTGGCGTGGAAGATGTCGGGGTACTGCGTGGCGGAGTGGTTGCCCCAGATCGTCAGGCGCTTGATCTCCGAGACCGGGGTGCCGGTCTTCTTCGCGAGCTGGGTCAGCGCGCGGTTGTGGTCCAGGCGGGTCATCGCGGTGAAGCGCTCGGCCGGCACGTCCGGGGCGGCGGCCTGGGCGATCAGGGCGTTGGTGTTGGCCGGGTTGCCGACGACCAGGACCTTGATGTCGTCCGCGGCGTTGTCGTTGATGGCCTTGCCCTGCGGCTTGAAGATGCCGCCGTTGGCCTCAAGCAGGTCACCGCGCTCCATGCCCTTCGTGCGCGGGCGGGCGCCCACGAGGAGGGCCACGTTGGCGCCGTCGAAGGCCACGTTCGGGTCGTCGGTGATCTCGATGCCGCTCAGCAGCGGGAACGCGCAGTCGTCCAGCTCCATCGCCGTGCCCTCGGCGGCCTTGAGCGCCGGGGTGATCTCCAGCAGGCGCAGGTTGACCGGCACGTCCGCGCCGAGCAGCTGGCCGGAGGCGATGCGGAAGAGCAGGGCGTAACCGATCTGGCCGGCCGCGCCGGTGACGGTGACGTTCACGGGAGTGCGGGTCATGGCGTTCTCCGTATGACAGCTGGCGGTGGGGCGTCCCTGCCCCGTGCGGATGATCGATCTCTCGGCATCAAGAGATCTCCGTCGGTCAGGCTATCGCGCATCCGGCATACGAGACGGCCGGGGGCATGTGGCTCAGCCCACAAGTCAGGCTCCGCCGCGGCGGCCGGGGAGGGGGGCGGCCGTCCCGTCCGGGAGAGGGGGGACGAAGACGGCCGCCGGTGGGGATACCGGTACACCGGATTCCCGTGGGGGTACGAATTCGCGTGCCCAGGATCGGGCGGCTCATGCACCTCTCCCGCGAAATACACCCGAATTGCTGTACGGCTCCCTTTCGCCCGGCGCTGTGGCCGCACTTGGTGTGGTTGGTGCGGTCGGTGCAGTCCGCACCGCGGACGTACCGGCGTACGCCCGCGGTGCGGCCCGCGTCGCAGGTCCGCGGCCGCTGCCCGCCGTACGTCCGCGGGTGCGGCTACGTCCACGGGTACGGCTACGAGCGCGGGCGCTGCTGCGGCTACGGCTACGGCAACGGCCGCTAAGCCGTGCACCCCGTCTGGCCCGCCGCCAGGATCGCGCAGGCCTTGACCTCGGCCGCGTCCTTCACGGCCACCATCGGTGTGTAGGCGATGGTGTCCCCGGCGGTGGCGATGTCCCCCGCCTGACGGATCTTGCCGACGGTCACCCGCACCCGGTCGCCCTGGGAGCCCCCGGTGATCCGGCCCCAGGCCGTGCCGCAGGTCTTGCTGTAGCGGACCTCCAGGGTGGTGGCGCCGACGGTGGCGGTCTTGGCGGTGGCCACCAGTTCGCCGCTGCACCCCATGGCCTCGGCGTCCTTGCCCGCGCAGGCCGCGCCGGCGCACTTGACCCCTGGAGGCAGCGTCGGCTGGGCGCTGACGGCCGGCGAGGACGACTTGGTCGCGGCCTCGTGCCCGCCTGCGCCGCCCCGGTGGGTGAAGAGGAAGACGACGCCGATGATGAGGAGCACGGCGCCGAAGCCGGCCAGGAACATCATCAGCCGCTGCCCGCCCCCGGACCCTCCGGCCGGGACTCCGCCCGCCGGACCGGACACCCGGGGCGGGGCGCCGAACGGACTCGGCAGGACCGACGTCGAGTCGACCTCGTGCGGCGGGACGGGCGGCCGTACGGCGGCACCGCCGCCCAAGCCCAAGCCCACACCCGGGCCCACGCCCAAGCCCACACCCGAGCCCGAGTCGGAGCCCGCGCCCGCACCCGTACCCGTGCGCGCACCGGGGACGGGTCGCCGGCTCGCCGGGGAAGGGCCCTGATACCCCGCGAGTCCCCAGGAGTTGCGCTTGGAGTCCGCGCCGCCGGTGTCCGCCTTCTCGTGCTCCCCGGACCCCGCGGCCGTCGGACGGCGCGGGAGGGTCGGCGACACTCCCGCGGGGCCGGCGATACCCAGCGCCGGGGTGGTGCCGTCAGGCTTGGTGCCCTTGGAGGTCGTGCCCTTGGGGGCCGCGTCCTTGGGGGCCGCGTCCTCAGGGGTGGTCCGGGTGGCACCGGCCGCCTCGGCCTGAGCCGCTCCGACGACCCCGAGGGCGGCGCGCGCCTGGGAGATCCGGAGCTGCTCCATGGTGCGGTCGTGCCGCATCTCCGCCCGGCTCCAGGCCCGTTCGGCCAGCTCCCACATGGTGGTGAGGTGGCCCGGATGGCTGCCGGTGACCTCGGCGAGCGCGATGATCGCACCCTTGGGCGCGAGCAGCCGGCCGGCCAGGTAGCTGTCCCACGACGTCCTGCTGTAGCCGGTCCGGTCGGCCAGCGCCGCGACCCCCAGGCCGCTGCGGTCCACGAGGTGCCGCAACTGGCTGGTGAATTCCTTTATCTGCGGATCGAGTTCGTCCGGCAAGGCCTTCCATCGAGGCATTGCTTCCCCCCTCATTCCCCCCGGTCGGTGCTGTCGGTTCCCCGCGCCGGATCCCGGTTCCCGCGACCGGGGCACGCGGAAGCATCGGCCCACTGGTCAGCCCGGTCCTGACGCTGCTTCGTAAGATAACCCCCGAATTGTCAACACATCGACACCGTGTCCCCACATACGGCGGAACGCGGGTGCCGTGGCACGGCGCGGACACCGTGGCGGAACGGTCACTTCCGTGCCACAGCGCGCGAACAGGCGTTGAACGGCCCCTTCGCGGCGGGCCAGAGTGAAGGCCGGTGGCCCGCCCCTCTTCGGGGGAGGGGGTGGGCCACCGGCCTTGCGTGAAGCGTCAGTTGGCGAGTGTGAAGTGCAGGATGCCCTTCAGGAACGGGATCTCCAGCAGGGGGTTCGGCTGGGCCGACAACGCCAGCAGGACGATCGCGAGGCCCAGGACGCCGTAGGTGGCGATGTCGGTGAACCGGGAGCGGACGGCGAGCATGCCGACGCTGGGCAGCGCCCAGCGCATGCCCGCGCCGACCAGCAGGGCGACGCCGACCAGCAGCATGCCCCAGCGGAACACGTCGAGCGCGGTCAGCAGCAGGCCGAGGGCGACCGTCGACAGCACGACGAGCATGGGCCACTGCCGGGCGGGCGCCGGGGCGTCGCCGGGTGCGGCGCGGCCGCCGCCCTCGGGGCGCGCGGTGTCCTTGGTGAAGCGCGGGAAGCGGCGGCTGAGCCGCCGGGTGTGCCGCTCGGTACGGGCGGGGGCGGGGGCGGGGGCGGTCATGTCCGCGTTCGGGTGCGCGCGCTCAGCCGACACTGCGCTCCGCCGCCTCGACCACGTTGACCAGCAGTTCGGCACGCGTCATGGGGCCCACTCCGCCCGGGTTCGGGGAGATCCAGCCGGCCACCTCGGCCACGTCCGGGTGAACGTCGCCGACGATCTTCCCTTCGGCGTTGCGGGAGACGCCGACGTCCAGGACGGCCGCGCCCGGCTTGACGTCCTCGGCGCGGATCAGGTGCGGGGAGCCCGCGGCCGCGATGATGATGTCGGCCTTCTTGAGGTGGAAGGCGAGGTCGCGGGTGCCGGTGTGGCACTGGGTCACGGTGGCGTTCTCGCTGCGCCGGGTGAGCAGCAGCGGCATCGAGCGTCCGATGGTCACACCCCGGCCGACCACCACGACCTCGGCGCCCTTGGTCTCCACGCCGTGGCGGCGCAGCAGGGTGAGGATGCCGTTGGGGGTGCAGGGCAGCGGCGCCGCCTCGTTCAGGACGAGACGGCCGAGGTTCATCGGGTGCAGGCCGTCCGCGTCCTTGGCCGGGTCGATCATCTCCAGGACGCGGTTCTCGTCGATGCCCTTGGGCAGCGGGAGTTGGACGATGTAGCCGGTGCAGGCCGGGTCCTCGTTCAGCTCGCGGACAACCGCCTCGATCTCCTCCTGGGTTGCCGTGGCCGGGAGTTCACGCTGGATGGAGGCGATGCCGACCTGCGCGCAGTCGCGGTGCTTGCCGGCGACGTACTTCTGGCTGCCGGGGTCCTCCCCCACCAGGATCGTGCCGAGGCCGGGCGTGACGCCCTTCTCCTTCAGCGCCGCCACTCGGGCGGTCAGATCGGACTTGATCTCGGCTGCGGTGGCCTTGCCATCGAGAATCTGGGCGGTCATGACTCCATCCTCGCGGATGACGGGCCCCCGGTTCCACTCCGGGTCCGCCGCCCCGTCACGGCCGCCGGACCTGGTCATGTCACGAATGTCAGCCCTTGATCACCGATGTTGCACTTGCACAACGCCTCGCGAATTCGGCTGGACAGGCTCTTGACCGTCCACGACGATGTGGGACGCAGTACCGCGGTCCGGTGGGGGGAAGCCGCTCAAGCCTTGACGTACCTCCGTGCCTTCCGCATCGTCCCCGCAGGATCAACGGAGGAAATCCGCCATGAGTTTCGGCTCGCCGAACAACCCCTACGGTCAGCCGCAGGACCCGCAGCAGGCTTACGGCTACCCGCAGGCCCCGCAGGGCATCCCGCCGCAGCAGGGCTACGGGTACCCGCAGCAGCCGGGGTTCCCGGGCGGTGACGGTCCGCGTCTGGCCTCGATGGGCCGCCGCTGCGGCGCCCGCGCGATCGACGTCGCCGTCTTCTTCGTCGTCTACCTCGTCGTCGCCGGGGCCGGCGTCGCCGGCCTCATGGACGACGTCAAGAAGTGCGACCCCAACGCCTCCGACTACCAGGACTGCGTGAACAACGCCAGCTCGGACTTCGTGGGCAAGTTCATGGGCATCCTCGCCGTGCTCTGGATCTTCAGCCTGCTCTACGAGGTGCTGATGACCAGCCTGGCCGGCGGCACCCTCGGCAAGCTGGCCGTGGGCATCCGCGTGGTGAAGGCGGACACCGGCCAGAAGGCCGGCCTGGGCGCGTCGATCATCCGCTGGATCATCCCGATCGTCGGCAGTTTCGTCTGCGGTATCGGTCAGCTGATCGTGTACCTGTCCCCGTTCTGGGACAACGCCGGCCGCCTGCAGGGCTGGCACGACAAGGCCGCGAGCACCATGGTCGTCCACAAGTAGGACGACCGGCGCCGGAAAGGGCCGTGCCCCCGAGGGGGGTACGGCCCTTTCCGCGCGCTCGGCGCGGATCAACAGAAGCGGATCAGTGGAAGCGGATCAGTGGAAGAAGTGCCGCGTACCCGTGAAGTACATCGTCACGCCCGCCGCCTTCGCGGCCTCCACGACCTGCTCGTCACGGATCGACCCGCCCGGCTGCACGATCGCGCGGACCCCGGCGTCGATGAGGATCTGGGGACCGTCGGGGAAGGGGAAGAAGGCGTCGGAGGCCGCGTAGGAGCCGCGCGCCCGCTCCTCGCCGGCCCGCTCGACGGCGAGCTTGCAGGAGTCGACGCGGTTGACCTGGCCCATGCCGACACCGACCGAGGCGCCGTCCTTGGCGAGCAGGATCGCGTTGGACTTCACCGCCCTGCACGCCCGCCAGGCGAAGGCCAGCTCGGCCAGTTCCTCGGGGGAGAGCGCGTCGCCGCTGGCCAGCGTCCACTCGGCCGGGTCGTCGCCGTCGGCCTGCAGCCGGTCGGTCTCCTGCAGCAGCAGGCCGCCGTCGATCTGCTTGCCCTCCAGCCGGTTGCACGGGCCGTTGGGGGCCTTCAGCACCCGGATGTTCTTCTTCTTGGCGAGGGCTTCGAGGGCCCCCTCCTCGTAGTCCGGGGCGACGATGACCTCGGTGAAGATCTCCGCGACCTGCTCGGCCATCTCCTTGCTGACCGGCCGGTTCACGGCGATGACGCCGCCGAACGCGGACAGCGGGTCGCAGGCGTGCGCCTTGCGGTGCGCCTCGGCGACGTCCGCGCCGGTCGCGATGCCGCACGGGTTCGCGTGCTTGATGATCGCCACGCACGGCTCGTCGTGGTCGTACGCGGCACGGCGGGCGGCGTCCGTGTCCGTGTAGTTGTTGTACGACATCTCCTTGCCGTGCAGCTGCTCGGCCTGCGCGAGCCCGGTGGCGCCGGCCTCGGTGTACAGGGCGGCGGGCTGGTGCGGGTTCTCGCCGTAGCGCAGGGTGTGCGCGCGCTCCCAGGTGCCGCCGAAGAAGTCGGGGAACACCGACTCGTCGAGGGGGGCGTACTCGGAGGCGAACCAGGAGGCGACGGCCACGTCGTAGGCGGCGGTGTGCCGGAAGGCCTCGGCGGCGAGCCGCTTGCGGGTGGCGAGGTCGAAGCCGCCGCCCTGGACGGCGCCCAGGACGTCGGCGTACCGCTCGGGGCTGGTGACGACGGCCACGGACGGGTGGTTCTTGGCCGCGGCGCGGACCATCGACGGACCGCCGATGTCGATCTGCTCCACGCACTCGTCGGGCGAGGCGCCGGAGGCGACGGTCTCCCGGAACGGGTAGAGGTTCACGACGACGAGGTCGAAGGGCTCCACGCCCAGTTCGGCGAGCTGCTCGCGGTGACTGTCCAGGCGCAGGTCGGCGAGGATGCCCGCGTGCACCTTCGGGTGCAGGGTCTTGACCCGGCCGTCCAGGCACTCGGGGAAGCCGGTCAGCTCCTCGACCTTGGTGACGGGGACACCGGCGGCGGCGATACGGCCGGCCGTGGACCCGGTGGAGACCAGCTCCACACCGGCCTCGTGCAGCCCGCGCGCGAGGTCTTCCAGCCCGGTCTTGTCGTAGACGCTGACGAGCGCCCGGCGAATGGGCCGCTTGGTGCTCTCGGCGGTGGCGGTCACTGGATAACTACCTTTCGTCCCTCAATGCGATGGCCGTGGCGGGCGAGCCGCCCCACGACCTCGACGAGCAGCCTTCGCTCGACGTCCTTGATGCGCTCGTGCAGCGCGCTCTCGTCGTCCTCGTCCCGGATCTCGACCACGCCCTGGGCAATGATCGGACCGGTGTCGACGCCGTCGTCGACGAAGTGGACGGTGCAGCCGGTGACCTTGGCGCCGTACGCGAGCGCGTCCCGCACGCCGTGGGCCCCGGGAAAACTGGGCAGCAGAGCCGGGTGGGTGTTCACGAACCGCCCGCCGAACCGCGCCAGGAACTCCTTGCCGACGATCTTCATGAAACCGGCGGAGATCACGAGGTCGGGCTCGTACGCCGCCACGGCCTCGGCGAGCGCCGCGTCCCACTCCTCCCGGGTGCCGAAGTCCTTCACTCTGCGGACGAACGTCGGCAGCCCGGCCCGCTCGGCGCGGGCGAGCCCCTCGATGCCGTCGCGGTCGGCCCCGACGGCGACGACCCGGGCGCCGTAGGCCTCGGCTCCGGCGCGCTCGATCTCGTCCAGGAGCGCCTGCAGGTTGGTGCCGGATCCGGAGACCAGCACGACGAGGCGCTTGACCGCTGGGCCAGCGGGGGTGGCGGCCACGGTGGGGCCCTTTCTCGGAGAGCGATACGTGTCCGGCCGGCGGTTTGTACATTCGTACGAATGCTTCACGCCCCGCTATACGGGGAAGTCTACGAAGCGGCCGACCGGCAGCAACGATACCGGCACTCCGGACGGCCCCCACGGGACGGGGGCGTGGCCGGAAGGTAGCGTTCGGGACGAGCCGGCTCGGGAACGCGGTCGTCGTGCGGTGCGTTCACGGGGTGGAAGCTCTCATCGGACAGCCGTTTCACTTAGGGGAAGACGCTCTTTTGATGCCCGATCGCAGCCCGCGACTCCTCACGTTCCCGCCGCTCCCGGCCCAGGGGGGAGAGCGTGGTGCCACGCTGCTGCGGGAGCGTCCGGCCTCGCCGTCACAGACGCCTCCCGGCGGCCGGGACGGCGACGGGCGAGGCGGTGACAGCGGGCAAGGTGGTGACAGCGGGCGAGGCAGCGGCGACGGACGGGACGGCGGACAGCCGGACGACAACCCCTTCGCGCCTCCGCCGGAGGGGACTCCCGACCAGCCGTGGCAGCCGCGTCACCCCGAGGACTCCTCGGGTTCCGGTTCCCGGGGCGGCTCCCCGTGGGGTCAGTGGAGCGACCGGCAGCCGGGCCGCGCCCCCGGCGGCTTCGGCGAGCGGCCCGGCAGCGGCCCCGCGGGCCCCGGCCGGTCCGGCCGGTCCGGCATGCGCTGGGACCCGACGGACCCGGCCCAGCGCCGCGCGCGCTACGCGTTCCTGTCCGGCATGTGGGGCGTCTTCCTCGTGGTGCTCGGCTGGCCCTACGTGTCCCTGCTGCTGGGCGCGCTCGCCCTGTACTGGAGCATCAGCGCCCTGCGCGCCAAGCCCCGCACCCCGAGCCCGGACGCTCCGGCGCCGGCGACCGCGGGGCCCCGCCCCCAGATCGCGACCGCGATCGGCGGCCTGATCTCGGGCTCCCTGGCCCTGGTCCTGGTCGGCGGTGTCTTCGCCGTCCAGGTGGCCTACCGCGACTACTACACCTGCGTCGACGACGCCCTCACCCACGAGTCCAAGCAGTCCTGCGACCAGATGCTGCCGCGCGAACTGCGGGGCGTGCTGGGGGCCGACAACAGCTGAGCCGCTGACGTACGACGGACGCCGACGGACGCCGCCGGACGCCGCCGGACGTACGGTCGCGATCGTGACGCCGGCCCGCGCGGGCGTCGGTCGCCTGTGCGGGGTGCGCGTCGGTCGCCTGTGCCGAATGCCGGGTGACGGGTGACGGGTGATCAATCGGCCGGCTCAGGTGGTGCGAGCGGAGGACGGGGGGCGTCCCGGGGTGCCGCGGGTTCCGGCAGGAGTGGCCGGTCCTTCCGGCCCGCCGGTTCCGCGGGCGTGACGTGCGCTTCCCCGACGGCCGACGGCTTTCGCTCGGACCATGCCCCGGAAGAGGCCGACGACGACGGGGCCGACGGTCCCGGCGAAGGCGTGGGCGAGGGAGGGGGCGCGGACCAGTCGGGCGCCTGCTCGGCCTTCGGGACCGCCGCGGCCTCTCGCAGGGCCGCCCAGCGGTCGGTGCGGGAGAGGTCGTCGTCCTGCCAGGCCGGGGGGAACGGGTCGTCCGTGGGCTGGAGGTCGTACGACTCCTCCCCGGCGGGGCCGGCGTCGGCGACAGCGGCCGGCGCGGGGACGGGGGCGGTCAGTACGGATGCCGGACCGGGTGCGCTTTTGGCCGGCTTCCCCGACGTGTCTTCCGTGGCCGGGGTGTCCGCAGTGCCCGTCGCCGGCTTCCCCGAGGTGCCCTTCGTGGCCGGCTCGTCTCCGGCGCCGTCCGCTTCGGTGGGCGCGGCGTTCTTCGCGGCCTTCTTCGCTGCCTTTCGCACCTTCTTCGCCGTCTCCTTCTCCGTCTCCTTCGCTGTTCTCGCCGCCGCCTTCCGGTCCGCCTTCCGGGCCCTCTTCGCCTCCTTCCGCGCCTTCCGCGCCTTTCTCGCCTCCGCGCGCCCCGTCTCCGCCCCCTGCGCCGGAATCACCCCCGGGTTCTGTGCCTTCCACGGTCTCCGCAGCCCACGCAGCCGCCACGCGCGTACCGTCAGCGTCACCGGCAGACCGGTCAGCGCGATCCAGATCCCCGCCGCCGCCCCGGTCCGCCAGCCCGACGGACCGAACCGGGACAGCGCGGTCACGCCCAGCGGACCGCCGGCCAACTCGGCGAGCAGGGCGAGCACGGCCGCGCACACCAGCGCGGCCAGCATCAGCACCCCGGCGGTCCGCGCCGCCGACCAGCGCGCCCGCACCGCGGGGGACGCCGGCTTCGCGGGGGACGCCGGTTTCGCGGGGGACGCCGGTTTCGCCGACGCCGCCTGTTTCGCCGGGGCAGCCTGTTTCGCCGACTCCGACGCTGTCGCCTTCGTGGACGCCCCCGGCTTCACGGGCGCCCCCGGCTTCACGAGCGTCCCCGGCTTCGCGGGCCGCTGACGCCGTACGGCCCCGCGCGCCACGAACCAGCCCACCGTCACCCCGGCCGCCACCGGCACCAGCCCGGACGCCCAGTTCAGCGGTGTTCCGGTGCCCGCGTCCGGTACCCCGGCGAGCAGCGGGAAGGGCGGCAGCAGCGGGGCCGGGTCGGAGGCCAGGGGGTGCACCATGTGCCCGGCGCCGAGGGCGAATCCGGGGCCGAGGGCGTAGGACGCCGCCCACACCGCCGCGTTGGGGATCAGGGCGACTCCGAGCAGCAGCACCGCGAACCGCCCGGTCCAGCCCTCCGTCAGCTGCAGGAAGGACACCCGGGCGGCGTCTCCGTGCCACACCAGCGACACCGCGAGCAGCAGCGCCCCGCCGCCGGTGAGCACCGCCGTCCCGGCCCCGGCGGCCCGTACGGCCGTACCCAGCCGCGCCCGCGCGTCCGGCCCGGACAGCAGCCGCCGCACCGGCCGCGGCAGCGCGGGCCGCAGCCGCAGCACGGGTTCACGCGGGCGGCCGTACGCCGACCAGACCCCGGCCGCCGCCGTACCCGCCGCGACCGCCGGCAGACACACCGTCACCCACATCCACTCGGGGCGCAGTTCACCGCTGGAGCAGTACAGCGCGGCGGCGATGCCGACGCCGAGGTAGCCGAGGACGACGCCCGTCCACGCCGTGCGCGCCCGGACCGGGGGCGGCCCGTCGGGCTCGCGGGACGCGTCCGCGGCGTCCCGCGCCGCCCGGTACAGCAGCCACACCGGCAGGGTGAGCAGCAGCAGCGGCGTCACCCCCACCGGATGCGGCGCCCCCGAGAGCGTGTCGGTGCGCACCAGTTCGACCCCGTGCGCCAGCAGCCACAGCGCGGCGGCGATGTGCAGCGCACCGCCCGGACCGCTGTCGGGGTACGGCGAGCTGACCCACAGCACCATCACCAGCACCGCGAAGGAGCCGAGCCCGAGCCCGGCCGCGAGCGCGCCGCCCATGAGGCTCGCGCCCAGTCCTGGTGAGCGGTCGCGCAGCCGGGTCAGCAGGGGCGACGACGAGCGGCGAACGGTCAGCTGAATCACGCCGCCATGGTCCCAACGACACGCGCTTTACCGTCGTAACAGGCGAACCACCGATGTGTCGCCCAATATATGTTTATGTACTTTTTCGCACGGAGGGGTGAGTTGTGAAGCAGAACCCTGCCGGCCCGCTCCCACCGCCGAAGGAACGCCGACGTCTGCGCGAGGCAAGCTCACTGACGCAGACTCAGGTCGCCACCCGCGTGGGCGTCAGTCGCGCGACGGTACGCGCCTGGGAGCGGGGCCGAACCGTACCGAGCGGCCCCCAGGGCGCGGCCTACGCCCGCCTGATCGCCGCGCTCGCGCCGCCGCCCACGGCGGACGGGAGTCAGGAGCGAACGAACGAGGAGTATCAGGAGAAACGTTCGATCACTTCGGCATCGGCGCCCCCCGGCCTCCCGTCCCTGACCCCCGATCAGGCCTTCGATGCGCTGTACGCGTTCTGCGCCCCCGCCCTCGTACGCCAGGCCTACCTGCTCACCGGCCGCCGCGAACTGGCCCGGGAAGCCGTCGAACGGGCTTTCCAACTGGCCTGGCAGCAATGGCCCGAGGTGGCCCGTGACCGTGACCCGGGCGGGTGGATCAGGTCGACGGCGTACGAGTACGCCCTCTCCCCCTGGCACCGCTTCCGCCGCCGCCACCGCTCCCCCGAAGCCCCGCCCGCCGACCCCGCCGACCGCGCCCTGCTGCACGCGCTGCTGAAGCTCCCGCCGTCGTACCGGCGCACGCTCGTCCTGTACGACGGCGTCGGCCTCGACCTGCCGGAGACGGCGGCGGAGACGGAGGCGAGCACGCCGGCCGCGGCCGGCCGGCTGACCCGTGCGCGGGAGGCCGTGGCCGCACAGGTCCCGGAACTCGCCGATCCCGCGGCGCTGCACCGCCGACTGACCGAACTGGCCTCCACGGAGAGGCTGCGCGCCGCCCAGCCGACGACGGTCCGGACCGTCGGCGAACGCCGCAACATCTTCTGGACCCAGGCGGCCATCGCGTTCACGGTCGCCATCGTCGGCGCGACGGCACTGACCCTGCGTACGGCTCCGACGCACTACGTACCGCCCATCGCCCCGGCGCAGGCGGTGCACGGAGTCCCCGTGGCCCCGGCCATGGGTCCCCTCTCCCCGACCGAGATCGCCCTGCGGGCCAAGCTGCACGGGGCGGCGGAGAGCGGTCCCGAACGGCTCTTTCCGGCGGCACGCTGACCCGCCTGGTTCCGTCCGGCCCCGGGCGGAGACGGCGGTGGGCCCGCTCCTGGAATCAGCGGCGGGTCCGCCCCCGGAAACGGCGGTGGGCCCGCTCCCGAAAAGGGAGCGGGCCCACCGACAGCGGGTCGGAAGACTCAGGCGCTCAGGATCTCGCGCGCGAGCTTCGCCGTCTCGGTCGGCGTCTTGCCGACCTTGACGCCGGCGGCCTCGAGGGCCTCCTTCTTCGCCTGGGCGGTACCGGACGAACCGGAGACGATGGCGCCGGCGTGGCCCATGGTCTTGCCCTCGGGCGCGGTGAAGCCCGCGACGTAGCCGACGACCGGCTTGGTCACGTTCTCGGCGATGAACGCGGCCGCGCGCTCCTCGGCGTCGCCACCGATCTCACCGATCATCACGATCAGGTCGGTGTCGGGGTCGTCCTGGAACGCGGCCAGGGCGTCGATGTGCGTGGTGCCGATGATCGGGTCGCCACCGATGCCGACGGCGGTCGAGAAGCCGAGGTCACGCAGCTCGTACATCATCTGGTACGTCAGCGTGCCGGACTTCGAGACCAGGCCGATGCGGCCCGGCTTCGTGATGTCGCCCGGGATGATGCCGACGTTCGACTGGCCCGGCGTGATGATGCCGGGGCAGTTCGGGCCGATGATGCGGGTCTTGTTGCCCTTCTTGCCGGCGTACGCCCAGAAGGCGGCCGTGTCGTGCACGGCGATGCCCTCGGTGATCACGACGGCCAGCGGGATCTCGGCGTCGATGGCCTCGACGACCGCGTCCTTGGTGAACTTCTCCGGCACGAAGATGACGGAGACGTTGGCGCCGGTCTTCTCGATGGCCTCCTTGACGGTGCCGAAGACCGGTACCTCGGTGCCGTCGAAGTCCACGGTCTGACCCGCCTTGCGCGGGTTCACGCCGCCCACGACCTCGGTGCCGTCACCCAGCATGAGCTTGGTGTGCTTCATGCCGGTGGCGCCGGTCATGCCCTGGACGATGACCTTGCTGTCCTTGTTGAGCCAGATAGCCATGGTGTGTTGTGTCCTCGTCCTGAGTGCTTACTTGGCGGCGGCCAGCTCGGCGGCCTTGGCGGCCGCGCCGTCCATGGTGTCGACGCGCTGCACCAGCGGGTGGTTGGCGTCGGTGAGGATCTTGCGGCCCAGCTCGGCGTTGTTGCCGTCGAGGCGGACGACGAGCGGCTTCTCGACCTTCTCGCCGCGGTCCTCGAGGAGCTTCAGCGCCTGGACGATGCCGTTGGCGACCTCGTCACAGGCGGTGATGCCACCGAAGACGTTGACGAACACGGACCGGACGTCCGGGTCGCCCAGGATGATCTCCAGGCCGTTCGCCATGACCTGGGCGGAGGCACCGCCACCGATGTCCAGGAAGTTGGCGGGCTTGACGCCACCGTGGTTCTCACCGGCGTACGCGACGACGTCCAGGGTGCTCATGACGAGACCCGCGCCGTTGCCGATGATGCCGACCTCGCCGTCGAGCTTGACGTAGTTGAGGCCCTTGGCCTTGGCCGCAGCCTCGAGCGGGTTGGCCGCGTCCTTGTCGTGCAGCTCTTCGTACTCGGGGTGGCGGAACTCGGCGTTCTCGTCGAGCGACACCTTGCCGTCGAGGGCGATGACGTCACCGGAGGCGACCTTCGCGAGCGGGTTGACCTCGACGAGGAGGGCGTCCGACTTGATGAAGGTGTCCCACAGCGTGATCAGGACGTTGACAACCTTGTCCGCGACCTCGGCCGGGAACTTGGCGGCCTCGACGATCTCGCGGGCCTTGGCCTCGTCCACGCCGTCGATGGCGTTGATCGCGATCTTGGCGACGGCCTCGGGGCGGGTGGCCGCCACCTCCTCGATCTCCATGCCGCCCTCGACGGAGGCGATGCAGAGGAAGGTGCGGTTCGCACGGTCGAGGAGGTAGGAGACGTAGTACTCCTCGACGATCTCCGGAGCGGTCTCGGCGATCATCACCTTGTGGACCGTGTGGCCCTTGATGTCCATGCCGAGGATGTCCGTCGCGCGGGCGACGGCCTCGTCCGGGGTGGCGGCGAGCTTGACGCCGCCGGCCTTTCCACGACCACCGACCTTCACCTGCGCCTTGACGACGGACTTGCCGCCCAGACGCTCGGTGATCTCGCGCGCCGCCTCAGGCGTGTCGATGACTTCACCGGCCAGCACCGGTACATCGTGCTTGGCGAAGAGGTCCCTCGCCTGGTACTCGAACAGGTCCACGCGCTTCCGTCCCTATCAGTGATCTCGCGGTTCGTTGGATGCGTGGGCGTGCCGCGAAGGGCAACGTGACGTCCGCTTGTCACTAGAGGGGCGCACACGGTGTCCGAGCGCGCGGCATGTCCGTCCCGCAGGTTATCCCCGCTTGCCTGAGGCCCCTAAATCGCGGGTCACACCTGGGCGGTGATACCTGTCACATGATGTCGGTTTTCCTGACACGGCGTGCCGAAAGCGAGCCGGTACCGCGTCGGTGTGCGGGGCCTCACCGGGCTGGGGTTGACCCGGTGAGGCCCCTGGGACGGCCCCGGACAACCGGGGCCGGTGCGGTTGATCCCCACCCCGATGGAGACCACCCGCCCCGCCGCGGGAGCTCGGCCGGACGGTCCGACGGCATTCGGCCGTCCGTATCCGGCGACCCCGCGGAGTTCTTCGCGGGCACGCGGTCCTGGTGACGCGCTTTCCGGTGCCTCGGCTTCTGATGCCTCGGTCCTGGCGGCCCAGTCCTCGCAGCCCGGTTCTGGCGGCCCGGTCCTGGCAGCCCGGTCCTGGTAGCTGATGCCCTGCCGCGGGTCCCGCACGCCGTACGGAGGGCGCCAGGCCCTGGACGGAGGGGGGCAGGGGGAAGAGCAGGGGGGCGGACCGAGGCGGGGCACCCGTGCCGACGCCGGGAAGCGTGCTGGTGGGTGGCTCAGCCGGGGAAGACGGGGATGTCCCGGTGCCGTTCCCGGGTGCGGGACGCGTCGGTGCGCGCGGTGGCACCGGACACGAGCCGCACGGGCGCGCGGCCGGAGAGGGCGACGGCGTACGTGTCACCGTGCCGGGGCACGCCGCCGTCGGCGGCCTGCTTGCCGAGCACACCGTCCGGGGCCCCGCCGGGCGCGGGATGTCCGGGTACGCCGACGGACTCGGCGGCGCTGTGTACACGGCCGGCGAAGGTGCGCGCGTGGGTGGGACGCTGCGGGGCCTGCACTCGGCCCGGCCCGTACGGGGTGGCCGGCGCCGGCGCGAGCTCGACGGCCGTGCCGGACTCGGCACGCGCCGCGGTACGGCCTTCGGCGCGGGCGTCGTTGGCCCGGGTGCCGTCGGCGCGGGTGCTGTCGGCCGGGGCCGAGGCGGGGGCTGCCGTGGCACCGGGCCCCTGCGGAGGCTCGGAGGTGACCGGCGCGTCGGACAGCGGACTCGTCGACGGCTCCGGTGCCCGGGAAAGCACCGGCAGGGGCATTCCGGGCGGCGCCGACGGCGGCGACACCTTCACTTGAGTCGCGTCAAGCACCTGGGACGCGGTGTCCAGCACGGTCCGTACGGGAGTGAGGACCAGCTCGGTGACGGGCTGAACGGGGACAATTGTGTCTCCGTTGATCTCGCGCCCGGTGTCCGTATGTCCGGTCACCGACTGCACCACGGCCACGGGGGTCGCGGTCACCACGGAGGCCACAGAGGTCACGGAAGTCACTGGGGCCACAGGGGCCACGAGTGCGCCCTCGGCCGCGTGCGCCTGCTCCCCGCAGAGGAAGCCGAGCAGGAACAGTCCACCGACCAGCAGGACCAGTTGCAGCGCACGCCGGGCCACCGCCGTACGCAACAGGCGCACGGTGGTACCGAAGAGGGTGGCTGGCAGGGTCAAGAGGGGACGGGTCCTCCCGTACGGCGGAACGGTGCCCGAGGCGCAGCACGGGCGGCGATGATCCTCGCACGGCACGCCCGAGATCACGCAAGCCCGCGGTCACTGATGGACCGCCATTTCCCCTTTCCCCGGCTCCCCTTGGCTTTCCACGGCTTTCCTCCGCTTTCCGCCGTCCTCCCCGGGCTTCCTCGGGCCTCGGGCTTCCTCCGCTGTCACGCGGTGTCCGGTATCGGCAGCGGCCGCTTCTCGATCGCCGCCGCCATCACCTCGGGGAACAGATCCGGTGTGCAGGCGAACGCCGGTGCACCGAGCGCGGCGAGCGCGGCCGCGTGCTCCCGGTCGTACGCGGGCGCACCCTCGTCCGACAGGGCGAGCAGCGTCACGAACTGCGTCCCGGACGCCTTCATCGCCGCGACCCGCTTGAGCATCTCGTTGCGTATGCCGCCCTCGTACAGGTCGCTGATCAGCACCACGACCGTCTCGGCCGGCCGGGTGATCCGCGACTGGCAGTAGGCCAGCGCGCGGTTGATGTCCGTGCCGCCGCCGAGCTGGGTGCCGAAGAGGACGTCGACCGGGTCGTCCAGCTGGTCGGTGAGATCGACGACCGCCGTGTCGAAGACGACGAGCCGGGTGCTGATGGACCGCATGGAGGCGAGCACCGCCCCGAACACGGACGCGTAGACCACCGACGCAGCCATCGACCCGGACTGGTCGATGCAGAGGATGACCTCCTTCTTCACGGACTGCGCGGCCCGCCCGTAGCCGATGAGCCGCTCCGGCACGATCGTGCGGTACTCGGGCAGGTAGTGCTTGAGGTTGGCCGCGATGGTGCGGTTCCAGTCGATGTCGTGGTGGCGCGGCCGGCTGATCCGGGCACTGCGGTCGAGGGCTCCGGTGAGGGTGGCCCGGGTGCGCGTGACGAGCCGCTTCTCCAGGTCCTCGACCACCTTGCGCACGACCGCCCGCGCCGACTCCTTCGTCGTCTCCGGCATCGCCTTGTTGAGCGAGAGTAGCGTGCCGACCAGATGCACGTCGGCCTCCACCGCCTCCAGCATCTCCGGCTCCAGCAGCAGCGCGGCCAGCCCGAGCCGGTCGATGGCGTCGCGCTGCATGACCTGGACGACGGAGGAGGGGAAGTAGGTGCGGATGTCGCCGAGCCAGCGGGCCACGGACGGGGCGGACGCGCCGAGTCCCGCCGAACGCTCCCGGCCCGCCTGCCCCTTGTCCTCCTTGCCGTACAGCGCGGCCAGTGTGCCGTCCATCGCCGCGTCCCGGCCCGACAGCACGCATCCGGTGCCGTCCGCCTGGTCTCCGCCGAGCACCAGCCGCCAGCGCCGCAGCCGCTCACGCGCGGTGTCGCCGGGGCCAATGCCGGTGCCGGTGCCGGTGCCGGTGCTGTCCACCATCGGATTCGTCGTCATGCGCCCACTCCCACCAAACCGTTGTCGTCGGTCGATGCCCGCTCCCCCGGCCCGTCGTCCAGGCCGAGCAGCAGCCGCAGGACGGGCAGCACCGCGTCCGCGCGCTCGCGGTCCGGTTCCGCCGCGAAGCCCGGCGTCCCGGCCGCGTCGGCCACGGCACCGGCCCCGGCTCCCGGCCCCCGCCGCACCAGTTCGCCGAGGGTCCTGCGCACCCCGGGCTCGTACGCCGAGAAGGTGCGCCGCAGCAGCGGCAGTACGTCCGTGAAGGCCTCCGCGGGCACGGCGGTCAGCCAGGCGTCGACCAGGCCGAGCAGCCGCTGGTCGTGCACCAGCAGCATCCCGCCCCCGCCGCCGGCGAAGCCCTCGATCCAGGCGGCCGCGTCAGCGGGCGGCGTCCCGGGCGACAGCACCAGCCCCATCAGCCGGGCCGCCTCCTCCGCCTCCAGCGCGCCCTCGTCCAGCAGCAGGCGTACGGCCCGCCCCCTGATCACGCCGGGCACGGTGTCCCGCAGGGACAGCGCACGCAGCACCGAGCGCCAACGGCCGCGCAGATCACCGTGCCCGGAGGCCGGAGCCGCCGGTGTCCGTCCGCGTCCGGCGCCCACGGCACCCGACCGGTCCCCGCGCACGGACTCGGGTACGTCCGACCGCTCCCCACGCCCGGAGACCGCGGCACCGGGCACGTCACCCCGCCCGGAGGCCGCGGCGCCTGACGGTTCACTGTGGCCGGAGGCCGAAGCGCTGGACGGTTCGCCGTGGCCGGAGGCCGAAGCGCTGGGCAGGGTCTCCGCCAGGAGGCTCACGGCGCCGTGCACGGCGTCCACATGACCCCGCATCTCCTCCGCCGCGTCCGCGTCCAGGGCGGCGCAGGCCGACGGCAGTCCGACGAAGACGCGCTCGGCGAGGCCCACCGCGACGCCGGCCAGCGCGCCGGTGTCGCTGCCGCGCACGTCGCCGTAGCGCAGCGAACGGACCAGGGCGGGCAGCGCCTGGGCGAGGTGCCCCACGTCGGCGTCCATGGCCGCCCGGTCGGCGAGCACCCGCATCACCACGGGCAACGCGTCCGGCAGCCCGGCGAGCAGGCACCGCTCGGCGAGCTCGGTGACCTCGGCGAGCGCTCCCGCGGTGGTCGCGTCCGCCCCGGCCTTGGCCGTCGCCGCGGCGAGCACGGTCGTCCCCCACACCCCCGCCTCGGCCACCCGCACCGACAACTCCGGCTCCCAGCGCAGCCGCCAGGTCTCCCGGAAGGTGCCCGTGCTCCCCCGCGACCGGGTGGGTTCGCCCCAGCCGACGCCCAGCAACCGCAGCCGGTGCAGCAGCCGGCCGCGGCCGGCGTCGGTGTCCTTACGCAGGTCCAGCTCCAGCTCCCGCTCCAGCGCCTCGGGCTTGAGCCGCAGCCGGCGCTGCTCCCGGGCCAGGTCGCGCTGCAACGGCACCGCGGGCGCGGCCTCGGGCACCTCCCCCAGCTCGTCCCCGACCACCAGCCGGTCGTACACGAGGGACAGCGGCACGTCCGAGCCGTCGCACATCACCGCGCGCACGGCGTCGGTGGTCTCGCTCAGGCCGGGCAGCGGGCGCCCGCGCATGGCCGCCAGGGTCTCCGCGAGCCGCACCGCCTCGATGACGTGCGCGGAGGAGACCGGCCGGTCCTCCTCGCGCAGCAGCCCCGCCACCTTGGTCAGCCACCGCTCGACCGGCCGGTCCGGTACCCGGAACAGATGGCCGTACCAGCCCGGCGAGTCGATCCCTGCGCCGTACCCGCTCGACCGGGCGAGTCTGCGGTGCGTCCAGGGCACCCAGGTCAGATCGGTTCTGACCTTGGGCAGTCCCTTCAGCAGCGCCCGGTCGGCGGTCACGGTGGCCTTCTCGCGCAGCGCGGGCACATGCCAGGCCCCGCACACCACGGCCAGCTCGTCCCCGAACTCCTTCCGCGCGGCCCGCACACGCAGCCGCATATGGGCCTCCCGCACCAGGTCACGCGCCCGCCCGCCGTTTCCGTACCGCTCTCGCAGCGCGCCCATCGCCTCCTCCAGCGCGGCGAAGGGGGCGAACGGCTCCCGCCTCCCGGGGCCCTGGTGCTCCACGACGTCCTCCCACCACCGCTCGGGATCGTCGTATCCGGCGGCCTCGGCGAGCACGGCGAGCGGATCGAGGCGCAGGGCTTCCTCGGAGGCCGGCCGGCCCTCGGGACCGGCCCCGCCGTCCGCCCCGACCGGCCCTTCCCCCTCCTCGCCCCCGTCGCCCTCTCCTTCTCCTTCTGCTTCCCACGCCAGCGTGTGCGCGGCCGGCAAGTCGATCAAGCGGACCGGGACTTCGTGGTCGAGCGCCCAGCGGATCGCCACCCACTCGGGGCTGAAGTCGGCGAACGGCCAGAAGGCCGAGCGGCCGGGCTCGTCGACGGCGTGGGCGAGCAGGGCGACCGGGGGCCGCGTCTCCGGGTCGGCGGCCAGGGGGATCAGCGGATCGGCCTCGGGCGGCCCCTCGATCAGTACGGCGGCGGGCCGGGCTGCGTCCAGGGCCGCCCGCACCGCGCGCGCGGAGCCGGGACCGTGGTGCCGGACGCCGAGAAGGAGAGGCCCGGAGCCGTAGGCCGCCGCCCGTACGGAGTCGTCGCTCACACGCTCACCTCCCGGCAGGCCCGGTAGAAGTCCGTCCAGCCGTCGCGCTCGCGGACGACGGTCTCCAGGTACTCCTGCCAGATCACCCGGTCGGCCGACGGGTCCCGGACGACCGCGCCGAGGATGCCGGCGGCGACGTCCCCGGCGCGCAGCACGCCGTCGCCGAAGTGGGCGGCCAGGGCGAGGCCGCTGGTGACGACGGAGATCGCCTCGGCGGTGGACAGGGTGCCGCTCGGCGACTTCAGTTTCGTCCGGCCGTCCGCGGTGAGGCCGTCGCGCAGCTCGCGGAAGACGGTGACGACCCGGCGGATCTCGTCCATGCCGTCGGGCGCGGCCGGCAGGTCGAGGGAGCGGCCGAGCTGCTCGACGCGGCGGGTGACGATGTCGACCTCGGCTTCGGCGCTCGCGGGCAGCGGCAGCACCACGGTGTTGAAGCGGCGGCGCAGCGCGCTGGAGAGGTCGTTGACACCGCGGTCGCGGTCGTTGGCCGTGGCGATGAGGTTGAAGCCGCGCACGGCCTGCACCTCGTCGCCCAGTTCCGGTATCGGCAGGGTCTTCTCGGACAGGATCGTGATCAGTGTGTCCTGTACGTCGGCCGGGATGCGGGTCAGTTCCTCGACGCGGGCGGTCATGCCCTCGGCCATGGCGCGCATGACGGGGCTGGGCACGAGGGCGTCGCGGCTGGGGCCGTGCGCGAGGAGCTGCGCGTAGTTCCAGCCGTAGCGGATGGCCTCCTCCGGAGTGCCGGCGGTGCCCTGCACCAGCAGGGTCGAGTCGCCGCTGACGGCGGCCGCCAGATGCTCCGACACCCAGGTCTTGGCCGTGCCGGGCACGCCGAGCAGGAGCAGGGCGCGGTCGGTGGCGAGCGTGGTGACGGCGACCTCGACGATGCGGCGCGGGCCGACGTACTTGGGTGTGATCACCGTGCCGTCCGGCAGGGTGCCACCGAGCAGGTACGTCGCCACCGCCCACGGCGACAGCTTCCAGCGGGCCGGGCGCGGCCGGTCGTCCTGGGCGGCCAGCGCGGCGAGTTCGGCGGCGAAGGCGTGCTCGGCGTGCGGCCGCAACGCCTGCGGCGGGTGGTTCGGGTTCGGTTCGGCGGTCTTCGGTTCCACGGACACAGTCATGGCTGAGGCCCCCTCCAGCTCGGCCGGCGGTCATCTGGCTCCACGGTGCACCACGCCACTGACAATCGCTCTGACCTGCACGAATTCGCTCGCACGGCCGATTGTCAGTGGGGGCGTCTAACGTCGTTCGCATGACTCAGCAGGGGGTGCGCTGGACCGCTGATCAGGTGCTGGCACTGGCGCCTGACGCCGCGTCGCGCAAAGCGGGAAGCAAACTGGGCACGGCCGGACCGTGGTCCGAGGCGGGCAGCCGTGAGGAGGGGGCGGTATGGGGGCTGTGCAAGGGCAGCGGCAGCAAGCCGTATCAAACGGTGGTGGACCTCGCGGACGCCGCCGGGCCGGCCTACAAGTGCAGTTGTCCCAGCCGGAAGTTCCCGTGCAAACACGCGCTCGGACTGCTGCTGCTGTGGGCGTCCGAGGACGGCGTGGTGCCCACCGTGGCCGAGCCGCCGGACTGGGCCGGACAGTGGCTCTCGGGCAGGCGCAGGCGCACGGAGGACAAAAAGACCGCGGGTGAGGGGCGTTCCGCCACTGGGGCCGCCGATCCGGAGGCGGCGCGGCGCCGGGCGGAGCGGCGCGAGGGGCGGGTCACGGCGGGCGCGACCGAGCTGGAGCAGCGCCTGGCGGACCTGCTGCGTGGCGGTCTGGCCTCGGCCGAGCAGGCGGGATACGCGCTGTGGGAGGAGACGGCGGCCCGCATGGTCGACGCGCAGGCCCCCGGCCTGGCCGCGCGGGTCAGAGAGCTGGGCGCGATCCCGGCGTCCGGACCGGGCTGGCCGGCCCGTCTGCTGGAGGAGTGCGCCCTGCTGCACCTCCTCGATCAGGGCTGGCTGCACCGCGGCCGCCTGCCCGGACCTCTCGCGGCCACCGTCCGCTCCCGGCTCGGTTTTCACGCCACGGCGGACGGCCCGCCGGTGCGCGACCGCTGGCTGGTGCTGGCCCAGTACGACACCGTCGACCCGAAGTTGACGACCCGCCGCGTCTGGCTGCACGGCACCGAGTCGGGCCTCACTCGGCTGCTCCTCGCTTACGGCGCGGCGGGCCGTGCCCCCGAGCTGTCGCTCCCGGTCGGTCTGGCCCTGGACGCGGACCTGTCCCTGTTCCCGGGGTTCTCGGCCGGCGGCCCGCGAGCCGCCCTGGGTGAACGACACGCCCCGCCCGCGCCCGCCGCGAACCGTCCACCGGGCCTGACGACCGCCCAGGCGGCAACCCGTTACGGCGAGGCCCTCCGCGAGGACCCCTGGCTGGACTCGGTCCCGGTCACCCTGGACGCCGTCATACCCGTACCGGGCGAAGCCCCGGGCTCCTGGCAACTGGCCGACGCCGCGGCCGACTCCGCACTCCCTCTCACCGCCGCCGCCCGCACCCGCCCGGGCCTGTGGCGCCTGGTCGCCCTCTCCGGGGGCACCCCCGTCAAGGTCTTCGGCGAGTGCGGCCACCGAGGCTTCACCCCCCTCACGGCCTGGCCGGCGGAGACGGGGGCCCCGGTGACGCTGTGCTGACCCACCCGGCCGCCGAAGGCACACCGAGAGGCCGCCGAAGGAAGGGAACCTCATGGACGGGAGCGCGAACGCGATGACCGACGCCTCACCCACCCCCACAGCCACCCCCACCGCTGCTTCCACCGCCGCTCTCGCTTCCCCACCGGCCGCTTCAGCCGCCCCCGCCGAGGCCCTCCCCTCCTGGGAAGACCTGGTCACCACCGCCCTCCTGGGCACCGACCGGCGCCCCTTGGCGGCCGGGACGCCCGGCCGCGAGGCCCCGGTGAACCTGCTGGACGCCGCCGCCGTGGCGACCGTACGGCGCCGGGCCGGGCTGCGGGCCGCACCGGCGGGGCGGCGGCCGGAGCCCGCGCCGGAGGATCCGCGTCCGGCGCTGCCCGCCGCGGCCGCACGCAGACTCGCCGTGCTGCTGGCCGACCGCTCCACGGGGCCGGGCGGCGGCCGCCGCGGCAACGCACCGGACCTGATGGAGCTGCTGCCGCAGTGGCTGGCGGCGGCCAACGCGCACGGGTACGCGGCACCCCCGCAGGCGCTGCCCGCGCTGCTGGACGCGGCCCGGGGCCGTACGGACCTGCGGCCCGCGGCGCTGGCGTTCGCGGGGCCGCGGGCGCTGTGGCTGGCCCGGCTGAACCCGGACTGGCGGTTCGCCCAGCGCGCAGCCCCCGGCGGCGGCACGGCACTGCCCGACCTGGAGGACGGCGAGGCAGTGCAACGACTCTGGCGGGAAGGGCTGTTCGCCGAGCGGGTCGCCCTGCTGTCCCGGCTGCGACGTGACTCCGCCGCCACGCTCGCGCGGGAGCTGCTGGCGGCGACCTGGGCGACCGAGCGGGCGGAGGACCGGCTGATGTTCCTCGACTCGCTCCGCACAGGCCTGTCGGCGCGGGACGAACCCTTCCTGGAAGCGGCGTTGGGTGACCGCAGCCGTAACGTCCGTGCCACGGCGGCGGAGTTGCTGTCCGCGCTCCCGGAATCGGCGCTGGCCGCACGGATGGCGGTACGGGCCGGAGCCTGCGTGGCCGTCGACCACACGGGTGACGGCCCCGCGATCGCCGTGGAGCCGCCCCTCGAATGCGACCCCGGCATGGAACGGGACGGCGTGACCGCCAAGCCCCCCGCGGGCCGCGGCGAACGGTCCTGGTGGCTCGGCCAGTTGGTGGAATCGACGCCGCTCGGCACCTGGACGGAGCGGCTCGGCGGGCGGACGCCGCGGCAGATCGTGGAACTGCCCGTCGCGGACGGCTGGCAGGGCGAGCTGCACGCCGCCTGGAGCAGGGCGGCGGTACGACAGCGCGACGCCGAGTGGTCGAGGGCGCTGCTCGGCTCGCCGTCCGCGCCGGAGGCCGGCGGTCCCGGCTCGGTGTCGCTGGCGGAGCGCGCGAAGCTGCTGGCCACGCTGGCACCGGGGGAACGTGCCGCGTGGGTCGCCGGGTTCATCGCCACGCACGGCCTGTCCGAGGCGTTCCAGCTGCTGGGCGTGTGCGCGCTGCCCTGGCCGTCGCCGCTCGGCCGGGCGGTCGTGGACGCCCTCAACATCGCGCGGGACGCGGGCAGTTACCCCTGGAGTTTCAGCGGCGTGATGGGTCTGGCCGAACGCTGCCTGGACCCGGCGGAGGCCACCCGCCTGGACGGCCTGCTGGCGGCCCCCGACGAACGGGAGGACGCATCACCGGGGGCCGGCGGCTACTGGGCCGAAGCCTTCCAGCGGCTGGTCACCACACTGAGACTGCGGGCGGCGATGGCCGAGGAACTGGCACCCCCGGGCACCGACAGCACCTCTGGGAAAGCCTGAGGATGCGACCGCCCCGGGCCTGGGGCAGAGTCCGGCCGGGGTCCGAGGCAGAGTCCGGGCGAGGTCCGAGGCAGAGTCCGGGCGGGGTCCGAGGCAGCGTCCGGGCGGGTCCGGCCGGGGTCTGGGACGGAGTCCGGCCGACTCCGGCAGGGCCTGGGACGGAGTCCCGGGAGCGCCTCCCCAGACCCGGCACGGAGCACCCACCCGATCACCTGACCTGGCCATACCCGATCACCGGAGCGAATCACTCTGGCCACCGGAGCGGATCGCCCTGGCCGCCCGACCGCCAGGGCCGACCACCCGACAGCCAGGCCCACGCCCACGCCCACCGCTGGGGGGCTGCACCCAGCCGTCCGGGCCTTCGCCCAGCCGTCCGATCCTTCACTCAGACCCCGGAACCCTCATCCGGCCCGGAGATCTTCACCCCAGCCCCGGCGCCGCTCAGCCGCCGGAGGCAGCCGGCTGATGCACGTTCTCCCGCACCCATTCCACGATCGACGTGGTGGTGGCGCCCGGCGTGAAGATCTCCGCGACGCCCTTCTCCTTCAGCGGCGGGATGTCCTCCTCCGGGATGATGCCGCCGCCGAAGACGAGAATGTCCTCGGCGTCGCGCTCCTTGAGCAGCTCGATGACGGCGGCGAAGAGGGTGTTGTGGGCCCCCGAGAGGATGGACAGGCCGATCGCGTCGGCGTCCTCCTGGATCGCGGTGCCGACGATCTGCTCCGGCGTCTGGTGCAGCCCCGTGTAGATGACCTCCATGCCGGCGTCGCGCAGCGCCCGCGCGATGACCTTGGCCCCGCGATCGTGGCCGTCGAGCCCCGGCTTGGCCACCACCACACGGATCGGACCGGCTGCCACACCCATCACTGCCTCCATCAAGCGACCACGGAAAGCGACTGCTTCCGTACGTACCGACAAGTACCGCACACCTGGCACGTTTCGTCACCTGTCGCGAAGTGAACGAACGTTATCTCCAGCATCCCGCACCCGGCTGTTTCGCGGTGCGCGGCGAGGGGGAAATCACACGGTGGGACATGAGGGCACGCGGGGGACAGAGCCGCCCCCCACGTGCCGACAGGAGGTCGGCCAATGAAGGTCACCGGGGTACTGCCACTCTTCCTCCCGATCTACCGGCGCCTGTGGCCCGGCAGTCTCGCCTCGCTGTCCGTGACACTCCTGAAGGCCACCGCGCTGGATGCCGCGATCCTGGCCGGACACCTGCTGCTGTATCCGACCGGCCTCACCCAGGAACGCCGCCCGTCCGCGCGCCCGGACCCGGACGGCACCGCCCGGCTGCCCGTGGCGCCCGGCCCCCCGGTGGTCCTGCTGCACGGCTTCATCGACAACCGCTCGGTGTTCGTCCTGCTGCGCCGTAGCCTCGCGCAGCACGGCAGGGAGCGGGTGGAATCACTCAACTACTCTCCGTTGACCTGTGACATACGCGCCGCGGCCGAGTTGCTGGGCCGGCACGTGGAGGAGATCTGCGAGCGCACCGGCAGCGACCGGGTCGACATCGTGGGACACAGCCTCGGCGGACTGATCGCGCGCTATTACGCACAGTGCCTCGGCGGCGACCTGCGGGTACGCACCCTCGTCACCCTGGGCACCCCGCATTCCGGGACCCGGGCGGTACCCCTGGCCAACGCCCATCCGATCGTCCGGCAGATGCGACCCGGCTCCGAGCTGCTCAAGGAGCTGGCCCGGCCCGCGCCCGGCTGCCGTACCCGCTTCGTCAGCTTCTGGAGCGATCTGGACTCCGTGATGGATCCGCTGGAGGCCGCCTGCGTCGACCATCCCGACCTGGACACGCAGAACGTCCGGGTGAGCGGGATCGGGCACCTCGCCCTGCCCGTGCACCCCGCGGTGGCGGCCGGGATCCGGGAAGCGCTGGACGAGCCGCGCCCCGGAGAGCGCCTCGCCGGCGGTCTCACGGTGGCCTGAGGACCACCCGGGCGGGGGCCGCGGTCACGACCGAGGGTGCCTGAGGGGCGGCGGACGTCTCGCCGGATAGCCCCGTTCGCCGATGACACAGCGTCACCAGTATCGAACATTCATCGAACACAAGGCCAAGGTCGCGCCCACCCTCCCCCGAAACACGGCCGAATGCCCGTTTCCCGCCAACGCGAAACCGGCCGAAGATTGTCGCGCCCGCATACCGCCGGGTACAGTCGCCGCACTGCTCTGCCAGCCCCTGTTGTCGAGGCGAAAGAGAAGTTGGTGAACGACCGTCACCCGTCGGGGACCATGACCACCCCGGCTCCGGCTTCCGATGCCTCCTCCGCGCACTACGCGCCTTACGGAACGCAGGAAGCCCACTACGACGACCTCACCACGTACGGCGGCTACGACACCACCGGTTTCGCGACGGGTGCCCCCGGCACCTACGACACCGACCCGCTCTACGGCGGTTTCCCCGGCGGTGAACAGCCCACCGGCGCCTACGACACCACGCAGTGGCAGACCGGCACCGGTCACGTCCAGGGCTACGACCCGTACGCGGCCCAGCACCACACCGCCTACGACTCGGCCGCGTACGACACGACCGGCTGGACGGTGCCCGCGCAGGCCACCGGAAACGACGTCAGCGGCCAGTGGGACACCGGCGCCTGGCACCAGCACGGGCAGGCGCCCGTCGCGGATCCCGCCCAGCAGTGGGAGTGGGGCACCCAGACCATCGACACCGGTGCGTACGACGCCACGCACTGGAACTCCGGCGGCCCCGCCACGGAGCACGAACGGCTCACCGAACCGTTCGCCGAACCCGTCGCCCCCACGCCGTACGAGGAGGACAACTCCTACGCGGAATACGGCGAACACGGCCAGCACGGTCAACATGGCGTCGACGACGGATACGGCGCAGCCGGCGGACACGACGTGGACCCCGTACATGACGGACACGACGTTGGCGATGCGCACGACGTACGCGATGTGCACGACGATCACGCCGGACACGACGTACGCGATCGGCACGACGCAGTGGCCGGCGGCGAGGACGAGTGGGGAGCGACAGGCGAACTGCCCGTCGCTTCGGAACTGCTCGACGACCAGGAGGAGTTCGTCCCGGAGCCCCGCGCGCGCTCCCGGCGCCGTACTCCCGCCAAGCGCTCCGCGCTGCTGACCGTCGCCGTGCCCTCGGTCTGTGTGATGGGGGTCGCCGGGATCGCCGCCGCCTCCGTCGGCAACCTGACCGGCGACGACAAGGACACCACCGCCTCCGCCTCGGACGCGCACGTGGTCAAGCCGTCCGTCGCCAACAGCCAGCTGGACGCCCAGCTCAAGACCCTCTCCGCCGGCGCCGACGACTTCGCCGACCGGGCGAGCCGCACGCAGGAGCGGATCGACCTCAGGACCCAGCAGGCGCTGGAGAAGAAGAAGGCGGCCGCCGAGGCCGCGCTCAAGGAGCGCCTGCGTCCCAAGTTCGCGCTGCCGGTGCTGCAGCGGGGGCTCAGCGCCTACTTCGGCCAGGCGGGCGTGAACTGGATGTCCGTGCACACGGGCATCGACTTCCCCGTCTCCTACGGCACCACGGTGATGGCCGCCACCGACGGCGTCGTCTCCACGAAGCTGAACGTCGCCTACGGCAACATGCTGATCCTGACGGCGAAGGACGGCACGCAGACCTGGTACTGCCACCTCTCCCGCTACCGCGTCCCGGACGGTACGGCCGTCAAGGCGGGCCAGCCGATCGCCTACTCCGGCGACTCGGGCAACTCCACCGGCCCGCACCTGCACTTCGAGGTGCGCCCGGCCGGCGGCGCGGCGGTCGACCCGCTGCCGTGGCTGCGCAGCCACGGGCTCGACCCGACCTGATCCCCTGACGACACGAGCCCCGCCGGACCGGCGGGGCTCGCTTCCGTCGCAGTTCCGGCTAGGGGGTGTCGTTTGGATCAGGCCGGATCAGGCCGCGGCGTCCGGTGCGGTGCCTCGCAAGGCGGAGGATCTGCCGCGTACCGGACGTACTCGGCCGACCCGACAACGCGGCGAGGTGCCGTGCCGGACGCCGCGGACCCGAGCTGATCCAAACGACACCCCCTAGAGCTTCTCCACCGGCGCGTACCGCAGCAGCAGCCGCTTCAGCTTGCCGTCACCGAAGTCGATCGTCGCCTGCGCCTTGTCCTCCACGCCCGCGACCGCGACGACGGTGCCGAGCCCGAACTGGTCGTGGGTGACCCGGTCGCCGATGGCCAGGGAGGCCACCGGCTTCTCGGAGGTCCGCCGCGTGGCGAACCCGGACGCGCCGGCCGCCGACGAGCGGGAGCGGGACGAGGAGAGCGAGGCCGCGATCCCGGAGGTCGGCCCGGAGGACTTGGGCGCGATCGCTCCCGTCCGCTTCCACTCCAGATGGGATACCGGGATCTCCTCCAGGAAACGGGAGGGCGGGTTGTACGACGGCTGGCCCCAGGCGCTGCGCAGCGCCGACCGCGTGAGGTAGAGCCGCTCACGCGCGCGCGTGATGCCGACGTACGCCAGGCGACGCTCCTCCTCCAGCTCCTTGGTCTGGCCGAGGGAGCGCATGTGCGGGAAGACGCCGTCCTCCATGCCGGTCAGGAACACGACCGGGAACTCCAGGCCCTTGGCGGTGTGCAGGGTCATCAGCGTGATGACGCCGTTGCCGTCCTCCTCGTCCGGGATCTGGTCGGAGTCGGCGACCAGGGCGACCTTCTCCAGGAAGTCGGCCAGCGTGCCCTGTTCCTCCTCCTCGCGCTCCTGCTCGAACTCCAGGGCCACGGCGGCCAGCTCCTGGAGGTTCTCGACGCGGGTCTCGTCCTGCGGATCGGTGGACGCCTGCAACTCGGCCAGGTACCCGGTGCGTTCGAGGACGGCCTCCAGGACGGTGGCCGGTCCGGCGCCGGACTCCACGATCGTGCGCAGGTCCTCCATCAGCGTGTTGAACCGCTTGACCGCGTTGGTGGAGCGCGCTGCCATGCCGTACGCCTCGTCGACGCGCTTCAGCGCCTGCGGGAAGCTGATCTTCTCGCGCTGCGAGAGGGCGTCGATCATCGCCTCGGCGCGGTCGCCGATGCCCCGCTTGGGGACGTTGAGGATGCGGCGCAGCGGCACCGAGTCCTCGGGGTTGGCGAGGACGCGCAGGTAGGCCAGGACGTCCCGGACCTCCTTGCGCTCGTAGAAGCGGACACCGCCGACGACCTTGTACGGCAGGCCGACGCGGATGAAGACCTCTTCGAAGACACGGGACTGGGCGTTGGTGCGGTAGAAGACCGCGACGTCCCCGGCCTTGGCGTCGCCCGCGTCCGTGAGACGGTCTATCTCGTCGGCCACGAACTGGGCCTCGTCGTGCTCGGTGTCGGCGACGTAGCCGACGATCCCCGCGCCCTGGCCGGCGTTGGTCCACAGGTTCTTCGGGCGGCGGGACTCGTTGCGCTCGATGACCGCGTTGGCGGCGGTGAGGATGGTCTGCGTGGAGCGGTAGTTCTGCTCCAGCAGGATCGTCTTCGCGTTCGGGTAGTCCTCCTCGAACTGGAGGATGTTGCGGATGGTCGCGCCGCGGAAGGCGTAGATCGACTGGTCCGCGTCACCCACGACGCAGAGTTCGGCGGGCGGAAGGTCGGCCTCGCCGGACGGTGCGCCGAGGTCCTCGGCGGCGCGCTCGCCGTTGCCGACCAGCTCGCGCACGAGGGCGTACTGGGCGTGGTTGGTGTCCTGGTACTCGTCCACCAGGACGTGGCGGAAGCGGCGGCGGTAGTGCTCGGCGACGTCCGGGAAGGCGCGCAGCAGGTTGACCGTCGTCATGATCAGGTCGTCGAAGTCGAGCGCGTTGGCCTCGCGCAGGCGCGACTGGTAGAGCGCGTAGGCCTGGGCGAGGGTCTTCTCGAAGCCGTCGGCGGCCTGGGCGGCGAAGTCCTCCTCGTCGATCAGCTCGTTCTTCAGGTTGCTGATCTTGGCGCTGAAGGCCTTGGGCGGGAAGCGCTTGGGGTCGAGCTCCAGGTCGCGGCAGACCAAGGACATCAGGCGCTTGCTGTCGGCCGCGTCGTAGATCGAGAAGGACGAGGTGAAGCCGAGCCGCTTCGACTCGCGCCGCAGGATGCGCACGCACGCGCTGTGGAAGGTCATGACCCACATGGCGTTCGCGCGCGGGCCGACGAGCTGCTCGACGCGCTCCTTCATCTCGCCCGCGGCCTTGTTGGTGAAGGTGATCGCGAGGATCTGGCCCGGGTGCACATGCCGTTCGCCCAGCAGGTGGGCGATGCGGTGGGTGAGGACACGGGTCTTGCCCGACCCGGCACCGGCGACGATGAGCAGCGGGGAGCCGGCGTGCACGACCGCGGCACGCTGGTTCTCGTTCAGCCCCTCCAGGAGGGCGGCCGCGTCGAGCGCGGGGCGCGGGGCGCCGTCGCGGTAGTGGGCGTCCCGGTCCGGCGGCACGTCGAACTTCCCGCCGAACAGATCGTCCGGAAGCGACTCCGGAGCGTGATCGTCCTCGGGCGGCGGCGGGGGCTCCTCCTCGCGCCCGCGAGGGGCCTGGAGGTCCGCCAGGAAGCTGTCGTCAAAGAGGCTGCTCATCGCTCTACGAGTCTAGGGCGCCGCACCGACAACCGGTCGCCACCTCGGGAACATGGCCGGTTTCGCGGAGAGTTGATCACCGCGCGACACGGGCCAGCTCGCCCCTCACCCTGCGAAGCCACCCGGTCACGACAGCGTGATCTCACCCTCAGGTCACGAAAACGTATCGGACATATGGCACACCAACCTTCACACGAGACACACGAGTTGGTTAAGTTGCGAGCAGGCCGCACGACCCCTTCCGGCGAACGTCGCCGGGCCGCGCGGCCTCCGCCGAGTCCGGTACGCCCGCGCAGGGCAGCCGGAGCCGGGGACCCACACCGATCTGGGGTGAATCGGCCCACATCCCGCTGGGACAAGGCCGTAGGGCAAACCTTCCGAACCACCCGCCCGAACCCGACAGCTAACCCGGTAGGCGGCATGTTGGAAGGAGTCGCCTCCCTTGGCGTCGCACCGCAAGCCGCACCCCTCGGGGACGAACGGAACCGGGTTCCGTGCCCCCGCCCTCGCCACCGCGGCCCTCACCTCCGTGGCCGTCCTGTCCCAGACGGCCGAGCCCGCCCACGCCGCGGACGGCGGCGGGCCGAGCGTGGAGGAGATCGAGAAGAAGATCGACGACTTCTACCGCGAGGCGGAGTCGGCGGCCGAACGCCAGGAAGCCGTCAGGGAGCGTGGCGGACGGGAGCGTGGTGGCCAGGAACGGGGCGGCCAGGAGCGTGGGGGGTGGGAGCGGAGCGCAGGGCAGCGCGGCCGGTCCGACACCTCGCACGAGAGGGCCGCGTCCGAGGAGAGCCCGCAGGACCGTCCCCAGGACTACTTCCACCAGAGCCGCGTGATGGACCGGCTGGCCTCGAACGTGCGGCAGCGGCAGCAGAACGCGAGGGACGCCGGGGCGGCGCGGTCCGCGGGGAGCACCGGGGACCCGGAGCCGCCGCGGACCCGGTGGGCGGCCGGGAACTCCGGGACACCGCCGACCCCACCGGACGCCCGCGGCCCCGAGACGGCGCGTGGTCCGGGAGACGGCCGCGGCCTCGGTACGCCGGCGCGGTCGCCGCAGGACCCGCACGCGCCCCACGGTCCGCACGAGCCTCACGCGCGACACGAGCCTCACGCGAGGCACGACCTTCACGCACAGCACGCGCCGCACGCGCCGCACCCGCAGAGCACTCCCCACGTCCGGCAGGCCGTCGACGGCCCGCACGCCGCCCCGAGCGCGGAGGCGCCGGCCCGGCAGCCGTACGACCCGAGCGTCGCCAAGACCGCAGTCCAGCGGAAACTCGCCTCCGCGCGCGGGCTGCTGACCGGATTCACGGCCCCGACCGGGCCGACGGGAACCGCCGCCTGGCAGGACGGCACCCAGCCGTCCACCCCGACCTCACCCCTGCCGCCCACCCCGCTCTCCGCCCCGACGTCCGCGTCCGCCAAGGCGGAGAAGGCGATCGCGTTCGCGCGCGCCCAGATCGGCAAGCCGTACGTCTGGGGTGCCAGCGGCCCCGGCTCGTACGACTGCTCCGGCCTCACCCAGGCCGCCTGGAAGGCCGCGGGTGTCACCATCCCGCGCGGCATCCACGAGCAGGCCCGCGCGGGCACCCCGGTCCCCGTCGCCGACGCCCGTCCGGGTGACCTGGTCTTCCTCCACGACGACGGCAGCCACGTCGGCCTCTATCTGGGTGACGGAGTGATGGTCCACGCTCCCCGCCCGGGTGAGTACGTCCGCGAGGACCCGGTCCAGCCCGATGCCGGCACGGTCGTCCACAGCGTCGTACGACCGGCCTGACGGCAGCGCTCCCCCACCGCGACGCGTCTTTCTCGCGCCCCACGCGCGCGTGCCCTCCGCCTCCGGACCGGGTGACTTCCTAGCATCGGCCGTATGCCCGGCATCTCAGATCTGTGCGTGTGGTGGGCGGGGCGTTCGCCCGCGGCGGGGGCTGCCGTCATGGCGACCGCCATCGTGTCGGTCGGGCTCCATCTGGCGGGTGCCGAGGTGGTGTCCCTGGTGGCCCTGGGGCTGGCCTGTGCCGCCTGGTCGGCGCTGGGCGCCGACTTCGTCGTGCGGCTCGTCGGGCAGCGCCGGCGGTGGATCGCTGAGGCGGAGAGTCCGGTCGCGATCACCGCCGTCGCGGCCACGGCGGTGATCGGCACCCGGATCTCGCTGCTCGGCCGGCCGACGGTGGCCGAGGCGCTGCTGGCACTGGCCGCGCTCCTCTGGCCGGTGCTGCTCCTGCCGGCCGTACGGCACCGGGGGCAGCGCATGCCGGGGACGGTGTTCCTGGGCTGCGTGGCCACGCAGGCGCTCGCGGTGCAGGCGGCGACGCTGGCCGCGGCCGAGACGGTGGCGTGGCTCGCGCACGTGGCACTGGTGCTGTTCTGGCTGGGGCTGCTGCTCTACGTCCGCGCGCTGGCGCGGTTCGATCCGTGGCAGGTGGTCAGGGGCTGCGGGGACCACTGGATCGCGGGCGGGACGCTGTCCGTCTCGGCCCTGGCCGGGGCCGAACTGCTCTCCGCCGACAGCACACGGCTGTACCTGTGGAACGACGACGACCGCGGCGTCCTGCACGACGCGACGGTCGTACTGCTCGTACTGGATCTGGCCTGCTACGTCGTCCTGCTGGCGGCCGAGCTGGCCCGGCCGCGGCCGGGTTACGACGTACGGCGGTGGGCGACGGTGTTCCCGATGGGGACGACGGCGGCGGCGACGCTGTCGGTCGCGGCCGCCCTGGGTTTCGCATGGCTGACGGTGCCGGGGCGGGTGCTGGTGTGGATCTCGGTGGCGGCGTGGCTGGCCGCCGCCGCGGGCGCGGTGCTCACGGCGCGCGCCCGGGCCGGCCGGGACGGGAGAAAGGCGCCGGGCGTCACGTCCACAGCACGGCGATGAAGATGTTCGCCATGGTCAGCGCGCCGACCAGCCCGAAGAGGCGCTTGTCGACCTGTTCCTCGTCGCGCTTCACATAGACCAGGCCGAGGATCACGATCAGCAGGGCCAGCTTCACGCCGATCTTGACGGAGTTGACGTGGTGGCCGTCGGCCTCGTTGAGGCCGACCAGGATCACGCCCGTGACCAGCATGGTGAAGGCGCCGTGCAGCATTCCCGGGACGAAGCGGGCCGTACCGCGGCCCATCGCCTTCATCTGGGTGAGGAAACCGCCGAGCAGCGCCGCGATGCCGATGATGTGCAGGCCGACGAAGAGATGGATGAGTACGTCCATGAGTCCGGAGCCTAGTCAGAGAAGCGCGCCCCGTCCGTCACCGGCCCCGGCATCGGCACCGGCACATCGGCACCGGCGCCGCTGGATCTTGCATATATGCGTCCCATAGCACCCCGCGCCTTCCTCGTCCCCGCATTCCCCGCATCGATCACCACGCTGCGTGAAGGCGACGGCTCCGGCCGGCCAATCCGCTCACATACGGTCACACCCCGACTCGTCGGAACCAGTTCCGTACACCGCGTTACCGACCCGTCACAGTCGGGCCTAGCGTCCTCCCCCAGGTGACCGGCTCCCCACCGCCGCCCGCCCAGGGGCGGCAGTCGGCCACCCCCGCCGAGAAGGTCCGGCGGCGGCCCGTTCCCCCTGTGCGGGCCGCCGCCGGACGCACGGACCGCCCCCCGGTCGTCCGCGTCCTCGGCCGGACGAGTCCCACGGAAGGACGTGACTGTCCAGGTGGCAGCGCACCGAAAGTCCCGACAGCGCTCGCTCAGCGGCAACACGGCGCGCACGGCCGCCACCCTCGCCCTCGCGGGCGCGGCCACCGCGACGGCCTTCGACGGCACGGGACACGCCGCGCCGCGACTGACCCCGGCACAGGTGAAGGCCAAGGTCGACAAGCTCTACCAGGAGGCGGAGACGGCCACGCAGAAGTACAACGGGGCGAAGGAGAAGGCGAACGACGCCCAGCGGCGGGTGAACTCGCTGCACGACCAGACCGCCCGCAAACAGGTGAAGCTCAACGCCGCCCGGGAGGCCCTGGGTTCGTACGCGGCGGCCCAGTACCGCGACGGCGCCTTCTCCCCCGCCTGGCAGCTCGCGCTGTCCCGCGACCCCGACCGCTACCTGGACGGCGCCGCGTTCGCGGAACGGGTCGGCGAACGGCAGGCCGGCACCGTCAGCCAGGTACGCCTGCAGCTGCGGGAGATCGAGCAGCTACGCGGTGCCGCCCGCGTCGAACTGACATCGCTGCGGTCGCGGCAGACCGAGCTGCGGCGGCAGAAGAAGGCCGTCACCACGAAGCTGGACGAGGCGCGCGAACTGCTGGACCGGCTCACCCCGCGAGAACGCGTCGAGGTCACGGGCGACGACACGATGCCGGACCACGCCTCCCGCTCGGCCGTGGACGTCCGGCTGCCCCTGCGGCAGGGCGGATCCGCCGCGGCGCACGGTTCCGGAGCGGAGGCGCCCGGCTCTCGGGCCGCGGCAGCCGTCGCCTACGCCTACCAGAAGCTCGGCAGCCCCTACGTCTGGGGCGCGACCGGCCCCAACGCCTTCGACTGCTCCGGCCTGATCCAGGCCGCCTACCGCTCCGCCGGCGTCTCCCTGCCCCGCACCACCTACGCGCAGATCAACGCCGGCCGACGCGTCTCCCGCTCCCAACTCCAACCCGGTGACCTGGTGTTCTTCTACTCCGGCATCAGTCACGTGGGCATCTACGTCGGCAACGGCCAGATGATCCACGCCCCGAACCCCTCGGCCCCGGTGCGCGTCGCCCCGATCGACCAGATGCCGTTCGCGGGGGCGACGCGGGTGGCGTGAGGCGTCTTCCCGGAAGTGCGGTGACGCGGCGGAAGGCGGCCGTACGGCGTGGAACCGAAGTCGCGCGGCATGGAAGCGGCCGCGCGGCACGGAAACCGCCGCACGCTCTCAAGGCAGTACCTCACCGACGGGTCGCTCCCGCACCTGACGAGCCGCTCCATGACCGCGGTCACGCATTCGGGCACGGGCACGGAACAGGTGGTGGCCCGCGGCCGCCGTGGCGGTCGCGCTCAGCACGGCCGTCGCGGCGAAGCCGTACCCGGCTCCGAAGCGGTCCGTGATCACGGCGACCAGCAGCATCACCACGACCGTCGCGGCCAGCCCACCCCCGTTGGCCAGGCCGAAGACCCGGCCCGCCCGGTCCAGCCCCGCCGTCGCCATCAGCAGGTTGCGGGACGCGATCCGCGCCTGGCCGAAGACGAACGCCCCACACGGCACCAGCAGCGCCGCCCCCGCCACACCGAAGTGCGGCTGAAGCGCGAACAGCACGCTGCACAGCAGGAAGCCGGCCACCGCCGTCCACAGGTCGCCGAACCTGCGGCCCGAGATCCTGTACGCGCCTGTGGCCAGCAGAAAACCGAGGCTGCCGAGCGCGTCTATGGCGCCGAACGTGGCCGCCCCCCGATGCGACACTCCCAGCACGAACTTCGGCAGCAGGGCGTTGAACACCGTGACCACGACGCTGCCTTGGGCGAACAGCACCACCAGCCACGCCATCGGCAGCCGAGGGGTGACCGGCGCACCGGCGTCGTGGACCGGCGGCATGGCGGCGTCCTCCGTGGTCGTGGAGACGCCCGCCCCGCCTTCCCGCCCTCGCCCCACCGCCGTCACACACACCGCCGACACCGCGAACGTGCCCGCGTTGACCAGCAGCAACGGGACCGCCCCGAAGAGCTGGACCGCCAGACCGCCGACCGTCGCCGAGAGCAGCATCCCCGCCTGCGTCGCCATCTCGTAGTGGGCGTTGAAGCCGCGGAGCCGCTCGGGCGGGGTCCGCTCCTTGACCAACGCCGCGCTGGCCGGGAAGAACAGCGCGGCGAGGACGGCCAGGGCGAGGTTGGCCACGTAGACCGCCGGTCCGGCACCCCCACCGTGCCCGAACCACAGCCACACCGGGAGCGCGAGAGCCGTGACCGCGCTCGCCACATCACTGAAGATCCACAACTTGCGCCGGTCGACGCGGTCGGCCAGCCGGCCGAAGAACGGAGAGAGCAGCGCCTGGGGGATCGCCACGGCGATGAACAACCAGCCCACCGACAGCATCGTGTGATGGTGGCGGATCACCAGCAGCGCGCCGGAAATCAACTGGACGTTGTTGCCGAGCGAGGTGATGAAGGCGGCGGACACCAAGAGGCGTCCGGTTCGCCGCGTGCGGCATTCCGTGATCATGCGCTCATTGAACGAGGCTTCACTGCCACGGCCTGTCAGTCGAGTCGGCGAAGATGACAGACGTGGCCAAGACCGCGAGCCGTCTGCTCTCTCTCGTCCTGCTCCTGCAGAACCGCGGCCGGATGACCGCCCGTCAGCTGGCCGCCGAGCTGGAGGTCTCGGTGCGCACCGTCTACCGGGACGTGGACGCACTCTCCGCCGCGGGTGTTCCGGTCTACGGCGAGTCGGGCCACGCGGGCGGGTTCGCGCTGGTCGCGGGCTACCGCACCCGGTTGACCGGACTGCACGACGACGAGGCGGACGCCCTCGCGCTGTCCGGTCTCCCCGGCCCCGCGTCCGAACTGGGTCTCGGCGCCGACCTCGCGGCGGCCCAGCTGAAACTGGACGCGGCCCTGCCGCCGGCACTGCGCGAACGGTCGGCACGGGTCCGCGAGCGGTTCCACCTGGACACGCCGCGCTGGTATCGCGACGCGGAAGAGGTCCCGCACCTTCTGGCGGTCGCCGCGGCGGTGTGGAACCGGCGGACGCTACGGGTCCACTACCACCGCTGGGCGAAGCCGCAGGACGTACGGCGGGAGCTGCGGCCCCTCGGGATCGTGCTGAAGGCCGGTACCTGGTACCTGGTCGCGGAGTCGCTGGGCCCGTCATTTCCGGGCCAGGACTCACTGAGCCCGGCCCCGCCGGCCCCGGCCCCGCTGAGCCCCGACCCGCTGGGCGCCGACGGAACGCGCGGCATCCGGACCTACCGGGTGTCGCAGATCCGCCGGCTGGAGGAGGCCGGGGACGAGCCCTTCGACCGGCCGGCGGGCTTCGACCTGACCGAGTACTGGCGCGCCTGGCTGGCCGGCTTCGATGCTCGCCGGTTCCGGGACCGCGCCGTGCTCCGCCTCACGGCGGAGGCGTGGCGGCGCTTTCCCGAGCTGGTGGACGTGGCCGTCCGGCAGTCGGCGCAGGCGCACGCGGAGCCGCCGGACGAGAACGGCCGTGTGCGGACCGTCGTCCCGATCGAGTCGCTCGGACACGCCGTCGGCGAGGTGCTGCGCCTCGGACCAGGTGTCGAGGTCCTCGAACCCGCAGAGCTGCGCCGGCAGGTGGCTGACGCCGCCGCCGCGCTCCTCCGCCTCCACCAGGGCCCCGCCTGACGCTCGGACACCCGCGGGTGGGCACAACGCGTCCGCAGGGAAGCACCCCGGGGGCGTGCGCGCCGCCCGCTCAGACCAGCCGTCGTGCCGTCGCCCAGCGGGTCAGCTCGTGCCGGTTGGAGAGCTGAAGCTTCCTGAGCACCGCGGAGACATGGGACTCGACCGTCTTGACGGAGATGAACAGCTGCTTGGCGATCTCCTTGTAGGCGTAGCCACGCGCGATCAGGCGGAGCACCTCGCGTTCGCGCTGGGTGAGGCGGTCGAGATCCTCGTCGACCGGCGGGGCGTCGGTGGAGGCGAAGGCGTCCAGAACGAACCCGGCCAGACGCGGGGAGAAGACGGCATCGCCCTCCTGTACGCGGAAGATGGAGTCGATGAGGTCGGAGCCGGTGATGGTCTTGGTGACATAACCGCGGGCACCTCCCCGGATCACACCGATCACGTCCTCCGCCGCGTCGGACACGGACAGCGCGAGGAAACGCACGGGCCGGCCGGGGTCCGTCATCAACGCCGTGCAGCGGCGCAGCACTTCGACCCCGCCGCCGCCCGGCAGGTGGACGTCGAGGAGGACCACCTCGGGCCGGGTCGCGGTGATGACCGAGACCGCCTGGTCGACGTCGGGGGCCTCCCCGATCACCTCGACGCCGGTCTGTGCGGTCTGCCCGATCTCGGCCTGGACACCGGTGCGGAACATACGGTGGTCGTCGACGAGCACCACACGGACATGGCGCCCGTCCGGGCCGCCGCCGGTGCCACGCCCGGACTCGGACACCTCCGCCGCCCCCGCCGTGCCGTTCGTCTCGGTCGCGTCGCTCATACCGTCTTCTCCGCCCTCTCCATCTCCAGCTCGACCTCGGTACCGCCGCCCGGCACCGACCGGAGCCGGGCCGTGCCGCCATTGCGTTCCATGCGGCCGATGATCGATTCTCTGACGCCCATGCGGTCGCCGGGTATCGAGTCCAGGTCGAAGCCGGGGCCCCGGTCGCGAACGGACACGAAGACCGTCCTGCCCTCGACTTCGGCGTAGACCTGTACGGCGCCGCCCTCGCCACCGTACTTGGCGGCGTTCACCATCGCCTCGCGCGCGGCCTGCATCTGCGCACTGGTCCTCTCGTCGAGCGGGCAGTCGCCGACCACGACGACCTCGATGGGCACGCCGTGCTTGTCCTCGACCTCGGCCGCGTTGCGGCGCACCGCCTCCGCGACCGTGTCCGGCTCGTCGGCCTCGTCCTTCCCGGTGCCCTCGGGCTTGTACAGCCAGGTACGCAGGTCGCGTTCCTGGGCGCGGGCCAGACGCCGCACCTCGTTCGCGTTGTCGGCGTTGCGCTGGATCAGGGTGAGGGTGTGCAGCACGGAGTCGTGGACGTGCGCGGCGACCTCGGCACGCTCCTGGGCGCGGATGCGCATCAGGCGTTCCTGGGACAGGTCCTGGGTCATGCGGACGAGGTAGGGGCCGGCGAGCAGGGTGATCCCGACAAGGACGGCGAGCGCGGCCTCGAGGACCGCGCCGAGGTGGGCCGCCGAGCCCTGCATGACGAAGATGGCGGAGACACCGGCCGTCACCAGCAGGACGCCCACGCCCGCGCGCAGCAGGGTGAGGGTGCGCCGGCGGCTGCCGACCTCGACCCAGCGGGCCCGGCGGGCGTTGTCCGCCTGCCGCCAGACGAGGGCGACACCGGCCGCGACCAGGACGGCGGGCAGGAGGTAGGCCTTGGCGCCCTTGGTCAGATTGACGCTGCTCACGAAGACCATGGACACGATGACCATGAGGAGCAGGGCGACCATCTGCCCCTTGTCCGGCTTGCGTGTCACCAGTCTGCGGCGACCGTCCGGCGAGGTCTCGGTGCCGACCAGCGACGGCGGCTTGTGGCCGGCGACGCCGCCGACGCCGAGGGGGACGAAGAACCAGAACGCGGCGTACAGCAGGGCGCCGAGTCCGTTGGCCATGAACAGGCCGACGAAGGCGAGCCGCACCCAGACCACGGGCAGCCCGAGGTGCCCGGCGAGGCCCCGCGCCACTCCGCCGAGCCAGCGGCCGTCACCGCTGCGGTAGAGCTTGCGCGGCGGCCGCGGGTCGTCGAGGGTCAGGCTTGCGGCTTCCGGCATGCCATCGATGGTCACACGGTCGCGAGAACAGAGCATCAGGGTCAGCCCCCTAGAGTCCCCTGATCTTCGCGAGGGTTCCCCTGATTCGTCGGTCCGGCCGTCCGGAACGGGCGGGTTGCCGGAGATCGAACGTCCCCCCATCGCGTCTCAGGGCCGATTTCAGGGTTCGCCCAGGGTTGTCCCGACTGCCGTCGCGGCGGGCGGGCCGTCACCATGGACGCATGACGGATCACGAGCACGCCGCGACGGGTCCGGGACCCGGCTCCGGCCCGCGCCCGGACCCGGGCACCGGACCGACGGATGCCGCACCCGCCGCGACGGGACGGCCGGGCCAGACGGGAGGCGACGGCACCGGCCCCACCGGCGCGGGCGCGTCCCCAGGCACAGACAGGGGTGCAGGCACAGGAGCACGCACGAGCGCGGGCACGAGCGCGGGCACGGACACCCGCGCAGGCGCGGACACGGAGGAGCGGGACCCGGCGCAGGACCCCGCCGCGACCGCCCAGGGCTTCCGGCGCGACCGGCGGCACAAGGTGATCGCCGGAGTGTGCTCCGGACTCGGGCGGCAAACCGACATGGATCCGGTGATCTACCGGATCACCCTGGCCGTGCTGGCCGCGACCGGCGGCATCGGCCTGATCTTCTACGGCTTCGCCTGGCTCCTCGTGCCCTACGAGGACGAGGAGGAGAACGAGGTCCGCAAGCTGCTCACGGGTCGCGTCGACGGGCAGGCCCTGGCCGGCGTGCTGTTCGCGCTGGTCGGCTGCGGAGTGGTGCTGACCACGCTCAGAAACGGCGCGGTGCTGACCTTCGCCGTGGTGCTCTCCCTGCTCCTGGCCGGCGCCGGGTACTGGTCTCGGCACCGGGACACTCCTGACCCCTCCCCCAGCTCCGGACCCCACCCGACCAGGGGACACCCCATAGCCGCGCAGGCCGCCGCGGACGCGCCGCCGGAGGCGCAGGCGCCGCCGGTCACCGCCACCTACCCGTCGTGGTGGCGGGACCCGATCGGCAAGGACGGCACCCAGGCCGGCGGCACCGGCTATCTGTGGGGGCCCGGCGACGCCCGGGGCCGCGACGTCGCCTCGGCCGTGAACGTCGGCATCGCCACCCCCTGGACCCACCCCGGTTCGCTCCGCACACCGAAGACCGACGCCCCAAGACCGCGCGGCCCGCGTTGGATCGGCGGCTGGATATTCCTGCTCGCCCTGCTGGCGGGCGGCCTGGGCGCCGGGCTGACGTGGGACACGCGGCCGGCCGCCATCAGTCTGCAGACCGGCCTGGCCTGTGCGCTCGTGGTGTTGGGCCTGGGCATCGCGCTCAGCGCGTTCCTGGGGCGCACGGGAGCCGGCTCGGTGTTCCTCGCGCTGATCACGGCGGCACTGCTCGCCGGGGCCTCCGCACTGCCCGAGGACGTCACGGCGCAGTGGAAGAAGACGTCCTGGAAGCCCGCCAACGCGGCGGACGCCCGCTCCGGTTACGACCTCGGCACCGGTGTCGGCACCCTCGACCTCAGACGCCTGCACCCGGCCAAGGGGCAGACACTGACCACGCGGGCCGAGGTGGGGGCGGGCCGGCTGAAGGTGATCGTGCCGGCCGACGCGACGGCACGGATCAGCATCGACGTGGGCCTGGGCGACGTCCGGTTGCCCGGTGAGAACAGGAAGGACGTGGACGTGGAGCCGGGCAGGCACGAGGACCTGACCCTGCCGCCGGCCAAGGGCGGCAAGAACGCGGGCACGTGGGAGATCGAGCTCCAGGTGGGCGTCGGACAGGTGGAGGTCAGCCGTGCTGCGTCATGAGGTCCAGCCGGGAAGGCTGGTCGGCGGTCTGTTCCTCACGGCCACGGGAGTCGTCTTCGCCGGGGACGCGAACGGCCTGTGGGAAGTCCCGTGGTTCGCGGCGATACCGCTCGTCGTGGGCGGCCTGTGCCTGGCCGGTGCCACAGCGGTCCTCGCCCGGTCCCTGCGGGGACGGCGCGGCACGGAGGACGCCCAGGACCTTCCTGCCGGATCGGACCGGCTCCGGTCGACCGAGTGAGTCCGCCGCCCGGCCCCGGCAGGGCCCGGAGGACGGACTCTAGCCAGACCGAGTCCGCGACGTGGCGCAGTCTGCCCGCAGGGCAGGGCTCGCGGGCAGGGCTCGCGGGCAGGGCTCACAAGACAGGGTTCGCGAGGCAAGGCTCACAGGGCAGGGCTCGCGGCGTCCGGTGCGTGCGATCACGAGGCGGAGGGTCGCCCGCGTGAAGGAGGCGGAGGGTCACCCACGTAAAGGGTGCACGCGGGCAAGCCCGGCAACGCGGCTGGGGGTGCCCCCTGCTCGCAGAGCTTGGGGGAGTGCGTGCCAGGTGTCGCGAGCCAGACGGGACCTCGCGGACACGGCCTAGAGGTAGCCGCCCGAGCGCCGGCGGCGGCGGGCACGCCAGGAAGCGTCCACGGAGAGATAGGGGGTACCGGCGAGGACGAGAGGGAGCCAGGCCATCAGGTAGGCCAGGTCGTTGCCGTAGTAGTACGGCGCGGTAGCCCAGCTGACGGTCAGCCACAGGCTGAGCGAGATCAGCGCGCCGCCGAGGGCGGCCAAGCGGCCGAACAGCCCGAGCAGGATGCCGACGCCGACGGCCAGCTCGCCGACGGCGATGGCGCAGCCGAAGCCGGCCGGCGCCTTCAGTGCCAGGTCGACCAGGCCCGGGATGGCTGCGGAGTCGCGGACCGCGCGCATCGTCTCGCCGATCGAGCCGGCGCCGCCCGACTTCAGGAAGGAGCTGTCGGTGAGTTTGTCCAGGCCGGCGTAGACGAAGGTGACGCCGAGGAAGACACGGAGCGGGAGGAGGGCGTAGTGGGTGGCTGTGTCACGCCAGTCTCGCCGAGCACCTAGATTGGCGGTATTCGTGTCCGTCCGCATACCGTGAGTCATCACTGCTAGCCGCCTCTCGCCCGCCGTGCCGACACCCCTCACCCGACCATACGTATGACGAAGGCGGCCCGTTCAATCCTCTCCCGGATGATTTTCCGGATTTCGGTTCACCGTACGAGCCCCTTCCGGGGGGATCCACGGTGGCATCCGGGGACCGGCGGGACTCATGGGACCTAGTGCTGCCTCGCAGAAGTTCGTTGAGGGGGTTGAGCAAGCTCACCCCGTCGTAATCGGCAAGGTGCTGGAGCCCGTTTGTTCACCGGATTCCAGAGTCGGGGTGTTCGGCATCCCATTCCTGGCGCGCTTGCGCGATGGCGTCGCGGTGTTGAGCCGACCAGTCCGTGAGGGCTTTGACCAGATACGTGAGGCTGTGGCCCATCGTCGTGAGCTCATACTCGACCTGCGGGGGCACCGTGGGATGCACAGTCCGGGTGACCAGGCCGTCGCGTTCCAGCCGCCGCACGGTGAGCGTCAGCATCCGCTGCGAGATACCGGGGATGGCGCGCTGTAGTTGCCGAAAACGGCGGACGCCCTGGGCCAGTTCAACGACGACCAGGACCGACCATTTGTCGCCGATCCGGTCGAGCACGTCGCGGATCCCGCAATCCTCGTGCTCGTCGCCGCAGCTGACGACGGGGACGGTGGTTACCCCGGTGTGCCCCACTGACATGGAAGTGCCTCCTTACGTTCCCCGGCACAAAACCGCAGGATGATCCCGGTTACCGAAGAGAACCTACCGGAACGGGAAGACCCTGATGATCCTGATTACTGGCGCCACCGGCGCCCTGGGCACACTGATCTCCGAACGGCTGGCCGACCGCGACGACACCGTCCTTGGAACGCGCGACCCTCAGCAGCTCAAGGCCCCGCTGCCGGTCCGCCGCATCGACTTCGACGAGCCCGGCACCCTTGCCGGAGGCTTCGAAGGTGTGGATGTGCTGTTGCTGATCTCCGCGGGCTACGGCGAGGACGACACCGTCATAGCCCGGCACGGCGCCGCCATCGCCGCCGCAGAGAAGGCCGGCGTGAGGCATGTCGTCTATACGAGCCTGACCGCCGACGGCGATCACCTCCCCTACGCCCTGCCGCACCGCTGGACCGAGCGTCGCCTGCAGGAGAGCGGCATGGACTGGACGATCCTGCGCAATGGCCTGTATGCAGAGTTGCTGGGCTGGCTCGCGGCCCCGTCGGCCGACGGGCGGATCACAGCCCCGCTCGGAGAGGGCCAACTGGCCGCCGTGGCCCGAGCGGACCTGGCCGACGCCGCGGCACGTGTGACGGTGGACGCACCCGCTCATGCGGGGCGCATCTACGAACTCGTCGGCGAGCAGGCCATCGGCGGCGGCGAGCTGGCCCGCGCGCACGGCCCGCACGTGACCTACGAGCCGGAGACTCTTACCCAGGCCCGCACCCGTATTGCCGCTTCCGGCGCCGAGCCCTTCCAGGTGCCGATGCTGGTGGGTACCTACTCCGCCATCGCGGCCGGGTTCATGTCCCGCACCGGCGGTGACCTGCGTCAACTGTTGGGCCGCGCACCCCACTCTGTGCTCGCAACAGCCCTCGCATAGCCCCCCAGCCACCAGCCCGCGCCGCCAGGAAACGGCCATGCCTCATCCAACTACGTCGATTTCAACGGCGGTTGTGGTGAACCTCGCCGCGCCAGGGCGTACGCGCCTGCGGCGGCTGGCAACCTCCGTGACCGCACAGGTGAGGCAGGTACTGCGGGCGAAGATCGTTCTCGCAGCGGCCGACGGGCTGACCAACGCCGCGATCGCACGCGAGCTGAAGATCAGCGTCAACACGGTGCGCAAGTGGCGGGGCCGGTTCGCCGCCGACGGCGTAGCCGCTCTGGCCGACGCGCAACGCTCCGGCCGGCCCCGCCTCTACGGACCACAGGTGCGCGTCGCCGTCGTGGCCGCCGCCACCAGCGCGCCCCCGTACCCGGAGTCAACCTGGTCGCATCGCAGGATCGCCGCGCAGGTCGCGGGCACGGCCTTCGCCGAGATCTCACCGTCCCAGGTCGGCCGCATCCTGGCGGACCTGGATCTGAAACCGCACCGGGTGCGGGGCTGGCTCACCCGCCGGGACACTCCGGACTTCTGGCAACGGGCCACCGACGTCTGCAACCTGTACCTCAACCCACCCGAGGGCGCGGTGGTGCTTTCCATCGACGAGAAGACCGCAATCGCCGCACGATCCCGACGCCACCCTGGGCAGGCGCCCCGGCCCGGACGAATGGCCCGGCAGGAGTTCGAATACCGCCGACACGGCACCGCCTCCCTCGTTGCAGCACTGGATGTACGAAGCGGTGAAGTCCTCACCGAGACCATCACGCGCAACAACGCGGCCACCTTCACCGCCTTCCTCGAACAGGTCGATACGGTCATCGACCCCGCCAAAGACATCCACATCGTCCTCGACAACGGCTCCTCGCACACGGCAAAGCACACAAAGACATGGCTGGCCGCCCACCCGCGCTGGCACGTCCACTGGACACCCCCGCACGCTTCCTGGCTGAACCAGATCGAGCTGTTCTTCTCCTCCCTGACACGTCGGGTCCTGCGCAACGGCGACTTCCGCAGCCGAGACCACCTCATCGACAAGCTGGACGCCTACGTCATCCAGCACAACAAGACCGCGAAGCCGTACCGCTGGACCTATGACGGCACCCCACTCAAGACAGCGTGATCGGCACCCCTCTACGAACTTCTGCGGGGCAGCACTAGGGCGCGACGGGATCCTGAGGCCGGCCGTCTCTCAGTCCGCGACCTCGACCGGGTACCGGTTGGTGGGCACGCCGGCCGCGGTCACCACCTGTACCTCCACCGGGCCCGGCTCCACCTCGGCCGGTACGGGGACGGTCAGGACGGTGTCGGTGGGATTGCGGAAGCCGCCGGTGACGGGGACCAGCGGGACGTGGACGTCGACCGCGCCGATGCGGACGACCATGCGGGCAAGCTGGTCGGCGCTCTGCGCGCCGGGCGGGACGAAGCCGGTGCCGCGGATCTCGATGTCGTCGCCGGTGCGGATGGGGCCGTCCAGGTCGCCGGGTTCGCGGGCGCGGACCACGGAGAGGATCACCGGACGGCCGCCCTCGGCGTACTTGCCGGCCAGGTAGGTCGCGGCCGAGATCAGCACCACGACCGCCAGGCCCCAGGGCAGGTCGGGCAGTTGGTCGGGGCGGCGGGCCAGCCGTACGGCGGCGAACACCAGGGCGACGGCGCTGATGACGACGTACTGGATGTCGGCGAAGGAGCCGCGGCCGGAGTCGTCCGTCAGCAGGTCGGCGGCGTGCGGCCGGTGGGCCGGCACCTTCTGCAGCCGCTGCCCGGCGATCCGCAGCCCGACCACCCGGCGGACCACGACGGCGATGCCGCAGACCACGGCGACGACGGTCACCACGCCCGCTCCGCGCGCGAGGTCGAGGCCGGAGATCAGGGCGTCGCGCTCGGCGTGGTCGGAGGCGGCGGCCAGTCGGCCGGCCAGCAGCAGGATCGCGTAGACGACGAACAGGACCCAGCAGGCGGCGACCGTGCGGGAGGTGGTCATCCGGTTGTCGTCGCCGATCACCGGGGCCAGCGCTCCGCCGCGCGCACGGTGGAACCGGGCGGCCGCCGTAACCGCGCCCGCGACGACGAGCGCGGCGAGCAGTGCGGCGGTGCGGGCGCTGCTCCAGCCCGCGCCGACCGCGGTGAGCGCCTCGGCGAGCAGCAGGACGACGACCGCGCCCCAGACGGCACACACCGTGCGCAGCCACAGCCCGGCGAGCCAGGCCTCACCCTCGGTGCGGCCGCGCTCGGCGACCTCCCCCGCCCGCTGCGCCAGCTCGGCGGAGACCCACTGCCGGGACGCCGACGCCGAGTGCGCCACGGCCGCGGGCAGCCCCTCACCGGCCGCGAACTCGTCGCGCCGGCGCAGGAACGCGGCGACGGCCCGCCGGTGCCCCTCACGTGCCCCGCGCGGGCAGTCCCCGCACACACAGCCGCCCCCGTGGGCGGTCCCGGCATCCGCCGCCGTGCCCTGTCTTGCCTCCTGCACCGCCACGACCGATGCCCGCCTTCCTTCGACCCGTGACACGGCCGAAGTCATCCGCGGTACGCGGATCGGCCCTGCAACTCCCCAGCACTGACGACGAATTGTGCCCTACGCCGGGCGGCCGGTATCCGCCGGTCCGGGTCGTGGCGGGTGAAGCCGGGGCCCGCGCGTTGACCCGGCTGCGAGAATCGCCGTATGGCCGAGATCATCCAGCGGGACGGGACCTGGGAGTTCGACGGCAGCGCGGTCAGGATCACCCCCGGACTGCACCGTTCCGTGCCGCTGTTCCGGCAGACGTACGGCGAGATCGTCGTACCGCTGGAAGCCGTCGCGGGCGTAGTCCACGAGCCCGAACGCAGGGGCGGCCGGCTGCGGATGCTGCTGCGCGAGGGCGCCGACCCGCTGCTGCGGGCCACCGGCGGCCGGCTGCCGGACGAGGCCGACCCCTACCGGCTGACCGTGGACGCGGACCGCACGGGGGTGGCCGAGTACGTAGCCGAGGAGATCCGGCGGGCACTGCTGCTGGAACAGGTGCCCGAAGGACCGACGCGGTCCTATCTGCTGGCCGGGCCGCCGGTACCGGTCTCGGTGCGGTCCTCCGACGGCACCGTCTCCTTCGACGGCACCGAGGTGCGGGTGGACTGGGCCGACACCTCCAACCGGATCAAGCGCGCGAGCGGCCCGCAGGTGATCGGCCTGGCCGACCTGGTGCAGGTCGAGTGGCTGCCCAACTCCGGCTCCGAGAGCGGGTTCCTGCGGTTCGTCACCCGCGAGACGCTGTTCTCCCGTCTGCCGCCCGCGCGTGACGTCCACGCGCTGGACCTGTGGGGCAGCGCCCGTCGCGACCTGCTGACCGCGTTGGTCGCGACCGCCGTCACCGCCCGGCTGCCGCACCCGTCCGCCCGCGCGGCCCCCACCCGGGACGGCCATGGCTGTCGGGAGGCACGGGACGCCCAGGAGACACGGGACGCACCAGAGGCGCGGGAGACACGGGACGCCCAGGAGGCGTGGGACGGCCGGGACCGGCCCGGCGTCGTCGTACCGGCGCAGGCCGGCCACCATGACGTACTGCTGCGCCGGCTGCGGGAGCTGGGCGAGCTGCACCGGGACGGGGTGCTCACCGACGAGGAGTTCGCGCGGACCAAGGCCTCGGTGCTCAGGGGGTTCGACTGAGCAGGTCCGGTTCGCTGCGGCTGATGTCCTGCCACAGCGGCTGGTAGTTGATCCACGCCACCAGGTCGCCGCCGAGCTGCTCGCGGGTGGCGGCGGCCAGCTTGTGGTCGATGAGGACCGGCCGCCCGGCCGCCTTGGCCATCAGCTGCACCTGGCACGACCGCTCCAGCGACAGGAACCACCAGGCCGCCGCGTCCACCGAGTCCCCGACGGTGAGCAGCCCGTGGTTGCGCAGCACCAGCGCCTTGCGCGAGCCGAGCGTGGCGGCGATGCGGCGGCCTTCCTCCGCGTCGACGGCGACGCCGCTGTAGGCGTCGTACAGGGCGATGTCCTCGTAGAAGGCGCAGCTCTCCTGGGTGATGGGGTCGATGAGGTCGCCGAGCGCGGCGAGGGCGCGGCCGTGCACGGAGTGGCAGTGCGCCACGGCGACGACGTCCGGGCGGGCCGCGTGGACCTGGGCGTGCACGGTGAACGCGGCCTGGTTGACGTGGTAGCCGCCCTCGACCACCTGTCCGTCCCGGTTCACGAGGACGAGATCGCCGACGGTGGCCTGCCTGAAGGGCAGCCCGAAGGGGTTGACCCAGAAGCAGTCGGTGAATTCCGGGTCGCGCGCGGTGATGTGCCCCGACACACCGTCCTCCAGTCCGGCGCGGCCGAAGATCCGCAGAGCGCCGGCGAGCCTTTCCTTGCGGTGCCGCCGCTCGTCCTCGACCGTGGCGTGCATCGGCGGCATCGCGAACCGCAGCTGATCGGTGGGCAGCGGCAGGGGCGGGGTGGGCCCGTGCATAGGGCAGGTCCTCCAGCGTGGGGGCGGACGTACGGGACGTACGGGCGCGAAGGTACCGCCGGGCGGCCCTGAAGGGCAGGCATGTTCCGTGAAGATGGCATGTGCGGCGGATACACGACAGAAGGTGTCGGGTTTACCGGTGAGACTGGCGCGCATGAACTGGGCAGCCTTCACCCTCGCCGAACCGGGCCTCGCCAGGACCGTCGAGGAGCGCTTCGACGCCTTCCGGCACCACGTCCTCGCCACCCTCCGCAAGGACGGTTCCCCGCGGACCTCCGGCCTGGAGGTCCGCTTCACCGGGGGCGAGCTGTGGCTCGGCATGATGCCGGACTCCCTCAAGGCCCGGGATCTGCTGCGCGACCCGCGCTTCACGCTCCAGGCGAACCCGGGCGAGGGAACCGGGGCGGGCGGCGGGGACGTGCGGATCGGCGGGCGCGCGTACGAGGTCGGCGACGGCGGTCCCAAGGCCGGGTACGTGAAAGAGGTGGAACCGCCGCAGCCGTTCCACCTCTTCCGCACCGAGCTGACGGAGGTCGTGCGGACCTACGTCGAGGACGAGAAGTATCTGGTCGTCCAGGTCTGGAAGCCCGGAGAGCCGGTGCGGACTCTCAGGCGGACGTGACCTTCAAAGCGAGCGGGACTACTCCCACTCGATGGTGCCCGGGGGCTTCGAGGTCACGTCGACGACCACGCGGTTGACGTCGCGAACCTCGTTGGTGATCCGGGTGGAGATGCGGGCGAGGACGTCGTACGGCAGCCGCGACCAGTCGGCCGTCATGGCGTCCTCGGAGGAGACCGGGCGCAGGACGATCGGGTGGCCGTAGGTGCGGCCGTCGCCCTGGACGCCGACGGAGCGGACGTCCGCCAGCAGGACCACCGGGCACTGCCAGATCTCGCGGTCCAGGCCGGCCGCGGTCAGCTCCTCGCGGGCGATGGCGTCGGCGTCGCGGAGCAGGTCCAGGCGCTCCTTGGTGACCTCGCCGACGATGCGGATGCCGAGGCCGGGGCCGGGGAAGGGCTGGCGCTGGACGATCTCCTCCGGCAGGCCCAGCTCCTGGCCGACCATGCGGACCTCGTCCTTGAACAGCTTGCGCAGCGGCTCGATCAGCTGGAACTCGAGGTCCTCGGGCAGGCCGCCGACGTTGTGGTGCGACTTGATGTTGGCGGTGCCGGTGCCGCCGCCGGACTCGACCACGTCCGGGTACAGGGTGCCCTGGACCAGGAACTCCACGGCCGGGCCCGCGTCGGCGATGATCTCGGCCTGGGCCTGCTCGAAGACGCGGATGAACTCGCGCCCGATGATCTTCCGCTTCTCCTCGGGGTCCGAGACCCCGGCGAGCGCGTTGAGGAAGCGCTCCTCGGCGTCGACGACGACCAGCTTGACGCCGGTCGCGGCGACGAAGTCCTTCTCGACCTGCTCGGTCTCGCCCTTGCGCATCAGACCGTGGTCGACGTACACGCAGGTCAGCTGGTCGCCGATGGCGCGCGCGACGAGGGCGGCGGCGACGGCGGAGTCCACGCCGCCGGACAGGCCGCAGATGGCGCGCTTGTCGCCGACCTGCTCGCGGATCGCGGTGACCTGCTCGTCGATGACGTTGCCGGTCGTCCAGTCGGGCTTGAGGCCGGCGCCGCGGTACAGGAAGTGCTCCAGGACCTGCTGGCCGTGCGTGGAGTGCATGACCTCGGGGTGGTACTGGACGCCGTAGAGACGCTTCTCGTCGTTCTCGAAGGCGGCGACCGGGACGACGTCCGTGGACGCGGTGACGGTGAAGCCCTCGGGGGCGGCGGAGCAGGCGTCGCCGTGCGACATCCACACGTGCTGCTCGTCCGGGGTGCCCTCGAAGAGGGTGGAGCCCGACTTGGAGACGTGCAGGTCGGTGCGGCCGTACTCGCGGGAGCCGGTGTTGTCGACGGTGCCGCCGAGGACCTGCGCCATCAGCTGGAAGCCGTAGCACATGCCGAACACGGGGACGCCGGCCTCGAACAGCTCGCGGTCGAGGCGGGGGGCGCCCTCCTCGTACACGGACGAGGGGCCGCCGGAGAGGATGATCGCCGCGGGGTTCTTGGCGAGCATCTCCGCGACCGGCATGGTGCTGGGCACGATCTCGCTGTAGACCCGCGCCTCGCGGACGCGACGGGCGATGAGCTGGGCGTACTGCGCGCCGAAGTCGACGACCAGGACGGTGTCGGGGGCGGCGGCAGGCTGAGGCGCTGATGACACGGGGTGCCTTCCGGCGGTTGGGCGGGGGGCTGTGCTACCGAGTCTAACGGGGCGGGCGTGGGACACCTGTCTGCGCGCCGACCGGCTCCGCCCGCGGCCGCCACGCCCGCGTGGCATACTGGCCGCATGCTCACGCAGACGACCTTCCTCTTTACCTATGGCAACCGGCCCGCCGGCTGCCATGGTCGAGCTGCTTGAGCGCAACGCCGAGCGACTTTCCAGGCGCCCCGGGCCGACAAGGCCCGGGGCGCCTGTCGTTTTCCGGGTTCTGCCGGTCCGGGGCACTCACCACTTCGATTCGAGGAGCCCCGAAGATGACCACCCTGACCGCGGAACAGACCATCACCGACGCGCGTGAGCGCATCGACGCGCTCGACGACCGGATCATCGGCCTCATCCAGGAGCGGATGGCCGTCTCCGCCGTCGTCCAGCAGACCCGCATCGCCTCCGGCGGGCGGCGGGTGCACCTCTCCCGCGAGATGGAGATCCTCGGCCGCTACCGGGACGCCCTGGGCAAGCCGGGCACCGCGCTCTCGATGACCCTGCTGGAGCTGTGCCGGGGTCGCATCTGAGTTCGACCGCGCCCTCACCCGTACGGCGCGTGACCGGCTCGCGGACCGCTTCGTTGAGCCCGGTGTCCGTGCCATCCAGGGGCGGGCCCGACAGAACCACGCGTGGCTCGCTGGAGCGATGAGGCGTACGGGTCGTGCCGTGCGCCGTGGGACCTCGCTCCAGGAAAGTGACCGGACGGCAGGGGACAGCAGCCCGGTCATCCAAGAGAAACGGTCGGCTCCGGGGACGCCCGGGGCCGATCGGCGGAAAACTGCAAAAATGCACTACTGCCGTGCCAAACGGTTGCGGATGCCCCGTGCATCGCGCACGCTGCGTAGAAGCCCCCCAAGTCCCCGCGCAGACAACGGCATTGCGACAACGGCATTGCCCTGCACCATCGCCCGCCGGTGGTCAGGACCACAGAGCAAGCGGCGCAACCCCCGGCGCCGCTCCCAGGCACCGGCGCCGCCCTGACGCCGGTGCTGACGAAAGAAGGGCCCCGCGGCTCGACTCCCGCGGGGCCCTTCTCTGTGCCCGGACAGCGACCGGGCACCCAGGTCCGCGCAGCCGGACAGCCGGATGCCCAGGCGCGTGACCCACATCACATCGAATTCCCGTACCGGCGGCGCAACCCTTCGCATCCCCCGGTGATCAAACCTGCTGCCGGATCAAGAAGACGGTAAGAAGCGAGGGACCTGCGTTCGGAGGGGGACGCAGGTCCCTCGCCTCTTTCCCGCCACGGCTCCCGGGCCACCGCGCTCCGCCCGCCACCGCCCCGTGTCACCGCTTCGGCGGCACCGTCGGCATCCCCAGGAACGGCAGCTTCAGCGCGCCGAACGCCTCCGCCGGGACCGCCGGGTGGAGCGGCTCCACCGGCTTCAGCCGCTCGTACGCCGCCCCCGGCGCCGGACGCGGGTCCGCCTCGCCCTTGTTCGGCCAGTACGACATGGCCCGCTCGGCCTGCGCGGTGATCGTCAGCGACGGGTTGACGCCGAGGTTCGCCGATACGGCGGCGCCGTCGACCACCGAGATGCCCCAGTGGCCGTACACCCGGTGGTAGGGGTCGATCACGCCCGTCTCGGCGGAGTCGCCGATGGGGCAGCCGCCGAGGAAGTGCGCGGTCAGCGGGGTCCCCATCAGCTCGCCGACATTGCTGCCCGGGAAGCCGTTGATCTCGGCGGCGAGCACCGAGGCGGCCTCGGTCGCGGCCTTGATCTGCATGGGGTTCGGGGCGCCGTGGCCCTGCCGGGCGGTCAGCAGGCCCTTGCCGATGCCGTCGGGCTTCAGGTACGTCGTCAGGGAGTTGTCCAGCGACTGCATCACCAGGCCGATGATGGTCCGCTCCGACCAGCGCCGGTTGGACAGGGAACGGGCGACCTGCACGGGGTGCCGGGCCGCGTTCGCCAGCCAGGCCAGGGCACGGGACGATCCCTCGGTGTACGGCACCTGGAGGACCGTCAGGCCGCCCATCGAGTTGGAGCCCTTGCCGTAACGGACCGGCTCGATGTGGGTGTTGGCGTCCGGGTGGACGGAGGAGGTGATGGCCACGCCGCGCGTGAAGTCGACCTTCGGCGCGCCGTGCGCCTTGCGGTAGCGGCGGTTGTCGGTCTGGGCGCCGACCAGAGCCTCCGAATTGGTGCGGGTCAGATCGCCGAGCCGGGCGGAGACGTGCGGCAGCAGTCCGACGGCCTTCATGCGGTGCAGCAGGGTCTGCGTGCCGTAGGTGCCGGCCGCCAGGACGACCTTCCGGGCGGTGAAGAGCCGCCCGTCGTCCTTCTTCCGGTCCGTGGGCAGCGTGGCCACCGCGTAGCCGCCGCGCGAGTCGTCCGTGACGGACACGACCGTCGTCAGCGGGTGGACGACAGCGCCCGCCTTCTCGGCGAGGTGCAGGTAGTTCTCGTTGAGGGTGTTCTTCGCGCCGTGCCGGCAGCCGGTCATGCACTCGCCGCACTCGGTGCAGGCCTTGCGGGACGGTCCCGCGCCGCCGAAGTAGGGGTCGGCGACCTCCTGGCCCGGCCGCGCCTTCGCCTTCCCGTCGGCGTCCTCGCCGTCGCCGAAGAACACGCCGACCGGCGCCATGTGGAAGGTGTCACCGCAGCCCATCCGCTCGGCCGCCGCCTTGAGGTGCACGTCGGAGGGGGTCGTCGTCGGGTTGAGCCGTACGCCGAGCATGCGCTGCGCCTGGTCGTAGTACGGCTTCAGCTCCTCCTGCCAGTCGGTGATGTCCCGCCACTGCGGGTCGTCGAAGAAGGGCTTCGGCGGCACGTAGAGGGTGTTGGCGTAGTTCAGCGAGCCGCCGCCGACTCCCGCGCCCGCCAGCACCATTACGTTGCCCAGCAGATGGATGCGCTGGATGCCGTACATGCCGAGCCTGGGCGCCCACAGGTAGTTCTTCAGGTCCCAGGAGTTCCTGGGCAGGCTGTCGCGGGTGAAGCGGCGGCCGGCTTCCAGGACGCCTACCTTGTAGCCCTTCTCGGTCAGGCGCAGGGCGGACACGGAACCGCCGAACCCTGATCCGATCACGATGACGTCGTAGTCGTACCCGGCATCGTTCGCGTCCACGGTCTCGTCCTCGTTCTCGTCCCGGGTCTGGACGGACTTCTCCTGCGACACGTGCTCTCCTCGTCGAGAACGGGTGGTCCGGTGGAGCGGCTTAGCGGAAGCGGAATGCCTTCATGAGGCGAAGGCTGCGGCTCATGAACTGGGCGTACTTCTCGTCGTCCATACCCAGCGAGGGCGCCATCGGCAGGAGCCGCTGCTGGGCCACCGTCTGGGCCTCGGTGTACTTGAGGATGCCCTCGGAGCCGTGGCGGCGGCCGAGGCCGGAGTCCTTCATGCCGCCCATCGGGGACTGCACGCTGCCGTAGGCGGGCGCGTAGCCCTCGTTGACGTTGACCGTGCCGGTGCGGATCCGGGAGGCGATGTCCAGGGCGCGGCGGGGGCTCGTCGTCCAGACGGACGCGTTCAGGCCGTACGGCGTGGCGTTGGTGCGCTCGACCGCCTCGTCGTCGGTCTTGAAGCGGTAGACGGAGACGACCGGCCCGAAGGTCTCCTCCTCGCAGACGGCCATGGAGTCCTCGACGCCGTCGAGGATGGTGGGCTCGAAGAAGTAGGGGCCGACGTCCGGGCGGGCCACGCCGCCCGCGACGACCTTCGCACCCTTGGCGACGGCCTCCTCCACGTGCTGTTCGACGGTCTTCAGCTGCCGCTCGCCGACCAGCGAGCCCATGTCGGCGCCGTAGGCGAGGGAGTTGCCGAGCCGCATCGCCTTGGTGCGGGCGGCGAAGCGCTCCAGGAAGGCGTCGGCGACGGACTCGTGGACGAACAACCGCTCGATGGAAATGCAGAGTTGTCCGGCGGAGGAGAAGCAGGCGCGGACGGCGCCCGCGGCGGCCTTCTCGATGTCGGCGTCGTCCAGCACCAGCATGGCGTTCTTGCCGCCGAGTTCGAGGGAGACGCCGACCAGGCGGGCCGCGGCGCTCTGGGCGACCTCGCGGCCGGTGCGGGTGGAGCCGGTGAAGGAGACGTAGTCGGCGTGCTTCACGACCTCCGGGCCGACGACCGGGCCCTCGCCGAGGACGACCTGGAAGACGCCCTCGGGCAGTCCGGCCTCGATGAGCAGGTCACGCGCCCACAGGGCGGTGAGGCAGGTCTCGGTGTCCGGCTTCATCACGACCGCGTTGCCGGTGACGAACGCGGGCAGCGCGTCGCCGACGGACAGTTCCAGGGGGTAGTTCCAGGGGGCGATCTGGCCCACCACCCCACGCGGATGGCGCAGTTCGGTGACCTTCGTCAGGGCCGGCACGGCGCCGGTGTGCCGCTTGGGCCGCAGGTAGCCGGGGGCCTTGCGGCCGTAGTGGCGGGCCGCGATGGCGACGGCCTGCACCTCCTCGTGCGCGTGCAGCCGGGCCTTGCCGGTCTCCAGCTGGATCAGGTCGAGGACCTCGGCCTGCCGCTCCAGCACCAGGTCGTGGAAACGGAGCAGGACCGCGGCGCGCTGCCGTACCGGCGTCCTCTCCCACACCACCTGCGCGGCGCGGGCGGCCTGGAAGGCCTTGAGCACGTCCTCCGGGGTGGACTCGGGCAGGTCGGCCAGCTTCTCGCCGGTGAACGGCGTGTGGTTGGCGGTACGGCCGGAGCCGACGACACCCTTGGTCAACTGGGCCACCAGCTCGGGGGTGACCACGTCCGCGGCGGTGCGGACGCCTTCGGGGGCGGGGGCGAGCGGGTTGGTACCGGTGCGGTCCAGGGCAGCCTGCGAGTCCGTCATGAGGCGCAGGGTATGACGCACCGGGAAGTTTGTGTACCCGTCGGTAACGGGCTTTCACCGAGTGCACACTCTCCGCCAGCGATCACTGGCAGTGAATGCGCTGATCAGGGCGTTGTCGGGTGTCGATCACTCGGCTCCGGGTTTCTTCGCGAGAAGCAGGCCGAGCGCGGCGAGGGGGGTGCGGCGGCGGGTTCCGGGGGTGGCGCGTGAGGTGGACGGGGTGGGGGCGGGAGTGGAAGTGGGCGGCGAGGCGGACGGATCGGCGGTGAGGGGGGTCGGTGCGGCGGACGGCGCGGTCGGGCCGGCCTCCCGGACCTTCTCCGCCCCGGGCTCCCAGGCGCCCTCCGCCGCCGCCGCTCGAGCCCCCTCCGCGCCCGCCTCCCATGCCTTCTCCGCACCCGCCCTGACACCGAGGTACGCCTCCAGCACCCCCGCGACCTCCTCCGCGCGCGGCCGTCCCTCCGGCTCCGGCGCGCGCAGGCGGGCCAGCAGCGGCGCGAGCGGGCCGGCGTCGCCGCCCTCGACGGCGTCCGCGAGCAGCGCCCCGAGGGACCACAGGTCGGAGGCGGGCCCTGCGCCGATCCCGTTCGTCCGCTCCGGCGCGACGAAGCCGGCCGGGGTGTCACGCCCCTGCCCGGCGTGTTCAGCGTGTCCGGCGGCGTGTCCGTCGCCGATCCCGAAGTCGGTGACGACGACCCGCCCGCTGCCGGACTCGATCAGGACGTTGGCGGGCTTGATGTCCCGGTGCACGATCCCGACGGCATGGGCCGCCCGCAGCGCCCCGAGGACGGCGAGTCCCACGCGGGCGGCCTCGGCGGGCGGCAGCGGTCCGCGCCGTACGGCCTCCCGCAGCGACTCGCCCTCGACCAACTCGGTCACGATCCAGGGCAGTCCGTCCTCGGTGACGACGTCGCGGGGCGTCACGGCGGAGGGGTGCCGTACCCGGGTGGCGGCGCGGGCCTCGTGCCAGAGCCGGTGCGCGATCCGGGCGCTCTCCTCGTCGACTGCCGGGTCCGCGGGCAGCAGAGGCTCCTTGACGGCGACGTCCCCGTGCTCCTGCTCGTCACGGGCGCGCCAGACGGTGCCGGTCGGCCCGGAGCCGATGCGCGCGACGAGCCGGTAGCGCCCGCCGATCAGAGGCCCGTCGGACGGGTGTTCACCGTCTTCACTCATGCCACATGAGTACCGTGCGCACGCCGCCCTTGTCGAAGCGTGCGGTCAGGGGGCACGCGGACCGGCAAGAGCCCCTCGCACCGGACCACCGAAGCGACACACTTGCCGCCAACTCGCCCTGTTCTACGCCTTGTTCATGCGCTCCGCGATTCGCGATCCGCACTCTCAGCGGACGGCCACCGAGAAGGTGTCCACCGCCACGTCGAAGTACTCCCGGGCCTCGCGCACCTTCCCGACCGGCGCCGACACCCACACGTCGTACATCCGGCCGTCCTCCTCCCAGCACAGGTCGTAGGTGTGGCGCGTGCCCTCGTCGGCGCTGAAGCCGTTCCAGGTGAACTCCCAGAGCGCGGCGGGGTGTCCGGCGTGTGCGGTCTTCGTGACCCGGCCGTCGTGGTAACCGGGGTTGGTACGGGGCCCGTCGGCCGCCTCACGGTTCAACACGGCCAGCGGACCGCCGGCTTCGGGCTCGGTGACCTTGATGCCGAGGCGGAAGGTCTCCTCGGGAGAGAAGTAGAAGACGCGTTCGCCCTGCCGCTCACGGGCGAAGTCCTCCGGTACGGCGAGGGAGAAGCCCGCCGGGTCGTGGGCGGTGCGGTAGCCGGAGGGCGCCGTGTGCGTCGGAGCGGAGGCGGACGCGCTGATCACGGGGGCCGTCGGGGAAGAGCCTCGGCCGGCGGTGGGGGACGTGCCGGTGACGGCCGTGGTCGGCGGCGCGGTGCTGACGCTCGTACGGGCCGCCGGGCTGCTCGCCGTACCGCCGGGCGCGCCGCCGCCCCCGTCACCGCCCTGGTGGAGCAGCAGCACGGCCGCCGACACTCCCGCCCCGGCGACCGCCGCCACGAGCAGCGAGGCGACCAGCACCCCGCGCCCGGACTGCCGTGGCGCGGACGGCTGTTCACCCGGATACGGGAACCGTCCCGGATCGGCCGTGGCCCCGCGCGGCGCTCCGCGCTCGGTCGGCGAGTACGGCGCGGAAGGGCCGTCGAGGGCGTGCACGCCTTCGTGGTCGTACGAGGTGTCGCGGGCATACGGAGTGTCGCGGGCGTGCGGGGCGTCGCGGGCGTACGGCGTGTCGGACGTGCGCTCCCCGGAGCCACCGGACCGCGAGCCGCGTCCCACGCCGAGCCGCGACACGAGCCCCGTGCCCAGTGTGCCCGGTGTCCGCGCAGTGCCCGGCGCGGCGGGAGTGTGGCCGGTCTCCAGGAACGCCCGCAGCATCCGCTCGGCGTCCGCCGCGCCCAGCCGCCGGTCGGAATCGCGTTCCAGCAGGCCGCGTACGACGGGCAGCAGCGGCTCAGCCTGGGCGGGTGGCCGGATCTCGGCGGCGACGACGGCGTGCAGGATGCCGCCGAGCGAGTCGCGCCGGAACGGCGACTCGCCGCTGAGCGCCGTGCACAGCAGCGCGCCCAGCGACCACAGGTCGGACTCCGGGCCGGTGCGCAGCCCGGACATCCGCTCGGGAGCGGTGTACTCGGGAGAGCCGACGAACGAGCCGGTCTCGGTGAGCGTGGTGGCGCCGGACACCTGCGCGATGCCGAAGTCGGTGAGCACCACCCGGCCGGTGCCGGACTCGATCAGCACGTTCGCGGGTTTGATGTCCCGGTGCAGTACCCCGGCCTCGTGCGCGGTGCGCAGCGCGCTCAGCAGGGCGATGCCGATCCGGGCGGCCTCGGCGGCGTCGACCGGACCGTGTGCGGCGACGCACGCGGCGAGCGAGTCGCCGTCGATCAACTCCATCACGATGTACGGGCGTTCGTCCTGCTCGACGACGTCGTGCACGACGATGATGTGCGGGTGCCGCAACTGGGCGACCGCGCGCGCCTCGCGGAAGGTACGCTCACGGCGGCGGAGGGCCTCGTCCGCCGACCGGGCGTCGTCGTCCGGTCCGAGCTCCTTGACCGCGACCCGGCGCCCCAGCACCTGGTCGGTGGCCCGCCACACGACGCCCATGCCGCCGCGCCCGATGCGTGCCTCCAGGCGGTAACGGCCCGCGATCACGCGGGAGTCGTCCCCCTCGGATGCCATACGCCCATCATGCCGCACCGGACGGACGCCTTCCGTGGCGGCGATCGGCCAAGTATGCCGCCGCCCCAGGACATCCGGTGGCGGCGACCCGGCGGCGTGCGATCATTTTCGGCCACAACGTGCTTCGAAAAAGATGCAAAGCATGGAAAATCGGCAAGATATATTCTTCATACAGGGCAATACGGGCGGCCGGAATCACACTGTCACGCAAATCGCGGAAGTCTTATCTTTTCCTTATGGGAAACATGTTGAAGCGCCTTTCCGTCACGAGTGTCGCCGCAGCGGCCATATTCGCCACGACCACCGTGGCCGATGCCAGCGCGGCGACCAGCGCCGGGTGCTCGACGACCGGTGCCTCGGGAAGCCTCTCGTTCACCAACTGGTCGAGCCACCATGTGGACATCAGCGGCTGGGTCAAGGACACCTCTGCCGATGGTAACTCTGTGGCCATTCGATTCATTTCCGTTGACGATTCCTCGGGATGGGTGACGGAATGGCCCTGGCATTCCAACGCCAACGGAAACGGAACGACTGTCTCCTTCACCACTTACGCGGCGCCCACCGTCGATTCTCTCGACTACATAGGCGCGGAGGTGGCGGTCATGAACTCGGGCAAGATAGTCCGTACTTGTAACGCCTGAACCCCCGGCCCGCCTGCACCGCCTGAGCCGCAGTCGGAGCAGGCGGATGCACGGCCATTTCCAGCAACGCCCGCTCCGGGGCGACGAGAGCGGCCACAGCGACAGCGGAACCTTCCGTTCCGCTCGGATCAGCCCTCCTGGAATCCCCGCAGGATCCAGTCGAACTGCTTTCTGGTGGTGGCCCAGTCGTCGGCCGGCGAAGCCGAGTAGATGGCGTACTCGGTGCCGTCACTCTCCATGTAACCGACGTCGATCGCATGGTAGGGCCCCGGGAAGTAGTGCGGCGCGTCCTTGGCCAGCGCGTCCCACGTGTACTCCCAGCGGACGCCCGGCAGGTCGCGGAAAAGCTCCTCCTTGAGGCTGAGCTGCCTGTAGTCCAGCAGCCGCCGTGAGACCGGCCGCTGCAGGTAGCTCATGTGCTCGTACGAGGTGCGGAAGTCCGGCGCGGTGTCGACGGCGACCCGCACGAGGTGCTTGCCCTTGTCGGGAGAGTAGTCGACCTGCCGGAGGCCGTCCTCGTCGATGGAGACGGACCGCTTCCACCCCTTGGGCAGGGAGATGCTGAAGCCCAGCGGGTCATTGCGCCGCTCCCAGCCACTGAGGACGGTGCCGCCCGAGCCGGGGGTCGGCCTGTCGGGGACAGTGCCTCCCGAGCCGGGGGTCGTCCTGTCGGGGACAGTGCCTCCCGGGCCGGAGGCCAGCCGCTTCGCTTCCCACTGCTGGTACCCGACCGCCGCGCCGCCGCCGATCATCGCCGCGACCGCGACGACCAGCACGAGCATCCGCAGTCGGCGCCGGGGGCGGGCCGGTGCCGAGTACGACCCGGCTGCGGGCCCTGCGGTGGCCGGTCCCACCTCCGAGAGGACGGTGACGGAACGGTCCCTGCCGTCGGGCCCGGCCCCCGGCGCGTAAGCCGAAGTCGCGGCCCCGGAGCCGTACCTCGAAGTCCCCTCCCTCTCCCCGTAGTTCCCACGGTTGTCCACGCCCGCGCCCTGCGTCGGCACGAACGCCTCGGCCTCGCGCGGCCGGCGTCCCTCCGCCACCTCGGCGAGCATCTGCTCGGCCTCCTCGGCGCCGGGTCGCTGGGACGGCTCCTTGCGCAGGAGGGCGGTGATGACGGGGGCGAGCGGGCCGGCGTGGCGGAGTTCCTCCGCCTCCTCCTCGACGACCGCCTGCATGGTGCTCAGCGGCGAGGTGCGGCGGAACGGCGAGCGGCCCTCGACGGCCGTGTACAGCGTGGCGCCGAGCGCCCACAGGTCGGAGGAGGGGCCGGGGTCGTGGCCGCGCACCCGCTCGGGCGCGAGGTAGTCGACCGAGCCGACGACCTCGCCGGTGCGGGTGATGGTGGAGTCGCCCTCGATCTGGGCGATGCCGAAGTCGGTGAGCAGCACCCTGCTGTCGCGGCCGAGCAGCACGTTGCCCGGCTTGATGTCCCGGTGCAGCACACCCGCCTTGTGCGCGGCACGCAGCGCGCGCAGCACCCACAGACCGATACGCGCGGCCTCGCGCGGCTCGATGCGGACGCGCTCCTTGATCTCGTCGGCCAGCGAGTTGCCCTCGACCAGCTCCATCACGATCCACGGGCGGCCGTCGTGTTCGAGGACGTCGTGCACGGTGACGACCGCGGAGTGGTTGATGCGCGCGGCGGCGCGTGCCTCGGCCCGGGTGCGGGCGAGCAGCACCGCCTGGTCGGCCTCGGACACGTAGAGCGCGGCGGTCAGCTCCTTGACGGCGACCTTCCGGTGCAGCACCTCGTCGTGGGCACGCCACACCCGGCCCATACCGCCGCTGCCGATGGCTTCGACGAGCCGGTAGCGGCCCGCTATGAGCAGCCCCTGCATCTGATTCACGTTGCCCCGCAATGCTCTTGTCAGGAGCCAGACTAGGGACCGTCCTGCCCTCAGGGAACCGGCGGGGCGGCACGGTATCCGCACTGTGACGGTTGTCGCTTCTTCGCTCGGACGGGAACCGAAACGTGGTCCACCCGGCCGGGACGCGAAACGCTCAACCGGTGTAGCGGTAGGTGGTGGTGGCCTGTTCGTACAGCCGAGTGACCTCGTCCCGCTCCGCCTCAGGACCCCTGACCTGCACGAGGTGATAGCGGCCGGCGATCAGCATCGCCATGTTGCGCACGTACAGGTCACGTCCCTGGGCGTCGGTCCAGGTGAACTGCCCCTCGGCCATGGTCCGTCCGCCCACCTCGATGGTCCTCAGCCCGGACGCCGTGGCCCAGCTGGAGTCCCGGTACGGCTGGAGCTCCCGCTCCTTGTCCCGCTGGTAGACCATCGGGTCGGTGCCGTAGGCCGCGGTGGAGTCCCGACCCGGTACGACTACCAGCGTGAAGTTGCCGTGCGTGTACGTGACTTGGCCGCTGCTGTTGCGGGGCGTCCGCCCCCAGCCCTTGGCGACGGCGATCCGGAATCCGTCCGGGTCGTCGCGCAGGGTGAAGCCGTCACCGGCGGAGGCGCCGCCGTCGGTCTGGGCCCCGGTGGAGGGCGCGGACGCGGAGGAGCGGTCGTCCGGCGCGCTCTGCCCCGAGGACGGCCGGTTCTCCTGGGAGGGCGCGGGGCTCACCTGCCCGGCGGCCCCGGTGCGCTGACCGCCCGCGGCGTCGCCCTCCCCCCGCTTCGGCAGGAACATCATCGCGTAGGCGACCGCACCGGCGAGCAGGAGCAGGATGAGTACGAGCAGCAGTCGGCCGAGGCGGCGCGGTGAACGCTCCTCCTCGCGGGCCCGCTTGTGCCGGGCGTGCGGATGCGTCGCGGGCAACCGGGATCGGCGCCGCCGCCGTACCAGCTCGCCGCGCCGCCGCACGATCGGCAGGCGGCGCGGATCGGCGGGCGGGACCGGTACGACGTTGATCCCCGCGTCGGGCTCGGGCGCGGACCGCACCAGCGAGCGCAGCCAGCCGCTCAGCTCCTCGAAGTCCGGCCGGTCGGTCGGGTCCTGACGGAGTAACGACTCCACGACGGGCCGCAGCGGACCGCATTCCTCGGCGAAGGCCGGCGGCTCCGCGCACACCAGCTGCACCAGTTCGGCCGTCGACTCCTCCGGGTAGGGCGCGTGCCCCTGCACGGCCCGGAAGAGCAGCGCGCCGAGCGCCCACAGGTCGGTGGCGGGGCCGATCGGCGCCGCAAGCTGCCAGTTCTCGTGCACCGGCCCGGCCTGTTCCGGCGCCCACCGCTCCGTCACGGGCCCCACCACGGTCATCCGCACCTGCCGCGCCCGCTCGGCCGCGATGGCGGTCCCGGGGCCACGCGAAGGGGCACCGCCCGCGCCGGGGTCGTCCCAGCGGGAGGGCCCGGTGCTCTGGGCGGGGAGGGCGGGGGCGCCGGCCGGGGTGCGGGCGGGCGCGTGGGGGTGGCCGGGAGCGGGCGCCGTACCGGTTCCCTGCTCGTTCGCCGGCGGCCCGGGCCGCTGGGGGGCACCGCCCGCCGGGGCCGGTGCGGCGTCGGGGCCGGTGCGGGGCGAGGCGCCGTGCCAGGGCCGGCCCCGCACCCCGTACGGGTCGGCGGTCCGGCCGGGGGCCGTGCCGCCCGGCACGGCGGGGTACGGCGGCCGGGGCGCTACGGCGCTGTCGCCCTCGGCGGGAGGGCGGGCGGCGGGCAGGGCGGCGCGGCCGTCCTGCTGGGACTCCTGCACGCGGGCCGCGGCCCGGGCGCCCGCGCGGTACGCGGCGATGGCCCCGGCCCGAGCGGCGCGGATGTCGTCCCCGCTCTCCACCGCCGGCCGCCCCGCGGCCCCGGCACCACCGGCACCACCGGCACCACCGCCGTTGGCCTCGTTCGTGCCCGGCGCCGGCAGTCCACCGGCGGCCCGCGCCTGTATCGCGGCCCGGCGCGCGGCCTCGGGGTCGACGTCAGCGGGGGGAACGGTCCCGGCCGCCGGCAGAGCACCTGCCGCACCGGAGCGGAAGCCGGAACCAGAGCCGGAGCCGGAACCAGAGCCGGAGCCAGAAGCAGAACCGGTGCCGGAGAACGTCCCACCCGCGCGCCCCGGACCCTCGGCCCCGCCGACCGGCCCGGCACCGACCGGTCCGGCACCAAGGGGCCCGGTACCGACCGGTCCCACAGCCGGCTCGTCCTGGGCCGGCACCGGGTCGTACCCGCACAGCGCCTCCTCCGCGGCGCCGACCGCGAGGCCGGTCAGCATCACGCGGCCGTCGTCGCAGACGAGGACCGTGCGGGCGGTGACATTGCGGTGCACCCAGCCGTGGGCGTGCAGGACGCGCAGGGCCATGAGGACGTCGGAGGCGACCTCGGCAGCGCGATACGGCGTCAGGGGCTGCTCGGTGAGGAGCGCGGACAGCGGGCGCGCGGAGACGGACTCGCTGACGATCCACAGCGAACCGCCCTCGGCGAACACGTCGAAGACCTGGTCCAGGCGCGGGTGGTCGGGTATGCGGGCGGCGGCCTGCGCCGCCTCGACCGCGTGGCGCACCGCCGGGTCCGTGGGCCGGCGGGTGGCGGTCCGGGCCGCCGGGTTGCGGCGCGCTCCGCGCTCGCGCGCGGTGAAACCCTCGGGCAGCCCCTCCGCGTCGAGCACCTCGGCCTCGACGACCTCGGGCAACGGCACCTGACGGACCAGCACTTCCTGTCCGCTGTAGGTGTCGAACGCCAGGGTCTCGGTCAGTTCGTACTCGTCGGCGGGGGGCAGCGGCAGGCGGTAGCGATCGGCGAGGACTCGGCCCGCATACTCGTCCACGTTGCCTCCCCCGGCCGCCCGGTCGTTCACGTTCGTTCGCCATGCGGGCCGTACGCGTCCACACGCGGATGCGTACGGTCCTCAACCATTCACGATACGTGCCGGAGGCAACGCGCAATGAGGGATGGGCGATTCTCCCGCTCCCAACCCGGGCTCGTTCAGGTCACGACTTGGGTTCGAAGGACTCCGTCAGCGTCTTCCAGGTGCCCTCGCGCAGCGCGCTGTCCCAGCGGGCGGCCTTGGCGGTGTACATCAGGCCGTACCCGAGGTGGCCGTTGACGACGAAACCCCGGTCGATGGAGCGCCACTTGGTGCCGTCGTCGACGTAGGTGAACTCCCAGTCGGCGGTGTTCCAGCCGCGGTAGTCCACCTTCTCGATGTGGATCCTCTTGTACTGGTGGCGCACCATGCCGCGTTCCTGGTTGGTCCAGTCCGCCACGGGATCGCTCTTGGGCGTGCTGGTCCAGCCGACCAGCAACCGCTGTCCCTCGGGACCGGTGTAGCGGTCGCCGGCGCCATCGCTGGACTTGTACTTCCAGCCCTTGGGCAGCCCGATGGAGTACCCCTGTCCGCTCTTGCGCGTCGACACCGCGGGGGCGCTCCCGGCGTCCTTCGAACCGGACGAGCCGGAGTCGCCGTCGCTGCCGGACGCGGACGCGGACGCGGAGTCGGCCGTGCCGGAGGTACCGGACGTGGCGGAGCCGGCCTTGGCGCTCGCCGTGGCGCTGCCGTCCGTCCGCGCGCCGTCGTCGGAGCCCGGCGCGCCGCCCTTGCCCTTGTCCTGCCCGGTGGAGGCACCGGCGCTCGCGGCCGTCTTGGCGCCGCCCGCGTTCTCGCCGCCCTTGTCGTCGCCGCCGAGGGTGACGGCCAGGACGGTGCCGAGCACCGCGAGGACGACCACCACAGCGATGATCACCAGCGTGCGCTTGGGCACCACGTCGGTGATCGACGCCCTCGGTACCGGACGCGGCGTGAGGTCGAGATCCGGCGGCGGCATCACGGGCCAGCCCGAACTCGACTTGTTCGCGCTGGAGTTCGGCGTGGCGGAACCGGGTGTCCCCGGACGGCCCGACGCTCCCGCGGCGCCCTGCCCGGGCGCGCTCGCCGCACCGGAGGTACCGGCGGCGGCTCCGGCCGCGGCTCCGGCGGACGCGTCTTGCGAGTCCGCGCCGTTCTTCGACCGCGCGGTCGCGGCCGCGCCGGCCGCCCCGGCCGCCTTGCGGACCGAGCGCAGCGCGCCGCGCAGCTTCTCCTCGCCCTTCTCCCCGCGCTTGCCCTCGGGGGCGTCGGGCTGCGCCGGCAGCGGGACGACCCGTGTGGCGTCCATCGGCTCCGGCTCGGGCGCCTGGAGTACGGCGTTGAACATGGCCCGGGCGCCGGCGTCGTCGAGCCGCTGGGCGGGGTCCTTGGTGAGCAGGCCGTAGATGACGTCCCGGAGCGGCCCCGCGTTCTTGGGCTCCTCCAGGGACTCGGTCATCACCGCGGTGAGGGTGGCGATCGCCGAGCCCTTGTCGTACGGCGGGACGCCCTCGACCGCCGCGTACAGCAGGCCGCCCAGTGACCAGAGGTCGGCCGCGGGGCCCGGCTTGTGCCCTCGGGCGCGCTCCGGGGAGATGTAGGAGGGGGCGCCGACGAGCATGCCGGTGGAGGTGATGGACGGGTCGCCCTCGACCTGCGCGATGCCGAAGTCGGTGAGCACGACCCGGCCGTCCTCGGCGATGAGGACGTTGGACGGCTTCACGTCCCGGTGCAGGATGCCCTCGCGGTGCGCGGAGCGCAGCACGTCGAGGATGGCCAGACCGACCTCGGCGGCGCGCCTGGGCTTCAGCAGGCCGTCCTCGCGGATGGCCTCGGCCAGGGACTTGCCCTCGACCAACTCCATGACGATCCACGGGCGGTCGTCCTCGTCGACCACGTCGAAGACCGTCACCGCGCTGTTGTTGCGGATCCGGGCGATCGCCTTGGCCTCGCGCAGGGTGCGCGTGATCAGGCGCCGCTTCTCCTCGTCGTCGATGTTCGTCGGGAACCGCAGTTCCTTGACGGCGACCGTCCGGCCCAGGGTCTCGTCCTCGGCGCGCCAGACCGTGCCCATGCCGCCGCGACCCAGCACGTCTCCCAGCCGGTACCGCCCGGCGAGAAGACGACGCTCGCTCTTGTCCCGACGAGTCTCCTGACGGGATGTCCCCGCCCGCTCCGTCTCCGACATGCGTCCCCTCATGCAACCCGCCCTGACAGAGCCTCCATTGTCTCTCACCCGACAAGCGGCCGACGCCCAGGGTGCCCCTGTCCGTACCCCGCCCGCCCGGGTGCCGGGACACGCTCGGACCGACGTTTTCCGCTTACCGGGACGAGGGCCGCCGACGCGGAGGGATCCCCCGATGCCGACCCTTCGGACACCGCCGCCCATACCGGCGTCCATACCGGCGCCACCGGCCCTGCCTCCGGCGAGCGCCCGCCACCCGAGCACGCGCCCGGGGGCGGGTCCCGGTCCGAACCGGCTTTGTCCTCACCCGAGTTCCACACTCACGCCCGATGAAACGGGCGCCTTCGCATCCGCCGTACGGCCGGCGGCCTGCCACGCGCACCCGACGGGCGGGCACGGGGTCTGCATCGCGCGCCCGACGAACAGACGACCGCGGGCCCGTGACGCGCGCCCGGCGCAGGGGTCACGGCCACGTCCACGGCCTACAACGGCACGATGTCCGGTGCCCCCAGCCGTGCCGCGTCCGCCGTCAGGTCGTCGGGCTGGAGCTGGGACTCCCGCTCGGCCTCCACCCGCTTCTCGTAGTGCTCGACCTCGCGCTCGATCTGGTCCGCGTCCCAGCCGAGCACCGGCGCCATCAGTTCGGCGGCCTCGCGGGCACTGCGGGTTCCCCGGTCGAAGGTCTCGATGGAGATGCGGGTGCGCCGGGTGAGCGCGTCGTCCAGATGGCGGGCGCCCTCGTGCGAGGCGGCGTAGACGATCTCGGCGCGCAGGTAGTCGTCGGCGTGCCGCAGGGGTTCGCCCAGGGTGGGGTCGGCGGCGATCAGCTCCAGGACCTGCTCGGCCGCCGAGCCGTAGCGGTTGAGGAGGTGTTCCACGCGGACCACGTGCAGTCCGTAGCGTTCGGCGATGCGGGCGCGCGCGTTCCACATCGCCGGGTAGCCCTCCGCGCCGAGCAGCGGGATCTCCTCCGTCACGGATTCGGCGACGCGCCGGTCGAGCCCGTGCACCGCCTCGTCGACGGCGTCCTTCGCCATCACCCGGTAGGTCGTGTACTTGCCGCCCGCGACGACCACGAGTCCCGGCACCGGGTGGGCGACGGTGTGCTCGCGCGACAGCTTGCTGGTGGCGTCGGACTCGCCGGCCAGCAGCGGCCGCAGGCCCGCGTACACGCCCTCGACGTCGTCGCGGGTCAGCGGTACCGCGAGTACGGAGTTGACGTGTTCCAGCAGGTAGTCGATGTCGGCGCTGGACGCGGCCGGATGGGCCTTGTCGAGGTCCCAGTCGGTGTCGGTGGTGCCGATGATCCAGTGCCGGCCCCAGGGGATGACGAACAGGACGGACTTCTCGGTACGCAGGATCAGGCCGGTGCTGGAGTGGATGCGGTCCTTGGGTACGACCAGGTGGATGCCCTTGGAGGCGCGGACGTGGAACTGGCCCCGCTCCCCCACCATGGCCTGGGTGTCGTCGGTCCACACGCCGGTGGCGTTGACGACCTGCCGGGCCCGGATCTCGTACTCCCCGCCGCCCTCCACGTCCTGCACGCGGACGCCGACGACCCGCTCGCCCTCGCGCAGGAACCCGGTCACGCGCGCGCGGTTGGCGACCTTCGCGCCGTACGACGCCGCCGTGCGCACCAGGGTCGCCACGAAGCGGGCGTCGTCCACCTCGGCGTCGTAGTACTGGAGGGCGCCGACCAGGGCGTCCTTCTTCAGGGCGGGGGCGACGCGCAGGGCGTGACGGCGGCTCAGGTGGCGGTGCATCGGCAGGCCCCGGCCGTGTCCGCGGGCCATGGACATGGCGTCGTAGAGCGCGACGCCGGAGCCGGCGTAGAGCCGCTCCCAGCCCCGGTGCTGGAGCGGGTAGAGGAAGGGCACCGGCTTGACCAGGTGCGGGGCGAGCCGCTCCAGCAGCAGGCCGCGTTCCTTGAGCGCCTCACGGACGAGCGCGAAGTCGAGCATCTCCAGATAGCGCAGGCCGCCGTGGATGAGCTTGCTGGACCTGCTGGAGGTGCCGGACGCCCAGTCCCTGGCCTCGACGAGGCCGGTGGACAGGCCGCGGGTGGCCGCGTCCAGCGCGGTGCCGGCGCCCACGATCCCGGCGCCGACCACCAGCACGTCCAGTTCGTGCTCCGCCATCGCCGCCAGGTCCTCGGCGCGCTGCGCCGGATCCAGAGTCGCTGTCCTCACCGCTGCCTCCCGCTCTCGCACAACCCGCTCGCGTCAGCCGCACCCGGTGGGCGAAGCCCGGTTCATCCCCGCGCCCCCTTCTCATGCCCAAATTCTGACCGCGTTGCCCGACTTCAGCCACCACGGGCTCCCAGCCTGTGGACAACTGGCACACAACCCACGGAAGACACACGAACACAATCACACATAACGGTCATATTTGTACCTAGTCTGACTGTGCGCTCGCTCGTCCAGTCCACAGGGCTTGCGCACCTGTCCCGCTTCGGCTACTGGGAAGGACTGCCCACGCCATGCCCGCAGACCTCGCCATCATCGGACTCGGGCCTTACGGCCTGCCGCTCGCCCAGGCAGCCGTCGCCGCCGGCATCCCGACCATCGGATACGCCACCGGCCCGGAGGCGGGCCCGCTCAGCGCCGCCGAGCTGCGCCGGATGCACGCCGAGGGCTTCCGCCCGGGCACCGACCCGGCCCAGCTGGGCCGGGTGCGCACCGCGGTGATCTGCGCGCCCACCCCGCGCGACGCCGACGGCGGGGTCGATCTCACCCAGGTCGAGGCGGCCGCCCGCGCCCTGGCCGCGCGGCTGCGCCCGCACATCACGGTCATCCTCGAGTCGCCCGTGCTCCCCGGGACCACCGAGGACTTCCTGCGGCCCCTGCTGGAGGAGGGCTCCGGACTGCGCGCCGGCCGCGACTTCCACCTGGCCTACTCACCCAGCCGGGTCGACCCCGGCAACCGCGGCCACAGCCCCGCGGGCACGCCGAAGGTCATCGGCGGCCTCACCCCCGCCTGCACGGAGTCGGCGGCCGCCTTCTACGGACGGCTCACCGACAAGGTGGTCCGCGCGCGCGGGCTGCGCGAGGCGGAGACCGTGCACCTGCTGGAGACCAACTACCGGCACGTGAACATCGCCCTGGTCAACGAGATGGCCGTCCTCTGCCACGACCTGGGCGTCGACCTGTGGGACGTCATCCGCTGCGCGGAGACCAAGCCGTTCGGCTTCCAGGCGTTCCGGCCGGGGCCCGGCGTCGGCGGGCACGGCGTCCCGCACGACCTGACCGGCCACGCGAGCCGCGGCCTGCGCATGGTGGAACTGGCCCAGCAGGTCAACCACCGCATGCCCGGGTACGTCGTCCAGCGCGCCGCCGCCCTGCTCAACGAGCACGGCAAGTCCGCCCGGGGCGCGCGCGTGCTGCTCCTGGGCGTCACCTACAAGGCCGACCTCGCCGACCAGCAGGGCACACCCGCGCGGGAGATCGCGCTCCGGCTGATGGAGCTGGGCGCCTCGGTCAGCTACCACGACCCGCTGGTGGCCTCCTGGAACGTCCTGGACCGCCCGGTGCCGCGCGCGGACTCCCTCTACGAGGCCGCCGCCGACGCCGACCTCACGATCCTGCTCCAGCCGCACCGCACGTACGACCTCCAGGGCCTGTCCGTGAAGGCCCAGCTGCTGCTGGACACCCGCGGAGTGACCCCCACGGGAGCCGCACACCGGCTCTGAGGGGGCTCTCGCGGGAGCGGGGCCGGCAAGGGGCGCACGCGAAGGGCCCGGACACCGCAACCGGTGTCCGGGCCCTTCGCACGCCTATGGGATCAGCGGCTGTGCTGGCTGTCCGCCACCGTCACCTCGACGCGCTGGAACTCCTTGAGCTCGCTGTAGCCGGTGGTGGCCATGGCGCGGCGCAGGGCGCCGAAGAAGTTCATCGAGCCGTCCGGGGTGTGGGACGGGCCGGTGAGGATCTCCTCCAGGGTGCCGACCGTGCCGAGGTCGACCTTCTTGCCGCGGGGCAGCTCCTCGTTGACCGCCTCCATGCCCCAGTGGTTGCCCTGACCCGGCACGTCCGTGCCGCGGGCCAGCGGGGAGCCCATCATCACCGCGTCGGCGCCGCAGGCGACCGCCTTCGCGAGGTCGCCGGACCAGCCGACACCGCCGTCGGCGATCACGTGCACGTACCGGCCGCCGGACTCGTCCATGTAGTCACGGCGGGCCGCCGCCACGTCGGCCACCGCCGTGGCCATCGGGACCTGGATGCCCAGCACGTTGCGCGTGGTGTGCGCGGCGCCGCCGCCGAAGCCGACCAGGACGCCGGCCGCGCCGGTGCGCATCAGGTGCAGGGCGGCGGTGTACGTGGCGCAGCCGCCGACGATCACCGGGACGTCCAGCTCGTAGATGAACTGCTTCAGGTTCAGCGGCTCGTGCGCGGAGGAGACGTGCTCCGCCGAGACCGTCGTACCGCGGATGACGAAGATGTCCACGCCCGCGTCCACGACGGCCTTGGAGAACTGCGCGGTGCGCTGCGGGGAGAGCGCGGCGGCCGTGACCACGCCGGCGTCGCGCACCTCCTTGATGCGGGCGCCGATCAGCTCCTCCTTGATGGGAGCCGAGTAGATCTCCTGCAGACGGCGGGTGGCCCGCTCGACGGGCAGCTCGGCGATCTCGTCCAGCAGCGGCTGCGGGTCCTCGTAGCGCGTCCACAGACCCTCGAGGTTGAGGACGCCCAGACCGCCCAGCTCCCCGATGCGGATCGCGGTGGCCGGGGAGACGACCGAGTCCATGGGAGCGGCCAGGAACGGCAGCTCGAAGCGGTAGGCGTCGATCTGCCAGGCGATCGAGACCTCCTTCGGGTCCCGCGTACGGCGGCTGGGGACGACGGCGATGTCGTCGAAGGCGTAAGCCCGCCGGCCGCGCTTGCCGCGCCCGATCTCGATCTCAGTCACGTCTTGGCCTTTCCCTGATGCGTTTCAGCGTCTTCCAGTATCGCCGACCGGTGCGGCGGCGCCCCTCCCGGGACGACGAGGGGCGGCCCCGGGTTCTCCCGGGACCGCCCTGTCACAGCCGGCACGCGCGTACGTGCGTCACTTCTTGTTGCTGTAGTTCGGCGCCTCGACCGTCATCTGGATGTCGTGCGGGTGGCTCTCCTTCAGACCCGCCGAGGTGATCCGCACGAACCGGCCCTTGGACTCCATCTCCTCGATGGTGGCGGCGCCCACGTAGCCCATGGTCTGGCGCAGGCCGCCGACGAGCTGGTGCAGCACGTTGGACAGCGGGCCGCGGTAGGGCACCTGGCCCTCGACGCCCTCGGGCACGAGCTTGTCGTCGGACGCCACCTCGGCCTGGAAGTAGCGGTCCTTCGAGTACGACCGGCCCTGGCCGCGGGACTGCATGGCGCCCAGCGAGCCCATGCCGCGGTACGACTTGAACTGCTTGCCGTTGATGAACATCAGCTCGCCCGGCGACTCCTCGCAGCCGGCGAGGAGGCTGCCCAGCATCACGGTGTCGGCGCCGGCGGCGAGGGCCTTGCCGATGTCGCCGGAGTACTGCAGGCCGCCGTCACCGATCAGCGGGACGCCCGCCCGACGGGCGGCGAGGGAGGCCTCGTAGATGGCCGTGACCTGCGGGACACCGATGCCGGCGACCACACGGGTGGTGCAGATCGAGCCCGGGCCGACGCCCACCTTGATGCCGTCGACACCGGCGTCGATGAGCGCCTGGGCGCCGTCGCGGGTGGCGACGTTGCCGCCGATGACGTCGACGCCGACGCTGGACTTGATCTTCGCCATCCAGCTGAGGGCGTTGCTGTTGTGGCCGTGCGAGGTGTCGACGACCAGGAAGTCCACGCCGGCCTCGGCGAGCGCCTGGGCGCGCTCCAGCGCCTCGGGGCTGGCACCGACGGCGGCACCGACGAGCAGGCGGCCCTCGGCGTCCTTGGCGGCGTTCGGGTACTGCTCCGCCTTGACGAAGTCCTTGACCGTGATCAGGCCCTTGAGGACGCCCGACTCGTCGACCAGCGGAAGCTTCTCGATCTTGTGCTTGCGCAGCAGCTCCATGGCCTCGGGCCCGGAGGTGCCGACACGGCCGGTGACCAGCGGCATCGGGGTCATGACCTCGTGCACCTGGCGCGTGCGGTCGCTCTCGAAGGCCATGTCACGGTTGGTGACGATGCCGAGCAGCTTGCCGGCCGGGTCGGTGACCGGGACACCGCTGATGCGGAACTTGGCGCACAGGGCGTCCGCCTCGGCGAGCGTGGCTTCCGGGTGCACCGTGATCGGGTCGGTGACCATGCCGGACTCGGACCGCTTCACCAGGTCGACCTGGTTGACCTGGTCCTCGACGGACAGGTTGCGGTGCAGTACGCCCACGCCGCCGAGCCGCGCCATCGCGATCGCCATGCGGGACTCGGTCACCTTGTCCATCGCCGCCGAGAGCAGCGGGATGTTGACCCGGACGTTGCGGGAGATGCGGGACGAGGTGTCGACCGCGTTGGGGAGCACCTCGGATGCACCCGGCAGCAGCAGCACGTCGTCGTAGGTCAGCCCGAGTGTCGCGAATTTACCGGGCACTCCGTCGACGTTGGCAGTCATGACACCTTCCCCAAAGCCTTGATCGGTGCGGATGTCCATGCTAACGGGAACCTCGCCAGCAACTTCCACGGTACGGGGGCCACCGGGCTTCGTGCGTTCGCACGAAACCGGGGGTCTGCTTGTTCAGATGGCCGACCGGACACGGCCCTGCGGGCGGGCGGCGTCACGGCCGGAAACGGGCCGGGGGCCGCCTGCCAGCGCCGACATGGCGCTACGCCGGTCCGGCGCAGAGGTTCCGGTCACTGCTCGGCGAGAGCGCGCAGCCGGCTCAGCGCACGGTGCTGAGCCACCCGAACCGCGCCGGGTGACATTCCCAACATCTGCCCTGTCTCCTCCGCGGTCAAGCCCACGGCGATGCGCAGCAGGAGCAGCTCGCGCTGGTTCTCGGGGAGGTTGGCCAGCAGCTTCTTGGCCCACTCGGCGTCGCTGCTGAGCAGGGCGCGCTCCTCGGGGCCCAGCGAGTCGTCGGGCCGCTCCGGCATCTCGTCCGAGGGGACGGCGGTGGAACCCGGGTGACGCATCGCGGCCCGCTGGAGGTCGGCGACCTTGTGCGAGGCGATGGCGAAGACGAAGGCCTCGAACGGGCGCCCGGTGTCGCGGTAGCGCGGCAGGGCGAGGAGGACCGCGACGCAGACCTCCTGGGCCAGGTCCTCGACGAAGTGACGCGCGTCGCCGGGCAGCCGCGACAGGCGGGTCCGGCAGTAGCGCAGCGCGAGGGGGTGGACGTGCGCGAGCAGGTCGTGCGTGGCCTGCTCGTCCCCGTCGACGGCACGATGCACGAGCGCACCAATCCCGTGGGCCGTGCCCGCATCGTCGTCGCGCATCGGTCCATGGTGCCTTGCGGCCCTGCGGTCCGTCGCATCGCGCTCGTGGTTGTGCACCGAAGCGTTATGAGTAGGTGCGCCGGCACTCATCCCTTGCGCCCTCCCCTTCCGCTCGACCGACTTGTCCCCGAGAGACTCCACACCTCAAGGATGCGGCATCCGCGGCGAAACAAGCAGCGCGCGTCCGGCGGGGCGCCTCGCGAGCCCCCTGCCGGCCCGTCCGGCGGGCGCGCGCACGCGGTTCCGGAAGTGCCCCGCAGCCCGCCGTCGCACGCCCGGCGCCCCCGCCCGCCCGATGGCGGGCAGGGAGCCGCGGGTGGCGGCGTGTCGTACCGCCGCGGCGCACGTCCTACCGGACCAGTCCCCAGCGGAAGCCGAGTGCCACCGCGTGGGCGCGGTCGGAGGCACCGAGCTTCTTGAACAGACGCCGGGCGTGGGTCTTGACCGTGTCCTCGGAGAGGAACAGCTCGCGACCGATCTCGGCGTTGGAGCGGCCGTGGCTCATGCCCTCCAGCACCTGGATCTCACGCGCGGTGAGGGTGGGCGCCGCGCCCATCTCCGCCGAGCGCAGCCGGCGCGGGGCCAGCCGCCAGGTCGGATCGGCGAGGGCCTGCGTCACCGTGGCCCGCAGCTCCGCGCGCGAGGCGTCCTTGTGCAGGTAGCCGCGGGCGCCGGCGGCGACCGCGAGGGCCACACCGTCGAGGTCCTCGGCGACGGTGAGCATGATGATGCGCGCGCCCGGGTCCGCGGACAGCAGCCGGCGCACGGTCTCGACGCCGCCCAGGCCGGGCATGCGTACATCCATCAGAATGAGGTCGGAGCGGTCGGCGCCCCAGCGGCGGAGGACTTCCTCGCCGTTGGCCGCCGTCGTCACGCGCTCGACGCCGGGCACGGTCGCTACCGCGCGGCGGAGCGCCTCTCGGGCAAGCGGGGAGTCGTCGCAGACGAGGACGGATGTCATGACCGCCCTCCGCAGCTGATGCGCGTCACCTTGAGCCTCCAGGCTGGTACGGAATCGTCACCTGTGCGGTCGACCGTCTCGGACGCCTGCCCGAGCACTTGTGTTTTCAACCGCCTCCGCACTCTCAACGACGGTCACTCGAAAGAGTTACGGGGCCGCGTGCCATCTTCGGCACTCTACGTGAGGGTCTCGACACGGTGCAGACATGCCCAACGGACTCTCAAGTTTTCATCACAACCTATGCCCCATTTAGACGCTTTTGCTCCCGTTTCTCAGTGTCTGGAGCTAGATTCGCAATGAGTCATATTTTCATCTCCTTAGACCGGACATGTACGGTCGATGGCACCGTATCCGCCCAGAACGGCTACAAGGGGTCACGTAATGGCAGATTTCTCCCGCCTTCCCGGACCGAACGCGGACCTGTGGGACTGGCAGCTGCTGGCTGCCTGCCGCGGGGTGGACAGCTCGCTCTTCTTCCACCCGGAGGGCGAGCGCGGGGCGGCTCGGAGCGCTCGCGAGAACTCGGCCAAGGAGGTCTGCATGAGGTGCCCGGTCCGCGCCCAGTGCGCGGCGCACGCACTGGCGGTGCGCGAGCCGTACGGCGTGTGGGGCGGCCTGACCGAGGACGAGCGCGAAGAGCTGATGGGGCGAGCGCGCAACCGCCTGGTGACGGCCTCCTCCACCCCCGGCGGGGGCTCCGCCTCGGACGTCTGAAGGAACGTTTCTGCAATCACTCCCCCAGCGGGCACGCACGTGCGTGCCCGTCGCCCCTGTCCGCCCGCCGCCTGGGGCGTGCCTCTACGCCCCTTCCCCCTCTGCCCCGCCACGAGCGCGCCGCGAGCGCGGCTCCACGCGGCTCCGCACAGCCCTGCGTAGCCCTGGCTGCGGCACTCCCGCGGCACTCCCGCGGTCGGCCCTACGGGCGGCCGGCCGCCCGGGTCAGCTGTTCCAGCGTCGCCGCCACGGCCGGCACCTGTGCCAGGTCGGGCAGGGTGAGGGCGACGACCTGGCGCCGCACGGCCGGCTCCAGCCGGACCACCCGGACCCCCCTCGGCCGCACCGAATCGACCGCGAGCTGCGGCAGTACGGCCACCCCGAGGCCCGCGCCGACCAGGCCGGCCACCGCCGGATAGTCGTCGGTGGCGAAGTCGATACGGGGCGTGAAGCCGGCGCTCTCGCACGCCTGCACGAGCTGGCCGCGGCAGCGCGGGCAGCCGGCGATCCAGGACTCCTCGGCCAGCTCGCCTATGCTCACGGACTCCGCGCCCGCGAGCCGGTGCCGCTCGGGCACCAGCGCGACCAGACGGTCCGTCAGCAGGGGTCGTACGACCAGGTCCTCCCACTCCTCCGCGACCGACGCGCCCTCGTAACAAAAGGCCAGTGCCAGGTCGCAGTCGCCTTCGCGCAGCAGCTCGACGGACTTCGGCGGCTCGGCCTCCTCCAGGGAGACGCGGGTGCCGGGGTGGGCGGCGCGCAGGGCGGCCAGGGCGGTGGGGACCAGGGTGGAGCTGCCGCTGGGGAAGGAGACCAGCCGGACCCGGCCGGCCCTGAGACCGGCGATGGCGGCGACCTCCTCCTCGGCCGCGGTGAGCCCGGCGAGGATCCCGGAGGCGTGCCGGACGAGGGCCTCGCCGGCCTGGGTGAGGCGCATCTCGCGGCCGCCGCGGACCAGCAGCGGGGTGCCGACCGAGGCTTCCAGGGCCTTCATCTGCTGACTGACGGCGGGCTGGGTGCAGCCCAGCGCACGGCCCGCCGCGGAGAAGGAGCCGGTGGCGGCGACGGCGCGCAGGACACGGAGATGACGGGCCTCGATCACCCGACAAGCATAAGTCAGCCTTGGGTGTGGCACCCGATAATGAGTCGACGCTTTGGGATGTGCTGCCGTAGCGTGCGGCCATGAAGCTTCTCTCGGTCAACCTGGGCCGCCCGCGGCCGGTGCCGTACACGGACCAGGCGCAGGGCGTGACCGGCATCGACAAGCGGCCGTTCGACGGACCGGTACGGGTGGCGGCCCCGGGCCCCAAGGGGTCCGTCGGCAGCGGGCTGGCCGGGGACGCCGTGTGCGACCTGCGCCACCACGGCGGCGACGACCAGGCGGTGTACGCCTTCGCGCGCGAGGATCTCGACGACTGGGAACGCGAACTCGGCAGGCCGCTGACCAACGGCGTCTTCGGCGAGAACCTGACGACGGACGGCCTGGACGTGTCCGGGGCGCTGATCGGCGAGCGCTGGAGGATCGGTTCGGGAGTGGTTCTGGAGGTGACGTCGGGGCGGATCCCGTGCCGTACGTTCCAGGGCCATCTGGACGAGCGGGGCTGGGTGAAGAGGTTCACCCGGAAGGCCGCGACGGGTGCCTACCTGCGGGTGATCGAGCCGGGGGAGATCCGGGCGGGCGACGCGATCGAGATCGCGCACCGGCCGGACCACGGGGTGACGGCGGCGCTGCAGTTCCGCGCGGTCACCACCGAGCGGGAGCTGCTGCCCCGGTTGCTCGCCGCGGGCGACGCGCTGCACCCCGAGGCGCTGGCCAAGGCCCGCAAGTACGTGGCCGACCAAGCGCACTGAGGGGCCGTCACCGCTGAGCGGACGCTCTCGCTCCGGGTCACTACCCTTGGGCCATGACAACGGCTCTGATTACGGGATCGACCGCGGGAATCGGTGCCGCGTTCGCGCGGCGGCTGGCGGCCGAGGGGCACGACCTCGTCCTGGTGGCGCGGGACACCAAGCGACTGCACGAACAGGCGACCGAGCTGCACGACCGGCACGGCATCGAGGCGGAGGTGCTGACCGCGGACCTGGCCGAGGACAAGGGCATCGAGGCGGTGGCCGCGCGGCTGGGAGACCGGAAGAACCCGGTCGACCTGCTGGTCAACAACGCCGGTTTCGGCAACAAGGGCCGCTATCTCGACGTCTCCATGGCCGACGAGCTGAAGATGCTCAAGGTGCACTGCGAGGCGGTACTGCGTCTGACGTCGGCGGCGACCGAGGCGATGCGCGAGCGCGGCCGGGGCGGCGTGATCAACGTGGCCTCGGTGGCGGCCTTCGTGCCCCGGGGCACGTACGGCGCCTCGAAGGCATGGGTCGTGCAGTTCACCCAGGGCGCGGCGAAGGACCTCGCGGGCAGCGGGGTCCGCCTGATGGCCCTGTGCCCGGGCTTCGTGCGCACGGAGTTCCACGAGCGGGCCGGAATGGGCACGGACAACATCCCGGGATGGATGTGGCTGGACGCTGACAAGGTGGTGGCCGAGGCGCTGGCCGACCTCTCCCGGAACAAGACCCTGTCGATCCCCGACCCGCGTTACAAGACCCTGATGGGCCTGGCCAAGGTGGCGCCCCGGGGTCTGCTGGGCGGCATCAGCGCCCGGACGGGGCGCAAGTACGGGCCGCAGTAGGCGGATGCCGGCGGGACCGTCGCCGTGCGGGCGCGGTCCCGGCCGCGTGCCTACGCCTAGCGGTAGTCGTAGTAGTCCTCGCCGCCGACCAGGACCGAAGTGACACAGCAGGGGAGACCGTCGGCGTCCCGCGCGACCTTCTGCGAGGTCTGCCGGGTGAAGCCGAGGGACAGGCCGGGGATCACCGGATACTCGGGCTGCGACGTGTCGACGCGCAGCCCGCGCTCGGCGGCGCGGGCGAACAGGTCCCGGGCGGGCGTGGTGAACACCTCGTCGCCGTCGAAGAGGACACGCGTGGTCGAGGAGCGGCCCTCACCGGGCCACCACAGCTCGATCGCGGTCACGGTGGTCCCGTCCTCCTCGGCCAGGGCGTGGACGGCGATGCGGTCCAGCGCCCACTCGGCCAGGGCGTCGTCGTCGGCGCGACGCACCACGTCGGCCTCGCCCCACTCCGGCGGGGCGGCGGCGACCGCCTCATCCAGCGTCATGCCCAGCCGCAGCGGGGCCACTCCGCGCGGCGGGTCGAGTACCAGGTCCACGGATCACTCCTCACCTCGTGCCCGGACGGCGGGACAAGATCACCTGAGGAGATCGCAGTCCATCGTCCAGTTCTTCTTCGCCGGCATTGCCTGGAACTTCCTGTGAGCAGAGTTGGCAGGCCCGCTCCCGTACAGCCCACCTCGCCACGGTTCTCCGCGCACGTCCCACAGGACGCGCGCACCGCTGCATCAGCAGAGGGAACTGCTCCCCGCCTCGGTCAGTTCGCGCAGTGCCCGGTCGCCGGGATGTGCGGCAACAAGTCGGTGCCCGGCATCGGCGGCCCAGACCGGCTCGGATTCGGCGAGAGCGTTGATGAACAGAGCGAGTTGCAGGCCGAGGTCGAACTTGGGTTGGTCGCCTGCCGCGAGGCGGGCGATGCCTCGCTCTACGACGGCGGAAAGGTCGTCCCGGCACGCAGCGACGATCTCCGGGTACAGCAGGTCGTTCGCCCTGCGGTCCAGTTGCACCCGGTCGGAGATCCGGATCAGCGCACGGGCGGCCTCGATGCGCTCGGCCTCGGTGCCGCGTTCCTCGACCATGTCGCGACTGCGGCCCACGGCCTCGGCCAGGTGCGCGAACGTGTCGTCCTGGCTGTTGAAGCGGTCGTGGCTCTGCCCCCTCCACGCCAGGTCGTCGGGTGTGGCGGCCGACTCGACGACCTTCGCGCAGCCGATCGGATCCGCCCAGGAGACGAGCGCGCAGCAGGCCAGGAAGCGCGCGGCCGGATCGGCGTTCTCGTCGTGCAAGAGGGCGGCCAGGCCCTCGGTGCGTTCCCTGTAACCGCCGTCAAGGGCATCGGCGATGACATCGTCCGGATCGGCGGGCAGGCCGTCGAAGTCCGTGAACAGGAGTCCCCTCAGCACGGGGTCCGGCTCCCAGCGAGATGTGGCGTCGGGCACGGGGCACCCCTTCCAGGCTCAGGGTCGCGAGGGGGGCACAAGTACAGGCGCAGACGCACGGCGAAGGCCCGGCACCCTTGCGGGGTGCCGGGCCTCAGTGCTGACTGGGCGCAGCCTCAGTGCTGAGGTGCGCTGGTGTCAGTGTCAGTGCGAGTGGCCGTGGCCGTGGCCCGCGGCGGCCTCTTCCTCTTCCTTCTTCTCGACGACCAGGGTCTCGGTCGTGAGGAGCAGGGAGGCGATGGAGGCGGCGTTCTCCAGGGCGGAACGGGTGACCTTGACCGGGTCGATGACGCCGGCCTTGACCAGGTCGCCGTACTCGCCGGTGGCGGCGTTGAAGCCCTCGTTCTTGCCGAGCTCGGCGACCTTGGAGGTGATGACGTAACCCTCCAGGCCGGCGTTCTCCGCGATCCAGCGCAGCGGCTCGACGGCGGCGCGGCGGACGACCGCGACACCGGTGGCCTCGTCGCCGGTCTTGCCGAGGTTGTCGTCCAGGACCTTCACGGCGTGGACGAGCGCGGAGCCACCACCGGAGACGATGCCCTCCTCGACCGCGGCGCGGGTCGCGGAGATGGCGTCCTCCAGACGGTGCTTCTTCTCCTTCAGCTCCACCTCGGTGGCGGCGCCGACCTTGATCACGCACACGCCGCCGGCCAGCTTCGCGAGGCGCTCCTGGAGCTTCTCGCGGTCCCAGTCGGAGTCCGTGTTCTCGATCTCGGCCTTGATCTGGTTGACGCGGCCCGCGATGTCGGCAGCGTTGCCGCCGCCGTCGACGATGGTCGTGTCGTCCTTGGTGACGGTCACGCGGCGGGCGGAGCCCAGCACGTCCAGACCGGCCTGGTCGAGCTTGAGGCCGACCTCCTCGGAGATGACCGTGGCGCCGGTGAGGACGGCCATGTCCTGCAGCATCGCCTTGCGGCGGTCACCGAAGCCGGGGGCCTTCACCGCGACGGCGTTGAAGGTGCCGCGGATCTTGTTGACGACCAGGGTCGACAGGGCCTCGCCCTCGACGTCCTCGGCGATGATCAGCAGCGGGCGGGAGGCGCCGGCCTGGATGACCTTCTCGAGGAGCGGCAGCAGGTCCTGGATGGACGTGATCTTGCCCTGGTTGATCAGGATGTACGGGTCGTCGAGGACGGCCTCCATACGCTCCTGGTCGGTGACGAAGTACGGGGACAGGTAGCCCTTGTCGAAGGCCATGCCCTCGGTGAAGTCCAGCTCCAGACCGAAGGTGTTGGACTCCTCGACGGTGATGACACCGTCCTTGCCGACCTTGTCCATCGCCTCGGCGATCAGCTCGCCGACCTGCTGGTCCTGGGCGGACAGCGCGGCGACGGCCGCGATGTCGGACTTCTCCTCGATCGGGCGGGCCGAGGCGTGCAGCTCGTCGGAGACGGCCTTGACCGCGGCGTCGATGCCCTTCTTCAGGGCGGCCGGGGAGGCGCCGGCGGCGACGTTGCGCAGGCCCTCGCGGACCAGAGCCTGGGCGAGCACGGTGGCGGTGGTGGTGCCGTCACCCGCGATGTCGTTGGTCTTGGTCGCCACCTCCTTCACCAGCTGCGCGCCGAGGTTCTCGAACGGGTCCTCGATCTCGACCTCACGGGCGATCGTGACACCGTCGTTGGTGATGGTGGGAGCGCCGAACTTCTTGTCGATGACGACGTTGCGGCCACGCGGACCGATCGTCACCTTCACCGTGTCGGCCAGCTTGTTGACGCCGCGCTCAAGGGCGCGACGGGCGTCCTCGTCGAACTTCAGAACCTTCGCCATGACAGCGGGAGCCCTCTCGGAAAATCTGGGTGATATGACACTGCGCCCCGGACGCCCGGCTACTTATGGGTCGCTGGGGGCCAGGGGCGCAGTCAGGAGCAGAAATGCCCGGGGTGAACTACTTCTCGATGATCGCGAGCACGTCGCGAGCCGAGAGGACGAGGTACTCGTCGCCGTTGTACTTCACCTCGGTGCCGCCGTACTTGCTGTACAGCACGATGTCGCCGACCTTGACGTCGAGCGGCAGGCGCTCGCCGTTCTCGAAGCGGCCCGGACCCACGGCGAGGACGGCGCCCTCCTGGGGCTTCTCCTTCGCGGTGTCCGGAATGACCAGGCCAGAGGCCGTGGTCTGCTCGGCGTCGAGCGGCTGGACCACAATGCGGTCCTCGAGCGGCTTGATGGCAACCTTGGAGCTGGTGGTCGTCACGATCCGACCTCCCCCTTCGGAGATCTCACGGGGTTATCTGTCTGAGGTGGCGACCAGGTGGATCCGTCGTCGCGGGTGCCGGACCTGCCCGTCGCGTAGTTGGCACTCTCGTCTGCCGAGTGCCAGAGCCGAGACTATGACCGCGATTAGCACTCGGTCAAGCGGAGTGCCAATTGCCGTGCGGCGCGTCGGCCGGGTCGGGCTGGTGGAGTTGGCCCGCTCGTGGTGTCGGGGCCGCCGTCATCGGGGGCTGCCGCCCCCGGCCCCCCGCTGTCGGCCCCGCCCCCCGCTGTCGGCCCTGAACGGGCCTCGTCCTCAAACGCCGGACGGGCTGAGAAATGCGCGACCAGGCTGTCGAGTCACCGGTGGGCCCGATCGACAACCGGACGGACCCCCGAACCTCCAGGCGGACTCCGCGCTAGAGGTAGTCCTCGAGGTGCGCCACCGTCAGGCCGCGTTCCTGGGCCCGGCGCAGCAGGTGCGTCGTGCGTTCCCCGAGGGTTCGGCCCGGGGTTTCGTCTGGGCCGACCAGGACGATGTCGCCCGCGTGGAGGTGCTTGTCGCCCCGGGCGTAGGCCAGGCCGCCGGAGGTCACGGTGGCGCGCCACAGGACGATCGCCGAGATGCCGCAGTCGGCGGCGGCGCGCAGGGTGGTGCGGTCGTACCGGCCCTGTGGCGGGCGCAGGAGGCGGGGGCGCCGGCCGAAGCGGGAGCCGAGCCGGTCCTGCTGACCGCAGATCTCGGCACGCTGTCCGGCGTAGGACAGCCCGCGCAGCGCGGGGTGGTCGAGGGTGCGGTTCTCGACGTCGGCTCCGGCGGAGCGGAGGCGGGCGGCGCGGCCGTAGGCGGGACCGGTGACGCTGCCGGCGAGGAAGAGGCTGACCGGGAGCCGCAGTTCGCGGACCATGTCGGCGAAGCGCGGGTCGCGTTCGGCGCCGTCGTCGTAGGTGAGGAAGACGACCCGGTCGGTGGTGGCGACGCGGTCCACGACCCGGGGGCCGGCGGCGTCGCCGGTGTGCGCGGCCAGCGGGCGGACCGGCCTGCTGGGCGGGGCGGCGAGCGGGGTCGTCAGACCCCAGTGGCGGTACGCCTCGTCCCGTCGCGGGCTCGACGGCCGTACGCCCGCGGCGGCCTTCTTGCCGAGGCGTTCGATGGGGTCGACGGACTGGGCGCAGCCGGTGAGGAGAAGGACCGAGGCGGCGAGTACGACGGCCGCGGCCCGGCGTCCTGGATGCCTTTGGCCGCGCCGCTGCCGCCCCGGGTGCCTCACAGGTAGTCCTCCAGGCGGGCGACGGCGTAGCCCTCGCGCGTGACCCTGTTCAGGAACCGGCGCATGTCGTCGACCATCGTGCCGTCCCAGTCGTCCTGGCCACGGAAGTGGGTGAGGACGATGTCGCCGGGGTGCAGGTCCTCGTCGTCCTCCCGGTACTCCCAGTGGTCGACGTAGACCTCCTCGTCCCAGATCGGCGCGTACTTGATGCCGCAGGACTTGGCGGCGCGCAGGGTGTCGCCGTTGTAGTTGCCGTAGGGCGGCCGGAAGACGGTGGGCGCCTTGCCGAACTCCTTCTTCATGATGGCCTGCATGCCGCAGATCTCGGCCCGCTGCTCGTCGTAGTTCAGGCCGGGCAGGTAGGGGTGGGTCAGGGTGTGGTTGTTGAGGGTGTGACCCTCGGCCTGCATCTTGCGGAAGTAGCCGTAGTCGTCCTCGACCAGGTAGTTGCTGAGGAACGCGCTGTACGGGATCTTCAGGTCGCTCATCATGCGCAGGAACGCCGGGTCCTTCTCGGCGCCGTCGTCGATGGTGAGGAAGACGATCTTCTTCTTGGTGGGGACGGTGGTGAAGACCGGCGGGAGGTGGTCCTCCTCCTGGCCGTCCACCTCGAAGCCGTCGCGTGCGGTGATCTTCGGCTTGTGGGCCGGCGGGGCCGGGGGCGTCAGGGGCACCTGGTCGAGGTTCCAGCGCTGGGCGGCGGCGACCAGGCGGGTGTGCTCGGCGGCGAGCCGGGCGGCCGGGTCCAGGGACTGGGCGGGGCCGCCGTGTCCGGACTCTCCGCCGGGGCCGGACCGGGCACCGGAGTCCGTGCCGGGGACGGAGCAGGCGGAGAGGACGGCGGTGGCGGCCAGCGCGGCGGCCCCGCAGCGGACCGCCGCCTTCGGCAGCCGCGGCCACTTCGGGAGCGGCATGCGCTCGGGAAGGGACATCCGCTTCGGGAGCGAGACCCGTCCAGGAAGGGACATCCGCTTCGCGAGCTGTGACTGAATTTTGTCATTTTGTACTACAGGTCGCATGGTGCCGGATCCTCGCAGGCCGCGGCCCCGAACCCGGTCCGACACCGCCGCCGGAGGCGCACGGTCCACCGACTGGCCCACAATGTCCCGGTGAACGACCTGCTTCCCTCCTTCCAGGCGCTGCTCACCCCCGAGGGCCGGGCCCTCCTCGACGAGGTGCGCGGTACGGCCCCCGCGGACGAACTCGCCGTCGCCACCCGGCTGCGCCGCACGCATCCGCCGGAGCTGGTCTCGGCGGCCATCGGCCAGGCCCGGCTGCGGCAGCGGGCGGCGGCCAAGTTCCCCGCCGAGGACGCGGAACGGATGTTCTTCACGTCCAACGGGGTCGAGCAGTCGACCCGGGCCGTCGTGGCGGCCCACCGGGCCGCGCGGATGCGGGACATGGGCGTGACCTCGGTGGCCGACCTGTGCTGCGGGATCGGCGGCGACGCGATCGCGCTGGCACGGGCCGGGATCCGGGTCCTGGCGGTGGACCGGGACCCGCTCACGGCGGCCGTGGCCCGGGCGAACGCCGAGGCCCTCGGGCTCGACGGGCTGATCGAGGTGCGGGAGACCGACGTCACCGAGGTCGACACCACCGGTTACGACGCCGTCTTCGTGGACCCCGCGCGACGCGGCGGGCGGGGCCGCGTCTTCGACCCCGAGGCGTACTCGCCGCCCCTGTCCTGGGCGGTCGCCAAGGCCCTCGGTGCCCCCCGGGCGGCCCTGAAGATCGCACCCGGCATCCCGCACGAGGCGATCCCCGCCGAGGCCGAGGCCGAGTGGATCTCGGACGGCGGCGACGTGAAGGAGGCGGTGCTGTGGTTCGGCACCGAGCCGGGCCTGGTCCGGGCCACCCTGCTGCCCGGTCCGCGCACCCTGCTCGGGCGGGGGCTGCCCGATCCCGCCGTGCGCCCGGTGGGCCGGTACCTTTACGAGCCCGACGGCGCCGTCATCCGCGCCCACCTGGTCGCCGAGGTGGCCGAGGAGGTCGGCGGCGGCCTGCTCGACGCGACCATCGCCTACGTCACGGCCGACGCCCTGCACCCGACGCCGTACGCCACCGCCTACGAGATCACCGACCAGATGCCCTTCAACCTCAAGAAGCTGAAGGCCCTGCTGCGGGAGCGCCAGGTCGGCAACCTGACCGTGAAGAAGCGCGGGTCGGCGGTCGAGCCGGAGGAACTGCGCAGGAAGGTCAAGCCGCAGGGCCCGAACGCGGCGACCGTCTTCCTGACCCGGGTGGCGGGGGCACCGACGATGCTGATCGGCCGGCCCGCGCGGTGATCGCCGCACCGGTTCGGCAGGCGCGAGCCCGACGCGCCGTGACCCGCGCCCGGTAAGCCGGCCGTCCGGTCGCCCCACCAGTCGGCCGGCCGGACGGCCACCCCCCGCCCGTCAGCCGACCGGTCAGCCGGACGGTCACCCCACCGGGTGGTCGTCCCCAGGGTCCCCAGGATCGTCCCCGAGGCCGTCCCCGAGGCCGTCCCGGGGGACGACCCCGTCGGCCGTTCCGCACTCCCCCGCCCTCCGCAGCAGCATCTCCCGCTCCCGCTCGTTGCGCGCCAGCGCCGCCGCCCGTTCGAACTCGGCTCGCGCCTCGGCCCTGCGGCCCAGGCGGGACAGGAGGTCGCCGCGGACGCTGGGGAGCAGGTGGTAGGCGCGCAGGGCGGGTTCGGCGGCCACGGCGTCCACGATCCGAAGGGCCTCGGCGGGGCCCTGGGCCATCGACACGGCCACGGCGCGGTTCAGCTCCACCACGGGCGACGGCGCGCGGGTCGCGAGCAGGGCGTACAGGGTGGCGATGGTGCGCCAGTCGGTCTCCTCCCAGGTGTACGCGTGGGCGTGGCAGGCGGCGATGGCCGCCTGGAGGGCGTAACGGCCCGGGGCGCCCGTGGCCGCGGCGTCGGCGCGGTCCAGGGCCCGGACGCCGCGCGCTACGAGCATGCGGTTCCAGCGGCGCCGGTTCTGGTCCCGCAGCAGTACCGGGGTGCCGTCCGGGGCGGTGCGGGCGGCGGTCCGGGAGGCCTGGAACTCCAGGAGCGCGGTCAGGGCGTGCACCTCGGGCTCCTTCGGCATCAGCGAGGACAGCACGCGGGCCAGGCGCAGGGCGTCCTCGCACAGGCCCGGGCGCAGCAGGTCGTCGCCCGCGGTGGCGGCGTAGCCCTCGTTGAAGATCAGGTAGATGACGTCCAGGACCGAGCCGAGGCGGGCCTCGCGGTCGGGACCGTACGGCACCTCGAAGGCGACGTTCCGGGTGGCGAGCGTCCGCTTCGCCCGGACGATCCGCTGGGCGATCGTCGGCTCCGGGACCAGCTGGGCACGGGCGATCTCGGCCGTGCTCAGACCGCCGAGCAGCCGTAGGGTGAGCGCGGTGCGGGCCTCCCCCGACAGCACCGGATGGCAGGTGGTGAAGACCAGGCGGAGCAGGTCGTCGTCGATGTCGTCGGGGTCGGCGGGCTCCTGCGGCAGGACCGTGGTCTCCAGGTCCCGGCCGACCTCGGCGAGCTTGCGGGCGTAGGTCTCGCGGCGCCGGATCAGGTCGACGGCGCGGTGCCGGGCGGTGGCCATGAGCCAAGCGCCGGGGTTGTCCGGCACCCCGTCCCGGGGCCACCGCTCCAGCGCGGCGACCAGGGCGTCCTGCGCCAGCTCCTCGGCGATGCCGAGGTCCCGGACGATCCGGGCGACGCCGGCCACGACCCGCGGGGACTCCAGGCGGAAGACGGTCTCGATCGCGTGTGCCGCGGTGGGCTGTGGTTCCACAGCCCACCATGCAACACCCCCGGCGGCGCCACGGCCAGCAGGGCTCAGCCCTCGGCGATCTCCCGCACCTCGCAGGTCACGGTCCAGAAGTCCTCGTGGACCTTCAGGAAGCGCTTGGTCCACTCCACGGCCTCGGCCATGTCCTTGCACTGCATGAGCGCGTAGCCGCCGACGACCTCCTTGGTCTCGGTGAACGGCCCGTCGGTGACGGAGATCTTCCCGCCCTCCCAGCGCACCCGGGTGCCCTGGGCGGTGGGGGTCAGCCCGGCGGTGTCGAGCATGACGCCGGCCTTGGTGATCTCCTCGATCAGCTCGCCCATCCGCCGCATCAGCTCCTCGCTGGGGCCCTCGGCGGGGGCGTCGGCCTCGTCGATGCGCACGAGCGACAGGTAGCGGGGCATGGTGACTCCTTCGGTAGCGGCGGCGGGGTCCGTCCCCGCCACTCACCTGTGCGTCGAACGGGAGACGCCTGGATCGACACCCTCACCGGAATTCTCCGGAGAATTTCTCCGCGTCACCTTCCGGCGGCCGCCGGAAGGTGACGCGGACATCCCGTTCACGCGGGCGCCCCCGTGCTCGACCGCACCACCAGGCTGGTCGCCAGCTCCACCCGGGTCGCCGCCCGCTCGCCGTCCGCGCGCCCCAGCTCCAGCACCAGCCGCGCCGCCGCCTCGGCCATCTCCGTCAGCGGCTGCCGTACGGTCGTCAGCGGCGGGCCCACCCAGCGGGCCACCGGAAGGTCGTCGAAGCCGACCACGCTCAGGTCCTGCGGGACGCGCAGCCCGAGTTCGCGCGCGGCCTCGTACAGGCCGAGCGCCTGAAGGTCGTTGCCCGCGAAGACGGCGGTGGGCCGGCCGGGGCCGCGCAGCAGCTCCAGACCCAGGCGGTAACCGGCGTCGTGGTGGAAGTCGCCGGCCTTGATCAGAGCCGGGTCGGCGGGCAGCCCGGCGGTCTCCAGCGCGGCCCGGTAGCCGTCGACGCGGGCGCGGCTGCACATCATCCGGGAGGGTCCGCTGATCGCGCCGATCCGGGTGTGGCCGAGGTCGATCAGATGGCGGGTGGCGGCGAGGCCGCCCTGCCAGTTGGTGGCACCGACCGAGGGCACGTCGGGTCCCGGGTCGCCCGCCGGGTCCATCACCACGAACGGGATGGAGCGGCTGGTCAGCAGCGCCCGCTGGGCCTCGTCCAGGCCGGACAGCACCAGCACCACCCCGTGCGGGCGGCGGGCCACGACCTGGTCGGCCCAGGTCCGGCCCGGGGTGAGCCGTCCGGCCGACTCGGACAGCACGACACTCAGCCCGGCCTGCCGGGCCACGTTCTCCACGCCCCGGATGACCTCCAGCGCCCAGGCGCTCTCCAGCTCGTGGAAGACCAGGTCGATCAGCGGCGAGCGGGCGGCCTCGGCGCGCCGGCGCCGGTAGCCGTGGGCGCGCAGCAGGTCCTCGACCCGGGTGCGGGTCGCCGGGGCCACGTCGGCGCGGCCGTTGAGCACCTTCGAAACAGTCGGAGCGGACACCCCGGCTTCGCGGGCGATCTCGGCGAGGGTCGCCGTCCGCGTCCCGGCTGACTTGGCAGGTTCCATGCCCGGGATCGTATCCCCGCAGGGCCTCTTGACGAAGGCGGTCACGCGCCATAGGTTCCGGAACATTCGGAACTCATTCCGAAACATTCGCAGCCTTCGCCGCCAGTCGCAGTCAGTCCGTCCGTCCGTCCGACGGGAGTTCCATGACCACCGCTCCTTGGCGCGACCCCGCACTGCCCGCCGCCGCCCGCGTCGACGACCTGCTCTCCCGGATGACCCTGGAGGAGAAGACGGCCCAGCTGTACGGCGTGTGGGTGGGCGCCGGGACGGACGGCGACGGAGTCGCCCCGCTGCAGCGGGAGATGGCCGCCGACCGGGACTGGGACGAGCTGATCGCCCACGGCCTCGGCCAGCTGACCCGCTCCTTCGGCACCGCCCCCGTGGACCCGGTGTCCGGCGCGCGGGCGCTGGCCCGCGCCCAGCGCCGGATCGCCGCCGCGAACCGCTTCGGGATACCGGCCGTGGCCCACGAGGAGTGTCTGGCGGGGTTCACGGCCTGGGGCGCGACGGCGTATCCGGTGCCGCTCGCCTGGGGCGCGTCCTTCGACCCGGAGCTGGTGGCCGAGCTGGGCCGGCGCATCGGCCACGACCTGCGCTCGGTCGGCGTCCACCAGGGCCTGGCGCCGGTCCTGGACGTGGTCCGGGACCCGCGCTGGGGGCGGGTGGAGGAGACGATCGGCGAGGACCCGTACCTGGTGGGCACGATCGGCACCGCCTACGTGCGGGGCCTGGAGTCGGCCGGGATCGTCGCCACGCTCAAGCACTTCGCGGGGTACGCGTCCTCGGTGGGGGCGCGGAACCTGGCGCCGGTGCGGGCGGGCGCACGGGAGTTCGCGGACGTGGTGCTGCCGCCGTTCGAGATGGCGCTGCGCGAGGGCGGGGCGCGCTCGGTGATGGCGGCCTACACCGAGACCGACGGCGTGCCGGCCTCCGCCGACCCAGCTCTGCTGACCGCTCTGCTGCGCGACGAGTGGGGCTTCACGGGCACGGTGGTCGCCGACTATTTCGGCATCGGCTTCCTGCGGACCCAGCACCGGGTCGCCGAGGACGAGGCGGGCGCGGCGCGCCTGGCGCTCGCGGCGGGCGTCGACGTCGAACTGCCCACCCTGGACTGCTACGGCGCCCCGCTCGTGGCCGCCGTGCGGGACGGCCGGGTGGCCGCGTCGCTGGTGGACCGCGCGGCCCGCCGGGTCCTGCTCCAGAAGTGCGCGCTGGGCCTGCTGGACGCGGACTGGCGGCCGGAGCCGGACGGGCCCGTGGACCTGGACTCGACGGGCAACCGCGCCCTGGCCCGCCGCCTGGCGCAGGCGTCGGTGGTCCTGCTGGACAACCCCGGCGGGCTGCTCCCCCTGCCCCCGCGGGCCCGCGTCGCGGTCGTGGGCCCGCGCGCGGCGGACCCGCTCGCGATGCTCGGCTGCTACTCCTTCCCCGCGCACGTCCTGCCCGACCACCCCGGCCTCCCGCCGGGCATCGCGATCCCGACGCTCCTGGACGCCCTGGGCGCCGAACTCCCGGACGCCGAGCTGACGTTCGCCAAGGGGTGCGGGGTCTCGGACGCGGACACCGACGGGTTCGGGGAGGCGGTGGCGCGGGCCGCGGAGGCGGACGTGTGCGTGGCGGTCCTCGGGGACCGGGCGGGGCTGTTCGGCCGGGGCACGTCCGGCGAGGGCTGCGACGCGGCCGACCTGCGGCTGCCGGGCGTGCAGGGCGAGCTGCTGGACGCGCTGGTGGCCACGGGTGTGCCGGTCGTCCTGGTCCTGCTCACCGGCCGCCCCTACGCGCTGGGCCGCCGGCACGGCCGGCTGGGCGCGGTGGTGCAGGCCTTCTTCCCCGGCGAGGAGGGCGGTCCGGCGGTGGCCGGGGTCCTCTCGGGCCGCGTGAACCCCTCCGGCCGGCTCCCGGTGAGCGTCCCGCGCGAGCCCGGCGGCCAGCCCTGGACCTACCTCCAGCCGCCCCTGGGCCTGGCCGGCGAGGTCAGCAGCCTGGACCCGACCCCGCTGTACCCCTTCGGGCACGGCCGCTCGTACACGGCGTTCACCTGGACGGACTTCACCGGCGCCGGGGTGACGGAGACCGGCACGGACGGCTCGTACGACCTCTCGCTGACCGTCCGCAACACCGGCGACCGCGCGGGCGCCGAGGTCGTCCAGCTCTATCTGCACGATCCCGTGGCCTCGGTGACCCGCCCCGACGTCCGGCTGGTCGGCTACCAGCGGGTGGAACTGGACCCGGGCGAGGGCCGCCGGGTGACCTTCCACTTCCACGCCGACCTGTCGTCCTTCACCGACCGCACCGGCGCCCGGGTGGTGGAGCCGGGCGCCCTGGAGCTGCGGCTGGCCGCCTCCAGCACGGAGGTACGGCACCGGGCGCGGCTGACGCTGACGGGGCCGGTGCGGGTGCTCGGGCCGGACCGGAGGCTGCGGTGCGGGACGACGGTGGCGCCGGCGGACCGAGGCCGTCCGTCCCGGTCTCCCGACAACGAGAACACCCCGCCCCGGAGAACCGGGACGGGGTGAAGCGGAGCGCCGGGCAGGCCTTGCACCTGCATTTCCCCGCAGGAAGCGGGGCGTCTTTCCTTGGACCACCAACGCACTGCGTCCGTACCGGAGTTCCGGCCGTTCGCTGTGTGATGATCATAGCGAACGGACGGGCCTGCGCGCCACCTCAGCCGGCCGGTTCCCCGTCCACCGGCTCGAACCGCCAGCGGTGCACCGCCCGGGTGACCAAGTCGCCGTCCGGCTCGGGAAGTTCCGGGAGGTCGGCGTCGTACGGCGCGTCCCACCAGGTGATGACCAGGACCCGGTCCTGGGGTGCCCGGAAGGTCTCCCGGCGGACCGGGTGCCCGGCGAGGTCCTGCGCGCGGGCCCAGGCCAGGAGTTCCTCACCCCGGCCGGCCACCGCCCGCGCCTCCCACATCAGAGCGACGGTCATGAGTAGAGGTTGTCCTTGCTGACCTCGTGCACATGGTCGTGGTCGTGGCTGTGGTCGTGACCGGGGACATGGGTATCGGTGACCGGCAGCGAGGAGTCGGCGGACAGGTCCCAGTCGGAGGCGGTCCGGTTGCGGGCGACCATCTCGGCGCCGAGAGCCGCGACCATCGCGCCGTTGTCCGTGCACAGCTTGGGGCGCGGGACGCGCAGCCGGATGCCGGCGGCCTCGCAGCGCTCCTGGGCGAGCGCGCGCAGCCGGGAGTTGGCGGCCACGCCGCCGCCGATCATCAGGTGGTCGACGCCCTCGTCCTTGCAGGCGCGCACGGCCTTGCGGGTCAGCACGTCCACCACGGCCTCCTGGAAGGAGGCGGCCACGTCACGGACCGGGACCTCCTCGCCGGCCGCGCGCTTGGCCTCGATCCAGCGGGCCACGGCCGTCTTCAGGCCGGAGAAGGAGAAGTCGTAGGCGGGGTCGCGCGGGCCGGTCAGGCCGCGCGGGAAGGCGATCGCCTTCGGGTCGCCCTCGCGGGCGTAGCGGTCGATGACCGGACCGCCGGGGAAGCCGAGGTTCAGCACGCGGGCGATCTTGTCGAAGGCCTCGCCGGCCGCGTCGTCGATGGTCGCGCCCATCGGCCGCACGTCGGAGGTGATATCCGAGGACAGGAGCAGCGAGGAGTGGCCGCCGGAGACCAGCAGCGCCATCGTCGGCTCGGGCAGCGGGCCGTGCTCCAGCTGGTCCACGCAGATGTGCGAGGCGAGGTGGTTGACGCCGTACAGGGGCTTGCCGAGCGCGTAGGCGTACGCCTTCGCCGCCGAGACGCCGACGAGCAGGGCGCCCGCGAGGCCGGGGCCCGCGGTGACCGCGATGCCGTCGAGGTCCTTCGCCGAGACGCCCGCCTCCTTCAGCGCGCGGTCGATGGTCGGGACCATCGCCTCCAGGTGCGCGCGGGACGCCACCTCCGGCACGACACCGCCGAAGCGGGCGTGCTCGTCGACGCTGGAGGCGATGGCGTCGGCCAGCAGGGTGGTGCCGCGGACGATGCCGACGCCGGTCTCGTCGCAGGAGGTCTCGATGCCGAGGACGAGAGGTTCGTCAGCCATTGGTCTCGGTTCCTTGTACAGAGGAAGAACCCGCGGCGGAGCCGCTGTCGGATTCCGTGGACAGTCGCATCACCAGGGCGTCGACGTTGCCCGGCTGGTAGTAGCCGCGTCTGAAGCCGATGGGGGCGAAGCCGAAGCGCTCGTAGAGCTTCTGGGCGCGGACGTTGTCGACCCGGCACTCCAGCATGACCTCGGCGCACTCGAAGGAGGTCGCCGCGCGCAGCAGCTCGGTCAGCAGCCGGGCGCCGAGACCGGTGCCCTGCTGGTCGCGGGCCACGGCGATGGTCTGGATGTCGCCCAGGTCGCCGGAGGAGGCGAGGCCGGCGTAGCCGACGATCCGGTCGCCCGTCTCGGCGACGACGTAGCGCCGGGTCGCCCCGGGGCCCCGGGCGTGCGCCAGCTCGGACCAGAACATGCCCCGGGACCAGGCGTCCTCGGGGAAGAGGTCCTTCTCCAGCTCCAGGACCGGGTCGATGTCCCACCAGCGCATCTCGCGCAGAGTCGCGGTCACTTGGGGGTGACCACCTTGTAGTTCTTGGGGACCTGCGCGTCCGGCCTGCGCAGGTACATCGGCCTGGGCTCGGGCAGCTCCTCCCCGGCGGCCAGCTTCTCGGCGGCCAGCGAGGCGAGCGCGGCGGCGGAGACGTACTCCGGTTCGTGCGCGCTGGGGAACGTGTCCGGGTACAGCAGCGCGCCCGCGCCGACCGCGGGGAGCCCGGCGACCTGCTCGGCGATGTCGGCCGGGCGGTCGACGGCCGGTCCGGTCAGCCGGGTGCGGGAGTCGGCGTAGGTCGCCCAGTAGACCTCCTTGCGCCGGGCGTCGGTCGCCACGACGAAGGGGCCCTTCTCGATGTCGGAGGCGTAGGCGAGGCCGTCCAGCGTGCACAGGCCGTACACGGGGACGCCGAGCGCGAGGCCGAAGGTGTCGGCGGTCATCAGGCCGACGCGCAGGCCGGTGTAGGGGCCGGGGCCGGTGCCGACGACGATCCCGGTGACGGCGTCCAGCCTGAGCCCGGCCTCGGCGAGCACCCGGTCGACGGCCGGCAGCAGCAGCTCGCCGTGCCGGCGCGCGTCCACCTGGCTCGACGAGACGATGACGTCCGTGCCGTCGTGCAGGGCGACGGTGACGGCGGGGGTGGCGGTATCCAGAGCGAGCAAGAGCACGCGAACAGCCTACGGCGCCCGCGCCTCGCGCACGGCCGCCCCGGTGGTCCCGTGACCGACTGCTACGGTCTGTACGAAGTACGACATATGGCGCGAAGCAGAGGTGGACGCACGTGGCAGGGACCAGCTCGGGAATCGTGGCCGGCCTCGTCGCGGCGGCCGTCGGGACCGTCGGCATCCTCGCCTACCAGGCGCAGGCGACCGTTCCGGCGGGCCTGGGCCGCAACGCCTCCGCGAACTCGTCACCGGCGGCCGTCAGCAAGGCCCCGCGCGACCGGCGGCACCCCGCCGCCCTGCCGGGCGACTCCGGCAAGGGTGAACGGGTCGTGTACTCGGTGGACGACGACCGCGTCTGGCTGGTCGACGAGCGGAACCGGGTGCAGCGCACCTTCTCCGTGCACCCCGGCAGCATCGACCCGCGGCCGGGCTCCTACGGGGTCACCTCCCGCTCGCACGCGGTCACCGGCACCGACGGCACGCCCGTCGAGCACGTCGTGCGCTTCACCAGCGTGGACGGTGTGGCGGTCGGCTTCAGCGCGGCCGTGGGCGACGCCGGGTCCGGGGATACGGCCGAGCCGAAGACGGGCGGCATCCGGGAGACGCGCGCGGACGGCGAGGCCATGTGGAAGTTCGCGACGATCGGGGTGCGGGTCGTGGTGATCCGCTAGCGGTGCGGTCCCGTACGGCGCCGCGGGTACGGCGCCCGGGGTCGCCGCCAGGGCCGTGGGGCCGGGGTCGCCGCCAGGGCAGTGGGGCCGGCTAGGCCGCGTCGCGGTGCTCCTGCGCGGGTTCCTCCGTCAGCCGGGCCGCCGGTGCGGGTGTCCCGGGCTCCGGAGCGGCCGGGGGTCTGGAGACGGCGTCCGCGGCCGCGCACGAGGCCAGCAGGTCGCGCATGGACCCTCCGCTGAACACGGACCGCGCGGGCGCGGGCTTTTCCGTGGGGCGAGAAGCGGGCATGGGCGCCTCCTGAGCTGCGGGGGCGGATGCGGTTAGGTACACCTAACCGCGGGCTGACTTCCATGTGACCACGCCCGGGACGTCCCGCGCAATATGTTCCCGACAGCTTGTCGGAAAGACCGGCGCACGCAGCCGGACAGGCGTCGAACGACCGTCGGGCAGGCGTCGGAGCAGCGCCGGACAGGCGTCGAACGACCGTCGGGCGGACGTCGGAGCAGCGCCGGACAGGCGCGCGGACGGACCGTCGAGCGGACGTCGGACGGACCGTCGAGCGGACGTCGGACGGACGTCGGCCGGGCGTCGGCCGGGCGTCGGCCGGGCGTCGGAAGAAGCGAAGGCAGCCGTCGGTGCGGTGCGTGCGGTCGGACGGCCCTCGGTACGGTCAGGCCGCGAGCGCCGCCAGGTCCGCACCGGTCCACCGCTGCCCGAGACCGGTCACCGTGACGTGCCGGACCTCGTCGGTGGTGTCCCCGACCGCCCGGTGGATGACGACCTCCAGCCGGTCCTCGGTCAGCTCCTCGACCTTGCCCTCGCCCCACTCCACGACGATCACGGAGTCGGTCAGCGAGACGTCGAGGTCGAGGTCCTCCATCTCGTCGAGACCGCCGCCGAGCCGGTAGGCGTCGACGTGGACGAGCGGCGGCCCGTCACCCAGCGAGGGGTGCACCCGGGCGATCACGAAGGTCGGCGAGGTGACGGCGCCCCGCACCCCGAGCCCCTCGCCGAGGCCGCGGGTCAGCGTCGTCTTGCCCGCGCCGAGCTCCCCGGTGAGCATCACCAGGTCGCCCGCGCGCAGCAGCTTGGCGAGGCGGCGGCCCAGCTCCCGCATCTGCTCGGGCGAGGTGACGGTCAGCCGGGTCTCAGCGGGGTGGTGTGCTGCTGCTGGTGCTTCCATAACCGATTACGGTAGCCCCTGCCGGCACCGCACCCGCGCGGGTCAGCAGGTCGGCGAGGCGGTCGGTGACGACCTCCGGATGCTCCAGCATGACCAGGTGCCCGGCGTCCGGCACCAGCACCAGTTCGGCCTCCGGCAGCAGGTCGCCGATGACCTCGCTGTGCTCGCTGGGCGTGACCAGGTCCTGCACCCCGGCCAGCACCAGCACCGGGATGTCCTGGAAGCAGGCCAGCGCGCCGGTCTTGTCGTGGTCGGAGAAGGCCGGGTAGAACTCGGCGACCACGTCGATGGGCGTGGACTCGATCATCCGTTCGGCGAACCGGGCGACCGACGGATCGACGTCCCGCCCCGCGAACGAGTACCGCTTGATGATCCCGGCGAACAGGTCGGCCGTCGCCCTGCGCCCCTTCTCCACCAGCTCCGCCTGCTGCCCGAGCGCCTTCAGCACCCCGGGGAGGATCCGGCGCACCGCGTTGACACCGGCCACCGGGAGGCCGAAGTTGACCTCCCCGAGCCGCCCGGACGACGTGCCGACGAAGGCCGTGGCGACCACCCGGTCCCGGATCAGCTCCGGGTACTGGGCCGCGAGCGCCATCATCGTCATCCCGCCCATGGAGTGGCCGACCAGCACGACCGGCCCCTGCGGCACGGCCGCGTCCAGGACCGCCTTCAGGTCCCGGCCGAGCTGGTCGATGGTGACGGGATCGCCGTCCCGGGTCTGGGCCGAGCCCCGCCCGGAGCGGCCGTGGCTGCGCTGGTCCCAGTGCACGGTCCGGACGACCCCGCGCAGGGCCGCCCGCTGGAAGTGCCAGGAGTCCTGGCTGAGGCAGTAGCCGTGGCAGAAGACGACGGTCACCGGACCGGGCGCCTTGCGGCCGAAGAGCCTGCGACGGCGCGGGGAGAGGTTCGGGCCGGGGTCCGGGTCGACGTCGTCGACCTCGTAGTACAGCTCGGTGCCGTCGTCGGCGTACGCCTTGCCGGGGGTGCCGCGCAGGGTGCCGTACGGGCCCGTCGAGTCCAGGGCCAGCCGGGCCCTGCGGCGCATTCCGCGCCCCACCGTCATGCGCTCGATGGCGACACCGGCGGCCGCGCCCGCGGCGAGCACGCCTATCGCGGTTCCGGCGATGCCGGTCACCCTGCGCCAGCTCCCGGCGGCCGCGCCTGCGGCGGAGGCCGTGGCGGCCGCCGAGGCGACGACGTCCGCCACGGCCTCCGCACTGCTCTCGCTCACGTACCGCTCCTCTTCGCCGTGCTGCAGTTCGCTGGGTGGGTGAAACGGGTGGTGCTGGTGTGGCCTGTGGTGCGTGCCGGAGCAGAAGTGCCCCGGCGGGGGTGCGCGGCCCCTTGGGGTTTACCCCTCTTCTTCCCCGTTCACGTAGACGCGCGGAACACGCGCCCCGATCCGCGTGACGACCTCGTACGCGATGGTGCCGCAGGCCTGCGCCCAGTCCTCGGCGGTGGGCTCGCCCCGGTCGCCGGGCCCGAACAGCACCGCCTCCGCGCCCACCTCGGGCTCGTCGCCGCCCAGGTCGACCACGAACTGGTCCATCGCGACCCGTCCCGCGACGGTCCGCCACTTGCCGTCGACCAGCACCGGACCGGTGCCGGACGCGTGCCGCGGGATGCCGTCGGCGTAGCCCACCGGCACCAGGCCGAGGGTGGTGTCGCCGGCGGTGACGTAGTGGTGGCCGTAGCTGACGCCATGGCCGCCCGGCACGTGCTTGACCAGCGCCAGCGAGGCGCTCAGCGTCATCACCGGGCGCAGCCCGAAGTCGGCCGGGGTGCCCAGCTCCGGGCTGGGCGAGATGCCGTACAGGGCGATGCCGGTGCGGACGAGGTCGAAGTGGGTCTCCGGAAGGGTCAGCGTGGCCGGGGAGTTGGCGATGTGCCGCACCTCGGGGCGCACGCCCTGCTCCTCGGCATACGCCACCATCTCCCGGAACCGGTCGAGCTGGGCGGCGATGGAGGGGTGTCCGGGCTCGTCGGCACAGGCGAAGTGCGACCACAGGCCGGTGACCCGGATCAGCCCCTCGGACTCGGCGCGCAGGGACTCGGCGACCAGTTCGGGCCAGTCGGCGGGCTGGCAGCCGTTGCGGCCGAGCCCGGTGTCGGCCTTCAGCTGCACGCGCGCGGTCAGCCCCGCGGCCCGCGCGGCCTCCGTCACCTCGCGCAGCGCCCACATGCCGCTGACGGACACGTCGATGTCCGCCTCGACCGCCTGCCGCCACGGCCCGCCCGGGACCCACAGCCAGCACATGATCCGTCCCGGCAGACCGGCCGCGCGCAGCGCCAGCGCCTCCTCGGGCGTGGCCGTGCCCAGCCAGTCCGCGCCCGCCGCGAGGGCCGCTCGGGCGCAGGGCACCGCCCCGTGGCCGTAGGCGTCGGACTTGACGACGGCCATCAGGGCCGCACCCCGTGCGCGGGCGCGCAGGGTCCGCACATTGGCGCGCAGGGCGCCCAGATCGATCTCGGCGCGTGCGCGCAGAGGCGCGGTCGACACAGCTGAAGTCTCACTCATGGCGCCCCCAGTCTCTCAGAGGGCTCCCACAGCCCCCGGCCGCACTCCGGGTCGGGCCCGTCACGAACCCGGCCGCCGCCCCCACAGGTACACATGGTCCCCCTTCTTCGGCACGCTCCACGGCCTGCGCGCGTCGGCGAAGCTTCAGATCGACGACGCAGCCGCAGGAACCGGCGGTCGTGTGAATACCGCCGTACCCGGCGCGGTAGGCCCGGCCGCCGTCGACGAACCGGGCTTACGGCATGGGCTGGTTGTGCGGCATGGGCCGGCCGCACAACAGGGGCGACACGTGGTTCGTGTGCCGCCGGCAGACCTTCGGACGCTGATCATGTGATCAGCCAAACGCGCGGCCCGCGTGGATCCGGGGTGCCGCGCGGGCGGGTCACCCGAGGGGTGGACCCGTACGCCGTCGCGCCGGCCCGACGTCCGTGGCGGGTGACGGTCAGCCTGGAGTGGGTCCCGGCGGGACCGGCGGGATGCCCTGGGCTCTGGGCCATCCGTAGTCGATGCCGGGAAGTCTGGCCGCCACGGCCGTGAGGAGCGCTTCCTCCCCGGCCGGCAGCAGGACCTCGAGCTGCCGCCCGTCGACGTCGTACACGATCACCGACTGTTCGGCGACGATCTCGACGCCGCTGCCCGGAGTTCCGAGGCACAGGTTCGAGACGGTGCCGTCGGTGGTGGAGACGAAGACGCCTTTTGGCGTCACCATCAGGTACGCGCCGAGCCGACGTCCGCCCGACCTGCGGAAGCGCGCCGCGCATCGGACACGGACGGTCTCCCCTCGGTTCAGGGCCTCGACCTTCCGCGACATGCGCAGGCGGCGCCACCGTTTCCATCCACGGCTCAGGACGACGTCGATCACGGCGACGAGAAGGTCCTCCACCATGCGACACGCTCCCCCACGACGCCGTCCGGTCGCGCCTGCGCCTGCACCGGGTCCGCCTCGGCTCACGGCAACCGCGCCAGAGGATGATCGCACGCCCCTCCGGACTCACCTCGCCCGCGTCCCACGAACCACCCAGTCCAGCCAAGGCAGTTGAGCTGGATTTGCGGCTCATGAACGGCCGGGAAAGGGCTCAGTCCCGTACGACGTCCCGCCAAGCCTGCGGGATCCGCTCGGCGACGTCCAGAGACGTCGTCGGCGCCCCGTCCGCCGCGAAGCGTCCGGCGAGCCCGTGCAGATAGGCCGCCACGCTCCCCGCGTCCAGCGCGGACAGACCCGACGCCAGCAGCGAACCCGCGAGCCCCGACAGCACGTCCCCGCTGCCGGCCGTGGCGAGCCAGCCGGTTCCGGTGGCGTTCACCCGGACCGGGCCGCCCCCGGGGTCGGCCACCAAAGTGGTCGACCCCTTCAGCAGCACGGTCGCCCGGTACACGGCCGCCAACTCCCGTACGGCGGCCAGCCGTCCCGCCTCGACCTCCTCCCGGGACACCCCGAGCAGGGCCGCGGCCTCTCCGGCGTGCGGGGTCATCAGCGTCGGCGCCGTACGTCCCCGCACCGCGTCCCGCTCCGCCAGCCGCAGCCCGTCGGCGTCGAGCAGCACCGGTACGTCCGTGCGCAGCACCTGCGCCACGCTCAGCGCGTCGTCCCCGGCGCCGGGACCGGCGACCCACGCCTGCACGCGCCCCGCCCTGGCCGGCCCGTGCTCGGACACGAGCGTCTCCGGGAACCGGGTGACGACGGCGTCGGCGGCGAAGCCGACGTAGCGCACGGCGCCCGCCCCGCCCCGCAGCGCCCCGGCGACGGCGAGCACGGCCGCGCCGGGATACCGCGCCGACCCGGCGGCGACGCCCACCACACCACGCCGGTACTTGTCGCTCTCCGCCGCCGGCACCGGCAGCCGCCGCGCCACGTCGGCATGCTGCAGAGCCTCCACGTCGGGTTCGGGCGGCGGCAGTTCGAGCCCGATGTCGACGAGCCTGACCGACCCGGCGTACTCCCGCCCGGGGTCGATGAGGAGCGCCGGCTTGTACGCGCCGAAGGTGACGGTGAGGTCGGCGCGGACCGCCACCCCCCGCACCTCGCCGGTGTCCGCCTCGACACCGCTGGGCAGGTCCACGGCGACGACGCCGGCCCGGGCCCGCTCCAGGAGGCCGGCCGTCCGTGCCGCGTCCGGCCGCAGCCCGCCCTTCCCCCCGATCCCGACGATGCCGTCGACGACGAGGTCGGCGCGCGCGATCAGCTCCTCGGCGGACCCGGCGTGCGCGACGGCGCCACCCGCCCCGCGCAGGGCGGCCAGCCCTGCGGCGTGCGTGCGTTCGGGCGCGAGCAGCACGGCCGTGACCCCGGCCCCGCGTCGCGCCAGCCGGGCTCCCGCGTACAGCGCGTCCCCGCCGTTGTCGCCGCTCCCGACGAGCAGCACCACCCGGCTGCCGTACACCCGTCCGAGGAAGTCCGCGCAGGCGGCCGCCAGCCCGGCGGCGGCCCGTTGCATGAGCGCCCCTTCCGGAAGCCGTGCCATCAGCGCCCGCTCGGCCGCCCTGATCGTCTCCACGCTGTACGCAGTACGCATGCCACCGAGTCTGCCCCGGAACCCGCACGGACGGCACGACCGCCTCGCTCACCCCACGGGACCCACCCGACCCGCCGAACTCTCCGAGCGGCGCAGCTCCTCGGCCCGCCGAACTCTCCGGGCCGCGCAGCTCCTCGGCCCGCCGAGCCCCCGCCCGCTGAGACCCCGCCCGCCGGGGCTCGCGGCCCGCCGGTCTCCCGGCCCGCCCGGGACCCGCCCCGCTCAGCCCTCCGCGATGACCACGGCCGAGGCGACTCCCGCGTCGTGACTGAGCGACACGTGCCACGACCGCACCCCGAGTTCCGCGGCCCGCGCGGCCACGGTCCCCCGCACCTGCAGCCGGGGCTGCCCGCTGTCCTCGACGCACACCTCGGCATCGACCCAGAGCAGCCCGGGCGGTGCGCCCAGCGCCTTGGCGAGTGCCTCCTTCGCCGCGAACCGCGCCGCGAGCGAGGCGATACCGCGCCGCTCCCCGCTCGGCAGCAGCAACTCCCGCTCCACGAAGAGCCGGTCGGCCAGCCCCGGCGTACGCTCCAGCGCCGCCTCGAACCGCTCGATCTCGGCCACGTCGATCCCTACGCCGATGATGCTCATGCGGGGCAGCGTCTCAGATCAGCTCAGGGATCCTGTGCAAGAGGTGGTGTCTGGCATGGGTATGGCCCACCTGGGTGGGGTGGCGTGGGTGTGCGGGTGGAAGCCTGTGCCCAGTGCTGCCCCTCGCGGCATGTGCCGTGTGGTGGGTGTGCTCATCGTCGTCACGTCCTGGTGCCGGTGGGCTGCGCGGGGCAGCCGGGTCCGGCCCGTGTGAACGTAGGGCGCTCCCGTTCCGCTCCGCCCGCGCTTCACCCACCCGTACTTCACCCAGCCGACCTCGTGCCCGCCGGCCGCCTCCGCAGTGCCGGCGTCGTGAGGGACGGCGGGGTCCAGGCGCCGTCGGGCGGGTAGACGTCGGTGCCGGGCGGGACGATCGCGTCGATGCGGTCGAGGGCGGCGTCGTCCAGCGACACGGACGCCCCCTTGAGCGTGTTCCGCAGCTGCTCCATCGTGCGCGGGCCGATGATCACCGAGGTGACCGCCGGGTGCGCGAGCGGGAAGGCCACGGCCAGCTCCGGCAGCGAGCAGCCCACCTCCTCGGCCACCGCGACCAGTTGCTCGACCGCGTCCAGCTTCACGGCCGTGCGCGGCGCCGACGGGTCGAAGCGGTCGGGGTTGAGGGTGGGGCGGCCGCTGCTCAGGTCGAGGGTCTGGCCCTTGCGGTAGCGGCCCGTCAGGAACCCCGAGGCCAGCGGGCTCCAGGTCAGCACGCCCATGCCCAGGCGCTGCGCCACCGGCAGCACCTGCCTCTCGGCACCGCGGGCCAGCAGCGAGTAGGGCGGCTGCTCGGTGCGGAAACGCTGGAGGCCGCGGCGGTCGGCCACGTGGTAGGCCTCCACGATCTCGTCCGCGGGGAACGTGGAGCAGCCGAACGCCCTGATCTTGCCCTGGCGCACGAGGTCGGTCAGGACGGAGAGGGTCTCCTCGATGTCGGTCGTGTGGTCCGGGCGGTGCACCTGGTAGAGGTCGATCCAGTCGGTACCCAGCCGCCGCAGGCTGTCCTCCACCGCCCGCACGATCCAACGCCGCGAGTTGCCGCCCCGGTTGGGACCCTCGCCCATCGGGAAGTGGACCTTGGTCGAGAGGACCACGTCGTCACGGCGGCCCTTCAGCGCCTTGCCGACGATCGTCTCCGACTCCCCGGCCGAGTACATGTCGGCGGTGTCGACGAAGTTGATCCCCTCGTCGAGCGCGGCGTGGACGATCCGCGCGCACTCGTCATGGTCGGGGTTGCCGACGAAGCCGAACATCATCGTGCCGAGGCAGTAGGGACTGACCTCGATACCGGTCCCGCCCAGAACGCGGTGGCGCATGCAACTCTCCTCGGTGTTGGCCCGGTTGAGAACAGCGCGACCTTACGAGCTGGAGTCCGCTCCAACGCAAGCAGCGCGAGCGCGGCACCGCGGACTCCGCCCGTCCCGCGCGCGCTACTCCACCGTCACCGACTTCGCCAGGTTCCGGGGCTGGTCCACTTCGTTGCCCCGGGCGGTGGCCAGCTCGCACGCGAACACCTGCAGCGGCACCGTCGCCACCATCGGCTGCAGCAGGGTCGGCGTCGCCGGGATGCGGATCAGGTGGTCCGCGTACGGGACGACCGCCTCGTCACCCTCCTCCGCGATGACGACGGTCCGCGCTCCCCGGGCCCGGATCTCCTGGATGTTGGAGACGATCTTGTCGTGGAGGACGGACCGCCCGCGGGGCGACGGCACGACCACGACCACCGGCATGTCCTCCTCGATCAGCGCGATCGGCCCGTGCTTCAGCTCGCCCGCCGCGAATCCCTCCGCGTGCATGTACGCGAGCTCCTTGAGCTTGAGCGCGCCCTCCAGCGCCACCGGATAGCCCACGTGCCGGCCCAGGAACAGCACCGTCTTCTTGTCGGCCAGGGAGCGCGCGAGGGCCCGTACCGGTTCCATCGTCTCCAGGACGCGATCGACCGCGCCCGAGATCCGGGACAGGTCCCGGATGACGGCGCGGATCTCGTCGCCCCACTTGGTGCCGCGCACCTGGCCCAGGTACAGGGCGACCAGGTAGCACGCGACCAGCTGCGTCAGGAAGGCCTTGGTGGAGGCCACGGCGACCTCGGGGCCGGCGTGCGTGTACAGCACCGCGTCCGACTCGCGCGGGATCGTCGAGCCGTTGGTGTTGCAGATGGCCAGCACCTTGGAGCCCTGCTCGCGGGCGTGCCGCAGTGCCATCAGGGTGTCCATGGTCTCGCCCGACTGGGAGATGGCGATGATCAGCGACCGCCCGTCCAGGATGGGGTCCCGGTAGCGGAACTCGCTGGCCAGCTCCACCTCGCACGGGATACGCGTCCAGTGCTCGATGGCGTACTTGGCGATCATCCCGGCGTGGAAGGCCGTACCGCAGGCGACGATGACGACCTTGTCGACCTCGCGCAGCTCGGAGGCGCTGATGCGGACCTCGTCCAGGGTCAGCGAGCCGGACGGGTCGATGCGGCCCAGCAGGGTGTCGGCGACCGCCTTGGGCTGCTCGGCGATCTCCTTCAGCATGAAGTAGTCGTAGCCGCCCTTCTCGGCGGCGGACGCGTCCCAGTCCACGTGGAAGGACCGGACGTCCGCGGCGCTGCCGTCGAAGCCGGTCACCGTGACACCGTCGCGGCGCAGCTCCACCACCTGGTCCTGGCCCAGCTCGATGGCCGAGCGGGTGTGCGCGATGAACGCGGCGACGTCGGAGGCCAGGAACGCCTCGCCGTCCCCGACACCCACCACCAGGGGTGAGTTGCGGCGCGCGCCCACCACCACGTCCGGCACGTCCGCGTGCACCGCGACCAGCGTGAACGCGCCCTCCAGACGCCGGCACACCAGCCGCATCGCCTCCGCCAGGTCCGCGGTCACCGAGAACTCCTCGGCCAGCAGGTGGGCCACGACCTCGGTGTCCGTCTCGGAGACCAGCTCGTGTCCCCGCTCGGCCAGCTCGGCACGCAGCACGGCGAAGTTCTCGATGATGCCGTTGTGGACGACGGCCACCCGGCCGGCGTTGTCCAGGTGCGGGTGGGCGTTGTCGTCCGTGGGGCCGCCGTGCGTGGCCCAGCGGGTGTGCCCGATGCCCGTCGTACCGGCCGGCAGGGGCCGTTCGACCAACTCCTTCTCCAGGTTGACCAGTTTCCCGGCCTTCTTCGCCGCGGCCAGCCCCCCGTCCGCCGGCACGGCGACGCCCGCCGAGTCGTAGCCCCGGTACTCCAGCCGCTTCAGCCCGGCCATCACGACATCGAGCGCCGACTGCGCTCCCACGTATCCTACGATTCCGCACATGAGCGGCAGCCTACGATCAGATCGGCCACCAAAAGAGCCGCCGCGTGCCCGAATTCGGAAATTCCCACGGGGGTACGCAGGCCTCCGGCGATCCGGCGCTCCGAAAACACCTCCACCGGCCCTGCCCCGTTCCCGTCCGATCCGGGCGGTTCGAGACCGTACGTCCGCCGCGGCGTGACGCACCCCACCCCACCGCCCCGTTCAAACTCCGTTAACAATGGACTGTGATCTCACCGGTCTCCTCGATACCCCGGAGCGCCCACCGGCCCAGGCCGGAGGCGACTCCCTACGTCGACCTCACCCGTGCCGAGTGGAGCGCGCTGCGCGACAAGACGCCGCTGCCGCTGACCGCCGAGGAGGTGGAGAAGCTGCGCGGCCTGGGCGATGTCATCGACCTCGACGAGGTGCGGGACATCTACCTCCCGCTCTCCCGCCTGCTCAACCTCTACGTCGGCGCCACCGACGGGCTGCGCGGCGCGCTCAACACCTTCCTCGGTGAAAAGGGCTCCCAGTCCGGCACGCCCTTCGTCATAGGGGTGGCGGGCTCGGTCGCCGTCGGCAAGTCCACCGTCGCCCGTCTCCTCCAGGCGCTGCTGTCCCGCTGGCCCGAGCATCCGCGCGTCGAGCTGGTGACGACGGACGGCTTCCTGCTGCCCACCAGGGAACTGGAGGCCCGCGGCCTGATGTCGCGCAAGGGCTTCCCGGAGTCGTACGACCGCCGGGCCCTGACCCGCTTCGTCGCCGACATCAAGGCCGGCAAGGACGAGGTGACGGCCCCCGTCTACTCCCACCTGATCTACGACATCGTCCCCGGCGAGAAGCTCACCGTGCGCCGCCCGGACATCCTGATCGTCGAGGGCCTGAACGTCCTCCAGCCCGCGCTGCCCGGCAAGGACGGCCGCACCCGGGTCGGTCTCGCCGACTTCTTCGACTTCAGCGTGTACGTCGACGCGAGCACCGAGGACATCGAGAACTGGTACCTCAGCCGCTTCCGGAAGCTGCGCCGGACCGCCTTCCAGAAACAGGACTCGTACTTCCGCAAGTACACCCAGGTCTCCGAGGAGGAGGCCCTCGACTACGCCCGCACCCTGTGGCGCACGATCAACAAGCCCAACCTGGTCGAGAACATCGCCCCCACCCGGGGCCGCGCCACCCTCATCCTGCGCAAGGGCCAGGACCACAAGGTCCAGCGGCTGAGGCTGCGCAAGCTGTGAGCACTACGCTGCCGGGATGCTGCATCTGCGTCTGATCACCCCGGCAGGCCTGACCGACGCCGTGGTCCGGCTCGTCGAGCGGACCACCGGCGCCACACACCTCGTGGTGCTTCCCGGCGCCGCGCACAGCCCGGCCGGCGACGTCGTCCTGTGCGACGTCGCCCGGGAGGCGGGCGACCAGCTGCTGAGCGAGCTGCGGGAGCTGGGGCTGGACGAGACCGGCTCGATCGCCGTCGAGAACATCGACCTGTCGCTGTCCCGGCACGCCGACAAGGCGGAGGAGGAGGCCCCGGGCGAGGGCGCGGACGCGGTGCTGTGGGAGCACCTCACCGACGTGACGCACGAGGAGTCGACGCTGTCGGTCACCTACCTCGTCTTCCTCACCATCGCCACGATGATCGCGGCCTGCGGCGTGGTGCTCGACAACGCGATCCTGATCGTGGGCGCGATGGCGGTGGGACCGGAGTTCGGGCCGCTGGCCGGCTTCTGCACAGGCCTCGTGCAGCGCACCCCGCGCCTCGCCCTGCGCTCGCTGACCGCGCTGCTGGTCGGTTTCGCGGTGGCCCTGGTGGTGACGGCCGGCTTCGCCTGGTTCATGGACGGCGTCGGCCTGTTCTCCAGGCTCCAGCTGGATGCAAAGCGGCCCAACACCAACTTCATCTACCAGCCGGACGCCTTCTCCTTCGTGGTCGCGGTGCTCGCGGGCGCCGCCGGCACCCTGTCGCTGACATCGGCGAAGTCGAGCGCGCTGGTAGGCGTGGCGATCTCGGTCACCACGGTCCCGGCGGCGGCGAACGCGGCCGTGGCCTTCACCTACACCGAGTACCGCCAGGCCTGGGGCTCGACGGAACAGCTCCTGCTGAACCTGCTGGGCATCGTCCTGGCGGGAACACTCACGCTGCTGGCCCAGAAGTACTTCTGGGCCAGGCAACGGCAGGGCCGCAGCTCAGACTGACGGAAGCGGCCCCCGGGGGGCGCGGGGCCTTGTCGGGGCCTAGCCCAGCGCCGACTTCACCGCGTCGGCCAGCAGACCGGCGACGGAGCGCGCCTGATCGATGTCGGCGGCCTCGACCATCACCCGCACCAGCGGCTCGGTCCCGGACGGCCGCAGCAGCACCCGCCCGGTGGCCCCCAGCTCCCGCTCGGCCTCGGCGACGGCCGCGGCCAGGTCGCCGGACGTCTTCACCCGCGACCTGTCCACGTCGGGCACGTTGATCAGCACCTGCGGCAGCCGCTCCATCACGGACGCCAGGTCCCGCAGCGAGCGCCCGCTCTCGGCGACGCGTGCCGCCAGCAGCAGCCCGGTCAGCGTGCCGTCGCCGGTGGTCGCGTGGTCGAGGATGATGACGTGCCCGGACTGCTCACCGCCGAGCGCGTACCCGTGCCGCTTCATCTCCTCCAGCACGTAGCGGTCGCCGACGGCGGTCTGCACGAGGTGGATGCCGGCCTTCTCCATGGCCAGCTTGAAGCCGAGGTTGGACATCACGGTGGCGACCACCGTGTCGGCCCGCAGCTCGGAGCGCTCCCGCATGGCCAGGGCGAGCACGGCGAGGATCTGGTCGCCGTCCACCTCCGCGCCGGTGTGGTCCACGGCCAGGCAGCGGTCGGCGTCGCCGTCGTGCGCGATGCCGAGGTCCGCGCCGTGTTCGAGGACGGCGGCCTTCAGCAGGCCGAGGTGGGTGGAGCCGCAGCCGTCGTTGATGTTGAGGCCGTCCGGCTCGGCGCCGATCGTGACGATCTCCGCGCCGGCCCGCGAGAACGCCTCCGGCGAGACCCCCGAGGCCGCGCCGTGCGCCTCGTCCAGGACGATCTTCAGCCCGTCGAGCCGGTTCGGCAGCACCGACAGCAGGTGGCCGACGTAGGTCTCGAAGCCCTCGTCGTACGAGCGCACGCGCCCGACCCCGGCACCGGTGGGCCGCTCCCAGGGCTCGCCGTGGCGGTGGGACTCGTACACGGCCTCGATCTTGTCCTCCAGCTCGTCGGCGAGCTTGTGGCCGCCGCGGGCGAAGAACTTGATGCCGTTGTCCGGCATGGCGTTGTGGCTGGCGGAGAGCATCACGCCGAGGTCCGCGCCGAGCGCGCCGGTCAGGTGTGCCACGGCCGGCGTCGGCAGCACGCCGACGCACAGGACGTCCACGCCCGCGCTGGCGAGGCCGGCGACGACGGCCGCCTCCAGGAACTCCCCGGACGCGCGCGGGTCCCGTCCGACGACCGCCTTCGGCCTGTGACCCTCGAACGTGCCCGCTTCGGCCAGTACGTGGGCCGCCGCGACGGACAGGCCGAGCGCCATCTCGGCCGTCAGGTCCGCGTTGGCGACGCCACGCACGCCGTCGGTGCCGAAGTGTCGTCCCACTTGTCCTCCTGAGGAAGCGTCTTTGCTGCCGGTAATGCTGCCAGACGCCACGACATTCGATCACACAAGCCTTTGAGCGTCTTGTGTCGTTATACGCCCCTGGCCGGGATAAACGAACGCCCCGGCGGCACATGTGGCGTGCCGCCGGGGCGTTCGGAGTACGAGCAAGCAGCTCTTGGTTAGCGCTTGCTGTACTGCGGAGCCTTGCGGGCCTTCTTCAGACCGGCCTTCTTGCGCTCGACCGCACGGTCGTCGCGCTTGAGGAAGCCGGCCTTCTTCAGGGCGCCGCGGTTGTTGTCGACGTCGGCCTCGTTCAGCGCACGGGCGACACCGAGACGGAGCGCACCGGCCTGACCGGAGACACCGCCACCCGCGATGCGGGCGATGACGTCGTAACGACCCTCGAGCTCGAGCACCTTGAAGGGCTCGTTGACTTCCTGCTGGTGCACCTTGTTCGGGAAGTAGTCCTCGAGGGTGCGACCGTTGATCTTCCACTTGCCGGTGCCCGGAACGATCCGGACGCGGGCAATGGCGTTCTTGCGACGGCCCAGGCCGGCGGCCGGCTGGGGCTCACCGAAGTGCGAGGCGAGGGACTCGGAGGTGTACTCACCCTCCACGACGACCTCGGACTCGGTGGTGTAGCTGTCGATGTCGATGTTCTCGACGTTCTCGTCGAGCGGCTGCTCGGCAGTGGTCTCGGCCACGATGCTCCTCAGATTCTCTTCAGTCTTAGGGGGTGGCCGGAACTACTGCGCGACCTGGGTGATCTCGAACGGCACCGGCTGCTGGGCAGCGTGGGGGTGCTGGTCGCCCGAGTAGACCTTCAGCTTGGAGAGCATCTGACGGCCCAGGGTGTTCTTGGGGAGCATGCCCTTGATGGCCTTCTCGACGGCCTTCTCGGGGTTCTTGTCCATCAGCTCGTCGTAGCGGACGGAACGCAGACCACCCGGGTAACCGGAGTGACGGTACGCCATCTTCTGGGTCCGCTTGTTGCCGGACAGGTGCACCTTGTCGGCGTTGACGATGATGACGAAGTCACCGGTGTCGACGTGAGGAGCGTAGATCGGCTTGTGCTTGCCCCGGAGGAGGGACGCGGCGGTGGTGGCGAGACGACCCAGGACGACGTCCTGAGCGTCAATGACGTGCCACTGGCGCGTCACATCGCCGGGCTTGGGGCTGTACGTACGCACGGTTCGTAGCCTTCGCTTCGAGTGAATGGTCCTGAACAGGTCACCGAAACGATCACGACAGCCTGATCCACTGCGGTGACGCATACCGCGTACGTGGGGTTGCTGGTCATCGGCCCGGTGGACCGGTGTAAGGGCCCGTCCCGTGAGAATGAGCAAGCCAATACACAACGAAGAAGCAGGTTACCTGCCCGCCCCCGTACGGGTCAAAACGAGGCATGCCGACGGACAAACGTGGCATGCCGCCTGACGCGGTCCGCCGCCCCCGGGCGCCCGTCTAAGATGCGCCCCATGACTTACGGGCAGGGGGGACCCCAGTCGCAATGGGATCCCTGGAAACCGAATTCCCAGCAGCCCTGGGGCGGCGCCGACGGCGACGACCAGAGCCCCGACTGGGCAGCGCTGGCGGAAGCCTCGGAGACGCGGAACAAGCGGCGCAAGCTGCTGTTCGTCGTCGGTGGCGCGGTCGCCACCGTCGCGATCGGCAGTGCCGTCGCGATGGCCGTGGTGTCGGCCGACGGCGACCCCACGCCCGGCCTCAGTGACCTCCCCGCCACCGCCACCATCCCGGGCGGCACGGCCACGGCACCGTCCTTCGCCTCCACCAGCGCGCCTCCCCCGCTGGACCCGAAGGACTTCATATCCAGCGCCAAGAAGGACACCGCTCCGCTGAGCCCCGAGACGCTGTTCCCGGGCACTCAGCTGACCATGGGCGACACGGTGTACAAGAAGGGCGCCACCGCGGACGCGGCGAACTGCTCGACCGGCGCCGGAGGCACCCTGGCCAAGGTGCTCACCGGCAACGGCTGCACCCGCCTGATGCGGGTGAGCTACGTCAAGGACGGCGTGGCCGTCACGGTCGGCGTCGCCGTCTTCGACACCGAGGCGCAGGCCACCAAGGCCAAGGGCCAGGCCGACAAGAAGAGCATCGTCCAGGCGCTGCCCGGCAAGGGCGTCAAGTCCTTCTGCGACTCCGCGATCTGCCGCTCGACCACGAACACCTACGGCCGCTACGCCTACTTCACGATCGCCGGCTTCACCGGCGGCAAGGACGTCACCACCAAGGACACGGCGGTCTTCAAGGCCGGCGACGACCTGGCGGAGTTCGCGTTCCGCCAGATCAGGCGCCGCGGGGAGGCCCAGGCCTCGGCCGCGGCGAACCGGTAGCGGCTACCGCTTCCGCAGCCGAAGCCGCAGCCGGATCGGCAGCACCGCGGACTCCAGCTGGGTGCGCAGCGTCATCTTGGACACACCCTCGGTGCGCTCGGCGAACCGGATGGGGATCTCCACGGCGGTGTGGCCGGTCCGTACGGCCTTGTACTTCAGCTCCACCTGGAAGCTGTAGCCGGCGCTGTCGAGGGAGGCGAGGTCCACGTCCCGCAGCGTCGCCGCCGACCACAGGTTGAAACCGGCCGTGATGTCGTTGATCGCGGTGCCGAGGATGACCCGCGCGTACCGGTTGGCGAAGCGGGACAGCAGGACGCGGTGGGCGCCCCAGTCCTCGTCCAGCGAGCCGCCCTCGACGTACCGGCTGCCGACGACCAGCCCCGCGCCGGAGGCCACCGCCGCCTCCAGCATCCGCGGTACGGCGTCCACGGGGTGGCTGCCGTCGGCGTCCATCTGGACGACGTACGCGGCACCCTCCTCCAGCGCGGCGGTCATGCCGGCGGTGTAGGCCCGGCCCAGTCCGTCCTTCGCCGTACGGTGCAGGACGCTCATCCGCCGCCTGCCGTCGGCGTTGTACTTCTCGGCCAGCTCCTCGGCGATCCGCCCGGTGCCGTCCGGGCTGGAATCGTCGACGATCTTCAGGTGCAGCGCGTCCAGCGGCAGCGCGAGCACCGCCTCGGCCATGCGCGCCACGTTGGCCGCCTCGTTGTACGTCGGCATCACCACGGTGACGGGAATGTCCGCGTGAGTCATGCTCATCCCTCCTCTCGGGGCGCCGGCCGGCCCGGCGCCCGCAACTGCCAGCCCGCCGCGGTCCAGCGGTCCGCGTCGAGCACCCCCCGGCCGTCCACGATCCGTGGACGGTCCACCCATGCCGCTGCCTGTTCCGGGTCTATCTCCCGGAACTGCGGCCACTCCGTCAGATGCAGGACCAGCCCGGCCCCGCGCAGCGCCTCCTCCACGCAGACCGCGTACCCGAGCCGCGGGAACGCCTTGCGGGCGTTGTCCATCGCCGCCGGGTCGTAGACCGTGACGTCGGCGCCGGCCAGCCGCAGCCTGTCGGCCACGTCGAGCGCGGGCGAGTCGCGGATGTCGTCGGAGTCGGGCTTGAAGGCCGCGCCGAGCACGGTGACACGGGTGCCCGCCAGGGACCCCCCGCACAGCTCGCGGGCCAGCTCGACCACCCGGTCGCGGCGTCGCATGTTGATCGCGTCGACCTCGCGGAGGAACTCCAGCGAGACACCGAGTTCCCCGGCGCGGTGCGCGAAGGCGCGGATGTCCTTGGGCAGACAGCCACCGCCGAAGCCGACTCCGGAGCGCAGGAACTTCGGTCCGATCCGGTCGTCGTGGCCGAGTGCCTCGGCGAGCGTGCCCACGTCGCCGCCGGCCGCCTCGCAGACCTCGGCCATCGCGTTGATGAAGGAGATCTTGGTGGCCAGGAAGGCGTTCGCGGCCGTCTTGACCAGCTCGGCGGTCGCGAAACCGGCGGTGACGAGCGGGGTGCCGGCCGCGAGGACGGGGGCGTACACCGCCCGCAGGACCGTCTCCGCGCGCTCCGACTCCACCCCGAACACCAGCCGGTCCGGCCGCAGCGTGTCCGCCACGGCGAAGCCCTCCCGCAGGAACTCCGGGTTCCAGGCGACCTCGGCCTCATGCGACCGCGCCAGCCGCCCGGCCGTGCCGACCGGCACGGTCGACTTGCCCACGAGCAGCGCGCCCGGCCGGGTGTGCGCGGCGATCGCGGCGAAGGCCGCGTCGACGTACGTGAGGTCGGCGCCCGCGCAGTCGGCGCGCTGGGGGGTGCCGACGCACACGAAGTGCACGTCGCCGAAGGCCCCGGCCTCCGCGTAGTCGGTGGTGAAGCGCAGCCGGCCGCTCGCCGTGTGCCGCTCGATCAGCTCCGCGAGCCCCGGCTCGTGGAACGGCACCCGTCCGGCGCGCAGCGCGGCGACCTTGTCCGCGTCGACGTCGACGCCGAGCACCTCGTGGCCGAGTTCCGCCATGCAGGCGGCGTGGGTGGCACCGAGATAGCCGGTGCCGATGACAGTGAGCCGCATCTCACGGCCTCCTTAACCAGTGTTTCCGGGACGGGCGCGTCAGTCGCGCGCGAGCACCTGGACCGTGACGCGGTGCAGCTTCACCGTCCGCACGGCCTTGAAGTCCGTGCCGAGCAGGGCGGCCGTACGGGCGTTCATGCCGGCGAGCGGCGGCCGGCCGTCGCTGATGGTGGAGACCAGCCAGAGCCGGTCGACCTCCTTCAGACAGCGGGCCGGGCGGCCGCACTCGGTGGCGCCGTAGGAGCCGTTCTGCTGGGGGGTCCACTCCATGAGCACGTCCTTGGGCGCCCGGCGGTCCCGCAGCTCGTAGGCCATGGCCCGGCGCTCGGAGAGCCCGCCGTTGAAGACGATCCCGTCGCCGCTCCGCTGTCCCGCCGCGACGACGTGCGCGGCGGCCCGGTAGTCCGGTTCCTGCGGCAGGTCCTTCTTGGCGTCGCCGATCGCGGGCCAGGCCGCGAAGGCGTAGGCCGCCGCGACCGCCGTCACCAGCAGTGCGCCGAGGGCCCGCGCTCCGCCGCCGCGCCGGGCGGCCGGTTCCAGCCGGCCGGCGAGCCGGGTGACCGCGGCGGCCGCCAGGAGCGTCCAGGCCGGGATCGTGAAGAGCAGGTAGCGCGGCAGGAACAGGTGCAGCTGGTCGGCTGTGGCGAGGGTGAGCAGCGGCGGCAGCACCGCCCACGGGCCGAGCAGGGCCGCGTGGCGTCCGGCCACGGCCAGGCCCAGCACGCCGAGGCACAGCACCGCCCCGCCGGTCACCCACGAGCCGAACAGCTCCTGCGGGTAGCCGGTCAGGTCCGAGGCCGTGGTGTTGTTCCAGGCGATCTGCCCGCTCTGACCGCTGCCCTGGGCCAGCACGGGGAAGACGGCCGACAGCCCCAGCAGGGCGGCCGCGGCGAAAGCGTAGTGCGCGATGCGGTCACCGCGCCGCCTGGCCTGGACCACCAGGCCGAGGTGCCCGGCGAGCACCGTCAGCGCGACCAGATGGCCGTAGCCGGTGGCGGCGACGGCCAGGGCGTACCAGGTCCAGCCCTTCAGGCTGGGCCGGTCCAGCACCCGCAGCAGCAGCAACGTCGCGAGCAGCGCGAACAGCGTCGCGAAGGCGTACGGCCGGGCTTCCTGGCCGTACCGGGTGATCGCGGGGACCACCGCGAACAGCAGGCCTGCCAGCAGCCCGGTGCGCGGCGCGAAGATCCGCCGCCCGAGCAGTGCGACCAGTCCGGCCGACCCGGCCATGGCCAGTGCCCCGGGCAGCCGCAGCGCGGCCGGGGAGTCGCCGGCGACCGCGATCCACAGGTGCATGGCCGCGTAGTAGGGCGTGAAGACGACGTCGATGTGGTCGATCAGCAGCCCCAGGTCGTGCCAGGACAGCGTGGCCGCCCACCAGGTGGCCTGCTCGTCGCGCCACGGCTGGCGGCGGCCGAGTCCGGGCAGCACACAGGCCAGGGCGGTCAGCGTGGGCAGGACGAAGGCCAGTACGGCACCGCCCCCGCCGGACGCGGCACGGCGCCGGGCAGCCCGGCCGTCGGGCGCCGTGTCCTCGGCGGCCGGTGCGTGTGTCCGCGTACTCATCGCTTCACCCAGATCCGGTAGGTCGGCCGGCCCGCGGGGCGCAGGACGGCCAGCAGCCGGTAGTGCCGCGACCCGTGCAGCTGCGGGGGAACAGTGGCGGAACGCAGGACGATCACGTCGTACGTCCCCTCGCGCACGGCGGCGGCCAGGGCCGTGCCGTGCGGCGCGCGGTGCCACTGGGCGGGCTCGGTCTGCGCGCGCAGGTAGTAGGCGGAGATCTCGGGCTCGTCGGTGAGGTAGCTGCCCTCGCCGTCGGCCAGCGGCCGCAGGACGCGGACCATCGCCGCGGAGTCCGGTGGCCGGTACAGCTCGCGGGTCTGCGCCATGCCGATGACGAGCGCGGCGACGTAGATCATGATCCCGATCTGGGGGTACCTGAAGTGGGCGCCCATCATCCGGGAGATGCCCAGGCCCGCCATCGGCACCGCGAAGAGCAGCCCGAACCCGAGGTGCAGGTGCAGCGAGCTGCCGTTGCCGAGCCAGGCCTGGTAGAGCGGGGCGAGCAGGGCGGTGGCGCACAGGGTCAGGCCCAGCGCGGTGCGGCGGACGGTGCCCGGCGCGTCGCCGACGGCCCAGGGCATCTCTCCCATGCGGGCCCGCCGGGCGTAGCCGACGGCACCGACCACGGCGACGAGCAGGACGATCCCGCCCCACTCGGCGCTCTCCCGGAGCAGGTGCGCCGCGCTGTCGGTGCCGCGCGCGTTCCAGCCGTGCGGGCTGCCGTGCAGGGCCTGTCCGACGGCGCACAGGACGCCGGTGGCCACCGCGAACAGCGCGCCCCGGACGAACGCCCCGGCACCGCGGAAGCGGTAGGCGGTGAGCACCGCGAGCACGGTCAGCGTCGGCAGGTACAGCGCCGCCGCGTACGCCGCGAACGGCGCGAGCGCCGCGAAGGGCGCCGCGAGCAGCACGGCCGCGGGTCCCGCCTGCCGGGTCCGGGCCAGCAGCCACAGGGACGCGGCCAGCAGGAAGAGCGACAAGGAGTGCAGGCAGGCGTAGCGGCCGGTGAACGCGGTCGACTCCAGCGCGGAGTACAGGGCGGCGGCCGCGAGGCCGGCCCGCGCGTTGAACAGCAGCCGGGTCGTGCCGTACAGCAGCGCCGTCGCGCCCAGCGCCCAGACCAGGGCGAGGGCGCGGGCGCCGGCCGGTCCGGCACCGGCGAGCAGGCCGGAGACCGGCCCGTCGGACATCAGCAGCTTCGCCTCCTGCGGGAAGACGCTGCCGCCCAGCCGGAAGGACAGCCCGGCCTGCACCAGCAGGATCAACGCCAGTACGCCGCGGCTGATCCACACCGAGCGGGCGGTGTCGACCGACCAGGCCGACACCGGGACCTCGGGCAGCACATAGCCCGGCCCGGGCTCCGGCTCGGGGGCCAGGACGGTGTAGTGCGGCACGTAGTAGTCGGCGTCGGGGTCCCCGGCCGGCTCGACGTGCTGCACGCGCGGGGCGTACGTCTGCCGCGCGCCTGCCGGGTCGTGCCCCGCGAAGCCGTCGGGGCCGCCGAAGGCGTCGGAGCCGTCGTGGCCGTGGGTGGTCGGGTGGGGCGCGCCCGGGACCTGCCCGAAGCGAGAGGGGTCGTTCATGACCGCGGTACCTCGAATCCGAAGGCGTCGTCCGCGATCAGGCGCTTGAACTCGGCCAGGGCGAGCGGGCTGGACTGGATACGCCAGTCGGCCCGCTTGGGGATGTTGAACCACAGGAAGCCGATGACGTTCTCGTCCTGCTCGACGCCCTGGAGCAGCCCGCGCACATCCGCGCGCCGCCGCTCCCCGGGTTCCGCGGCGGTCTCGCTGATCAGCACCGGCTTGTGGGTGAAGGCGGCCACCTGACGCCGGGTGGGCCCGTAGAGGGTGTCGAAGGTGTGGGCGCCCGTCGAGGACCAGTAGCCGACCACGCCGACCCAGTCGACGTAGGCGTCGCCGGGCCAGTACGGCCGCAGCTTCACCGCCGGCACCGGGTTGACGACGTTGGGGCTCCAGACCCAGATGACGTTGGTGGCGCCGACCTCCTGGAACACCTCGTGGACGTGCCGCCAGGCCTGTACGAAGGTCGCGGCGGGGGTCTTCTCGGTGCCCCACGGGTACCAGTTGCCGTTCATCTCGTGCCCGAGGCTGATCGCGACCGGCACGTCGGTCTTGCGGACGCTCTCCGCGAACCGCTTGATGTAGGCGTCCTGCGAGCCGTCCGCGATCTCGCCGAGCGCGGGCTTGAAGGGCTCCCACGACACGTAGAGGATCCCGCCCGCGCCGAAGACGTTCTTCGCGCCCTCGGCGTTGAAGCCGTCGCCCCAGGAGGAGTAGGAGCCGACCATGTCCGGCCGCTTCCCCACGGCTCGCGCGAAGTCGTCCACCGGCTTCATGGAGCTGGGCGCGCCGTCCACGGCGACGCCGAAGTACTTCCTGGCCGGGTGCAGGAGCGGCGTCACGTCGTACGGCGGCCGCTCGGCGGGGGACGCCTCGGCGGCGGGCCGCCGCGCGGCCTTGGCGGCCGGGTCGTCGTCGAACAGTCCGCAGCCGGCGGCGCCGGCCAGGGTCAGCAGTGCCACGAGGAGCGGCAGCAGAGCCTTGCGCGTCACGCGGCACCCCCGGCGGGGTGGTGTTCCTTCGGCTGGATCAGGGCGCGGGCGACGACCAGCGCGTAGAACAGCCCGGAGGACAGGACGAGGGCGAAGTCCGGCGGGTAGCCGGTGAAGAGCCGGTAGACGGCCGCGCCCACCCAGACGAGCGCGGTGCCGCCGCCCCAGACCCACAGGCCCAGCCAGAACCGGCGGGTCTTGTTCTTCTTGGCGCCCTTGGACCCGGTCGGCTGCCAGCCCATGCGCTGCTTGCGCAGGATGTCCCAGATGGCGAAGACGTGCGCCCAGCCGTACATCATCCGTGCCGACCAGGCCTCCAGCCGGTACGGCGCCTTGTGCCACATCGGGAAGACGAGGGTGGTGTAGACGATGCTCGGCAGCACCCACACCAGGTGCTTGACCTGGAGCATCTCGGGGCTGGTCAGCAGGAGCATGATCGGCACGAGGGGCGCGACGACGGTGAACAGCGCGGTGTGGATGTAGTAGAAGAACCCGGACAGGTAGCAGAGCCGGCTGGAGAAACGTATCTTCGCGTCCCAGAACTTCTTGCTGGCGAGCAGCGACATCGAGCCCGAACACCAGCGGTACTGCTGGTTGAAGAACGCGCCCGCGGTGTCCGGGCAGACCCCGGTGGACAGCGCCACCGGTACGTACTTCAGGTCCCAGCCGAGCCCGCGCAGGTCGAACCCGGTGTGCACGTCCTCGGAATGCTCGATGAGCGTCGTACCGCCGTTGGTCTCCAGGGCCGCCCGCCGGTAGACGGCGCAGGACCCCACGCAGATGGCGCCGTCACTGTTCTGCCGCGAGACCTGGACCGACCGGTAGAACAGCTCCTGCACCGCACCGGCGCCCCGCTCGATCCAGTTCTGCGAGTCCAGGACCCGGAAGTACTGCGGCGACTGCACGATCCCGATGCGCTCGTCCGTCTCCATGTACGGCAGCAGCTCCTCCAACAGGTCGGAGCGGGGCGTGAAGTCGGCGTCGAGGATCAGGACGTACTTGCCGTCCGACTGCCCGAACCCGAAGTGCAGGTTGCCGGCCTTCTTGAACCAGCCGCGGTTCTCCCGGACGCCGTAGCGGAACCCGAAGTCCCGGGCCATCGCCTCCAGTTCCGGGCTCGCGCCGTCGTCCAGTACGAACGGCACGCAGGTGCCCGGATAACGGTCCGCCAGCCGCCGTACATGGGTCCAGGTGTTGTGCAGCACCTCGATGGGCTCACCGCACACCGGCAGGAACACGTCCACGCTCGGGTACACCGCGGGCCGCCACTCGCGCACCAGCCTCTGGTGGTACGCGAAGTCGAAGTCGCGCGTGAACCCGTTCACCCGCAGCGACACCAGGTAATAGACCACCGTGAACACCAGCGGCGGCGCGAACATCCAGGTCAGCGGGCTCGCCTTGGCGAGCGCGACCTGGCTGACCGTCAGGCAGCCGAAGCTCACCAGCGACGCGAGCGTGAGCACCCACAACCGGCGCCTGACGTACGAGTACTTCTCCGCATGCGAGGGCGGCGCGGGCAACAGCCCCATCGGCGCCTGCTCGGCACCTCGCCGTCCACCCCGCCGGGACGCCCGCCGCCCCCCGGCGTCGGCGCCCTCGAACATGCGGGCAGAGTCAACTGACGACATTCCCACCCCCCGGGCCGATGGCCCGTAATACCCCCACCCACACGGCCCTGTGTGGAACATGTGGCCGAATGGTGAAAGGTTATCCGAGGGATAAGCGTGCCGTAAGTAGCACCTGGACACCTACGGACGGTAAGTCCGCATTTGAACGCAATATTCAGGCAAAGAGGGGCTGACTAGCAGGTTTCGCACCCGGCAGCGCCGGGCAACGACCGCTTGTTCCGCGCCTCCTTGCTGCGCGCCGCCAGCAACTCGTCGGCGGGATAGCCCACCTCTTCCAGCGTCAGCCCGTGCGGTCGCACGACGTGCACCGCGGAGTCCCGGACACCTGCGGCCAGCACCTTGCCCGGCCACTCCGGGCCCCGGTGACCGTCCCCCACGAACAGCAGCGCGCCGATCAGCGACCGCACCATGTTGTGGCAGAACGCGTCCGCGCGCACGGTGGCCGTGATGACGCCGTCCTCGCCGCGCACCAGGCTCAGCTCCTGGAGCGTGCGGATCGTGGTCGCCCCCTCACGCCGCTTGCAGTACGCGGCGAAGTCGTGCTCGCCCAGCAGCGCCCGCGCGGCCTCGTTCATCGCGTCCACGTCCAGCGGCCAGTCGTGCCAGAGGACGTGGTTGCGCAGCAGGGGGTCGACGCCCCCGGGGTTGTCGGTGACGCGATAGGCGTAGCGCCGCCAGATCGCCGAGAAGCGCGCGTTGAATCCGGGCGGCGCCTCGGTCAGGCTCCACACCCGCACATCCTTGGACAGCCGCCCGGCAAGCCGCTTCAGCAGCTTCTCCCGGTGCTCGGCCCACAGCTCGACGGGCAGGTCGACATGGGCGACCTGACCGCGCGCGTGCACGCCGGCGTCCGTCCGCCCGGCCACGGTCAGCTCGTACGTCGTCCCGCCCGAGCGCGTCACCGTGCGCAGGGCGTCCTCGATCTCGCCCTGCACGGTCCGCTTGCCGCCGGCCTGCTTGGCCCACCCGTGGAAGGCGGTCCCGTCGTAGGACAGGTCGAGACGGACACGGACGTAACCGGGCTGTGCTTCGTCACTCACAGACAGATCCTCTCAGGGCGGCGCCCTCTGAAAAAACGCGAAAGCGGGCCCACCCCGAAGGGCGGACCCGCTTCACTCAGGCAGAGCCTAAGGCGTCATTGACGCTTTACTCAGCCGCTTCCTCGGCGGGAGCCTCGGTGGCCTCGGTCTGCTCGACCTTCGCCTCCTCGGACTCCTTGACCGCGCGCTTGGTGGCGGCCTCGGCCTCACCGGTGGCCTGCTGCGCGACCGTCAGCGCCTCGACCAGCTCGATGACAGCCATGGGCGCGTTGTCGCCACGGCGGTTACCGATCTTGGTGATGCGGGTGTAACCACCGGGGCGGTTCTCGTAACGCGGGCCGATCTCGGTGAAGAGCGTGTGGACGATGCCCTTGTCCGTGATCACCTGGAGCACCTGGCGGCGGTTGTGAAGGTCACCCTTCTTCGCCTTGGTGACCAGACGCTCGGCGTACGGGCGCAGGCGGCGAGCCTTCGCCTCGGTGGTGGTGATGCGGCCGTGCTCGAACAGCGACTTCGCGAGGTTCGCGAGGAGCAGCTTCTCGTGCGCGGCGCTGCCGCCCATACGGGCACCCTTGGCGGGCTTCGGCATGGTTCTTCTCCTGTGTGTCTGCCCCGGCCGTATCAGGTACCGAAGTCAGTATCCGAGCGGGCGGTTGCCCGTCGGAGATCCGGGCGCCTTTTTCAAGGCACCCGGAGGTCCCGCGCCCCAAGGGGCGCGGGGAACTGCGCGACCAGCCACAGCGGGCCCGCAGTCGCAGAACCGGCCTCCTCGCGGAGCGCTCAGTACTGCTCGGTCTCGACGAAACCGGCGTCCGCGTCGTCGTCGGCGCCGAAGGCGTCGGCGGCGGCGGTCGGGTCGAATCCGGGCGGGCTGTCCTTGAGGGCCAGGCCCATGCCGGCCAGCTTCGCCTTGACCTCGTCGATGGACTTCGCACCGAAGTTGCGGATGTCCAGCAGGTCGGCCTCGGAACGCGCGACGAGCTCACCCACGGAGTGGATGCCCTCACGCTTGAGGCAGTTGTAGGAGCGGACCGTGAGCTCCAGCTCCTCGATCGGCAGCGCGAGGTCGGCGGCCAGGGCGGCGTCCGTGGGGGACGGGCCCATGTCGATGCCCTCGGCGTCGATGTTCAGCTCGCGGGCGAGACCGAACAGCTCGACCAGGGTCTTGCCGGCGGACGCCATGGCGTCACGCGGGCGCATGGCCTGCTTCGTCTCGACGTCGACGATCAGCTTGTCGAAGTCGGTGCGCTGCTCGACACGCGTGGCCTCGACCTTGTACGTGACCTTCAGCACGGGGCTGTAGATGGAGTCGACCGGGATACGGCCGATCTCCTGGCCCACCTGCTTGTTCTGCACGGCGGAGACGTAGCCGCGACCGCGCTCGACGGTCAGCTCCATCTCCAGCTTGCCCTTGCCGTTGAGCGTGGCGAGGACCAGGTCGGGGTTGTGCACCTCGACACCGGCCGGGGGCGCGATGTCGGCGGCGGTGACCAGACCCGGGCCCTGCTTGCGCAGGTACATCACGACCGGCTCGTCGTGCTCCGAGGAGACGACCAGCTGCTTGATGTTGAGGATCAGGTCGGTCACGTCCTCCTTGACGCCCGGCACGGTGGTGAACTCGTGCAGGACACCGTCGATGCGGATGCTGGTGACAGCAGCGCCGGGGATCGACGACAGGAGGGTACGGCGGAGGGAGTTGCCGAGGGTGTAGCCGAAGCCCGGCTCCAGCGGCTCGATCACGAACCGGGAGCGGAACTCGTCGACGACCTCTTCGGTCAGCGAGGGACGCTGAGCGATCAGCATGTTGAGATCCTTCAGTCAGGGGCGCCCGCTATTTGACGCCCGACTCTGTACTGCAAGGGTACGGGCGGCACGGCCTTTGAGAGCCGTACCGCCCGGAACCACAGCCTGTGAAGCGGCGTGCGTCAGACGCGTCGGCGCGGATCATCCCCGCTTACGCGGGGAACGCGCCGTACAGGGTCAGACGCGGCGGCGCTTCGGCGGGCGGCAGCCGTTGTGCGGGGTCGGGGTGACGTCCTGGATGGAGCCGACCTCGAGGCCCGTGGCCTGCAGGGAGCGGATCGCGGTCTCACGACCGGAGCCCGGGCCCTTGACGAACACGTCGACCTTGCGCATGCCGTGCTCCTGGGCGCGGCGGGCAGCCGACTCGGCGGCCATCTGCGCGGCGAACGGCGTGGACTTCCGGGAACCCTTGAAGCCGACGTGGCCGGCGGAGGCCCAGGAGATCACGTTGCCGGACGGGTCCGTGATCGAGACGATCGTGTTGTTGAACGTGCTCTTGATGTGCGCGTGGCCGTGAGCGACGTTCTTCTTTTCCTTGCGGCGCACCTTCTTGGCAGCGCCCTGACGACCCTTGGGGGGCATCTATTACTCCTACGGGAGGTGGTCGGTCCTACAGCGAAGACCGCTGATAAGCGTCCGCTGAGGACTACTTCTTGCCCGGCTTCTTCTTACCGGCGATGGCGCGACGCGGGCCCTTGCGGGTGCGGGCGTTGGTGCTGGTGCGCTGACCGCGGACGGGCAGGCCACGACGGTGACGGAGACCCTGGTAGCAACCGATCTCGACCTTGCGGCGGATGTCGGCCTGGATCTCGCGACGGAGGTCACCCTCGGTCTTGATGTTGGCGTCCACGAACTCGCGGATCGCGACCAGCTGCTCTTCGGTCAGGTCACGAACACGGGTGTTCGGGTCGACGCCGGTCGCAGCCAGCGTCTCCTGCGAGAGGGTCCGGCCGATGCCGAACACGTAGGTGAGGGCGACCTCCACGCGCTTTTCGCGCGGGATGTCAACACCGGAAACGCGTGCCATTCAATGGCTCCTGGTGAATCTTCGGAGGTCTTCCGCAGAACCGGTTCCCGGCCGCCGTACTAGGTACGAACCGGGTCCCCGGCCTCCGAACCGGGGGTGTCGAGCTGGATGGCTCGGGCTCTGCGTATGAACATATTCAGCTTGCGTCGCGCGAATCTCTGCGGGTGCAGAGGGTTCGGTCGTGCGTCAGCCCTGGCGCTGCTTGTGGCGCGGGTTCTCGCAGATGACCATGACCCGACCGTGACGGCGGATCACCCTGCACTTGTCGCAGATCTTCTTGACGCTCGGCTTGACCTTCATTAGTGAGGTTCTCCGGGTCAGTGCCACCGCCCCGAGAAGACGGGGCAAGGGGCAAGATCTACTTGTACCGGTAGACGATCCGGCCACGCGTCAGGTCGTACGGAGACAGCTCCACCACGACCCGGTCGTCAGGGAGGATGCGGATGTAGTGCATACGCATCTTGCCGCTGATGTGTGCCAGAACCTGGTGGCCGTTCTGGAGCTCGACCCTGAACATGGCGTTCGGAAGAGACTCGACGACAGTGCCCTCGATCTCGATGGCACCTTGCTTCTTGGCCACGCTTCGCCCTTCGAATCGACTACCTTGATCGACTCTCACGCTTTCCCTTACGGGCGCATGCGGACATGCGGGTGCACGAGAGCCGACGAGTCAGTCTACGTCAGCGCACCCGGAAACACGAATCGAGAAAGTCTGCCCCATGCGGGTGATCCCTATGCAACAGGGTCGGAAACCCGCGCAAGGGTGTAGAACGCGGCGGTGCCGCGGTACTCCGCCGGCTCCGCCCGGCCGCCGAACGGGGCCGGGCGCGCGGTGGCGGGAAGGAAGTCCCTGGTCGGACCGCTGTCAGGCGAGCGGGTCCGGCGCGGCCGTCACGCCGTACTCGGCCAGCTTCGCCTTGCCGCCGTCGGGGGCGGTGAGGACCAGGGGGCCCTGTTCGGTGAGGGCGACCGAGTGCTCCCAGTGGGAGGACCAGGTGCCGTCGGTGGTGATGACGGTCCAGTCGTCTTCCAGGACCTCGGTGCGCGGTGTGCCGAGGGACACCATCGGCTCGATCGCGAGGCAGAAGCCGGGGACCAGCTTGGGGCCCTTGCCCCGCCGGCGCTCCACGTAGTTCAGCAGGTGCGGGTCCATGTGCATCTCGGTGCCGATGCCGTGGCCGCCGTAGTCCTCGATGATCCCGTACTTGCCGCCGCCCGGCTTCGGCTGGCGGCGGATGTACGTCTCGATCGCCCGGGAGATGTCCACCAGGCGGTTGCCCTGCTTCATCGCCGCGATGCCGGCCCACATCGACTCCTCGGTCACCCGGGAGAGCTCGACCAGCTCGGGGGCGTGACCGGAGCCGACGAAGGCCGTGTAGGCCGCGTCACCGTGCCAGCCGTCGACGACGGCGCCGCAGTCGATGGAGATGACGTCCCCGTCCTTGAGGACGACGTCCTGCGAGGGGATGCCGTGGACGACGACCTCGTTGACGGAGGTGCAGATCGTCGCGGGGAAGCCGCCGTAACCGAGGAAGTTCGACTTGGCGCCGTGCTCGGCGAGCACCTTGCGGGCGACCTCGTCCAGGTCCCTGGTGCTGGCCCCGGGCACCGCGGCCTCACGGGTGGCCGCGTGGATCGCGGCGACGACCAGCCCAGCCGCACGCATCTTGGCGATCTGCTCGGGGCTCTTGATCTGCACCATGGGGGGCCTGCGCTCTCCGTCACTCGTCACGTCGACTGGGTTACCTGCACAACACTACGGCCGCGGCGCCCTGGGAGTCCCCCGGACCAGGTCCGAGGGAGGGCACCGCGGCCGTAGTGACCGCGATCTACTTGGTCTGGGCGCTCTCGCCCTTGAGGGCTTCCATCGCCCGCTGGGTGATCTCGTCCACCGGGCCCAGGGCGGAGATCGTCACGACCAGTCCCTGCGTCTTGTAGTAGTCGATGATCGGCTCGGTCTGCGTGTGGTAGACCTCCAGCCGCGTACGGACCGTCTCCTCGGAGTCGTCGTCGCGCTGGTACAGCTCGCCGCCGCAGACGTCGCAGACGCCTTCCTGCTTCGGCGGGCTGTACGTCACGTGGAAGACGTGCGAGGAGTCGTTGCGGCAGATGCGCCGGCCGGCGATCCGCTTGACGACCTCGTCCTCCGGGACCTCCAGGTCCAGCACCGCGTCCAGCGTGATGCCCTCGTCCTCCAGCAGCGCGTCCAGGGCCTCGGCCTGAGAGACGTTGCGCGGGAAGCCGTCCAGCAGGAAGCCGTTCTCCGCGTCAGCCTGCTCCATGCGGTCCTTGGCCATGGCGATGGTGACCTCGTCGGGGACGAGGTTGCCGGCGTCCATGTAGGACTTCGCGAGCTTGCCCAGCTCGGTCTGCTGGCTGATGTTGGCGCGGAACAGGTCACCCGTGGAGATGTGCGGAATAGCCAGCTGCTCGGCAAGGCGGACGGCTTGCGTTCCCTTACCGGCACCGGGCGGTCCGACGAGGACGATACGCATCAGCGGAGGAACCCTTCGTAATTGCGCTGCTGGAGCTGGCTCTCGATCTGCTTCACCGTCTCAAGACCCACACCCACGATGATCAGGATGCTGGTGCCGCCGAACGGGAAGTTCTGGCTTGCCCCGAAGCCGACCAACGCCATTGTCGGCACGAGAGCGATCAGACCCAGGTACAGCGAACCCGGCCAGGTGATCCGGTTGAGTACGTAGCTGAGGTACTCAGCGGTCGGTCGGCCAGCCCGGATGCCCGGGATGAAGCCACCATACTTCTTCATGTTGTCGGCGACTTCCTCGGGGTTGAAGGAGATCGCCACGTAGAAGAACGCGAAGAACACGATGAGCAAGAAGTACGCGGTGATGTAGACCGGGTGGTCGCCCTTGGTGAGGTTCTGGGTGACCCAGGTCTTCCAGCCCGAGTTGCCCCCGGCGAACTGGGCCACCAGCGCCGGGATGTAGAGCAGCGACGAGGCGAAGATCACCGGGATGACGCCGGCCTGGTTCACCTTGAGCGGGATGTACGTGGACGTACCACCGTAGGAACGGCGCCCGATCATGCGCTTCGCGTACTGCACCGGGATACGGCGCTGGGCCTGCTCGACGAAGACGACGAGCGCCACCATCACCAGACCGACCAGGATGACGGTGCCGAACTCGATCCAGCCGCCGGCCAGCGTGCCCGTCTTCTTGATGGCCCACAGCGCGGACGGGAACGTCGCGGCGATCGAGATGAACATCAGGATCGACATACCGTTGCCGATGCCGCGGTCGGTGATCAGCTCACCGAGCCACATCACGACGCAGGTACCCGCAGTCATGCAGATGACCATGGTGATCGTGGTGAAGATCGCCTGGTCCGGGACGATGTTCGAAGCGACCGAGCACCCGCTGAAGAGGGCACCGCTGCGGGCGGTGGCCACCAGGCCGGTGCCCTGCAGGATGGCGAGTGCCACGGTCAGGTAACGCGTGTACTGCGTGATCTTCGTCGTACCGGACTGACCCTCCTTCTTGAGGGCCTCCAGTCGCGGGATGACCACGGTCAGCAGCTGAAGAATGATGCTGGCCGTGATGTACGGCATGATGCCGAGCGCGAAGATCGTGATCTGGAGCAGCGCGCCGCCACTGAACATGTTGACGAGACCGAAGAGGCCCTGATTACCGGACGCCTCGTTCACGCAGGTCTGGACGGCCTTGTAGTTGACGCCGGGGATCGGGACGTGGGTACCGACCCGGTAGACCACGATGATGCCCAGCGTGAAGAACAGCTTCTTGCGCAGGTCGGGCGTCCTGAACGCCCGGGCGAACGCGGTGAGCACGGTGCCTCCTGCGACCCCCGCGTGTGCGCGCGTGAGGTAGACGAAAAGAGTTGATGGCCTGAGGGACGAGATTACGGCATGCCAAGCCGACGCTGGGCGCCAGCGACCCAGCCTACCCACATCGGGGGGACTTCCGGGATAGCGTGCCTCACTCGTCATACGAACACATGGGCAGGAAAATCCCCGTACATCCCGTTGCGATCTTCACAGGGACCCTGACCGGACCTTGACCGGACCCTGACCGGGACCCTGACCGGCGTCCGGATCGGGGTCGCGCGGGACGGGTTCGGGCCCGCGCGCTCACGCGTCGCCGGCACCGGTCACCGCGGAGACCTGGAGCCCCGCCTGAACGCCCTCCAGGCACCCCGGGGCCCCTTTCACGTGGACCACGCAAGGAAGGGCGCCGCGGCACCCGGTGCGCCGGAGCGGGAAAAACAGAACGGCCGGGAATCTCCCCTGAGGGAGACTCCCGGCCGCTGATGTCACATCAGCCGCGTACGGCCGAGCTTCAGACGAGCTCGGTGACCGTACCGCCGGCGGCGGTGATCTTCTCCTTGGCGGAGTCGGAGACGGCGTCAACCGTCACCTGCAGCGCCACGGAGATCTCGCCCTGGCCCAGGACCTTGACGAGGCTGTTCTTGCGAACGGCACCCTTGGCAACCAGACCCTCGACCGTGACCTCGCCACCCTGCGGGTAGAGCTCGGCCAGCTTGTCGAGGTTCACGACCTGGTACTCGGTCTTGAACGGGTTCTTGAAGCCCTTGAGCTTCGGCAGACGCATGTGGAGGGGCATCTGGCCACCCTCGAAGCGCTGCGGAACCTGGTAACGGGCCTTGGTGCCCTTGGTACCACGTCCAGCCGTCTTACCCTTCGACGCCTCACCACGACCCACACGGGTCTTGGCGGTCTTGGCGCCCGGGGCGGGACGGAGGTTGTGGATCTTGAGCGGGTTGTTCTCCGCCATGATCAGACCTCCTCAACCGTCACGAGGTGGCGGACGGTGTGCACCATTCCGCGGAACTCGGGGCGGTCCTCCTTGACGACCACGGTGTTGATCCCCTTGAGACCAAGCGACCGCAGAGTGTCACGGTGGTTCTGCTTGCTACCGATGTACGACTTCACCTGCGTGATCTTGAGCTGCGCCATTACGCACCAGCCCCGGCACGCGCACGGAGAAGAGCCGCGGGGGCGACGTCCTCGAGCGGCAGGCCACGGCGGGCCGCGACCTCCTCGGGACGCTGCAGGCCCTTGAGGGCCGTCACGGTCGCGTGCACGATGTTGATCGCGTTGGACGAGCCGAGCGACTTCGACAGGATGTCGTGGATACCGGCGCACTCGAGCACGGCACGCACCGGACCACCGGCGATAACGCCGGTACCCGGGGACGCGGGCTTGAGCAGCACGACGCCGGCAGCCTTCTCACCCGTGATCGGGTGCGGGATGGTGCCCTGGATACGGGGGACCTTGAAGAAGTGCTTCTTGGCCTCTTCAACACCCTTGGCGATCGCGGCCGGCACCTCCTTGGCCTTGCCGTAACCGACACCGACGGTGCCGTCACCATCGCCCACCACGACCAGCGCGGTGAAGCTGAAGCGACGACCACCCTTCACAACCTTGGCGACGCGGTTGATCGCGACAACGCGCTCAACGTACGCGGTCTTCTCGGCGGCAGCAGCGCCGCCGTCACGGCCCTTCCGGTCCCGCCGCTCGCCGCCACCGGCACCGCCACCGCGGCGCTGGGGTCCAGCCATTGGAATTACCTCTCTCTTTTTCCGCTAGCTACGGAACCGACTCAGAACTTGAGTCCGGCTTCGCGGGCGGCGTCCGCCAGGGCAGCAATGCGCCCGGCGTACTGGTTGCCACCACGGTCGAATACGACAGCCTCGACACCGGCGGCCTTGGCGCGCTCGGCGACCAGGGCGCCGACCTGCTTGGCGTGCGTGGACTTGTCGCCCTCGCCACCACGGATCGACGTGTCCAGGGTGGACGCCGACGCAAGGGTGTGACCCTTGATGTCGTCGATCACCTGGGCGACGATGTGGCGGTTCGAGCGGGTAACGACCAGACGGGGACGCTCCGCCGTACCGGAAATGTGCTTCCGGATCCGGATGTGACGGCGCTTGATCGCGGCGCGCTTGTAGGCGTCGCCCTTGAGGATCTTCTGTCCGTATGCCATGGCTTACTTACCCGCCTTTCCGACCTTGCGGCGGATGACTTCGCCCTCGTACTTGACGCCCTTGGCCTTGTACGGGTCAGGCTTGCGCAGCTTGCGGATGTTGGCCGCAACCTCGCCGACCTTCTGCTTGTCGATGCCCTCGACCTGGAAGCGGGTCGGGGTCTCCACCTTGAAGGTGATTCCCTCGGGCGCCTCGACGATGATCGGGTGGCTGTAGCCGAGCGCGAACTCGAGGTTCGAGCCCTTGGCCGTAACGCGGTAACCGACACCGCTGATCTCGAGCTTCTTCACGTAACCCTGGGTCACGCCGGTGATCATGTTCGCCACCAGCGTGCGGGACAGGCCGTGCAGGGCCTTGTTCTGACGCTCGTCGTTCGGGCGGGTGACGTTCAGAACGCCGTCCTCACCCTTGACGATGTCGATCGGCGCAACGACGGTGTGGGTCAGCGTGCCCTTGGGGCCCTTGACCGCGACCGTACGGCCGTCGATGGTGACGTCCACGCCGGCGGGAACCGTGATGGGGAGCTTGCCAATACGCGACATAGCTGTTTCCTCCGTTCCCTTCCGTTACCAGACGTAGGCGAGAACTTCTCCGCCTACGCCCTTCTTGCCGGCCTGCTTGTCAGTGAGGAGCCCGTGGGACGTGGAGATGATCGCCACGCCGAGGCCACCCAGCACCTTGGGCAGGTTGGTGGACTTCGCGTAAACCCGGAGACCGGGCTTGGAGATCCGCTTGATGCCCGCGATGGAGCGCTCACGGTTCGGGCCGAACTTCAGCTCGAGAACGAGGTTCTTGCCGACCTCGGCGTCCTCGGTCTTCCAGCCCGTGATGAAGCCCTCCTGCTGGAGGATCTCCGCGATGTGAGACTTGATCTTCGACGCCGGCATCGTCACGGAGTCGTGGTATGCCGAGTTCGCGTTACGCAGACGCGTAAGCATGTCTGCGATCGGATCAGTCATGGTCATGAATTGGCCTTCGGCCTCTCTCGCCGGGGTTTCCTGGTGCGCCATCCCTCTCCTCGATCCGAGACGAGGCGGGTGCGGTGCGGTGGACCTACGGCGTAGTAAGTCGTACGGGCACGACAGGTGCCCAACTCCACCAGCCTACGGCATGGGGAGAAGGGCCCTGTCGACCCAGATGCTTACCGAGAGCTTCCGGAATCCCTGATGAGGGGGATTACCAGGAGCTCTTGGTCACGCCCGGCAGCTCGCCACGGTGAGCCATCTCACGAAGGCACACGCGGCAGAGGCCGAACTTGCGGTACACGGAGTGCGGGCGGCCGCAGCGCTGGCAGCGGGTGTAGCCACGCACACCGAACTTGGGCTTACGAGCAGCCTTGGCAATCAGAGCCTTCTTCGCCATCTCGCTTACGCCTCCTTGAACGGGAAGCCGAGGTGACGGAGAAGGGCACGGCCTTCAGCGTCGTTGGTCGCCGTGGTGACCACGGTGATGTCCATACCCCGGACACGGTCGATCTTGTCCTGGTCGATCTCGTGGAACATGACCTGCTCCGTGAGACCGAAGGTGTAGTTGCCACGGCCGTCGAACTGCTTCGGGGACAGACCGCGGAAGTCGCGGATGCGCGGAAGCGCGAGCGACAGGGTGCGGTCCAGGAACTCCCACATGCGGTCGCCACGGAGCGTGACGTGGGCACCGATCGGCTGACCCTCGCGCAGCTTGAACTGCGCGATGGACTTGCGGGCCTTGGTGATGGCCGGCTTCTGACCGGTGATGGTGGTCAGGTCACGGACGGCACCGTCCATGAGCTTCGAGTCACGGGCGGCGTCGCCGACACCCATGTTGACCACGATCTTGACGAGACCGGGGATCTGCATGACGTTCTCGTACTTGAACTCGTCACGCAGCTTGCCCGCGATCTCCTCGCGGTACTTCTGCTTCAGACGCGGAGTGGTGGTAGTCATCAGATGTCCTCACCCGTCCGCTTGGCAACGCGGATCTTGTTGCCCTCGTCGTCGAAGCGGTAACCGACACGCGTGACGACCTTGTTGCCGTCCTTCTCAACGACCAGCTGGACGTTGGAGACGTGGACAGGCGCCTCGGTCGTGACGATGCCACCGGCCTGCGAACCACCAGCGGTGGGGCCGGCCTTGGTGTGCTTCTTGACCCGGTTGACACCCTCGACCAGGACACGCTCTTCGCGCGGGAAAGCGGCAATGACCTTGCCCTGCTTGCCCTTGTCCTTACCGGTGATGACCTGGACCAGGTCGCCCTTCTTGATCTTCATGCTTACAGCACCTCCGGCGCGAGCGAGATGATCTTCATGAACTTCTTCTCGCGCAGCTCACGGCCGACGGGGCCGAAGATACGGGTGCCGCGAGGGTCGCCGTCGTTCTTCAGAATGACGGCGGCGTTCTCGTCGAAGCGGATGTACGAGCCATCCGGACGGCGACGCTCCTTGACGGTCCGAACGATGACCGCCTTGATGACGTCACCCTTCTTCACGTTGCCGCCCGGGATCGCGTCCTTGACGGTGGCGACGATGACGTCACCGATGCCCGCGTAGCGGCGACCGGAGCCACCGAGCACACGGATGCAAAGGATCTCCTTCGCACCAGTGTTGTCGGCGACACGCAGCCGCGACTCCTGCTGGATCACGTCTATCTCCTGTTTGTCTGCCGGTTCCCCGGGGGCCGCTCGGAAAAGCGGCCCCCGGAGCCTGGCGGAACTGTCCTGCGAGGGGTGCCCCGCAGGAACCTTGCTTAAGGAATCCCCTTACGGGAATTACTTACTTGGCCTTCTCAAGGATCTCGACGACGCGCCAGCGCTTCGTCGCGGACAGCGGCCGGGTCTCCATGAGGAGGACACGGTCGCCGACGCCCGCAGCGTTCTGCTCGTCGTGCGCCTTGAGCTTGTTCGTACGGCGGATGACCTTGCCGTACAGCGCGTGCTTCACGCGGTCCTCGACAGCGACGACGACGGTCTTGTCCATCTTGTCGCTGACGACGAGACCCTCGCGGGTCTTGCGGAAGCCGCGGGCCTCTGCGTTCTCAGTCACGTTCTTCTCGCTCATCAGGCGTTCTCCACCGTCTCGATGCCCAGCTCACGCTCGCGCATCAGGGTGTAGATCCGCGCGATGTCCTTGCGGACCGCCTTCAGACGGCCGTGGTTCTCGAGCTGACCAGTCGCCGCCTGGAAGCGGAGATTGAACAGCTCTTCCTTGGCCTCGCGGAGCTTCGCAAGAAGCTCCTCGTTGCCCAGCTCGCGCAGCTCGGACGCCTTGGTACCGGCCGACATCACGCTTCACCTGCCTCGCGCTTGACGATCCGGCACTTCATCGGCAGCTTGTGAGCCGCACGAGTGAGAGCCTCACGCGCAGTCTTCTCGTTGGGGTACGACAGCTCGAACATGACGCGTCCGGGCTTGACGTTGGCGATCCACCACTCCGGCGAACCCTTACCGGAACCCATGCGGGTCTCGGCAGGCTTCTTGGTGAGGGGACGGTCCGGGTAGATGTTGATCCAGACCTTGCCGCCACGCTTGATGTGGCGGGTCATCGCGATACGAGCCGCCTCGATCTGGCGGTTCGTGACGTAGGCCGGGGTCAGCGCCTGGATGCCGTACTCGCCGAACGCAACCTGCGTTCCACCCTTGGACATTCCACTGCGCTTCGGGTGGTGCTGCTTGCGGTGCTTGACCCTACGGGGGATCAGCATTTCGGTCAGGCCTCCGTTCCGGTGCTCTCGGCCGGAGCGGCGGCGGCAGGAGCCTCGGCCTTGGGGGCCTCGGCGCCGGCAGCCTGCTGCGGCTTACGACCGCGCCCGCCACGCTCGCCACCGCGGCCACCACGGGCCGGGCGGTCGGCGCCACCACGGGCCGGGCGGTTACCCGCACGGGCCGCAGCGTTCTCGGCGCGGACCTCGGCGATGTTCTTGACGTCGCCCTTGTAGATCCAGACCTTCACACCGATGCGGCCGAAGGTCGTCTTGGCCTCGAAGAAGCCGTAGTCCACGTTCGCGCGGAGCGTGTGCAGGGGCACGCGGCCCTCGCGGTAGAACTCCGAGCGGGACATCTCGGCGCCGCCGAGGCGACCGCCGCACTGGATCTTGATGCCCTTGGCGCCGGCCTTCATGGCGGACTGCATGCTCTTACGCATGGCCCGACGGAAGGAGACGCGGGAGGAGAGCTGCTCGGCGACGGCCTGGGCAACCAGCTGAGCGTCGACCTCGGGGTTCTTGACCTCGAGGATGTTCAGCTGGACCTGCTTGCCGGTCAGCTTCTCCAGCTGGCCACGGATCTTGTCGGCCTCCGCACCGCGGCGGCCGATGACGATGCCCGGGCGAGCGGTGTGGATGTCGACACGGACGCGGTCACGGGTGCGCTCGATCTCAACCTTCGAGATGCCGGCGCGCTCCATGCCGGACGTCAGCATCCGACGGATGGCGACGTCTTCCTTGACGTAGTCCTTGTACAGCTTGTCGGCGTACCAACGGGACTTGAAGTCCGTGGTGATGCCGAGCCGGAACCCATGCGGGTTAACCTTCTGGCCCATTACCGGGTTCCTTCCTTGCTGCTGACGACCACGGTGATGTGGCTGGTCCGCTTGCGGATCCGGTAGGCACGGCCCTGGGCACGCGGACGGAACCGCTTCAGGGTCGGGCCCTCGTCGACGTAGGCCTCAGAGATGACAAGGCTGTCGACATCGGTGTGGTCGTAGTTGTGCGCGGCGTTGGCAATGGCGCTGTCGAGCACCTTGCCGACCGGCACGGAGGCGGCCTGCGGAGCGAATCGCAGGACGGCCTGGGCCTCCGTGGCGTCCATGCCACGGATGAGGTCCACCACGCGGCGGGCCTTCATGGGCGTGACGCGGATGTACCGCGCCTGGGCCCTGGCTTCCATGGTTGTCCCTTCAGTTACTTACGTGTCTGAATGCGATCCGCTACTAGCGGCGCTTCGACTTCCGGTCATCCTTGACGTGGCCCCGGAAGGTGCGCGTCGGCGAGAACTCGCCGAGCTTGTGGCCGACCATCGCCTCGGTGACGAACACCGGGATGTGGGTCTTGCCGTTGTGCACCGCGATCGTGTGACCGAGCATGGCCGGGACGATCATCGAGCGACGGGACCAGGTCTTGATGACGTTCTTGGAACCGGCTTCGTTCTGGACATCCACCTTCTTGATCAGGTGGTCGTCGACGAAGGGTCCCTTCTTCAAGCTACGAGGCATCTCAACCCGTCCTTAGCGCTTCTTGTTCGTCTTGCGGCGGCGGACGATGTACTTGTTCGACGCCTTCTTGGGCGAACGAGTACGGCCTTCCTTCTTGCCCCACGGGGACACAGGGTGGCGACCACCGGAAGTCCGGCCCTCACCACCACCGTGCGGGTGGTCAACCGGGTTCATGACGACACCACGGACGGTCGGGCGAACGCCCAGCCACCGCTTACGGCCGGCCTTACCCCAGTTGATGTTGCTCTGCTCGGCGTTGCCGACCTCGCCGATGGTGGCGCGGCAGCGGACGTCGACCAGGCGGATCTCACCGGACGGCATGCGCAGGTGGGCCATCGAGCCCTCCTTCGCAAGCAGCTGCACGGAGGCACCGGCGGAGCGGGCGAACTTGGCACCGCCACCGGGACGGAGCTCGATCGCGTGGATCGTGGTACCGACCGGGATGTTGCGGAGCGCCAGGTTGTTGCCCGGCTTGATGTCGGCCCCGGGACCGTTCTCGACGCGGTCACCCTGCTGCAGGTTGCGCGGGGCGAGGATGTAGCGCTTCTCGCCGTCCGCGTAGTGCAGCAGCGCGATGCGCGCGGTGCGGTTGGGGTCGTACTCGATGTGCGCGACCTTCGCCGGCACGCCGTCCTTGTCGTGACGACGGAAGTCGATCACTCGGAAGGCGCGCTTGTGTCCGCCACCCTGGTGGCGAACGGTCACACGACCGGCGTTGTTACGGCCGCCCTTGCTGTGCAGCGGGCGAACCAGCGACTTCTCCGGCGTGGACCGCGTGACCTCGACGAAGTCGGCGACGCTGGCGCCACGACGGCCCGGCGTAGTCGGCTTGTACTTGCGGATTCCCATTTCTCAGTCCTCGTCCGATATCGGACGATCCGACCCGCTTACGCGGTCGGACCGCCGAAGATGTCGATACGGTCGCCCTCGGCGAGGGTCACGATCGCGCGCTTGCTGCCGGCACGCTGACCGAAACCGGTCTTCGTGCGCTTGCGCTTGCCCTGGCGGTTGATCGTGTTGACCCCGGTGACCTTGACCGAGAAGACCGCCTGGACGGCCTGCTTGATCTGGGTCTTGTTGGCGCCCGGGGCGACGATGAACGTGTACTTGCCCTCGTCGAGGAGCGCGTAGCTCTTCTCCGAGACGACCGGCTTGAGCAGCACGTCACGGGGGTCCGTGAAGGACTTGCTCAGAGGGGTCTCGACAGTGTTCTTGCCCTCGGTGGCGTGGCGCTTCGCCTTGGCGACGCGCGCGGCCTTGGCGGCCTTGGCGGCCTTCGAGGCGATAGCGGGGTGACGGATAGCCATCAGGCCTCGCTCCCTTCGGTGTCATTGGCCTTCGGGCCGGACACGAAGGACTCGAAAGCGGCCTGGGTGAAGACCACGTCGTCCGAGACGAGAACGTCGTACGTGTTCAGCTGGCCCGGCTCCAGGATGTGGACCTGGGGCAGGTTGCGCGCGGAAAGCAGCGCGGCCTCGTCGGAGCGCTCGATGACCAGGAGCACGTTCTTGCGCTCGCTGACCTTGCCGAGGAAGCTCTTGGCGGCCTTGGTGGAGGGGGTCGCGCCCTCGATCACGCCGGTGATGACGTGGATGCGAGAGTTACGGGCCCGGTCGGTGAGGGCGTGGCGCAGGGCCGCGGCCTTCATCTTCTTCGGGGTCCGCTGCGAGTAGTCACGCGGCGTGGGGCCGTGGACGACGCCACCGCCGGCGAACTGCGGCGCACGGGTCGAACCCTGGCGCGCGCGGCCGGTGCCCTTCTGGCGGTAAGGCTTGCGACCGCCACCGCGGACCTCGCCACGACGCTTGACCTTGTGCGTGCCCTGACGGGCGGCAGCCAGCTGCGCGACGACGACCTGGTGAAGCAGCGGAACGCTGATCTTCTCTACGCCGAAGATCTCGGCCGGGAGCTCGACGGTCCCGGCGTTGTCGCCGGAGGGCGACAGAATGTCAATGGTGCTCATAGTCCTCAGGCCCCCTTGGCCGCGGTGCGGACCAGGACGAGGCCGCCGTTCGGACCAGGAACCGCGCCCTTGATGAGGAGCAGGCCCTTCTCCGCGTCAACGGCGTGAACGGTCAGGTTCTGGGTGGTGACCCGCTCGTTGCCCATGCGACCCGCCATGCGCATGCCCTTGAAGACACGACCGGGGGTGGCACAGCCACCGATGGAACCGGGCATGCGGTGCACACGGTGGGCACCGTGGGACGCCTTGCCACCCTTGAAGTTGTGGCGCTTCATGACACCGGCGAAGCCCTTGCCCTTGCTCTTCGCGGTGACGTCAACCTTGACGCCCGACTCGAAGACCTCGGCAGTGATCTCCTGACCCAGCGTGTACTCGCTGGCGTCGGAGGTACGGAGCTCCACCAGGTGGCGGCGCGGGGTGACGTCGGCCTTGGCGAAGTGGCCCTTGAGGGGCTTGTTCACCTTGCGCGGGTCGATCTCGCCGAAGGCGATCTGGACCGACTCGTAGCCGTCGACGTCGTTCGTGCGGACCTGGGTGACGACGTTGGGGCCGGCCTTGACGACGGTGACGGGAACAACACGGTTGTTCTCGTCCCACACCTGCGTCATGCCGAGCTTCTCGCCCAGGATGCCCTTGATCTGCTTAGCCATTCTCAGATCACCGACCCTTAGAGCTTGATCTCGATGTCGACACCGGCCGGGAGGTCGAGTCGCATCAGGGAGTCAACGGTCTTCGGCGTCGGGTCGAGGATGTCGATCAGGCGCTTGTGCGTGCGCATCTCGAAGTGCTCGCGCGAGTCCTTGTACTTGTGCGGCGACTTGATGACGCAGTACACGTTCTTCTCAGTGGGCAGCGGCACCGGGCCTGCGACCGACGCACCAGTGCGCGTCACCGTCTCGACGATCTTCTTCGCCGAGGAGTCGATGACCTCGTGGTCGTAGGCCTTGAGCCGGATGCGGATCTTCTGTCCCGCCATGGCTACTCAGTAGTCCTTTGTCTCGTAAAACGCTCTGGCGTCCAACGGTCTCCTCCTCCGACCCACGCGGTCGGGCGTGTCGCGCTCCTGCCAGCAAAGATCTCCACCAGGGATTTCCCTACCGAGGGACGCGGCCAAGCCCATGAGGCAACCGCTGGACCGGGGGCTGACTGCATTCGCATCACCACGAATGCGCGACCACCGGGCACCTGGCCTGCACCCCGCTGACACTTCCCGGAAGATTCCCGTACGTCCGCCCCAGTGCTGCCTTACGACAGATAGGGCGACGAGTACTGTGGGACTCGCTTCCGGTCCTCCCGGCGGGAGGCGCGCAGCATCGGTACTCGACCGAGCAACTCGGACAGTCTGCCATATGGGGCAGGCCCCTGGCCAATCGAGCCGAAGAGATTACCCCGAGAGTGACGCAGGTCAAACACCGCGACCCTCCGGGAGAATCGAGCGGGGGCGCGCCGGGCCCCGTCGACCGCCCCCTGTCCCGCCTCCGCGGCGTGCGCTTATGCGAAGATCGCAACCGGCACACTTCACGGGGAGCGCGACGGAGATGGCTGGTCACTGCAGGGCCGAGTTCGAGGCGCTGGCCCGACTCGTCAGGGATCTCGGCGAGTGCGCGGACGGTATGCGGTCCGCGATGCGGCAGCTGAAGGACATCGGGCCCAAGGGAGCGGGCTCGGCCGAGCTGGAAGAGGCGTGCGACGACTTCCAGGACGACTGGGGCCACGGCATCAAGCTGATCGCCGAGGCCACGGGCGGCATCGCCGAGAAGGTCGCCCAGTCGGGCCGGCTGTTCCAGCACCTGGAGGACCAAGTCGCCGCGACCGTACGGTCGGTGAAGGCCGGTGACCGATGACGTCCGCAGCCGTCTCCCCGCCCGCGTTCCGCTTCCGGGTCGGGCCGGAGTTCCACGCCGTCCCCCTGGGCATCGGTGACGACGAGGACGCCTTCGACGAACACATGCGGGCCTTCGCTCGCGATTACTGGGGCGACGGCGAGGAGCTGGAGCCCCTGCGCCGGCTCACCGCGGCCATGTACACAGCGAACGCGGAGAACCTCGTCGCGGGCGGCGCCGTCTACAACGCGCTCGGCATCTTCCCCGTCGGCGGCAGCGCGGACGGCACGGAACCGCCCGAGCGGATCAGCCGCGCCACGCTCACCGTCAGCGTGCGGGAGCTGGACAATCCCGACCCCTACCTCACCGCCGCGGGCATCGCCGAGCTCCTGGACAAGGCCGCGGACGGCGGCGAGGGGGGCGAGGTCCAGCCGGTCACCCTGCCCGCCGGCCCGGCGGTCGTCCATATCGCCGGGTCACGCGCGGTGTGGGAGCTGCCCGAGGGCGATCAACCGGGGCAGGAGCGGGATCCCGGGCAGGAGCCGGATCCGGGCCAGGAGCAGGAACGGTTCTTCGTCCGAATCGAGGTCTGGCTGCCCTTCCCCGACGACGACCGGCTGCTGCTGCTCTGCCTGAGCACGGCCGACGTGCAGGACCTCTTCCACTACCAGGCGGTCCTCGCGGACATCGCCGACACGATCACCTTCGGCGAGGCCGCCGAAGCCGCTGTCGCCGAAGCCGCGGTCGCCGACCCCACGCCCGCCGGCGCGGCCGCCTCCCCCTTCACCGCCTACTGACGGCGCCGAGGAGACCACCCTTGAGCACACAGACGTACGAGGCGCTCGGCTTCGACCCCGCGCCCGGCGTGCCCGCCTCGATGCAGCACCTGGTCGCCACCCTCACCAAGGTGGGCAAGCAGCTCCACGACGCCCACGCGACGCTGACCCGGCTGGGCAGGACGGACGGAGCCTGGGCGGGCGAGGCGGCATCGGCCTTCGCGAAGAAGGTCGGCACACTGCCGAAGTACCTTGCAGACGGGCACAGTTCACTGACCGACGCCACGCACGCGCTGCACGGCTGGGACACACGCCTGCGCGAGTTCCAGTCCCTCGCACACCGCTACGAGGGCGAAGCCGCCGCGGCCAGGAAGGCGTTGCGATCGGCACAGAGCAACCCGGATCTGGGGCTTGCCGGCCGGTCCTTCGACACGGACGCGGCGCTGCACGAGGCACAGCAGCGCCTGGACCACGCGACGAAGCGGGTGAACGACGCCCAGGGCGAGCTGGACGCCGTCATCAAGAAGGCGCGGCACCTGCTGTCCGACCACGACGAGGCGGCCCGCGCGGCCGCCTCGCTGCTCCGCAAGGCCGCCGAGCTCGCCCCCGACGAGTCCCTCCTCGACACCCTCGGCGACCTCCTGTCGAGCATCGGCGACAGAATCCAGGACCTCGCCGGCGACCTCTGGCACTGGATCCAGAAACACGCGGACGAGATCTACAAGATCGGCGACTGGCTCGGTCTGGCGGCCGCCGCGTGCGACGCCCTGGCCATCGTCTTCTCCGAGACGGTCATCGGCGCCGCCGTCTTCGAGGTCCTCGCCAGACTTCTGAACACCGGCGCCCTGGTCTTCCACGGCGTCGGCTGGGCCGCCGGCTCCAAGAAGGGTTCGTGGGCCGACATCGGCCTCGACATCGCCGGCTTCGTGCCGTTCGGTGACCTTCTCAAGGGAGGCAAGGTGGTCGCTCAGACCTTCAAGGGTGTGGAGATAGCGGCCGATTCCTTCAAGGCGGCCGACCGCATCGCGGAGATCGCCGCAAAGGCACCGGGAGCCGACATCGTGCTGGAGTCGAAGAAGCTCCTCGGCTTCGGCAAGGAGACGGCCGTGTACCGGGCCACCGCGGACTCCCTCAAGGGCCGCTTCGCCATGGCCACGGAACGCGTCTTCAGCGACGCGGTACGGCACGAACGGTCACTGACCAGCCCGGTGAAGTTCCTGGACAACGTGGTGTTCCCGAAGGTCATCGACAACACCCCGCTCGGGAAGATCCCGGCCCTGGCCGAGTCGGTGATCCTCGGCGACAACGGCAAGACGTTCATCGACCCCACCTCATGGGTGTCGCGCGGACCCGAGGCCGCGTATCGCGGATACAAGCTGTACGAGTCCGCCGAGACGGCCCTCTCCGACGAGGTGCACGGCAAGTTCGAGAAGTACAAGGACTTCGTCGACCGCGGGCTGGGGGTGCAGGGATGACCTCGTCGAACCGGGCCTGGGATCCTCGCCCGCCCAAGTCGGCTCTGCGTATCTGGACGCGCTACTGCCTGCAGTGGGTATGGGGGCCGCCGCTCTGGCTGCTCGTCCGTCTCCCGCTGATCCTGCTGGCCCTGCTCGATGTGGAGATCACGTCTTCGGACGTGTCCCGCTTGGGGAAGCCACGCTGGTGGGCACGTATGTGGATCGACCGTGAGCGGCTGCTGCTGGAGCGCATCACCGATCCGCACGCGCAGGAGCGGGAACTCCGGCAGCTGCTGGACGACCACCGCCTCAACTGTGTTCCCGTGCACCCCGGCGCGGGCGCCCCCATCCCCTGCTCGGGCGGCAGGCATCACCTCGCCGTCGAAGCCGGTTACTACCGGCTGCTGGGCGCACGGCGCGCCTACGAGATCGCCCACACCGAGTACAGCTGGCTCCTGGCCGAAAACGCCGAGAAACACCTGCCGGCCTGGCTGCAGCTGCGCTGCCCGTGAGCTGGTCGTTCAGGCGCAGCCGAGCGTCTTGAGCGTGGCCGGGAAGTAGGCCCGCATGAACTTCTCGATGTTCTTGCGGTGGGTCTGATCCGTGAGCTTGATCTGGGGGAGCTGGAGGGTGAGGGTGAAGTAGTTGCCACCCTTGGTCTTACAGGGGGCTTGAGAGATGGCTCCGTCGGTGCCGACGATGGTCTTGTATCTGAAGCTGATACCGCGCGGTTTGGTGATGCCGGAGACCTTACCGGTGTCGTTCGCCAGATACATGAGATCTGTTGCGACGGGTCGCCAAGAGAAGCGGAGACCGAGGAGCACGTCATTTCCTGATAGAACCGAACAGGGCGCTGTGACTGCTTGCACTCGATTAACTTGGTCGTACTCATGCAAGTTATCGGTCGGCGCAACAAGCAGGCGAGTGACTGCGGGGTCAATGCGTGTTCCGCAGATTGCATCCGGGACTTTATTGTGTGCCGGAGGAGCACACGAGGCCACTGTCGCGGCAAGAAACAGAGGGATGATGCACACACGTCCCCTCACCGGACCGCCGCCCCGGAGACTCCGATGGCGTGATCGATTCCTTCTCCGCTGGATCTGTGAATCTCGGCCTGAGGGTCAAAGCGAGGATCGTTCGCCGTCTGATGCGCCTTGGACCACTCGCCTGAGAGAGCCATCAACTGCTGATTCCTATCGGAGTATGCCTTCACATTCTCGGCCGTCTGCTTTTCGTCAAGCTTCTTCTGCTCATCCTCCAGCCACTTTTCCGTCACATAGTCAAAGCCTGCCTGAACATCATCACTGGCCACAGGAATATAGCTAATCGCCTTGTCGAATGCCGGCTTGGCTTCGAACTCGGCAGTTTCGGGATCTCCCTGTGCTTGCACACGAGCCTCCTCCAAAAACCCGATGGTCCGGCCAGCTCGGCGAAGAGAATCCGCTGACTCCGAGCGATCCGAATGAATACCCGCCACCATCGCCTGATTCAGCCCCCCGTTCAACGTCCCGTACGCCCCCTCGTCCTTGGACACCTGCTTGGCGACCTCGAACAGTTCTCGCTGCTGCAAGGGGGACCGGGAGATGTCGATCTCGCTCATGGAGGCGTGGACCGTGCTGCCGTGGTTGACGAGGATGTCGGCGACCGGGCGGCGCAGGGACGGGGGGAAGTCGTCGCCGCGGTCGGAGAGGTAGCCGAGGGTGGACTTGAGGACGGCCTCGTTCCGGCTGGTGTGGGCGGCGTAGTGGGCGTGGGTGTCCGAGGGGTCGATGCCCGTCGTCGCCGCCTTGAGCGCCGCTCCGAAGCCCGTGCGGTCGTCCCCGTCGGGTACCGCCTCGTACGTGGTCGCCTTGGGGCCGTCGTGGCCGTGCAGCGTGACGTTCCAGTCCCGCTCCCGCATCAGGTACTTCATGTGCGCGTCCGAGGACAGATAGTGCGCCGCCGTCGAGGGGTCCCGGCTCATGATGCCCAGCGCGCCGTCCACCGGATCGTTGGCGAACCAGCCGTCGCGCCGGCCGCTGTACTGCCCCTTCAGCCGCCAGATCCCCGGCTCCCGCTTCTCCGCCGCGACCATGTCGTCCGTCAGGTCCTCCAGCATCCGCGGCGCGTACCCGTGCCCCTGCCGCATCAGGGTGACCAGGGACTGGTAGCCGACCGCCTTGTCCAGGCGCTCCCCCTGGACGTCCGACGCGTAGTGCCGGGGGCCGGCGTGCCTCATCGCGGTGCGCCAGTGCCTGTACCAGGACGAGTCCGTGTCCCGCGTCGCCGTGGCGAGCGAGTTCGCGAGGCCCGACTCGATCGCGGTGTACGCGCCGGGCCGCCCCGCTCCCCCGTGGGACGAACCTCCGTGGATCACGTCGTTCAGGGCGTTGGTCAGCCGGATCGTGCCCCGCGCGCCCAGGTCGTCCAGCAGGGTCCGGGAGAACGCCGCGTCGCCGGAGTTGTCGCGGAACAGGCGGTCCAGTTCGGTGAGTTCGCGCGGCGACAGGCGGCCTCCCCGGCCCAGCCGCTCCAGCGGCCCCTCCGCCGAGAGCGCCTCGTACCTCTCGACGTCCCCCAACGCCCTGCCGTTGAAGCCCCGCCCCCCGACCAGCGGATCGGAGTCGACGACGGCTGCGGTCAGGGCCAGCCGGACACCCGCGTCCGCGTCCGCCACCGCCTGTACCGCACGGTCGACGCGGTCCTGCCAGGACCGTACGGCCGACTCGGCGTGCGCCGCGGAAGCGTGCCGCTCCCCCGCCTTCGCGTCCCTGGGGTCCAGGCCGACCCGCCCCCGGTCCGTGACCCGCATCCCGGCCGCCTCCGCCTCCTGGCGGGCGCTCTTCAGCCGGCCCTTCAGCTCCACGAACTGGGCATGCGCGTCCCGCAGCAGTGAGGCGATCGCCTTGGCCTCCGTCTGCGCGTACTGGAACTCCCTCAGCGTGACGCCGAAGCGCCCGTGCGCCGCCTCCGCGCTCATGCCCGCCCAGCCGGCGCCCAGGGAGATGCCGTACACGTGCCGGCGGTAGGCCGTCTCCTGCTTCTCGAACTCCCCCGCCATGCCGTCCCAGCGGTCGGCCGCGGTGGTGAGCGCGGAGAGGTCGGCGCTCATGATCTCGTGGTAGGTCGGCATCCCCGGTCGCCCCCGTCAGTACCGGTCCAGCGCGGACACCTGCCGCAGCGACGACCCCACACCCGCGTCCGCGCCGGTCAGCACCACGTTCGTGCTGCGCAGCGCGTCCTTCTCGGAGCCGAGCCGGTCCATCAGGTTCCTCACCTGGGCGCTCCAGGCCCCGTGGGCCTCGCGTAACGCCGCGGAGGTCAGCCAGCCGTCACCGTCCCGCGCGCCGAAGGCCTTCACGGCGGCGCCGGACTCGTCGTCCGCCCAGTCCCCGGCCCTGCGGGTGTCCGGCTCGATGTGGTCCTGTACGGCCTTCGCCGCCGCCCGCTTCTGCGCCGGCGACGACGCCAGCGTCCTGTGTCCCCCCGGCCCGGGGCCGCCGCTCAGATCGCCCACCGTCCACCTCTCGACGTGTCGCCGCCGTACTGCCCACATCAACCGCCGGGCGCCGATCTTCGTCACGGTGGGTTTTCCGGCCGCCGGGTTGACGCCGCCGCACAACGCGAAGAGGGCCCGTACGACACGAAGTCGTACGAACCCTCTTCAGGTCAGTCAGTGACCTTCAAGCAAGCGTGAACTTACTTGACGATCTTGGTGACCTGGCCGGCGCCCACCGTGCGGCCACCCTCACGGATGGCGAACTTCAGGCCCTCTTCCATGGCGATGGGCTGGATGAGCTGCACCGACATCTCGGTGTTGTCACCCGGCATGACCATCTCGGTGCCCTCGGGAAGGGTCACAACACCGGTCACGTCAGTCGTACGGAAGTAGAACTGCGGACGGTAGTTGTTGAAGAACGGCGTGTGGCGGCCACCCTCGTCCTTGGACAGGATGTAGGCCTGGGCCTCGAAGTCGGTGTGCGGCGTGACCGAACCCGGCTTGATGATGACCTGGCCGCGCTCGACGTCCTCGCGCTTGATGCCGCGGAGCAGCAGACCGACGTTCTCACCGGCCTGGCCCTCGTCGAGCAGCTTGCGGAACATCTCGATGCCGGTGACCGTGGTGGTGGTCTTCTCGGTCTTGATGCCGATGATGTCGACGGTCTCGTTGACCTTCAGGACACCACGCTCGATACGACCGGTGACGACCGTGCCACGACCGGTGATCGTGAAGACGTCCTCGATCGGCATCAGGAACGGCTTGTCGACCTCGCGCTCCGGCTGCGGGATCGACTCGTCGACGGCCTTCATCAGCTCGAGGACGGTCTTGGTCCACTCGGGGTCACCCTCGAGGGCCTTGAGCGCCGAGACCTTGACGACCGGCAGGTCGTCGCCCGGGAACTCGTACTCGGAGAGGAGCTCACGGACCTCGAGCTCGACGAGCTCCAGGATCTCCTCGTCGTCCACCATGTCGGCCTTGTTCAGGGCGACGACGATGTACGGAACGCCGACCTGGCGGGCCAGGAGCACGTGCTCCTTGGTCTGCGGCATCGGGCCGTCGGTGGCGGCGACCACGAGGATCGCGCCGTCCATCTGCGCGGCACCGGTGATCATGTTCTTGATGTAGTCCGCGTGACCCGGGCAGTCGACGTGGGCGTAGTGACGCGCATCGGTCTGGTACTCGACGTGCGCGATGGAGATGGTGATACCGCGCTGGCGCTCCTCGGGCGCCTTGTCGATGTTGTCGAACGCGGTGGCCTCGTTCAGGTCCGGGTACGCGTCGTGCAGCACCTTGGTAATGGCGGCCGTGAGGGTCGTCTTACCGTGGTCGATGTGACCGATGGTGCCGATGTTGACGTGCGGCTTAGTCCGCTCGAACTTCGCCTTCGCCACTGGGTCCTCCTGTGGAGTGGTTCTGTACGCCTTGCTTCATCGGCGCCAGGTGATCTTTGCTGGAAAGCCCGGAGCCCGGGGCAAACATCCAGGAATGCGGTTGTTTGCCCCTTGAGGCTCCGGAGTCAAGCCTAAAGCGTGGAAACGCGGTGCGTTACTCGCCCTTGGCCTTCGCGATGATCTCCTCGGCGACGTTCCGCGGAACCTCGGCGTAGGAGTCGAACTGCATCGAGTAGCTTGCGCGACCCGACGTCTTGCTGCGGAGGTCTCCGACGTAGCCGAACATCTCCGAGAGGGGCACGAGGCCCTTCACGACGCGGGCACCAGCCCGCTCCTCCATGGCCTGGATCTGGCCACGGCGGGAGTTGATGTCGCCGATGACCTCACCCATGTAGTCCTCGGGCGTGGTGACCTCAACGGCCATCATCGGCTCGAGGAGCACGGGCGAAGCCTTGCGCGCGGCCTCCTTGAAGGCCTGCGAGCCGGCGATCTTGAAGGCGAGCTCGGAGGAGTCGACCTCGTGGTAGCCACCGTCGAGAAGAATGACGCGAACGCCCGTCATCTCGTAGCCGGCCAGGATGCCGAACTGCATGGCCTCCTGCGCACCCGCGTCGACCGAAGGGATGTACTCCTTCGGGATGCGGCCACCGGTGACCTTGTTCACGAACTCGTACGAGGTGTCTCCACCCTCGATCGGCTCGATCGCAATCTGCACCTTGGCGAACTGACCGGTACCACCGGTCTGCTTCTTGTGCGTGTAGTCGAGACGCTCGACGCCCTTGCGGATCGTCTCGCGGTACGCGACCTGCGGCTTGCCGACGTTGGCCTCGACCTTGAACTCACGGCGCATACGGTCGACCAGCACCTCGAGGTGCAGCTCGCCCATACCACCGATGATGGTCTGGCCGGTCTCCTCGTCCGAGTGGACCTGGAAGGACGGGTCCTCCTCGGCCAGGCGCTGGATCGCGACGCCCAGCTTCTCCTGGTCACCCTTCGACTTGGGCTCGATGGCGACCTGGATGACCGGCGCCGGGAAGTCCATGGACTCCAGGATGACCGGGTTCTTGTCGTCGGCCAGCGTCTCACCGGTGGTGGTCTGCTTCAGGCCCATGACGGCGACGATGTCACCGGCGCCCACCGACTCGATCTCCTCACGCTTGTTCGCGTGCATGCGGTAGATCTTGCCGATGCGCTCCTTCTTGCCCTTGACGGAGTTCAGCACCGAGGTGCCGGACTCCAGGCGGCCCGAGTAAACCCGGACGAAGGTGAGCTTGCCGAGGTGCGGGTCGCTCATGATCTTGAACGCGAGCGCCGACAGCGGCTCCTCGTCGGACGGCTTGCGCTTGACGACCAGCTCGGGGTCCTTCACGTCGTGGCCCTCGATGGCCTCGACGTCGAGCGGGGTCGGCAGGTAGCGCACGACCGCGTCGAGCAGGGGCTGAACGCCCTTGTTCTTGAACGCGGTGCCACAGAACACCGGGGTGACCGTGACGCCCTCGGACTTGCCGGACGCGATGGTGATGCGACGGATCGCGGCGTACAGCTGCTCCTCGGTGGGCTCCTGGCCCTCCAGGAACAGCTCCATGATCTCGTCGTCGTGCTCCGCGACGGTCTCGACCAGCTTGCCGCGGTACTCCTCGGCAGCCTCGACGTGCGTGGCCGGGATGTCGACGACGTCGTACATCTCGCCCTTGGCCGCCTCGGCGGACCACACGAGCGCCTTCATGCGGACGAGGTCCACAACGCCCTGGAAGTCCATCTCGGCACCGATCGGGAGCTGCATGATGATCGGGACAGCGCCGAGGCGGTCCTTGATCATGTCCACGCAGCGGTGGAACTCGGCGCCGGTACGGTCCAGCTTGTTCACGAAGCAGATGCGCGGCACGCCGTAACGGTCGGCCTGACGCCACACCGTCTCGGACTGCGGCTCGACACCGGCGACACCGTCGAACACCGTGACGGCACCGTCGAGGACGCGGAGCGAACGCTCCACCTCGACCGTGAAGTCGACGTGCCCCGGGGTGTCGATGATGTTGATCGTGTAGTCGTTGTCCTCAAGCGGCCAGTGACAGGTGGTGGCAGCAGAGGTGATCGTGATGCCACGCTCCTGCTCCTGCTCCATCCAGTCCATGGTGGCAGCGCCGTCGTGGACCTCACCGATCTTGTAGCTGACGCCGGTGTAGAAGAGGATCCGCTCGGTGGTGGTCGTCTTGCCCGCGTCGATGTGGGCCATGATCCCGATGTTGCGGACCTTGGCCAGGTCAAGTGAAGTGGTAGCCATAAGGCTTCAGTCTTCTCTCGGTCTCGATGGGGGTAGCGACTACCAGCGGTAGTGCGCGAAGGCCTTGTTGGACTCGGCCATCTTGTGGGTGTCCTCGCGCTTCTTGACGGCCGCACCGAGGCCGTTCGAAGCGTCGAGAAGCTCGTTGAGCAGACGCTCGGTCATGGTCTTCTCGCGACGGGCGCGGGAGTAACCGACGAGCCAGCGCAGCGCGAGGGTGTTGGCGCGACCGGGCTTGACCTCGATCGGAACCTGGTACGTCGCACCACCGACACGGCGGGACTTGACCTCGAGGGTCGGCTTGATGTTCTCAAGCGCGCGCTTCAGCGTGATGACCGGGTCGTTGCTGGTCTTCTCGCGCAGGCCCTCCATGGCGCCGTACACGATGCGCTCGGCGGTGGAGCGCTTGCCGTTCAGCAGCACCTTGTTGATGAGGGAGGTCACCAGAGGAGAACCGTAGACCGGGTCGATGATGACCGGGCGCTTCGGGGCGGGGCCCTTACGAGGCATTCTTACTTCTCCTTCTTGGCGCCGTAGCGGCTGCGGGCCTGCTTGCGGTTCTTGACACCCTGGGTGTCGAGGGAACCGCGGATGATCTTGTAGCGAACACCCGGCAGGTCCTTCACACGGCCGCCGCGCACGAGCACGATGGAGTGCTCCTGCAGGTTGTGTCCCTCACCCGGAATGTAAGCGGTGACCTCGATGCCACTGGTCAGACGCACACGCGCGACCTTACGCAGGGCCGAGTTCGGCTTCTTCGGGGTGGTCGTGAACACGCGCGTGCAGACGCCGCGACGCTGAGGGGAACCCTCGAGTGCGGGCGTCTTGTTCTTCTCGACCTTGTCCTGCCGGCCCTTTCGGACCAGCTGCTGGATCGTAGGCACTACTTCTCCGGTTTCTGTGTGCCGAATAGGTACAGCTAACCTGGAACTTCTCCGACCCACGCGGTCGGGTGTGTCGAATCATGCAGACTCTCGCCGCAGGGCGAGAAGGGCGCAGATCACGGTGGCCGGTGACGGCTCGCCATGCGGTCGAAGGCACGCACGAGAGCCAGGGCACACCCCAGGCACAAGGTCTGAGCGTACCTACCTCAACGACTTCGGTCAAAACAAATGCACCGCGCCCGCATCATCTGGCGGGTCATGTCAAGTCCGTGTGCACTCGATGATCTTCGGAGAACGGGTGAGAACCGGCGAGAACCGTCTAGGACGGGAGCTGCCGGCGCCCGTCCTAGACGCCCGCGATGCCCAGCGCGAGCGACAGCGTCAGGATCAGCGCCCAGCCGGCGGTGGACAGCCAGCCCAGCACCAGTCCGGTCGTCGCCAGACCGTTGCCCGCCTCACCGGTACGCCGGATCTCCGCGCGCGCCGAGTACCCCAGCACCACCGCCGGAATGCCGGTGAGCCCCGCGGTCAGCAGGCACAGCACCCCGCAGACGACGGCTCCGACGGCCTTCGCGTTCATCTGCGACGGCGGCACAGGCACGAACGCGGGCAGTACGGCCGCGCCGGCCACGGACGCCGGCACGGGCCCCTGGGGCAGGTCCGCGACCAGCAGTGCCAGCTCACCGACCGTACGGGCCGTGTACACGCGCTCCACCCGCCGGTCGAACTCCTCCTTCGCCAGCCGCCCCTCCCCGAACCCGGCCCTGAGCACGTCCACGGCCCGCTCCCGCTCGGCGTCCGAGGCGAGCATGAAGGCGGGAGCCCCCGGGCCCTGCCAGGGAGCCGCAGGGCGCCACGGAGGCACGACAGGGGCCTGCCGCGGCGGCAAGGGGTACACGGGAGGCCGCCCGGACGGTGCGGAGTAACCCGCGGGAGGAAGGTACGGCGGCGCGGGACACCCGCCGGGAGGCGGGTGCGGCGAGGAGGTGTACCCGGCGGGAGGCAGGTGCGGCGCGGAGGAGTAGCCGCCGGGAGACGGGTGCGGCGCGGAGGAGTAGCCGCCGGGAGGCAGGTCCGGCGTCGAAGGGTGCCCAGCGGGCCCCTGGTGCGCCGCAGGCGGCCGCGCGGCGCCGGGAGGCTGCACGGTGTGCCCTCGCTGCGACTGTCGCCCCTGCGCCCCGTACACGGGCTTCTCCTGCCAGGGCCACATCTCGGCCGCGTCCGTGCCGTCCAGCGGCGGCCGGCCGTCAACCACCTGGGCGCCGGTGCCCGCTCCGTCGGCGCCACCGTGGGCACCACCGTCGGCGGCACCGGCGGAGCCGTGAGGCTCCTCGTCCTTGCCCTGCCAGGGCTGCCACGCGTACGACACGTCGGAGCACCTCCCTAAGCCCCCGAGGTCCCTCCATGATGCGCCCTGAACGGCCCCTGATGGGCGGAATTCGCCTCCTCGGATCACACGCGCCGGACCACGACGGGCGAGGGGCCGCCCTGACCTGCATGGCCATATCAACCACGCCGGAACGAGCACGGCCACGTCGGGCGCGCGCGACGCCGATCGCCACCGCGGGCGACGCCGCCGCGGCGACCTGACCATCCGTCGGCCACCGGCCGGCGCGGGCACCCCGCACCGCCCGCGCCCACGGCACCCGCCAACCCCGTCCGCCCGGGCGGACGTCGTACGCCCGTCGAACCACGGCCGGCTCCGGGACGGGCGTTGACACCTGGTCACACGGCCGGCCGGGCGACGCCATGGAGCGCCATGGAGCGGGACCGGCGGCGGACGCGGCATCACGACGCGCGGCCGCACGCGGAGTTCAGCGCCCGAAGCTCCCGTCCCCCGATCGAACACCACGTCAGCGCCAAGGTGCGCGGGTACGCCGAAGGGCGGCACCCCGAGTGGGATGCCGCCCTTCAGACTGCTCGCTTACTGGTTGTACGGACCGTAGTCGTAGTCCTCCAGCGGAACGGCCTGGCCGGAGCCGGTGCCGAACGGCGAGTAGTCGATGTCGTCGTAACCGACGGCCGAGTACATCGCGGCCTTGGCCTCCTCGGTCGGCTCGACCCGGATGTTGCGGTAGCGGGCGAGACCCGTACCGGCCGGGATGAGCTTACCGATGATGACGTTCTCCTTGAGGCCGATCAGGGAGTCGGACTTGGCGTTGATCGCCGCGTCCGTCAGGACCCTGGTCGTCTCCTGGAAGGAAGCCGCGGACAGCCACGACTCCGTCGCCAGCGAGGCCTTGGTGATACCCATCAGCTGCGGACGGCCGGAGGCCGGGTGGCCGCCTTCCGTCACGACGCGACGGTTCTCGGTCTCGAACTTCGAGCGCTCGACGAGCTCGCCCGGCAGCAGCTCCGCGTCGCCGGACTCGATGATCGTCACGCGGCGGAGCATCTGCCGGATGATGATCTCGATGTGCTTGTCGTGGATCGACACACCCTGCGAGTTGTAGACCTTCTGGACCTCGCCGACCAGGTGGACCTGGACGGCACGCTGACCCAGAATGCGCAGCACGTCGTGCGGGTTGGTGGCACCCACGGTGAGCTGCTGGCCCACCTCGACGTGGTCGCCGTCGCGGACCAGGACCTTGGCACGCTTCGAGATCGGGAACGCCGTCTCGTCGCTGCCGTCGTCCGGGGTGACGACGAGCTTCTTGGTCTTCTCGGTCTCCTCGATCCGCACGCGGCCGGAAGCCTCGGAGATCGGGGCGACACCCTTCGGCGTACGAGCCTCGAAGAGCTCGACGACACGGGGCAGACCCTGGGTGATGTCGTCACCGGCCACACCACCGGTGTGGAAGGTACGCATCGTCAGCTGGGTACCGGGCTCACCGATGGACTGGGCGGCGATGATGCCGACCGCCTCACCGATGTCGACCAGCTTGCCGGTGGCCAGCGAACGGCCGTAGCACATCGCGCAGGTGCCGACGGCGGACTCGCAGGTCAGGACCGAGCGGGTCTTGACCTCCTCGACGCCGTGCTTGACCAGCTCGTCGATGAGGACGTCGCCGAGGTCGGTGTTGGCCGGGGCCAGCACCTTGCCGTCGACGGTGATGTCCTCGGCCAGCGCACGGGCGTACACGCTGGTCTCGACGTTGTCGGCCTTGCGCAGCACACCGTCGGCGCCACGCTCGGCGATCGACAGCTTGAGACCGCGCTCGGTGCCGCAGTCCTCCTCGCGGATGATGACGTCCTGCGAGACGTCCACCAGACGACGGGTGAGGTAACCCGAGTCGGCGGTACGCAGGGCGGTGTCCGCCAGACCCTTACGGGCACCGTGGGTGGAGATGAAGTACTCCAGCACGGACAGGCCCTCACGGAAGGACGCCTTGATCGGACGCGGGATGGTCTCGTTCTTGGCGTTCGACACCAGACCACGCATACCGGCGATCTGCCGCATCTGCATCATGTTTCCTCGGGCACCCGAGTCAACCATCATGAAGATGGGGTTCGTCTTGGGGAAGTTCGCGTTCATCGCCTCGGCAACCTCGTTGGTCGCCTTGGTCCAGATCGCGATGAGCTCCTGAGTGCGCTCTTCCTTGGTGATCAGACCGCGCTCGTACTGCTTCTGGACCTTCTCGTCCTGCGCCTCGTAGCCCTTGACGATCTCCTTCTTCGCCTCGGGAACGACGACGTCGGAGATGGCCACGGTGACACCGGAACGGGTCGCCCAGTAGAAGCCGGACGCCTTCAGGTTGTCGAGCGTCGCCGCCACGATGACCTTGGGGTAGCGCTCGGCCAGGTCGTTGACGATCTCGGAGAGCTGCTTCTTGCCCACCGAGTAGTCGACGAACGGGTAGTCCTCGGGCAGCAGCTCGTTGAAGAGCGCGCGGCCCAGGGTGGTGCGCAGGCGGAACGAGTCACCCTGCTGCCACTCGGGCTCACCCTCCTCGCGCGCCGGCGGCGTCCAGCCACGCGGCGGGATGGTGCCCACCGGGAAGCGGATGTCGATCGGCGACTGCAGGGCCAGCTCGCCGGCGTCGAACGCCATGATCGCCTCGGCCGTGGAGCCGAACGCGCGGCCCTCGCCCTTGGTGTCACGCAGCTCGCCGTCGGTGGTGAGGAAGAACAGACCGAGGACCATGTCCTGGGTCGGCATCGTCACCGGGCGGCCGTCGGCCGGCTTGAGGATGTTGTTCGAGGACAGCATCAGGATGCGGGCCTCGGCCTGCGCCTCCGCGGAGAGCGGCAGGTGCACGGCCATCTGGTCACCGTCGAAGTCCGCGTTGAACGCGGTGCAGACGAGCGGGTGGATCTGGATGGCCTTGCCCTCGACCAGCTGCGGCTCGAAGGCCTGGATGCCGAGGCGGTGCAGGGTGGGAGCACGGTTCAGCAGAACCGGGTGCTCGGCGATGACCTCTTCGAGGACGTCGTACACGACCGTGCGGCCGCGCTCCACCATGCGCTTGGCGCTCTTGATGTTCTGCGCGTGGTTCAGGTCGACCAGGCGCTTCATCACGAACGGCTTGAAGAGCTCCAGCGCCATGGCCTTGGGCAGACCACACTGGTGCAGCTTCAGCTGCGGGCCGACGACGATGACGGAACGCGCCGAGTAGTCGACTCGCTTACCGAGCAGGTTCTGACGGAAACGACCCTGCTTACCCTTCAGCATGTCGCTGAGGGACTTCAGCGGACGGTTGCCGGGGCCCGTGACCGGGCGACCACGACGGCCGTTGTCGAAGAGGGCGTCGACCGCCTCCTGGAGCATGCGCTTCTCGTTGTTCACGATGATCTCGGGCGCGCCGAGGTCGAGAAGCCGCTTCAGGCGGTTGTTGCGGTTGATGACACGGCGGTACAGGTCGTTCAGGTCGGAGGTCGCGAAGCGGCCACCGTCCAGCTGCACCATCGGACGCAGGTCCGGCGGGATGACCGGCACGCAGTCGAGCACCATGCCCTTGGGGCTGTTGCTGGTCTGCAGGAACGCGGAGACGACCTTGAGGCGCTTGAGCGCACGGGTCTTCTTCTGGCCCTTGCCGGTACGGATGATCTCGCGGAGCTTCTCGGCCTCTTCCTCGAGGTCGAAGGACTCCAGGCGCTTCTGCAGCGCCGCGGCACCCATCGAGCCGTCGAAGTACGTGCCGAAGCGGTCACGCAGCTCGCGGTAGAGCAGCTCGTCGCCCTCGAGGTCCTGGACCTTGAGGTTCTTGAAGCGGTTCCACACCTCGTCGAGACGGTCGATCTCGCGCTGCGCGCGGTCGCGCAGCTGCTTCATCTCACGCTCGGCACCCTCGCGCACCTTGCGGCGCACGTCGGCCTTGGCACCCTCGGCCTCGAGCTCGGCCAGGTCGGTCTCGAGCTTCTTGGCACGGGCCTCGAGGTCGGCGTCGCGGCGGTTCTCGATCTGCTGACGCTCGACGGAGACGTGGGCCTCCAGCGAGGGCAGGTCGCGCTGACGGCGCTCCTCGTCGACGTACGTGATCATGTACGCCGCGAAGTAGATGACCTTCTCGAGGTCCTTCGGGGCGAGGTCGAGCAGGTAGCCCAGCCGCGACGGAACGCCCTTGAAGTACCAGATGTGGGTGACGGGAGCGGCAAGCTCGATGTGGCCCATCCGCTCACGGCGCACCTTGGCGCGCGTGACCTCGACGCCACAACGCTCACAGATGATGCCCTTGAAGCGGACACGCTTGTACTTGCCGCAGTAGCACTCCCAGTCCCGGGTCGGACCGAAGATCTTCTCGCAGAAGAGTCCGTCCTTCTCGGGCTTGAGCGTGCGGTAGTTGATGGTCTCCGGCTTCTTGACCTCGCCGTGGCTCCACTGACGGATGTCGTCAGCGGTGGCCAGACCGATCCGGAGCTCGTCGAAGAAGTTGACGTCGAGCACTATGCGTCAATCCCTCTCAGGGTTGTAAGTCTTGGGGTCTGATACGGGGGTCCTGGGGCCGGCCGGGGGCTCAGTCACCTTTCGGGCTGAGCCCCCGTACCGGACTCCCGTCAGACCTCTTCGACGCTGCTCGGCTCGCGCCGGGACAGGTCGATGCCGAGCTCCTCCGCCGCGCGGAAGACGTCCTCGTCGGTGTCACGCATTTCGATGGACATACCGTCGCTGGACAGCACCTCCACGTTGAGGCAGAGAGACTGCATCTCCTTGATGAGCACCTTGAAGGACTCGGGGATGCCGGGCTCGGGGATGTTCTCGCCCTTGACGATGGCCTCGTAGACCTTCACGCGGCCGGTGACGTCGTCGGACTTGATGGTCAGCAGCTCCTGGAGAGCGTAAGCGGCGCCATAAGCCTCCAGCGCCCACACCTCCATCTCACCGAAGCGCTGGCCACCGAACTGGGCCTTACCACCCAGCGGCTGCTGGGTGATCATCGAGTAAGGACCGGTCGAACGAGCGTGCAGCTTGTCGTCGACCAGGTGGTGCAGCTTCAGGATGTACATGTAACCGACCGAGATCGGGTCGGGGAACGGCTCACCGCTACGGCCGTCGAACATCCGCGCCTTGCCGGTCGGGAGCACCATGCGCTCGCCGTCGCGGTTCGGGATGGTGTGCTGCAGCAGACCCGCCAGCTCGTCCTCACGGGCACCGTCGAAGACCGGGGTCGCGACGTTGGTCCGGGGGGCGACCTGGTCGGCACCAATGGCCTGCAGGCGCTGCGCCCAGTCCTCCGCGAGGCCGGAGACGTCCCAGCCGCGGCTGGCGAGCCAGCCGAGGTGGATCTCCAGGACCTGTCCCGGGTTCATTCGGGACGGGACACCCAGCGGGTTGAGGATGATGTCGACCGGGGTGCCGTCCTCCAGGAACGGCATGTCCTCGATCGGCAGGATCTTGGAGATGACACCCTTGTTGCCGTGACGGCCGGCGAGCTTGTCACCATCGGTGATCTTGCGCTTCTGCGCGACGTAGACGCGAACCAGCTGGTTCACGCCCGGCGGCAGCTCGTCGCCCTCCTCGCGGTCGAAGACGCGCACGCCGATGACCTTGCCGGTCTCACCGTGCGGCACCTTCAGCGAGGTGTCACGGACCTCACGGGCCTTCTCACCGAAGATCGCGCGCAGCAGGCGCTCCTCCGGCGTCAGCTCGGTCTCACCCTTCGGGGTGACCTTGCCGACGAGGATGTCGCCCGCGGTGACCTCGGCGCCGATGCGGATGATGCCGCGCTCGTCGAGGTCGGCGAGGACCTCCTCGGAGACGTTCGGGATGTCCCGGGTGATCTCCTCGGGGCCGAGCTTGGTGTCACGGGCGTCGACCTCGTGCTCCTCGATGTGGATCGAGGAGAGGACGTCGTCCTGCACGAGGCGCTGCGACAGGATGATCGCGTCCTCGTAGTTGTGACCCTCCCACGGCATGAACGCCACGAGCAGGTTCTTGCCGAGGGCCATCTCACCGTTCTCGGTGGCCGGACCGTCGGCGAGGACCTGGCCCTCGATGATCCGGTCACCCTCGTTGACGATGACCTTCTGGTTGACCGAGGTGCCCTGGTTGGAGCGCGAGAACTTGTGCAGGCGGTACGTGATGTACGTGCCGTCGTCGTTCGCGGTGGTGATGTAGTCCGCGGAGACCTCCTGGACCACACCCGCCTTCGTGGCCTTGACCACGTCGCCGGCGTCGACGGCGGAGCGGTACTCCATGCCGGTGCCGACGAGCGGGGCCTCGGACTTGATCAGCGGCACCGCCTGACGCATCATGTTCGCGCCCATGAGGGCACGGTTGGCGTCGTCGTGCTCGAGGAACGGGATCATGGCGGTCGCGACCGACACCATCTGGCGCGGCGAGACGTCCATGTAGTCGACCTCGTCGCCGGGGACGTAGTCGACCTCGCCGCCACGACGGCGGACCAGGACGCGGGACTCCTCGAACCGCATGTCGTCATTGAGCGTGGCGTTGGCCTGCGCGATGACGAATCGGTCCTCTTCGTCGGCCGTCAGGTAGTCCACCTCGTCGGTGACCTGACCGTCGACGACCTTGCGGTACGGCGTCTCGACGAAACCGAACGCGTTGACCCGGCCGTAGGAGGCGAGCGAGCCGATCAGACCGATGTTCGGGCCTTCGGGGGTCTCGATCGGGCACATGCGGCCGTAGTGCGAGGGGTGCACGTCACGGACCTCGAAGCCGGCCCGCTCACGGGAGAGACCACCCGGACCAAGAGCCGACAGACGGCGCTTGTGGGTGAGACCCGACAGCGGGTTGTTCTGGTCCATGAACTGCGACAGCTGGCTGGTGCCGAAGAACTCCTTGATGGAGGCGACGACCGGCCGGATGTTGATCAGGGTCTGCGGCGTGATCGCCTCGACGTCCTGCGTGGTCATGCGCTCGCGGACGACGCGCTCCATACGAGCCAGACCCGTGCGGACCTGGTTCTGGATGAGCTCGCCGACGCTGCGCAGACGACGGTTGCCGAAGTGGTCGATGTCGTCGGTCTCGACGACGATCTCCTGACCACTGTCGCCGACCGTCTCGGTCTCACCGGCGTGCAGCTTCACCAGGTACTTGATCGTCGAGATGATGTCCTCGACGGTCAGGATGCCGGCGTCGAGCGGAGCGTCCGCGCCGAGCTTCTTGTTGACCTTGTAACGGCCGACCTTGGCGAGGTCGTAGCGCTTGGGGTTGAAGTAGAGGTTCTCAAGGAGCGTCTGAGCGGCCTCACGCGTGGGCGGCTCGCCCGGACGCAGCTTGCGGTAGATGTCGAGCAGCGCGTCGTCCTGGCCCTGGGTGTGGTCCTTCTCCAGGGTGGCGCGCATCGACTCGTACTCGCCGAACTCCTCGAGGATCTGCTCGGTGGTCCAGCCGAGCGCCTTGAGCAGGACGGTGACCGACTGCTTGCGCTTGCGGTCGATGCGGACACCGACCATGTCGCGCTTGTCGATCTCCATCTCCAGCCAGGCACCCCGGGACGGGATGATCTTGGCGGAGAAGATGTCCTTGTCGGACGTCTTGTCGATGGAGGAGTCGAAGTAGACACCGGGGGAACGGACCAGCTGGGACACCACGACACGCTCGGTGCCGTTGATGACGAAGGTGCCCTTGTTCGTCATGAGCGGGAAGTCGCCCATGAAGACAGTCTGGGACTTGATCTCGCCGGTCTCGTTGTTGGTGAACTCGGCGGTGACGAAGAGCGGGGCCGCGTACGTGAAGTCGCGGTCCTTGCACTCGTCGATGGAGTTCTTCGGCGGCTCGAAGCGGTGGTCCCGGAACGTCAGGGACATCGACCCGGAGAAGTCCTCGATCGGGGAGATCTCCTCGAAGATCTCCTCCAGACCGGACTTGGTGGGGACGTCCTGACCGTTCTCCAGAGCCTGCTCGACGCGAGCCTTCCACGCGTCGTTGCCGAGCAGCCAGTCAAAGCTCTCGGTTTGCAGCGCGAGGAGGTTCGGAACCTCGAGGGGCTCCTTGATCTTTGCAAAGGAGATGCGCAGCGGGGCGGTGCTGGCGCCGTTGTTCGTATTCGCGGTCGAGGCAGTGCGCGAGGCGGCCAAGAGGGGGTCCTTCCGAGGGCTCGGACTCACTACGCGCGTACCGGTCCCTCCCTCTGCACAGAGACGGAAACCCCAGGTCAGATGGGATTTGGTCATCGATGCTGGAGTGAGGGCAGACCCCTGGTGACGGGCAGGGGACAGCTAACAGGCAGCGCAAAGGGTCAGTGTAGCCACTTGGCACACTGATGTCCAGTGCGGGTTTTGCGAGACCCTCGTTTTTCTCGCCGCCCTCGTCAACGCCCTCGGCATTCCTGCCCTCAACGCACGGTGATACTGCCCTCTTCGTCGCCGATCCATGCCTCGGATACGGATCCTTGTGACGACGCGTCCTGAGAATTGCGCGCTGCGTGCGGTTCGTCAAGGCCCCCATGCCGGAACTGGGCCCTCCGGAGACACGACGAAGATCACCATACCCCTCGCCGCGACGAGTGCAAGGCAACCGCGGTCCGCCCCTCGGATACGCCGAAGAGCGACCACCCGGATGGATGATCGCTCTTCGGTGCGTTCGCGTTACAGCCCTACGGGGCCGTAATCAGTACGCGTTCGGGTTCGGGGAACCCGAGAGGCCTTACTTGACCTCGACAGCCGCACCGGCGGCCTTGAGGGACTCGGCAGCCTTCTCGGCGGCCTCCTTGGTGACCTTCTCGAGGACCGGCTTCGGGGTGCCGTCGACGAGGTCCTTGGCCTCCTTCAGGCCCAGGGAGGTCAGCTCGCGCACGACCTTGATGACCTGGATCTTCTTCTCGCCGGCGCCCGTGAGGATGACGTCGAACTCGTCCTGCTCCTCAGCGGCCTCGGCGGCAGCGCCACCGGCGGCACCGGCGATCATGACCGGCGCGGCGGCGGCGGCGGTGACGTCGAACTTCTCCTCGAAGGCCTTCACGAACTCAGAGAGCTCGATGAGGGTCATCTCCTCGAACTGGGCAAGCAGCTCGTCCTGGGTGAGCTTCGCCATGATGGCGGTCCTTCCACTCAATCGGCGGGTGCCGGATGTACTGGGTGTGGCGGGCGTACTTCGGCCCGCTGCGACCCTCACCGCATCAGGCGGCGAGGATCAGAAAGCGAGCCGAATTACTCGGCACCGCCCTGCTCGGCCTGCTTGGCGCGAAGAGCGTCCACGGTGCGGACGAGCTTCGACGGCAGCGCCTGGAAGACGGAGGCAGCCTGAGACTGCTTCCCCTTGAAGGCACCGGCCAGCTTGCTGAGCAGAACCTCGCGGGACTCGAGGTCCGCGAGCTTCTTGATCTCGTCGGCGGTCATCGCCTTGCCATCAAGGACACCGCCCTTGATGACGAGATTCGGGTTGTCCTTGGCGAAGTCACGGAGACCCTTCGCCGACGTGACCGGGTCACCGGTGACGAAGGCGACAGCCGTCGGACCGTTGAACAGGTCGTCCAGCGTCGTGATCCCGGCCTCGTTGGCCGCAATCTTGGTCAGCGTGTTCTTCACCACGGCGTACTTGGCGTTCTCACCGAGCGACCGGCGCAGGGTCTTGATCTGCGCCACGGTGAGACCGCGGTACTCGGTCAGCACGGCAGCGTTGGAGTTGCGGAACTGCTCCGTCAACTCGGCCACTGCGGCAGCCTTGTCGGGCCTCGCCATAGAGCCTCGGCCTCCTTCCGGGTGATTCTGACCGCGCGGACCCCGAAGGAGAACTGCGAAAAACAAAACGCCCCGGGCGCAGGCGCACGGGGCTCACTCGACCGGGCCGCACATGCGTGAGCGCATATGCCCCAGGAGCTCTTCCTATGTCACCTACGCGGGTCGTCCCACTTTTCAGCGGATCCTTCGGCCACCACACCCTCAGATGAAGGCGCGGCAACGACCAGCGGTCTTTGGCTTCTCGAGGAGAGTACGGGACCGGGGCGCCATCGAGCAAATCGGGTCGTAAGCGGTCGCCGGCCGGCCCTCCCCCGGGCCGTGAAAACCCCTTCCCCCGGGCCGCGAAAGCCCTGAATCGAGGGCGGGAAAGCCCTGACCCGGAGGGCGGGAAAACCGTGGCCCCGGGGGCTTGTGGAAGCCCCCGGGGCCAAACGGTCCAGGAGTCGCGCCGGCCCGGGCCGGGAAGGCCCTGCCACAGAGCCCCGGAGGCGGCTGAGCCTGCGGAGGCCTCGGAGCCTGCGGAGCCCGGAAAGGCCGAGGAATCCCGGGAGGCCCCGCGCGGCCGGCTCAGGAGGCGGCCGAGGCCCCGCTCGACGTCTTGCCGCCGCCCGGCAGGCCGCTGGAGCGCAGCAGGTCCTTGAAGTCCTTGGTGTCGCCGGCCGGGGGCACCTCGGCGTCGGCCTTGACGCCGTAGTCGCTGTAGGTGGCGGTGGTGACCAGGCGGCCGTTCGCCGTGTCCGCCGTCTCGGTCTTCTTGACCAGCAGGTCCCGGCCGTCGATCCAGATGTCGACGGTCTCCGTGGTGATGCCCGCCTTGTCGAGCTGCTTCTTCAGATCGGCCAGCTGGTCCGCGCCGAGGGAGCTGTTCTTGCCGACGAGGTCGGCGACGTCGACCGTGCCCGAGTAGTGCGTGGCGGTGGCGCCGGAGACCTTCTCCTCGCCGACCTTCTTCACGTCGCCGGAGGCCAGCAGCATCTTCACCGACTGGTTCGGCGTGTTGTTCCGGGCCTGGTCCTGCACGTAGGCACCCGAGCCGCCGGTGAGCTTGGCGAGGTCGGCGTACGCGTACCGGACCCAGTGCTTGCCGCCGGACTGCTTCGCGAAGGCGTCGCTCATCTTGGCGTAGTAGGCGTCCGGCAGGTACCGGGCCTCCATGGACGACGTGCCGGCCTTGCGCATCGCCTCGCCCAGCTTGCCGCCGGTGTAGTTGATGGTGAGGTCGCCCTTGAGGCCGTCGCCCCAGGACATGACGCCGTCGGCCGACATCGTCGCGAGGGTGCCCATGGTCATGGTGGAACGGACCCGGGCCGACTCCGCCTTGTCCGTGGACTTCTCCACGGAGCGCAGGGCGGCGACGGGGCTCATGTGTATCGCGCTCTTGCCGGCCGCCTTGTCGCCCTTGCCGGTGTCCGGGGTGCCACAGGCGGCCACCCCGGCCAGCGCGGCCACCAGGGCCGTAGAGAGGGTCAGCCGGCGAACGGTCGTGCTCTTCATGTGGTCCCACCCCTGTTGAGCGTCCTGTGCCTGCACCGTAGCTCAGGCCACTGACAGTCGTAAGAAAGCTCGTACAAAGAAAGGACGGACCCCGCACCTCAACGGTTGCGGGGTCCGTCCTGTCACTTACGCGTCCCAGACGCGGCTACCAGTGAGCTGGAGGGCTCAGACGGCGGCCGGGTCCTCCTCGACGAGGAGGTTGCGGGTGCGGTTCGAGTCGAGCGGAATGCCGGGGCCCATCGTGGTGCTGATGGCGGCCTTCTTGATGTAGCGACCCTTGGCGGCGGACGGCTTCAGACGGAGGATCTCCTCCAGGGCCGCACCGTAGTTCTCCACCAGCTGGGTGTCGTCGAACGACGTCTTGCCGATGATGAAGTGCAGGTTCGAGTGCTTGTCGACGCGGAACTCGATCTTGCCGCCCTTGATCTCGGTCACGGCCTTGACCACGTCCGGGGTCACGGTGCCGGTCTTCGGGTTCGGCATCAGACCACGCGGGCCGAGGACGCGGCCGAGGCGGCCGACCTTGCCCATGAGGTCCGGGGTGGCGACGACGGCGTCGAAGTCCAGACGGCCCTTCGCGACCTCGTCGATGAGCTCGTCGGAGCCGACGATGTCGGCGCCCGCGGCGAGCGCGGCCTCAGCACGGTCACCGGTCGCGAAGACCAGGACCCGGGCGGTCTTGCCGGTGCCGTGCGGGAGGTTCACGGTGCCACGGACCATCTGGTCGGCCTTGCGCGGGTCGACACCCAGACGGAAGGCGACCTCGACGGTGCCGTCGAACTTGGACGTGGAGGTCTCCTTGGCGAGACGGACGGCCTCGAGCGGGGCGTACAGCTTCTCCCGGTCGATCTTGGCGTCCGCAGCGCGGAGAGCCTTGCTGCGCTTGCTCACAACTGCTCCTGTGTGTTCTGAAAGGAGTCGTGGTACGGGCCGAGCGGGCCCTGCCACGTGCGACCGGCTACGGCCGCATGACTACGAGGTGGGTGATCAGCCCTCGACCGTGATGCCCATGGAACGGGCGGTGCCGGCGATGATCTTCGACGCGGCGTCCAGGTCGTTGGCGTTCAGGTCGGGCATCTTGGTCGTGGCGATCTCGCGGACCTGCGCCTCGGTGATCTTGGCGACCTTGGTCTTGTGCGGCTCGCCAGAGCCCTTCTCGACACCAGCGGCCTTGAGGATCATCTTCGCGGCCGGCGGAGTCTTGGTGACGAAGGTGAAGGAGCGGTCTTCGTAGACCGTGATCTCCACCGGGATCACCCAGCCACGCTGCGACTCGGTCGCGGCGTTGTAGGCCTTGCAGAACTCCATGATGTTGACGCCGTGCTGACCGAGCGCGGGGCCGACCGGCGGGGCCGGGTTCGCCGCACCGGCGTTGATCTGGAGCTTGATAAGCCCCGTGACCTTCTTCTTCTTGGGAGGCATAGCTCTCCGGGTCCTTTCGATTCGGGTCCTGCCCGCATCCGGGGACCACCCGGACACAGGCATACCGCACAACGATAACGGGTATAGATGCGCGGCCAAAAACCGAGCAGGTCAGACGGGCTGTGGCAGCCGGCCTGACCTGGTTCGGAAGCGGTGTCTCCAGAGGGAACCGGTTCCGTGAGGACCGGGTTCCCGGAAGAACTTAGTTCTTCTGGATCTGGTCGAAGCTCAGCTCGACCGGGGTCTCGCGGCCGAAGATCTCCACGAGGCCCTTGACCTTCTTCGAGTCGGGGTTGATCTCGTTGATGGTCGCCTGGAGCGTGGCGAACGGGCCGTCGGTGACGGTGACCGAGTCGCCGACCTCGAAGTCCAGCACCTGGACCTCGACCTTGCGCTGCGGGGCGGGGCGGCCCTCGGCCTCGGCGGCCTCGCGGGCGGCCTTCTCCTCGGCCTCCGGGGCGAGCATCTTGACGATCTCGTCCAGGGTCAGCGGGTACGGGTCGTAGGCGTTGCCGACGAAGCCGGTGACGCCGGGGGTGTTACGGACGACACCCCAGGACTCGTTGGTCAGGTCCATGCGGACGAGGACGTAACCAGGCAGCTTGTTCTGCTTGATCGTCTTGCGCTCGCCGCTCTTGATCTGGACGACCTCTTCCTGCGGCACCTCGGCCTGGAAGATGTAGTCCTCGACGTTCAGCGAGACGGCGCGCTGCTCCAGGTTGGTCTTCACGCGGTTCTCGTAACCGGCGTAGGTGTGGATGACGTACCACTCGCCGGGGAGGGTGCGCAGTTCCTCGCGCAGGGCCGCGATCGGGTCGACGGGCGCGGCCGGCTCTTCCACGACGTCCTCGACGAGGGTCTCGTCGGTCTCGTCGTCGTCAGCCTCGTCGGCCTCGTCTTCGTCCTCGACGTGCAGCGCGGCCTCTTCGGCGGGCTCGCCCGCCTCGGCCTCGGCAGCCTCGAACTCGTCCTGCTCGTCCGCGCCCTCGACGATGTCGAGCTCGTCGCCCACCGTCTCGGCGGCATTCTCGCGAGGCTCGGTGGCGTCGTTCAGGTTCGGGTCAGACACGATGGCTGCTTCTTCCTGGATACATGGGGGTGGAACACGCGAAAAGGGGCGCCGGTACCACGGCGCCCTTCGCTCTTGGCTCAGCCGAAAACGTACTTGGCCGCGTGGTTGAGCCCATAGTCAATCACGGTCACCAGCGCGATCATGATGGCGACGAAGAAGATCACCACGGTGGTGTACGACGTCAGCTGGTTACGCGTCGGCCAGACGACCTTGCGGAGTTCCGCGATGATCTGGCGGTAGAAGATGGCGAGACGCTTCAGCGGGCCCTTCTTGGCGCGCTTGCCGCCCTTGCGGGCCTTCTTCTCGGACTCGTGCAGCTCGTCCTGAGCATCAGGCGTGTCGATGGAGCCCACGGCGTCCGTCATGCGTCCTCACCTGATCCCGGGTCGTGGCCGTGCCGCGCCCGGTTTGAGCCGCACGGCGGTGCATTGCTGTACGTACATGGGCACACATCCTGGCGGTGTGTGTAGCAGGGCCGGAGGGACTTGAACCCCCAACCGCCGGTTTTGGAGACCGGTGCTCTACCAATTGAGCTACGACCCTTTGTCTGTCCCCCAACGTACCGCATCCGACCGAGTGCTCGGTGTGCACCGGTTGTGTGCGGCTGCTGAAGGCCAACGAGGTGAGAGTGTACGTGTTCCGGGGCCCGGCGTCGAACAGAAAATGGCTGCCCGCGGGGGCCCGACCGAAGATCGTCCTGGCCGCGGGCCGGATTCGGACTCCTGTTCACGCATCGACCCCATGCTGTTCAGTCCGTGAAACCCGTGTGCCGAGGGCATTTCCGTTCTGGAACGATGAGTCCCATGAGCCCTGCAACCCCTCCCACCGAGCGCCGGGTCTCCGCCCGAGTCGGCGCGATCTCCGAGTCCGCCACCCTCGCCGTGGACGCCAAGGCCAAGGCCCTCAAGGCCGCCGGACGTCCGGTGATCGGCTTCGGCGCCGGTGAACCCGACTTCCCGACCCCGGACTACATCGTCGAAGCCGCGATCGAGGCCTGCAAGAACCCCAAGTACCACCGCTACACACCGGCCGGCGGCCTGCCCGAGCTGAAGACCGCGATCGCCGCGAAGACGCTGCGCGACTCGGGCTACGAGGTCGACGCCTCCCAGATCCTGGTGACCAACGGCGGCAAGCAGGCCATCTACGAGGCGTTCGCCGCGATCCTCGACCCGGGCGACGAGGTCATCGTCCCGGCGCCGTACTGGACGACCTACCCCGAGTCGATCCGCCTGGCCGGCGGCGTCCCGGTGGAGGTCGTGGCCGACGAGACGACCGGCTACCGCGTCTCGGTCGAGCAGCTGGAGGCGGCGCGCACGGAGCGGACGAAGGTCGTGCTCTTCGTCTCGCCGTCCAACCCCACCGGCGCGGTCTACAGCGAGGCCGAGGCCGAGGCGATCGGCCGCTGGGCCGTCGAGCACGGCCTGTGGGTGCTGACCGACGAGATCTACGAGCACCTCGTCTACGGCGACGCCTCCTTCACCTCGCTGCCGGCGATCCTGCCCGAGCTGCGCGACAAGTGCATCGTGGTCAACGGTGTGGCGAAGACGTACGCCATGACCGGCTGGCGCGTGGGCTGGGTCATCGGCCCGAAGGACGTGATCAAGGCGGCGACCAACCTCCAGTCGCACGCCACCTCCAACGTCTCCAACGTGGCCCAGGTGGCCGCCCTGGCCGCCGTCTCCGGCGACCTCGACGCCGTCGCGGAGATGCGCGAGGCCTTCGATCGGCGCCGCAAGACGATCGTGCGGATGCTGAACGACATCGACGGCGTGCTCTGCCCGGAGCCCGAGGGCGCCTTCTACGCCTACCCGTCGGTCAAGGGCCTGCTCGGCAAGGAGATCCGCGGCAAGCGCCCGAAGAACACCGTGGAGCTGGCCGCGCTGATCCTGGAGGAGGCCGAGGTCGCGGTCGTACCGGGCGAGGCCTTCGGCACGCCGGGCTACCTGCGGCTGTCGTACGCGCTCGGTGACGAGGACCTCGCCGAGGGCGTGAGCCGGATGCAGAAGCTGCTGGCGGAGGCGCGGGACTGACGTCCTCCCGGCCCGAGGGTCACCTCCGGATTTCTGGAGGTGACCCTCATTCGTTTGTGCGAGCAAGACCACGAAGGGAGAAACGGCTACCCGGAAGTCACCCTCGTACGGCAGGATCCTTGGATGGAGCGTGTACGTGATCTCTCTGACCTGCCGAAAGCCCATCTGCACCTGCACTTCACCGGCTCGATGCGGCCGGGGACCGTCCTGGAGCTGGCCGACAAACACGGCGTACGCCTGCCCGAGACGCTGACGGAGGCCCTGACCAGTGGCGAGCCACCCAGGCTCCGGGCCACCGACGAGCGGGGCTGGTTCCGCTTCCAGCGGCTGTACGACGCGGCGCGCTCCTGCCTGCGGGAGCCCGAGGACATCCAGCGCCTGGTCAGGGAGGCCGCCGAGGAGGACCTGCGGGACGGCTCGGGCTGGCTGGAGATCCAGGTGGACCCGACGTCGTACGCGCCCCGGCTGGGCGGACTGATCCCGGCCCTGGAGATCATCCTGGACGCGGTGGAGACGACGTCCAGGGAGACCGGGCTCGGCATGCGCGTCCTGGTGGCCGCCAACCGTATGAAGCACCCCCTGGACGCGCGGACGCTGGCCCGCCTGGCGGTGCGGTACGCGGATCGCGGCGTGGTGGGCTTCGGGCTCTCCAACGACGAGCGGCGGGGCATGGCCCGGGACTTCGACCGGGCCTTCCACATCGCCCGCGAGGGCGGCCTGCTGTCGGCCCCGCACGGCGGTGAGCTGACCGGCCCCGCGTCGGTCCGCGACTGCCTGGACGACCTGCACGCCACCCGGATCGGTCACGGCGTGCGCGCGGCCGAGGACCCCCGGATGCTGAAGGAACTGGCCGAGCGGGGCGTGACCTGCGAGGTCTGCCCGGCCTCGAACGTGGCCCTCGGCGTCTACGAGAAGCCCGAGGACGTCCCCCTGCGCACCCTCTTCGACGCGGGTGTCCCCCTGGCCCTCGGCGCCGACGACCCCCTCCTCTTCGGCTCCCGCCTGGCCGCCCAGTACGACATCGCCCGCCGGCACCACGCCTTCAGCGACCCGGAGCTCGCGGAACTGGCCCGCCAGTCGATCCGCGCCTCGGCGGCCCCCCAGGCTACGAAGACAGGTCTGCTGGCGGGCGTCGACGACTGGCTGGCACGCCCGGCCGTCTGAAGTGGGCGTAGGGCGGATAGGCCTTGAAGCAGACCAGGACGTCGAGGGGGTGCCCGCCGCCGGGCGGCTGGACCAGGGACGGCAGCTCCGCCATCAGCGCGCTGCGCCCCTTCGTGACGCCCCGCTGGTACGGCCCCTGGGACGCGGCCCGGGCGAACAGGCGGGCGGTCTCGGCGAACACGTCCCGGCTGCCGAACAGGAAGAACGTGCGGGCGTGCGTGACGTGCCGCAGCTCGTCCCGGAAGCCCGGGCGTTCCCACCGCTCGCGCCAGGACGCGGCGTCCCGCGCGGTGCGCGCCTCGTCGGTGCGCACCGTCAGCGGTGTGCCCGGCCCCAGTCGGCGGCGCAGCTCGGGCCACCGGGAGGCGCGCAGGCCGAGCGTGTGGTGGGCCAGGACGAGGTCGACCGGCTCGCCCCAGCCCTCGTCGGGCGGGACGCCGTCGCGCAGCGGGACGTGGACGATCGTGTGCCGTGAGCAGGCGGCGAAGGAGAACAGGCCCGCGAGCCGGCTCAGTCCGTCGTGGTCGCCCAGCAGCAGGCCGATGGGCTCGGGGGCGCTCAGCGAGGTGTGGCGCAGTGGCTGCCGCGGCTGGACGACCCGGTAGGCGTGCGGACCGGTGCGGGGCCTGAACTCGCGCAGCCTCAGCCGCATGGGGGGTCGCCTCATGGCATCAGCGTCGGGGTCCGCGGCCGCCCCGCGCAACGGGAATTCCCGCGGCGACGCCGTGCGGACGGCGCGGCCTGCACCGGTTCCCGGTCCCGGTCCCGGTGGGTCCCGGTCCCGGTGGGTCCCGGTCCCGGTGGGTCCCGGTGCCGGTCGTGCCTACAGGCTCACGCCGACGGTCACCGGCTCGTTGACCAGCGTGACCCCGAACGTCTCGCGGACTCCGGCGACGACCTCGCGGGCCAGGGCGAGCAGGTCCTCGGTGGTGGCCTCGCCACGGTTGGTGAGGGCGAGGGTGTGCTTGGTGGAGATGCGGGCGGGCCCGGTGCCGTACCCCTTGGTGAAGCCCGCCTTGTCGATCAGCCAGGCCGCGGAGGTCTTGGTGCGGCCCTCCCCGGCCGGGTACGCGGGCGGCTCGGCGCCCTCGCCGAGGTGCTCACGCACGCGCGCGTGGAAGGCCGCGAACTGCGCTTCGGTGAGGATCGGATTGGTGAAGAAGGACCCGGCGGACCAGGTGTCGTGGTCCTCGGGGTCGAGGACCATCCCCTTGCCGGCGCGCAGCTTCAGCACGGTCGTGCGGGCCTCGGCCAGCGGCACCCGGTCGCCGGCCTCCACGCCGAGCGCGCGGGCCGTCTCGGCGTACCTGATCGGCGCCGAAAGGCCGTCCGCGTCCTCCAGCTCGAAGCGGACGCGCAGGACTACGTAGCGCTCGGGGTCTGCCTTGAAGCGGCTGTGGCGGTAGGAGAAGCCGCACTCCTCGTTCGTCAGCGTGACCGTCCGGCCGGCGTGGCGGTCGTAGGCGATCACCTCGCTGATCGTGGCGGAGACCTCCTGGCCGTAGGCGCCCACGTTCTGGATCGGGGTCGCGCCCGCGGAGCCCGGGATTCCGGCCAGGCACTCGATCCCGGCCAGTCCGGCCTCGACGGTGCGGGCGACGGCGTCCGTCCACACCTCGCCGGCGGCCAGTTCCAGGGTGGTGCCCCGCAGCTCGATCCCGCGGGTGGCGATGCGCAGGGCGGTGCCGTCGAAGCCCTTGTCGCCGATGACCAGGTTGGAGCCGCCGCCGATGACCAGCAGCGGGGTCCCGGTGTCGTCGGCCTCGCGGACGGCGTCGATCACCTCGGCGTCGGTGACGGCGGTGACCAGCCGGGTCGCGGGACCGCCCAGCCGGAAGGTGGTCAGCGGGGCGAGGGGGGCGTCGTGGAGTACCAGCACGGGCCCAAGACTACGAGACGGCACCGACGGCCCCTCGGCGCCGGGGCAGGGACGGAGGCCGGGGCCGGGACGGAGGCGGGGGCAGGGACGGAGGCCGGGGCCGGGTGCGACGCACGCGCGCGTACGGCCCGCCGGTGAGGGCGGGCCGTACGCGCGTCTTCCAGCGGGCGGCTCAGGCCAGTCGTACGACCGCGCGGGACATGCCCAGCACCTTCTGGCCGCCGCTCGTCGCGGTCAGGTCCACGCGCACGGTGTTGTCGTCGAGCTTGGCGGCGACCTTGCCGCTGACCTCGACGACGGCGCCCTGGTCGTCGTTGGGCACGACGACCGGCTTGGTGAAGCGGACGCCGTACTCCACGACCGCGCCCGGGTCACCGGTCCAGTCGGTGACCACGCGGATCGCCTCGGCCATGGTGAACATGCCGTGCGCGATGACGTCCGGCAGGCCCACCTCCTTGGCGAACTTCTCGTTCCAGTGGATGGGGTTGAAGTCCCCGGAGGCACCCGCGTAGCGCACCAGCGTGGCGCGGGTCACGGGGAAGGTCTGCGCCGGGAGTTCGGTGCCCACCTCGACGTCGTCGTACGCGATCTTCGCCGTCATCACTCTCAGGCCTCCTCGGCCGCGCGGGCCACGAGCTTGGTCCAGGCGGTCACCACGTGCTCGCCGGCCTCGTCGTGCACCTCACCGCGGATGTCCAGGATGTCGTTGCCCGCCATGGACTTGATGCCCTCGATGGTGGAGGTGACCGTGAGCCGGTCGCCGGCGCGCACCGGGCGGCTGTAGGCGAACTTCTGGTCCCCGTGCACCACGCGGCTGTAGTCCAGGCCGAGCTGCGGGTCCTGGACGACCTGTCCGGCGGCCCGGAAGGTGATGGAGAACACGAAGGTCGGCGGGGCGATCACATCGGAGTGACCGAACGCCTTGGCGGCCTCCGGGTCCGTGTAGACGGGGTTGGTCTCCCCGACCGCCTCGGCGAACTCACGGATCTTCTCCCGGCCCACCTCGTAGGCCGCGGTGGGCGGGTAGGTCCGCCCCACGAAGGACTGGTCGAGCGCCATGGCCCGGTACCTCCTGGTCTCAGCAGCGTGACAGGTGTCGCCAGCTGGACTGGCTTCACCAGCATGTGAAACGACGTGAGGCCGCCCCCGACATGCGGGGACGGCCTCACGTACGAGCCTGATTTATCGCGTTTCGCGGTGCGCGGTGTGCGCATTGCAACGCGGGCAGTGCTTCTTCATCTCAAGGCGATCCGGGTTGTTACGCCGGTTCTTCTTGGTGATGTAGTTCCGCTCCTTGCACTCCACGCAGGCCAGCGTGATCTTCGGGCGGACGTCGGTGGCAGCCACGTGAGTGCTCCTAGGACGAACGGATGGGTCTAACGCAACAAAGAGTAGCCGATCGAAGGACCGACCCTGCAATCGGCTACCGTGAGTAGCGGTGACCGGACTTGAACCGGTGACACAGCGATTATGAGCCGCTTGCTCTACCGACTGAGCTACACCGCTTTGATGAGATCAGTTCCCGTCTTGCGACGGGAACTTCTCACACCAGAGCCCCAAAACGGAATCGAACCGTTGACCTTCTCCTTACCATGGAGACGCTCTGCCGACTGAGCTATTGGGGCGAGCGAGGAAGACATTACACGGTTCGCAGCCGTTCGCCCAAATCCCTTGTCCAGGCGCCCGCCGAGGCCCTTGTCCCAGGCCTCCCCGCAGCCTCGTGAGCCCCACTGACGAGCGGCGGTCACGGCGTGCGGCGCGATGGGCGGAGACGGGCGCGAGGCGGTCGGCGGGGACGGGGACCGAGCGGGCGCCGGCGGGCCGCACGCGCGGGTGGCGTGGACAGGGCCGACGTACCGACGCACCTCACACGTGTGTGGCGCGGTCCAGGGCATTTTGGTGACGCTCCGCATGCGCCGGAGCCCCCGCTCCGGGCGCGCGGCGCGCACATGTGACGAACGACGCCCCGGCAAGGAACGCGACGTGCGCCACACACGCGGGCGACGGGCGTACTGCCATGGGTGGACCACGCCGGTACGACTATTGCGCTCCTCCGCGTCCCGGGCGGTCGGCGACCCTAGGCTCGACCCACTCTGCGTGATCTTGAGTCCACCGCGGTCTCGACGCCCCACGCGGCACGTCCGAGCCCACCGGCCCCGGCCCCGACCCCTGGCCCGGGCCCCGGCCCATGGAGTCCGATGACCGACAGCCAGCCGCAGCCGCATCCGTGGTCGTCGAACTCGTCGGGGTCACCGGGGCAGCCCGACCCGGCCACCCTCCTGCTGTGCGGCGCGCGGCTCACCGACGGCCGCAAAGTGGACGTGCGGCTGGGCGGCGGACGCATCGAGGCCGTCGGCACGGCCGGAAGCCTGTCGCCAGGACCCTGCCGGACCGGTACCGCGCGTGTGGACCTCAGCGGTTACCTGCTTCTGCCGGCTCCGGCCGAACCGCACGCCCACGGCGACACCGCGCTGTCCGCCGAGCACCCCGGACCGGTGTCGCACACCCCCGAGGACGTCCAGCGCCGCGCCACGGAGGCGGCCCTGCTCCAACTCGGGCACGGCGCGACGGCGGTGCGCGCCCACGTGCGCGTCGGCGACGTCCAGGGTCTGGGCGCGCTGGGAGCCGTCCTGCAGGCCCGGCGCTCGCTGCGCGGGCTCGCGGAGCTGACCACGGTGGCGATGCCGCGGCTGCTGACCGGGGCGGCCGGCGCCGACGGGCTCGCCATGCTGCGGGACGCGGTGAAGATGGGCGCCTCCGTGGTGGGCGGCTGCCCGGATCTGGACCCCGACCCGACGGGCTATGTGGAGGCCGTCCTGGAGGTGGCCTCGGAGCACGGCTGCCCGGTGGACCTGCACACCGACGCCGCCGACCCGGCCCGGCTGTCACGGCTCGCGGCCATGGCGGGCGGGCTGCGGCCCGGGGTGACGATCGGCCCGTGCTCCGGCCTCGCCCGCCTGCCCGCCGAGGCCGCAGGCCGCGTCGCCGACCAGCTCGCGGCGGCCGGCGTCACGGTCGTCTGCCTGCCGCAGGGCGGCTGCGCCGGCTCCGACCGCCGGGGTACGGCGCCGGTACGGCTCCTGCGCGCGGCGGGGGTGCGCGTGGCGGCCGGCGGCGGCGCCCTCCGCGATGTCGCCAACCCCGTCGGCCGCGCCGATCCCCTGGAAGCGGCCTATCTCCTGGCCTCGGGCCACGGCCTGCGCCCGCAGGCCGCCTACGACGCCGTGAGCGCCTCCGCCCGCGCCGTCCTGGGCCTCCCCGAGGTGCGTGTCGAGGCCGGTTTCCCGGCCGAACTCCTCGCCGTGCGCGGCGACCACCTGTCCGGCGCCCTCTCCCTCGCCTACAGCCGGATCGTCGTCCACCGCGGCCGGGTGGTCGCCCGTACGAGCGCGGTCCGCGAGTACTGCAACTCGGCGGTGGAAGCGGAGCCCGGGCTGCCGCGTCAGGGGCGCGGGGAGGTGTCGTAGGGGCGTTGCCGTAGGGGCGTCGGAGCGGGGGCCCTGAACGGCCCCCGAGAGTCCTTAACGCGTGCGGCGGAGGCGGCTCTTCGGGCGTACGGTCGGATTCATGCGCATTGTCATCGCTGGTGGTCATGGTCAGATCGCGCTGCGGCTGGAGCGGCTGCTCGCCGGGCGTGGGGACGAGGTCGCGGGGATCATCCGCAGGGCCGAGCAGGGCGACGATCTGCGGGCGGCCGGCGCCGAACCGGTGCTGCTCGACCTGGAGTCCGCGTCGGTGGAGGAGGTCGCGGCGCATCTGCAGGGCGCGGGCGCGGCGGTGTTCGCGGCCGGTGCGGGTCCGGGCAGCGGGGCGGCCCGCAAGGAGACGGTGGACAAGAACGCGGCGGTGTTGTTCGCGAAGGCGGCCGTACGCGCGCGCGTACGGCGCTTCCTGGTGGTCTCCTCGATGGGCGCCGACCCCGCGCACCAGGGGGACGACGTCTTCGACGTGTACCTGCGGGCCAAGGGCGAGGCCGACGCGTACGTCACCCGACAGGACGCACTCGACTGGACGATTCTGCGTCCCGGTGCGTTGACGGACGCCCCGGGCACCGGGCTGGTCCGCCTGGAGGCGCACACCGGGCGCGGCTCGGTCTCCCGGGACGACGTGGCGGCCGTACTGGCGGAGCTGGTGGAGACCTCGGCGACGGCCGGCCTGACGCTGGAGCTGATCAGCGGGTCGACGCCGGTGTCGGTGGCGGTGAAGTCGGTCGCCGGGAACTGAGGGCGGCGGCCGGCCTCCGGGCTTACGCGGAACCCGGAGAAGCACCGGTAATCCGACAACGGCCGACCGGCGACCGGCCGACCGGACGGGCAGTCGAAACAGTCGAGCAGTCGATCAGTCGATCAGAAGAGAGGCAGCTGCCCGGGGAAGTCCGGCACGACGTGCCCGTCCAACGACGGCTGGACCGCCCCGAGTTGCGCATGCTGCCGCGAGCCCGAGCACGAGACGAGCTCGCCGCTCCCCCGCGCCTCCCCCGGTGGATCGTGCCGCGCGAAGCGCCCCGCGACGACGGCGATGCCACGGCGGCACACAGGACAGGTTCTACGACGTGAGGACATGCCGTCAGTGTGCCCTGCCCTTTTCGGCCGTTACTCACTTTCGGGTGACGGTCCGTCCGCCACTGGGGTGGCGTGCCCTGGCGCACCTGACCAGCAGGTCAAGCCCCACATGGGCCGCGCCGCTGAGCAGGCGTCAACTTTGTGCATTCAGCACATAAATGGACCATGCAGGAAAGAGTCACTGAAATATGGATGACCGGTAACGATCCCCACGTCGCATCCTCATTCACGACGAAATGTGGGCACGGTGTGAACACGGCGGCCGACCGGTCGCCCTCGCTCACACCACGCAGGGAGAAACCTGTGACCGTATCCACGACCGCTCGCCGTCTGACAGCCGCCGCACTGACCACCGCGGCCATCACCGCGGCGATCGCCGTGCCGGCCTCGGCCGCCGACCACGGCCGCTCGCACCAGCCGATCGTGCGGATCAGCGACGTGCAGCACGAGTCGGGCTTCCGCGGCCCGCACTCCAACCGGGCGCTGAACAGCGAGTGGGTCGAGATCAGCAACAACTTCCGCCGCTCGGTGAACCTGGACGGCTGGACGCTCTCCGACCGCGCCGGCCACACCTACACGTTCGACCATTACCGCCTGGGCGGCCGCTCCACCGTCCGTGTCCACACGGGAATCGGCCACGACTCCCGCCACGACCTGTACCAGGACCGCCGCAACTCCGTCTGGGACCAGCGTGACACCGCCACCCTGCGGGACGACCACCGCCGCGTGGTCGACATCACCTCCTGGGGCAACGGCCGCCGTGACGGCGGCGACCACCGGCGCGACGGCCGTCACTGACGCGACAGCGCGCCGCTGACGCGGCCACCGCGCGCTGACAGCCGCTGATCGCGGCCGCGCCCGCCTTCCGACAAGGGCCCCGTGACCTGCTCCCGCAGGTCACGGGGCCCTTGTGGCGGTGTGGCGGGCCGTCATCGCCCATGACGCTGTCATGACGTCAACTGCGTGACATGAGGGCGTTCTTGCCCGGCACGCGAGAACGCCGTGGCGAGCGCGGTGCCGGCCCGACGGGCAGGGGTCCTCACGGACAGGCCGGGCCGCGCCGGAAAGCGGCGTCAGCGCCATGGAGCGAGGGTTCGGCGGAGTGGGTCCGGAGTCCGGAGAGCCGCCACGGCATCACGGCGCTCTCGCCGGACCCGCGGGCCCCTCCGCCCCTGCCCCTGCCCCTGCCCCTCGGATCCTCGGCCCCGGACAACGAAGAGACCCCCTCCGATCTGCGTTTCCGCAGATCGGAGGGGGTCTTCCCCAGTGTGGCGGCGCCAGGATTCGAACCTGGGAAGGCTGAGCCGGCAGATTTACAGTCTGCTCCCTTTGGCCGCTCGGGCACACCGCCTGGGTTGCTGCCGTTTCGAACCGCTTTTCGGCGGTGCTCCCTGGCAACGACGTAAACAATACCTGATGTGGAGGGGTGCTTCGCCACCCGATTGATCTCCGCCCCTCGGAGCGCGGGGTGGCTAGGCTGGTGCGGATGCGGCCCGGCGTGATGCCGGGCCCGGCGGCCGCCGCTCGCACGCCGGACGCACCCGTTACGCACCCCCGATACAAGGAGCCACAGGACATGGCCGACTCCAGTTTCGACATCGTCTCGAAGGTCGAGCGGCAGGAGGTCGACAACGCCCTCAACCAGACCGGCAAGGAGATCTCGCAGCGCTACGACTTCAAGGGCGTCGGCGCCTCGATCTCGTGGTCCGGTGACAAGATCCTCATGGAGGCGAACTCCGAGGACCGGGTCAACGCCGTCCTCGACGTCTTCCAGTCCAAGCTGATCAAGCGCGGCATCTCGCTGAAGGCGCTGGAGGCGGGCGAGCCCCAGCTCTCCGGCAAGGAGTACAAGATCTTCGCGACGATCCAGGAGGGCATCTCCCAGGAGAACGCGAAGAAGGTGGCGAAGATCATCCGCGACGAGGGCCCCAAGGGCGTGAAGGCCCAGGTCCAGGGTGAGGAGCTGCGGGTCACCTCCAAGAGCCGCGACGACCTTCAGGCCATCATCGCGCTGCTGAAGGGCAAGGACCTCGACTTCGCGCTGCAGTTCGTGAACTACCGGTAGCACCTGAGGGGCCGCGTCCCCGGGTGTGAACGCGAAAGGGTGGGTGCCCGTCCGGGCACCCACCCTTTCGTCGTCCGGTCCGGACACGCCTGGTCCGGTCGTCGCGAGCGTCACTCAGTCACGGGAGTTCCCGAACAGCAGGCGGTAGAGGATCAGCAGGACGAGGGAACCGCCGATGGCGGCGGTCCAGGTGGCTCCGTCGAAGAACTGCTTGGAGACCGGATGGTCCAGCCAGCGGGCCGAGATCCAGCCGCCGATGAACGCGCCCGCGATGCCGATGAGGGTCGTACCGATGAAGCCGCCGGGGTCGCGGCCCGGCAGCAGGACCTTGGCGATGGCTCCGGCCAGCAGGCCGAGGATGATCCAACCGATGATGCTCATGCCGTGAACCTGCCCTCCCGTGCTGGGCCCGCACGGGCCGGTCGCTGAGAATTCCGTGAAGACCGGAGACCGGCTGTCCGTCGCGTGCCCGTTCGTGCCGTACGGCTGAGGCCGTACTGCCGAAGAGGACGCCCGGGGGCCGCCACGTGGTTGCGGCGCCCGTCCCGCAGCCGCCGCGGGATCACTTCCCCGCGCTCACGGCCCTCCCGTGGACCCTCTGCGGTTCCGCTTCGCACCCGGGCACCGGATACTGGCCGGTGAAGCCGCGCATGGGCGTCACCCGCGAAGGGGAAGCGATCATGAAAATCGTCAGCCTGATCCTCAACATCCTGTGGTTGGTCTTCTGCGGGATCTGGATGGCGCTCGCCTACACGTTGGCCGCGCTGATCTGCTTCGTCCTGATCATCACGATCCCGTTCGGCATCGCCTCGCTGCGGATCGCCGGCTACGTGCTCTGGCCCTTCGGGCGTACGACGGTCCCGAAGCCGGACGCCGGAGCGGGTTCGTTGATCGGCAACGTGATCTGGATCATCGTCGCGGGGTGGTGGCTCGCCATCGGCCACCTCGTCACCAGCATCCCGCTGTTCCTGTCGGTCATCGGGATCCCCTTCGGCTGGGCGAACCTCAAACTGATTCCGATCTCCCTCATGCCCCTGGGACGTGAGGTCGTGCCGAGCGACGAGGGGTTCGGCGGACGCTGAACCAGGCGATGACGGGCACGGAACGGCCGAAGGCCGCCCGGAGCGAGTCGGACGGCCTTCAGGACGGGTTCAGAGCGGGTTCAGGGCGGTCTTCACCGGTTCCGGCCTGCCATCTTCTCCAGGCGGGCGATACGTTCCGCCATGGGCGGATGGGTGGAGAACATCTTGGTCAGGCCCTGGCCGGGACGGAACGGGTTCGCGATCATCATGTGGCTCGCGGTCTCGATGCGGGGCTCGGGGGGCAGCGGAAGCTGCTTGGTGCCGATCTCCAGCTTGCGCAGGGCGCCGGCGAGAGCGAGCGGATCGCCGGTGAGCTGGGCGCCCGAGGCGTCCGCCTCGTACTCCCTGGAGCGGCTGATGGCCAGCTGGATCAGGGTGGCGGCGAGCGGACCGAGGATCATGATCAGGAGCATGCCGAGCAGGCCGGGGCCGTCGTCGTCGTCCGAGCGGCCGACCGGGATCAGCCAGGCGAAGTTGACCAGGAACATGATCACCGAGGCGAGGGCGCCGGCGACGGACGAGATGAGGATGTCGCGGTTGTAGACATGGCTCAGCTCATGGCCGATGACTCCGCGCAGCTCACGCTCGTCGAGCAGGCGCAGGATGCCCTCCGTGCAGCACACGGCGGCGTTGCGCGGGTTGCGGCCCGTGGCGAAGGCGTTGGGCGCCTCCGTCGGGGAGATGTACAGGCGCGGCATGGGCTGGCGGGCCTGCGTGGACAGCTCGCGGACCATGCGGTACAGCTCCGGGGCCTCGAACTCGCTGACCGGGCGGGCGCGCATCGCGCGTAGCGCCAGCTTGTCGCTGTTCCAGTACGCGTACGCGTTCGTGCCGAGCGCGATCACTACGGCGACGATCAGCCCGGTACGGCCGAAGAAGCTGCCGATGACGATGATGAGTGCGGACAGTCCCCCGAGGAGTACGGCGGTCCTGAGCCCGTTGTGCCGGCGGTGCACTGTTGCGCCCTCCAAGTCGTGCGGCAGGGGACCCTTTGGTCCAGTGGAACCTCCCGCTCTGGTCAACGCCAGGCGGCGGCCGCGAGTTCCCCGCTGCCCGCGGCGGCACGGGGCCGCCGTGCGGGTGACGTGCGCTTACGACCGTGCGGACACGGCCGTCGGGGCGGTACGGGTCGCTGTCAGAGCCGCACGGGTGCACCGCCAGAGCCGTACGGCCGCGGCCGTGCCGGCCTCAGAACAGGCCGGTGGCGGCGAAGCCCAGGACCAGCTGGGGCGCGACGGAGAGCGCCACGCCGAGGACGCCGGTCAGGGCGAGCGCGGCGGTGAGGGGCGCCGGGACCCGGTGCCGGGCGGGTTCGCCCTCGGGGGCGCGGAAGAGCAGGGCCGTCCACTGGAGGTAGTAGTACAGGGCGATGACGACGTTGACGGCCATGACGACGGCGAGCCAGCCGAGGCCCGCGTCGACGGCGGCCGAGAACACGGTGACCTTGGCGAACAGTCCGATGACGCCCGGGGGCAGCCCGGCCAGGCACAGCAGGAAGAAGGCCATGAGGACGGCGGTCACGGGGTTCGTGGCGTACAGGCCCCGGTAGTCGCTGACCCGGTTCAGGGACTTCGTACGGCCCACCAGGGCGGCCACCGCGAAGGCGCCGAGGTTCACGACGGCGTACATGAGGGCGTACGCGACGGTGGAGCCGATCGCCTTGTCGGCGTCCTTGGTGTAGCCGGCGGCGGCGATCGGTACCAGCAGGTAGCCGGCCTGGCCGACGGAGGACCAGGCGAGCAGCCGTACGGCGCTGTACGCGCGCGTGGACTGCTGGCGCAGGGCGCCGACGTTGCCGACGGTCATGGTCAGCGCGGCCAGCACGGCGAGCGCGGGCCCCCACACGTCGGCGTACGACGGGAAGGCGACGACGGTGACGAGGATCAGGCCGGAGAAGCCGGCCGCCTTGCCGACGACCGACAGGTAGGCGGCGACGGGCAGCGGGGCGCCCACGTAGGTGTCGGGGACCCAGAAGTGGAAGGGGACGGCGGCCACCTTGAAGGCGAAGCCGACGAGGGTGAGGACGACGCCGGTCTGGGCCAGGGTGTGGAACTGGCCGTCGACGTGCTGGACGCGCTGGGCGACCTGGGTGAGGTAGAGGGTGCCGGTGGTGGCGTAGACGAAGCTGATGCCCAGCAGGCTCACCGCGGTGGCGGTGACCGAGGACAGGAAGAACTTCAGGGCCGCCTCGGAGGACCGCTTGTCGCCGTGCCGGATGCCGACGAGGGCGAAGGCGGGGAGGGTGGTGACCTCCAGGGCGACGATCAGGGTGGCCAGGTCGCGGGAGGCGGGCAGCAGGGCGGCGCCGGCCGCGGACTGGAGCAGCAGGAACCAGAACTCCCCCGTCGGGACGCGGCGGTGCTCGTCCTTGAGGTTCGTCACCGACAGCAGGGCGGCGAGGAGGGCGCCGCCGAGGACGAGGAACTGGATGACCAGGGTGAAGTGGTCGGCGGTGTAGCTGCACGCGCGCGTGGTGCCGGTGCCGGTGCCGGTCACGCAGAAGGTGCTGCGGTTCCCGTCCAGGAGGGGCAGCAGCATCAGCGCGGCGGCGGCCAGCCCTGCCACGGAGATCCAGCCGAGGACGGGCTTGCGCGCCTCGGGCAGGAACAGGTCGGCGACCAGTACCGCGAGTCCGACGACCGCGGCGATGACGGGCGGGGCGACGGCGAGCCAGTCGACGGACTGGACCAGCGACTGGGCCGGCGACTGGGCCACGGAGTGGATCACGTGGTGGGCTCCCGACTCGAGCGTCGACTGGGCCAGGTACGAGAACAGGTGCTGGGTCATGGAGTGGCCCAGGGCGCTCATCGGGAGCCTCCTGCGAGGAGCTGGTGCACGGCCGGGTCGGTCAGGCCGAGCAGCGCCCTCGGCCACAGTCCGGCGACGACGGTGAGGACGGCGAGCGGGGTCCAGGCCGCGAGCTCGTAGCCGCGTACGTCGGCGAGTTCCGGCGTGTCCTCGGGTACGGCGCCCATGCAGACGCGGCGGACCACGGCGAGCATGTAGGCGGCGGTCAGCAGGGTGCCGAAGGCGCCGATGGCCATGAAGGTGAGGAAGGCCGGGCGGCTGAGGTCGGGAGCGGGCTTGAACGCGCCGAACAGGGCCAGCATCTCGCCCCAGAACCCGGCGAGGCCGGGCAGGCCGAGCGAGGCCACGGCGGCGAAGGCGAGGAGGCCGCCGAAGCGGGGGGCCCTGCCGTACAGGGCGGCTCCGGTCTCCTGCGCGAGCGTGTCCAGGTCGGTGCTGCCGGTGCGGTCCTTCAGGGCTCCGACCAGGAAGAACAGGAGGCCGGTGATGAGGCCGTGGGCGATGTTGGCGAACAGGGCGCCGTTCACGCCGGTCGGGGTCATGGTGGCGATGCCCAGCAGGACGAAGCCCATGTGGCCGACGGAGGAGTAGGCGATGAGCCGCTTCAGGTCGCCGTTCGCGCCGCGCCTGACGAGCGCCAGGCAGGCCAGCGATCCGTAGATGATCCCGACGACGGCGAACGCGGCGAGGTACGGCGCGAAGGTGTGGAAGCCGTGCGGCGCGATCGGCAGCAGGATCCGGACGAACCCGTACGTGCCCATCTTCAGCAGCACGCCGGCCAGCAGCACGGAGCCGACGGTCGGGGCGGCGGTGTGGGCCTCGGGCAGCCAGCTGTGCAGCGGCCACATCGGGGTCTTGACGGCGAGCCCGATCCCGATCGCCAGAACTGCGATGACCTGCACGGACGCGGTCAGTGACCGGCCGTTGTCAGTGGCGAGTGCCACCATGTCGAACGTGCCCGCCTTGATCCCGATCAGGAGCAGGCCGAGCAGCATGACGACGGAGCCGAGCAGGGTGAAGAGGATGAACTTCCAGGCGGCCCGGGTCCGTCTCGCGCCGCCCCAGCGGGCGATGAGGAAGTACATCGGGATGAGCACCGTCTCGAACGCGAGGAAGAACAGCAGCAGGTCGAGGACGGCGAAGGTCGCGAGGGTGCCGCACTCGAGCAGGAGCACCAGCGCGACGAAGGCCTTCGGGGACGGGCCCGTGGGCGGCTTGAAGTACGAGTAGAGCGCGCAGAGGAAGGTCAGCAGCGCGGTCAGGACCAGAAGGGGGAGGGAGATGCCGTCGACGCCGAGGTGGATGCGCACGTCGAGTGCGGGGATCCAGCTGATGTCGGTCTGGGCCTGCATCCTCGACGGATGGTCGTGGTCGAAGCCGAGCGCGAGGACGATCGCGGCGATGAGGATCACGCCGGTCACGGTCACGCCGTGCCGCAGGACGGCCTGCTCGGGCGACTTCCCCTTCAGTCCGGGCGGGGCGGGCAGGAGAGCGGCGGCGGCACCGAGGAGCGGGCCGACGACGACGAATGCCAGAAGGAACTGCATCACTGACTCGTTGATATCGATCACGCCTGCTCACGCTCCTGAGGCGAAGAGGAGGACGGCGACCGTCAGGACGACGGTGCCGGCGAGCAGCGCGCTCACATAGGTCTGGACATTGCCGGTCTGGGCCCGCCGTACGGCGGCTCCGAGCACCCGGGGCAGCGCGGCCGCGCCGCGTACGTAGGTGTCGACGACCTCGCGGTCGAGGAACCGGACGAGGCTCGCGCCGGCGAGGACCGGGCGGACGAACAGCGCGGCGTACACGGCGTCCAGGTGGAAGCCGGCGGCCGCGGGCCGGTACAGCGGGCCGAGCAGCAGCCGGCCGGGGTCGGGCGCGTGAGCGAGGCCGGGGTAGGTCGGCTCCCGCTCGGCGAGGGCGTGCGCCTCGACCAGGCTCGCGTCGCCCTCAGGGTGCGCGGCCGCCTCGCCCTGGAGGTGCTCCCACTCGAAGGAGGGCGCGGGGGCCGCCGCGACGCGGGCGGCGAGCGCCCGGGTGCGCTGCCAGGTGCCGTAGGTGAGCAGGCCTCCGACCAGGGCGAGGCCGGTGCCGAGGATGGAGGTGAGGAGTGTCGGGGCCAGGGCCACGCCGTCGAACCAGCCGGGCAGCGAGCGGTAGGCGAGGCCGCCGAAGGCCAGGGACGGCACGGCGAGCACCCACAGCACCACGGTCATGGACAGGGGCTGACGACCGTGATCGGGGGCTTCGGCGCCCCGGCCGCGGAAGGCCAGCAGCCACAGCCGGGTGGCGTACGCGGCGGTGAGCAGGGCGGTGAGCAGCCCCGCGACCAGGACGATCCAGCCCGCCGCGCCGGGCGCGTGGTCGGTGTGGCCGTCGGCGACGTGTTCGGCGGCGCCGAGGACGGACTCCTTGGAGAAGAAGCCGCTGAAGGGCGGGATCGCGGCGAGCGCGAGCAGCGCCACGGTCATCGTCCAGTAGGCGTCCGGGATGCGGTCGCGCAGGTGACTCATCCGGGACATGGCGGCCAGCGAGTTGGTGCCGGAGGCGTGGATGACCACGCCGGCGGCGAGGAACAGCAGCGCCTTGAAGGCGCCGTGCGACAGGAGGTGGAAGACGGCGGCGCCGCGGTCGCCGACGGCGAGGGCGCCCGTCATGTAGCCGAGCTGGCCGATCGTCGAGTAGGCGAGGACGCGCTTGATGTCGTCCTGGGCGAGGGCGGCGAGGCCGGAGCCGATCATCGTGACGGCGGCCATCACGGCGAGGACGACCATCGCGGCCTGGGAGGCCTCGAAGACCGGGAGGAGGCGCGCGACGAAGTAGACACCGGCGGCGACCATGGTCGCCGCGTGGATCAGCGCCGAGACGGGCGTCGGGCCCGCCATGGCGTCCGGGAGCCAGGTGTGCAGCGGGAACTGGGCCGACTTGCCGGCCACACCCGCGAGGAGCAGCAGGGCGATGAGGGTCGGGTGGTGCAGTCCGCCGCTCGCCACGGCGCCGAGGATCCGGGTGATGCGGAAGGACCCGGCGTCGGTGCCGAGGGCGAACAGGCCGATGAGGAACGGCACGTCGCCGAGCTTGGTGACCAGGAAGGCCTTGATGGAGGCGGCGCGGGCCTCCGGGGTCTCCCAGTAGTGGCCGACCAGGAAGTAGGAGCAGATGCCCATGACCTCCCAGCCGACCAGCAGCACCATCAGGTCGCCCGAGTAGACGACGAGGAGCATCGCGGAGGTGAACAGGGAGACGAGGGCCGCGTAGGAGGGGTAGCGCGGGTCGTCGCGCAGGTAGCCCGTCGAGTAGACCTGCACGCAGGTCGCGACGAAGGCGACCAGGACGGCGACGAGCGCGGCGAAGCCGTCGATGTGCAGGGCCAGGTCGACCGGGACCGAGCCGGTGGGCGTCAGCAGCGTGTGGGCGTCGATGGCCCGGCCGCCGCCCTGGCGTACGGCGACCAGTGCGGCCAGCACCAGGGAGGCCAGGGCCGGGAGTACGGCGAGCGGGCGGACGAGTCCGGGCGCGGTTCGGCCCAGGAGCAGGCCGGCCGCGGCGCCCAGGAAGGGCAGGACGGGGACGAGGACGGCGAGGGTGGTCGTGGTCACGCGGTGGCCTCAGCCTTCTCGGCCCCGGGGGCGTCGGTGTCGGGGCCGGCCGCGGGGCCCTCGGCGGTGTCGCGGAGCTTGTCGATGTCGGAGGTGCCGCGGTTGCGGTACACGGCGAGCACGATCGCGAGGCCGATGCCGATCTCGGCGGCGGCGATGGTGATGGTGAACAGGGTCAGCGCCTGGCCGGAGTGCAGGGTGTCCTGGGCGGCGTGGCTGAGCCAGACGTCGAAGGCGACCAGGTTGAGGTTGACGGCGTTGAGCATCAGCTCGACCGACATCAGGACCAGGATCGCGTTGCGGCGGGCGAGGACGCCGTACAGGCCGGTGCAGAAGAGGAGGGCGGAGAGGACGGCGGGGTAGGCGAGGTGCATCAGCGGGCGCCTTCCGTCTCGCCGGGGGTGGGTACGGGGCCGGCCGGGGCGACCGGGGTTGCCGGCGAGGCCGGGGTCGCCGTCGGCGCGGCGGTGCCGGAGGCCGCTTCCGCCTTCGCCTTGCGGGACAGGACGATCGCGCCGACCAGGGCCGCGAGGAGGAGGACGGAGAGCGCCTCGAAGGGCAGCACCCAGTACTGGAACAGGCTCTGACCGGTGACCCGGGTGGAGCCGGCGGCCGGGCCGCTCAGGTCGATCCAGGTCGCGCGGAAGGCGTCGACGACCACCCAGACCAGGCAGCCCGCGGCGACGACCGCGACGCCGAGGGCGACCCAGCGGTTGCCGGAGTCGGCGTCCGGGGAGCGGCCGATCGGGGCCCTGGTGAGCATCAGGCCGAACAGGAGGAGGACGACGACGGAGCCGACGTAGATGAGTACCTGCACCCAGGCGATGAACTCGGCGGTGAGCAGGAGGTACTCGACGGCCAGGCCGCCGAGCGTGACCACCAGCCACAGGGCGGCGTGGACCAGCTGCCGGGTGGTGACGGTGATGAGCGCGGCGCCGAAGGTGACGAGGCCGACGAGCAGGAAGGCGATCTCGACACCGGTCGGGGACAGGAAGCCGTGCTGTGCTGCGGCGAGGCTCACGAGTCCCCCTCCTGTTCCTTGGGTTCCCGCGGTTCCTGCGGTTCCTGCGATTCCTGCGGCTCGGTCTGTGCGGTGGCTTCCTGCGCGGCTGCTTCCTGCGCGGCGGCCAGCTTCTCGGCGGCCTTGCGGGCGGCGGCGATCTCCTTGGGCTCCTCCGCGCCGGGGTCCAGGGCGGGCGGGGCCGGGACGGTCCACATCCACTCGCGGAGCTTGTCGCGCTCGTGGGTGAGTTCGAGGATGTCGGTCTCGGCGTACTCGAACTCCGGGGACCAGAACAGGGCGTCGAAGGGACAGACCTCGATGCAGATACCGCAGTACATGCACAGGGAGAAGTCGATGGCGAACCGGTCGAGGACGTTGCGGCTGCGCTCGCGACCGCCGGGGGTGGCCGCCGGGACCGTCTCCTTGTGGGAGTCGATGTAGATGCACCAGTCGGGGCACTCACGGGCGCACAGCATGCAGACCGTGCAGTTCTCCTCGAACAGGCCGATCACACCGCGGGTGCGGGGCGGCAGTTCGGGCTGGACGTCCGGGTACTGCTCGGTGACCGTCTTCTTCGTCATCGTGCGCAGGGTGACGGCCAGGCCCTTGGCGAGGCCGGAGCCGGGGATGGGAGCCATGGTTAGGAGATCACCACCTTGACGATGCCGGTGAGGGCGATCTGGGCGAGGGAGAGGGGGACGAGGAGGGTCCAGGAGAGCTTCTGGAGCTGGTCCTCGCGCAGCCGGGGGTAGGTCACGCGGAGCCAGATGACGATGAAGGCGAGGACCGCGGTCTTCAGCAGGGTCCACACCCAGCCCAGGCCGTCGGCACCCCACGGACCGTGCCAGCCGCCCAGGAAGAGGACGGTGGTCAGACCGCACAGGACGACGATGCCGGCGTACTCGGCGAGCAGGAACAGGGCGAACCTGAGGCCGGTGTACTCGGTGTACGCGCCGAAGATGATCTCCGAGTCGGCGACGGGCATGTCGAAGGGCGGGCGTTGCAGCTCCGCGAGACCGGCCACGAAGAACACCAGCGCGCCGACGATCTGCCAGGGCACCCACCACCAGTGGAAGGCGTGCAGGATGCCGGGGAGGGAGACCGTCCCGGCCGCCATGGCGACGGAGGCCGCGGCGAGCAGCATCGGAAGCTCGTAGGCGAGCAGCTGGGCGGCCGTGCGCAGGCCGCCGAGCAGGGAGAACTTGTTCGCGCTGGCCCAGCCGGCCATCAGCGAGCCGAGCACGCCGACGCCCATCACCGCGAGCACGAAGAAGATGCCCGCGTCCAGGACCTGGCCGACCGCGCCCGCGCCCGGGCCGATCGGGATGGCGAGCAGCACGAGCAGGTACGGCAGCAGGGCCACGGCGGGGGCCAGCTGGAAGACGCGGCGGTCGGCGTTGGCCGGGACCACGTCCTCCTTCTGCGCGAACTTCACGCCGTCGGCGACGAGCTGCGCCCAGCCGTGGAAGCCGCCCGCGTACATCGGGCCGAGGCGGCCCTGCATGTGGGCCATCACCTTGTGCTCGGTCTGGCCGATGATCAGCGGGAAGGTGAGGAAGACGCCGAACACGACCAGGAGTCGCAGGGCGACGTCCAGCACGTCGTTCACTGCGGGCCTCCTGTGGGGGGTTCGGGGTGGTCGGGGTTTTCGGGCTGTTCGGGGGGTTCGGGATGGTCCGAGCGGCCGGGGTTGTCGACGGGCTTGGGGGTACCGGGAGCGTCCGTGGGCTCCGTGGGCTCCGTGGGCTCCGTGGCACCCGTGGCACCCGTGGCGTCCGTGGCACCCGTGGCGTCCGTGACAGGTTCGTCGGAACGTACGGCTTCCGGTTCCGGGGTCGATTCCGGTTGCTCGAACGCCGGGCGCGCGTGATGCCACGGGGCGTCCGAGCTGCGCGGAGCCGTGCTCCGGCGGGCGGGAGTGGCGGGGGCGGACGGCTCGGCCTTCGCGGGTTCCGTCACCGTCGGCCCGGATTCGGCCGACTTCGGCTCGGTCACCGCTGACTCGTTCACCGCAGGCTCAGTTGCCGCAGGCTCGGACTCGGCCGACGCGGGCTCGGCCGACGCGGGCTCGTGGTCCCGCTGCGAGGCCGAGCCATCGGAGGCACCGCGCGCCCGTCGGGGGCGTGCCGGCGCGGGCGCCGGTGCCTGCGGGGCGTCGCCCCCGGCCGCGTCCGGCTTCCGCTCCTCCGCGCCCTGCGGCGGCCCGGCGGTCTGGCTCGCCGAGCCCTCGCTCGCGCTTCGCGTCCGGCGCGGCCGGGCGGCGGCTCCGGTCCCGGCCGGTGCCGCCGCATCCCCGGGCGCCCCAGGCGTCCCAGCAGCTCCAGCAGCTCCAGCAGCTCCAGCAGCTCCAGCAGCTCCAGCAGCAGCCTCGGCCGCGGTGTCGGCCGCCTGGCTCGCGGAGCCCTCCGCCGTCGTGCGGGCACGTCGTACCGGGCGTTCGCCGGCCGCCGCGCGTGCGGGGCGTTCCCCGGCAGCGCGGCCCGCGCCCCGGGCCGGGCGGGCCGGGGCGGCGGGCAGGGTGCCCTTGAGGGGGCCCCACTCGTTCGGGTCGGGAACGCCGGGAGGCAGCATCTGGCGGCGCTTGGGGCCGCCGTGCTCGGACTCGCCGGGTTCCTTGGCGCCGGGCCAGGCCTTGGCGACGCGGGCGGCGAGGACGAAGTCCTTGCGCAGGGGGTGGCCCTCGAAGTTCTCCGGGAGGAGGAGGTGGTCCAGCCCCGGGTGGCCCTGGAAGTCGACCCCGAACATCTCGTGGGTCTCGCGCTCGTGCCAGGCCGCGCCCGCGTACACGCCGACGGCCGACGGCAGGGCCGGTGCCCCGTGCGGGACCGTGGTGCGCACCAGCAGGCGGCGGACCGGATGCAGGGCCACGACGTGGGCGGACACGCGGAAACCGGTGCCCGGCTCGTCGACCGCGCTCAGCCAGTCGAAGTAGGTGCACGACAGTGTCGTACGGGCCGTCTCCAGGGCGGTGAGCCAGGCAGACGGCGGGACGTCCACGGTCAGGACGTCGTACGACTCCTCGGCCGTGGCCTCCGCGCCGAAGAGCTCCTCGGCGGGGGCGGGCAGCCAGCCGACCGTGGTCATCGCGCGTCCCCCTCACCGGACGCGGAGGCGGAGTCGGAGGCGGAGTCGGAGGCGGAGCCAGCGGCGGGGGTCGCGGGCGCCGCCGGAACCGGAGGCTTCACCAGACCGCTCTGCAGGGCGGCCGCGGACGTCCTCGGGGACCCGGACGGCCCGTACCGCTCCGCCAGCGACTCGTGGGCGATCTTCTCCTGGAGCTTGAGGATGCCCTGGAGCAGCGCCTCGGGGCGGGGCGGGCAGCCGGGGACGTACACGTCGACCGGGATGATCTGGTCGACGCCCTTGGTGACGGAGTACGAGTCCCAGTAAGGGCCGCCGCAGTTGGAGCAGGCGCCGAAGGAGATGACGTACTTGGGTTCCGGCATCTGCTCGTACAGGCGCTTGACCGCCGGGGCCATCTTGTCCGTGACCGTGCCGGAGACGATCATCAGGTCGGCCTGGCGGGGGCCCGGCGCGAAGGGGATGACGCCGAGGCGGATGAAGTCGTGGCGGGCCATCGACGCGGCGATGAACTCGATCGCGCAGCAGGCGAGGCCGAAGTTGAAGACCCAGAGCGAGTAGCGGCGGCCCCAGTTCAGGATCACCTTCATCGGCTCGGGGGCGAGCCGGGCGAGGGTGCCCAGGCGCTTCGGCTCGGGAAGCATCACCGGCTCCGCCGGCACGGGCTGCGCGGCCACGGGCTCCGAGACGGCCGGGTTCACGTCCATGTCAGGACGCCCTTCTTGTAGGCGTACAGCAGGCCCACGGCGAGGAAGCCCAGGAAGATGAACATCTCCACCAGGGTCGTCGCGCCGTAGCCGGGGGCGGCGAAGACCGTCGCCCAGGGGAACAGGAAGATCGAGTCGACCGCGAAGATCACGTACAGGAAGGCGTAGACGTAGTAGCGGACCTGGGTGTGGGCCCAGCCCTCGCCGACGGGGTCGACGCCGCACTCGTAGGTCAGGAGTTTCTCGGGCGTCGGCACGACGGGCCGCAGCAGGCGGCCGGCGCCGAAGGCGACCGCGACGAAGAGCACGCCGACCAGGGCGATCAGCCCCACGACCGAATAGGACGCGAAGTAACCGGCCGCGACGCTCTCAGCGGCGATCGTCGAGTCCCCCAACGTCTCCCGCACCGTCGTCCCTCGCTCCCTGACCCCGTGACCCTGACGAACCACGTGGTGCCACGCGATTCGAGGTTGTGTACGCACGGGAGTCTAGGCCCTGATAAGAGCACGGTAAGCAGGCCGTCACTGCGTGAGACGCAAGGGCCCTGCGGGGAGCGGGGGTTGGGAGTGCGTGCCGGGCGGGGTCCGGGACCGCTCGGGGGACGGGAGCCGACGGTGGGGTTTTCCCCAGGGCGGGAAGGCGGCGCACCTCATGGCGCGACGCGTGCCGGACACGGCAGGCTGACCGCCATGACCGCTCCCACCTCCGCCGCCGGCCGCGCCGCCGACGCCGACCGGCTGCCGCCCGCCCGGTTCGCCTACGACGCGTACACCTGGAAGGAGATCGCGCATCTCCTGCTGAACCTGCCGGTGGCGGTGCTCGGCTTCACGTACGTGTTCTCCGTGGTGCTGGTCAGCGGCGTCCTCACCCTCACGGTGGTCGGGCTGCCCCTGCTGGCCGCCTGTCTGCTGGGCGCCCGGCAGCTGGGCAAGCTGGAGCGGGGCCGGAGCCGGGCGCTGCTCGGGGTGCGGGTGGACGAGCCGACGCCGCTGCCGCTCGCCAGGGGCGGCGGGGCGACGCAGCGGCTGTGGATGGCGCTGAAGGACCCGGTGGCGTGGCGGACGCTGCTGTACGACTTCATCCGGCTGCCCTGGGGCATCCTCACCTTCTGCGCGGTGCTGGTCTCGCTGTTCGTGCTGTGGCCGGTACTGCCGTTCATCGCGCGCGGGCTCGCGAACGTGGACCGGGCGATGGTGCGCGGCCTGTTGTCGCCGTCGGACGAGCTGGAGCGGCGTATCGCCGAACTGGAGTCCGACCGCGGTGTCGTGGTCGACGCCGCCGCCGCCGACCTGCGCCGCATCGAGCGGGACCTGCACGACGGGGCCCAGGCCCGGCTGGTCAACCTGGCGATGGGGCTGGGCCTGGCCAAGGAGAAGCTGCTGGAGGGGCAGGCCGACGAGCATGTGGCGGCGATGGTGGAGGAGGCGCACGGCGAGGTGAAGCTCGCGCTCCAGGAGCTGCGCGACCTCGCCCGGGGCATCCACCCGGCCGTCCTCACCGACCGCGGCCTCGACGCGGCACTGTCCTCCGTCGCCTCCCGCTGCACGGTCCCGGTGCGGGTGACCGCCGATCTGCCCGCCCGGCCGGCACCGGCCATCGAGGGCATCGCCTACTTCACCGTCTCCGAGCTGCTCCAGAACATCAGCAAGCACAGCGGGGCCCGCGCCGCCTCCGTCGAGGTCTGGCGCGCGGAGGAACGGCTCCTCATCCAGGTCCGGGACGACGGCCGCGGCGGCGCCACGCTGGAGGGCGGCAGCGGGATGCGGGGCCTCGCCGAACGGCTGGGCGCGGTGGACGGCCTGTTCGTGGTCGATTCCCCGACCGGCGGCCCCACGGTCGTCACGGCGGAGCTGCCCTGGCGGGACCGCAAGGAGTGAGCCGCCCTGACGGGACCCCGCGGGGAGCAGCCTGACGGGACCCCCGCGGGGAGCAGGAAGCAGAGAGCAGGGGGTGAGAGGTACTCCCGGATGGTGGGGAAAACCCCCCGACCAAGACGCCGACGACCTCCATGGCCCGCGGCCACGCCGCACACGAGGCTGAAGTCACGGCATCGCCGCCGCCAGGACGAGCAGAAACGGGACGACACCGATGGCCACGGAGTACGGACAGGGGTACGGCGGACAGGGGCACGGACCGGGGTACGGCGGACGGGAGTACGGCGAGCGGGCGCACCTCCTGCCGGCCGGGCTGCGGGCGCCGGTGGAGTCGCGCGCCTGGCGCGAGCTCGGCTACATCCTGCTGAGCCTGCCGGTCTCGATCACGCTGTTCACCTGGACGGTGACCATGGTCTCGCTCGGTGCGGGCCTGCTGGTCACCTTCGTCGGCATCCCGGTGCTCGCGGTGGCCCTCGCCGGCTGCCGGGGCTTCGGGGTGCTGGAGCGGACCCGGGCGCGCGGGCTGCTCCACGTGGACGTGGCCGACCCGGAGCCCCTGCGGACCCGCAAGCCCGGGGTGTTCGCGTGGATGGGCGCGGTGCTGAAGAGCGGCACGTCGTGGCGGCATCTGCTGTACGCGCTGCTCCAGTTCCCCTGGGCGGTGTTCTCGTTCGTGGTGGCGGTCACCTTCTGGTCGGTGGGCTGGTCCCTGCTGACGTATCCGCTGTGGTTCTGGGTGCTCCCGATGTACGCCGGCCAGGGCGGCATCCAGCTGTACGGCGACGCGCACCACAGCGTCTACCTGGACAATCCGTTCGAGATCACGGTGACCGCGCTGACCGGACTGCTGTTCACGCTGGTCACGCCGTGGATCATCCGGGCGCTGACGACCGTGGACGGGCTGCTGGTGCGCGGGCTGCTCGGGCCCTCGCGACTGTCGGCGCGGGTGGTGGAACTGGAGTCGGACCGGGGGGTCGTGGTCGACACCGCCGCCGCCGACCTGCGCCGCATCGAGCGGGACCTGCACGACGGGGCCCAGGCCCGGCTGGTCAACCTGGCCATGGGACTGGGCCTGGCCAAGGAGAAGCTGCGGGAGGATCCGCGGGCGGCCGCGCGGATGGTGGAGGAGGCGCACGGCGAGGTGAAGACGGCGCTCCAGGAGCTGCGCGACCTCGCCCGGGGCATCCACCCGGCCGTCCTCACCGACCGCGGCCTCGACGCGGCACTGTCCTCCGTCGCCTCCCGCTGCACGGTCCCCGTGCGGGTGGAGGTCGACCTCTCCGCCCGGCCGGCACCGGCCATCGAGGGCATCGCCTACTTCACCGTCTGTGAGCTGCTGCAGAACATCAGCAAGCACAGCGGGGCACGCGCCGCCTCGGTCGACGTGTGGCGCGCGGAGGACCGGCTGATGCTCCAGGTCATGGACGACGGCGCCGGCGGCGCGGACGCCTCCCACGGCTCGGGCCTCGCGGGTCTGTCCGGTCGGCTGGACGCGGTGGACGGGGTCCTGGTGGTGGACTCCCCGCCCGGCGGCCCCACGCGTGTCATCGCGGAACTGCCCTGGCGGGGCTGAGAAAGGCCGCGTACCCGCGAGACCGGGGAAATCGCGCCCGGATCCCCGAACCGGAATCCCGCACCCGTACCCGCCCCCCGAAGCGGAATCCCGTACCCGTACCCGGCCCCGAACCGGAATCCCGCGCCCGTCCAGAGATGAATGCCGAATTCCACGATTCCCGCAGCACGGCGACGGCCCGCCACGAATACTGGAATGCTGGACTTCCGTTACGGACGGATGTCACCGGAAGGGCGGGCTGTGGGGGGCCGGGAGATCGTGGAGGACAGGGTGCGGGTGGTCATCGCCGAGGACTCGGTGCTGCTCAGAGAGGGCCTGACCCGGTTGCTGACCGACCGCGGTCACGACGTCGTGGCCGGCGTCGGAGACGCGGAGGCGCTGGTCAAGACGATCACGGAGCTGGACGCGCAGGGCGAGCTGCCCGACGTGGTGGTGGCGGACGTACGGATGCCGCCGACCCATACGGACGAGGGCGTGCGGGCCGCCGTGAAGCTCCGCAAGGCACACCCCGGGCTCGGGGTGCTGGTGCTGTCGCAGTACGTGGAGGAGCGCTACGCCACCGAACTCCTGGCCGGTTCCAGCCGGGGCGTGGGCTATCTGCTCAAGGACCGGGTGGCCGAGGTGCGGGAGTTCGTCGACGCGGTGGTGCGGGTGGCCCGGGGCGGTACGGCGCTGGACCCGGAGGTCGTCGCGCAGCTGCTCGGCCGCAGCCGCAAGCAGGACGTGCTGACGGGGCTCACCCCGCGTGAGCGCGAGGTGCTGGGGCTGATGGCGGAGGGCCGGACGAACTCGGCCATCGCCGGGCAGCTGGTGGTCAGCGACGGGGCCGTGGAGAAGCACGTCAGCAACATCTTCCTGAAGCTCGGGCTGTCCCCCGGCGACGGCGGCCATCGGCGTGTTCTGGCCGTGCTGACCTATCTGAACTCGTAACGGTCTGACACTGTGTCATGGAGCTTCTTCGGGCAACGCTCGGGCCACAACCCCTGCAATGTCCGGGGGGACGGGAAATCATGAGTTGTCAGCGCGAGATGCCGTCTCAGAAAGCCGTCCACCATACGGATGGCCACGGGAAGGCGACCCTAACCGACGTAGGGTTGATTTTGGGATGGTCCGTGGTACGGACATGCCGGGACAGCCGCCTCGAAGGAGGTCCAGTTCAGTGACCAGCCAGGTCAGCAGGACAGCGGAGCACACCGACGGAACCGTCGTGGCAGAGCAGCGCAAACCGGGCGGAGCCAAGGACGTGCGGCGCCTGAACCGGGTGATCATCCGGTTCGCGGGGGACTCGGGCGACGGCATGCAGCTCACCGGTGACCGGTTCACCTCGGAGACCGCGACCTTCGGCAACGACCTCTCCACGCTGCCGAACTTCCCCGCCGAGATCCGCGCCCCCGCCGGCACCCTGCCGGGCGTCTCCTCGTTCCAGCTCCATTTCGCCGACCACGACATCCTCACCCCGGGCGACGCGCCGAACGTACTGGTCGCGATGAACCCGGCCGCCCTGAAGGCCAACGTCGGCGACCTGCCGCGCGGCGCCGAGATCATCGTCAACACGGACGAGTTCACCAAGCGCGCCCTGCAGAAGGTGGGGTACGAGAAGTCCCCGCTGGAGGACGGCTCACTGGACGGCTACAACCTCCACCCGGTGCCGCTGACCACCCTGACCGTGCAGGCGCTGAAGGAGTTCGACCTCTCCCGCAAGGAGGCCGAGCGCAGCAAGAACATGTTCGCCCTGGGCCTGCTGAGCTGGATGTACCACCGGCCGACCGAGGGCACCGAGAAGTTCCTGGCCGGCAAGTTCGCCAAGAAGCCGGACATCGCGGCGGCCAACATCGCCGCCTTCCGCGCGGGCTGGAACTTCGGCGAGACCACGGAGGACTTCGCGGTCTCCTACGAGATCGCGCCCGCCGCGAAGGCGTTCCCGCCGGGCGTCTACCGCAACATCTCCGGGAACCTGGCCCTGTCCTACGGCCTGGTGGCCGCCTCCCGGCAGGCGGATCTGCCGCTGTTCCTGGGCTCGTACCCGATCACCCCGGCCTCGGACATCCTGCACGAGCTGAGCAAGCACAAGAACTTCGGCGTGCGGACCTTCCAGGCGGAGGACGAGATCGCGGGCGTCGGCGCGGCCCTGGGCGCGGCGTTCGGCGGCTCCCTCGCGGTCACGACCACGTCCGGTCCGGGTGTGGCGCTGAAGTCGGAGACCATCGGCCTCGCGGTCTCCCTGGAGCTTCCGCTGCTGGTCATCGATATCCAGCGCGGTGGCCCGTCGACGGGTCTGCCGACCAAGACCGAGCAGGCGGACCTGCTCCAGGCGATGTACGGCCGCAACGGCGAGGCGCCGGTTCCGGTGGTCGCGCCGAAGACCCCGGGGGACTGCTTCGACGCCGCCCTGGAGGCCGCGCGGATCGCGCTGACCTACCGCACGCCCGTCTTCCTGCTCTCCGACGGCTATCTGGCCAACGGCTCCGAGCCGTGGCGCATCCCGGACCTGGAGGACCTGCCCGACCTGCGCGTGCGGTTCGCGCAGGGCCCGAACCACACGCTGGAGGACGGCACCGAGGTCTTCTGGCCGTACAAGCGGGACCCGCACACGCTGGCCCGCCCGTGGGCGGTCCCGGGCACACCGGGCCTGGAGCACCGCATCGGCGGCATCGAGAAGCAGGACGGCTCGGGGAACATCTCCTACGATCCGGCCAACCACGACTTCATGGTCCGCACCCGCCAGGCCAAGATCGACGGCATCGAGGTCCCGGACCTGGAGGTCGACGACCCGCACGGCGCGAGGACGCTGGTCCTCGGCTGGGGCTCGACCTACGGACCGATCACGGCGGCGGTACGACGGCTGCGCACGGCCGGCGAGTCCATCGCGCAGGCCCATCTGCGCCACCTCAACCCCTTCCCGGCCAACCTCGGCGAGGTCCTGAAGGGCTACGACAGGGTGATCGTCCCCGAGATGAACCTCGGGCAGCTCGCCACTCTGGTCCGGGCGAGGTACCTGGTCGACGCCCGCTCGTACAACCAGGTCAACGGCATGCCGTTCAAGGCGGAACAGCTCGCCACCGCGCTCAAGGAGGCCATCGATGACTGACGCCACCAACGGGCTGCTGCAGCTGGTCCCCAAGGCCGAGGCCAAGCAGTCGATGAAGGACTTCAAGTCCGACCAGGAGGTGCGCTGGTGCCCGGGCTGCGGTGACTACGCGATCCTGGCGGCCGTCCAGGGCTTCATGCCGGAGCTGGGGCTGGCGAAGGAGAACATCGTCTTCGTCTCGGGCATCGGCTGCTCCTCCCGCTTCCCGTACTACATGAACACCTACGGGATGCACTCCATCCACGGCCGCGCCCCCGCCATCGCCACCGGACTCGCGTCCTCCCGGCGGGACCTGAGCGTCTGGGTCGTCACCGGTGACGGTGACGCCCTCTCGATCGGCGGCAACCACCTGATCCACGCCCTGCGCCGGAACGTGAACCTCAAGATCCTGCTGTTCAACAACCGGATCTACGGCCTGACCAAGGGGCAGTACTCCCCGACCTCCGAGGTCGGCAAGATCACCAAGTCGACGCCGATGGGCTCGCTGGACGCGCCCTTCAACCCGGTGTCACTGGCGATCGGCTCGGAGGCGTCCTTCGTCGCCCGCACGATCGACTCCGACCGCAGGCACCTCACCGACGTGCTCCGCGCGGCCGCCGACCACCCGGGCACGGCGCTGATCGAGATCTACCAGAACTGCAACATCTTCAACGACGGCGCCTTCGACGCCCTCAAGGACAACCAGCGGGCCGAGGAGGCGCTGATCCGGCTGGAGCACGGCCGGCCGATCCGCTTCGGCGCCGACGGCTCGCGCGGTGTCGTACGGGACCGGCGCACCGGGGAGCTGACGGTGGTGACCGTGACGCCGGAGAACGAGGCCGACGTCCTGGTCCACGACGCGCACTCGACGTCCCCGACCACCGCCTTCGCGCTCTCCCGGCTGGCGGACCCGGACACCCTGCACCACACGCCGATCGGTGTGTTCCGCTCCGTCGAGCGGCCGGTCTACGACACGCAGATGGCCGACCAGCTCGACAGCGCCGTCGAGCAGCAGGGCAAGGGCGACCTGGGCACGCTGCTGGCGGGCGGGGACACCTGGACGGTCATCGGCTGAGACGGAGACCGCTGCGGCGGCTGCGGCCGCTGTGACGGTTGTGACGGCGAGGCCCGGGACGTGACTTGGCGTCCCGGGCCTCGCCGTGTCCCGGGCCTGGCGCCTCTGCCCGCTGCCCGCTGCCCGCTGCCCGGCGTCCGGCGTCCGTCCGCCGTCGCTTGTCATGACCGTATAGCGGTACGGACATGACAGAGGGGGTCGCTCGGCGCTACCTTCCTCCTCGCGTGCCTGCGAGTGAAAAGGAGGGGCCCGTGGCCGGATCGTCCAAGGGTGAACACCGGATAGGTCTGCTGAACGGTTTCGCCGCCTACGGGATGTGGGGGCTGGTCCCCCTGTTCTGGCCCCAGCTGAAACCTTCGGCGGCCGCGGAGATCCTGGCCCACCGGATGGTGTGGTCCCTGCTCTTCGTCGTCGTCGCCCTGCTCGTCGTACGGCGCTGGGCCTGGGCCGGGGAGCTGCTGCGGCAGCCGCGCCGCCTCGCGCTGGTCGTGCTGGCGGCCGCCGTCATCACCGTGAACTGGGGCGTCTACATCTGGGCCGTGAACGCCGGCCATGTGGTCGAGGCCTCCCTCGGGTACTTCATCAACCCGCTGGTGACCATCGCGATGGGCGTGCTGATCCTGAAGGAGCGGCTCACGCGACTGCAGTGGGTGGCGGTCGGGGTCGGCGTCGCCGCCGTGGTCGTGCTGACCGTCGGCTACGGCCGGCCGCCGTGGATCTCCCTCTGCCTCGCCCTCTCCTTCGCCGTCTACGGGCTGGTGAAGAAGAAGGTCGCCCTGGGCGGGGTCGAGTCGCTGGCCGCCGAGACGGCGATCCAGTTCCTGCCCGCGCTCGGCTATCTGCTGTGGCTCGGCACGCACGGCGGGTCCACCTTCACCGGCCACGGCGCCGGACACTCCGCCCTGCTCGCCTCGACCGGCGTCGTCACCGCGCTGCCGCTGGTCTGCTTCGGCGCCGCGGCCATCCGGGTCCCGCTCTCCACGCTGGGGCTGCTGCAGTACCTGGCGCCGGTCTTCCAGTTCGTGCTCGGCATCATCTACTTCCACGAGTCCATGCCGCCGGAGCGCTGGGCGGGCTTCGGCCTGGTGTGGCTGGCACTGGTGCTGCTCACCTGGAACGCGATGCGCTCCGTGCGGCGGGCGCGGGTGGTCGCGGCGGGGCCGCGCGTGAAGACGCCCGGGGCGCCCACGAAGACGCTCGACACGCCTGAGATGTCTGGGGCTCCTGGGGCGCCTGAGATGTCTGCGACGCCTGGGACGCCTGGGACGCCTCAGGCGTCAGCTCCGGTGGACGCCTGACGGCACTTCCCGGCGCCGGCCCGGTCTCGTGCCGGGCCGGTCACGCCTGGGCGGCGGCCCGGCCCGCGCGGTCGGTGAGGCGGACCATGCGGGTGCGCGCCGACTCCAGCGGGCGCGGGTCGTCGGCCGCGGGTCCGGGCTCCGCCGTCAGCTCGGTCCACAGGCCGATCAGCTCGCGCCCCATCCGCAACCCCTCCTCGGGGTCCCGTACCGCACGCCAGGCGGTGGCCGCGCTGCGCACATTGCCGTAGGCGGCCTCCGCGTCCCGCACCTCGCGGCGCCCGCGGGCCGTGTCCAGGGAGAGCCGGAACGCACGGGCCGGATCCCCGGCCAGGTAGGCGATGTAGGCGGTCAGTTCCCGCAGGTGCAGCACCTCGCGGTGCCGATCCCCCAGCACTGCGGACGCCTCGGCGACCGCACGCTCGGCGAGTTCCGCCGCCACCTCGATACGGCCCTCCCGGACCGCCTCGTTGATCCGCGCCATCGGCCCGGCCAGCAGCTCGGCCCCCTCCACCGTCTCGGTCACCGGCTCGTCCCCGAGCACCTCTTCGGCGATGGCGTCGAACCCGCGGGGCGGGGTGGGGGCGGGGTTCGGGACGGGGGCGGCCTCGGGCTCCGGGAAGGCGATCGGCGTGATCCCGGTCTGCCGGACGGCCCCGGAGTCGCGTACGGAATCCATGACGGGGGCAGGCCCGAACACCCCGGTCGGCGCCTGCACCGTACCCGGTGCGACCGGAACGCTCGACACAGCCAGGGCGCTCGGCGCCACCGGAGTACTCGGCTCCACGGAAGCGCGCGGCACCGCAGGGGTACGCGGCACCGCCGGACCGCGCGGCGCCGCCGGCGGAGTCAGCCGCACCGGGGCCCCCGTCACGCGGCTGGAGCCGTCGGTCGCGACCTCCAGCGGAACCACACAGCCGGTGCGGTCGTCGTGGATCGTGGCGCTCACAGGTGCCCCGAGGCTGATGGCGAGGCGGTGGAGGTGGTTCAGCACGGTCTGCTGGATGTCCTCGCCCGGCGCCGCCGCGACCGCCGTCCCGTCCATCGACGCACCGCCCGTGCCGGACACCCGGACGCGCACCGCCGCCCTGCGTGCCACGGGCCCCTGTGCCCGCTTCTTCTCGAAGCTGAGTCGAGACATCGGTATTCCTCACTCCCCCGGCGTCACGATCCGGTCGTACCCGTCCTACCGACCAGTCTGTCCACCGGAACCGGCTCCAGCGTCACCGCGACGTCACAGCCTCGCACCAGCCGCACCCTTGAAAGCAAGTGCTTGCATGTGCATAAAATGCAGACACCTTTAATCGCGGTACGACATCGCTCACTCCGGGGGACCCATGAGCCGCCGTTTCCTCTTCGTCCTGGGCAGCGCCCGCAGCGAAGGAAACACCGAGATCCTGGCCCGCGCCGCCGCCGAGCAGCTGCCTGGTGACGTGGAGCAGCAGTGGATCCGGCTGGCCGAGCTCGCGCTTCCGGACTTCACGGATCTGCGGCACGACAGCGATCACGTGCGGCCGGAGGCGGACACACCGGCCGGCGTGCTGCTGGACGCCACCCTCGCGGCCACGGACATCGTGATCGCCTCACCCCTGTACTGGTACTCGGTGTCGGGCCTCACCAAGCACTACCTGGACCACTGGTCCGCCTGGCTGCGCACCCCGGGCGTGGACTTCAAGGCGGCCATGGCGGGGCGGACGCTGTGGGGCGTGTCGGCCATGGCGGACCGGGAACCGTCGGTCTCCGACCCGCTCGTCGGCACCCTCAACAACTCGGCCGCCTACCTGGGGATGCGCTTCGGCGGGGTGCTGCTCGGCAACGGCAGCGCGCCCGGAGACGTACTGAAGGACACCGAGGCGCTGACGCGGGCGAAGACGTTCTTCGCGCAGGACGCGCCGCTCGCGCGCTTCCCGTACCAGGCCGGCTGAGGCTCCCGCCCCGGCGGGGCGCGGCGCGACACGGCGCGTCGGGACGCGTCGGGACGCGTCGGGGCCGTCGGCGGCACGACCCGCTCCCGTCCCGGCCCGTGCGGAACCCCTACGCGTTGATGTCCTTCGTCGTGAATCTCGCCCAGGCCGCCGAGCCGAACACCGCGGCGTACAGCGCCTGGAGACCGAGGTTCTTCGTCAGGTCGTCCCAGTAGACCGGATCGCGCATCAGGTCGGCGAAGGACAGCCAGTAGTGGGAGAAGAAGTACGGCTGGAGCGCGTGCAGTTGCGGTATCTGGTCGAGGATCTGGACGGTGATGACCAGGCCCACCGTGGTCGCCATCGCCGCGATGCCGCTGTTGGTCAGGGTGGACACGAACAGGCCGAGGGCCGCCACGCCGATCAGTGAGGCGGCCACGACCAGGGCGATCAGCAGCGCCCGGCCCAGCCCCTCGGCGAAGCTGATCCGGGTGCCGGAGATGGTGGTCAGGTCGCCGAGCGGGAACAGCAGCGCGCCTACGGCCAGCGCGGAGCCGGCGACGACCAGGGTGGCCAGCACGCAGAAGGCCACGACGGTCGTGTACTTGGCGAGCAGCAGCCGGGTCCGGCCGGCCGGGGCGACCAGCAGATAGCGCAGGGTCCCGGTGCCCGCCTCGCCCGCGATCGCGTCGCCGGCGACCACGCCGACCGCCATCGGCAGGAAGAACGGAAGGGTCGCGGCCAGCGCCGTGAACACCAGGAACAGCCCGTTGTTGGTGATCTGCGCGATGAAGGCCGGGCCCTCACCGCCGCCCCGGCCCGCCGTCGAGCCGTCCCGCGTCTCGATCCGCACCGCGATCCCGACCAGCACCGGCACCGCGGCCAGCACGCCGAGCAGCGCGAGCGTGCGCCAGCGGCGGAGGGTGGTGGTCAGCTCGCTGCGCAGCAGCCCGAAGGTCCACAGCGGGCTCCGGCGTCCGGGAGAGCGGTCGGGACCGGATCCGGGTCCCGGTCCGAGGCCGGTGCCGGACGCGGAGGACGGTCCGCGGCCGGGCCCGGGGCCGCGGCCGGGACCAGGGCCGTCCAGTGCGTACGGCCGCTCAGCCCGCGACATCGAAGCCCTCCCCGGTCAGTGCCACGAACGCGTCCTCCAGCGAGGCCCTTTCGAGCGCGAAGCCCCGGACCCGGACGCCGGCCGTGACCAGCGCCGCGTTCACCTCGGCGAGGTCCCGCGCGGGCGGTTCGCCGAAGACCCGGTCCCCGTCCACGGTGACGTCGCCGATGCCCTGTTCCTTCAGCACCCGGGCCGCGTCGCCCGGGTCGGGGGTGGTCACCACGAGCCGGCCGCGGGCCCCGGCCGCCAGGCCGGCCACCGGGCCCTGGGCGACGAGCCGGCCCTGGGTCATCACCGCCACGTCGGTGCACACCTGCTCGATCTCGTCGAGGAGGTGCGAGGAGAGGAAGACGGTGGTGCCGTCGGAGGCCAACTCGCGTACGAGGGTACGGATCTCGCGCATGCCCTGCGGGTCGAGGCCGTTGGTCGGCTCGTCCAGGACGAGCAGCCTGCGCGGCTGGAGCAGCGCGGCGGCGAGGCCGAGGCGCTGCTTCATGCCGAGGGAGTACGCCCTCGCCTTCTTGCCCGCCGCGGCCGCGAGACCCACCCGCTCCAGCGCGGCGGCGACCCGGGCGCGCCGGGTGCGGGGGTCGGCGGTCGGGTCGGCGGAGTCGTAGCGCAGCAGGTTGTCCCGGCCGGAGAGGAAGCCGTACAGGGCGGGGCCCTCGATGAGCGCGCCGACCTCGGGGAGGACGGTGCGCACCGACCGGGGCATCGGGCGGCCCAGGACGTGGGCCGTGCCCGCGGTCGGGGTGATCAGCCCCATCAGCATGCGGATGGTGGTGGTCTTGCCCGAGCCGTTCGGGCCGAGGAAGCCGAAGACGCTGCCCGCCGGGACGGTCAGGTCGAGACCGTCGACAGCGAGCTGTCCGCCGCGATAGCGCTTGGTCAGGCCATGCGTGGCGATCACGGCCCCCGGCGCGTCCCCGGCATCCGCCGGATCTCCCGGATCTCCCGGGTCGCGCTCCGTGGCGGACGGTGCGTCCATCGGCTCCCCTCGATTCGTCGTGGCCGCAGGGCCGCGAGACCCTGGACCCGGACCTGAGGCCCGGAGAACTACTTCCCTTCGTCCGCCGCCTTCACCAGCGCCTGCTTGGTCACCGCGCCGGCGTACACCTTGCCGTCGTCGGTGATCAGGGCGTTGACCAGGCGGGTGGAGAAGACGGTGCCCTTGCCGAAGTCGCCGGAGACCGGGTCGCCGAGCGAGCCGAGGAAGCCGCCGATGTCTCCGCCCTGGTCGCCGGAGGGCATGCCGCCCTTGGCGCCGGTGTCGAAGACGGCGATGGAGTCCCAGCCCTTGCCCAGGACGTGGACCCCCTTCGCGCCGTCGGTGAACATGCCGCCGGGGCCGTCGCCGGGCCTCGGGGTGTGCTGCGGCGACCCGGACTCGTGCTCGCCCATGTCACCGCCCCTGTCCTTCCGCCCCTCGGTCTCCTCGGTGACCTTCGCGCCCTTGGGCGGGGCGAAGTCGAAGGTGGAGGCGGCCGGCTTGGCGAAGGAGACCTGGGTGAAGCCCACGTCGAACACGGCGGCGCCGCCGCTCTTCGGGGTCAGCGTGTACTTCAGCGGCACGCCCGTCTTCGCGTCCACCGCGATGTTGATCGCGCCGACCGTGGTGTCCGGCTGCTTCGGCTTGATCTGCAGCTTGTAGGCGTCGCGGCCGGCGACGTGCGCGGTGCCGTCGACGGTCACGGCGGTGGTGTCGTCGACCGACTTCAGGAGGTCGTCGGCGAAGTCCTTGGGCAGTGCCTCCCGCTCCGCGTGCCGGTCCTCGCCGGCGTCGTCGGCGGTGCCGTGGTAGACCTCGTTGCTCTTGCTGTCGTAGCCCCACACGTCCTTGCCGTTGTGGATGAGGCTGTACTCCGCGCCCCGCTCCAGGAGCGACAGCTTCTGCCGGTCCGGGCCGTCGGCGGCGACCCGCAGGGTGTGGGTGCCGGAGAGCAGCTCCAGGAGCTTGCCCTTCGGGGCGGCGGAGGAGTGGTCGCCGTCCCCGGCCGCGCCGGACAGCAGGCCTTCCTGAAGGCCGCCGAGGTCGGGCAGGCCGAGGTCGGTGTCGACCTTCACCGTGCCGGACAGCTGCTGCGTGTCCGACTTGGCGATCTTCTCTATGAGCTGCTGGGCGCTGATCTTCGGCAGGTCGGGGTCGCCGGAGTCGGCGAGCGCCGGGACCAGCCCGATCGTGGCCGCCGCCACTCCTACCACCGCCACCGGGACGGCGTACCGGGCGGCCTTGCGGCGTCCGGAACGCGGCTCCTCGTCCGGTGCGGTGCCCCTCGCGTCGTCGGATTCGTACGGTGCCATGTCTGCCTTACCTCCGTCGTCGGCGGCGGCTGCCCTCGCGATGAATCCACCTGGCCGCCATTCTCACCCGAATCGGTGAGGAGTGGTGATTTCCGTGGTTCCCATCTCACCAAATCGGCCGCGCGGAATCGTCAGACCTCGGAGGCAACTGTGCGTACACCTGCGGTATGACGTCCGAGGGCGGTGTCTCCGCCCGACCCGTAGGGGTCAGGGGGAGACACCGCCCTCGGAGGTGTCCTGCGAAGGGGGCTAGCCGGCCCGGTGGACCACCGCGTCGCACAGCTCCAGGAGCGCCGCCTTGGCGCCGCACTCGCGCAGCGGGGCCAGCGCGGCGCGGGCCTCCTCCGCGTACCGGATGGTGTCCCGGCGGGCCTGCTCCAGCGCGGGGTGCGCGCGCAGCGCGGCCAGCGCCTCGGCGTGCCGGGCGTCGTCGCTGAGGTCGGAGTCCAGCAGCTCGCACAGCGCGACGTCCTCGGGCAGGCCCAGGCGGGCGGCCCGCTCGCGCAGCCGGAGCACGGGCAGCGTCGGGATGCCCTCGCGCAGGTCGGTCCCCGGGGTCTTGCCGGACTCGTGCGAGTCGGAGGCGATGTCCAGGACGTCGTCGGCGAGCTGGAAGGCGACCCCGAGCCGTTCGCCGTACTGCGTGAGCACGTCGACGACCGTCTCGTCGGCGCCGGACATCATCGCGCCGAACCGGCACGACACGGCCACCAGCGAGCCTGTCTTGCCGGCGAGCACGTCCAGGTAGTGCTCGACCGGGTCGCGGCCGTCCATCGGACCCGCGGTCTCCAGTATCTGACCGGTCACCAGCCGCTCGAAGGCGAGGGACTGCACGCGCACGGCCTCGGGGCCGAGGTCGGCCAGTATCTGCGTGGCGCGGGCGAAGAGGAAGTCGCCGGTGAGGACCGCGACGGAGTTGCCCCAGCGCGAGTTGGCGCTGTCGACGCCGCGGCGCACGGCCGCCTCGTCCATGACGTCGTCGTGGTACAGCGTGGCCAGGTGGGTCAGCTCCACGACGACGGCCGACGGCACGATGCGCGGCGCGTGCCGGTCGCCGAACTGCGCCGCGAGCAGTACGAGCAGGGGCCGGAACCGCTTCCCGCCGGCTCGCACCAGATGCTGGGAGGCCCCGGTGATGAACGGGACCTCGCTCTTGGTGGCCTCGAGCAAGCCCTCTTCGACAGCCGCCAGTCCGACCTGGACATCGGCTTCCAGAGCCTGGTCCCGCACGCTCAGCCCGAACGGCCCGGTGACGGTCACGAGGAGTCTCCTGTCTGCTGGTGTCTGCTGGCGCTTACGCGGTTTGTCGATAGGTCGCTGCCACCACTCGCGCCAGCGTATCCGGTCCTCTTTCGATCACCGATAGCACCCACCGGTCCAGCCCGGGAGGTATCGGATCACAACCGGCATGTTCGTGATCGGGTAATAAGAACGGACATTTATCGCCTTAACGGGAAGATGCACCCACCGTCGCATCTCCACGCATGCCAACGAAGGGCGCCACCCCAGAGGTTCCGCCCACAGGTGGACCTACACCCCCGAATGGCCCTAAAGAGAGCGAATCCACCTAATCCCCCTTGCCCGGTTTTGCGCATTTTGACGCTTCGTGAATTGGGTCACGCGACCACCCCTGCGACTCCACCCGCGAGATCGACCCGCACCACCGGCTCCACCTTGCCCCGTCGGGAAGTTGAGGGTTGGCAACTGCAAAGGATCAAGTACCCCAATTCGTACAGATCAAGGTCAACTAGCACGTTGTGTGACTCTGGCACTTGTTCCGGACATGTGCTCTCGCATACGTTCCGGGCCGTCGGGCGAACGCCGAATCCTGCCGCGTCCGACGCCACCCACCGATGAACACATTCGTGCGGCAGGAGCGGGGGAACCAGGTAAGTCCGCCGGACCGGACGGCACATGCCGCACCGGAACGGCTAGGGGTGAAGCCACGCCTCTCCCAGCGCCCGACGGGCCTGGGGGGTACCACCAGGCGCGGCCGGGCACCTCCCCGCCCGAACCCGACAGCTCACCTCGCAGGCGACGGAGAGGAAGTCCGCCATGTCTGCTGCCGCTCAGCTCCGCCGTGCCCGCACGAACCGCCTCGCCCGTACGCTCGTCGTCGCCGGCACCGGCGCCGCCACCCTCGCGCTGACCCTCCTGGGCGCCACCGGCGCCTCCGCCGCCACCCCGACGGCCGCCGCCGCGCCCGCCACCACCCCGGCCGGGTACCCGAACAACCTCGACGGCTGGATCCGCGAGTCGCTCGCGATCATGGCCCAGAAGGGCATCCCGGGCACCTACAACGGCATCCACCGCAACATCATGCGCGAGTCCTCGGGCAACCCCCTCGCCATCAACCTCTGGGACTCCAACGCGGTCAAGGGCACCCCGTCCAAGGGCCTGCTCCAGGTCATCGACCCGACGTTCCGCGCCTACCACGTGGCCGGCACCTCGTTCGACCCCTACGACCCGGTCGCGAACATCACCGCCGCCTGCAACTACGCCGCCGCGCGCTACGGCTCGATCGACAACGTGTTCGGCGCGTACTGAGCGGTCCGGCGCGTGTTGAACCGTCCGGCGCGCACTGAGCCGACCGGCGCGTGTTGAACCGTCCGGCGCGCACTGAGCCGACCGGCGCGCACTGAGCCCTCCGGCGTGTACTGAGCCCTCCGGCGTGTACTGAGCCCTCCGGCGTGTACTGAGCCCTCCGGCGTGTACTGAGCCCTCCGGCGTGTACTGAGCCCTCCGGCGTGTACTGAGCCCTCCGGCGTGTACTGAGCCGTCCGGCGGCATGCGCCGCGCCCGCCCGCGGGCGCCGTGCCGAGCCTTCCCGAGGGGTGTCCCGCGGATCCACCGGCTGGATCCGCGGGGCGCCCCTCGCGGCGTACGGTCCGCCGGCGGGGGCGCCCCTGGCGGCGTACGGTCCGCGGGGCGCCCCTGGACGTGCGGCCCGCCGCCCTCGCCTCATGACTCCCGGGTTCTGCTCACAGGACGGTGGCGCGGAAGCCGAAGACGCGCTCCAGCACCACCGCGATGCCGTCGTCCTCGTTCGAGAGGGTGACCTCGTCCGCCACCGCCTTCAGTTGGGGGTGGGCGTTGGCCATGGCGACACCGCGGGCCGCCCAGTCGAACATCGGGATGTCGTTGGGCATGTCGCCGAAGGCCAGGGTGTCGGCGCGGCTCAGGCCGAGGTGTTCGGCGGCCATGGCCAGGCCGGTCGCCTTGGTGATGCCGCACGGCTGGAGCTCGACGGTGCCGGGGCCCGACATGGTGACCGTCGCCAGCGAGCCGACGACCGAGCGGGCCGTCGCCGCCAACTCGTCGTCGGACAGCGAGGGATGGCGCAGCAGCACCTTGCTGATGGGCTCGCACCAGAGGTCGTCGCGCCGGCCGACCCGTACGGCGGGCAGGGTCGGGTGCGGCATCCGGTACCCGGGCTCGATCAGCGTGAGCCCGTCCACGCCGTCCTGGTCGACGGCCGCGTGGACCTGTCCCACCTCGGCCTCGATCTTGCCGAGCGCCGTCTCGGCCAGCTCCCGGTCCAGCCGCACCGACCACAGCAGGCGGTCGGCACCGGCGTCGTACACCTGCGCGCCCTGCCCGCACACGGCGAGCCCCGTGCAGCCGAGGAGGTCCAGCAGCGGCCGTACCCGCGGGGCCGGGCGGCCGGTCACCACGAGGTGGCGGGCACCGGCCCGCGCCGCCCGCGCGAGCGCGTCGAGCGACCGGTCGGAGACGGTGTCGTCGCCGCGCAGCAGCGTCCCGTCCAAATCGGTGGCGATCAGTGAATATGCGGGGGGTGCGGCCATGATCAGAGAATACGGACCGCGCGCCTCCCCGACTCACCGCGCTGCGCGTGGACTTGTGTACTGCCCGGCCTCAAGTGGGCTCCGCCGGACCCGTGCTGGGACGCGGACGCGGCGGCGAGGCGGGACGGAGCACGGACCCGCACGCACCCCCGCCCGTGCCTCTCCCGTGTCCCGGCCGCGCCGCGTCAGCCGTGCGCGGCCGCCAGGTGCCCGGCCAGGCGTGGGGAGGCGAACTCCGTGCCGCAGACGAAGCGCATCACCGGTCCGTACGAGGACGCGGCCGGCAGACCGGTGAAGTACAGGCCGGGAACCGAGGAGACATAGCCCTGGCCGAGCCTGGGGGCGCCCCGGCTCACCGCGAGGCGGGTGCGCAGTCCATGGCCGAGGAAGTCCATCGCGGCGATGTCCACCCGGTATCCGGTGGCCGCGATGACGTGGTCGGCACCGAACCGTTCGGTGCGTCCGCCGTGGGTGCGGACGGTGAGGACGGGGCTGCCGTCCATGGCCTCGGCGCCCACCACGCGCTCGACCTCCCGGACCCGCACCCTGCCCTCGAAGCGGTCGCGCAGCCACCAGGCGCCGAGCGGGCCGAGGACCCGGCGGACCAGGTAGTGCCGGGTGCGGGCGGGCAGGAAGCGGTACGGCTGGGGGCGATAGCTGAGCGCCCACAGGGACCAGGCCCGGCCGAAGGGCGACTCGGGGCGGAACCTGGGCTGCTGCCAGGGCGGGGCGCCGAAGGCGACCCGGCCGCGGCCCCGGGAGACCACGCGCACCTGGGCACCGGCCTCGGCCGCGAGGGCCGCCGTCTCCAGCGCCGACTGGCCGGCGCCGACGACGATCAGCTCCTTTCCGGCGAAGCGGCCGAGGTCGTGGTGCTGGGAGCTGTGGGAGACCGGGGCCGTGGGCGCGGGTCCGTCGGCGGCCGCTCCCGCGAGTTCGGCGGGGAGGTGGGCGAGCCCCGACAGGCCGGTGGCGACCACGACCGCGCGTGCGGTGAACAACTCCCCCGAGTCCAGCTTGAGTTCGAAACCACCGCTCTTGTCGCGGTCGACGGAGACGACGCGGACCCGCTCCAGCTCGGGGACCAGCTTGTGCTGGAACCACTCGCCGTAGGCGATGAAGGTCTCCACCGGGATGATGTCCTCGTCGGTGACCAGCCGGCGGATGCCGGCCGCGTCGCAGTAGTCGGCGAGGGTGTGGCCGGGCTGCGGGCAGTCGAGGCTGGAGGCGGCGGGCGTCGACTTCAGGAGCATGCCCTCGGGCATGTGGTCGCGCCAGCTGACCATGGGGTCGCCGAAGACGCGGACGGGAATGCCGCGCGCCCGCAGATGCGCGGCGGTGGACAGGCCGAACGGCCCGGCCCCGATGACTGCAACCGGTCGGATCACGAAGTCCCTCCCCAGGACGCGGTGCGCCACCTTCGGTGGCCTTGCCTACTTCGTGGTGGGAGTGGTGCTGCTGCCGCGGCGGTTGGTGCGCCACAGCTCATAAAGGTGCTTCGCGCCCGGGCGCACGAAGCGGGCGAGCATCGTGAGGAACGGCATCGGGTCGTCACCCGCGAGCCAGGCCAGCTCCGTCCCGCTCGCCCGGGCCGGCGCGTGCGGCGTCGTGTAGCCGCTGCGGCGGTAGGCGAGGAGGGCGGGCAGGTCGATGTTCTCCACGATGTAGCGGTGGCCGGCCCGCTGTTCCCCCTCCGGAACCGGGCGGCCGGTGAGATTCAGGTGCATGGCGCGTACGACGTCCACGCCCGACTCGCTCTCGAAGAGCCGGAACTGGGCGCCCATGCGCGGGTTGAAGTCGAGGAGCTTGTACTGTCCGTCGCGCCGGTCGAAGCGCAGGTCGAGGTCGACGATGCCGCTGAAGCCGATCTGCTTGATGAAACGTGCGGCGAGGTCCGCGAGTTCCGGGTTGTCGACGACGTACGCGTTCGCCGTCATTCCGGCGTGCGGCGGCCAGGAGCGGACCTTGACGCCGGTGAAGAGGGCGAGCGGACCGGAGTCCGCGTCGAAGCAGGCGTGCACGATCCAGTCCTCGGCCTCCTCCCGGGGCAGGTACTCCTGGAGGATCACGCCGGGCTGCTCGCCCCAGTCGCGGGCGAGGGAGAGCAGACCCTCACGGGTGGCGATCCTGGTCGTGCCGTTGACGGCGGGCTGTTTGCGCCGCACGAACGCCTCGCGGTTCTTGGCCACCACCGGGAAGCGGGCCTTGTCGGCGAAGGCGGCGATCTCCTCGTACGACTGCGGGAAGGCCGCCTCGGGGCTCGCGATGCCGTGTTCCACGCACAGTTCGTGCAGGCCCTGCTTGCTGGCCAGCCGGCGGGGCAGCGCGGGGTCCACGCGCGGGAAGAGGAAGGGCCCGGCCAGGTCGTCCTGGTGCTCGGCGATCAGGACGGCGGCTTCCTCGTCCGTCGGGATCAGGACGGTCGGGCGGCCGATCCGGCGGCCGATCCGCAGCAGGCCCTCGACCAGGTGCGCCGGTTCCTCGGCGCCGGTCGTCGGCCACACGAACGCCCGTTTGAGGTAACGGGAGGAGGCCGCGGGCGTGTAGGGATCCTCGGTGATCGCGTACATGGGCACGCCCAGCCGGCCGAGGCTGCGGATCGCGCCGACCCCGCCGTGGTGCAGCGGGTAGCCGCCGAACTTGACGATCAGTCCCGGCACGTCGCGGTCCGCCTCGAAAGGCACACTGACGGCGTCTTTGGCCACGGGTCCCCCCACGCGTCCCCCCTACGGAACGGACCCACCCCGTCCGTGTCCCCAAAGGACGCTAAGCCGGAATTGGCCCCTCCGACAAGACCTATTCGGACATTGCGAACTCTTTAGACACCGCCCGGGCAACCCGTACGGCACCGCGCCCACCCCGCGAGGGCGCCCCGACCCCCTCGACGCACTGGCCGAACACCCCTTGCGGCACTGCCCAAGACATACGACTCGGCCGTAACGTGTGGCGCGACCACATGGAACACAGCGCCATGCATGGCCCGGATGAGAATTGAGGCAGCACCCCATGCCCCCCTTCGACGTCCCCGAGGGCGACCCCTTCGGTCCGCACAACCTTCCCTATGGCGTGTTCTCGCCCTCCGGCAGCACCGAGCGGAGGGTCGGCGTCCGGCTCGGCGACCATGTCCTCGACGCGGGCGCCGCGGCCGCCGCGCTCGGCTCGCCCTACGTCTCCCTGCTCGCCGGGCCCACTCTCGCCCCGCTGCTCGCCGCCGGCCGCACCGCCTGGTCGGACGTGCGGCGCGCGCTGACGGCATGGGTCACGGTGCCGGCGCACCGCGCCACGATCGAGCCCCTCTTCCACCCGCTGTCGCAGGTCAGCCTGCACCTGCCGTTCGAGGTGGCCGACTACGTCGACTTCTACGCCTCCGAGAACCACGCCCGTAACGTCGGCCGGATCTTCCGCCCGGACGCCGAGGACTCCCTGACCCCCAACTGGAAGCACCTGCCGATCGGTTACCACGGCCGCTCCGGCACGGTGGTGGTCTCCGGCACGGACGTCGTACGACCCTCCGGGCAGCGCAAGGGACCCGCGGACCCGGCGCCCGTCTTCGGCCCCTCGGTCCGGCTGGACATCGAGGCGGAGGTCGGCTTCGTCGTGGGCGCGCCCTCCGAGCCGGGCCGTCCGGTCGCGCTCGGCGACTTCCGGGAGCACGTCTTCGGCCTCTGCCTCCTGAACGACTGGTCCGCGCGGGACATCCAGGCCTGGGAGTACGTCCCCCTCGGCCCGTTCCTCGGCAAGTCCTTCGCGACCTCGGTGTCGGCGTGGATCACCCCCCTGGAAGCCCTCGACCACGCGCGCGTGGCGCCCCCGGAGCGCACTCACCCGCTGCTGCCCTACCTGGACGACTCGGCACCGGGGACCGAGCCCGGCGGATACGACCTGCGCATCTCCGTCGCCATCAACGGTCAGGTGGTCTCCGAGCCCCCCTTCTCCACCATGTACTGGACCGCCGCCCAGCAGCTCGCCCACATGACGGTCAACGGAGCCTCGCTGCGCACCGGCGACCTGTACGGCTCCGGCACGGTCAGCGGCCCCGCCGAGAACCAGCGCGGCTCCCTGCTGGAGCTGACCTGGAACGGCCGCGACCCCCTCGAACTCACCGACGGAAAGCGGGCGTTCCTGGAGGACGGGGACGTGGTGACCATGTCCGCGTGGGCGCCCGGCGAGGACGGTGGGCGGATCGGGCTGGGGGAGGTCAGCGGGCGCGTTGTGACCAGGTGATCCGAACTCGCCGTACTGTTAACGGAGTTCGGACCACCGCAGTGGGTGGGCCGACGGTTTCTCCGGGCCGGACCGGATCGCCGCCGGCACCTGCCCCGGAGCCCGCGTCCCCGTCATACTGGCGGGCACGGGGCTGAGTTCCGCACCGGGACGGCGCGCGTGTCGCACACCACGCGCTCCCCCGGCGTTCGCCCCCGCACCGCACCTGCACCGCACCCGCACGGCCACGCACCACCCGACTCCCGCACGCCCGCCCGACCAGGAACCGGAGCCCCGGCATGATCGCTTGCCTGCTCCTGCTGAGCGTCATCGGCCTGACGGCCGCCGTACCGGCGCCCCGCGCGCTGACCAGGGCCGCGTGGCCCGAACGGGAACCCGTCCTCGCCCTGTGGGTGTGGCAGTGCCTGGTCGCCACGGTCCTGCTGAGCTGCCTGACCGCGCTCGTCCTGGGCGCGGCCGCCGTCTTCCACACCGTCCGCGATCACGTCTTCGCCCCCGCGCCGCCCGCTGTCACCGCCGCCTACGACCTGTCCTCCGCGCCGGTCTGGGCCGACGTCCTGACCCTGCTGCTGGCCGGCGGGGCCGCCTGGACCACGGCCATGCTCGCCCGGGAACTCGCCGAGGCCCGCCGGCGCCGCGGCCAGACCCGCGCGCACCTGCGCGAACGTGCCCCGGACCTGCCCGCGGGACTGCCCGCCGCACGCGGCCCCCTGCTGGTGCTGGAGGAGGAGTACCCCGACGCCTGGTGGATGCCCGGTCACCCGCCCCAACTCATCGTGACCACCGGGGCGTTGCAGCGGCTCACCGACCACCAGCTGGACGCGGTCCTCACCCACGAGCGCGGCCACGCCCGCGCCCATCACGACTGGCTGCTGCACCTGTCCTCCGCGCTGGCCACGGGCTTCCCGCGCGTCCCGCTCTTCGCCCACTTCTGCGACCAGACGCACCGGCTGGTCGAACTGGCCGCCGACGACACGGCCTCCCGCCGCTGCGGACACCTCACCACCGCCCTCGCCCTGATCGAGCTGAACCAGCACCGCGGTGTGCTGTCCTGCGCCTCCAGCCGCCGTCTCCTCGGCGAACGCGTGGACCGCCTCCTGGAGCCCCCGCCGCGCCTGCTCCCCCGGCACCGGGCGCTGACGACCACGCTGGCCTCACTGGTGCCGCTGCTGCCCCTGTTGATCACCTTCGCGCCCGGCCTGACGGCCCTCTCCTGACGGCGCCCCTACCCGCACCCGCCCTGCCGGGCACCCATGTTCCCCACACGCCACACCGCGTCGGCTCTCCGAGTCACCCCGGCCGGGTCCTGACCCGGTCCCGGGTGCCCGCCGGCCGGAGCCTGACCGCGACCGGGACGCCCCCGGCCCGGACCGCCAGTCCCCGGCCCAGCCCGGCCCGGACAGCCCTCGAACGGCGCCCCACGCATCCTCGATCGGGTCCCGGACACCCCGGCCGGGCCTCGGCCGGGTCCACACGTCTGCGACCGGCTCCCGAGCATCCCCCGGCCAGAGCCCGGGCGGAGTCCTGCCTGGGCCCATGCCGCCCGCGGCCCGAGCCCCGGTCCGTCCTCGGGGCTACATCCAGTCCTCCGGCTCCGGTCCCGGCTCGTCCTCCGTCTCGGGCCAGTAACCGGGATCGGGCTCCTCGTCCACGGCCGCGGCCGTTGCCGGGGCCGCCTGGGGCCGGCCCGGCTCGCCCAGGGCGGACAGCACGGCGAGCACGCCCTCCCCGTACTTCGCCAGCTTCTTCTCGCCGACGCCGCCGACCGTGCCCAGGTCACGCACCGAGGCGGGCCCGCGGGCGACGATCTCCCGCAGGGTGGCGTCGTGGAAGATGACGTAGGGCGGGACGCCCTGCTCCCGGGCCTGCTCGGCACGCCAGGCACGCAGGGCCTCGAAGGCGGGGAGCAGCTCCTCGGGCAGCTCGGGCGCGGCGGCCTTGGCCTTGCGGTCGCCCCGTCCCGAGGCCGCGCCCGACCGGGACGTGGCCGGCTTCTTCGGCTCCTTGCGCAGCGGCACCTCACGCTCGCGCCGCAGCACCGAACCGCTCGCCTCGGTCAGTGCCAGCGTGCCGTACTCCCCCTCGACCGCGAGCATCCCCTGGGCCAGCAGCTGGCGGATGACCCCGCGCCACTCGGCCTCGCCGAGGTCCTGGCCGATACCGAAGACGGACAGCTGGTCGTGGTCGAACTGGATCACCTTGGCCGTGCGCTTGCCGAGCAGGATGTCGGCGATCTGCACCGCGCCGAACTTCTGCCCGCGCTCGCGCTGGAGCCTGACCACCGTGGACAGAACCTTCTGCGCGGCGACCGTGCCGTCCCAGGTCTCCGGCGGGGCGACGCAGGTGTCGCAGTTGCCGCAGGCCGCCGCTTCGGGGTCCTGGCCGAAATAGGCGAGCAGCTGGCCGCGCCGGCACTGGACCGTCTCGCACAACGCGAGCATGGCGTCGAGGTGGGCGCCGGCCCGGCGGCGGAACGCCTCGTCGCCCTCGCCGGACTGGATCAGCTTGCGCTGCTGGACGACGTCGTTCAGGCCGTAGGCCATCCACGCGGTGGAAGGGGCGCCGTCGCGGCCCGCGCGCCCCGTCTCCTGGTAGTAGCCCTCGATCGACTTGGGCAGGTCCAGGTGGGCGACGAAACGCACGTCCGGCTTGTCGATGCCCATGCCGAAGGCGATGGTCGCGACGACGACCAGGCCCTCCTCGCGCAGGAACCGGGCCTGGTGCCGCGCGCGTGTGCCCGCGTCCAGACCGGCGTGGTACGGCACCGCCTCGACGCCGTTGCCGCTCAGGAACTCGGCCGTCCGCTCCACCGAGTTGCGCGAGAGGCAGTACACGATGCCCGCGTCGCCCGCGTGCTCCTCCCGCAGGAAGGCGAGGAGCTGCTTCTTCGGGTCGGCCTTGGGCACGATCCGGTACTGGATGTTGGGACGGTCGAAGCTGGCCACGAAGTGCCGGGCCGTCGGCATGTTCAGCCGCTGGGTGATCTCCTGGTGGGTGGCGTGCGTCGCCGTCGCCGTGAGCGCGATCCGCGGCACGTCCGGCCAGCGCTCGCCGAGCAGGGAGAGCGACAGGTAGTCGGGGCGGAAGTCGTGGCCCCACTGGGACACACAGTGGGCCTCGTCGATCGCGAAGACGGAGATCTTGCCGCGCGAGAGCAGGTCGAGCGTGGCCTCCACGCGCAGCCGCTCCGGGGCCAGGTACAGCAGGTCCAGCTCACCGGCGAGGAACTCGGCCTCGACCGTGCGCCGCTCGTCGAAGCCCTGCGTGGAGTTGATGAAGCCGGCCCGCACGCCCAGGGCGCGCAGCGCGTCCACCTGGTCCTGCATCAACGCGATCAGCGGGGAGACCACGATGCCCGTACCGGGCCTGACCAGGGACGGGATCTGGTAGCACAGCGACTTGCCGCCACCGGTCGGCATGAGGACGACGGCGTCACCGCCCGCCACCACATGCTCGATGACCTCTCCCTGCTCACCGCGGAAGGCTTCGTACCCGAAGACCCGGTGCAGCGTGGCAAGTGCCTCGCTCTCGGTCGCCTCTGGCATCTCCTCGATCACGCCCGTTCCGCGCATTGTCGTGTCCCCCGTACGTCGCCCTTCGACCACTTCCTCCACGATAGGGGTCTCCACTGACAGCCCCGGAGTTATCCACAGGGCAGTCCGCTGTGATTCCCGTCAAGGACACGACCGTCGTTCACACGTTCGCGGGAGACCTGCCCGCTTCCCGCCGATAGCCTGAATGCACAGGCGAGACTCCGTCGCATGGGAGCACTGATGAGCGTCACACCGAAGGCGTCCCAGTCCAGCTGGCCGATCCCGCCGGAGGGCGGCTGGACCGCCGACGACCTCGACCGGCTTCCGAACCTGCCTCCGCATACGGAGCTGATCGACGGGAGCCTGGTCTTCGTGAGTCCGCAGACTCTGTTTCACGCCCGCGCTGTCGACTTCTTCAATTGGCAGCTCCAGTCGCTGGCACCTGAGGAATTCGAGGTCATCCGCGAGTTCACCATCGACATCGACCGCCAGAACAGGCCCGAACCGGATGTGGTCGTCGTGCGGGCGGACGTGGTGGAAGATCCGTACCAGACGCGCTTTCCCGCGGAGTCCGTCGTCCTGGCCATCGAAGTCGTCTCCGAGGACTCGGTCTCCCGTGACCGGGAGACCAAACCGATGAAGTACGCCCGCGCGAAGATCCCCTACTACTGGCGGGTCGAGAACGAAAGGGGCCGTGCGGCGGTTCACGCGTTCGAGCTGGAGCCGACCACAGGCAGGTACACCAGCGTCGGGATCTTCCGTGAGCGGATGAAAGTGGACGCTCCGTTCCCCGCAGACCTCGACCTCACCGGAATCAGGGTGCGGCGCGAGAAGAGCGAGTGACACCACCCACCGATCACAGCGGCCCGGCACCCAGGAGCAGGTGCCGGGCCGCTGTGTATGCGGTCGTCTCAGCGCACGAACACGCTCGCCTGGTTCGCCAGGTCCAGGAAGTACTGCGGTGCCACACCCAGGACCAGCGTCACCGCCAGGCCCACGCCGATCGCCGCCATGGTCAGCGGTGAGGGCACGGCCACGGTCGGCCCGTCGGGCTTGGGCTCGCTGAAGAACATCAGCACGATCACGCGGATGTAGAAGAACGCGGCGATCGCCGAGGAGATCACACCGACCACGACCAGTGGGGCCGCGCCGCCGTCCGCCGCCGCCTTGAACACGGCGAACTTCCCCGCGAAGCCCGAGGTCAGCGGGATGCCGGCGAAGGCCAGCAGGAACACCGCGAAGACCGCCGCGACCAGCGGGGAGCGCCGGCCGAGCCCGGCCCACTTGGACAGGTGGGTCGCCTCGCCGCCCGCGTCGCGCACCAGCGTGACCACCGCGAACGCGCCGATCGTCACGAACGAGTACCCGGCCAGGTAGAACAGCACGGCCGAGACGCCGTCCTTCGAGGTCGCGATGACACCCGCGAGGATGAAGCCCGCGTGCGCGACGGACGAGTACGCCAGCAGCCGCTTGATGTCGGTCTGGGTGATCGCGATGATCGCACCGCCCAGCATGGTGATGATCGCCACCGCCCACATGACCGGCCGCCAGTCCCAGCGCATGCCGGGCAGGACGACGTACAGCAGGCGCAGCAGCGCGCCGAACGCCGCCACCTTCGTCGCCGCCGCCATGAAGCCGGTCACCGGGGTGGGCGCGCCCTGGTACACGTCGGGCGTCCACATGTGGAACGGCACCGCGCCCACCTTGAACAGCAGGCCCATCACGATCAGGGCGCTGCCCATCAGCAGCAGCGCGTCGTTGCCCATCGTGCCGGCCAGCGCCGGGTCGACGTTGGTGACGGTGCCGTCGACGACCTGCGCGATGCGCGCGTACGACACCGAGCCCGCGTAGCCGTACAGCAGGGCGATACCGAACAGCGTGAACGCGGAGGCGAACGCTCCGAGCAGGAAGTACTTGACCGCGGCCTCCTGCGACATCAGCCGCTTGCGGCGGGCCAGCGCGCACAGCAGGTACAGCGGGAGGGAGAAGACCTCCAGGGCCACGAACAGCGTCAGCAGGTCGTTGGCCGAGGGGAACACCAGCATGCCCGCGATGGCGAAGAGCAGCAGCGGGAAGACCTCGGTGGTGGTGAACCCGGCCTTCACCGCGGCCTTCTCGCCGTCGCTGCCCGGCACGGACGCGGCCTGCGCGGCGAAGGAGTCGACCCGGCTGCCGTGCGCGGCCGGGTCCAGGCGACGCTCGGCGAAGGTGAAGAGGCCGACCAGACCGGCCAGCACGATGATGCCCTGCAGGAACAGGGACGGTCCGTCGACCGCGATCGCGCCCATGGCCGCGACATGCGCCTTCGTGGTGCCGTACCCGTCGGCCGCGAGCGCGACGATCGCGGCGAACGCGGCGCACAGCGCCACGACGGACACGAACACCTGCGCGTAGTAGCGGGACCTGCGAGGGACGAACGCCTCGACGAGGACGCCGACCAGCGCGGCACCGGCGACAATGAGCGTCGGCGACAATTGTCCGTATTCGATCTTCGGCGCGTCGATCTTCGAGATCGGATCGGCCGCCGTTGTCCACAGGCTGTGGACGGCTGCTGTGCTCACTTGGCCGCCTCCACCGCGGGCTTGGGGTCCTTCTTGTGTACGTCGGACAGGGTCTGCTTGACCGCCGGGTCGACGATGCCCGTGAGGGGCTTCGGGTAGACGCCCAGGAAGATCAGCAGAACGATCAGCGGTGCGACGACCAGCAGTTCACGCGGGCGCAGGTCGGGCATCTTCGAGACCTCCGGCTTCACCGGGCCGGTCATCGTCCGCTGGTAGAGCACGAGCGTGTACAGCGCGGCGAGGACGATGCCGAAGGTGGCGATGATGCCGATCACCGGGTAGCGCGCGAACGTGCCGACCAGGACCAGGAACTCGCTCACGAACGGCGCGAGTCCTGGCAGTGAGAGGGTGGCGAGACCGCCGATCAGGAACGTGCCGGCGAGCACCGGGGCGACCTTCTGCACACCGCCGTAGTCGGCGATGAGCCGCGAGCCGCGCCGGGAGATCAGGAAGCCGGCGACCAGCATCAGCGCGGCCGTGGAGATCCCGTGGTTGACCATGTAGAGCGTGGCGCCGGACTGGCCCTGGCTGGTCATCGCGAAGATGCCCATGACGATGAAGCCGAAGTGCGAGATGGACGCGTAGGCCACCAGCCGCTTGATGTCCCGCTGGCCGACGGCGAGCAGGGCACCGTAGACGATGCTCACGAGCGCCAGGACGAGGATGACCGGCGTCGCCCACTTGCTGGCCTCCGGGAAGAGCTGGAGGCAGAAGCGGAGCATCGCGAAGGTGCCCACCTTGTCGACGACCGCGGTGATGAGGACGGCGACCGGGGCGGTCGACTCCTGCATCGCGTTGGGCAGCCAGGTGTGCAGCGGCCACAGCGGCGCCTTCACCGCGAAGGCGAAGAAGAAGCCGAGGAACAGCCAGCGTTCGGTGTCCGTCGCCATGTGCAGCGAGCCGCCCGCGCGGGCCTGCGCGATCTCCTGGAGGCTGAAGTTCCCGGCGACCACGTACAGGCCGATGACCGCGGCCAGCATGACCAGACCGCCGGCCAGGTTGTAGAGCAGGAACTTCACGGCGGCGTACGACCGTTGCGTGGCGGCCGCCGCCTCGCCCTGCGCGTGGGCGCGGTCCCCGAAGCCGCCGATCAGGAAGTACATCGGGATCAGCATGGCTTCGAAGAAGATGTAGAAGAGGAAGACGTCGGTGGCCTCGAAGGAGATGACCACCATGGCCTCGACGGCGAGGATCAGGGCGAAGAAGCCCTGCGTCGGCCGCCAGTGATAGGGGCCGGTCTCCTTGGGGCCTCCCCTGCTCGAACTGAGTTGAGAGCTTGGGGAAGGGTCGGCGTCGTTCCAGCCCGCGAGGATGATGAACGGCATCAGCAGGGCGGTCAGCCCGACGAGCACCGCGGCGATGCCGTCGACACCCAGCTCGTAGCGGACCCCGAAGTCCTTGATCCAGGCGTGGGATTCGGTGAGCTGGTAACGCGCGCCGTCCGGGTCGAAGCGGACCAGGACGACGATCGCCAGGGCGAGTGTGGCCAGCGAGACGAGCAGCGCGAGCCATTTGGCCGCGGTGCGCTGCCTGGCCGGTACGGCGGCCGTGGCGAGGGCCCCGAGGGCCGGGAGCGCCGCCGTCGCTGTCAGCAGGGGAAAGGACATCGGTATCAGACCGCCCTCATCAGCAGGGTCGCGGCGACCAGGAGTGCCGCACCGCCGAACATCGAGACCGCGTAGGAGCGGGCGAAGCCGTTCTGGACCCGGCGCAGCCGTCCGGACAGTCCGCCGAAGGCGGCCGCCGTGCCGTTGACGACACCGTCGACCAGGGTGTGGTCGAGGTACACCAGGGAGCGCGTGAGGTGCTCGCCGCCGCGCACCAGGACGACGTGGTTGAAGTCGTCCTGGAGCAGGTCGCGCCGGGCGGCGCGGGTGAGCAGCGAGCCACGCGGGGCGACGGCCGGAACCGGCTTGCGGCCGTACATCACGTAGGCGATGCCGACGCCGACGACCAGGCAGACCAGGGTCGCGGCGGTCACCGTCATGGCGCTGACCGGGGAGTTCCCCTCGCTGTGGCCGGTGATGGGCTCCAGCCAGTGGACGAAGCGGTCGCCGAGGTGGAAGAAGAAGCCGGCGCCGACCGAGCCGATCGCCAGCACGATCATCGGGATCGTCATGACCTTCGGGGACTCGTGCGGGTGCGGCTCGTGGCCCTCCGCGTCGGCCTGCCAGCGCTTCTCTCCGAAGAACGTCATCAGCATCACGCGCGTCATGTAGAACGCGGTGATGGCCGCGCCCAGCAGGGTCACGCCGCCGAGGATCCAGCCCTGGGTGCCGCCCTTGGCGAAGGCGGCCTCGATGATCGCGTCCTTGGAGTAGAACCCGGACAGGAACGGGAAGCCGATGATGGCCAGGTAGCCGAGGCCGAAGGTGACGAAGGTGACCGGCATGTACTTGCGCAGGCCGCCGTAGTGCCGCATGTCGACCTCGTCGTTCATGCCGTGCATGACCGAGCCGGCGCCGAGGAACAGCCCGGCCTTGAAGAAGCCGTGCGTCACCAGGTGCATGATCGCGAAGGCGTAGCCGATCGGGCCCAGGCCCGCCGCGAGCACCATGTAGCCGATCTGCGACATGGTCGAGCCGGCCAGCGCCTTCTTGATGTCGTCCTTCGCGCAACCGACGATCGCACCGAACAGCAGCGTGACGCCACCGACCACGGTGACCACGAGCTGCGCGTCCGGCGCGCCGTTGAAGATCGCGGCGGAGCGGACGATCAGGTAGACGCCCGCGGTCACCATGGTCGCGGCGTGGATCAGGGCCGAGACCGGGGTCGGGCCCTCCATCGCGTCCCCTAGCCAGGACTGAAGCGGGACCTGGGCCGACTTGCCGCACGCGGCGAGCAGCAGCATCAGGCCGATCGCGGTCAGCCTGCCCTCGGAGGCGTCACCGGCGTGGCTGAGGACCGGGCCGAAGGCGAAGGTGCCGAAGGTGGTGAACATCAGCATGATCGCGATCGACAGGCCCATGTCGCCGACGCGGTTGACCAGGAAGGCCTTCTTCGCGGCCGTGGCCGCGCTGGGCTTGTGCTGCCAGAAGCCGATCAGCAGGTACGAGGCGAGACCGACGCCCTCCCAGCCCACGTACAGCAGCAGGTAGTTGTCGGCGAGGACGAGCAGCAGCATCGCCGCGAGGAACAGGTTCAGGTAGCCGAAGAAACGGCGGCGCCGCTCGTCGTGCTCCATGTACCCGATCGAGTACAGGTGGATCAGCGAGCCGACGCCGGTGATCAGCAGCACGAACGTCATCGACAGCTGGTCGAGGCGGAAGGTGACGTCCGCCTGGAAGCTGCCGACCGAGATCCACGTCCACAGGTGCTGCGTCAGGGTGCGGTGTTCGGCGTCCTTGCCGAGCAGGTCGGCGAAGAGGATCACGCCGAGCACGAAGGAGGTGGCCGACAACAGCGTGCCGATCCAGTGGCCGACGGCGTCGAACCGCCGGCCGCCGACCAGGAGGACGGCCGCTCCGAGCAGGGGCGCCGCGATGAGCAGCGCGATCAGGTTCTCCACGATTCTTCCGACCCCTTACAGCTTCATCAGGCTGGCGTCGTCGACCGAGGCCGAGTGGCGGGTACGGAACAGCGACACGATGATCGCGAGACCCACCACGACCTCCGCGGCGGCGACGACCATCGTGAAGAAGGCGATGATCTGGCCGTCGAGGTTGCCGTGCATCCGGGAGAAGACGACGAACGCGAGGTTGCAGGCGTTGAGCATCAGCTCGATGCACATGAACACGACGATCGCGTTGCGCCGGATCAGCACCCCGGTCGCGCCGATGGTGAACAGCAAGGCGGCGAGGTAGAGGTAGTTGACGGGATTCACTTCGACGCCTCCTCGGACCGCTTGAACGTCGTCGGCTCGGTCGCGGTCCGCTCCAGGCGCTCCTCGGAGCGCTGTTCCAGGGCGCGCAGGTCGCCGAGCGCCTGCGCGGACACGTCCCGGATCTGGCCGCGCTCGCGCAGCGTCCGGCTGACGGTCAGCTCGGACGGGGTGCCGTCGGGCAGCAGGCCCGCGATGTCCACGGCGTTGTGCCGGGCGTAGACACCGGGGGCGGGCAGCGGCGGGACGTGCTTGCCCTCGCGGACGCGCTGCTCGGACAGCTCGCGCTGGGTCCTGGGCCGCTCGGTGCGCTCGCGGTGGGTGAGCACCATGGCGCCGACGGCCGCCGTGATCAGCAGGGCGCCGGTGATCTCGAAGGCGAAGACGTACTTGGTGAAGATGAGCGCCGCGAGGCCCTCCACGTTGCCGCCGGCGTTCGCCTGGCCGGCGCCGGCGAACTCCTTCAGGGAGGCGTTCCCGATACCGGCGAAGAGCAGGACGCCGAAGCCGAGCCCGCACAGAAGGGCCAGCCAGCGCTGGCCCTTGATGGTCTCCTTCAGCGAGTCCGCGGCCGTCACGCCGACGAGCATCACCACGAACAGGAACAGCATCATGATCGCGCCCGTGTAGACGACGACCTGCACGACGCCCAGGAAGTAGGCGCCGTTGGCGAGGTAGAACACCGCCAGCACGATCATGGTCCCGGCGAGGCAGAGCGCGCTGTGCACGGACTTCCTCATGAAGACGGTGCACAGGGCGCCGAGCACCGCGACCGTGCCGAGGATCCAGAACTGGACGGCCTCACCCGTGGAGGTGCCGGCGGAAAGGGTGGCTGCGGCGGCTAGCTGCGCGCTCATGCGTCCACCCCCTGGTCTTCCGGCTTCTCGCCCTTGGAGACGGCCACTTGCTGCACGGTCCCCGGCGCGGCCTCCGTCACGAGGCCCCGGTAGTAGTCCTGTTCGTCGGTGCCCGGGAAGATCGAGTGGGGCGTGTCGACCATGCCCTCCTCCAGACCGGCGAGCAGCTGCTCCTTGGTGTAGATGAGGTTCGCGCGGCTGGAGTCGGCCAGTTCGAACTCGTTGGTCATCGTCAGCGCGCGCGTGGGGCACGCCTCGATGCACAGGCCGCACAGAATGCAGCGGGCGTAGTTGATCTGGTAGACGCGGCCGTACCGCTCGCCCGGCGAGTAGCGTTCCTCGTCGGTGTTGTCGGCGCCCTCCACGTAGATGGCGTCGGCGGGGCAGGCCCAGGCGCACAGCTCGCAGCCGACGCACTTCTCCAGGCCGTCCGGATGGCGGTTGAGCTGGTGCCGTCCGTGGAACCGCGGAGCCGTGGTCTTCTTCTGCTCCGGGTACTGCTCGGTCAGCCGCTTCTTGAACATGGCCTTGAAGGTCACGCCGAAGCCGGCCACGGGGTTCTGGAAACCGGGCTTCGTCTGCCCGGCCTCCGTGGGCTCCTCAGCCATCGGACGCCTCCTTTCCATCCGAAGATCCGTCACTGACAGTGTCCGGTCCACCACTGACAATCAGCTCCCGCTCCTGGCGCGGACGGCGCCTGGGAACGGCCGGGAGCTCCTGCCCGGGCAGTGGCGGCACGGGGAATCCGCCCGCCATCGGGTCGAATCCGGGCTCCTGTGCGGCGGGTTGCGTGTCCCGCTTCGCGTTGTCGCGGAACATGTCGGCGACGAAGGAGATCAGCAGCAGGGCGAGGACGCCGCCGCCGACGTAGAGGGCGATGTCGGCGAAGTCGTAGTTCTCGTTGCGCAGGGCCCGTACGGTCGCGACGAGCATCAGCCAGGTCACGGAGACCGGGATGAGGACCTTCCAGCCGAGCTTCATCAGCTGGTCGTAGCGGACGCGGGGCAGCGTGCCGCGCAGCCAGATGAAGAAGAAGAGCAGCAGCTGCACCTTGATGACGAACCACAGCATCGGCCACCAGCCGTGGTTGGCGCCCTCCCAGAAGGTGCTGATCGGCCAGGGGGCGCGCCAGCCGCCGAGGAAGAGGGTGGCCGACACGGCCGAGACCGTCACCATGTTCATGTACTCGGCGAGCATGAACAGCGCGAACTTGATCGAGGAGTACTCGGTGTTGAAGCCGCCGACCAGGTCGCCCTCGGACTCCGGCATGTCGAAGGGCGCGCGGTTGGTCTCGCCGACCATCGTGATGATGTAGAGGATGAAGGAGACCGGCAGCAGCAGGATGTACCAGCGGTCGTGCTGCTGCTCGACGATCGTCGACGTCGACATCGAGCCCGAGTAGAGGAACACCGAGGCGAACGCGGCGCCCATGGCGATCTCGTAGGAGATCATCTGGGCGCAGGAGCGCAGGCCGCCCAGCAGCGGGTAGGTAGAGCCGGAGCTCCAGCCCGCGAGGACGATGCCGTAGATGCCGACGGAGGCGACCGCGAGGATGTAGAGCATCGCGATCGGCAGGTCGGTGAGCTGCATCGCGGTGCGGTGACCGAAGATCGAGATCTCGTTGTCGGCGGGGCCGAAGGGGATCACCGCGATCGCCATGCAGGCCGGGATGGCCGCGACGATCGGCGCGAGGACGTAGACCACCTTGTCCGCGCGTTTGACGACGACGTCTTCCTTGAGCATCAGCTTCACGCCGTCGGCGAGCGACTGGAGCATGCCCCAGGGGCCGTGCCGGTTGGGGCCGATGCGCAGCTGCATCCAGGCGACGACCTTGCGCTCCCACACGATGGAGAGCAGCACGGTGAGCATCAGGAAGGCGAAGCAGAACACCGCCTTGATGACGACCAGCCACCACGGGTCGCGGCCGAACATCGAGAGGTCTTCAGCGGCGAGGTACGGGCTCATGCCTCCACCTCCTTGGGGGCCGGGTCGGCGAGTGCCGCCGGGCCGATGCGGACGAGGGAACCGGGCTGCGCGCCGGTGTCGGAGGCGACGCCCGTGCCGGCGGAGTTCAGCGGGAGCCAGACCACCCGGTCCGGCATCTCGGTGACCTGGAGCGGGAGCGCGGTCGTGCCGGCCGGACCGGTGACGGCGAGCAGGTCGCCGTCCTTGACGCCCGCCTCGGCGGCCGTCGCGGCCGACACCCGCGCGCGTGCGGCGTGCCGGGTGCCGGCGAGCGCCTCGTCGCCCTGTTGCAGGGCGCCCTGGTCGAGCAGCAGCCGGTGCCCGGCGAGTACGGCCTCGCCCGCTGCGGGGCGGGGCAGTGCGCCGGCACTCTCCATGGGATCGGTGGCCTTCGGGCCGTCCCAGGAGCCGAGCCGGTCGATCTCCGCGCGCGCGGTGCGCAGGTCCGGCAGGCCCAGGTGCACGTCCATGGCGTCGGCCAGCATCTGGAGCACGCGCGCGTCGGCCGGGGCGAGGCGGCGGGTCATCTGGTCGGGCTTGAGGGCGGCCTCGAAGAAGCGGACCCTGCCTTCCCAGTTCAGGAAGGTGCCGGCCTTCTCGGCGACGGCGGCGACCGGCAGGACGACGTCGGCGTGTGCGGTGACCTCGCTGGGCCGCTGTTCCAGCGACACCAGGAAGCCGACGGAGTCGAGCGCCTCGCGCGCGCGTGCCGGGTCGGGCAGGTCGGCGACCTCCACACCGGCGACGACGAGCGCGGACAGTTCACCGGTGGCGGCCGCCTCGAGGATGTGGTGGGTGTCGCGGCCGTGGCGCAGGGGCAGTTCGGCGAGCCCCCAGGCGGCGGCGACCTCCTCCCGCGCGCGCGGGTCGGTCGCGGGGCGGCCGCCCGGCAGCAGCGACGGCAGCGCGCCCACCTCGACGGCGCCGCGCTCACCCGCCCGCCGCGGGATCCACACCAGCTGGGCGCCGGTCGCGGCGGCCGCGCGCACGGCGGCGGTGAGGGCGCCGGCGACGGCGGCGAGCCGTTCGCCCACGACGATCACCGCGCCCTCGGCGCGCAGTGCCTCGGCGGCCCGGGCGCCGGGCTCCTCCAGGCCGACGCCGCTCGCGAGGGCGTCCAGCCACTCGGTCTCGGTGCCGGGAGCGGCCGGCAGCAGGGTGCCGCCCGTCTTCTCCAGGCCCCGGGTGGTGTGGGTGGCCAGCGCGAACACCGTCTGCCGGTGTGCCCGCCAGGCCTTGCGCAGTCGCAGGAAGACGCCGGGCGCCTCCTCCTCCGACTCGAAACCGGCCAGCAGGACGGCGGGCGCCTTCTCCAGCAGGGTGTACGTGACGCCCGTGCCGTCCAGGTCCAGGCCGCGGCCCGCGACCCGGGACGCCAGGAAGTCGGCCTCCTCGACGCTGTGCACGCGCGCGCGGAAGTCGATGTCGTTGGTGTCGAGGGCCACGCGCGCGAACTTGCTGTACGCGTAGGCGTCCTCGACGGTCAGCCGGCCGCCGGTGAGGACACCGGCGCGGGAGCGGGCGGCGCTCAGTCCGCGCGCCGCCGCCTCCAGCGCCTCGGGCCAGGAGGCGGGCTCCAGGACGCCCTCGGCGTTGCGCACCAGAGGGGTGTCGAGACGGTCCCTGAGCTGCGCGTACCGGAACGCGAAGCGCCCCTTGTCGCAGATCCACTCCTCGTTGACCTCGGGGTCGTTCTCGGCGAGCCGCCGCATGACCTTGCCGCGGCGGTGGTCGGTGCGCGTGGCGCAGCCGCCCGAGCAGTGCTCGCACACCGACGGCGAGGAGATCAGGTCGAAGGGGCGGGAGCGGAAACGATAGGCCGCGGAGGTGAGCGCGCCGACCGGGCAGATCTGGATGGTGTTGCCGGAGAAGTACGACTCGAAGGGGTCGCCGTCGCCGGTTCCGACCTGCTGCAGCGCGCCCCGCTCGACCAGTTCGATCATCGGGTCGCCCGCGATCTGGTTGGAGAAGCGGGTGCAGCGGGCGCACAGCACGCACCGCTCGCGGTCGAGCAGCACCTGTGTGGAGATCGCGACGGGCTTCTCGTACGTCCGCTTGCGGCCCTCGAAGCGGGATTCCGCGTTGCCGTGCGACATGGCCTGGTTCTGCAGCGGGCACTCACCGCCCTTGTCGCAGACCGGGCAGTCCAGCGGGTGGTTGATGAGCAGCAGCTCCATCACCCCGCGCTGGGCCTTCTCGGCGACCGGCGAGGTGAGCTGGGTCTTCACCACCATGCCGTCCGTGCACGTGATGGTGCAGGACGCCATCGGCTTGCGCTGGCCCTCGACCTCGACGATGCACTGGCGGCAGGCACCGGCCGGGGCGAGAAGGGGGTGGTCGCAGAAGCGCGGGATCTCGATGCCGAGCTGTTCGGCGGCCCGGATGACCAGGGTGCCCTTGGGCACACTGAGTTCGGCGCCGTCGATCGTCAGTGTGACGAGGTCCTCCGGCGGGACCGCCGCCTCTCCCCCTCCGGAGGGAGCACTGGTGGTCACGGTCATGCGTTCACCTCCGGGCGGTCCGCCCAGGCCGTCGACTTGGCCGGGTCGAAGGGACAGCCCCGGCCCGTGATGTGCTGCTCGTACTCCTCGCGGAAGTACTTCAGCGAGGAGAAGATCGGTGAGGCCGCGCCGTCACCGAGGGCGCAGAAGGACTTGCCGTTGATGTTGTCGGCGATGTCGTTCAGCTTGTCCAGGTCGGACATGGCGCCCTTGCCGGCCTCGATGTCCCGCAGCAGCTGCACCAGCCAGTAGGTGCCTTCGCGGCAGGGCGTGCACTTGCCGCAGGACTCGTGGGCGTAGAACTCGGTCCAGCGGGTCACCGCCCGCACCACGCAGGTCGTCTCGTCGAAGCACTGCAGGGCCTTGGTGCCGAGCATGGAGCCCGCGGCGCCCACGCCCTCGTAGTCCAGGGGGACGTCGAGGTGCTCGTCGGTGAACATCGGCGTCGAGGAGCCGCCCGGCGTCCAGAACTTGAGCCGGTGCCCGGGGCGCATGCCGCCGCTCATGTCGAGGAGCTGGCGGAGCGTGATGCCGAGCGGGGCCTCGTACTGGCCGGGGCTCACGACGTGGCCGCTGAGGGAGTAGAGCGTGAAGCCGGGCGACTTCTCGCTTCCCATCGACCTGAACCATTCCTTGCCGTTGTTCAGGATGGCGGGAACCGACGCGATCGACTCGACGTTGTTCACCACAGTGGGACAGGCGTAGAGGCCTTCCACCGCAGGGAAAGGAGGACGCAGCCGCGGTTGGCCGCGGCGGCCTTCGAGCGAGTCGAGCAGCGCGGTCTCCTCACCGCAGATGTACGCGCCGGCGCCGGCGTGCACGGTGATGTCGAGGTCGAGTCCGCTGCCCAGGATGTTCTCGCCGAGGAAGCCGGCTTCGCGGGCCTCGCGCACGGCCTCGTGCAACCGCCGCAGAACGGGGACGACTTCACCCCGCAGATAGATGAAGGCGTGCGACGACCTGATGGCGTAACACGCGATGATCATGCCCTCGATGAGGCTGTGCGGGTTCGCGAAGAGGAGCGGGATGTCCTTGCAGGTCCCGGGCTCCGACTCGTCGGCGTTGACAACCAGATAGTGCGGTTTTCCATCACCCTGGGGAATGAACTGCCACTTCATCCCCGTCGGGAACCCCGCGCCGCCGCGCCCGCGCAGACCGGAGTCCTTGACGTACGCGATCAGGTCGTCCGGCGACATGGCGAGCGCCTTGCGCAGCCCCTCGTACCCCTCGTGCCTCCGGTAGACGTCCAGAGTCCAGGACCGGTCCTCGTCCCAGAAGGCCGACAGCACGGGTGCGAGCAGCTTCTCGGGGCTCGTGTCCTTGAGTTCGGCTGCCACCGTCATCACTCCCCCTCCTCTTCTGCCTGGGTGGCGGACGGCGCGTCCTGCGGTTGCTGGGCTCGCGGATGGACCACGCGCGCGGGTGCGGCCTCTCCCCTTGCCAGGCGAAGGCCCACCAGCGAGGCGGGGCCCGCGCTGACGCTCTCCTCGACGGCCCCCGGCCGCTCGTCGGGGAAGCCCGCCAGGATCCGGGCGGTCTCCTTGAAGGTGCACAGGCGCGCCCCGCGGGTGGGTTCGACAGGGCGTCCCGCACGGAGGTCGTCGACCAGGTGGGTGGCGCTGGCGGGGGTCTGGTTGTCGAAGAACTCCCAGTTGACCATCACGACCGGCGCGAAGTCGCAGGCCGCGTTGCACTCGATGTGCTCCAGGGTGACCGAGCCGTCCTCGGTGGTCCCGCCGTTGGCGACGCCGAGGTGCTCCTGCAGGGTCTCGAAGATCGCGTCGCCGCCCATCACCGCGCACAGCGTGTTGGTGCACACCCCCACCTGGTAGTCACCGGACGGCTTGCGCCGGTACATGGTGTAGAAGGTGGCGACGGCGTTGACCTCGGCGGTGGTCAGGCCGAGCACGTCCGCGCAGAACTTCATTCCGGTACGCGTGACATGGCCCTCCTCGGACTGCACGAGGTGGAGCAGGGGGAGCAGGGCGGAGCGGGAGTCCGGGTAGCGGGCGATCACGTCGCGCGCGTCCGCCTCCAGCCTGGCCCGGACGTCGTCCGGGTACGCGGGTGCGGGCAGTTCGGGCATGCCCAGGCTGACGCCCCGCTCCGAAGAAGAGGTGGTCACCGGTCGACGCCTCCCATCACGGGGTCGATGGACGCCACGGCGACGATGACGTCGGCGACCTGGCCGCCTTCGCACATGGCCGCCACGGCCTGCAGGTTGGTGAAGGACGGGTCGCGGAAGTGGACCCGGTAGGGGCGGGTGCCGCCGTCGGAGACGACGTGCGCCCCGAGTTCGCCCTTGGGTGACTCGACGGCCACGTACGCCTGTCCCGGCGGGACTCGGAAGCCCTCGGTGACCAGCTTGAAGTGGTGGATCAGGGCCTCCATGGAGGTGCCCATGATCTTCTTGATGTGGTCGAGGGAGTTGCCCAGTCCGTCCGGCCCCAGGGCGAGCTGGGCGGGCCAGGCGATCTTCTTGTCGGCGACCATGACCGGTCCGGGCTGGAGCCGGTCCAGGCACTGCTCGACGATCCTGAGCGACTGGCGCATCTCCTCCAGGCGGATCAGGAAGCGGCCGTAGGAGTCGCAGGTGTCGGCGGTCGGGACGTCGAAGTCGTAGGTCTCGTAGTCGCAGTACGGCTGGGCCTTGCGCAGGTCGTGCGGGAGGCCGGTGGAGCGCAGGATCGGGCCGGTCGCGCCGAGGGCCATGCAGCCGGCCAGGTCGAGGTAGCCGACGTCCTGCATGCGGGCCTTGAAGATGGGGTTCCCGGTGGCGAGCTTGTCGTACTCCGGGAGGTTCTTCCTCATCTTCTTGACGAACTCGCGGATCCGGTCGACCGCGCCGGGCGGCAGGTCCTGGGCGAGTCCGCCGGGCCGGATGTACGCGTGGTTCATGCGCAGGCCCGTGATCACCTCGTAGATGTCGAGGATCATCTCGCGATCACGGAATCCGTAGATCATGATCGTGGTGGAGCCCAGTTCCATGCCGCCGGTGGCGATGCACACCAGGTGGGAGGAGAGCCGGTTCAGCTCCATCAGGAGCACCCGGATGATCTTGGCACGGTCGGTGATCTGCTCCTCGACGCCGAGGAGTTTCTCGACGGCGAGACAGTAGGCGGTCTCGTTGAAGAAGGACGTCAGGTAGTCCATGCGCGTGACGAAGGTGGTGCCCTGCGTCCACGTGCGGAACTCGAGGTTCTTCTCGATGCCGGTGTGCAGGTAGCCGATGCCGCAGCGGGCCTCGGTGACCGTCTCGCCGTCGATCTCCAGGATCAGGCGGAGCACTCCATGGGTGGACGGGTGCTGAGGACCCATGTTGACGACGATGCGCTCGTCGTCGGCGCGGGCCGCGGCCTGCGCGACCTCGTCCCAGTCGCCGCCGGTGACCGTGTAGACGGTGCCCTCGGTGGTCTCGCGGGAGGATGCTGACTGCGTGCTCACGAGTACGACCTCCGCTGGTCCGGAGCCGGGATCTGGGCGCCCTTGTACTCGACGGGGATGCCGCCGAGGGGGTAGTCCTTGCGCTGCGGGTGGCCCTGCCAGTCGTCGGGCATCATGATCCGCGTCAGGGCCGGGTGACCGTCGAAGACGATCCCGAAGAAGTCGTACGTCTCGCGCTCGTGCCAGTCGTTGGTCGGATAGACCGGGACCAGGGACGGGATGCGCGGGTCGGCGTCGGGGGCGCTGACCTCCAGGCGGATCAGCCGGTTGTGGGTGATCGAGCGCAGGTGGTAGACGGCGTGCAGCTCGCGGCCCTTGTCGTGCGGGTAGTGGACGCCGCTGACGCCGGTGCACAGCTCGAACCGCAGGGCGGGGTCGTCGCGCAGGGTGCGGGCGACGCGGGCCAGGTGCTCGCGTTCGATGTGGAAGGTGAGCTCGCCGCGGTCGACGACCGTCTTCTCGATGGCGTTGGCGGGCAGGAGCCCCTGTTCCTCCAAGGCGCCCTCCAGCTCGTCGGCGACCTCGTCGAACCAGCCGCCGTAGGGCCGGTTCGACGGCCCCGGGAGCCGGACCGAGCGGACCAGTCCGCCGTAGCCGGAGGTGTCTCCGCCGTTGTTCGCGCCGAACATGCCGTGCTGGACGCGGATCTCCTCGCCGCCCTGGCCGCGCTGGCCGGGGAGGTTGGAGGCGGAGAGGTCCTTCTCGGGGTTCACGCCGTTGGTGCCGTTTCCGTCGCTCACCGCAGCAGCCCCTTCATCTCGATCGTGGGCAGGGCCTTGAGCGCCGCCTCCTCCGCCTCGCGGGCGGCCTCCTCGGCGTTGACGCCGAGCTTGGAGGACTGGATCTTCTGGTGGAGCTTGAGGATCGCGTCCAGCAGCATCTCGGGCCGGGGCGGACAGCCGGGGAGATAGATGTCGACCGGGACGATGTGGTCGACGCCCTGGACGATCGCGTAGTTGTTGAACATGCCGCCCGACGAGGCGCAGACACCCATGGAGATGACCCACTTGGGGTCGGGCATCTGGTCGTAGACCTGGCGGAGCACCGGCGCCATCTTCTGGCTGACCCGGCCGGCGACGATCATCAGGTCGGCCTGGCGCGGGGAACCGCGGAAGACCTCCATGCCGAAGCGGGCGAGGTCGTAGCGCCCGGCGCCGGTGGTCATCATCTCGATGGCGCAGCAGGCCAGGCCGAAGGTGGCCGGGAAGACGGACGCCTTGCGCACCCAGCCCGCGGCCTGCTCGACGGTGGTCAGCAGGAAGCCGCTCGGCAGCTTTTCTTCGAGTCCCATGTCTTTAAAGGCCCCTCAGTCCCATTCCAGGCCGCCGCGCCGCCATACGTACGCGTACGCGACGAAGACGGTGAGCACGAAGAGCAGCATCTCCACGAGCCCGAAGATCCCCAGGGCGTCGAAGGTGACGGCCCAGGGGTAGAGGAAGACGATCTCGATGTCGAAGACGATGAAGAGCATCGCCGTCAGGTAGTACTTGATGGGGAAGCGCCCGCCGCCGGCCGGCGTGGGGGTCGGCTCGATGCCGCACTCATAGGCATCGAGCTTGGCGCGGTTGTACCGCTTCGGACCGATCAGCGTGGCCATGACCACGGAGAAGATCGCAAAGCCTGCCCCGAGGGCTCCCAGTACGAGGATGGGCGCATAAGCGTTCACCGCTCCTCGCTCCTCTCAGTCGGCACTGACTGGTGGCGGACAGCAGGCTCACTTCCGCCTCACACGTCCCACGAGCCCCGCTGGTACCGACGAAGATCGAGAACATGTGAAGCAGGTCACAAGCCCAACTGCCTCGCATCCTATGCCCGCCGCTCTGTGATCTGCGACACGGGGTATTCCACAAGCTTTGTGATCTCCACCACCTGACGAAGGATCATGAAGTCGGATGATGGGTGATCTTCGTACGCGAAGCGTTCAGCTGATCACCAGAAGTGACATTTTCGCTCGTCGTCGCAGGCCGGAGGGGTCGTCTCAATATCAAGAGGGTTCCGCCGCATGCAAATTGGCGTCGGGGGCGGTGCCTTGATAGTGATCCGCGTTCACACATCGGAGGGAGGTCCGGGGCGGGATGTGGACGCGCGGGGGGAACGTGCACGCGTTCACGAAGTCGGCCCGCGCGGGACGCCGCCCTCCCGGTGGCCGTTCCGTGACCTCCGCCACACCGCCGAGGGTCGCCGGAAAGCCGGACTTGGCCATCCACTTCAACGGATGGTAGGCGCGGGGCAATTCGGACTTAATGATCAAAGACCGTGATCAAGGGCCCATTGAGGCCCGCCCGCTATGTCCGTTACGGCGTCAATAAAGAGCGACACGCCCGGGATTCCAGGGGCCCGTTGAACAATTGTGGCGCAGCACACGTTTCTTGTAGATATGAAGGAGCCCCTGATACCGGTTGTTCCCATGTCCCACACCGCTCACATACGCAGCCACCGGAAGCCCCGCCGCAGCGCGTCGACCATCGCGATGCGGGCCGGAGTTGCCGGTGGCGTCCTCAGCACCCTGGCAGTCGCCGGTGCAGCCGGGTCGGCGAACGCCGCCGAGCCGGTGACGCAGACCCTCGAACTGCCCACCCTGACGGCCGACGTGGCCACTCAGGTCGCCCAGTCCGCGGACGCCACGCAGCTGGCCGCCGCGAACTACGAGCTGCAGGCCGAGCGTGACGCGGCCGCCGCGAACGCCGCCAAGCAGGCCAAGGCAGACCTCGCGGAGGCGAAGCAGAAGGCCGCGGAGGCCAAGAAGAAGGCCCAGGAGGACGCCCGCAGGGAGGCCGCCGCGCGCGCCTCGCGCAGCGCGGAGCGCACGACGCTCTCCGCCTCGGCGGGCACCGGCATCGGCGGCTCGGTCTCCACCGGCTCGTCCACGGCCACCGGTTCGGCCGCCGCCGTCATCTCGTTCGTGAAGGCGCAGGTCGGCAAGGCCTACGTCTCCGGCGCCACCGGCCCCTCCGCCTACGACTGTTCCGGCCTGGTGCAGACGGCCTTCAAGCAGGTGGGTGTCACCCTGCCGCGCGTCTCCCAGGACCAGTCGACGGCCGGCACCCAGGTGTCGCTGAGCAACCTGCAGCCGGGCGACATCCTCTACTGGGGCAGCGCGGGCAGCGCGTACCACGTGGCGGTGTACGTCGGTGACGGCATGTTCGTCGGCGCCCAGAACCCCTCCACGGGCGTCGTGGAGAAGCCGCTGTCGTACGACCCGCCCACCGGGGCCGTGCGGGTGCTCTGAGCGCTCAGCACGCCGCACACGCGCGCACAGGGCCGCAGCTCCTTCGGGGCAGCGGCCCTTGCGGCGTTCCCGGCGTCTGCGGCGTTGCCCGCGTCTGTGGCGCTCCCGGCGTCTGCGACGTTCCCGGCGTGCCCCGCGGGCTCTGCTGACATGCTCGGCACGGGCCGTCGCCCGGCGGTCCGCCCACGAGCGAAGGAGACCGCGCGATGCCACGCGTGTTCGTCCAGGGAAGCCCCGTCGGCCACTATCCCCGCCACGCCCCCGAAGCCGGACGGGGCACGGTGCGCCGGATCACCGAGACCGGCGAGGAGGTCCTGCACAAGTCCTGCCGGGACGTCACGGAGTTCGGGCCCGACCTCGCCGCGCTCATCGACGACATGTTCCTCACCATGTACGTCGCCGAGGGAGCGGGACTGGCGGCGAATCAGGTCGGGATCGGCCTGAGGCTGTTCGTGTACGACTGCCCCGACGACGACGGGGTCCGGCATGTCGGGCACATCGTCAACCCGGTGCTCGATGCGCCGGTGCGCGGGCGCCGTCTGCTCGACGAGGACGAGGGGTGCCTGTCGGTGCCCGGTGCCGTGATGGCCGTCCCCCGCCCCGAGCGTGCCGTCGTACGCGGGCAGGACAGGAACGGCGACCCTCTCGTCATCGAGGGCACCGGGTACTTCGCCCGCTGCCTGGCCCACGAGACCGACCACACCCACGGGCACGTCTACCTGGACCGGCTCTCCCGCCGGGACAGGAAGGACGCCCTGCGGCAGATGACGGACCGGCGGGACGAGGTGTTCGCCCGCCGCGCCGCCAGGGCCGTCGAACTGGGCCGGCCCTAGCGAACCGGCCGCGGCCCGCCGGGGAGACGTCCCCGGCGGGCCGGCATTCACGCCTTGGGCGCCACCTTGGTCAGGCCGTTGATGATGCGGTCCATCGCGTCGCCGCCCGTCGGGTCGGTGAGGTTCGCGAGGAGCTTGAGGATGAACTTCATCAGCACCGGGTGGCTGAGACCGCGCTGGGCGCCGATCTGCATGATCTTCGGGTTGCCGATGAGCTTCACGAAGGCGCGGCCGAGGGTGTAGTAGCCGCCGTAGGTGTCCTTCAGGACGCGCGGGTAGCGCTGGAGGGCGATCTCGCGCTGGGCGGGCGTGGCCCGCGCGTGGGCCTGGACGATGACGTCGGCGGCGATCTGGCCGGACTCCATCGCGTAGGCGATGCCCTCGCCGTTGAAGGGGTTCACCAGGCCGCCGGCGTCGCCGACCAGCATCAGGCCCTTGGTGTAGTGCGGCTGGCGGTTGAAGGCCATGGGCAGGGCGGCGCCGCGGATCGGTCCGGTCATGTTCTCCGGGGTGTAGCCCCAGTCCTCCGGCATGGAGGCGCACCAGGCCTTGAGGACCTCGCGCCAGTCCAGCTCCCGGAACGCGGACGAGGAGTTGAGGATGCCCAGGCCCACGTTGGAGGTGCCGTCGCCCATGCCGAAGATCCAGCCGTAGCCGGGCAGCAGCCGGTCCTGGGCGCCGCGGCGGTCCCACAGCTCCAGCCAGGACTCCAGGTAGTCGTCCTCGTGGCGGGGCGAGGTGAAGTACGTGCGCACCGCGACGCCCATCGGGCGGTCCTCGCGGCGGTGCAGGCCCATCGCGAGGGACAGGCGGGTGGAGTTGCCGTCGGCGGCGACGACGAGCGGCGCGTGGAAGGTGACCTCGCGCTTTTCCTCGCCGAGCTTGGCCGTCACGCCGGTGATGCGGCCGGTGCGGTCGTCGACGACGGGGCCGGTGACGTTGCACAGCTCGTGCAGCCGCGCTCCCGCCTTCTGGGCGTTGCGGGCGAGCTGCTCGTCGAAGTCGTCGCGCCTCCGGACGAGGCCGTAGTCCGGGAAGGAGGCGAGTTCGGGCCAGTCGAGCTGGAGGCGGGTGCCGCCGGCGATGATGCGCAGGCCCTTGTTGCGCAGCCAGCCGGCCTCTTCGGAGATGTCGATGCCCATGGCCACGAGCTGCTTGACCGCGCGCGGGGTGAGGCCGTCGCCGCAGACCTTCTCCCGAGGGAACTCGGTCTTCTCCAGCAGGAGGACGTCGAGTCCGGCCTTGGCGAGGTGGTACGCGGTGGCGGAGCCGGCCGGCCCCGCGCCCACGACGATCACATCGGCGGTGTTGTCGGAGAGGGGCTCGGTCACGGCGGGTTCTCCCCAAGGTTCAAAATCTGCGTGCCGACGGGCACTGGACATGGGCAGTCTATTCAGCAGAATTGATCACCCGGCTGAAGGGCTGCCCCGTGAACCGAACTCACCCCGCAGTACGGCTTCGTGTGCCCACCGACGAGGACGCGTTCACCTGGCACCGGGTCTTCGCCGATCCCGAGGTGATGAAGTTCCACGGAGGCAGGGCCGCCGAGCTCTCCGTCTACGAGGAACTCACCGCGCGCCAGCGCCGGCACGACGCCGAGCGAGGTTTCTGCCTGTGGTCGGTCCTGGACGACGACGGTGACGTCGTCGGCTTCACCGGCGCCCAGCCGTGGCCGCACGCGTGGGGTCCGGCGGGCGAGATCGAGATCGGCTGGCGGCTCGGCCGGGCGCACTGGGGCCGCGGGTACGCGTCGGCCGCCGCCGGGGAGACCCTCGAACGGCTGCGGGAGGCGGGCGTGTCGCACGTGGTGGCGATGGTGGACGCGCGCAACGAGCGCTCCATCGCGGTCACCCGGCGCCTGGGCATGCGGCTGGCGGAGACGTTCGTGACGCCCGCCTCGGCGCGGCAGGGGCACTGCTACCGACTCGATCTGTGACTCGGAGTAACCAACTGTTACAGAAAGCCATATGACACTTCCGGGTGGCACGTGGCGGAGTTACCCTTCCAGTACCGCTGGGGGTGACATCTGTGCGCATACCACCCAAAACACCCGAAGCTCGCGTTCCCCGTTTCGTCGGCCTGATGGCCGTGGACGCGCGCGAAACGGCCCGGGCGCGAGGCCTGTTCCTCAACGCGCCGGACCGCCCGGACTTCCCGCACACGGTCGTCGACTACGTCGTACGCCAGTTCCCGCAGGCCGGTGCCGAGGTGCCGCCGGACTCCATGGTGTACGTGTGGTTCGACTTCGGTGAGGGCGAGGGCGGCGGGGGCGTGCGCGAGCCGCGCGTCCCGAGGCCGCCGACAGGCGGACTCCAGCGCGAACTGGGCGCGCCCGGGGACGCCTTCGAGATGACCGGCCGCTGAGCCCGCGGCGGGCGCTCAGCTGTCCTTGAAGCCCCGGTGCAGCGCGACGATCCCACCGGAGAGGTTGCGCCACGCCACCTTCGACCAGCCCGCCTTGCGCAGCCGATCGGCGAGCGCGGGCTGGTCGGGCCAGGCGCGGATGGACTCGGCGAGGTAGACGTAGGCGTCCGGGTTGGAGGACACCGCGCGCGCGACCGGCGGCAGGGCGCGCATCAGGTACTCGGTGTAGACGGTCCGGAAGGGCGCCCAGGTCGGGTGCGAGAACTCGCAGATCACCACGCGTCCGCCGGGCCGGGTCACCCGGTACAGCTCGCGCAGGGCGGCGTCGGTGTCCTGCACGTTGCGCAGGCCGAAGGAGATCGTGACAGCGTCGAAGGTGTCGTCCTTGAACGGCAGCTTCGTCGCGTCGCCGGCCGTGATCGGCAGCCAGGGGTGCTTCTTCTTGCCGACCTGGAGCATCCCGAGGGAGAAGTCGCACGGGACGACGTACGCGCCCGTCTGCGCGAACGGCAGCGAGGAGGTCGCCGTGCCGGCCGCGAGGTCCAGGACCTTCTGCGCGGGGCGCGCGTCGACCGCCTTCGCCACCTCTCTGCGCCAGCGCCGGTCCTGGCCGAGCGACAGCACGTCGTTCGTCAGGTCGTACCGTTCCGCCACGTCGTCGAACATCGAGGCGACTTCGTGCGGCTGCTTGTTCAGGGAGGCGCGGGTCACCCGCCCATTCTTGCAGCCGCCACGATCCGGCGGCGGGTGCCCCCGGGCGTCGTGTCCGGGGAGCTCCGGCGCTTCCCACGTCTCCGCCCGCCCAAACGGCCAAAACCCCGGAAAACGCCACACTTTCGGGTAATTGGCGATGCTCTGTTTGATTGTGATCCTTTCTTGCACGAAACATCTCAGGAAGGGATTCCATGAGCAAGTTCCTGTCCGTCGCGGCTGCCGCCGCGGCCACCGCCGCCGTCCTCCTGCCCGGCGACGCGGTGGCCTCGCCCTCGGCCCCGTCGTCGGCCTCGTCGTCGGCCGTGGCGGGCTGCGCGATCGACCACTTCTGTCTCTACGAGAACGCCGACGGCAGCGGCCTCCACGGCAGTTACACGCAGGGGACGGACGATGTGAAGCGGCAGAACATCCCCGCCGTGCGTTCGGCCCGGAACCGCACGAACGAGTACTGGTGCGTGTGGAGCGGGGACGAGTACATGGGCACCAAGGTGATCGTCCAGCCCAACGACGGGCTCAAGAACCTCGGCGGCGCCTTCCGCTCCGCCCTGCCGTCGAGCGCGCTCCGCTGCTGAGGCGGACCCGTCGCACGTGGTGGGGCAGGCGCCGCCGCACCACGCGGGCGTCCCGGGACGGCCGCTAGGTCCTGTCGGTCTAGGGGGTGTCGTTTGGATCAGGTCGGTTCAGGCCGCGGCGTCCGGTGCGGTGCCTCGCAAGGCGGAGGATCTGCCGCGTACTGGACGTACTCGGCTGATCCGACAACGCGGCGAGGTGCCGTGCCGGGCGTCGCGGACCCGAGCTGATCCAAACGACACCCCCTAGCGCCGGCGGTGCACCAGCCGGCCGTCGACGACGGTCGCGACGCACGTGCCGCCCCCGCGCGCCAGGAGGGCGGCCTCGTCCGGCACGTCGAACACGGCGAAGGTCGCGGCCGTGCCCTCGTGCGGCACCAGCGGCATGAGGATCGCCTCGGCGAGGGAGGAGCACCCGGCCAGCGGGTCGAGGTCCGGCGGACCCGAAGGCTCTGCGAACCGTTCCTCCATCGACAGCCCGGCCCGGCGCACGGCGTCCACCACGGCGGCCCGCCACAGGTCGCCGGCGACCGCGACGGTCCCGTGCGCCAGCATCCGCTGCACCCCGCGCCGGGCGCTCGCGCCCCACCGTGTGTCGGTCATGCCGAGAGAGGCGAGGGCGGCCTCGCCGGTGATCGGCTCGCCGCCCAGTTCCCCGGCCTCGCGCGGGTCGGGATGGTAGGCCCGCTCCAGCAGTTCGGGGCCGTACGCGTTGAGCAGGCCGGGCCCGATGAGCCCCGGCCAGCGGCGGACCCGTGCGGACGGGTAAGCGGCCGCCAGCTCCTCGTACGGGCCGGCGGACGCGATCTCGCGCCCGCTGACGAGGATCGCGCCCCCGGGCACCGGCGACCTGCGCGGGTCACCGGTGACGAGCAGGTCGGCGGTGTGAATCGTCAGCACGGCGAACTCGGCCGGACGGCGATCAGTTGGACGTCAGGAGCTTCAGCTCGGGGTGGGCGGTGCCACCCTCGATGGCCGTGGAGGAGATGTGGGAGACCACGCGGTCGTCGACCGGGTCGTTCGCCGGGTCGTCGTGCACGACCAGGTGCTCGTACGTCGTGGCGCGCTGCGCCGGGGTACGGCCCGCCTTGCGGATCAGGTCGATGATCTCCAGGCGGTTGGAGCGGTGCTTGGCACCGGCCGAGGAGACCACGTTCTCCTCCAGCATGATCGAGCCGAGGTCGTCCGCGCCGTAGTGCAGCGACAGCTGGCCGACCTCCTTGCCCGTGGTCAGCCAGGAGCCCTGGATGTGCTGGACGTTGTCGAGGAACAGGCGGGCGATGGCGATCATCCGCAGGTACTCGAACAGGGTCGCGTGGGTGCGGCCCTTCAGGTGGTTGTTCTCGGGCTGGTAGGTGTACGGGATGAAGGCGCGGAAGCCGCCCGTACGGTCCTGCACGTCACGGATCATGCGCAGGTGCTCGATGCGCTCGGCGTTGGTCTCGCCGGTGCCCATCAGCATGGTCGAGGTGGACTCCACGCCCAGCTTGTGCGCGGTCTCCATGATCTCCAGCCAGCGCTCGCCGCTCTCCTTGAGCGGGGCGATGGCCTTGCGCGGCCGCTCGGGCAGCAGCTCGGCGCCGGCTCCGGCGAAGGAGTCGAGACCGGCCTCGTGGATCCGGGTGATGGCCTCCTCGACCGACACACCGGAGATCCGGGCCATGTGCTCGACCTCGGACGCGCCCAGCGAGTGGATCACCAGCTGCGGGAAGGCGTCCTTGATGGCCTTGAAGTGCGTCTCGTAGTACTCGACGCCGTAGTCCGGGTGGTGGCCGCCCTGGAACATGATCTGGGTGCCGCCCAGCTCGACGGTCTCCGCGCAGCGGCGCAGGATGTCGTCGAGGTCCCGGGTCCAGCCCTTCTTCGTGTCCTTGGGGGCCGCGTAGAACGCACAGAACTTGCACGCCGTGACACACACGTTCGTGTAGTTGATGTTGCGCTCGATGATGTACGTCGCGATGTGCTCGATGCCCGCGTACTTGCGGCGGCGTACGGCGTCGGCGGCGGCGCCCAGCGCGTGCAGCGGAGCGTCGCGGTAGAGGACGAGCGCCTCTTCGGGCGTGATGCGTCCGCCCGCGGCGGCCCGGTCGAGCGCGGCTGTGACATCAACGGAAGCGAGGTCGGCCTTCTCGGTCACCGGGCGTCCCTTTCGTCAAGGTTGTGGACGGACTCGGCCAGCCTACGCCAGCCCTCGCGGTCAACCGACCTCAGGCCGTGAACGCCCCGACCAGCAGCCCCGCGAAGGCACCCGCGAGGAGGAACGGCCCGAACGGGATCGCCGACTTGCGGTCGGCCCGCCGGGTGACGACCAGCGCGCCGCCGTAGAGCGCCCCGGACAGGAACCCGGCGAACGTCCCGAGCAGCACCGTCGGCCAGCCGTACCAGCCGAGGACGGCGCCCATGCCGAGCGCCAGCTTCACATCGCCGAATCCCATGCCGGCCGGGTTGATGAGGAACAGCGTCAGGTAGCCGCCGCCGAGCGCCAGGGCGCCGTACAGCGCGGTGAGCCAGTGTCCGGCGTGTTCCGGGAGCACGGCGGCCAGAGCGAGCAGCCCGAGCGCGGCGGACGCGAGCGGCAGGGTCAACGGGTCCGGCAGCCGCCGCACCCGCACGTCCACGACCCCCAGCAGCACCCCGGCCGGCGCGAGCACCAGCCAGACGGCCAACTCGGGCCGGACACCGGTGGCGAGGGCGAGGACGGCACAGGTGAGCGCGGTCGCGGCGGCGAGCAGGAGGGCGGAGGGGGCGTACGACGCTACGGCCTCCCCGGCGTACGACGTCCCGGCCTCCCCAGCCTCCCCGGCGTCCGCCACGCCTGACGCGCCTGGCTCGCCCGACGCGCAGGAGCGGCACGGCACCCGGCCGAGCCACCCCCGCAGCCGGTGGCCCCCGGGGCAGTGCGAACGCCACGGCTCCTCGTCCGGGACGGCGAAGCGGTGGGCGGCGCGGGGCAGCAGCGCGCCCGCGGCCGCGCCCCACAACGCGGCGCCGGTGACCAGTGACAGGTCCACGAGGTCGGCCATCGCGCTACCGCTCCCTGGACAGGCGCGCCACCGGGTTCCCCTCGGCCGCGCTGTCCGCCGTGTACGTCAGATCGTCGCCGGCCGGGGTCAGTTCCACCGGGTGCGGAGCGGGGTCGCAGCCCGCGTGGTTGCCCTCGGCCCCGGTGGACGTGGCGACGATCCGTGTCTTCGTGACCTTCTTCAGCGTGAGTACGTCGGTGCAGACCGCGCCGATCTGGTCGGTCTGCCGCAGCCGCCCCAACTCCTCCCCCACGGCCGCCTGATGAACGGTGAGCCGGAAGGTGCCCATGGGCAGGGTGCCGCCGAGTCCGGTGGCCCGGCCTTCCCAGGTGCCGAGGTAACGGGACGGGACGGCGTCGGCCGCGCCGCCGGGAGGGCTGGGCACCGAGGCGCTCGGGGAGGAGGAACCGGAGCCGGACGCGGAGGAGTCGGAGGGGTAGGAGGGGTCGGTCGAGGCGGAGGGTGCGGCCGATCCGGCCGAGTGGGGCGTGGTCGGCGCGCCGCCCGCCGTGTCGGCGCCGCCGCCACCGGTCCAGAGCCGCAACAGAGTCCCGCCCCCCACCGCCACACCGGCCAGCACTCCCGCGACGGCCAGCGCCACGGTGCAGCTCACCCGCCGTCCGCGCCCGCTCTCCCCCGGCCCGGAGGCCGCCGCGACGCTGACGGTGACCTTGCCGGGAGCCGGCACCGCGGCCCGCTGCCCGGGCACGACGGTGGACGCCCCGGGCGGGACACCGGCCGCATCCGTCGCGGCCCCAGCCGCGATCCCCGCGGTGGTCGCCCCCGCGGTGTCCCCCGCCGGGGCCTGCCCCGCCGCCCCCGTGGCGGTCATCCGCGGAGCGGGCCCGAACCGCCCGGTGTCCGGCGACGGCGAAGGCGCCGGAGCAGGGGCCGGGGCAGGGCCAGGCGCAGGAGCCGGTGCCCAAGGCGCGGACACCGAAGGGCTGCTGAATCCCACCGGCCCCGACGGCGCCTCCCCCTGAACCTCCAGGTTGAGGAGCTGTACGGCGCCGCGGCTGACCTGTTCGACCAGCGGGCCCGGGAGCCAGCCGGCCGTGATCAGGCGGGCGGCGCCCTCGGGGGCGAGCCGTCGGGCGAGGTCGGCGGGGGCCGGCCGTTCGGCGGGGTCCTTGGCCAGGCAGGCGGCAGCCACCTCGCGCAACTCGCCGCCGAGGGAACCGAGTTCCGGCTCCTCGTGCACCACCTTGTAGAGCAGCGCGGCCGAGGAGTCACCGGGGAAGGGCGGTTGCCCCATCGCCGCGTACGCCAGGACGGCGCCGAGGGAGAAGACGTCGGCCGCGCCGGTGGCCGCCTGGCCGAGGATCTGCTCGGGGGACATGTAGCCGGGCGAGCCGACGGAGACGCCGGTCGAGGTCAGGGACGCGGTGCCGTCCGTGGCGCGCGCGATGCCGAAGTCGATCAGCAGCGGGCCGTCGAGGGTCAGCAGGATGTTGGAGGGCTTCACGTCCCGGTGGACGAGGCCCAGTTCGTGGACCGTCGTCAGCGCCTCGGCGAGGCCCGCGCCCAGGGCCCGTACCGTGTGCGCGGGCAGCGGGCCGCCGTCCGCGACGGCCGCGGCGAGGGAGGGACCGGCCGCGTAGCCGGTGGCGACCCAGGGCACGGCGGCCTCCGGGTCCGCGTCCAGGACCGGCGCGGTCCAGGCACCGCCGACCCGGCGCGCGGCCTCCACCTCGCGCCGGAATCGGGCACGGAACTGCTCGTCCGGCGCGAAGTGCGGGTGCACGATCTTCACGGCGACCGTACGGCCGCCGGCGCTGCGGCCCAGGTAGACCCGGCCCATGCCGCCGGAGCCGAGCCGGCCGAGCAGCCGGTAGGGCCCGACGGTGGCCGGTTCATCGGCTCCGAGCGGCTGCATGGCGTCCACCTCTCCCCCGGTCCCCCGGTACGCCTCACCGACCGCAGCCTAGGGCCTTTCTTCCGGATCAGGCCGGCTCCGGTCTGCGGCGCCTTCTGGCCGACCCGAGCGGGGTCTGGTGCGTGCAGCTGCAAGGCGGAGGAGGGAGTCGACGCGGCGCGATGGGGGTCCCTCCCTGCTCGAGCGAAGCCGAGAGCTTGGGGGAGAGTGACGACAACGCCGCTGGGGGTACCCCCTGCTCGCAGAGCTTGGGGGAGTGCGTGCCAGACCCCGCGACCCCGGCAAGATCCGGAAGACAGGCCCTAGTGATTACGGCCGGAGCAGATCCACCTTCACGTCGGCCGGGAAGCCGGTCGTCGGCCCCACGCGCTTCGCGAACTCCGTGACCGCCGCCAGTTGGGGGGCGCCGAAGCTGAAGTCGAGGGTGGTGAAGTACTGCTCCAGGATCGTCTCGTCGAAGGCCTCCCAGCGGGCGGCCTGTTCGGCGACCTTGGTGACCTCCTCCAGGGAGAGGTTGCGGGAGGCGAGGAAGGCCTCGTGGACCTGGCGGGTGATCTCCGGCTCGCGCTCCAGGTAGTCGCGCCGCGCCGCCCAGACCGCGAAGACGAACGGCAGCCCGGTCCACTCCTTCCACAGCGCGCCGAGATCGTGCACCTCGAGGCCGTAGCGGGGTCCGTCGATGAGGTTGGCGCGCAGGGCCGCGTCTCCGATGAGTACGGCGGCGTCCGCCTCCTGCATCATCAGGCTCAGGTCGGGCGGGCAGCTGTAGTAGTCGGGCCGTACGCCGTAGCGCTCGGCCAGCAGAAGTTGGGCGAGGCGGACCGAGGTGCGCGAGGTCGAACCGAGGGCGACGCGGGCGCCGTCCAGCTGGTCGAGGGGGACCTGGGAGACGATCACGCAGGACATCACGGGGCCGTCGCAGCCGACGGCGATGTCCGGGAAGGCGACGAGGTCGTCGGCGTTGCGCAGGAACTCGACGAGGGTGATGGGCCCGATGTCGAGGTCGCCGCGCACGAGCTTCTCGCTGAGCTTCTCCGGAGTGTCCTTGGTCAGCTCGAAGTCGAGGAGCGTGCCGGTTCTCGCGAGCCCCCAGTACAGGGGCAGGCAGTTCAGGAACTGGATGTGGCCGACGCGCGGCCGGGTGCGAGAATTGTCCACATCGCGAGACTAGACCCCTTGCAGTACGGCACGTGGGCCGACCCCGCCGTCAACACACCCGTCCGGCGCTTCAAACATACGGGTGAAGTGATCTTGACCTCTATTGCTTTCCGGTGCCTGCATGCTAGGCTCGCCGCAAGTTGCAGTTTGGTTTCCCTTGCAGTACAGAGCCTGCGGAGCATGTGACCGCGGGCTCTCGTCGTTTTCAGACGAATGCAATTGTGCAGCACCGTTTCGCACGTGCAGGTTCTGGAGCAGGGCAAACCCTTTTGAGCCCAAGGAGGGCTTATGGCTACCGGAACCGTGAAGTGGTTCAACGCCGAAAAGGGCTTTGGCTTCATCGCCCAGGAGGGCGGCGGCCCCGACGTCTTCGTTCACTACTCCGCGATCAACGCCAGCGGCTTCCGCTCCCTCGAGGAGAACCAGGCCGTGAGCTTCGACGTGACGCAGGGCCCGAAGGGTCCGCAGGCGGAGAACGTCACCCCCGTCTGATCACTACCTGATCGCAGAACCTGAGAGCAGTACCCAAGGAGCCCCGAGCCTTCCGGCAACGGGGCTCCTGCCTTTTCCCGCGACCCCCCGGATGAATTCCCGGGGAATTCTCCGCGACGCGCAGGGCCGCCCTCTCCCCGGAACCGCCCCTCCGCTCACCCGCTCGCGTTCCCTCGCCCGGCCCATCCCCCGCCTCTACATCACCTCCACACGATCTCTACGCGTGGCGTATGAAGATCGCTAAGGCGGTCGCGCGAATCCCGCGCCGCCGACTCCGGAATGCGGGACTCCGGCCCGGCCGATACGCGCCACACGCCGACACCCGCCACACCGGGCCACCGCACCACGGGCGACACCCGCCGACGGTCGACCCTAGGCCGGTGCTCGGCCGGTGCTCGGCCGGTGCTCGGCCGGTCCTCGGCCGGTGCTGTCAGTCCGGCCCGCTACGGTCCCTCCCCATGACCGACTTCCTCGCCGCCACCCGCGCCTTCTACGACACCGTCGCCGACGACTACGCCGACCACTTCCGCGGCTACCTCGCGAACAGGCCCCTCGAACGCGGCCTGCTCGCCGCGTACGCCGAACTGGTGGGCCGCGGCGGGACGGTCGCCGACCTGGGCTGCGGGGCCGGATGGACCACCACGCTCTTCGCCTCCCTCGGTCTCGACGTCTTCGGGCTCGACCTCTCCGCGTCCATGCTGGCCATAGCCCGTCGCGAGCATCCGGAACTGCGCTTCGAGCAGGGCTCCATGCTGGAACTCGACCTGCCGGACGGGAAGCTGGCCGGCGTCGTCGCCTGGTACTCCACCATCCACACCCCCGACGACCGGCTCCCCGCGCTGTTCGCCGAGCTCCACCGCGTGACGGCCCCCGGCGGGCATCTGCTCCTCGCCTTCCAGACCGGCGAGGAGCCCCGTCACCTCGACCGCCCGTGGGGTCACCCGGTGGCCCTCGACTTCCACCGCCGCAGCCCCGAGCGGATGGCGGAGCTGCTGACGGACGCCGGCTTCACGCTCGTCTCCCGCACCGTGCGCGAACGCGACGAGCAGGCAGACGAATCGGCCCCGCAGGCCTTCCTGATCGCACGGAAGGCCGCCGCGACAGACGCGTGAGCGGCCCTGGCCGGGGAGGGAGGGAGAAAGGAGGGAGGAGGGAGACCGGGGGCCGGAGCCGCCGTCACTCCCCTCGCCCCCTCGCTCCCCTCAGTCCCTCACCCCCCGTACAGCCCGTCCACCTCGTCGGCGAAGTCCGCGAGGATCTTCTCCCTCCGCAGCTTCATCGACGGCGTCAGATGGCCCGCCTGCTCCGTGAAGTCGACGGGGAGGACGGCGAAGCGGCGGATGGACTCGGGGCGGGAGACGAGGATGTTGGCCTCGTCGACCGCGTTCTGGAGGATGTCCTCCAACTCGGGCTCACCGAGGAGGAGTTCCGGCGGTACCGGGTGCTTGCCGTTCATCTGGCGCCAGTGGTTGATGCCCACGGCGTCGAGGGTGAGCAGGGCGCTGATGTAGGGGCGGCCGTCGCCGACGAGCATGCACTGGGAGATCAGCGGGTGCTGGCGCAGCCAGTTCTCCAGCAGCGTGGGGGCCACCGATTTCCCCGTGGCCGTGATCAGAAGCTCCTTCTTGCGGCCGGTGATGGTCAGGTAGCCCGCGTCGTCCAGCTCGCCGATGTCGCCGGTCGCCAGCCAGCCCTCCTGGGTCGCGGGGACGACACCGCCCGCCTGCGGATCCCAGTAGCCGCGCAGAACATGGTCCCCGGCGACCAGGATCTCGCCGTCCGCCGCGATCCGGACCCGCGTGCCGGGCAGCGGCCAGCCGACCGTGCCGAGGCGGGGCTTGAGGGGCGGGGTCACCGTCGTGGCGGCGGTGGTCTCCGTCAGGCCGTACCCCTCGAAGATGTCGATGCCGGCCCCGGAGTAGAAGGCGGCCAGGCGCCGGCCGAGCGGTGAGCCGCCGGAGATGGCGCAGCGGACCTTGCCGCCCATGGCGGCCCGGATGCGCCGGTAGACGAGGGGGTCGTAGAGGGAACGGCTCGCCTTCAGGGCCGCGCCCGGACCGCTCCCGGTGCCGTTCTGCCGGGCCTCCAGCGCCTCGCCGTACCGTACGGCCGTCGCCGCCGCGCGGTCGAAGGTGGTGAGCCGGCCGCCCGCCTCCGCGCTCGCCCGCGCGGCGTTGTAGAGCTTCTCCAGCAGGTAGGGGATGGTCAGCAGACAGGTGGGGCGGAAGGCGGCCAGGTCCGCGAGCAGGTCGTCCGCCTTCAGGCTCGGCGCGTGGCCGAGCCGCACCCGTGCCCGTACGCACGTTATCGCCACCATCCGGCCGAAGACGTGGGACATCGGCAGGAAGAGCAGCACCGACGCGTCCGCCCCGCGGCCCGCCTTGAAGACGGGGTGGAGGAGTTCGATGGCGTTGTCGACCTCGGTGAAGAAGTTGCCGTGGGAGAGGGCGCAGCCCTTGGGACGGCCGGTGGTGCCCGAGGTGTAGATGAGCGTGGCGAGGGTGTCGGGGCTCAGCATGCCCCGCCGCACGCCCACTTCGCCGTCCGGCACCTGCGCGCCCCGCTCGGCGAGCCCCTCCACGTGCGCGTCGTCGATGACCCACAGGTGCCTGAGGTCCGGCAGGTGCTGGAGCTCGGGGTGGATCGCGGCGGCCTCGGCCGCGGTCTCCGTGATCAGCGCGACCGCGCCGGAGTCGTGCAGGATCCACCGGGTCTGGAAGACGGAGGAGGTGGGGTAGACCGGCACGGTGACCAGGCCGGCCGCCCAGGCGGCGAAGTCCAGCAGCGTCCACTCGTACGTCGTACGGGCCATGACCGCGATCCGGTCGCCCGGCACCAGGCCCTCGGCGATCAGCCCCTTCGCCACGGCCAGCACCTGCCGGGCGAACAGGGCGGCCGTCACGTCCTCCCAGTTGCCGTCGTCGTCGGTCCTGCGGCTGAGCACGATCGCGCCGGGGTCCGCCTCGGCGTTGTCGAACGGCAGGTCCGCGAGCGAACCGTGCGTCGTCTGCGGTGCGAACGGCGGGACGTACGCCTCCCGCACCGTCCCGCTCAGTCGCTGGATCACGGGTTCCACCAGGACCGGGCGGCCGTCGTAGTCGGTGGCCGAGACATGGGCACCGGCAAAGACGTCGGCGCTCGGAAACGGGGCGGGTGTGGACACGGGCGGCTCCTGGGGCGTGCAGCGGAGAACTGCTTGCTGCATGACGTACGCGCCTCGCACACCGAGGCGTTCACCGGCAACGGGCCGTGGGGGAAGAGTTACCGCCGGTCAGCCAGGCGATCGTACGAGGCGGCTGTGGCGGCCTCGTGCGGGATACGAGGGGGTCCGGAGCCGGGGGTGTGCAGTCTCGGAGGTTTCGTGAGGACCGTTCACGTTCGCTGCTCCGACAACGAATTACCGCCGGTAACGCCTAGGTACGCACAGGCACCCAGGGGTGTCCGTCCATCAGGTTGCCCAGGCCCGCCCAGGCGAAGTTCATCAGGGTGGTGGCCGTCTGGTGAGCGGTGCTGCCGGGGTTGGCGTTGGCCCAGGCGGCGAGGGACTCGGCGGCGCCCACGAGGGCCTGGGCGAGGCCCGCCGCCTCGGCACCGGAGAGGCCGGGGGCATGGGGGTGGGCGTCACGGGCGGCGGCCGCGATCAGGTGGGTCACGAAGGCGACGATCTCCTCGCGCATCGCGGTGACCTCGGCGGCGAAGGCCTCGCCGTGGGTGCGGGCCTGGAGGTGCAGTACGGACCAGCCGTCGGGGTGCTTCGCCGCGTACGCGAAGAACGCGTTCAGGCCGTCCCACAGCTGACGGTCGGCCGGCAGGTCGCGGCGGACCCCGGTGCGGACCGCCTCGGTCAGCGCACGGGCCTCCCGCCGGATGCAGGCGGTGAAGAGGTCTTCCTTGGAGTTCAGGTACAGATACACCAACGGCTTGGAGACGCCCGCCACTTCGGCGATCTCGTCCATCGACGCGGCCGCGTACCCACGCCGGCCGAACACCCGCACGGCGGCGTCGAGCATCTCCCGTTCCCGCTCCGCACGCGGCAGCCGCCTGGTCCTCACCGCACCCATGGCACCAGCCTAGTTGGGGCCGGCGGGCCCTCGGCCGCGCACGTGCCCCGGGAGGCCCGGGGAGCCGGTCAGGAGGTCTGGCCCCGCACCGGGGCGGTGTCGTCGAGGGTGTCCTCCTGGCTGCGGTTGGCGTCCAGGTTGGCCTTGATCCGGTCCACCTTGCCGGAGACCTGCACGGAGGCCCGCTCGCGCTCCTTGCGCAGCACCACCCAGCTGATCGGCGCCGACAGGACCAGCGAGAGCAGCAGGACCCACAGCAGGTTGGAGTCGCCGAAGCCGCGTGGGAAGAGGCCGGAGTAGACGGCTCCCCAGACGACGACGAGGCAGCCGGCGAAGACGCCGAGGCGCATCAGCGTGTAGCGGAGCATCTCAATCCACTCTTCCGATTCCAAAAAGGGCCACCGCCCAGTGAAGCACGGTATGTGCCCGATCTTGCAGGGGGGTCAGGCGAGCGGGAGCAGCATGAAAATGTCGTCCCGGTCGTCGTCGGGGGCGACCCGGATCGCGCCGGGCACCCGTCCGACCTCCTTGTAACCGCAGGAGCCGTAGAAGCGCTCCAGGCCGAGGCCACCGCGGCAGGTGAGCCGTATCGCCTCTATGCCGTCGAAGCCGCGGGCCCGGTCGGCGGCGGCCGCGAGCAGGTCGCGGCCGTAGCCCTTGCCCTGGTGCTCCGGGTGGACCATCACCGTGTACAGCCACACCCAGTGCTTCATCAGACGGTGGGTGTTGAAGCCGAAGACCGCCGCCGCGGCGACCCGGCCCGTCTCGTCGTGGCCGACCAGCAGCCTGCTGCGCCCCTCGGCCAGCTGCGCGAGGTAGCGGACCACCTCGGGCCGGACGTCCTCCCGTGTCACCGGCGGCACGAACCCCACGGCGCCCCCGGCGTCGGAGACGTCGGTCCACAGGTCGAGGAAGCCTTCGTGGAGGGCCGGGGTGACGGAGGGGTCCAGCGTGAACGTAAGGGGCATGCGCGCAGGCTATCCATTACACCGGTGCGCGCACAGCCCCTTTCCCGTCCCCTGCCCAGGGCCTTTCTTCCGGATCAGGCCGGCTCCGGTCTGCGGTGCCTTCTGGCCGACCCGAGCGGGGTCTGGTGCGTGCAGCTGCAAGGCGGAGGAGGGAGTCGACGCGGCGCGTCGGCGAGTGACGACAACGCCGCAGATGTGCGTGCCAGACCCCGCGACCCCGGCAAGATCCGGAAGAGAGGCCCTACGTCCCTCGCGTCACACCCGCATCGCCTGCGGCGACTCGCGGCGCAGCGGGTCCGCGCCGTCGTACTCGCGGATGATCTCGTAGCGCGTGTTGCGCTCCACCGGGCGGAAGCCGGCGTCGCGGATCAGGTCGAGCAGGTCGTCGCGGGTCAGCTTGTTCGGCGTGCCGTAGTTGTCCGCGTCGTGCGTGATCTTGTACTCGACGACCGAGCCGTCCATGTCGTCCGCGCCGTGCTGGAGGGCGAGCTGGGCGGTCTGCACGCCGTGCATGACCCAGAACACCTTCACGTGCGGGACGTTGTCGAAGAGCAGCCGGGAGACGGCGAACGTCTTCAGCGCCTCGGCGCCGGTCGCCATCTGGGTGCGGGCCTGCAGCTTGTTGCGGACCTTGCCGTCCTGCATGTCGACGAAGTCGTGCTGGTAGCGCAGCGGGATGAAGACCTGGAAGCCGTTGGTCTCGTCCTGCAGCTCACGCAGCCGCAGCACGTGGTCCACGCGGTGGCGGGGCTCCTCGATGTGCCCGTAGAGCATGGTGCACGGGGTCTTCAGACCCTTCTCGTGCGCCAGCCGGTGGATGCGGGACCAGTCCTCCCAGTGGGTGCGGTGGTCCACGATGTGCTGACGGACCTCCCAGTCGAAGATCTCCGCACCGCCGCCGGTGAGGGACTCCAGACCCGCGTCGATCAGCTCGTCGAGGATCTCGGAGGCGGACAGCCCGGAGATGGTCTCGAAGTGGTGGATCTCCGTCGCCGTGAACGCCTTCAGCGAGACGTTCGGCAGCGCCGCCTTCAACTCCCGCAGCGAGCGCGGGTAGTAACGCCACGGCAGGCTCGGGTGCAGGCCGTTGACGATGTGCAGCTCGGTGAGGCTCTCCGACTCCATCGCCTTGGCGAGCTTGACGGCCTCCTCGATGCGCATCGTGTACGCGTCCTTCTCGCCCGGCTTGCGCTGGAACGAGCAGTAGGCGCACGAAGCGGTGCACACGTTCGTCATGTTGAGGTGCCGGTTGACGTTGAAGTGCACGACGTCGCCGTTCTTGCGCGTCCGCACCTCGTGCGCGAGGCCGCCCAGCCATGCCAGGTCGTCCGACTCGTACAGCGCGATGCCGTCCTCGCGAGTCAGCCGCTCACCGGAGCGGACCTTCTCCTCCAGCTCGCGCTTGAGCCCGACGTCCATTTCCTCACCTTTCCACGACAACTTGACCAACCGTACTCCCCCGCCGCGCGGACGCACGGCGCCCGCACGGCGCACGGCGCCGCTACATCTCCTCGGGCAGTTCCCCGACCCGGTTCTCCCACTTCGTGGAGAGCACGATCGTGGTACGGGTGCGCGAGACGCCCTTGGTCCCGGACAGCCGCCGGATGATGCGCTCCAGGCCGTCCACGTCGGCCGCCCGCGCCTTGAGCATGTAGGAGTCGTCGCCGGCGATGAACCAGCAGTCCTCGATCTCCTGCAGGTCCTTGAGCCGGCGGGCCACGTCCTCGTGGTCGGCGGCGTCCGAGAGCGAGATGCCGATCAGCGCGGTCACGCCGAGGCCGAGGGCGGCCGAGTTCACCGTGGCGCGATAGCCGGTGATGACACCGGCCGCCTCCAGCCGGTTGATGCGGTCGGTGACGCTCGGGCCCGACAGGCCGACGAGGCGCCCCAGCTCCGCGTAGGAGGCCCGGCCGTTCTCTCTCAGGGCCTGGATGAGCTGCCTGTCCACCGCGTCCATGCGATCGAAGCCTTCCACTGAAGTTCCCGAAGTGATGAGAGGTACTGCGCCTTGCTCGGCTACCGGCCCGGCGTACCGCCGCCCAGTTCGCCCTTCCACCGCCGGTACAGGCCGTGCCCGACGCCCGCCGCGTCCAGCACTCGTCCCGCGACGAAGTCCACCAGGTCCTGAATGTGCGTCGCGCCCGCGTAGAAGGCGGGCGAGGCCGGCACCACGCTCGCGCCGGCGTCGTCCAGCGCGACCAGTTGCCGCAGGGTCTGGCCGTTCAGCGGGGTCTCCCGCACGGCCACGACCAGCGGCCGGCGCTCCTTGAGCGTGACGCTCGCCGCGCGCTGGAGCAGGTCCTTGGACAGCCCGAGGGCGACTCCGGCCACACAGGCCGTGGAGGCCGGCACGATGAGCATCCCCTTGGCCGGGTACGACCCCGAGGACGGCCCCGCCGCGAGATCCCCCGCGCTCCAGTACCGCACCCCGCTGACGTCCACGTCGAAGGTCGAGGGCTTGCCGTCGGCCCCCCTGGCCAGCCATTCCCGCAGGTCGTCCTGCCAGTGCGCGTCCCGGAAGGAGATCCCGGTCTCGTCCAGCAGAGTCAGCCGCGAGGCCCGGCTGACCACCAGGTCGACCGCCTCGCCGGCGTCCAGCAACGCCCGCAGCACGGCAGCCGCATACGGCGTCCCGGAAGCTCCGGACACCCCCACGATCCAAGGCGCGCGCTGCGATTCTCCTGCGTTCACACCTTGAGCGTACCGGCGCGTAGCGGCACGCTCAGGCCGGGTGGTGCGCATACGCGTCCGGCGGCCCGCCGATGTGGCGGACCGCCGGACAGAAACCCCGCATTGGCGGGGACAACCGGCTGAAGAGGGCGTTCTTCAGCGTGAACGGCGGACAACCCCCGCCCGGGCGGGGACATGCACGAAGTCAATCCCTCTATCAGCCCGATCTCACACGTTCGCTACTCGATCACTCGATCGAGTCATACCGTAAGGCCCCGCACCAGCAGGTCCAGCAGTGCGCAGACAAACAGCGAGATCCCGATGAATCCATTTGTCGAGAAGAACGCCCTGTTCAGCCGGGACAGGTCGTGCGGGCGCACGATGCGGTGCTCGTAGACGAACGCGCCCGCGACGATGGCCAGGCCCAGCCAGAAGAACGGGCCGGCGTGGGTGGCCAGGGCGTACCAGACCAGCAGGGCCGTGGTGAGCGCGTGGCAGGCGCGGGCGCCCCAGATCGCCGCCGGGATGCCGAAGCGCGCCGGGACCGACAGGACACCGCCCTCGCGGTCGGACTCGACGTCCTGGCAGGCGTAGATGAGGTCGAAGCCGCCGATCCAGATGCCGACGGCGAGGCCGAGGATCACCGCGTCCCAGGACCACGTGCCGGAGATCGCGAGCCAGCCGCCGACCGGGCCCATCGCCTGGGCCAGGCCCAGGATGGCCTGCGGGAAGTTCGTGAACCGCTTGCCGTAGGGGTAGACCACCATCGGGATCACCGCGACGGGGGCCAGGGCCAGGCACAGCGGGTTCAGCAGCGCCGCCGCGCCCAGGAAGACCACCACGGCGATCAAAGCGCCGGTCCAGGCGTGCTTCACCGACATCGCGCCGGTCACCAGTTCGCGGTGCGCGGTGCGCGGGTTCCGGGCGTCGATCTCGCGGTCGATGATCCGGTTGACGGCCATCGCGAACGTGCGCAGGCCCACCATGCAGATCGTGACCAGCAGCAGCCGGGCCCAGTGGATGTTCCTGTCCCACTCGTACATCGCGGTGAGCGCGGCGATGTAGGCGAAGGGCAGTGCGAAGACCGAGTGCTCGATCATCACCAGGCGCAGGAACGCCCTGGTGCGTCCCGGGCCGGGGAGGGTTGCGGATGCCGAGCTCACAGCCCGTACTCCTTCCAGCGGCGGTCCACGAGGGCCGCCGTATCCGGGTCCGACAGGACCATGTCCGGCCACCCGCCGTCGCGCGTGTAGCCCTCCTCCGGCCACTTCTTCGTGGCGTCGATGCCCGCCTTGCCGCCCCAGAACTGCTGGTAGGAGGAGTGGTCGAGGTGGTCGACCGGTCCTTCGACGACCGTGAGGTCGCGGGCGTAGTCCGTGTTGCCGAGGGCCCGCCAGGCGACCTCGTGCAGGTCGTGCACGTCGCAGTCGGAGTCGACGACCACGATCAGCTTGGTCAGGGACATCATGTGCGCGCCCCAGATCGCGTGCATGACCTTCTGGGCGTGCTTGGGGTACTTCTTGTCGATCGAGACGATCGCGCAGTTGTGGAAGCCGCCGGCCTCGGGGAGGTGGTAGTCCACGATGTCCGGGACGATGATCTTGAGCAGGGGCAGGAAGAACCGTTCCGTTGCCCGGCCCAGGGGGCCGTCCTCGGTGGGCGGGCGGCCCACGACGATCGACTGGAGCAGCGGACGCTTCCGCATCGTCACGCAGTCGATCTTCAGTGCGGGGAACGGTTCCTGCGGGGTGTAGAAGCCGGTGTGGTCGCCGAAGGGGCCCTCCGGGAGCATCTCGCCCGGCTCCAGCCAGCCCTCGACGACGACCTCGGCGTTCGCCGGGACCTGGAGCGGAACGGTCTTGCAGTCGACCATCTCGATCCGCTTGCCGGCGACGAGCCCGGCGAAGAGGTACTCGTCGATGTCGCCGGGCAGCGGGGCCGTCGAGGCGTACGTCACGGCGGGCGGGCAGCCGAAGGCGATGGCGACCGGCAGCCGCTCGCCGCGCCGCGCGGCCACCTGGTAGTGGTTGCGGCTGTCCTTGTGGATCTGCCAGTGCATGCCGATGGTGCGCTTGTCGTGGCGCTGGAGGCGATACAGGCCCAGGTTGCGGATGCCGGTCTCGGGGTCCTTGGTGTGGGTGAGCCCGAGGTTGAAGAAGGAGCCGCCGTCCTTCGGCCAGGTGAACAGGGCGGGCAGCGCGTCGAGGTCGACGTCGTCGCCGTGCAGGACGACCTCCTGCACGGGCGCGTTGTCGGACTTCACCTTCTTCGGCGGTACGTGCGCCATGGTGCCGAGCTTGCCGAACGCCTCGCGCACGCCGACGAACCCGTGCGGCAGCTCGGGCCGAAGCAGTCCGCCGATCTTCTCGGTGATCTCGTCGTACGACTTCAGGCCGAGCGCCTTCAGCAGCCGTCGGTCGGTGCCGAAGACGTTCATCGCCAGCGGCATCGCCGAACCCTTCACGTTCTCGAAGAGCAGCGCCGGACCGCCGGATTTCTGCACCCGGTCGACGATCTCCCCGACCTCCAGAAACGGGTCGACCTCAGCCTTGATGCGCTTGAGGTCGCCCTCGCGCTCCAGCGCCCTCAGCAGGGAGCGAAGATCGTCATAAGCCATGCGTCCCAGTATCGCCGACGGACCGCTTTGTCCCGCGCACGCCCCTGCCGGGGCGGGAGAACCCGGTCGGGCCGCCCCCTTGCCGAGTGTTCGACGACACTCGTACACTCCCGGGTGTTCGTCTCTCATTGAACACTCTTATCGAGTCGGGGGTTCGGCATGCGCGCGGTCGAGTTGAGGGAGTTCGGCGGTCCCGAGGTGCTGCGGGTGGTGACGGCCGCGGTGCCGGAGCCCGGCCCCGGCCAGGTCAGCGTCGACGTGGCGTACGCGGGGGTGAACTTCGCGGACCTGAAGGCGCGTTCGGAGGGTTACCGGGTGCCACAGCTGCCGTTCGTCCCCGGCCTCGAGGTCTCCGGACGGGTCCGCGCGCTCGGCGCGGGCGTCACGGGTCTCACCGTCGGCCAGGAGGTGACGGCGCTCACCGGGGGCGGGGCGTACGCGGAGGTGGCCGTGGCCGACGCCGCGACCGTCTTCCCGGTCCCGGCCGGCCTGGACCTGCGCACGGCGGCCACCCTGCCGACCGTCCTGCCCACCGCGTACGCCCTCCTGCACACCGTGGGCCGGCTCCAGCCGGGCGAGTCGGTACTGGTCCAGGGCGCGGCCGGCGGAGTCGGCACGGTGCTGGGCCAGTTGGCGCGGGCGGCGGGCGCCGGGGCGGTGTACGGCGTGGTCTCCTCGGCGGCGAAGGCGGCGTACGCCAAGGAGCACGGCTACGACGAGGTGTTCACCGGCGCCTTCGAGGAGCCGGTGCGGCAGGCGACCGGCGGCCGGGGCGTCGACCTGGTCCTGGACCCCGTGGGCGGAGACACCCTGCGCGCGGGCCTGGCCTGCCTGGCGCCCTTCGGCCGCCTCGTCTCCTTCGGCAACGCCAGTTCGGCCGAGCCGTGGAGCGTGGGCCAGCCCGAGCTGTACCCGCTCGCCCACTCGGTCTCGGGTTTCTCCGTCCTCATGCTCGCCCGGACGGCCCCCGAGGCCCTGCGCGAGCTCGCGGAGCGGGCGTTCGCCGAGGTGGCCGACGGCACGGTCGACCTTCCGGTGACCGCCGAGTTCGGGCTGGAGGAGGCGGCCGAGGCACACCGTCTGATGGGGGGACGGACGAGCACCGGGAAGCTGCTGCTGCGGGTGGGCCGGTAGCCGGACCAGGAGGCCGGCCACGGTCGGCCCCGCCGCCGCGTTGCCCGGGCGCGCCCGCGGGGAAACAGTGAGGGCATGGAACCGGAACAGGCCCGCGCCTGGCTCGCCACCGCCGTCGCCGAGGCCCGCGCGGGGCTCGCCGAGGGCGGCATCCCGGTCGGGGCCGCCCTCTACGGCCCCGACGGCACTCTCCTCGGCCGCGGACGCAACCGCCGCGTCCAGGACGACGACCCCTCCGTGCACGCGGAGACGGCCGCGTTCCGCGCCGCGGGACGGCAGCGCTCGTACCGCGGCACCACCATGGTCACCACGCTGTCCCCCTGCTGGTACTGCAGCGGCCTGGTCCGGCAGTTCGGCATCTCGCGCGTGGTGATCGGCGAGGCCGCCACCTTCCACGGCGGGCACGACTGGCTCGCCGGACACGGTGTGGAGATCGTGCTCCTGGACGACCCCGAGTGCGTCGCGCTGATGCGCGGCTTCATCGACGCCAACGCCGCCCTCTGGAACGAGGACATCGGTGTCTGAGCCCCGCGTCCCCACCATCGACCTCGCACCCTGGCTCACCGGCGACGCCGAGGCCCGTACGGCCCTGGCGCGCACGGTCGACCGGGCCCTGTGCGGCGCCGGGTTCCTGCTCGTCACGGGGCACGGCGTGGACGCCGGGCTGCGCGCCGCCGTACGGGAGGCCGCGCGGGAGTTCTTCGTGCTGCCGGCCGAGGTGAAGCGGGCCTACGAGGCCAGGGTCGGCGGGCGTGGCTGGCTCGGCCCCGGCGCCGAGGCCAACGGGTACGCGGAGGGGACGCGGACGCCGCCCGACCTGAAGGAGTCGCTGACCTTCGCCACGGACGAGCCCTTCCCGGACCCGGTCGTCAACGCCGAGTGGTACGCGCCCAACGTGTGGCCGGCCGAGGTCCCGCGGCTGCGGGCGCTGTGCGAGGAGTACCTCGGGAAGATGGCAGCGCTGGAGAAGGAGCTGCTGTCCCTGCTGGGGTACGCGCTCGGGCTCGGGCCCGGCTTCTTCTCCCGGCACATGGAGCGTCCGACGTACGGCTTCAACATCAACTGGTACCCGGGGACCGAGGTCGTCGGCGAGCCGCGGCCGGGGCAGTTCCGGATCGGACCGCACACCGACTTCGGGACCGTCACCATCCTCGACCGGCAGGCGGGCAAGGGCGGCCTGCAGGTCCACACCGACGCGGGCGGCTGGGCGGACGCGCCCTACGACCCGGCGGCCCTCACCGTCAACATCGGCGATCTGATGGCCCGTTGGACCGGCGACCGGTGGCGCTCGGGACGGCACCGCGTGCTGCCGCCGCCCGCCGACGAGCCCACCGAGGAGCTGATGTCCCTCGTCTACTTCGGCGAGTGCACCCCGGGCACGCGCGTGGAGTCCGTCCCCGCGCCGGTGGGCCGGGTCGCCTACCCGCCCGTCGACTCGCACGTGTATCTGCGCGAGAAGCTGAACTCGATCACCGTCGGCTGACCGCACACCGGTCACCGTCGGTTATTCACCTGCGCGTTCGGCCCGCCATCCGTTCCGCTGAAATGCCCCGGGCGGGCATGTCCGTGCCGCCTCCGACGGCATTCCCTTGACGGGGGCCCACATCCAAGGGGTCCCTTCTGCGATCGGAGACGCGTGCGTATCACTGACATCCAGCGCTGCGAGGTCCGGCCGGGACGGCTCGTCGAGTGGACGCTGAGCCCGGCGACCGTCGCGGCGGCGGCGGGACTGCCGGACGACACCCGGCCGCCGGCCTACATCCAGGAGTCGCACATCAGGACGGCGCGGTCCGTACGGGAGGACGGGCTGTTCGTGCCGACCTGGCTCGGCACGGCCTTCGATCTGCCCGGCCCGGTCGACCTGGACCTGCTCCAGGAGTGCCTGCGCGCCTGGACGGTCCGGCACGAGACGCTGCGCAGCGGCTTCCGCTGGGCGGGCGCGTCGGGCGACGAGCTGCGCCGGTTCACGCTGGACGCCGCGGACGTGTCCCTGCACCGGGAGACGGTCGGCGACTTCTCCGACGCCGACGCGCTGGCCCGGCACCTCCAGGACCGTTTCGACACCGTCGCGGACGCGCTGCGCTGGCCCAACCTCATCTACACGGCCGTCGTGCGGGACGACTCCACCAGCGTCTACATGGCCTTCGACCACAGCAACGTGGACGCCTACTCCCTGCACGGCATCGCCGCCGAGATCGAGGAGCTGTACACGGCGGGCCGTGAGGGGCGCGGGCCGGTGGTGCGGACCCCGGCGGCCAGTTACGTCGACTTCTGCGAGATCGAGCGGGCGGACGCCGACCGGATCGACGACGGCCACGAGACCGTCGCCCGCTGGCGGGAGTTCATCCGGCGCTGCGACGGGACGCTGCCGGGGTTCCCCGTCGACCTCGGCCTGGAGCCCGGCGGCCCGCTGCCCCGGCAGCGGATGCTCTGCGAGCCGCTGGCGGACGCGGACACGGCCGCCGCGTTCGAGACGTACTGCCGGCCGTACGGCGGCAGCCTGGTCGGGCTGCTGGCGGCCACCGGGCTGATCGTGCACGAGCTGGGCGGGCAGTCGGTGTACCGGACGGTGGTGCCGTTCCACACCCGGGTGAAGTCCCGCTGGTCCGACTCCGTGGGCTGGTACGTGGGGGGCGCCCCCATCGAGGTGCCGGTGGCGGACACCCCCGACCTGCCGGCCACCCTGCGGGCCGTGCGCGCCGAGCTGCAGGCCGCGCGGCCGCTCTCCCGGATGCCGCTGGCCCGGGTGCTCCGCCTGCTCGGCGCGGACTTCCGGCCGACCTCGCCCGACCTGTACTCGATCGTGTCGTTCGTCGACGCCCGCGGCATCCCGGGCGCGGCCCGGTGGGCGGAGCAGCGGGCGTACGGACTGCTGCGGGTGTCATACGGCGACCAGGTGTGCGTGTGGGTCAACCGGGTGCACGACGGTCTGTGGCTGGCCTGCCGCTACCCGGACACGGACGTGGCGGCGAAGAACATGCGGCTGTACGTCGAGCGGCTGCGCGATCTGATGACGGCGACCGGTTCCTCGTCCTAGGCCTGCGCGGGCGCCAGGGCGTCGATCAGACGTTCGAATCTGGCGCGCCAGCCGGACTCGGTCTCCCCCTCGCCCTGGAACTCGTGCGTGAAGCGCAGCACGCTCCCCTGCTCCCCGTCCCGCTCCAGATGGAACCTGACCCGGCCGCCGCCCTCCACGGTGTACTCGGCTACCCGGTCCACGTCCCACGCGGTGATCCGCCCCGGCCCCAGGTCGCGCAGGACGACCTCGCCGTCGAGCCGGGGTTCGAGAACGTCGACGGCGGTGCACCACTCCCCGAGCCCTTCGGGGGTGGCCACCGCCGGCCAGACGTCCCCCATGGACCTCGGAAGCCGCACCAGGAAGTGGAGGATGTGCGTGCTCCCGTGGGTCTGACTGGTGCCCTGTTCGATGGAACCGCTCATACCACCAGTGTCTCCGAACGACCAGGCGATCTCACGTCGGAGGGATGAGCACGGCGTGAGGCCGGGGCCGGCCCCCACACGGTGCAGGCATCTATCGGAGCGGCAGGTTCCGCTTTCTCCTTCGGCGTCGCTCGCTCAGGGCGGTGAGCCAGAAGACGGCTCCGATGGCTGCCGCGAACGGGAGCGTGCCGATCGGATCGCCGGTGGCCACCAGCTCGACCAGATACAGGACCGCGGCCATGACGCATCCGACGGCGAACGGGTATCGGGCCGCCCACCGGCGGGTGTGTGTCCGGGGATCTCTGAACACGCGCGGTACTCCTGTCCGTGTACTCGACCGGCCGATCATCGGAAGTGCGGCCAGACATGCGTCGGTGCCCGGCCCGCCACAGTCGCGAAGCCGCGACAGGCCGCGCACAGCGCCGGCCGGTACCCCATGGCCTGTGCCACAGAGAACCGGCCTTCGCCCGGCGGGCCTTACACGCCCGCGTAGGAGTGCTTGCCGGTGACGAAGATGTTCACGCCGTAGTAGTTGAACAGCCAGCAGCCGAAGGCGATCATCGCCAGGTAGGCGGCCTTGCGGCCCTTCCAGCCGGCCGTGGCACGGGCGTGCAGGTAGCAGGCGTAGGCGACCCAGGTGATGAACGACCAGGTCTCCTTCGGGTCCCAGTTCCAGTAGCGGCCCCAGGCGTCGCCCGCCCAGATCGCGCCCGCGATGATCGTGAACGTCCACAGCGGGAAGACCGCCGCGTTGACCCGGTAGGCGAACTTGTCCAGCGAGGCGGAGGCGGGCAGCCGCTCCAGCACCGAGGTCGCGAAGGTGCCGGGCTTGCCGCCGCTCTGCAGCTTGTTCTCGTACGAGTCCTTGAACAGGTACAGGATCGTGGCGACCGCGCCGACGTAGAACACCGCGCCGCAGAAGATCGCGGTGGAGACGTGGATGTACAGCCAGTACGAGTGCAGGGCCGGGACCAGCTGGTCGCTGGCCGTGTAGAGCACGGTGACCGCGAGACCGAGGTCCAGCAGGACCGTGGTGATCAGGAACAGCCCGAGCCAGCGCACGTTCTTCCTCAGCGCCAGCAGCCCGAGGTACACGCCGACGGCGACCGTGGAGAAGGTGATGTTGAACTCGTACATGTTGCCCCACGGCGCCCGCTGCACGGAGGCCGCGCGGGCGACCACACCGACCAGCTCCACCAGGAACGCCAGCACGGTGAGGGACACGGCGATCCGGCCGTACATGTCGCCCTGCGCGTCGCCGCCGTGCGCGCCGGGACCGTCCGGCACGTCACGGGCTCCGGCGGCCGACCGGACCACGACCTTCGGCCGCTCCAGCACGGCGGTGCCACCGGCACCCCGCACGGTGACCGCGGGCGCCTTCGCGGCACCGGCGTCCGCCGTCAGCGCGGCGGCCGTACGGGCCACCTTGCTGCGGCTGCCGAAGAGCCATTCGGCGATGTAGGCGAAGAAGGCCAGGGTGTAGACGGCCATCGACGAGTAGATCAGCGTGTTGCTGATGCTCGCGAGGTGTTCGTTGGTCGCGGCGGCGAGAGTCACTTCTCAGCCCCTTCGGCAGGTACGACGTCGGTGTCGGGGGTGGGGGAGGGGTCGTCGTCGGGGTCGGCCGCCCCCGGCGCCTGGTCGTACAGGATTCCGGCGAGGTCGCCGAGCTCCTCGGGCACCTTGGCGGACTCGCTGCGGCCGAGCCCGGCCATCTCGACCACCGTGACGCCGTCGGCACCGCGCACCGCCCGCACCCAGACGCGGCGGCGCTGGATGAACAGGGAACCGGCCAGGCCGAAGATCGCGGTGATGGCGCCGCCGAGCGCCCAGCCGCTGCCCGGCTCCTGGACGACCTCGAAGCCGGCCCACTCCTTGATGTTCTTCTCGAAGGTGAGGGAGCCCGCGCCGTTCGGCAGCTTCATGGTGTCGCCCGGCTTCAGCAACTGCTTGAACAGCTGGCCCTTGGCGTCCTTGTAGGCCTTCATATGGGTGGTGTCGAGCTGGTACACGCTCTGCGGGATGCCCGAGTTGACGCCCAGGTCGCCGTGGTAGGCGTTCACCGCGAGGAGCGGGTTCACCAGGGCCGGGAACTGGGAGAGCATCGTGCCCGCGCGAGGGTTGAACGTCGGCACGAAGAAGGCCTGGAAGCCCAGCTGCTCCTTCACGCCCCGCGGGCTGCGGTAGCCGTCCATCACCTTGACCACGCCGTTGGAGGTCTCGTTGCCGTCGAGCGGCAGCAGCGGCACGGCGTCGCGGTAGACGACCTTGCCCTTGCCGTCGCGGACGGTGACGACGGGCGCGTAGCCGTGGCTGACGAGGTAGACCTTGGCGTCGTCGATCTTCAGCGGCTGGTTGACCTCGACGGTCGTCGGCCGCTCCTTGCCGTACGCGCCCCGGCTGTAGCGGATCTTCGCCTCGAAGGTGCGCGGGGTGCCCTTGTTGGGGCCGCTGACCTCGTAGGTGCCCTTGAAGTCCTTCAGGTCGAAGCTGAAGGGCACCAGGTCGTCGTTGCGGAAGAGGCTGCCGGACTTGATGTCGTCGTACTGGAGCGTCGAGTTGGAGAACCCGTCGCCCTCGACGACCAGCTTGGTGCCGTCCGACTTGAACATCTGGCCGCAGGCGAAGGCGATCAGCAGCACGATCAGCGCGATGTGGAAGGCCAGGTTGCCCAGCTCGCGCAGGTAGCCCTTCTCCGCGGCGACGGCGTCACCGGCGAGGTGGGCGCGGAAGCGGCGCTTCTTCAGCAGCGCGAGGGCGGCCTCGCGGACCTGCTCGGGGTCGGCCTCGGTGCGCCACGTCGTGTACGCGGGCAGCCGGGTCAGCCGCCTTGGCGCGCCCGGCGGCCGGCCGCGCAGCTGGCCGACGAACTGCCAGGTGCGCGGGACGATGCAGCCGATGAGGGAGACGAACAGCAGGATGTAGATCGCGGAGAACCACACCGAGCTGTAGACGTGGAACAGGCCGAGCTTGTCGTAGACCGGCGCGAGGGTGGTGTGCGCCTTGCGGAACTCGTCGACCTTGTTGATGTCGGCGCCGGTCTGCGGGATCAGCGAGCCCGGGATCGCGCCGAGGGAGAGCAGCAGGAGCAGCAGCAGCGCCACCCGCATCGAGGTCAGCTGCCGCCAGAACCAGCGGACCCAGCCGATCACGCCGAGCGAGGGCAGGTTCACCGTGTCTTCCTGCGGGGCGGTGGAGAGCTGCGAGCCGGCCGCTGCCAGCCCCTCCGTCTCCGGGCCCTCGCCGCTGGGGGAGGTGTCGGTAGTGGTCTTGCTCATCGGTCAGATCCCCACAGTGAAGCCGTCGGACCAGGTCTGCATCTCCTGCACCAGGCGGTCCCAGGCCCCGGTCAGCAGCAGCACACCGGTCACGATCATCATCGTGCCGCCGATGCGCATCACCCAGACATAGTGGCGCTTGACCCAGCCGAAGGCGCCGAGGGCCTTGCGGAAGGCCACGGCCGCGAGGACGAAGGGCACGCCGAGGCCCACGCAGTAGGCGACCATCAGCAGCGAGCCGCGCCCGGCACTCGACTGCTGCATGGACAGGAAGTTCACCGACGCGAGCGTCGGACCGATGCACGGGGTCCAGCCGATGCCGAACAGGGCGCCGAGCAGCGGGGCGCCGACCATCCCGGCCGTAGGCCGCCGGTGGAAGCGGAACTCGCGCTGGGTGAACCAGGGCATGAGTCCCATGAAGAACACGCCCATGAGCACCATGACGACGCCGAGCACCTTGGACAGGAGGTCCTTGTGCTCCTGGAGCGTGTAGCCGAAGTAGCCGAACAGCGCCCCGCCGGAGACGAACACGGCGCTGAAGCCGAGGACGAACAGGGAGGCGCCGGCGACCATCCGCCCGCGCCGCGCCTCGGCCAGGTCGGTGCCGGCGACCCCGGTGACGTAGGAGAGGTACCCGGGGACCAGCGGGAGCACGCAGGGCGAGAAGAAGGAGACGAGCCCGCCGAGCAGGGCGACGGGCAGGGCGACCAGCAGGGCGCCGTTGCGCACCGTGTCGTTCTGCGCGGCCAGGGTCACGAGTGCGCTCACGTCACTTCTCCGCGACGACCGGGTCGAGCATCTTCTTGAGCCCCGTGTCGTCGAGTGCCTCCAGGGCCCGCGCCGCGACCTTCCCGTCCTTGTCGATGATCAGCGTGGACGGGATCAGCTGCGGGTTGAGCGTGCCCTTCTTGAAGCGGAGCATGAGCTTGCCCGTCGGGTCGTACAGGCTCGGATAGGAGATCCCGTGCTCCTTCTCGAAGGCGAGCGCGGGGGTGGTGCTGGTGTCGCGGGTGTTGATGCCGACGAACTGCACGCCCTTGCCCTGGTAGGCCTTGGCGACCTTGGAGAAGTACGGGGCCTCCTCGCGGCACGGGCTGCACCACGAACCCCAGACGTTGACGACGACGACCTTGCCCTTGTACCGGGCGACGTCCAGGCTCTTGCCGTCGATGCTCTTCCCCGAGAGGTCGGGGGCCGCGGCGCGCTTGCCCTTCGGGGCCGTGTCGATGCCGTTGTCGCCGGTCACGAAGTTCGTGTTGCCGCCGCCGCCGGAGGTACCGCCATGGCCGCACGCGGACAGGGTCAGGGCCGCGACAGCGGCCACGGCACCGAGCAGGACGGCGCGGCTACGGGTACTCATGTGAAAAGTTTCGCATGTCGGTTCCGGCGCTCTCGCGCGCCCCCCTGTCGGGCGGAAAACCGCATTTCAGCCCGTATTTACACGGGACATTCCGGGATATCCCTCACGCCCCGCCGGAGGTGGCCGACTTGGCCTTCCCCGCCCGCTTCGCGTCCCCGGCATCCCCGGCGTCCCCCGCGTCCCGCAGGAAAGCGTTCCAGCCCCCGTCCGGCCGCTGCCCGACGTCCAGCCCGCGCAGCCGGGCCAGCACCTCGGGCTTCTGCACGTCCATCCAGTCCACGAACTGCCGGAAGGAGACCAGCCGTACGTCCCCGCCCCTCTCCTTCTCCCGGGCCATGTGCCTGAAGGCCTGCTCTACGGCGTCCATGTAGATGCCGCCGTTCCACTGCTCGAAGTGGTTGCCTATGAAGAACGGCGCCCTGTTTGTCTCGTATGCCCGCTGGAATCCGGATATGTAGGCCTGTGCGGACTGCCTGCGCCAGTGCGGGTAGTTGTAGGCGGGCGCCTTGGTGGAGTTGACGGACTGGTTGGCGAGCATGTTGTAGTCCATCGACAGGACCTCGAAGGAGTGTCCGGGGAAAGGAATCTGCTGCAGGGGCAGGTCCCAGACGCCGTGCCGCTTGCCGGGCCACACCTGCCGGCCGCCGGGCGAGGAGGCGTCGTAGCGCCAGCCCAGCTCGCGGGCGGTGGGCAGCAGGTTGTCCTGGCCCAGCAGACAGGGCGTACGGCCGCCGGTCAGTTCCTTGTCGTAGTCGAACGGCAGCGGGGGCAGCTCGGTCCAGCCGGTGTTGGTCCGCCACTCCTTCACGAACCCCTTGGCCTGCTCGATCTCGCTCCTCCACTGCCGCGGGGTCCAGTTGGCGACCGTGCCGTAGCCGCCGCAGAAGTGGCCGTTGAAGTGGGTGCCGATCTCGTGCCCCTCCAGCCACGCCCGGCGCACGTTGGTGAGGGTCGCCCGGACGTGGGCGTCGGTGAGGTAGCCGATGTCGGAGGCACCGCGCGGGTTGTTCGGGGGGCGGTAGAGCCGCTTCTTCGACTCCGGCAGCAGATACAGCCCCGAGAGGAAGAAGGTCATGCTCGCGCCGTGCTCCCTGGCGAGGTCCAGGAAGCGCGGGAAGAGTCCGTTGCCGACCTCGCCGGCCCCGTCCCAGGAGAAGATCACGAACTGCGGCGGGGTCTGTCCCGGCTCCAGCGGCTCGGGCCTGGCGGGCTGGTGGGGCTGACGGCCGGTGAACGAGGTCGAGCCGTCGCCGATGGACCGCGGACTCGGGCTGGGGCTCGGGCCGGCCGTGGCGCCCCGCCCGGCCTTCGCCCTCCCCCGGGCGGAACCCGGACCGGCACCGTCCACATGGCCGCCGGCCGGCTTCTGGTCCCCGCACCCGGCGAGTCCGGCGGCGGCCGCCGCGCCCGCGCCGAGGCCGAGTATTCCCCGCCGGGAGAAGGTGTGCATGGTTCCCCGATCCGTCACGGCTACTACTGGTTCACCCAGTCAGATGACATGACGGATCGTAAGGTTCCAACGGGCCTGCTCAGGCCCCGAAGGCCTTCCCCTTGCCCGGCTGGGGTCTGGCGCCGGCGCGCAGGTGCGCCGGGACCAGGTCGATGGCGGGCTCGCTGTACCCGACCGCGACGATCCGGTCGCCCCGGTAGGTGAACGAGGTCAGCGAGGCCAGCGTGCACTGCCGCTTGCGCGGGTCGTGCCACAGCCGCCGCTTCTCGACGTACGACCGCACGATCCAGATCGGCAGCTGATGGCTGACCAGCACCGCCTCGTGCCCGCGCGCCTGGTCCTTGGCCGCGTCGAGCGCGCCCATCATCCGGACCACCTGGTCGATGTACGGCTCGCCCCAGGACGGCTTGAACGGGTTGACCAGGTGCTTCCAGTTGTCCGGGTTACGCAGCGCGCCGTCCCCGACACCGAAGGTCTTGCCCTGGAAGACGTTGTCGGCCTCGATCAGCCGCCCGTCGGTGGCGAGGTCGAGCCCGTGCGCCTTGGCGATCGGGGTGGCGGTCTCCTGCGCGCGCTCCAGCGGCGAGGCGACGACGTGGGTGATGTCACGCGGGGCGAGGTGCTCGGCGACCCGCTCGGCCATCTTCCGGCCCAGCTCGGAGAGGTGGTAGCCGGGCAGGCGGCCGTAGAGGACACCCTCCGGGTTGTGGACCTCGCCGTGCCGCATGAGGTGAACGACGGTGATGTCCTGGTCGCGGGCCTCGGTGCCGCCCGCCTTGTTGTCACCGTTGTTGCTCACGCGGTCGCCTCCGCAGCGGCCCGGGCCGCCGCCGGAAGGGCGTCGGCGATGATCTGGAGGGCCCGCTCGTCGTGGGCCGTGGACACGAACCAGGACTCGAAGGCCGACGGCGGCAGGTAGACGCCGTTCGACAGCAGCGAGTGGAAGAAGGCGTTGAAGCGGAAGGCTTCCTGCCGCTTGGCGTCCTCGTAGGTACGCACCTGACGGTCGGTGAAGAACACCGAGAACATGTTGGAGGCGGTCTGCAGCCGGTGCGCCACGCCCTCCTGGTTCAGCGCCTCGGTGACGAGGCCCTGGATCTGCGCGGAGACCGCGTCGACCTTGTCGTACGCGGCGTCGTCGAGGAGGCGCAGCTGGGCGAGGCCCGCGGCGGTGGCGACCGGGTTACCGGACAGGGTGCCGGCCTGGTAGACGGGGCCGGCGGGCGCGAGGTGCGCCATGACGTCGGCCCGGCCGCCGAACGCGGCGGCGGGGAAGCCACCGCCCATGACCTTGCCGAAGGTCATGAGGTCGGGCTTGACCCCGTCGACGCCGTACCAGCCGGACCGGCTGGTACGGAAGCCGGTCATGACCTCGTCGGAGATGAACAGCGCGCCGTTGCGGCGGCAGGTGTCCTTGAGCCCCTCGTTGAACCCGGGGTCCGGCGGCACGACGCCCATGTTGCCGGGCGCGGCCTCGGTGATGACACAGGCGATCTCGCCCGGGTGCCGGTGGAAGGCCTCGTGCACGGCCTCCAGGTCGTTGTACGGCAGCACGATCGTGTCCGCGGCCTGGGCGCCGGTGACACCCGGGGTGTCGGGCAGCGCGAAGGTCGCGACGCCGGACCCGGCGGCGGCAAGGAGGCTGTCGACATGGCCGTGGTAGCAGCCGGCGAACTTGATCACCTTGGACCGGCGGGTGAAGCCGCGGGCGAGCCGGATGGCCGACATGGTCGCCTCGGTGCCGCTGCTGACGAGCCGCACCTGCTCCACGGGCTCGATCCGGGCGACGATCTCCTCGGCGAGGGCGACCTCTCCCTCACCGGGCGTACCGAACGACGTACCGCGGGACACGGCGTCCTGCACGGCGGCGATGACCTCGGGCCGCGAGTGCCCCAGGATCATCGGACCCCAGGAGCAGACCAGGTCGACGTACTCGCGTCCGTCGGCGTCGGTCAGGTACGGCCCGCTGCCGGAGACCATGAAGCGGGGCGTGCCGCCGACCGCGCGGAAGGCGCGCACCGGGGAGTTCACCCCGCCCGGCGTGACGACGGAGGCGCGGTCGAAGAGCGCCTGGGAGACCGGCGCTTCGTAGGGATAGGGCGTTTCGCTCAGGGCGCTCATGGCGTGCGACTTCTCCGGCATCTCGGAATCCGGTTGCGTGGTGACCTCCTCAGGGTAGGCGGAGCGGGTCACCACCCGGACAACCGCGTGCCCCGGCGGGTACCCGGACAGGGCCCGGGCAGGCCCCGGGAGAAGCCCCGAACCGGCCCCGGACAGGTCCCCGGGCCGGCCACGGACAGGTCACCGAGCGGGCGTCGGGGCAGGCATCAGGGCAGGCGTCCGGCCACGTGCCGGACCCCCTGCCGTGAGGTGCCTCAACCGTCTCTCCCGCCCCTCCCGTACCGGCCGGCCCCCTCGTTCCCGCCGCCCTGGCTCGGTCTCCCGGCCGGTCTTCCGCCATCTGCGAGACTGACACCTGATACGCACAGCTCCTGCGGCACGTAATGATCGGGGAGAGGGAGGATCCCGCGGACCGGATGTTTTCACCGCACGTTTCGGCGGGCGGCCGTGGGGGAGGTCACTGACACGATGATCGGGTTGCGCGGCGGGGGCCACGCGTCCTAGAAAAGCAGTCGGGTGGAGATATGCATCGCGGTGGCGGACTGGGCGAGGGGACTGACGACCTGGGTCCTCGACGTGCCCGGCGGGGAAGGCACCGGCGCGAAGCGGAGGAGTCGGCCGAAGCACGTCACGCCGACGCACGTCAGGCACAGGGTGTACCGAGCGAGCCCGAGCGGTACGACCGGCAGGCCGACCGGCATCTGGACCAGCAACTGGACCAACCGGCCGACCGCCGGCTCGACCACGGGGCCGACCGCCTCCGGGCGGAGAGCAGGAATGGTGGTCGGGTGGGGGTGACCTACAAATACTTCGGCGCGCCGGACGGCGCGACCGCGTCCCGCGTCCCGATCTCCATGCGCCCCGAGGAACTCGGCGGTGACGAGCTGGGCATGAACGGCATGTTCACCAAGATCAAGCCGGAGACGATGGCCGCGATGGTCCTCACCGGCATCGAGGGCGTCCCCCTGCACAAGGTCCCGCCCCTGGAACTGGTCGTCCTCCACCCCGACTACGCCGTCGTCAAGCTGCCCATGACCGTCGTCGACCCGCTCCGCGACATCGGCGAGGAAGCGGTGGGCGCGGCCGCGTTCATCTGGTCCACGGTCCCGGACCGGGGCGGCCCCCGTGACGCCTTCAACGTCTACCAACTGCTGCACGAGTGGCAGGACTTCAGCCACCGCCTGCACGAGGCGGGGCACCAGCCGTACTGCCTGGTGTGGCCCTGAGCCGAGTCCTTCCCGGGTTCCGGCGGAACTTTCGGGCGGGGGTTTATCCCAAAAGGGCGTCCGGCACTCCGCCGAAAACCCCTCTTTGTCTGCTTGTCACCCTTGGCGAAGGGTGAATTCCGGCGCGAATACCGGAAAGCCGGAAACCGGATAACCATTCCGGTAGTTGTTTACGGTCGCGGACCGGGCCGCCGAGGTGCCGGACCACAGTGCTGCGGCTTCGGCGCCGACTTCGGCTTCGACTGCGACTGCGACTGCGACGACTGCGGCTTCGTCACCGGGCCCGGCTCCGGGGCGCCGGCCCCGGCCCCCCGGCCGACGGTCCGGCGCTCTCCTCCACCGGCGGTCCGGTCTCCTCCACAGCGAGGAAGTCGAGAAGCGTGAGGGCGAACAGCAGGGCCAGGGCGAGGCCGACCACGACCCAGCCGGTCGGATGGCTCCACAGCACGTACGCGACGACGGCCGCCGCGACCAGGAGCCAGGTGATCCAGGCGCGGTACCGCCGCAGGAAGGGCCCGACGGGGCCGGTGCGCAGGCCGAACCGGTCCGTCTGCGCGCGTGCCGCGGCGAGGCCCGCGTGCCACACCTGCCGGACGGCCCGGGCGTGGCGCCCGGGTCCGGTCAGCCAGGCGGCGACGGCGACGGTCACGCCGAGGGCCACCAGTGCCCGGACCGCCGTACGCAGGAACCGGGTGAGGGTGTCGTAGACGGCCGCGGCGGCCGGGCGGGACACCCCGCTCGGCAGCTTGTCCAGGTAGACGGCCCGGAAGACGGTCAGGCCGATGCCGAGGACGAGGACGGCGAACGCGACTCCCAGCGCGGCGGCGGCCAGTGCGCGGCGGCGCCGGGTGGCCGCCAGGACACCGGCGGCGAGCAGCAGGGCGGCGAGGACCGGCAGCCAGGTGCCCGCCAGTTGCAGCAGCCGGAAGTACGTCTGCAGCCGGCCGATCTCGTCGGACCGCAGGACGGTGAACTGGGCGTGCACCTGCGGGATCCTCTTGGCGACGGTCAGCCCGGAGTCGACCAGGCGGGTCTTGACCTGCTCGATCACCGGGGCGAGGTCGATGGTGACCGCGTCGTTCTCGAGCTTGACCGCTCCGCCGCCGCTCCCGGTCAGCGCCTTGTCCACGGCGGCGTGGACGCGGCGGTTGGCGTCGCGCCAGATCGCGGCGAAGGCGTCGGAGGCGACGACCTCCCGCGCCTTGTCGTGCACGAAGCTGCGCACCGCCGCCTGGAGCGAGCCGCCCAGCGCGCCGAGCGCCTTCTCGGCCAGGGGCCGGTCGTTCGGGCCGATGTCCCGCAGCAGGGTGGAGAGGTCCAGGTGGTCCATGACGGCGTCGGTGGCCCGGTCGGCGACGGCGTTCTGGACGGCGGGGTCGGCGGACAGCGGGGCGACGGTGGCGACGTAGCGGTCGGTGTCGCCCACCAGGTCGGCGGACCAGGCCGCGACCACGGCGAGCGGCGCGAGGACGCAGCCGAGGACGATCAGTACGGCGGCCAGCGCGGACCGGACCCGGTGCCGCCGGGGTCCGCCCTCCCGCTGCCCGGCCTCCAGCGTGGCGACCCGTGCGCGCAGCCGGGCCAGTTCCGCCCGGTCCCTGCCGGCGGCCCCGTCCCCGTCCTGCCCGGTCGGCTCCTGCTGCGCCATGGCCGTGTTCCTCCGCCTCCGCCGTGTCCTGCGCCCGTGCCCGCGCGGTCGGGTCTCTGGCAGCAGCAGATCCCGCGCCGGTCGTCCCCGCGAGCGGCAGTCGGCCGTTCGGGCGCGCGGCCGACCCGGGCACCTCGCCCGGCATGCGGGTCACGCCGTGAGCCCCTTCACTGAGGACAGGACGGTGATCCGGCACGACAGCGGAGGCGCAGGATGACACGGCACTGGATACGGAGTGCGCGGAGCGCGATGGGCGCGGCCCTGGTGACGGTGGCCGTCGGGGTCGCGGCGGCCGGGTGCTCCGACGGCGCCGGGAGCTCCTCCGGCACCGCGAGCAGGGCGGCCTCGGCGGCCGCCTCCGCCGCCTCGTCCCTCGCCTCCAGGGCGTCCGACGCGCTGGCCTCGGCCACGGCGGAGGCCGGGCGCAGGCTCGACGAGGTCAAGAACGGGGTGAACGCCAAGGACGACGTGAGCCTCGGTGCCGTCGGTACCGACGACGCCGGCCGGTCCGCCGTCGGGGTGCTCGCGAGGAACACCACCGACTCCGCCAAGTCCTTCGTCGTACAGGTCAATTACCGGGACGGGAACGGCCATCTGCTGGACGTGGTCGTGGTGACGGTCAAGGACGTGGCGGCCGGCGCCTCCGGGGAGGCCACCGCCCGCAGCCACCGCAAGCTGGACGGCGACGTGCGCGCGAGCGTGAGCACTGCCCTGCGCCACTGACCGGGGCGGTGCGGTCGTGCGGGCCCGGCGGCGCTCAGCAGTACGGCGCCTGACCGGTCAGCGAGGACGCCACCCGCATCCACACCCCGAACTGCCGGTACAGCTCCGGGAGCGGGCCCGTCGCCCGTACCGTCCTGCTGTCGTCGGCGGTGACGCCCGGGATGCCCAGCAGGATCGCGGCGACCGAGGCGGACTGCCAGCGGACGGCGAGGGTGGCCTCGGCGGCGGTGGGGGCCGGGCGGGCGGGAGCCGGGGTCAGGGCCCGGCGGACCCCCTCCTCGATCGCCTCACGCGCCTCGCCCACGGGGCGCAGCCGCGCCGCGAAGCGGTCGTGGGCGTACTTGACGGGAACCGTGACGACCGCAGGGTCCCAGTCCGTCATCTCGGCGCACGCCGTGTCGTCACCCGTGAGGGCCACCACGGGAACACCGAGGGCCGCCGCGGTGGCGTGGGCGAGGCCGGTCTCTCCGACGGGGCGGCCGTCCAGCCAGATGTCCTCGATCTCGTGCCCCATGAAGCTGTGGCTGAGCACGCCCAGGACACCGGCCCGGGAGTGGTAACCGACGCACACGACGGCGTCGTGGTCACCGGTGAGCCCCTCCAGCATGCCCATCCGCTTGGGCCGGCCGCGCACCAGGCGGGCCGCCGGGTGCAGGTCCTCGGGTATCAGGTTGCGCATGGGGCCGTGGGCGTCGTTGACGAGGATGTCGGTCGCACCGGCCGCCAGCGCGCCCCGCACGGCGGCGTTCACATCCTCGGCCATCATGGAACGGCCGCGCTCGTAGTCCCGCCCGCCCGGCTGGACGTCTTCGGCGTCCACCAGACCGGTGACACCCTCCATGTCGACGCTGAGGAAGATTCGCATGGCACCGAGCCTAGCCCGACCCTACGTACTGTAGTGTCCCAACAACCCACGGCCACAAGCCAGTTCATCGAGGAACAGATGCAGGACACCGAATCGCACACAGGCGGGCCGGCGAAAGGGAAACCGGTGGAGCCGAGCACGGCGGCCGAGGACGACGCACCCGGCCTCGCCCCCACCCTGACCCTGCTGGTCGTCAGCCTCGCCGTCGCGGCCGTCGGGGTGTACGAGCTGTGCGGGTTCGGGCTGCACAGCCTCGACCGGCGCCCGCACCTGTTCAGCGACGGCCTGGCCACCGGCGGGGTGATCGTCGCGGCGGTGGCGGCGGGTGCGGCGGTGGGCAACCTGGCGTGGACCCTGGCGGCGGACCGGCGCCGCGCGGGCACTGAGCCCTCCGGATGACGGGGACGCGCGGCTGACCGCGGACGAGGAGGCGAGCGCCGCCCCCGGACTGCGAGGGCACCCGGCGCACCACGGACGAGCGGGTCACTGGCGAGCGCACCGCGGACGAACGCACCATGGACGAGCGCACCACGGGCGAGCAGGGACCGGGAGAGCGCACCACGGACGAGCGGGCGCCGGGCCGGCTCCGGGTGAGGCGCCGTACGAGGGATGGCCGCGCACCCGTACCGGAGTTACCCTACGAGCTGTAGGGTCTGCGGTGCCCCGTCCCCCTCCCCCAAGGTGCATGTCACCATGTCCGCTCGACAGTCGACCCTGATCTCCCCACAGGATCGCGCCCCACACAAGCCCCGCTTCCGCCTCCGCTCCCCCTGGTCCTGCCCCGTCGACGCCGGCCGGCTGCGGCAGCGGGCGGCCCGGGCCACCGTCTGGTATCTGCGGCTGCTGGTCGTGCTCAACATCGTCGCGGTCCTGTCACTGCCGTTCCGCGAGGAGGTCCACGAGCACAACGCGGGCGAGTTCTTCACGCCCTACCTGGCCACCGCCGGTCTGATCACGGCGGCACTCGCGCTGTTCCTGGCCGTGGTGATGCGCCGCCGCAAGCGCGCCGCCTGGGTCTTCAACATGCTCCTCGCCGGCCCGCTGTTCTGCCTCTACGTCGTCGCGCTCACCCGCGAGCCCTACCGCGAGCACCCCTTCAACTGGGTCTCCGCCGCCCTCACCGGCCTGTTCGTGGCCGCCCTGCTGCTCGGCCGGCGTGAGTTCGACGCCATCGGCGACCGCTCCAACCCCCGCCTCGCGCTCGCCGTCGGCGCGGGCGGCGCGCTGGTCAGCGGCGCCCTCGGCACGCTGCTCGTGCACACGACGAACAAGCTGTCCGGCGCCACCGTCAAGGACGAGATCGCCTACACCCTCCTGCGGGGCATCAGCGTCGGCCCGCTCGCCGACCGGGTGTCCGCCGTGCACGCCCCCCGCTGGACGGACGTGATCGTCAACGTCCTGATCGCCGCCACGTTCCTGCTGGTCCTGTACGCCTGCTTCCGCGCCCCGCGCGGCGAGTCCCTGCTCTCGGAGGAGGACGAGCACCGGCTGCGCGCGCTCCTCGACAAGCACGGCGAACGCGACTCCCTCGGCTACTTCGCCCTGCGCCGCGACAAGGCCGTCATCTTCTCCCCCAGCGGCAAGTCGGCCCTGACCTACCGCGTCGTCAACGGCGTCAGCCTGGCCTCCGGTGACCCGATCGGCGACCCCGAGGCCTGGCCCGGCGCCATCGACGCCTGGCTCGCCGAGGCCCGCCGGCACGCCTGGACGCCCGCAGTGATGGGCGCGAGCGAGGAGGCCGGCACGGTCTACGCCCGGCACGGCCTGGACGCCCTCGAAATCGGCGACGAGGCGATCGTCGACCTCGCCGACTTCACCCTGGACGGCCGGGCGATGCGCGTGGTCCGCCAGGCCCACAACCGCGTCCGCCGGGCCGGCTACACCGTCCGCATCCGCCGCCACGAGGACATCCCCGACGACGAGATGGCCCTCCTCATCGACCGCGCCGACCGCTGGCGCGACGGTGCCACCGAGCGCGGCTTCTCCATGGCCCTGGGCCGCCTCGGCGACCCGGCCGACGGCCGCTGCGTGATGCTGGAGTGCCGGGACGCCGACGGCGTGCCCCGCGCACTGCTCAGCTTCGTCCCCTGGGGCGAGCACGGCCTCTCCCTGGACCTGATGCGCCGGGACCGCGCCTGCGAGAACGGCCTGATGGAGTACATGGTCGTCGAACTCCTCCTGCACGCCGCGGACGTGAAGGTACGCCGGGTCTCCCTGAACTTCGCGATGTTCCGCTCGGTCTTCGAACGCGGATCCCGCCTCGGCGCCGGACCGGTCCTGCGCCTGTGGCGCTCGGTCCTCACCTTCTTCTCCCGCTGGTGGCAGATCGAGTCCCTCTACCGCGCCAACGCCAAGTACCGCCCGGTCTGGGAACCCCGCTTCCTCCTCTTCGCCAAGAGCAGCGACATCCCCCGCATCGGCCTGGCGAGCGCGCGGGCGGAGGGGTTCCTCACCCCGCCCGCCCTGCCCGCCTTTCCCCGCCGCCGGCGCCCGGCGCTCCCGTCCGCCGGCCGGACCCACCCGGCCGGAGAGAGCGGGTGACGCGACTCCGGCTGGGGCGACCGGGCCGCATCGTGTCCGGGTTCTACGAGGGCTACGTGGTGAGGATCCACGACGACACCGCCGTCACCGGCGGATACCTCATCCTCCTCGTGGACGACCCGGCCGCCCCGACGGACGGAGGCGACTACTGGGTCGAGAACCTGGCGGAACTGGAGTCGTTCGCGCAGTCGTGGGAGATCGAGTGGCTCGACTGAGCCACCACGGCGCCGACGCACGGGCGGGCGGCTGACAGCTGACAGCTGACAGCTGACAGCTGACAGCGGCGGCGGTACGCCCCTCAGCCCCCGTCCACCGTGAACCCGATGACCGCCCCGCCACCCTCCCGCCGGTAGGCGAACGGCGCTCCTCCGTGCGCCATGGCGACCTCGCGCACGATGGACAGCCCGAGCCCCGACCCCGGCAGGGACCGCGCGTCGGCGGCCCGGTAGAAGCGGTCGAAGATCCGGATGAGGTCGCCCTCGGCGATGCCCGGCCCCCGGTCGAGCACCTCGACGCGGACGGTCCCCGCACGTGCCTGCCCGGTGATGTTGACCTCGATGGGCCCGTGCTCCCCGCGGTCGAACTTCGCCGCGTTCTCGACGAGGTTGGAGACGGCCCGCTGGAGCATCCCGGGCCGCCCGTCGGTACTGGTGTCGCCGCTCACGCGCAGCACGATCTCCCGCCCGGTACGCCGCCTGGCGAGCCCCACCACATCCTCGGCGAGGTCGGCCAGGTCCACCCGCTGCGGCGGCTCGGCGTCGGACTGCCCGGCCGCCAGGTCGACCAGCTCGTTGACGAGGTCGGTCAGCTCCCGGGCCTCCTGGCCGAGGTCGGCGACGAGTTCCTCGCGGGTGCCGGGCGGGAGTTCGTCGATGCGCCGCAGCAGGGAGATGTTCGTGCGCAGGGAGGTCAGCGGCGTCCGCAGCTCGTGCCCCGCGTCCTGCACCAGCCGCCGCTGGTCCTCCTCGGACTGCGCGAGCCGGCCCAGCATGCGGTCGAAGGCGCGGCCGAGGCGTCCGACCTCGTCCAGCCCGGCGACGGGCACCTGGATGCCGAGCTGGCGGGTGCGGGCGACGTTCTCCGCGGCGGAGGTGAGGATCACCAGGCGCCGGGTGATCCGGCGGGCCAGCCACCAGCCGAACAGCCCCGCGCCGACCACGACTGCCGCCATCAGGATCAGCGTCCGCTGCTGCAGGGTCCGCAGCAGGTCCTCGGTGTCGCTGAACTCCTGCGCCACCTGCACCGCGCCCCTGCCGGAGCCGAGCGAGACGGTGGCGATGCGGAACAGGTCCTCTCCGACCCGGACGTCCCTGTGTTCGACCACCCGGCCGGCCTCGCGCGCGACGGCCGCCGTCCGGTCGCGGGCGGTCACGGGCAGCACGGGGCTGCCGTCGTCGACGACCTCCCCCCGCGCGCCGAGCACCTGCACATCGGTACGCGCGGGCCGGACCAGATCGTGGCCGGGCCGGGAGGAGGAGAAGTCGTCCGGCGACATCTCGTGCTGCCGCACCTCGTCCCGCACGTCCTGCACGACCTGCGTGAACACCGACTGCTGGTCGACGCGGACCAGCCGCGCCGCCGAGCCGTAGGACAGGATGCCGACGAGAATGGTGACGGCGGCCGTGACCGCCGCGAAGGACACCGCGAAGGTGGTGCGCAGGGAGACCAGCCTGGGCCGGATGGGCCGGGACCCGGCCGGCCGCCGCCAGCGGCGGCCCACTCAGCCCTCCCGCAGCACGTAACCCACGCCCCGCACCGTGTGGATCAGCTGCGGTGCGCCGGGCTCGTCCAGCTTGCGGCGCAGATAGCCGACGTAGACGGCGAGGTTCTTGGAACCGGGGCCGAAGTCGTAGCCCCAGATGCGGTCGTAGATCGTGGAGTGGTCGAGCACGATCCCCGCGTTGCGCACCAGCAGCTCCAGCAGCTCGAACTCGGTGCGGGTCAGCTCCAGCTCCCGCCGGCCGCGCCAGGCCCGGCGGGCCTGGAGGTCCATGCGGATCCCGGCGGCGCCGATCTGCCGGTCGGAGAGGACCGGCGCCCCCCGGCCGCCGCCGTCCGCCGGGGCCGCGGCGCCGGCCGGCGCGGGCGTCGTACGGCGCAGCAGGGCCCGCAGCCGGGCGAAGACCTCTTCCACGTCGAACGGCTTGACCACGTAGTCGTCGGCGCCCGCGTCCAGGCCGGCGATGCGGTCGGCGGTCCCCACCAGCGCGGTGAGCATGAGGATCGGGGTGCTGTCACCCTCGGCGCGCAGCACCCGGCAGACCTGGAGCCCGTCGATGCCCGGCATCATCACGTCGAGCACCAGGACGTCCGGCGGGGTCCGGTGGGCCTGCGCGAGCGCCTCGACGCCGTCGGCGACCGCCGTCACCGCGTAGCCCTCCAGCGTCAGGGCACGCTCCAGGGCATGACGGATGGCACGGTCGTCTTCGGCGAGCAGCACAGTCTGGGGCACATCCCCAGTCTGCCAAGGCGCGCGGCGGTTCGGCCGGGACCGATGGGCCTACGATCACCCTTTTTACCGGCCTCTCACCGTCACAGCGGCAACCCCGCCCGGCCGGCCGCCGTCTCCGCACGGCGGCCGGGCGGGGTCCCCGCACGGCGCCCGCTCACCGTTCCCGTCCGGCGCCCGCTCACCGTTCCCGTCCGGCGCCCGCTCACCGTTCCCGCACGGCAGCCGTGCGGGGGGCCGGGCTTCAGCCGGCGGCCGCTTCCCGGGCCGCCTTCAGCGACGCGTGGGTGGGCGCGTCAGGCACCCCGGCCGGGCGCAGGTTCGCGAACTCCTTGCGCAGCACCGGTACGACCTCCTCGCCGAGCAGGTCGATCTGCTCCAGCACCGTCTTCAGCGGCAGTCCCGCGTGGTCCACGAGGAACAGCTGGCGCTGGTAGTCGCCGGCGTACTCCCGGAAGGACAGCGTCTTCTCGATCACCTGCTCCGGCGAGCCGACCGTCAGCGGGGTCTGCTCGGTGAACTCCTCCAGCGAGGGCCCGTGGCCGTACACGGGGGCGTTGTCGAAGTACGGCCGGAACTCCCGCACCGCGTCCTGCGAGTTCCGCCGCATGAACACCTGGCCGCCCAGCCCCACGATGGCCTGCTCGGGCGTGCCGTGGCCGTGGTGGGCGTACCGGGTCCGGTACAGCTCGACCATCCGCCTGGTGTGGCTCGCGGGCCAGAAGATGTTGTTGTGGAAGAACCCGTCGCCGTAGTACGCCGCCTGCTCGGCGATCTCGGGCGAGCGGATCGAGCCGTGCCAGACGAACGGCGGTACGCCGTCCAGCGGCCGGGGCGTCGAGGTGAAGCCCTGCAGCGGCGTGCGGAACCTCCCCTCCCAGTCGACGACGTCCTCGCGCCACAGCCGGCGCAGCAGGGCGTAGTTCTCCACGGCGAGGTTGATGCCCTGGCGGATGTCCTGCCCGAACCAGGGATAGACCGGACCGGTGTTGCCCCGGCCCATCATCAGGTCCATCCGGCCGTCGGCCAGATGCTGGAGCATCGCGAAGTCCTCGGCGATCTTCACCGGGTCGTTGGTGGTGATCAGCGTGGTGGAGGTGGAAAGGATCAGCCGCTCCGTCCGGGCGGCTATGTGACCGAGCATCGTGGTCGGCGAGGACGGCACGAACGGCGGGTTGTGGTGCTCGCCGGTGGCGAACACGTCGAGCCCGGCCTCCTCGGCCTTCAGCGCGATGGCGACCATGGCCTTGATCCGCTCGTGCTCGCTCGGCGCGCGCCCCGTGGTGGGGTCCGGCGTCACATCGCCGACCGTGAAGATCCCGAACTGCATGGACACTCACCCTCCAGGTTGTTGACCGTTCAACTATAGCGTTGCAACGGTCACCCGGCCGGGACTATTCCCCCACTCCTCGCGGGCCGGGAGCCCCGGCCCGCGAGGAGTGGCAAGGAGTAGGAAGACCTGAAGAAAAACGCAGGTCAGAGCGGATACGGCGTCAGAAGGAGTACGCGTCCCCCGTGTCCAGGACCAGCACCCGCATCGTGTCGTTCGCCCGGTCCGGGTCCACCACCCCGCCGTTCCAGGCGGTGTCCACCTCCAGCGTCACCTCCGACGGCCGATCCCTCAGCGCCACCGCCACCCGGATCTGCTCCCCCACCCCGCCGACGGCCAGCGCCCCGGTCCCGCACACCACGGTCCGCTCGTCCGTCCGCGCACAGCCCTGCGGCAGCTCCTGCCGCTCGGCCAGCGGCACCGACCAGCGCAGCAGCACACTCGCGTCCGGCACGGTGGAGGGCCCGTTGTTGCGCGGGGTGAGCCGGACCTCCACGTGATCCCCGCTCATCGTCGCCGACCCGTGAAAGGCCAGGTCGGCCTGGGGTCCCGCGTCGGCCCACGCCGGGCCGCCCGCCCCCAGCGCGGCCACCCCGCACCACCCGCCCACCAGCACCCAGGCCCTCAGCCGCCCGACCCGCTCGCTCCGCCCGATCCGCACACCAGTCACCGCACCACTCCTCGCTTCCGCGGCCGCGTCCGCCGCCGCTTCCAATCCCGAGTCCGTACCGATGTATGCCACGCGACCGGTGTATGCCACGCGAGCCGCCCCTCAGGCGCCCTCCAACAGGTGACACCCCAGTACCCCGGACCCCGCGTGCGAAGCTGCCCCCATGCCGATGGTCCTCCGCTCCGCCACCCTCTTCGTCGTCGCCGCCCTCTTCGAGATCGGCGGCGCGTGGCTGGTCTGGCAGGGCGTGCGGGAACACCGCGGCTGGCTGTGGATCACCGGCGGGGTCCTCGCCCTCGGCGCCTACGGCTTCGTCGCCACCTTCCAGCCGGACGCCCACTTCGGCCGCATCCTGGCCGCCTACGGCGGGATCTTCGTGGCCGGCTCGATCCTGTGGGGCGTGGTCGCCGACGGCTACCGCCCCGACCGCTGGGACATCGCGGGAGCGCTGATCTGCCTCGCCGGGATGGCCGTGATCATGTGGGCCCCGAGGAACGGCGGCTGACGCTCGCCTACGCTGGACCGGAGCGCCGCACCCACACCGCCGGCCCGTCTTCCCCTGGAGCAGCCCATGGCCACCGCCGCCCCGTCCGCCGCCTCCCGTATCGCCGTCATCACCGGCGCGAGCAGCGGCATCGGTGCTGCCACGGCCCGGCAGCTCGCCGCGGCCGGCTACCGCGTGGTCCTCACCGCCCGCCGAAAGGACCGTATCGAGGCGCTGGCGGAGGAGATCAACGCGGCCGGACACTCGGCCATGGCGTACCAGCTGGACGTGACGGACCGCGCGGCAGTGGACGAGTTCGCCGGCGCCTTCGCCACGATCGGCGTCCTGGTCAACAACGCCGGCGGAGCGCTCGGTGCCGACACGGTGGCCACCGGCGACCCGGCCGACTGGCGCACGATGTACGAGACGAACGTCATCGGCACCCTGAACCTCACCCAGGCCCTGCTCCCCAAGCTGGACGCGAGCGGCGACGGCACGGTCGTGGTCGTCTCCTCGACCGCCGGTCACGGCACCTACGAGGGCGGCGCGGGCTACGTCGCCGCCAAGCACGGCGCCCACGTCCTCGCCGAGACGCTGCGCCTGGAGATCGTCGGCCGTCCGGTCCGCGTCATCGAGATCGCGCCCGGCATGGTCAAGACCGACGAGTTCGCGCTGACCCGCTTCGGCGGCGACGCGGAGAGGGCGGAGAAGGTCTACGCCGGCGTGGCCGAACCGCTCACCGCGGACGACGTCGCCGAGACCATCGCCTGGGCGGTCACCCGCCCCAGCCACGTCAACGTCGACCTCCTCGTCCTGCGCCCCCGCGCCCAGGCCTCCAACACCAAGGTCCACCGGGAGCTGTAGTGCCCGACCCGGACCCGTCCCTGGAGAAGCGCCGCCTGGAACAGGAGACGAAGGACGAGCGCAAGGTCTGGTACTTCCTCGCCTACTTCCTCTTCGGCATCCACTTCATCGCGTTCGTCATGATCTACGCGGTCCGCCACGCGAAGTGAGCGGAGGCGGCCGAGCACGAACGCACGGCGAGAGGTGAACGAGGGCCGGGCCCCGATCCCGGGGCCCGGCCGCTCAGCCCTTCACGCAGACGAACTGCTTCAGCTTCGCCACGACCTCGACGAGGTCGCGCTGCCGCTCCATCACCTGGTCGATGTTCTTGTAGGCGCCCGGAATCTCGTCCAGCACCCCGGAGTCCTTGCGGCACTCCACACCCCGCGTCTGCTCCTCCAGGTCCTTGGTCGTGAAGCGGCGCTTGGCCGCGCCGCGGCTCATACGCCGACCGGCCCCGTGCGACGCCGAGTTGAAGGCCTTCTCGTTCCCGAGCCCCTTCACGATGTACGAACTGGTGCCCATCGAACCCGGGATGATCCCGAGCTCACCGGAGCCGGCCCGGATGGCCCCCTTGCGGGTCACGAGCAGGTCCATGCCCTCGTACCGCTCCTCGGCCACGTAGTTGTGGTGACAGGAGATCTCGGGCTCGAAGGTCGGCTTCGCCTTCTTGAACTCCTTGCGGATGACGTCCTTCAGGAGCGCCATCATGAGCGCGCGGTTGTACTTGGCGTACTCCTGCGCCCAGTACAGATCGCTCCTGTACGCCGCCATCTGAGGTGTGTCCGAGACGAACACCGCGAGATCGCGGTCGACGAGGCCCTGGTTGTGCGGGAGCTTCTGGGCGACGCCGATGTGGTGCTCGGCCAGTTCCTTGCCGATGTTGCGGGAGCCGGAGTGCAGCATGAGCCAGACCGAACCTGCCTGGTCAAGACAGATCTCGATCATGTGATTGCCGCTTCCGAGCGTTCCCATCTGCTTGTGGGCCCGCTCCTCCCGGAACCTCACCGCCTCCGCGACCCCGGCGAACCGCCCCCAGAAGTCGTCCCACCCCGCCGTGGCCAGCGCGTGGAACTGGCCCGGCTCGACGGGATCGTCGTGCATCCCCCGGCCCACCGGAATCGCCTGCTCGACCTTCGAGCGCAGCCGGGACAGGTCGCCCGGGAGGTCGTTCGCGGTCAGCGAGGTCTTCACGGCCGACATGCCGCAGCCGATGTCCACGCCCACCGCGGCCGGGCACACGGCACCCTGCATGGCGATGACCGAGCCGACCGTCGCGCCCTTGCCGTAGTGCACGTCCGGCATGACGGCGAGGCCCTTGATCCAGGGCAGGGTGGCGACGTTCTGGAGCTGGCGCAGCGCGACGTCCTCGACCGCGGCCGGGTCCGCCCACAGTCGGATCGGCACCTTCGCACCGGGCATCTCGACGTACGACATGTCTTCCTCATTCCCCCATGGACAGCGACAAAAGGCTGAGAAGCAACAAAACGCAAAAGCGGCGCCAAGGTCAGTGAAAAAGGACAGGGGACCGGCGGCCACGGCAGTGCGTGCGATACACATTGTCTCCAGGGGGCGCCCCGCTGCGGCAAGCGATTAACCAGCGGGGACACTGGAGCATCACGCGATCACCACCGTCGGTCGCCCACCGCCGGATCGCACACCGTCGAGAGGAGCCCGACCGTGCACCGGAAGGCCTTTGTAACCGGCACCGCCGCCCTCCTCGTGGCGCTGTTGGCCGGCTGCACGAGCGGTTCCGGGAGCGACAGTCCGACGGACGACGCCAACCCGGGCGACACCGGTACGACGACGGTCGCGGCCCAGCCCGGCAAGTACCGCACCCTCCCCGAGCCGTGCGGCGCGGTCGGGCACAGCACCCTGAACTCCCTGCTCCCGGGCATCAGGCAGATCACCGACCCGGTGCAGCGGGACCGGGCGTACCGGGGCGCGGCCGCGCTGACCTACGACACCGACCGCAAGGTGGGCTGCCATTGGAAGGTCGAGTCCACCGCCGCCACCGACCGCCTCTCGGTCGACTTCGAGCGCGTGGTGTCGTACGACAACGCGGTCAGCGACGACGCCCAGGCGCAGAAGCTGTTCACGCAGATGCAGACGGCGGCCGATCTGCCCGCGCCCAGTTCCGCCTCCGCGTCGGTCACCGCGGACGCCACGCCCTCCCAGCCGGGCGCGGCCGGCGGCGAGGCCTCCCCGACCGGATCCGCCGACGCCACGAACCCCGGCACCGGCAGCGGCACCGGCCCCTCCTCGGGCTCTCCCTCGGACACCTCCGCCGCCGCCACGACCGACCTCCAGCCCCGCACCCTCGCCGGCTTCGGCGACCAGGCGTACCTCGACGACGAGCTCAGCACCTCCGGTTCGACGGCCGAACAGCGGACGGTGACTGTGGTGTTCCGCACGTCGAACGTCGTCGTGACGCTGGAGTACGTGGAGCAGCCGATGGCCACCGGAACGGTTCCCGACAGCGCGGAAATGCAGGACAGGGCCCAGAATCTGGCCTCTCAACTGGCCGACGCGCTCAACGGATGACGGCCCCGCGGGTCCCCTCCGGCGCGGTCCGCGATGCGTTCGAACAGAAAGCACACGCCTCCTTCACCGCGTACGGTGGCCCCGCAGGAACCCGCACGAACACCGAGCGTCACGAGTGAAGGAACCATGCAGCGAGCAGCCCAGCGAGACGACCGTGCCCTGGGAGTCCCTCCCATGCCGTTCAGGCAGTCGGGGAGTGACCGGGGCGACCAGCGAGCCAAGCGCCTGCGCCGTGCGCTGGTGTGCGCGGCAGCCGTTCCCGCGGTACTGATCACCGCCGCCTGCTCCTCCGACTCCGGGGACTCCAAGGACACGGGCGCTTCCGCCGCCCGGCAGAGCGCCGGTAGCGACGCGCGGCAGCCGTCCGCGAGCGCCTCCCCGACCGTGGAGCCGGCCGCGTACGGCAAGCTTCCCGAGTCGTGCGCCGCGCTGTCGAAGAGCACCCTGACCGACCTGGTGCCCAAGGGTGCCAAGTCCGGCAAGAAGGGCGGCAGCGACGACACCGCGAACCGCTCCTCCTGCTCCTGGAGCAGCCTGGACAACAACGGCGTCAAGGGCTCGCAGTTCCGCTGGCTGAACGTCTCCCTGCTGCGCTTCGACTCGGACGTGGCCCGGGGCAGCGGCGAGAAGCAGGCGCACGCGTACTACGCGCAGCAGGTCTCGGACGCGCAGGGCGTGGACGGCGCGAAGAACACCAAGGCGCAGCCGTTCTCCGGGACGGGCGACGAGGCGACGATGGTGCGGTACGACCTGAAGAAGAAGGAAGGCGCCTTCAAGCAGCAGACGGTCGTCGCCCGGGTCGAGAACGTCGTCGTCACGCTCGACTACAACGGCGCGGGTCTCGCGGGCGAGAAGACCCCGGACGCCGACGACCTGGCCAAGGCCGCGGAGAAGGCCGCGAGGGAGACGGTCGCCTCCGTCTCGGCCGCCAACGGCAAGGGTTCCGGGGCGAGTTCGCCCACGGCGCCCTCGGCTTCCCCGTCCAAGGCGGCGTCGAAGCAGTCGGCCGAGCCGTCGTCGAAGCCGTCGTCCGATTCGTCGCCCAAGTCCCCTTCCGGCAAGGCCTCTCCGTCCGCGTCGGCCGGCAAGAAGAGCTGACCGGCGCAACGTTCGCCGCACACGTGTGCCACCCTGTTGCGCGCAACAACACGCAAGGGGAGGGGAGTACGAGTGGCTGTGCCACAGCTGACTCGGATGCACCGCGTTCTCATCGGCGTGGTCGTGTCCGGCGCCATGATCATCGCCGGTATCGGCTTCGCCGGTTCGTACGCGGCCGTCCGCGCACTGGCCCTCAAGAAGGGCTTCGGGAACTTCTCGTACGTGTTCCCGGTCGGCATCGACGCGGGCATCTGCGTACTGCTGGCCCTGGACCTGCTGCTGACCTGGATCCGGATCCCCTTCCCGCTCCTGCGTCAGACGGCATGGCTCCTGACGGCGGCGACGATCGCCTTCAACGGCGCCGCCGCCTGGCCGGACCCGCTGGGCGTGGGCATGCACGCGGTCATCCCGGTGCTCTTCGTGGTCGCGGTCGAGGCGGCCCGGCACGCCGTCGGCCGGATGGCGGACATCACCGCCGACAAGCACATGGAGGGCGTCCGCCTCACCCGCTGGCTGCTCTCCCCGGTGCCCACGTTCCTGCTCTGGCGCCGCATGAAGCTGTGGGAGCTGCGCTCCTACGACCAGGTCATCAAGCTGGAGCAGGAACGCCTGGTCTACCAGGCGCGGCTGCAGGCCCGCTTCGGCCGCTCCTGGCGCCGCAAGGCCCCGGTGGAGTCGCTGATGCCGCTGCGCCTGGCCCGCTACGGCGTCCCTCTGGCGGACACCGCGCCGGCCGGCCTGGCGGCGGCGGGCATCGAGCCGGCCCTCCTGCCCCCGGCGCCCCAGCCCCAGCCGCAGCCGCAGCCGCAGCCCCAACTGGTCACGGCCGACGCCCGGGGCACGGGCAACGCCCAGCTCCCGGACGACACCGGAACCCGGCCCGCGCCCGTCGCCCAGCAGGGCGCCCGGCCCGCGGCGGCGCCTCCCGGCGAGCAGCGCCCCCACAGCCCCCAGGTGCCCGGCCAGAACACCGGGCAGCCGGAGAACGCCGAGGGCGCCGAGGGCAGCGAGACGAACCCCTGGTTCAAGACGCCGCCGCGCGAGGTCGACTACAACGGCGGGTACGACCCGGCCTTCACACCGCCGCAGGACCCCCAGTACGTCCCCGAGGAGCAGTACGGGGAGTGGTACGAGGAGCAGCCCGCGGAGCAGTTCCAGCAGCCGTCCCCGGAGGAGACCGGCAGCTTCCCCATCCCGGTCACCGGCAACCGCACCCGCGAGCTGGGCGAGGGGGGCGGCACGGAGGCCGACGAGGACAGCCTCTACCAGATCTTCCGCCAGTCGATAGACGGCAGCTACCCCACGCCGCGGGTACTCGGTGACAACATCGAGGCGACGTACGGCACGACACTGAGCCCGAGCGCGCTGAAGACCCTGGTGGACCGCTTCCAGCAGCGCCACCTGATGGAAATGGAAGAAGACCACATCGCCTGACAGCCGGCGGGCAGGCAGCCAGGCAGGCGGAGGAACGGCCTGCGGGCGCGAGAACATCCGGCAGGTACGGGAAAGGGGCCCTCGACACCGAGGGCCCCTTTCCCGTTTCCGTTCCCGTTAGCGCTTACGCCCCGAGCAGGGCCCGCACCCGCTCCTGGCCCACGGCCAGCAGCAGCGTGGGCAGCCGCGGCCCGGTGTCCCGCCCGACGAGCAGGTGGTACAGCAGGGCGAAGAAGGTCCGCTGGGCCGTCTTGATCTCGGCCGGCAGTTCCTTCGGCGTGGCGTCGGCGGAGAAGCCGGCCTGGACCTTGGGCACGCCGTACACGAGGTGGGTGAGCCCGTCGAGCGACCAGTGCTCGGCGAGCCCGTCGAGCAGCAGCGCCAGGGACTGCCGGGACGCCTCGTCGAGCGACTTCAGCAGCTCGGCGTCGGGCTCGTCACGGACGATGGTGCGCTGGTCGGCAGGGACGTGGGTGTTGATCCACGCCTCGGCCTTGTCGTACCGGGGCCGCGCCTCGTCCAGGGAGGACAGGGGCTGCTCCGGGTCGAGCTCGCTGAGGATGCGCAGCGCCTGGTCCTCGTGGCCGGCGGTGATGTCGGCGACGGAGGCGAGGGTGCGGTACGGCAGCGGACGCGAGGTCTTCGGCAGCTCACCGGCGGCGGTGCCGACGGCACGCGTGTAGGCGGCGACGTCACCCGGCAGAGCCGAACCGTCGGCGACCTTGCCCGCGAGCTTGTCCCACTCGTCGTACAGCCGCTGGATCTCCTGGTCGAAGGCGATCTTGAAGGACTGGTTGGGCCTGCGGCGGGCGTAGAGCCAGCGCAGGATCTGCGGCTCCATGATCTTCAGCGCGTCGGCAGGGGTCGGCACGCCGCCGCGCGAGGACGACATCTTCGCCATGCCGGAGATGCCGACGAACGCGTACATGGGGCCGATGGGCCGCTTGCCGTCGAAGATGCCGACGATCTGGCCGCCGACCTGGAACGACGAGCCCGGCGAGGAGTGGTCGACGCCGCTCGGCTCGAAGATCACGCCCTCGTAGGCCCAGCGCATCGGCCAGTCGACCTTCCAGACCAGCTTGCCGCGGTTGAACTCGCTGAGCAGGACGGTCTCGGCGAAGCCGCACTCGTTGCACGTGTACGACAGCTCGGTGGAGTCGTCGTCGTAGGAGGTGACGGTCGTCAGGTCCTTCGCGCAGTTGCCGCAGAACGGCTTGTACGGGAAGTAGCCGGCGGAGCCGGACGAGCCGTCGTCCTCGCTCGCCGCGCCCGAGCCCTCCTCGGCCTCCAGCTCGGCCTCGTCCACGGCCTTCTGCTGCTGCTTCTTGCCCGGCTTCTGCTTGGTCCGGTACTGGTCGAGGATCGCGTCGATGTCGCCGCGGTGCTTCATCGCGTGCAGGATCTGCTCGCGGTAGACACCGGAGGTGTACTGCGCGGTCTGGCTGATCCCGTCGAACTCCACGCCCAGGTCGGCCAGCGACGCGACCATCGCGGCCTTGAAGTGCTCGGCCCAGTTCGGGTACGCCGAGCCCTTCGGCGCCGGCACCGAGGTGAGCGGCTTGCCGATGTGCTCGGCCCAGGACTCGTCGACGCCCGCGATGCCGGCCGGGACCTTGCGGTAGCGGTCGTAGTCGTCCCAGGAGATCAGGTGCCGGACCTGGTGGCCGCGGCGGCGGATCTCGTCGGCGACCAGGTGCGGGGTCATGACCTCGCGGAGGTTGCCCAGGTGGATCGGGCCGGACGGAGACAGTCCGGAGGCGACGACGACCGGTTTGCCCGGGGCCCGGCGCTCCGACTCTTCGATGACCTCATCCGCGAAACGGGAGACCCAGTCGGTGGTCTCGGTGCTCGGAGCCACGTTCGGCACGTCCTCTGCGATGTCTGAACCCAGGAATCCTGGATACGAGTACTTGGCCTCTCCATACTCCCAGACACCCGCGCACGCGAAAAAACGGCTTTACCGCCCGTGGAATACTGAGCGTGTCTATCCATCCCCACGAGGAGAACGGCACCCCTTCCTATGGCCTCGGTCACGTCCCTCAGCGATTCCGTCCAGCAGCACCTCGCGTCCGCCCTCTCGGCCACCCTGCCGGAGGCCGCCGGCGCGGACCCGCTGCTGCGACGAAGCGACCGGGCCGACTACCAGGCCAACGGAATCCTGGCGCTCGCCAAGAAGGCGAAGGCGAACCCCCGGGAGCTGGCGACCCAGGTCGTCTCCCAGGTGGTGACGGGTGACCTGATCGAGGACATCGAGGTCTCCGGCCCCGGCTTCCTCAACATCACCGTCTCGGACAAGGCGATCACCGAGAACCTGGCCGCGCGGTACACGGACGAGTCGGGCCGCCTCGGCGTGCCCCTCGCCGCGCACCCCGGCACCACGGTGATCGACTACGCCCAGCCGAACGTGGCGAAGGAGATGCACGTCGGCCACCTGCGCTCGGCGGTCATCGGCGACGCGGCCGTCCAGCTCCTGGAGTTCACCGGCGAGAACGTGGTCCGCCGGCACCACATCGGCGACTGGGGCACCCAGTTCGGCATGCTCATCCAGTACCTGATCGAGCACCCGCACGAGCTGGACCACAAGGCGGGCGACGACATCCAGGTCTCCGGTGAGGAGGCCATGTCGAACCTGAACCGGCTGTACAAGGCCTCGCGCGCGGTCTTCGACTCCGACGAGGAGTTCAAGACGCGGGCACGGCGCCGGGTGGTCGACCTCCAGGCGGGCGACCCCGAGACGCTGGCCATGTGGCAGAAGTTCGTGGACGAGTCGAAGATCTACTTCTACTCGGTCTTCGACAAGCTGGACATGGACATCCGGGACCCGGACGTGGTCGGTGAGTCCGGCTACAACGACATGCTCCAGGAGACCTGCCGCCTGCTGGAGGAGTCCGGTGTCGCGGTCCGTTCCGAGGGCGCCTTGTGCGTCTTCTTCGACGACGTCAAGGGCCCGGACGGCAACCCGGTCCCGCTGATCGTGCAGAAGTCGGACGGCGGCTTCGGCTACGCGGCGACCGACCTGTCCGCGATCCGCGACCGTGTCTTCAACCTGAAGGCGACCAGCCTGCTCTACGTGGTGGACGCCCGTCAGGCCCTGCACTTCAAGATGGTCTTCGAGACCGCGCGCCGGGCCGGCTGGCTGAACGACGACGTCAAGGCGCACCAGCTGGCCTTCGGTACGGTCCTCGGCAAGGACGGCAAGCCGTTCAAGACACGTGAGGGCGAGACCGTACGGCTGGTGGACCTGCTGGACGAGGCGGTCGAGCGTGCCACGTCCGTGGTCCGCGAGAAGGCCGAGAAGGTGGGCCTGACGGAGCAGGAGATCACCGAGAACGGCCGCTACGTCGGTATCGGCGCGGTGAAGTACGCGGACCTGTCGACCTCCGCCGTCCGGGACTACAAGTTCGACCTGGACCAGATGGTCTCGCTCAACGGCGACACGTCCGTCTACCTCCAGTACGCGTACGCCCGTATCCAGTCCATCCTGCGCAAGGCCGGCGAGGCCCGCCCCGCCGCCCACCCGGAGCTGGCGCTGGCCCCTGCGGAGCGGGCGCTGGGCCTGCACCTGGACCAGTTCGCGGAGACGGTCCTGGAGGCGGCCACGGCGCACGAGCCGCACAAGCTGGCCTCGTACCTGTACCAGCTGGCCTCGCACCTGACGACCTTCTACGACCAGTGCCCGGTGCTCAAGGCCGAGACGCCGGAGCAGGTGGAGAACCGCCTGTTCCTGGTCGGCCTGACGGCCCTCACCCTGCACCAGGGCATGGCCCTGCTGGGCATCAGGACGCCCGACAAGCTCTGACGGCCAACCCCTTAAGGTCGGTGGGGAGATCCTTCTCTCCACCGACCGAGAGGAACCCCGATGTCCGAGCGCGCTCCCGATCCGTCCGCGGACCACTTCGGCCCGCAGGGCATGCGCCGGTTCCAGATCCCCGGCTCGTACGGGGTACGGCTGCCGGACGCCGTACGCGAGACGCTCGCCGGCACCGGGGTTCCGCTGCGCGTGGCGCCCTACTTCACGGCCGCGGGCGACACCGACGGACTCACCCTCGGCATGGACGCCGGACACCGCGGGCTGGCGGTGCCCGAGGACCGCAGGGACTGGCCGCGCATCGGCACCGACCCGCTGGCGGCGCTGTGCGTGCGGCCGGACGGGGCCGTACTGGCGGTGTTCCTCGGGATCGACGAGGACGACATGTTCGTCAGCTCCGGCATCCCGGAGTTCAACGCCTCGCTCGCGGCGCTGGACCGCAGGCTCCCGGTGATCGCCGCCTCCACCGGTCTGCCGGTGGCCGCGGCCGCGTTCCGTGAACTCAACGCCGAGCTGCGGCAGATCGACCCGGCCGCCTTCGCGGAGCGCGAGAACTGGTGGCCGAAGGTGCTGGACGACGTACGGCACACCCTCAACTTCCCGTTCTCCTCGGCGTTCGAGTACGTCGACTCCTCCGGCGCCAAGCAGGTCGTCACCGACTCCACGGGACCGGGCCTGCCCCACCCCGAGGAACTGGTGTGGCGCCGCCTGCACGCCGAGGGCGTCACGCCGGAACAGGTGCGGCGCGTGTACTGCGAGCTGGAGCCCTGCGTGATGCCGGGCCACTACTGCGCCGTGTGGCTCCAAGCCACCTTCCCCCACGCGGAGTTCACGCACAGCTTCGACTACGGTGCTACCGCGGAGTCCCGCGAGGAGGGACTCAGGGAGCTGATCACGTACGCGGCGGAACAGGCCGGGCGCGGCTGACGCGGCAGGGGGGATTCGTCCGTGACCGAGGGTGACGCCGAGAACGCCGAGAACTGGGGGCGCCCCGCGGCGGGCCGCGAGCCGGCCGCCGCGGCGCTGCTGGCGTGGCTCGCCGACCCGCGCGCGCCGAGGCTCTGCCTGGTGACCGGAAGCGCGGGCAGCGGCAAGTCGACCCTGCTGGCCTGGCTGGTGGGACACGGGACGCGTCCCACGACGCGCGGGGAACGCCGGGTGCACGGCTTCGTCCCGCTCTCCGGGGAGAGCGCGCTGACGGCGAGCTGGACCCTCGCGCGGCAGCTGCTGGTGACGGCGCGCACACCGGGCGAGCTGGTGGCGCGTCTGGCGGCGGACGGCCGGCGCACGGTCCTCGTCCTGCCCGACCTGCACGCCGCCGACGACCCGGACACCGTCACCGAACTCGCCTTCGCGCTGCTGGAGTTGGAGCACGTACGGCTGGTGGTGGAGGCGCGGTCCGACGTGGGCCCGGCGCTGCGGGAGGCGGGCCCGGCCGTGATGGACCTGGACGACCCGCGGTGGACGGACCCCGAGCGGTACGCGGCGTGGGCGGCCTCCCGGCCCCAGGGCGTGCCCGGCGGCATGGCGGCACCCGGCCCGCCCGCGCCCGCCCCGCCCGCGCCGGACCTGGACGACCCGGCCGCCCTGTGCGCCGCCGATCCGTGGCAGGTGACCCGGCTCTTCGAGCGGTCCGACGGGGACCACGGCGGCCTGCGGGCGGCCTGGCTGCGGGCCGGTCCGGCGCTGACGCACACCGAGGAGCCCGCCGAGCGTGCCGTCGCCCTTCACGCGGCCCTGGGCGACGACACCGATCCGCGTCATCCGCGGACCCTGGCGGACCTGGCCGGGGCCGCCGCGTGGCGGGTGGTGTGGCGCCGGGTGCGCGGCGACGTGCGCCCGCCGTGGCCGGGACCGGCCCGCGCGCTGGCGGCCGGGCGCGGCGAACTGGCCGGGAAACTGCTGGTCGCCGACCACCAGGGAACGATCCGTGTCGCCGCCGAGGCGGACGCCGTGCCGGTGGGCCGCCTGGCGCAGACGCTCCACCGGCCGCGCGGGCTCGCCGTCGGGGCGGACGGCGCGGTGCTCGGGCTGGACGGCGACGGCGCGCTGCACCTGCGGCCCGGCGCAGCCCCGGCCACGGGTATCGCGGCCCTGCTCGACGACGGCCCGACGCCGCTGGAACGCCTGGTGGACGACGTGAACGCCCACCTGAAGGAACATCCCGGCACGGCGCTGGCGGCGAGCGGGACTTTCCTCGCGGTGGCCGACGCGTCGGGCCGGGCCCACGCCTTCCTCCCCGGCGACAGCGGCCCGAGGACCGCCGCCCTGCACGAGGGTCCGGTGACCGCGCTGGCGGCGCTGGATCTGCCGGTGTCCGTGGGCGGTCCGGGCGTGCCGCTGCTCTACAGCGGCGGCCTGGACGGCAGCGTGCGGTCCTGGGGTCCCTCGGCCCAGCCGCTGGAGACCCCGGTCCTCACCCGGCCGTGTCCGGTGACGGCCCTCGCCGCCACGACGACGGAGCGGGGACTGTCGCTGGCCGTGGCCTGGGCCGACGGGACCGTGGAACTCCACGCCCCGGACGGCGAGGAGCCGGCCCGGACCTTCGCCCCCGGGCCGCCGGTGCGCTCGCTGGCCCTGACGGACTCCGGGGTGCTGCTGGTCGGCATGGACGAGGCGCTCGTGGCACTCGACCCACGCTGAACTCACCTTCTCCATGCTGTCGTTGTGCTGTGCGGGTTGTCACAACCATGCACTGGAGCTCGAACGCCCTTGCGTCTGAAGCCCGTTCTCCGGTTAGGGTTTTCGTACTCGTACGACGATCAGGAGATGGGGGCGTCGCGGGTATGGGCTACACGCTGCCGGGCTGGCTGGACGACGTACTGGACTTCATCGGTATCAACTTCCCGAACGTCGACGAGGACGACTACCGCGAAATGGCCACCGCCATGCGGGACTTCGCCGACAAGTTCGAGGGCCATGGTGCCGACGCCCACAAGGCCGTGGAGCGCATCCTCACCACCTCGCACGGGTGGGCCGTCGACTCGATGGAGAAGCACTGGTCCCAGGTCAAGGCCGGGCATCTGGACAAGGTCCCCGAGCTGGCCCGGCTGTTCGCCGACGCGTGCGACATCATCGCGGACATCATCTTCGGCATGAAGACCAAGGCCGAAGCCGAACTCGCCGTGATGGCGGGGACGGTCGGCGCATCAGCCGCTCTCGCGGTCTTCACCGGCGGCCTCTCCGCCCTCGTCGGGGCGGCCGAGGTCACCGCGTTACGCCAGGTCGTGAAGCGGCTCATCGACGAGGCCGTGGACCGGATCGTGGACGAGCTGATCGCCCGGGTCACCGAGCCGGTCAACGCCAAGCTGGAGGCGATGGTCGAGGACATGGTCCTCAACCTGGCGGAGGGCGCCTTCTCCCTGCCGCCCGGCCCCGGCGGCGCTCCCGGCGGGGGCGGCCACGGGGGCGGCCACGGCGGCATGCAGCTGGCCTCGGCGGGCGGCGCGGGCGCCATGGAACTGGCCTCCGCCTCCGGGAGCCCGGGCATGGGAGACCTCCACATCGACCACGAGGAGTTCGAGAGCGGCGCGGGCAAGCTCTCCTTCCACGGCGGCGAACTCCACCTGAACAGCTCCGCCGCGCTCGGCCGGGCCAAGGGCGCCTTCGGCCGCACCCACGGCAAGGACCCCTTCACCCAGACCTTCGACTCGATCCTGGAAGGCGGACTGCACGGCTGCGCGAAGGCCGTCGACAAGATCGGCCACCACCTGGCGAAGACGGTCCCGGACCGCACGAAGGCGGTCTCCCGCCTGCACCGGGACACGGACGACGAGGTCGGGCGGGCGGCCAAGCGGGTCAAGACGGGGAAGGACGGCGAGGACGCCGAGACGCGCACCTATCTCCTGCACGCGGACGGCTCGGTGCAAAAGCTCCACTCCGACGGCGGCACCGCGACCCTCGACGACCACGACAAGAAGCGCCTGACCGGGATCGTCGGCGACGACGGCCGCTTCTACCTGCCCAGCACGGCGCAGGAGAAGAAGGAGTTCCACGCCGAGAGCAAGCATCCGGGAAGGGCGAACTCCCAGAAGCTGAAGGACCCTTCCGGCAACGACCTCGCCCAGGCGACCCAGGCGGCCCGGGTGGCCCGCAAGGACGGCGGGGGAACGAACTACGCGGCCGGCCGCTACCTCGACGCGGACGGCCGGGAGTCGATCCTCGTCGGCTACAGCAACAAGCGCGGCCATTCCGAGCGGATGATAGGTTTCCCCATCCTGCACTCGGGAAACAAGGAAAGACTCCAGGAGATATTCACCGAACGGGAACCCTGCCGAAAGAATCCGGTCTGCTCACGCTGGCTCGATTACCATTTCGGATCGGACCTCAAGGTGACACATGCGGCGGATTATTACGACGCCACCGGGAAGACCACCAACAAGGAACACACCCAGTACCTCAACGGCTTGAAGAAGAAGCTCAGCCTCTCGTGACCGACGTGTGTACCGGATTGCCACGCTAGGATGCACCCGTGAATTTCGCAGTGACTCCCGCCGACATGATCGCGGCCTACGGCCTTGCCAACGTGGTCTATTACCCCCGCTCCTCGGCCGGCGAGGGCGCCGACCCGCGCCTGCTGGACCTGCTCGGCTCGGTGGGCCTTCCGGATTCCGAGGTCTTCACGGTGAAGGAGGATCCGGAGAGCCCGTACGAGCCCGGATTCGACCCGACCGTCATCGGGGGGCATTTCGACCACTATGGATTCTCCTGCCCCGAGGAGAGCCGCGACTGGTGGCTGCTGGGAATCTTCTTCACCTCACTGATCGCCCTCGACCCGACCTCCGGAAAGGTCTACGCGTTCCCGGAGAGCGAAGAGCACTACATTCCGCTGCACCGCGATCTCGAATCACTGCTCTTCAGCCTCGTCGAGTTCCGGAAGCTCGAGGTCGATCACGACAACGACGTGGACCCCGAGGAACTCTCCGAGCGCTTCAGGCGCGTGGTGGGCGCCTTCGACCCGACCCCGTTCGCCGACGAGGAATCCCAGTGGAACCTGGCTCTGGAGGAGCTGGAGAACGGGATCTGGTGATTCCGCGGACCCGGAAGCCTGTGCAGTACGTCGGCAGCTACACGTGGGGCACGGCCGCGTCTCACGCGTTCTCCTCCGCAAGCTCCCGGGCGCGGCGCGCCACGGCCTGGCGTACGGCGTCCGGGGCGAGGACCCGTAGCGGGGTGCCCAGGCCGAGGAGGTAGCGGGCCAGACCGTCCGCGTCGGAGCCGCCTATGTCGACGATCGTCGCGTCCGGGCCGTCGGGGCTGTGCGTGCCGACGGTGGACGGGACGAGGCGCAGCGCTTCGTGCATCGGCACGGGCAGACGGACGGTCGCGCACAGGGGATACGGGCCGTTCGCGATGTTCCGGGAGACGAGGAGCGCCGGGTCGGGCGGGTCGGTGATCTCCACCGCACGTCCCGTGGGCCGCAGCCGGTCGACCCGGTCGGCGCGGAACGTCCGCCACTGTCCCCGCTCCACGTCCCGCGCCACGAAGTACCAGTTCCGTCCGGTGTGCACGAGACGGTAGGGGTCGACCTCCCGGGCGGAGGCCCGCCCCTGCCCGTCGGTGTACGACAGCCGGGCGCGCTCGCCGCGCCGGCAGGCGGCGGCCAGCTCCAGCAGCAGGCCGGGTCTGATCCGGGGCCCCGCGGCTCCGGGCAGCCGCACGAAGACCGCGTCCCATTCCCCCAGGTGCTCCACGATCCGCTGCGGCAGCACCTGCCGCAGCTTCAGCAGCGCGGACAGTGCGGCCTGGTCACCGCCGAGCGCACCGCTCAGTGCCGCCGTCCGCAGCCCGACGGCCACGGCGAGCGCCTCCTCGTCGTCGAGGACCAGCGGCGGCACCCGGGAGCCGGCACGCATGCGGTACCCGCCCCACGGTCCGGGCTCGGAGTCCACGAAGTAGCCGAGGTCCCGCAGCTTGGCGACGTCCCGGCGCACCGTGCGGTCGGTGACCTCCATGCGCTCGGCCAGTTCGGCGCAGGTCCAGGACGGCCGGGCGGACAGCAGGGACAGCAGTCGCAGCAGGCGGGCGGACGCGCTGATCACGCCGCGAAGTTTTCCACACGCGGCCCACGACCAGGACCGGAACTGTCCTGGTCGCGTCCTAACGTCGTCCCCATGAGCACAGACACCACTTCCGCACCCGCTTTCCGCTTCGTCGCCGTCACCTTCGACTGCACGGACCCCGCCGAACTCGCCCGCTTCTACGAAGAGTTGCTCGGCCTCCCGGTTCTCTTCTCCACCGACGACTTCATCCTGATCGGCGAGAAGGGCGCCCCCGGCCTCGGCTTCAACCGCACGGCCGACTACCGCCCGCCGACCTGGCCGGACCCCGCCCAGGGGAAGCAGGCGCACATGGAGGTGGGCGTGGACGACCTCGACATCGCCGAGAAGCGGGCGCTCGCCCTGGGCGCCGTCAAGCCCGAGTCCCAGCCCGACCCCGACCGCTGGCGGGTCCTGCTCGACCCCGCGGGTCACCCGTTCTGCATCACCACACTCGCCTGAGACCTCCCACTGTCAGTGGCTGCTCCTACAGTCACCGGCATGGCGACTCTCCCCAACCCCCTGCCGAAGCTGGCAACCGACCCCAGCGGCCGTTCGCTCGGGCTCCAACTGCCGCCCGGCAGGCTGATCGACCTCACGCACGACGGGGCCTGGCACGAGCCCCTGCTGTGGCACGCGGACAAGACGGCCGCGCCGGGCACGTGGAAGGCGCTCGGCGCGCCCGCCGCGCGCGCCGGGCTGCTTCCGGTCCTGGTGGACACGGGCGAGCACCAAGGCGGGCCGGAACACTGGGAGTTGATGCCCGAGCTGATGTCCTACCCGGGGGACCACGACGCCGAGGAGCTGCTGGCGGAGTACTGGGAGGGCAACGCGGAGGACGAACTGGCCGAGGAGGTCGAGCCGTTCGGGGCACAGTGGCCGGGGCTCGCACCCGCGGGTTCCCGGACCGCCGACCCGGACACCCGCGCGGAGCGGATCGCGGACGGCCTGGCCGCCGGGTCGGCGTTCAAGGAGCCGCACCTCGCCCTCGTCCCGGCCCGCCGCTCCGCCGACATCCCGGCGGCGATCGGCTGGACCGGCCCGCTGAACTACGACAACGACGTGGCCCGGCTCTGCGCGATCCTGCGCTCCTGGGAGGACCGCTTCGGCATACGCGTGGTCGGGCTCGGCTTCGACATCCTGGTGGTGTCGGTCGCGGCCCCGCCGGCCACCCTCGCCGAGGCGGAGGCGGTGGCGGCGGAGCACTTCGCGTTCTGTCCGGACAACATCCTCCAGAACGGCCCGGACAACCTGCGTGGCTACGCCGAGCAGTTGATCGGCGTAGCGAGCTGGTCCTTCTGGTGGGACTGATCCACAGCCGGTCGCGGGGGAGCCACCCGCTCTGCCATGATCTGACTCCGCGTCCGGTCAAGGGCGCGTTCTCGCGCGTTCAAGCACACGCCAAGGGGCGTGTGTGACAGTGCAGTTGGAGGGTCTTATGAATGGGGCGCTCGCGCAGTCGGTGGCCGCGGCCGTCGGACAGGGCGCACTGGACGCCGTGGGGGCGAGGGCGCTGGAGGCGCTGCTCGGCATGCTCCGGCACCGGTTCCGCCGCGACGAGCAGGCGCTGGCCGCGCTCGACGGCGCGGCCACGGACCCCGCGCCGCTGATCGCCTCGCTGGACCGGTACATCCAGAGCGACTCCGCCTTCGCCGAGGATCTGCGGGACTGGCTGAAGGAGGCGGAGGCGAAGCGGGGCACCGGGCCGGTGACCCAGCTCGTGCACAGCAACCAGGTGGTCGGCAGCACGGTCCACGGGTCCGTCATCCAGGGGCAGAACGTCAAGGGCCGCTTCGGTCTGCGCGGCCTGCTGGGCAGGGGCGACTGACCCATGGAAGCGCCCTCCACGTCCGACCGCACCAGCAACGAGATCTCCGGCGGCTCCCAGGTCGGCGGCAACGCGTACCAGGCCAAGCACATGCACTTCGGCGGCCGCTCGATCGGCCTCACGGTCGTGGGTCTGGCCGCGGTCGGCGCGTTGGCCTACGTCGCCGTGAACGCGGGGGCGGGCACGGGTCAGGCCGCCGCCCCCGCCTCACAGAGCCCCACGGCCGCGAGCACCGCTCCGAGCCCGTCGCCCTCGAAGTCCGCCACGGCGACGACGACCCCGCCCGCCGACGGCAAGGCGAAGGCCGCGGAGCCGGCCCCCTCTCCCGAGAGGGCGAAGGCCATCGTGAAGGCGGCGACAGGCAGCACCCCGTACTCGGGGAAGAACCTCTACTGCGGAGGGTGGAGGGGCTCCCCGTCGGGCTCGAACCTCATGGCCAGCGCCTGCACTCAAGTCACCGGATCCGACGTGGCGTTCGGCGTCATGCTGAGGAACGTCGGCAAGAGCCAGATCACCGTCGGCATGACGCTCAAATACGTGCACGGCCAGACACTGGACTGCCCCGGCGGGGGATACCCGGCACACGACATCAGGATCGATCCCGGGACGACCTGGTACAGCAACCTCGGGCTGTGCTCCGTGGGAAGCCTGAAGGACCAGATCAACTTCCAGGCTCTCGGCGAGGCGCTGGAGACCTCCGACGAGCACGCCTCCCTGAGCCTCGGAGGTGCCCAGCACTCCCCCACCGCCACCTTCACCACTGCGGGCGTACTCAAGTGCCGCGAGAAGGACAGCAGTGTCTGGGGTTCCTGCGACACGCTGTGGCCGTACCCCCCGGTGAGCTGAGCCCCCGGAGAGCCGGCCCTCGCACCCAGCGGAGCGTCAGCGCAGCTTCTGCGCCGCCTCGGTCGCCCAGTACGTCAGGATGTTCCGCGCCCCGGCCCGCTTGATGCCGGTCAGGGTCTCGAAGATCGCGCGGTCGCGGTCGATCCAGCCCTTCTCGGCGGCGGCCTCGATCATCGAGTACTCGCCGGAGATCTGGTAGGCGGCGACGGGCACGTCCACCGCGTCCGAGACCCGCGCGAGGATGTCGAGGTACGGTCCGGCCGGCTTGACCATCACCATGTCGGCACCCTCGGCCAGGTCCAGCTCAAGCTCCCGCAGGGACTCGCGGAGGTTGGCGGGGTCCTGCTGGTAGGTCTTGCGGTCGCCCTGGAGGGAGGAGCCGACGGCCTCGCGGAAGGGGCCGTAGAACGCGGAGGAGTACTTCGCGGTGTAGGCGAGGATCGCCACGTCCTCGCGGCCGATCTGGTCGAGCGCGTCGCGGACGACGCCGATCTGACCGTCCATCATGCCGCTCGGGCCGACCACGTGGGCGCCGGCGTCGGCCTGCACCTGGGCCATCTCGGCGTAGCGCTCCAGGGTGGCGTCGTTGTCGACGCGGCCCTCGGCGTCCAGCACACCGCAGTGCCCGTGGTCGGTGAACTCGTCCAGGCACAGGTCGGACATGACGAGCAGGTCGTCGCCGACCTCGGCGCGCACGTCGCGCAGGGCGACCTGGAGGATGCCGTCCGGGTCGGTGCCGGTGGTGCCCAGGGCGTCCTTCTTCGACTCCTCCGGCACGCCGAAGAGCATGATCCCGGAGACCCCGGCCTCCACGGCCTCCAGCGCGGCCTTCTTCAGGCTGTCCCGGGTGTGCTGGACGACACCGGGCATCGCCGCGATCGGCACGGGCTCGCTCACGCCTTCCCGGACGAACGCCGGGAGGATGAAGTCGGCGGGATGCAGTCGCGTCTCGGCGACCATCCGCCGCATGACGGGCGAGGTGCGCAGTCGCCGGGGACGGGTACCGGGGAATGATCCGTACTTCGTCATGCTTCTACGCTACGCCCGCACACCCCCGGCCTTTGCCGACGCGATGTCGGCCCGGGAAAGGCGTTTCCGCGTCCTGCCAGGGCCTCGCCCGCGCCCCGGTGCCCGGACTCATGCCGCGTGAGCGGCTCCGGCCACGGACGGCTGAACGGACCGGCAGTCGCGGCAACGACCGGGGTGCGGGGCCCGGAAGGCGCGTTCGCAGCCGTCGCAGTTCTGCAGGGGGTGGGAGCGGACCGGGGCCTCGCCGGTGGCAGCGGCCATAGCGGCGCCTCCCGCGGGGGAAGAGGCGGCGGGAGCTGCTCGCGGAGGCGGTAGGCGAGGACTCCGGCCGGGCTCCTCATACCCGGCGGAAGGTCGGCGGTGAGGGTCCGGTGGACCGTGGCGGCCGTGGCGCCGACGTCGAACCAGGCGGTGACGGCGGGCGCGAGCCGGTGCACATCCCTGCGCGAGAGGGTGAGCCGGTCGTCCGTGCGACGCAGACCGGCCAGCAGGGCGACGGCTTTGTCGTGGCGCCGGTCGAGTACGCCCTCCTCGCCCGGCGTGTACGGCCTGCCAGTCCCCGCTCCCGACACGTCCGTCTCGTTCGTCTCGTTGATCCGCCCGGCCGATGACCGGGGTGCGGGCGACTCCGCCGACGCGGCTGCGGACGCGACCGGTTCCGGTTCCGGTTCCGTCTGCCCGGAGGACGCAGGCGGCTCCACCGGCTCCACCGGCTCGGGCGCCGCGGGCGACGCGGGCGGGACCGCCGATCCGCCATCACCTCGGTCGTCCCCCTGCGGCGTGTCGCGAGCGCCCACCGAGGGGCGGGGCACCCCACCGCGAGTGCGGGCGCGGGGCGCCGCGCCACGGTCGCACATGATGTTTCCGCGCAGGCTGAGAGGGGTGTGGTGGGCGTAGGTACGGGTGGCGATCCGCCCGGTCTCCGCATGTTCCCGTACCCGCTCCAGGTAGCCGTGCGCCTCCAGCTCCCGCAGCGCGAAGGCGATCCGGTCCCGGCCTTCGGGGAAACGCTCGACGAGGCTGCGGATGTCGACGGCGGCACCGTCCGGCAGCGACAGGATGTGAGTGGCCAGGCCGATGGCGATCAGCGACAGCTCGCGGTGCTGGAGGAGGTGGTTGCCAACGACGGTGAACCGCCCCGGTGGGTACGTGCGTACGTGGATGACACCGGAGTGGGTGGTGGTCCGCCGAACATCCTGATCCGGGCGCGGGACAGCGTTAGGCTTCTTCTCAGCCATAGGGAAGCTTGTCTCTTCCTCGTTGGTCAGGCCCTCGCACTGGGATGCCAGTCCCGGCGAGGGCCGATGCATGTGTGGGGATGGGGAGTTGTGACGTCCCCTCGGGGCGAGACTGCACGGCCGAACCCTCGGCGCGCCAGCCACTCCGGCCCGTTTCACCCGGCCGAGTGATCCACGCGGGGTTTGGTTGGTTGGTCGGTATTTTCCCCAGGTGCTTTGGTCTTTTACGTCCCGCAGCCCCGACGAACGGACCCCCGGCACCCCGCTTTCCGGGCGCCGGTTACGCGGTTCACGGACGGTCGACGACATCGATCTCCGCCCACACCGACTTGCACGGCACCGGACCGACCCGCACCCCCCAGCGGTCCGCCACCTCCTGGACCAGCAACAGCCCGTAGCCGGACTCGCCGACCGCGTCCGCGGAGCTCGGGGCATGGACGGGCAGCAGGTCACCCCGGGTGTCCGTGACCTCGATCCGCAGCACCGAGGCCGGGTCGAGACGGAGCGTGAGACGGAAGCTCCGGCCGGGGACACGGCCGTGCAGCACGGCGTTCGCGGCGAGTTCGGCCACGACGAGCCGGGCCGAGTCCAACGGAAGCCCCCAGGACCTCAGTTGTTCGGTGGTGAGCAGCCGGGCGAGGCGGGCACCCCGACGGGTGGCGGAGAGCGGCACGGAGAACTGCGCCCGCGCGAGGGGCGCCAGAGGACCGGACGCGCTTCCGCGCGAGGCGGTGATTCGCTGATTCACATCACTCAGCGTGTTCACACGGCCCTACTCTGTGAAGGCCGGGAGCCCGTGCGGACGGGGACTGTCCGGGCCGTGCCCGGTTCTGTCCGGGGCGTCCGGGGTGACCGGCGCGGACATCCGGGGTTGGACACGAACGGCACGCGGAAGGACGACGAGCGTGAGCGACTGGGATGCGGGGCCGGAGGACGACGAGGCCGGGGCGGTGATGCGGACCGTCGGTCGTCAGCTGAAGCTGTGGCGCGAGGCGGCGGGCCTCACCCAGGCCGAGTTCGGGACGGCCATCGGGTACGGGGAGGAACTGGTCTCCTCCGTGGAGCGGGGGCGGCGCATTCCCCGCCCAGAGTACCTGGACAGGGCGGACCAGGTGCTGACGGCGGGCGGACGCGTCTCGGCCATGAGGAAGGACGTGGCGGAAGCGCGGTACCCGAAGAAGGTCCGCGACCTGAAGCGGCTGGAGGCGGAGGCCGTCGAACTGGGCGCCTACAACAACTCGGTGATCCATGGGCTGTTGCAGACGGAGGCGTACGCGCGAGCCGTGTTCGGCGTGCGCCGGCCACCCTTCACCGCGGACCAGTTGGAACAGCGGATGGCCGCCCGACTGTCACGTCAGGAGATCATCGACGCTGCGACGGAACCGCCCCTCTTCAGCTTCGTCCAGTGCGAGTCGACGCTGCGCAGGCCCATCGGGGGCAAGATGGTGATGCGACAACAGCTCGAACGGTTGTTGGAGATGGGGCGGAGGCGCAACGTGGACCTCCAGATCCTGCCCCTCGGCCACGAGGAGAACCCGGGAATCGATGGCTCGTTCAGGCTTCTCAAGCTCAGGGACGGAGCCACCGTCGGGTTCAGCGAAGCGCCCCTCAGCAGCCGGGTGATCACCGACCCGAAGGAAACGACGGTCCTCGACATCCGCTACGGCGCCATCCGCGCGCAGGCCCTCAGCCCGCACGAGTCGATGACCTTCATCGAGAAAGTACTGGGAGAGACCAAGACATGACGCTCAAGGTTTCCGGAGCCCAAGCCGAGCTGGAGTGGATAAAGAGCAGCCACAGCACGGCCGACGGCCCTGACTGCATAGAGGTCGCGGCCACCCCCGCGCGCGTCCACGTCCGTGACTCGAAGAACCCGCATGGCCCCCGCCTCACCCTCACCCCCAAGGTCTGGACCGGCTTCCTGCCGTACGCGTCTGCGCACTGACCCTCTCAATGCCTGGGGCCCGCGACCGATTTCACGGAAGCGGGCCCAGGGCGACACCGGTCAGTCCTCGTCAGCGGCTTCCTCCGCTTCGGGGCCCTGCTCCCGGGCCTGCTGAAGCGTCTCGGCGATCGCAGCGAACTCCTCCAGAGCTGCCTGGAGGTCCTCTACGATCTCGGCGGCCAGCACCTCGGGCGCGGGCAGGTTGTCCGCGTCGTCGAGGCTCGGGTCACGGAGCCAGGTGATGTCGAGGTTCGCCTTGTCGCGGGCGATCAGCTCCTCATACGTGAACGCCTTGAAGCGCTCCGTCTCCACGCGCTTGGAACGGTCCTCGTCAGGGCGGTAGCACTGGACGAAGTCCTCAAGAGAGGCCCGGGTGAGCGGGTTCTGCTTGAGGGTGAAGTGCTGGGCCGTACGGAAGTCGTAGACCCACAGCTTCTCGGTCCACGGCTCGTTGGGCCGGGCCGGCTTGCGCTCGAAGAACAGCACGTTGGCCTTGACGCCGCCCGCGTAGAAGATGCCGGTGGGCAGGCGCAGCATCGTGTGGACGTCGTACTCCTTGAGCAGGCGTCGGCGGATCGCCCGCGCCACCCTCGAAGAGCACGTTGTCGGGGACGACGACCGCAGCCCGGCCGTGGATCTCCAGCAGCGAGGCGATGTGCTGGACGAAGTTGAGCTGCTTGTTCGTCGTGGTGACCCAGAAGTCGCGCCGCTCGTAGGCGATCGCGTCACGGGCGGCGGAACCGTCGTCGCCGTAGACGGTGATGGACGACTTCTTGCCGAAGGGCGGGTTGGCCAGGACCAGGCTCGCGCGCTTCGTGGGCGGGGCGGCCAGGGCGTCGGTGGTGTGCACCAGCGCGTTTCCGAGCGGCTGCCCGATGCCGTGAAGGAAGAGGTTCATCGCGGCGAGACGCGCGGTGTTCCTGACCAGCTCGGTGCCCCAGATACCACCGCTGCTGAGGTGCTTGCGCTGCTCAGGGGTGAGCTGGTGGCCGTATTCGTGGAGGAGGTACTCGGCAGCGGCGAGCAGGAAGCCGCCGGTTCCACAGGCGGGGTCGGTGATCGTGTCGTCCGGAGTCGGGGCAAGAGATTTCGGATAACCGATGGGGTTGAACAGACAAGGCGGGGCGCCCACTTGATGGGCACGCCGCCACACCTCACGTCGCTTCAGTCGGGCGCACCCGGCCACCAGCCACGGGCAACGCCGTCTCCGGCGTCGCCCGTGGCGCACTCCTGCGGCCGTCAGCGCTTCAGCGCTCCCGGCATGAACGAACCGGGCGCCGCGAACGCCTCGACGGTGACCTTCTTGCTGGACACGGAGCCCGCCACCCAGAGGGCGCTGCCCTTGAAGCGCAGGTCGAGGTAGAAGTGCGTGGTCCCGCGGAACTGCTCGAGGCCGTGGATGTGCGCGTCGATGTAGCCGACACGGTTCAGGGCCTTCCTGACCCGGGCGGGGCTGGGCCGGTCCAGGCCCCGGAGCGCCTGGGTGACGCGCTGGACGTGAACGACCCCCTCGCACTCCTCGACGGGCCCCAGCTCGGGCATCGGAAGGGTGCGGGAGGGCGGGGCCTGGCCGGCCGTCAGCGCCGTGCTCAGCGGGGGCTGCGGCCGCTCCCGCGGAGTCGGCTGCTCATGCTCGGGCAGCGGGGTCGGGACGCACATCTGTCTGACCGTGTTCAGCATGTCCAGGAAAGCCGCCTGCTGACGCTGGGCGGGGACCACGGCGGCGGTCCAGGCTCCGCCGCCGGCGGCGGGCCTGCCCGGCAGGCCGGCGGCACTCGCGGTGCCGGCGGCGCCGACGGCAAGTGACACGGCGGCGAGGGCCGCGACCGCGAGGGCGCGGCGCGGCCGGCGGGTGGAGCGGCCAACTTCTTTGATTTCAGCGTGTGTTCTCGTCATGGCCCCAGTCTTCGACCAGGCCGGACGCCACACATGAGCACGCGTACTCAGACGCGTCCCGGTCATGTCCCCAGGTAGTGGTGTGACCGCTGGTGGTGTGACCGCGTCGGAGCAGGAGGCACGAACGAGCGAGGCGGAGTGCCCCCGGCAGGGAACACTCCGCCACACCTCACATCACGGCACGACTCACGTGGTCGTACGACGCCTCCGCGCCCCCGGCCTGCGCTCGCTGGGCCGGGTGACGGGGTCCCCCGCCTCCTGCGCGGCGGCACGGCGCTTGAGACCGAAGTCGGCCAGCGCCTCCGCCAGCTTGAGCACCGACGGTTCCGGGGCCATGACGTCGACGCGCAGCCCGTGCTCCTCGGCCGTCTTGGCCGTGGCGGGACCGATGCAGGCGATCACGGTCACGTTGTGCGGCTTGCCGGCGATGCCGACGAGGTTCCGCACGGTCGAGGACGACGTGAACAGCACGGCGTCGAAGCCGCCGCCCTTGATCGCCTCGCGCGTGTCCGCCGGCGGCGGCGAGGCGCGCACGGTGCGGTACGCCGTGACGTCGTCGACCTCCCAGCCCAGCTCGATCAGACCGGCCACCAGGGTCTCGGTGGCGATGTCGGCGCGGGGCAGGAAGACACGGTCGATCGGGTCGAAGACCGGGTCGTACGGCGGCCAGTCCTCCAGGAGACCGGCGGCCGACTGCTCGCCGCTCGGCACCAGGTCCGGCTTCACACCGAAGTCGATCAGCGCCTTGGCCGTCTGCTCGCCCACCGCGGCGACCTTGATGCCCGCGAATGCACGCGCGTCGAGGCCGTACTCCTCGAACTTCTCGCGGACCGCCTTGACCGCGTTGACCGAGGTGAACGCGATCCACTCGTAGCGGCCGGTCACCAGGCCCTTGACCGCGCGCTCCATCTGCTGGGGCGTGCGCGGCGGCTCGACGGCGATCGTCGGGACCTCGTGCGGCACCGCGCCGTAGGACCGCAGCTGGTCGGAGAGCGACGCCGCCTGCTCCTTGGTGCGCGGCACGAGCACCCGCCAGCCGAACAGCGGCTTGGACTCGAACCACGACAGCCGGTCGCGCTGGGCGGCGGCGGAACGCTCACCGACCACGACTATGACCGGCCGCCCGCCGTCCGGGGACGGCAGGACCTTCGCCTGCTTCAGCGTCTGCGCGATCGTGCCGAGCGTCGCCGACCAGGTGCGCTGGCGGGTCGTCGTACCGGCGACGGTGACCGTCATCGGGGTGTCCGGCTTGCGGCCGGCCGACACCAGCTCGGACGCGGTCGCCGCGACCGAGTCCAGCGTCGTGGAGACGACGACCGTGCCGTCCGAGGCGCCCACCTCCGTCCAGCAGCGGCTGGTGGCGGTACGGGCGTCCACGAACCGGACGTCCATGCCGTGCGCGTCGCGCAGCGGCACACCGGCGTACGCGGGCACGCCGACCGCGGCCGCGACACCCGGTACGACCTCGAAGGGCACGCCGGCTGCGGCACAGGCGAGCATCTCCTCGGCCGCGTTCGTGTCGAGCCCGGGATCCCCGGAAACGGCACGCACGACCCGCCTGCCGGTACGCGCGGCCTCCATGACAAGATGAGCGGCATCCCGAGCAGCAGCCGGGAGCGCAACGGATGTTGACGTGCCGTCAACAACCGTGAGCTGAGGCGTGCCCGTGCCCGGAAGCGGATCCGAGGAAGCGACCGCGTCCGTCGGTACGACGGTGACGCCCTGCCGGGCGTGCGTCCGGATCACGTCGAGCACCTCGTGCTCGGCGACCAGGACGTCCGCGTTCGACAGCGCCTCCACGGCGCGCAGGGTCAGCAGCCCCGGATCCCCGGGTCCGGCACCCAGGAAGGTGACGTGCCCGTGTTCCAGGCCGGTGGAAAGGTTGGCGGGGCTCAATGTTCTCGCTCCCCCATCAGACCGGCCGCGCCCTGGGCGAGCATCTCGGTGGCGAGTTCGCGACCGAGTGCCATCGCCTGCTCGTGCGTCTGGGGCACGGGACCGGTGGTGGACAGCTGCACCATGCGGGTGCCGTCGGTCGTACCGACGACGCCGCGCAGGCGCATTTCCTTGACAATCTGCCCGTCGGCCAGCAAGTCGGCCAGCGCGCCCACAGGGGCGCTGCAGCCGGCTTCCAGGGCGGCGAGCAGGGACCGCTCGGCGGTGACGGCGACCCGCGTGAAGGGGTCGTCGAGCGCGCCGAGCGCGGCGACGAGCGCTGCGTTATCCGCGGCGCACTCGATCGCCAGGGCCCCCTGGCCGGGGGCGGGCAGAACCGTGTCGACCGACAGGAAGTCGGTGACCTCGTCGATCCGGCCGATCCGGTTCAGTCCGGCGGCGGCCAGGACGACGGCGTCCAGCTCACCGTCGTGGACGTACCCGATGCGGGTGTCGACGTTCCCGCGGATCGGGACCGTCTCGATGTCCAGCCCGTGGGAGCGCGCGTACGCGTTCAGCTGCGCCATGCGGCGAGGCGAACCCGTACCGATGCGCGCCCCGCGGGGCAGGTCGGTGAACTTCAGGGCGTCGTGGGCGACGATCACGTCCCGCGGGTCCTCGCGCACCGGTACGGCGGCCAGGACCAGTTCCTCGGGCTGTGCGGTCGGCAGGTCCTTGAGCGAATGAACCGCGAAGTCCACCTCGCCCTTCAGCAGCGCGTCACGCAGTGCGGTGACGAACACGCCGGTGCCGCCGATCTGCGCCAGCGCCTCCCGGGAGACGTCGCCGTACGTGGTGATCTCGACCAGCTCGACGGGCCGGCCGGTCACCCGGCTCACGGCCTCAGCCACCTGCCCGGACTGGGCCATGGCGAGTTTGCTTCGCCTCGTCCCCAGTCGCAGTGCCTTCTGTGTCATGCGGGTCGGTCCTTCTTGTCCGTGCTGTCCTCGGCCCGGGAGACGGCGGCAACCGTCTCGGGGTCGAGGTCGAAGAGGGTGCGCAGCGCGTCCGCGTACCCGGCGCCGCCGGGCTCGGCCGCGAGCTGCTTGACCCGTACGGTCGGCGCGTGCAGCAGCTTGTCGACGACCCGGTGCACGGCCTGGCGGATCTCGCCGCGCTGGCGGTCGTCCAGGTCGGGCAGCCGGCCGTCGAGGCGCGTGATCTCGGCGGCTACGACGTCGGCGGCCATGGTGCGCAGTGCGACCACGGTCGGCGTGATGTGCGCCGCCCGCTGTGCCGCGCCGAAGGCCGCGACCTCGTCGGAGACGATACGCCGGACCAGGTCCACGTCGGCGGCCATCGGCGCGTCGGCCGAGGCGTCGGCGAGGGACTCGATGTCCACCAGGCGCACCCCGGCCAGCCGGTGCACGGCCGCGTCGATGTCGCGGGGCATGGCGAGGTCGAGGAGGAACACGGCCGGGGCCGGGCGCGGGATCTCGGCGACCGGCTCGGGCTTGCGGTGCTCGGGTACGCGGCCGACGGTGGCGACGGCCGCGGCGAGCGCGGTGATCAGCTCCGCGTCCGCGTCCGCGTCGGCCCCCGGACCGCGCCGGCCGGCCTCGCGCCGGTCGACGCCGGCTCCGGTGACCCAGGCGGCGTGCTGCTCCAGGGTGGCCGCGTCCATGCCGGCCACGGCGGCCTCGCCGTGCACGGAGAAGCCGGTCGAGCCCTGGACGGCGGCCAGGTCCAGCGGGCAGTTCTCCTCGGTGCCGACGCTGGTGGGCGGCAGCGGGGCCGCGGGCGTCACGGCCGTGGCGTCCATGCCCGTCACAGGCTGTCCGGTGCGGCCCTCGAGGGCCTGCGCGACGGCGTCGGCCGTCAGGACCAGCCCGGTCGCGCCGGTGCAGGAGACGACGACGTCGGCACGTGTCAGCTCGTCCGGCACGGCGTTCATCCGTACCGCGCGGGCGGTCACCGCGTTGTCGTCGGCCTCGGTGAGGATCTGCGCGAGCCGCTCGGCACGGTCGAAGGTGCGGTTGGCGACCACGATCTCGCCGACCCCGGCCCGCGCGAGGGTCGCGGCGGCCAGCGAGGACATCGAGCCGGCGCCGATGACCAGCGCGTTGCGGCCCGCGGCCCAGTCCCGTACGTCCCCGCCGGCGGCGAGCTGCTCCAGGCCGAAGGTGACCAGGGACTGCCCGGCCCGGTCGATGCCGGTCTCGGAGTGGGCGCGCTTGCCGACCCGCAGGGCCTGCTGGAACAGGTCGTTCAGCAGCCGTCCGGCGGTGTGCAGCTCCTGGGCGCGGGCGAGCGAGTCCTTCATCTGGCCGAGGATCTGGCCCTCGCCGACGACCATGGAGTCCAGGCCGCAGGCGACCGAGAACAGGTGGTGGACCGCCCGGTCCTCGTAGTGCACGTAGAGGTACGGCGTCAGCTCTTCCAGGCCGACCCCGCTGTGCTGGGCGAGCAGCGTGGACAGCTCGGCGACACCGGCGTGGAACTTGTCGACGTCGGCGTACAGCTCGATGCGGTTGCAGGTGGCGAGCACCGCGGCCTCGGTGGCCGGTTCGGCGGCGACCGTGTCCTGGAGCAGCTTGACCTGGGCGTCCGCGCTCAGCGCGGCCCGCTCCAGCACGCTCACGGGGGCGCTGCGGTGGCTCAGCCCTACGACGAGGAGGCTCATGCCGGCATCACGGCGGGTACGTCCCCGTCGGGTCCCTGGCCGGCCGCGCCCCCGCGGGGCTCACGGTTCTCACCGCTCTCGCGGTTCTCACGGTCCGCGCGGGCGGCGGCCGCGGGCAGCGCGCCGTCACCGGCGGCGCTCTCCTCGCCGGCCTTGCGCTGCTCGTGGAAGGCGAGGATCTGCAGCTCGATGGAGAGGTCGACCTTGCGCACGTCGACGCCGTCCGGGACGGACAGCACGGTCGGCGCGAAGTTCAGGATGGAGGTGACCCCGGCGGCCACGAGCCGGTCGCAGACCTGCTGGGCGGCACCGGCGGGGGTGGCGATCACGCCGATGGAGACCCCGTTGTCCTTGATGATCTTCTCGAGGTCGTCGGTGTGCTGGACGGGGATGCCCGCCACCGGCTTGCCGGCCATCGCCGGGTCGGCGTCTATCAGCGCGGCGACCCGGAAGCCACGGGAGGCGAAGCCGCCGTAGTTGGCCAGGGCGGCGCCGAGGTTGCCGATGCCGATGATGACGACCGGCCAGTCCTGGGTCAGGCCGAGCTCGCGGGAGATCTGGTAGACGAGGTACTCCACGTCGTAACCGACACCGCGCGTTCCGTAGGAACCCAGGTACGAGAAGTCCTTGCGCAGCTTGGCGGAATTGACCCCCGCGGCCGCGGCCAGCTCCTCGGAGGAGACCGTGGGCACCGAGCGCTCCGACAGTGCGTTCAGCGCCCGGAGGTACAGCGGAAGCCGGGCGACGGTGGCCTCGGGAATCCCTCGGCTGCGGGTCGCCGGTCGGTGAGTTCGGCCAGTTGCCACGATGCTCCTGCGGGTAGAGCGGGGCTGCAGGCGGCCATACGTCCCCAGACCGCCCCGTCGACAGCAGGCTATGTCTTTGTGAACGTGTGCACAAAGATGGTGTCCGTTTTGCCCGGCCAACGTGACCGGGGTCACGCACGCCCGTACCGGGCTCCTACCTGCGGGCAAAGCGACTCACTCCTAGTGAAATCCCGCCCCCGAGACCAAAACCGCCGACGATCCTAAGCGACGTCCGGCGCAGTCTTGTACTACTCGGTCAGTTCTTTGCGAAGACGCCCCGCGTCCACCCGCCAGAAGGTGTGCTGCCTGCCGTCGACGAGGACGACGGGGATCTGTTCCCAGTACGCGGCGTGGAGTTCGGCGTCCTGGGTGATGTCCTTCTGCTCCCAGGGCACGCCGAGTTCGCCGCAGACCTTCTCGATCACGGCCTGCGCGTCGTCGCACAGGTGACAGCCGGGCTTGCGGACGAGAGTGACCAATCGCTCCTGAGGGGCGGGCTTCCGCCGGAAAAGGGGGCTCATGGCGGACATTCTCGCGCCTGCTCAACGGTGCGGTCGCGCAGAGTTCACGCCCTTCGAACCTCTCGGCTCCGGCACCACCGAACAAACTGGCTATGCTCACCGCATGGCCGCTCTCGGATGGCTCACTCCCCGTAGGCGCTCCGCCACGGCGCGGAGCGTGTTGGCAGGCGAGGCCTCGGCGGAGGCCGCCCGCAAGTCCTCCCAGGAGGCGTCACAGACCTCCCCGGACCAGGAACCGCAGTTCCCGGTCCTCGGCGACGACAAGGCCGCCGCGTTCTTCGACCTCGACAACACCGTCATGCAGGGCGCCGCGATATTCCACTTCGGGCGCGGCCTGTACAAGCGGAAGTTCTTCGAGACCCGCGACCTCGCCAAGTTCGCCTGGCAGCAGGCGTGGTTCCGGCTGGCCGGCGTCGAGGACCCCGAGCACATGCAGGACGTCCGGGACTCCGCCCTGTCCATCGTCAAGGGCCACCGCGTGGCCGAGCTGGAGACGATCGGCGAGGAGATCTACGACGAGTACATGGCCGACCGCATCTGGCCGGGCACCCGCGCCCTCGCCCAGGCCCACCTGGACGCCGGACAGAAGGTGTGGCTGGTCACGGCCGCCCCGGTCGAGATCGCCCAGGTCATCGCCCGCCGCCTCGGGTTGACCGGCGCGCTCGGCACGGTGGCCGAGTCGGTCGGCGGCGTCTACACGGGCAAGCTGGTCGGCGAGCCGCTGCACGGCCCGGCCAAGGCGGAGGCGGTACGCGCGCTGGCCGCCGCCGAGGGCCTCGACCTCTCCCGCTGCGCCGCCTACAGCGACAGCCACAACGACATCCCGATGCTGTCGCTCGTCGGCCACCCGTACGCCATCAACCCCGACGCCAAACTCCGCAGGCACGCCCGCGAGAAGGACTGGCGCCTGCGCGACTACCGCACGGGCCGCAAGGCGGCGAAGGTCGGCATCCCGGCGGCGGCCGGAGTCGGCGCGGTCGCCGGCGGCACGGTGGCGGCCATCGCGCTGAGCCGGCGCCGCCGGTGAACCGCCACTGATACGCCGCTGATAGTCGCTACAGCCGGCGAACCGCCACCGGTACGCCGCTCACGCGTCGCTGACACACCGTCGGCACGCCGCTGAACCGCGACCGAGCCGCCGCCCGGCCGTCACCGGGTGCGATCACACGGAGGCCGGGCGTCCGTTTCCGGGCGTCCGGCCCGTTTCCGTCGTCCCGCCAGCCGCGGGACTCCCGCGTCAGCCACGGAACCCCCTCGCCGCGGGCTCGCACAGGGTCCCGCGCGGGTGCCCGGATTATGGCGCCCCCGGTCCGACCCGCCCCGGCCTTCGCAGAAACCAGCGCCTTTCCGATCAGCAATCGATCACATCAGGCGTCTTGATGAGCCGTCAATCGGCCACAAAACCGACGCAATCGATGATTTGAGCAACTGGGTGTAGCAGGGCCTGCACGAAGCGTTATTCTCCTCAGACGCAAACCGGTACCCCTCCGTCGCTACGACGGGTGAAAGGTCCCGCACTGCACGTGATGGAAGCTCTGCCTCTGGGAGTCCCGTGTACCCACACGTCGGGGTTGACGCCTCGGGCCTGGCTACGCTGCGCGCAACAATCGCAACGGTCAAAGAGACGCTGCGCGGCCTCGTCCCCACCGCGTCAACCGTGTCCACCGTGTCCGCCGTCCCCGTATTCGCCACCGTCGCCGCCGCGCCCGTAGGTCCGTGCTACGCACTGGCCGAAGGTGGCGCCGCGGTCGGCAGACGTGGCCGTTCCACCGGCACGCCCACCGCCCGCCGTCCGGCCGCCGACAGTGACAGCGCCCGGATGATGGACCTGGTCGAGCGTGCCCAGGCAGGAGAGGCCGAAGCCTTCGGACGGCTGTACGACCAGTACAGCGACACCGTGTACCGGTACATCTACTACCGCGTCGGCGGCAAGGCCACCGCCGAGGACCTGACCAGCGAGACCTTCCTGCGCGCACTGCGCAGGATCGGCACGTTCACCTGGCAGGGCCGCGACTTCGGCGCCTGGCTGGTGACGATCGCCCGCAACCTGGTCGCCGACCACTTCAAGTCCAGCCGGTTCCGCCTGGAGGTCACCACCGGTGAGATGCTCGACGCCAACGAGGTCGAGCGCTCGCCGGAGGACTCCGTCCTGGAGTCCCTCTCCAACGCCGCCCTGCTCGACGCCGTACGCCGGCTCAACCCGCAGCAGCAGGAATGCGTGACCCTCCGCTTTCTCCAGGGCCTCTCGGTCGCCGAGACCGCGCGCGTGATGGGAAAGAACGAGGGCGCGATCAAGACCCTTCAGTACCGGGCCGTGCGCACCCTCGCCCGGCTCCTGCCGGACGACGCCCGCTGACCCCGCCACGGAGTGCCATGTCCAACTCACGTTCCGTGCTGGCGCGTTGTCTTTCTGATCGGATCATCCGCCGTCCGTAACCCAAGTGCCGAGCCACTCGTTGTGCGGGATACAGGCTCCCTGTGGTCACGTCCTGGCCGACCCTGATCGCTCGATCGAGTGGGATTGGTCGTGGACGTGCAACCCTCAGGACCCCCTGGGGAGTCGACCGTCATGACGAGAGGAGGTGCCGCCAGTGATCGCGAACGTATCGGCCCACCGGCGGGCGAACGCCTTCGCCCAGGCCCTGGAGGAGCAGTCCGACCGGGACACGGCGGCCGAGCAGTCCGCAGCGCCGGCGGGATCACCGCCGACCACCGAGGAACAGACCGGGCAGGGCGAGATGTTGGCCCTCGCGACGGGCCTCTGCGCACTGCCCAGGCCGCAGCTCGACCCCGAGGTCAAGGTGGTCCAGCGCGCCCAGCTGGTGGCCGCGATGGAGGCCATGCTCCAAGAGGGATCCGGGGCGGACGCGCCGGTACCCGGACAAAGAGCCAGAGGCAGGGGTGCCCACCGGGCGAGCCCACTGGGCAAGCTGCGACCGCGGTCCCGGCTGGCGAAGGGGCTCACCGCGGGCGGGCTCAGCGTCGGCGTGGCCGCCGGAGCCTTCGGCGGGGTCGCCTCCGCCAGCTCCGACGCACTGCCCGGCGACTCGCTGTACGGCCTCAAACGCGGCATCGAGGACTTCAGGCTCAACTACCTGAGCGACGGTGACGACGAGCGCGGCCAGACCTACCTCGACCAGGCCTCCAACCGGCTGAGCGAGGCCCGGCGGCTGATGGAACGCGGTCGCGGCACCCAGCTCGACCACGAGTCCCTCGGCGAGGTCCGTCGCACCCTGTCCGGCATGCAGCGCGACGTGACCGAGGGCCACCGTCTGCTGCACGCCGCCTACGAGGCCGACCCGCAGTCCCTGGGCCCCATCCAGGCCCTCTCCGCGTTCTCCCGGTCCCACCGCGAGGCCTGGAGCGCGCTGAGCGACAAGCTGCCCCTGCAGCTCGGGGACGTCAAGGACAAGGTGTCGTCGGTCTTCGACGCCATAGACGAAGAGGTCGCCCCGCTGCAGTCCCTGCTCCCGCAGGCGCCCGCCGCGACCGGCGACGACGGGCGGCGAAGTTCCGGCACGCCGCCCACGGGCTCCTCCGGCACCCACCGGTCGGCCCCGTCCGGCACCGGCAGCACCCCGTCCTCCGGCAAGCACGCCAGCCCCGGCAGTCCCAGTGGTTCGGCCACCGGCGACACCGGCGAAGGCCTGCTCGGGGGCAGCACGGGCGGTCTGCTCGACCCGCCGAAGACCGGCGCCGAGGGCAGTTCCCCGTCGGCTCCCAAGTCTCCGACGAGCAAGCCGGACGTCACGCTGCCACCGCTCCTGCCGGGCCTGCTGCCCGGCCTGGGCATCGACAGCGAGGACGCGCACTAACCGCCTTCGGCCACGACAGTGGGGGCGCCCCTTTCCGAGCAGGGGCGCCCCCACCGTCGTACGCACCCCCGGCCCGTACGCGTGCACCCAGCCGGCCCGTGCGCCCAGCCGTACGCGTGCACGGTCCTGCGGGGACCGGTCGTCAGAAGAAGACCGACCGCCGCTGCACCAGCAGCTTGTACAGCGTGTGCTGGATCTGTTCACGGACCTGGTCGGTCAGGTTGAACATCAGCATCGGGTCTTCGGCCGCCTCCGGCGGGTAGCCGTCCGTCGGGATCGGCTCGCCGAACTGGATCGTCCACTTGGTCGGCAGCGGGATCGCGCCGAGCGGACCCAGCCACGGGAAGGTCGGCGTCATCGGGAAGTACGGGAAACCCAGCAGCCGCGCCAGCGTCTTGGCGTTGCCGATCATCGGATAGATCTCCTCGGCCCCGACGATCGAGCACGGGATGATCGGCACACCCTGCCGCAGCGCGGTGGAGACGAACCCGCCCCGGCCGAACCGCTGGAGCTTGTACCGCTCGCTGAAGGGCTTGCCGATGCCCTTGAAGCCCTCCGGCATCACCCCGACCAGCTCGCCCTGCCCCAGCAGCCGTTCGGCGTCCTCGGTGCAGGCGAGGGTGTGGCCCAGCTTGCGGGCGAGTTCGTTGACCACGGGGAGGACGAAGACCAGGTCGGCGGCGAGGAGTCGCAGGTGCCGGTCCGCGGGATGGTGGTCGTGCACGGCGACCTGCATCATCAGGCCGTCCAGCGGCAGCGTCCCGGAGTGGTTGGCGACGATGAGCGCGCCGCCCTTGGCCGGGATGTTCTCGATGCCCTTCACCTCGACCCGGAAGTACTTCTCGTACACCGGCCGCAGCAGCGACATCAGGACCTGGTCGGTCAGCTCCTCGTCGTAACCGAAGTCGTCGACGTCGTAGTCCCCGGTCAGCCGGCGGCGCAGAAAGGCGAGGCCACTCGCGACGCGCCGCTCCAGGCCGCCGCCGTCGCCCGGCTCCGCGGCCGGCTGTTCCTCCCGGGTCACCGTCTCATCATCCTGCGGAACGGCCCTGGCGGGCAGCGGCTGGACCGCGCCGACCTGCGCGGCCTCCCCGGCCGCGCCGCGCCTGCCGCCCGCGCTCCGGCGCCGCGACGGCCGTGGCACGGCGCTCCCGCGGGACCGGTCGTCGTCGAACGGAATGACCTTGGCATCCGCCATCGTTGCTGCGCTCCTCAGTTGGCGCTGGGCTTCGGGGGCCGGCCGCCGCCCTGTACGGCCAGCGCGGCGATCCGGTCGACGGCCCCCGCGAGGGCCTCCGGCGGCAGCAGCCCGGGGCCCTGGCCGCGCGCGAAGTCCGCGAACGTCTCCGCCGTCGTGTACCTGGGTTCGAACCCGAGCGTCTCGCGCATCTGGTCGGTGGCCACCACCCGGCCATGGGTGAGCAGCCGGATCTGCTCCGGCGAGAAGTCCGTCATACCGAGCGTACGCACCAGGGAACCGGCCCAGGTGACCGCGGGCAGCAGCAGCGGCACGGTGGGCCGCCCGAGCCGCCGTGAGCACTGCGACAGCAGCAGCACGCCGTCCCCGGCGATGTTGAAGGTCCCGCTGTTGAGCGTCCCGCGGCGCGGCTCGTGCGAGGCGATCCGCAGCACCTCGACGACGTCGTCCTCGTGCACGAACTGCAGCCGCGGGTCGTAGCCGAACACGGTCGGCAGGACGGGCAGCGAGAAGAACCCGGCGAGCGGGGTGTCCGTGGTCGGCCCGAGGATGTTGGCGAACCGCAGCACGCACACGGCGACGTCGGGCCGCCGCCGCGCGAACCCGCGCACGTACCCCTCGACCTCCACGGCGTCCTTGGCGAAGCCGCCGCTGGGCAGCGACTTGGGCGGGGTCGTCTCGGTGAACACGGCGGGATCACGCGGCGCCGACCCGTACACGTTCGTGCTCGACTTCACCACCAGCCGCCGCACGGCCGGCGACTTCTGGCACGCACCGAGCAGTTGCATGGTGCCGATGACGTTGGTCTCCTTGACCGTGGCCCGGCTGCCGCCGCCGAGCGCGGTGCCGGTCACGTCCAGGTGGACGACCGTGTCGACACCGGTCTCCGCGAGCACCCGGGCGATCGCCGACTGCCGGATGTCGGCCTGGATGAACTCGGCACCGCCGAGGTGGTGCGCCGGCGGCACCGCGTCCACGGCGATCACCCGGTCCACCTCGGGGTCCCGCTGGATCCGCCGCACGAACCGGCCGCCCAGCTGCCGGGCCACTCCGGTGACGAGCACGACCTTCCCCAAGATCAGCGCCTTCCTTCCCGATCCCGTGCGAAACCTGCTCCTGCCGCGTTCCCCGTGTGCGCCAACTTAGCGGGTGGATGTTGCGCTGTGATGGCCACCCGATGCGCGAGGTGACGGAATTTCCCCGGTCCGCACCAGTCGGGCCGCCGGAACCGAAAGGCACGGCCGGACCGGGACCGTGCCCGACGGTGGTGCGCGACGGTCGTGCGAGACAGCCCCCGGACATGCCTGTGGCCCCCCACCACACGGGTGGGAGGCCACAGGAACGCTCTCGCGGCGTCGCTTACTTCTTGTTGCGACGCTGAACGCGCGTGCGCTTGAGCAGCTTGCGGTGCTTCTTCTTGGCCATCCGCTTGCGCCGCTTCTTGATAACAGAGCCCACGACTTACCCTCGCTCACTTCTCATCACTCGGCGTTGGGCGCCATGGGCCCATACGACCTACGAGGGGCTAGCCTACCCGCCCGAGCGCTGAGGGTGTAATCGAGGTGATCGCAGGGTCTCCCGGAAGCGCCGTCAGGCAGTCTCCACCCCCACATAACTCTCGCGAAGGTACTCGTGAACCGCTTGCTCCGGGACGCGGAAGGACCGCCCCACCCGGATCGCGGGCAGATGACCGCTGTGCACCAACCGGTACACGGTCATCTTCGACACTCGCATCACCGAGGCGACCTCCGCCACGGTAAGGAACTGAACCTCGTTCAGAGGCCTCTCGCCAGCTGCAGCCATGACACACCTGAACCTTCCGCACTCGACGGCCACCGGCTTCCCCTTCCGGTGACTCTTCGTCGTTGCGTGCTCACTCCCCAATGTAGGGGCGTGTGATGCGAGTGGGGAAGAGGTGCACCCATCGCAGGCCTACTGTGACAGACACGCTCGTTTGAGTACGTAGCGGGTGAGCGGACGGTAGGAAACCGACCGCACCCCGTCATCAAGTGGAACGACGACGGACACTGCCCCCTCGGCCTCCCCGACGAACGGCGCGGGATCATCCGTGTCCGCCAGCCCGATCGCCTCGAACCCCAGCTGACCTGCGCCGCAGACCCACCCGTGGTCACCGATCACCAGCCCGGGCAAGGGGCCGCCGGACTCGGCGGCCGCGGCCAGAGCGAGCCGAACCGGGAGCGGGGAATGGCTGTGCACGCCCGGCTCACGACCGGGGCGCCCGGCCCCGGGTTCCCGCATCAGCGCGACGCCCCGCACGTAGTCCAGGCGGAACGTACGTAGACCGAACCGGGTCAATATGTCGACACAGTGACCCTGCGCGGGGGTGAGGACCTCACACCCCGCCGCCGACAGGGCGTCCGCCAAGCCGGCGTAGAAGCCGAGCAGCCGCTGCGGGTGTCCGGTGCCGAACAGCACGGGCACACCCTGCCTGGCGGCACCCCGGATCCGCTCCGCGAAGGCGTCCAGCGCCGCCAGCGTACGCTCCGGGTCGATCACATCCCGACCGGAAGTGTGCCCCGGATCAGCCGAAACCCCACACCGCTCGGCCATCAAAGTGAGCAATTCCCGCATTCCCCAGGTTCCTTCGGGGTCGATCCCGATCAACACCCGAGGATCCCGGGCCGCGAACAGCCGGTAGCTCCGAAGACTGACCTCCCGGGAGGTACCCACCACCCCGGCAAGCCCGGCAGCAAGCAGGTGCGCACGCAGACCACCGGTGTCCCACACGGGTGCGATGGTCGCCCACGCGGCCGCGCGCCGAAGCCGGAACGCCGAAAGAACGCACGGTTGGCGTAACGACGCCTTCCCGCGGGCGCGTTGCGGGCGAGGACGTCCGGGCGGGCCCGGCAGACCGTCACCCTCCGGGGGGACACCGCCCCCCGGGCGGGTTCACGGCAGCAGCCCCCGCAACGGGAACGCCGCCCGCCGGGTGGCCAGTACGGCCTGGTCCAGGCGGTCGGCGGGGTCGTACCCCTCCTCCCACGAGGCCCAGGCCACCGGCCAACGCCCGTCGGTCATCCGCATCGGCCCCAACTGCCGTGTCCGGGCGTACACTTCCTGCCGCCACCCCTCGGGAATCACCGTCTCCGGAGCCACCGGCCGCCCCGCGGCGATCCCCACCAGGTGCGTCCACGACCGCGGCACCACGTCCACCACCGCGTATCCCCCGCCGCCGAGCGCGACCCACTTCCCGTCGGCGTACTCGTGCGCGAGCTCGTGGCAGGCCACCTGCACGGCCCGTTGCGCGTCCAGCGACACCGCGAGATGCGCCAGCGGATCCTCGAAATGGGTGTCGGCCCCGTGCTGCGAGACCACCACCTGCGGCCGGAACTCCGCGAGCAGCTCCGGCACCACCGCGTGGAACGCCCGCACCCATCCCGCGTCACCGGTCCCGGCGGGCAGCGCCAGATTCACCGCCGCACCCTCGCCCGGCCCCGCCCCCGTCTCCTGCGGCCACCCGGTCTGCGGGAACAAGGTACGGGGATGCTCGTGCAGCGAGATCGTCAGAACCCGCGGATCCTCCCAGAACGCCGCCTGCACCCCGTCCCCGTGGTGCACGTCGACATCCACATAGGCGACCCGCTCGGCCCCCAGCTCCAGCAGCCGCGCGATCGCCAGCGCGGCGTCGTTGTAGACACAGAACCCCGAGGCACCCCCCGGCATCGCGTGATGCAGTCCGCCGGCGAAGTTCACGGCGTGCTGGACGTCCCCCCGCCACACCGCCTCCGCGGCCGCCACCGACTGCCCCGCGATCAGCGCGGACACCTCGTGCATCCCGGCGAACGCGGGATCGTCGACCGTGCCGAGCCCGTACGACCCGTCCGCCGACCGCGGATCCGCCGACGCGGCCTTCACCGCGTCGATGTAGTCCTCCCGGTGGACCAGCCGCAGCGTCGACTCCCCGGCCGGCCTCGCCGCGACGACGTCCATCTCCCGGTCGAGCCCGAAGGCCCCCACGAGTCTGCGGGTCAGCTCCAGCCGGACCGGATCCATCGGATGGTTCGGGCCGAAGTCATAGCCCGTTACTGCCTCGTCCCACATCAGCTGTGCGCGGCCGCTCATGCCCGCCACCGTATCGGTCCGGTTGAGCCGCGAACGACCTGGCATACACCAGCGTGACCAGCACCAACACCATCGGCACGAGCATGGCCCCCCGGTAGCTCCACGCGTCCCCGAACGCCCCCACCAAAGGCGAACCCACCAGGAATCCGACATAGTTGAAGATGTTGAGCCGGGCCACCGCCGCGTCCGAGGCACCGGGAAAGAGCCTCCCCGCCGCGGCGAACGTCTGCGGCACCAGCACACACAGCCCCAGCCCCAGCAGGGTGAACCCGAGCATCCCCACCCAGGCCCCCGGCGCCGAGGCCACCACCGCGAACCCGCCGGCCGCCACCAGCGTCCCCAGCCGCACGACCGCCACGGCCCCGAACCGCCGCACCCCCAGGTCCCCGATGGCCCGCCCCACCAGCGTGGTCACCATGTACACGTTGTACGGCACGGTCGCCAGCTGCTCCGAACCGCCCAGCACGTCCTTCAGGTACTTCGCGCTCCAGTTGGAGACGGTCGAGTCCCCGATGTAGGCGAAGGTCATCACCAGACACAGCGGCAGCAGCAGCCGGAACACCACACCCCCGCCGCCGCCCGGCCCCGGCTCGGCCGTCACGGCTTCCGGCTCACCGTCGACGTACCACCGGCTGCCCACCAGCACGGCCGGCAGCAACAGGGCCACCACCGGCAGATACGACACCCACAGCGCGAGCTGCCAGTGCGCCCCCAGCCAGGCCAGCGAGGCCCCGAGGATCCCGCCCAGACTGAAGGCGGCATGGAAGCTGAGCATGATGCTGCGCCCGTACGACCGCTGAAGGCTCACCCCGAGCATGTTCATCGAGGCGTCCAGCGCGCCGACGGCCAGCCCGAACCCACCCAGCGCGAGGGCCAGTCCGGCGACCCGGTCACCCGCCCCGACGCCGAGCAGCGCCAGCAGCACCACCGGCTGGGACCAGCGCAGCACCCGACTGGGCGGGACTCGCTTCACCAGCTGCTCGGTGGTCACGCTGCCGACGCCGGCGAGGACGGGCACGGCCGCCAGGAATGCCGGCAGCAGCGCGTCCGAGACGCCGTACCGGCTCTGGATGGCCGGGATGCGCGTCACGAGGAGAGCGAAGGTCACGCCCTGGGCGAAGAAACCGAACGCCAGCGAGGCCCTGCCGCGCCGCAGCACATCAGTCATGGCGGCGAGCGTAGGGCCCCGGGATACCGGTGGGTAGATCCGGCCGAAGATGAATTTCCCTCACCTTCCGCCGCCTTCGGCTGTGGTGGCGGGTCAGGCGGCGACCGCGACCTCGGTCCGCGCGGCCCGCTCCCCGGCCTCCACCTCGGCCTCCACCTCGGCCTCCACCTCGGCGGCGAGCATCCGCTCCATCGGTCCGGCGGCGACCGCGCCGCTGACCACGAAGGTCATCCCCATCACGACGGCCGCCATGACTCCGCCGAGCCAGACCATGGTGTCGACGGGGATCGTGTACGCGCCCACGACCCGCGCCACGCACTCGGTGAGCAGGACCACGCCCCACACCACGGAGAACGTCCGCTCCTTGCGCAGGAAGTCGGCCGAACCGGCCGCCGCACCCGAGGCCAGCCGCTGCCAGGCGGCCTCCCTGACCGCCTGACCCTTCACCAGGAAGGGCTTCAGGCCGGCGGTCATCATGGGGCGGCCGAGCGCCACGGAGACCAGGATGCCGATGCCGACCGTGCTGCTGACCACGCCGTCCTTGGCGAGCATCAGCCGCGGGTCGCCGGAGACGAGACTGAGCAGCAGGGAGACGACGTTGACGGCCAGGATGAGCCCCGCCAGCCCGTTCGCCCTGCGCTCCTTCACCAGGCCCCAGACCGTCCGCGCCGCCGGCACCACGCTGCTCCAGGCGAGCGCCGCGAAGGTGCTCATGCCGAAGGCGTCCTTGAAGAGGTAGTACGAGCCGAGCGGCACCGCGATGTCCACGAGCAGCGGCTTGAAGCTGTCCAGCGGCCTCGGGCTCTTGCTGATCCGCTTCTGGTTCCCCGTGTTCTTCGTCATGCCCTCAGCTTCGCCGCCGGAGGGGGTCCGCCGGTAGAAACGATCGTCCGGAGGTCCGCATGACAAATGTCAGGCACCCGACGGTGGCTGCGGTCACACCAGCAGGTCAGCCAACTCCCCCATGTCGGCGAAGAGTTGCCCGGCCCCGGTCAGCCGGTCCGCCGGTGTCATCGCGGTGAACCCGTAGACGTCCATGCAGGCCGCCACGGCGGCCTGCACGCCCAGCGGGGAGTCCTCGACGACGAGACACCGCTCCGGGGCGACGCCCATCCGCTCGGCCGCGTACAGGAAGAGATCGGGGGCCGGCTTGCCCCGCCCGACGTCCTGGGCGCTGAAGATCCGGCTCTCCTCGAACCACCGGTCGATCCCGGCCGCCCGATGTCCCACCCGGATCCGGTCGTGACTCCCGGAGGACGCCACGCAGTACGGCACCCCGTCCGCGGCGAGCTTCCCCAGCACGGTGTCGACGCCGGCCACGGGCCGCAGATCCCGCTCGAACGCGGCGAACACGCGCGCGTGGAAGACGTCGTCGAAGTCGTCCGGCAGCCGCTCCCCCGTCCGTTCCAGCACCAGGTCGTGAATCCGGTGCATCGCCGACCCCATGTAGTCGCGGATGGAGTCCTCGTACGACGTCGGGTGCCCGAGCTCGGTCAGATAGGCGGCCAGCAGCCGGTTGGAGATCGGCTCGCTGTCGACGAGGACACCGTCGTTGTCGAAGATGATGAGGTCATAGCGCATGCCCCGACCCTAAAGGACCCGGAACGCAGAAAACCCCCGCATCTTTCGATGCGGGGGTTTTCTCAAAAATTGTTCGGCGGCGTCCTACTCTCCCACAGGGTCCCCCCTGCAGTACCATCGGCGCTATGAGGCTTAGCTTCCGGGTTCGGAATGTAACCGGGCGTTTCCCTCATGCTATGACCACCGAAACACTATGAAACTGTTGAACTGCCGCACCGCCTTTTACAGCGGGGCTGTTCGTGGTTTCAGAACCAACACAGTGAACGCGAGCAACTGAGGACAAGCCCTCGGCCTATTAGTACCAGTCACCTCCACCCGTTACCGGGCTTCCAGATCTGGCCTATCAACCCAGTCGTCTACTGGGAGCCTTACCCTCTCAAGGAGGTGGGAATACTCATCTCGAAGCAGGCTTCCCGCTTAGATGCTTTCAGCGGTTATCCCTCCCGAACGTAGCCAACCAGCCATGCCCTTGGCAGGACAACTGGCACACCAGAGGTTCGTCCGTCCCGGTCCTCTCGTACTAGGGACAGCCCTTCTCAATATTCCTACGCGCACAGCGGATAGGGACCGAACTGTCTCACGACGTTCTAAACCCAGCTCGCGTACCGCTTTAATGGGCGAACAGCCCAACCCTTGGGACCGACTCCAGCCCCAGGATGCGACGAGCCGACATCGAGGTGCCAAACCATCCCGTCGATATGGACTCTTGGGGAAGATCAGCCTGTTATCCCCGGGGTACCTTTTATCCGTTGAGCGACGGCGCTTCCACAAGCCACCGCCGGATCACTAGTCCCGACTTTCGTCCCTGCTCGACCCGTCGGTCTCACAGTCAAGCTCCCTTGTGCACTTACACTCAACACCTGATTACCAACCAGGCTGAGGGAACCTTTGGGCGCCTCCGTTACTCTTTAGGAGGCAACCGCCCCAGTTAAACTACCCATCAGACACTGTCCCTGATCCGGATCACGGACCTAGGTTAGACATCCAGCACGACCAGACTGGTATTTCAACGACGACTCCACACACACTGGCGTGCATGCTTCAAAGTCTCCCAGCTATCCTACACAAGCCGAACCGAACACCAATATCAAACTGTAGTAAAGGTCCCGGGGTCTTTCCGTCCTGCTGCGCGAAACGAGCATCTTTACTCGTAGTGCAATTTCACCGGGCCTATGGTTGAGACAGTCGAGAAGTCGTTACGCCATTCGTGCAGGTCGGAACTTACCCGACAAGGAATTTCGCTACCTTAGGATGGTTATAGTTACCACCGCCGTTTACTGGCGCTTAAGTTCTCAGCTTCGCACGCCCGAAAGCGCACTAACCGGTCCCCTTAACGTTCCAGCACCGGGCAGGCGTCAGTCCGTATACATCGCCTTACGGCTTCGCACGGACCTGTGTTTTTAGTAAACAGTCGCTTCTCGCTGGTCTCTGCGGCCACCCCCAGCTCATGGAGTAAATCCAATCACCGGTGATGGCCCCCCTTCTCCCGAAGTTACGGGGGCATTTTGCCGAGTTCCTTAACCATAGTTCACCCGAACGCCTCGGTATTCTCTACCTGACTACCTGAGTCGGTTTAGGGTACGGGCCGCCATGAAACTCGCTAGAGGCTTTTCTCGACAGCATAGGATCATCCACTTCGCCACAATCGGCTCGGCATCAGGTCTCAGACTATGTGTGCGACGGATTTACCTATCGCACGTCCTACACCCTTACCCCGGGACTACCATCGCCCGGGATGGACTACCTTCCTGCGTCACCCCATCACTCACCTACTGCAGATCTGGTTCAGCGGCTCCACCACTTTCCTTTCCCCGAAGGGTCCGGAACGGCTTCACGGCCTTAGCATCGTCTGGTTCGATGTTTGACGCTTCACAGCGGGTACCGGAATATCAACCGGTTATCCATCGACTACGCCTGTCGGCCTCGCCTTAGGTCCCGACTTACCCTGGGCAGATCAGCTTGACCCAGGAACCCTTAGTCAATCGGCGCAAACGTTTCTCACGTTTGTATCGCTACTCATGCCTGCATTCTCACTCGTGAACCGTCCACAACTCGCTTCCGCGGCTGCTTCACCCGGCACACGACGCTCCCCTACCCATCACAGCACCCGTTGGGGCTATACGCTGCAATGACACGACTTCGGCGGTACGCTTGAGCCCCGCTACATTGTCGGCGCGGAATCACTAGACCAGTGAGCTATTACGCACTCTTTCAAGGGTGGCTGCTTCTAAGCCAACCTCCTGGTTGTCTCTGCGACTCCACATCCTTTCCCACTTAGCGTACGCTTAGGGGCCTTAGTCGATGCTCTGGGCTGTTTCCCTCTCGACCATGGAGCTTATCCCCCACAGTCTCACTGCCGTGCTCTCACTTACCGGCATTCGGAGTTTGGCTAAGGTCAGTAACCCGGTAGGGCCCATCGCCTATCCAGTGCTCTACCTCCGGCAAGAAACACACGACGCTGCACCTAAATGCATTTCGGGGAGAACCAGCTATCACGGAGTTTGATTGGCCTTTCACCCCTAACCACAGGTCATCCCCCAGGTTTTCAACCCTGGTGGGTTCGGTCCTCCACGAAGTCTTACCTCCGCTTCAACCTGCCCATGGCTAGATCACTCCGCTTCGGGTCTTGAGCGTGCTACTACGTATCTAAATTAGACACAGCGCCCTATTCGGACTCGCTTTCGCTACGGCTTCCCCACACGGGTTAACCTCGCAACACACCGCAAACTCGCAGGCTCATTCTTCAAAAGGCACGCAGTCACGACGCATTGAGTAAACTCAATGCGCGACGCTCCCACGGCTTGTAGGCACACGGTTTCAGGTACTATTTCACTCCGCTCCCGCGGTACTTTTCACCATTCCCTCACGGTACTATCCGCTATCGGTCACCAGGGAATATTTAGGCTTAGCGGGTGGTCCCGCCAGATTCACACGGGATTTCTCGGGCCCCGTGCTACTTGGGTGTCTCTCAAACGAGCCGCTGATGTTTCGACTACGGGGGTCTTACCCTCTACGCCGGACCTTTCGCATGTCCTTCGTCTACATCAACGGTTTCTGACTCGTCCTGTCGCCGGCAGACGACAGAAGAGAGATCCCACAACCCCGCATGCGCAACCCCTGCCGGGTATCACACGCATACGGTTTGGCCTCATCCGGTTTCGCTCGCCACTACTCCCGGAATCACGGTTGTTTTCTCTTCCTGAGGGTACTGAGATGTTTCACTTCCCCTCGTTCCCTCCACACTGCCTATGTGTTCAGCAGTGGGTGACAGCCCATGACGACTGCCGGGTTTCCCCATTCGGAAACCCCCGGATCAAAGCCTGGTTGACGGCTCCCCGGGGACTATCGTGGCCTCCCACGTCCTTCATCGGTTCCTGGTGCCAAGGCATCCACCGTGCGCCCTTAAAAACTTGGCCACAGATGCTCGCGTTCACTGTGCAGTTCTCAAACAACGACCAGCCACCCGTCACAGCCCGCCGAAGCAGACTTTTACCGGGGCCGGCACTGAAGGCAGCCTTTCGGCCGTACCTTCAGATACCCAACAGCGTGCCCGACCAGACTCCCGTCCGGAGATCATGCGTTCCACGCTCCTAAGAGCAGTACTAGCAGCCTCCGACCCGAGGTACCGGCCGAATAATCAACGTTCCACCCATGAGCAACCAGCATCGAACATTCGCCGATGTACTGGCCTCTGGACCGCTAGGCGGCCTAGAAATGCTCCTTAGAAAGGAGGTGATCCAGCCGCACCTTCCGGTACGGCTACCTTGTTACGACTTCGTCCCAATCGCCAGTCCCACCTTCGACAGCTCCCTCCCACAAGGGGTTGGGCCACCGGCTTCGGGTGTTACCGACTTTCGTGACGTGACGGGCGGTGTGTACAAGGCCCGGGAACGTATTCACCGCAGCAATGCTGATCTGCGATTACTAGCAACTCCGACTTCATGGGGTCGAGTTGCAGACCCCAATCCGAACTGAGACAGGCTTTTTGAGATTCGCTCCACCTCACGGTTTCGCAGCTCATTGTACCTGCCATTGTAGCACGTGTGCAGCCCAAGACATAAGGGGCATGATGACTTGACGTCGTCCCCACCTTCCTCCGAGTTGACCCCGGCAGTCTCCTGTGAGTCCCCATCACCCCGAAGGGCATGCTGGCAACACAGAACAAGGGTTGCGCTCGTTGCGGGACTTAACCCAACATCTCACGACACGAGCTGACGACAGCCATGCACCACCTGTATACCGACCACAAGGGGGGCACCATCTCTGATGCTTTCCGGTATATGTCAAGCCTTGGTAAGGTTCTTCGCGTTGCGTCGAATTAAGCCACATGCTCCGCTGCTTGTGCGGGCCCCCGTCAATTCCTTTGAGTTTTAGCCTTGCGGCCGTACTCCCCAGGCGGGGAACTTAATGCGTTAGCTGCGGCACCGACGACGTGGAATGTCGCCAACACCTAGTTCCCACCGTTTACGGCGTGGACTACCAGGGTATCTAATCCTGTTCGCTCCCCACGCTTTCGCTCCTCAGCGTCAGTAATGGCCCAGAGATCCGCCTTCGCCACCGGTGTTCCTCCTGATATCTGCGCATTTCACCGCTACACCAGGAATTCCGATCTCCCCTACCACACTCTAGCTAGCCCGTATCGACTGCAGACTCGGGGTTAAGCCCCGAGCTTTCACAATCGACGTGACAAGCCGCCTACGAGCTCTTTACGCCCAATAATTCCGGACAACGCTTGCGCCCTACGTATTACCGCGGCTGCTGGCACGTAGTTAGCCGGCGCTTCTTCTGCAGGTACCGTCACTTTCGCTTCTTCCCTGCTGAAAGAGGTTTACAACCCGAAGGCCGTCATCCCTCACGCGGCGTCGCTGCATCAGGCTTTCGCCCATTGTGCAATATTCCCCACTGCTGCCTCCCGTAGGAGTCTGGGCCGTGTCTCAGTCCCAGTGTGGCCGGTCGCCCTCTCAGGCCGGCTACCCGTCGTCGCCTTGGTGAGCCATTACCTCACCAACAAGCTGATAGGCCGCGGGCTCATCCTTCACCGCCGGAGCTTTTAACCACAGACCATGAGATCCGTAGTGTTATCCGGTATTAGACCCCGTTTCCAGGGCTTGTCCCAGAGTGAAGGGCAGATTGCCCACGTGTTACTCACCCGTTCGCCACTAATCCCCACCGAAGTGGTTCATCGTTCGACTTGCATGTGTTAAGCACGCCGCCAGCGTTCGTCCTGAGCCAGGATCAAACTCTCCGTGAATGTTTTCCCGTAATCGGGATGAACACCACGAGAGCGGAACAGTCAGGCGGAATAGGCCCGACCGTTCACAGCGTCCTCGCTGTGTTTGTTTCAAAGGAACCTCGTCCCGATCGTGATGACCGGAGACGGGGTATCAACTAATCTGGCGTTGATTTTTGGCACGCTGTTGAGTTCTCAAGGAACGGACGCTTCCTTTGTACTCACCCTCTCGGGCTTTCCTCCGGGCGCTTCCCTTCGGTCTTGCGTTTCCGACTCTATCAGATCGTTTTCCGATCCGATTTCCTCGGTGCTTTCCAGGTTCTCGCTCTCGCGTTTCCCTTTCCGGCGGTTCCGACTCTATCAGATCCTTTCGGCGTCTGATTCCCAGTCAGCGGGAGTTGTCTTCCCGGCCCGTGGGCCGTTCCGACGAGTGAGACTTTAGCGGATTCCCGGCCCCCGAGCTAATCGGGTGCTGCGTCCTTTCGAACGCGGATTCCTCATTTCGCAAATTCGCACACCAAAGCGTGTGACACCGGAGTGTCGCTCAGTGGGTGGTCCTGCGGAATGGCTGTCCGGGGCCGACCGGAGTCGGTGCTCACGTCGGACAACTCGGAGAACACTACGGGTCCGGGGGAGGTGTGTCAACCCCCCTCCTCGGAGCACCTCGGCGGCGTACTGTGGGGCCGTGACTACGCGTACGTGCACCCAGCTGTGGTGGGCCGCCTGACGGCGGCCGTACGCACGTATGCACTCAACGGCCGCCGCTTCGGCGGCCGTACTCGTATCTCCCTCCAGGAGTCGGGAGCCGGCCGCAGGGGCGGCGGTCTCGACCAGGAGGTGGAGTGGAGATGACGCGAGTCTTCAGCGGGGTCAAGCCGACCGGGCACCTGACGCTGGGGAACTACCTGGGAGCCATGCGGCGCTGGGCCGAGGTGGACCAGCACCGGTCGGAGGCGTTGTTCTGCGTCGTCGATCTGCACGCGCTGACCGTGGCCCACGATCCGGCGCGGGTGCGCAGGCTCAGCCGGCAGGCGGCGACGCTGCTGCTGGCGGCTGGGGTGGATCCGCGGCTGTGCACCGTCTTCGTGCAGAGCCATGTCGACGAGCACGCGCGGCTGTCGTACCTGCTGGAGTGCGTGGCGACCGACGGCGAGATGCGGCGGATGATCCAGTACAAGGAGAAGGCCGCGCGGGAGCGCGAGCGTGGCGGGAGTCTGCGCCTGTCCCTGCTGACGTATCCGGTGCTGATGGCGGCGGACATCCTCGCCTACAACGCCGACGAGGTACCGGTGGGGGACGACCAGGCGCAGCACGTGGAGCTGGCGCGGGATCTGGCGGTGCGGTTCAACCAGCGGTACGGGCACACGTTCGTGGTGCCGAGGGCGACTCCTCCGCAGGTGGCCGCGCGCGTGATGAACCTCCAGGACCCGGCGTCGAAGATGGGGAAGTCCGACGACTCGGGGCCGGGGATCGTCTATCTGCTCGACGAGCCGGACGCGGTGCGCAGAAAGGTGATGCGGGCCGTGACCGACAGCGGCCGGGAGGTGGAGTACGACCCGGAGGGGCGCCCGGGCATCGCGAATCTGCTGGAGATTCTCGCAGCGTGCACGAACGGGAACCCTGAGTCACTGGCGTCCGTTTACGAGTCGTACGGCGCTTTGAAGAAGGACACCGCGGACGCCGTGGTGGAGGTGCTGCGGCCCGTGCAGGCGAGGCACAGGGAGTTGTGCGCGGATCCCGCTTATGTGGAGGGGGTGCTCCGGGATGGTGCGGAGAAGGCTCGGGCGATGGCCCGGCCGACCGTCGATACGGCCTACCGGGCCATCGGGCTGCTGCCGCCCGTCCCGGAGCCCGCGGCGTTGAACGCCGTCTCGTAGGTGCCTTTACCTCCGCACGCGCACGCGCACGCGCCCGCGCGTGCGGAGGTCGTCCGGTCGGGCTCGTCCCACCCGCGGGGCGGTGCGTGCGGGTGGGTCAGTCCTTCTTGCCCGAGGCCAGCTCGCGGCTGCGGTCGCGGGCGGCTTCGAGGGCGGCGATGAGGGCGGCGCGGACGCCGTGGTTCTCGAGTTCGCGGATGGCGTTGATGGTCGTACCGGCCGGGGAGGTGACGTTCTCGCGGAGCTTGACGGGGTGCTCGCCGCTGTCGCGGAGCATCACCGCGGCGCCGATGGCGGACTGGACGATGAGGTCGTGGGCCTTGTCGCGGGGCAGGCCGAGCAGGATGCCGGCGTCCGTCATGGCTTCGACCAGGTAGAAGAAGTAGGCCGGGCCGGAGCCGGACAGCGCGGTGCACGCGTCCTGCTGGGTCTCGGGGACGCGGAGGGTCTTGCCGACGGCGCCGAAGATCTCCTCGGCGGTGGCGACGTGGTCGGTGGTGGCGTGGCTGCCGGCCGAGATGACGGACATGGCCTCGTCCACGAGAGCGGGCGTGTTGGTCATGACACGGACCACCGGGGTGCCCGCGGCGAGGCGCTCCTCGACGAAGGAGGTGGGGATGCCGGCGGCTCCGCTGATGACCAGGCGGTCGGCGGGGACGTGCGGGGCGAGCTCGTCCAGGAGGGCGCCCATGTCCTGGGGCTTGACCGTGAGGATCAGGGTGTCGGCGGTCTTGGCGGCCTCGGCGTTGGTGGCCGGGGTGACTCCGTAGCGGGTGCGGAGTTCTTCGGCGCGTTCCGGGCGGCGGGCGGTGACCAGGAGGTCCGCGGGGGCCCAGCCGCCCCGGATCATCCCGCTGAGCAGGGCTTCGCCGATCTTGCCTGTGCCGAGGACTGCGACTTTCTGGCTCATGCGGCTCATCCTCGCACCGGGGGTACGGGGTGCGGAGGAATTGTCCGCTGGACGGACGGCGACTGACCGTGCCGGTCGGCAGGTGACCGGTGGCGGTGAGGGCGTCAGGGGCTGTGCCCCCTGGACCCCCCGGGTGTCAGACCGTGCGGCGGCGCAAGGTGGCCGCGCCCAGGGCCAGCACCAGTACCGCGCAGCCGGCCACGATCAGGACATCGCGGACGAAGGTCGTGGTCACGTCGGTGTGGTGGAGGACCTGGTTCATGCCGTCGACGGCGTACGACATCGGCAGGACGTCGGAGATCGCCTCCAGGGCCGGGTGCATGGCGGAACGGGGAGTGAAGAGTCCGCAGAGGAGGAGCTGGGGGAAGATCACCGCCGGCATGAACTGGACCGCCTGGAACTCGGAGGCGGCGAAGGCCGAGACGAAGAGGCCGAGGGCCGTGCCGAGCAGGGCGTCGAGGAGGGCGACGAGCAGCAGCAGCCAGGGTGAGCCGGTGACGTCGAGACCGAGGACCCAGACCGCGAGTCCTGTGGCCAGGGCGGACTGGACGACGGCGACCGCGCCGAAGGCGAGGGCGTAACCGGCGATGAGGTCGGCCTTGCCCAGGGGCATGGCGAGGAGTCGTTCGAGCGTGCCCGAGGTGCGTTCGCGCAGGGTGGCGATGGAGGTGACCAGGAACATCGTGATCAGCGGGAAGACGCCGAGCAGTGAGGCGCCGATGTTGTCGAAGGTGCGCGGGCTGGCGTCGAAGACGTAACGCAGCAGGATCAGCATCAGACAGGGGATGAGGATCATCAGCGCGATGGTCCGCGGGTCGTGGCGGAGCTGGCGCAGGACGCGGGCCGCGGTGGCGGTGGTGCGCGAGGCGTTGAACGCGCCGGTCGGCACGGCGCGAGTGGCGGGGGTCGTCGTGCTCATCGGGTCGTCGTCTCCTTGGTGCGGTCCGTGGCGCCGGTTTCCGTGGCGCCTGCCTCCATGGCCGCCGCTTCGTCGACCAGGTGCAGGAATGCGGCCTCGACGGTGTCGGTGCCGGTGCGGGCGCGCAGGGCCTCGGGAGTGTCGTCGGCGAGGATCCGGCCGTCGCGCATGAGGAGGAGGCGGTGGCAGCGCTCGGCCTCGTCCATGACGTGCGAGGAGACGAGGAGGGTGGCGCCGCGGGTGGCGGCGATGTCGTCGAAGAGGGCCCACAGGTCGCGGCGCAGGACCGGATCGAGGCCGACGGTCGGCTCGTCGAGGACGAGGAGTTCGGGGCTGCCGAGGAGGGCGACGGCGAGGGAGACGCGGCCTCGCTGACCGCCGGAGAGGTTGCCGGCGAGGGCGTCGGCGTGGCTGGTGAGGTCGACGTCGGTGAGGACCCGGTCGACATCGTGCCGGCGTTCGGCGGCGGCCCGGCCGGGGTCGAGGATCGCGGCGAAGTAGTCGAGGTTCTGTCGGACGGTGAGGTCGTCGTAGACGGAGGGGGCCTGGGTGACGTAGCCGATGCGGCTGCGCAGGGTGGGGTGGCCGGCGGGGCGGCCGAGTACGTCGAGGGTGCCGGTGGCCTTCGCCTGGGTGCCGACGATGGAGCGCATCAGGGTCGACTTGCCGCAGCCGGAGGGGCCGAGCAGGCCGGTGATCTGGCCGCGGGGGACGGTGAAGTGGAGGTCGTGCAGGACGGTTCGGGGGCCGCGGACGACGGTGAGTCCGTCGGCGTGGACGGCGTCGGGTGCCGGGGGGTGGGGTTGGCCGAGCATATAATTCATCATGCGATGAATAATGTTCCGGTGGGTGGGCGCCGTCAAGGGGGTCGGCCCGGTGCGCCGTACACGAAGGCGGCGGCCGGGTTCAGGAACCGGGCCGCCGCTGGAGGGAGCGTGACGGGGTCTGGGGGTCGGGGGGCTGGGTCAGGGCTTGTCAGGGCTTGTCAGGGCTTGGTGGCCACGAGCAGGAAGACGTCGTACGTCTCCTCGACGACGCCGTCCGGGAAGGCCTTCAGCAGATGGCCGCGCTCCGCTTCCAGGAAGGCGGCCCTGCGTTCCTCGGGGGTGACGAGCAGGAGGGAGTGGCTGCCGACGTTGGCGAGGTGGGTGTCGATCGGGACGCGCCGACTCCAGCGGACCGTGCGGCGGCTGAAGCGGAGCCGGCCGCTGGGGTCGGCGTGCTCGACGCGGTGGGCGACCTTGCTCTTCTCGGCGGCGAGCTCGACGCCGAAGAAGCGGCCGGCGCGGTCGGTGGCCTCGGCGATCCACTCGACGTCGAGGGCATGGGTGTTCCACCACAGGGCCAGCGCGCCGCCCGGCCGCAGGACGCGCAGCGCCTCCGGCACCGCGCGGGCCGGCTCGGTCCAGTGCCAGGCCTGGGCGTAGGTGAGGAAGTCCGCGCGGGCGTCGGCCACGGGCAGGGCGTTGCCGTTGCCCCGGACGATCGGGATGTGGGGCAGCGTGCGGCGGAACTCGGCGGCCATGCCGTCCCCGGGCTCGACCGCGAGGACCTCCGCGCCACGCGCGTCCAGCAGTGCGGTCGCGATACCGGTACCGGCGCCGACGTCCACGGCCCGCGCTCCGGCCAGGGGGCGCCCGGCCAGTTCCTCGACGGCGTCGAAGAGGGCGGGCGGGTAGGAGGGGCGGCTCGCGGCGTACTGGGCCGCGGCGGCGTCGAAGGAACGGGCGCGGAGGGCGCGCGGCGGCTCGGGGGAGGCGGTGGCGAACGCAGTCATGTCGTCATGGTGCGCGAGGTGGGGCTGGAGGGGCAGCGGGTTGTCAGAAGGCCCGCCCCTCCTTGTCTCCCCTTTTACCCGCCGCTTTCTCTCCGCCCCACCGTTTTGGCTGCTTCCGCAGCCGCTGCCTTGCCTACTGCTTTCGCTGCTGCTTCCGCTTCGACGGATTGCCGGTCCGGCGGGAGGAGCGGCGCTCGAATTCCTCGCGGGCCTTTTCGTGTTCCGTGCGGTGGAGCCTTTCGCCCGGCGCCTCGGTGAGGGAGCGGAAGAAGTAGGCGAGGAGGGAGCCGACGAAGCCGATGGCGAGCAGGCCGCGTAGGGAGGCCTGGCGCCGGGGGTCGTGGCGCTTGCCGAAGCCCTCCCAGGTGTTGCGGAAGGCGAGCGCGCTGCAGATCGCGAACATGGCGACGACCAGGACGGTCACGAAGGAGCCGCTGTCGGCGATCTGGAGTCCCTGGTAGGCGAAGCCCAGGACGAGGCAGGCGGCGGCCGCCGCGGCGAGGGAGCCGACGGCCACGCCGGCGCGGCGGGCCGCATACCCGTCGTCGTGGTTCATCCAGGACGTACCGAAGAAGCGCAGGGGCTCGGGGCGGGGGCCGGCGCCCTGTGCCGCACCGCCGACCGTGGGGCTCGCGGGGGTGGCCGGGGTGCCGGTTTCGTCGCTCACGGGACGATTATGGCTCCGGCCGGGCGCGAGCCCCGGGCGGGGTCAGGCGCAGGGGTCGGCGATGTAGCCGTCGCTGCCGGTGTGCACGTAGGTGTCCGAGACGAACTCGCCGTTGCTGATGTTGTCCCAGATGTTCGACGTGCCGTAGTACCCCGACACCGTCGTGCCCGGCGTCTGGCAGTACACCGGGACCATGGCGCCTTCGAGCAGTACGCGGGTGATGTTGTAGCCGGTGCCGGGGCCACTGCGGACGTTCACGCTGACGCCCGGGGCGATCGGGTAGTACCGGACCGTGGGCGCACCCGCCGTGGCCGGGGTCGTGGTGGCCGCGTCGGCGGCGGTCGCCGAGCCCATCACCAGGAGAAGGGCGCCTGCGGCACCCGCGAGCAAAGCGGGCCTGTTCTTCCGGAAAGTCATCTCACTCCTGCCACTCGCGCATCATCGGGCGCAGCGGTCGGCCACATAGCCGTCGCTGCCGGTCTGTACGTAGGTGTCCGAGACGAACTCGCCGTTGTCGATGTTGTCCCAGATGTTCGACGTGCCGTAGTACCCCGCCACCGTCGTGCCCGGCGTCTGGCAGAAGACCGGGACGCGGGTCCCCTCCGGCAGCTGGCGGACGACGCCGTAGTTGGTGCCCGGGCCGCTGCGGACGTTCAGGCGGAGCCCCGGGGCGACCGGGTACGTACGCACGGACGCCCCCCGTACGGCCGCGTCCGGTTCCCCGGCACCCACCACTTCCTCCGCACGCTCAACTGACATGACGGACCTCCCCGTTGATCCCCATGACGGCCATGGGCCCCGTTGATTCCCCCGAAACGATCTGTGAAACACGTGTTTACAACTCGCACAGGCACTCCGACAAGCCTCCTCTGCCTCGCTCGGGTCATCGAATAGGCTCCGTGGGTCGCGCGCGCGAACGAACAGCACGGGGGTGGTTCATGGCGCCACAGCGCAACACCGGAGCGAGCGCGGAAGCGGAACTTCCGGAGTACGCCGGTCACTACCGCCTGGAGTCGCGTCTGGGCTCCGGGGGCATGGGCGTCGTCCATCTGGCCCGCAGCGCCTCGGGGATGAAGCTCGCGGTGAAGGTCGTCCATGCCGGGTACGCCAAGGACCCCGAGTTCAGAAGCCGGTTCCGGCAGGAAGTCGCCGCCGCCAGGACGGTGAGCGGCGCGTTCACCGCGCCCGTCGTCGACGCCGACCCGGAGGCCGGGCGGCCCTGGATGGCCACACTGTTCATTCCGGGGCCGACGCTGTCCGACCAGATCAAGGACAACGGCCCCATGGAGCCTGCCCGGTTGCGCCGGCTGATGGCCGGGCTCGCGGAGGCGCTGCGCGACATCCATCGCGTCGGAGTCGTCCACCGCGATCTGAAGCCGGGCAACGTGCTGCTCGCCGAGGACGGACCGAAGGTCATCGACTTCGGCATCTCCCGGCCCAAGAACAGCGAACTGCGCACCGAGACCGGCAAGCTGATCGGCACGCCCCCCTTCATGGCACCCGAGCAGTTCCGGCGGCCGAGGGAGGTCGGGCCCGCCGCCGACATCTTCGCGCTCGGGTCGCTGATGGTGCACGCGGCGACCGGGCGGGGGCCGTTCGACTCCGACAGTCCGTACGTCGTCGCGTACCAGGTCGTCCATGACGAGCCCGACCTGACCGGAATGCCCGAGAGCCTCGCGCCCCTGGTGCTGCGCTGCCTCGCCAAGGAGCCGGAGGACCGGCCGACCCCGGACGAGCTGATGCGGGAACTCCGGTCGGTGGCGGCGTTGTACGACACACAGGCGTTCATACCGGAGCAGCGGACGAGGAAGGGCGCGCCGGAGAGGAAGGACGCGCCGGCGCAGGAGTCACCTGGTGCGGCGCCCCCACGACGGCCGGGCCGCCGTCTCCGCAGAAACGTGGCGCTCGGCGCCGGGGTATTCGCCCTTGTCGTGAGCGGTGCGACGGCCATGGTGCAGTGGCTCGGCGACAGCGACGCTCCGGTGCCGAGGGCCGGCGTGCGGAGCGCCCCGGCCGGGTTCGCACCCTGGCGGGCGAACCCGGCCGGTGAAGGCTCGGGGATGCCCCGATGCTCCTACGGCTCCGGGAAGTTGTTCTGCTTCCGCTCCGGGCTGGCCTTCGCCCTCGACGCGACGGACGGGACTCCCCTGTGGCGGCGGTCCGTCGCCGGGGAACGCACCAGCGGCACGCCGGTCCTGGCCGACGGTCTGCTTCGGCTGCCGGTGGACGGGGACCGCCGTGTGGAGACGCTCGATCCCGTGTCGGGCCGGACCCGCTGGTCGCGGGACATACCCGCGCACGGGGGCACGCTCCTCGCCGGCGGCACGCTCCTCCTCGCCGACCCCGACGGATCGGTGACCGGTCTCGACGGCGGGTCCGGCGACGAGAGGTGGCACCGGCGGATCTCCGGCACGGGGACGCCCTCCCTGGCCATGTTCGCCGGCGACCCGCTGGCGTACGCGGTCACCACGTCCGAAGACGGAACGCACTCGGACGTCACCGCCGTGGACCCGGCCACCGGTGCCGCACGCTGGGGAGCGCGCCTGGACGGGACGCTGAGACCTGTCGGCAGTCAGGACGGCACCCTGTACCTGCTGTCCGTCGACAGCACCACCGGGGACACGACGGGGGTGCTTCGCTACACGCCGGCCTCGAAGTCACTGCGCCGGGTCGCACTTCCCGTCCCGCGCCTGGCACCCCAGGCCGGTGTGCACGGCGGAGTCGTCTACCTCCTGGCCACCGACGGGGCGCTGGAAGCCTTCGACGTCGCCACCGGCAAACGGCTGTGGAGTCTGCAGACGTCCGTGAGCCGCGGCTCGGCCCCGGTGGCCTCGGGTGACCACGTGTACTTCTCGGCCGCCGACGGCCGTCTGCTCGCCGTCGACGCCGGCGACGGACGCCTCCTGGGTCAGACTCCGCCACGGCTGGGCGCGCACTCGGACGAGCTCACCGCCGATCTGCCCGCACCCCTGCTCGCCGACGGCCACCTCTACGCCACCGCCCCCGACGGCACCGTCTTCACCGTCGACGGACGTGATCCCTCGGCCTGGTGACGTGCGAAGGGGCCGCCTCGTCGGAGGCGGCCCCTGTCGGTCACGGTCGTTCAGCCGAGCTTGGTGACGTCACGCACCGCGCCCTTGTCCGCGCTGGTCGCCATCGCCGCGTAGGCCCGCAGAGCCGCCGAGACCTTGCGGTCGCGGTCCTTCGGGGCGTACACGCCGCCCAACGCCTGATCGCGCCGCGCCAGTTCGGCGTCGTCGACGAGCAGCTCGATCGTGCGGTTCGGGATGTCGATGCGGATGCGGTCGCCGTCCCGGACGAGGGCGATGGTGCCGCCGGAGGCCGCCTCGGGGGAGGCGTGGCCGATGGAGAGGCCGGAGGTGCCGCCCGAGAAGCGGCCGTCGGTGATCAGGGCGCAGCTCTTGCCGAGGCCGCGGCCCTTCAGGTACGAGGTCGGGTAGAGCATCTCCTGCATGCCGGGGCCGCCCTTGGGGCCCTCGTAGCGGATGACGACGACGTCGCCGTCCTTGACCTCCTGGGTGAGGATGCGCTGGACGGCCTCCTCCTGGGACTCGCAGACCACGGCCGGGCCCTCGAAGGTCCAGATCGACTCGTCGACACCGGCGGTCTTGACCACGCAGCCGTCGACGGCCAGGTTGCCCCTGAGGACCGCGAGGCCGCCGTCCTTGGAGTAGGCGTGCTCGGCGGAGCGGATGCAGCCGTTCTCGGCGTCGTCGTCCAGGGACTCCCATCGCTCGGACTGGGAGAAGGCCTCGGCGGAGCGCACGCAGCCCGGCGCCGCGTGCCACATTTCGACGGCCTCCGGCGAGGGCGAGCCGCCGCGCACGTCCCAGGTCTTCAGCCAGTCGCCCAGCGAGGGGCTGTGCACGGCGTGGACGTCCTCGTTGAGCAGGCCCGCGCGGTGCAGTTCGCCGAGCAGGGCGGGGATGCCGCCGGCGCGGTGCACGTCCTCCATGTAGTACGTGCGGTTCTTCGCGACGTTGGGGGCCACCTTCGCCAGGCAGGGCACCCGGCGCGAGACGGCGTCGATCTGCTCCAGGCCGAAGGGGACGCCGGCCTCCTGGGCGGCGGCCAGCAGGTGCAGGATCGTGTTGGTGGAGCCGCCCATCGCGATGTCCAGGGCCATGGCGTTCTCGAAGGCCTGGAAGGTGGCGACGTTGCGGGGCAGGACCGACTCGTCGTCCTGCTCGTAGTAGCGGCGGGTGATGTCCATGACCGTGCGGGCCGCGTCCTCGTAGAGGGCCTTACGGGCCGTGTGCGTGGCGAGGACCGAGCCGTTGCCGGGGAGGGCGAGGCCGATGGCCTCGGCCAGGCAGTTCATCGAGTTGGCGGTGAACATGCCGGAACAGCTGCCGCAGGTGGGGCAGGCGTTCTCCTCGATGCGGAGGATGTCCTCGTCGGAGATCTTGTCGTTGACGGCGTCGGAGATCGCGTCGACCAGGTCGAGGGTGCGGACCGTGCCGTCGACCAGCGTGGCGCGGCCGGACTCCATGGGGCCGCCGGAGACGAACACCGTCGGGATGTTCAGACGCAGGGCCGCCAGCAGCATGCCCGGGGTGATCTTGTCGCAGTTGGAGATGCAGATCATGGCGTCGGCGCAGTGGGCCTCGACCATGTACTCGACGGAGTCGGCGATCAGGTCGCGGGAGGGCAGGGAGTACAGCATGCCCCCATGGCCCATCGCGATGCCGTCGTCGACCGCGATCGTGTTGAACTCGCGCGGGATGCCGCCCGCCTCGCGGATCGCCTCGCTGACGATCCGGCCGACCGGCTGGAGGTGGGTGTGGCCCGGCACGAACTCCGTGAAGGAGTTGGCGACGGCGATGATCGGCTTCCGGCCGATGTCCGCACCGGGTACACCGGAAGCACGCATGAGGGCGCGGGCGCCCGCCATGTTGCGGCCGTGGGTGACTGTGCGGGACCTCAGCTCGGGCATGGTCGCTCGCTCCTTCAGGGACCGATCAGAGAGGCTGATCAGAGAGGCTGATCAGAGAGACTTCCGACTGGTGCCGAGCGTACGCCGGTCATCCAGGGGGCGGGACACGCTGTCCGGAATGCGGGACGCGTGTCTCGACGGGGAGGGGAGCCCGGGGCTCGGCGCGGGGGCCTCGGACCCGGCCCGGCGCCTCGGTTCACCCCGCCGGTGCCGCCCGGCCAGCCCGCCCAGCCCGGCCGCAGAGCAAGACCTCACGCGTTCGTCAGATGCCCCTGCACCACCGGCGCCACCCGCGCGATGATCTGCTCCAGGTCGGCCGAGGCCAGCGGCTCGACCTTGATCACGTAACGCAGCATCGCCGTACCCACCAGCTGCGCGGCCGCCAGTTCGGCGCGCAGTTCCGCGTCCGGCAGGTCCAGCTGGGAGGCGATGCGGCGCAGCAGCTGGGAGGCGACGAGGCGGCGGAAGACGGCGGCGGCGGTGTCGTTGTTCACGGCCGAGCGCACGATCGCCAGGAGCGGGGCACGGGTGGTGGGGTTCTCCCAGATGCCGAAGACGAAGCGGGTGAGCCGCTCGCCGACCGCGTCCACGGGGGCGTCGGCGAGCGCGTCCGGCGCGTTGAGCGCGGGTGCGAAGGCGACCTCGACGGCGGCCTCGAAGACCTGTTCCTTGGTGCCGAAGTAGTGGTGGACCAGGGCCGAGTCGACACCGGCGGCCTTGGCGATGCCGCGTACGGACGTCTTCTCGTACCCGCGCTCGGAGAACTCCTCGCGGGCGGCGGTGAGGATGCGGTCGCGGGTGTCGGTGGATTCGGCACGCGGGGGCCGCCCTCGCCGCCGGGCCGTGGGCCCGGTCATCGCCGGGGCACCTTCACCGCGGAGGCCAGGTGCTTGCGGGTGAAGGCCAGGGCCTCGGCGAGATCGGCCTCGCGCTCGGCGCCTGACATCGCCCGCCGGGTGTTGACCTCGATGACGACGTGGCCGTCGAACCCGGTGAGCGCGAGCCGCTCCAGCAGCTCGGCGCAGGGCTGGGTGCCGCGGCCGGGCACCAGGTGCTCGTCCTTGGCCGAGCCCCGGCCGTCGGCGAGATGGACGTGGCCGAGGCGCTCGCCCATGCGGTCGATCATGGCCAGGGCGTCCGTGCGGGCGGTCGCCGTGTGGCTGAGGTCGATCGTGAAGTGCCGGTAGTCGTCCTTGGTGACGTCCCACTCGGGCGCGTAGGCGAGCATCTCGCGGTCGCGGTAGCGCCAGGGGTACATGTTCTCGACGGCGAACCGTACGTCGGTCTCGTCCGCCATCCGCCAGATCCCGCTGACGAAGTCGCGGGCGTACTGCCGCTGCCAGCGGAACGGCGGGTGGACGACGACGGTCGAGGCGCCCAGCTTCTCGGCGGCCGCCCGGGCCCGCTGGAGCTTGGTCCAGGGGTCGGTGGACCAGACGCGCTGCGTGATCAGCAGGCAGGGCGCGTGGACGGCCAGGATCGGGACGCCGTGGTGGTCGGAGAGGCGGCGCAGGGCGTCGACGTCCTGGCTGACCGGGTCGGTCCACACCATGACCTCGACGCCGTCGTAGCCGAGGCGCGCGGCGATCTCGAAGGCCGTCGCCGTCGACTCCGGGTACACGGAGGCGGTCGACAGCGCGACGCGCACGTCTGTTGGTTCAGCCACGTGCGTCACCTTACGGGGTGGGGCGGGGCAGGCGCCGGGTACCTCTTCGCCGTTGTGAGATGGGTCATTTCGCGGGTGCGGGCACCGCGCGGCGAGCCGCGCGGCGGCGGGCGCCCCTCGCGTGCGTCACGCGTGAGTCAGGCGTGGATCACGCGGTTCCCATGTGGTCCAGGCGTCGCAGGATCACGCCCTCGCGCAGGGCCCAGGGGCAGATCTCCAGGCTCTCCACGCCGAACAGGTCCATCGTGGCCTCGGCCACCAGGGCGCCGGCGAGTATCTGGCCGGCGCGGCCGTCGGAGACACCGGGGAGTTCGGCGCGCTGCCGCGCGGTCATGGCGGACAGGCGCGGGACCCAGGCCTCCAGGGACTCACGCTTGAGCTCGCGCTGGACGTAGAGGCCGTCGGCGGTGCGGGCGGCGCCGGCGATGCGGGCCAGCTGCTTGAAGGTCTTGGAGGTGGCGACCACGTGGTCGGGGGCGCCGAAGCGGCTGAACTCGCCGACCGTGCGGGCGATCTCCGTGCGGACGTGCCGGCGCAGGGTGCGGACCTCCTCGGATCCGGGCGGGTCACCGGGCAGCCAGCCGGCGGTGAGGCGGCCGGCGCCGAGTGGCAGGGAGGCGGCCGCGTCCGGTTCCTCGTCGATGCCGTAGGCGATCTCCAGGGAACCGCCGCCGATGTCCAGGACCAGCAGCTTTCCGGCGGACCAGCCGAACCAGCGGCGTACGGCGAGGAAGGTGAGCCGGGCCTCCTCGGCGCCGGAGAGAACCTGGAGCCGTACGCCGGTCTCCTCTTCCACGCGCGTGAGGACCTCGTCGGCGTTGCCGGCCTCCCGGACGGCGGAGGTCGCGAACGGCAGCAGGTCCTCCACTCCCTTGTCCTCGGCGGCCTGGAGGGCGTCCCGTACGACGGCGACGAGCTTCTCGATGCCCTCGTCGCCGATGGCACCGCCGTCGTCGAGCAGCTGGGCGAGCCGCAGCTCGGCCTTGTACGAATGCGCGGGCAGCGGGCGGGCACCGGGGTGGGCGTCCACCACCAGCAGATGCACCGTGTTCGAACCCACGTCCAGGACACCGAGTCTCATGTACGGAACGCTACTGCCACAAGCTCCGGCCTCGGTCCCGGGAGCGGCTTCGGGCGACTTACCCTGGACGGGTGCCAAAGACGAAAAAGGCGAAGGACGAAAAGGCTCCCAAGGCCGACAAGACGTCCAAATCCTCCAAGGGCTCGAAGGATTCCTCGCGGGTGAAGGCGTCCACGTCCAAAAAGGCCTCGAAGGTGAGCGACGAGAAGGGGCTCGACTTCGCGCGGGCGTGGGTGGAGTTCCCTGATCCGGCGGACGACGAGCAGATCTTCCGCTGCGATCTGACATGGCTGACCTCTCGCTGGAACTGCATCTTCGGCAGCGGCTGCCAGGGCATCCAGGCGGGCCGCGCGGACGACGGGTGCTGCTCACTGGGCGCGCACTTCTCGGACGAGGACGACGAGAAGCGGGTGGCGCAGAGCGTGGCCCGGCTCACCCCGGACATCTGGCAGCACCATGCCGAGGGCACGAGCAACGGCTGGACCTCGGAGGACGAGGACGGCGACCGGCAGACCCGCCCCTTCCAGGGCTCCTGCATCTTCCAGAACCGGCCGGGCTTCGCCGGCGGCGCGGGCTGCTCGCTGCACATCCTCGCGCTGAAGGAGGGCCGCGAGCCCCTGGAGACCAAGCCGGACGTCTGCTGGCAGCTCCCGATCCGGCGGACGTACGACTGGATCGACCGCCCGGACGACACGCGGGTCCTCCAGGTGTCCATCGGCGAGTACGACCGCCGCGGCTGGGGCCCGGGCGGCCATGACCTGCACTGGTGGTGCACCTCGGCCACCTCGGCACACGGCGCGGGTGATCCGGTGTACGTGTCCTACCGTGCCGAACTGACCGAACTGATGGGCAAGGCCGGTTACGACCGCCTGGTCGAGCTGTGCGAGCAGCGGCTGGCATCGCGGCTGCCGATGGTGGCCCCGCACCCGGCCGACCCGGAACGGGCCGGCTGAGGCGGAACGGGCGGAACGGACCGCCTGAGGCGGACGGTTCGCGGGCGGCGGCGGCCGGGGTTTCCCCGGTCGTCGCCGCCCGTTGTCTTTGACCGGCGTCCGCCCGTTGTCTTCGACGGGCGTCCGCCCGTTGTCCGAGCCGGGGCATGGGCCTGCCCTTCCCTCTCCCCCGCGCCCTCCCCCTGTGGCTAGCCGCCCGCAGGGGTGGAGCTGCCGTCGTCGGGCGGGGGCGGGGAGGAGGAGTCGGGCGGGTCCGTCGGGGTCGGGTCCGGGTCCGGGTCCGTCGGGGTGGGCGTGGGGTCCGCCGGGGACGGCGACTCGCTGGTGGGCGGGTCCGTGGGGGGTGTGGTCGGAGGCGTCGGGTCGGGGGGAGAGGCCGACGGACTAGGCCGGGTCGAGGGGCCGGTGGGGGCCGTGCCGTAGCCGTCGATGGTGACCACGGCGCCCGCCGGGGAGACCGCCACCTGCGCGTGCCAGTGACCGGCCGGCTCGCGGAGGTGGTCCACGTACACCTTGATGGTCAGTGTGTCGCCGGGGTCGAGGGTTCCCGAGGACCTGCTCAGGTAGAGCCAGGGCGCCGAGGTGGAGGCGGACCAGCGCACCGGTGCGGAGCCCGACGCGGTGAGGGTGATCAGCGTGGTGTCGCCGTCGTTCCCCGCGGCGACCGCGAGGTGTCCGGCGCCCTTCTTGCCGGCTCCGGCGACGCTGACGACCGCCACGGACACGTCCGCCTTGCCGTCATGGATGAGCCGGGCGCCGGGCTTCACGCGCGCGTTGCCCGCGTTCTCGTAACCGCCGCCCGCGTCGCTGCCCAGCGCTCCGGGTCCCCCCGCCTCGCGCGCGGTGGCGGACCTGCCGTCCGCGTCGGCGGTGGGCCCGCCCCGGTAGGCGGCCCACAGGGCGAGTACGGGAGCGGCGACGACGGTGGCGACGACCGTCGTGGTGACGGCACGCGCGCGGAGCCGGTCGCGGCGGGCCGCGCGGTCCTTGGGGTCCATCGGGAAGCCGCGCCGGTCGAAGCGCGGCACGGCGGCGCCCCGCGTGCGCGGGTGGTGGGCCAGGGCGACGTGCAGGGCCGCGCGGGGCGCCTCCAGCACGGGCAGTTCGGCGGGGGTGACCGCGTCGCCGGGCCAGCGGCCGGGAACCGCGCGCTCGGCGGTCCGGCGGCAGCGCGGGCAGTCGTCGACGTGCCGGACCAGTTCGCGGCGCAGGGCGGCGCTGAGCACCAGCCGGCTGTCGCCGGTGAGGTGGGCCACGCTCGGGCAGCCGCCGGTCTCGACCACGGCGAGGGCGGCACGCGTGCGCTCGACCTCGCACGCGGCGGAGGACAGCAGCTCGCGCGCGGCGGCGGGCTCCATGCCGAGCACGGCGGCGACCTCGTCCGCCGCGAGGTGGTGGCGGACGGCCAGTTCCAGGGCCTCGCGCTGCTCGGGTGTGGTGCCGGCCGCCTCCGGCCAGGCGAGCAGGGCGAGTTCGCGGCACCGCCGCTCCTTCACCTCCGGGGGAACGGCCGGGTCGGGAACCTGCGCGCCGCCGCCCTTCGCGCCAGTCCTCGCGCCCGCCTTCGCGTCTGCCTTCGCACCCGTCTTCGCGTCCGCCTTCGCACCCGTCCTCGTGCTGGTCGACGTACCGGTCGTCGTGCCGGTCGTCGTGCCGGTCGTCGTGCCGGTCGACGTACCCGCGGGACGGCCCGCCGCGTGGGTGCCCTGACGTTTCTGCTTGGCCTGGGCCAGCCCTCGCAGGCACGCCCAGCGGGCCAGGGCGTACAGCCAGGCCCTGCGGTCGGCGGAGGCCTCCGGGACGCGCTGCCCGCGCCGCTCGGCGAGCGCGAGGACGTCCCCGAGGGCGGCGGTGGCCGCGTCGTGGTCGCACAGCACCGACAGGCAGTAGGTGAACAGGCCGTCGAGGTACGGCTCGTAGCGCGCGGGCGGCCGCTGGGCGACGGTGCGCGCGGCGACGCGGTCGCGCGCTTCCCGGTGCGCCCGATGCGCGCCGGGGGTGCGGGTCGTGGTCTCCGGGCTGCTGCTCATCACCTGTGCGACCGTAGGCGGCGCCGCAGTGGCCCTTCCGACGCCTTGAGCACTTTTAATCCGTACGGGTGAAACGATCCCTCATAAGGGGACAGGGGCCTTTCACCAGGCGGCTCGAAACCGATGGGCCGTGGCCGATACCGGGCCACTCACACGTGCCTCAGAGCCCCCTTCGTGCGCCCCACGCCCCGCCTCGCGCGCTCGTCGCTCCCCGCATGCGCCGGGAGCGGGAGGGCGTTGTCAGTGCGGCGGGCTACGGTTTCCGCATGGCTGCCCGTACCAAGACCACCAAGGACCGACCGTCCTACCGCTGCACCGAGTGCGGCTGGCAGACGGCCAAGTGGCTCGGCCGCTGCCCGGAGTGCCAGGCCTGGGGCACGGTCGAGGAGTACGGCGCGCCCGCGGTGCGTACGACGGCCCCGGGCCGCGTCACCAGCTCCGCGGTGCCCATCAGCCAGGTCGACGGCCGCCAGGCCACGGCCCGCACGACCGGCGTGCCCGAGCTGGACCGGGTGCTCGGCGGCGGTCTCGTACCCGGCGCGGTGGTGCTGATCGCGGGCGAACCCGGCGTCGGCAAGTCCACCCTGCTGCTGGACGTGGCGGCCAAGGCGGCGAGCGAGGAGCACCGCACCCTCTATGTGACCGGTGAGGAGTCGGCGAGCCAGGTGCGACTGCGCGCGGACCGCATCAACGCCCTCGACGACCACCTCTACCTGGCCGCCGAGACCGATCTGTCCGCCGTCCTCGGCCACTTGGACGCGGTCAAGCCGTCCCTGCTGATCCTCGACTCGGTACAGACGGTGGCCTCCCCGGAGATCGACGGCGCGCCCGGCGGCATGGCCCAGGTCCGCGAGGTGGCCGGCGCCCTGATCCGCGCTTCCAAGGAGCGCGGGATGTCCACGCTGCTGGTGGGCCATGTCACCAAGGACGGCACGATCGCCGGCCCCCGGCTGCTGGAGCACCTGGTGGACGTCGTCCTGCACTTCGAGGGCGACCGGCACGCGCGCCTGCGCCTGGTGCGCGGCGTGAAGAACCGCTACGGCACCACGGACGAGGTCGGCTGCTTCGAGCTGCACGACGAGGGCATCACGGGGCTCGCCGACCCCAGCGGGCTCTTCCTGACCCGGCGCGACGAGCCGGTCCCCGGCACCTGCCTGACCGTCACCCTCGAAGGCCGCCGCCCGCTGGTCGCCGAGGTGCAGGCGCTGACCGTCGACTCCCAGATCCCCTCTCCGCGCCGCACCACCTCGGGCCTGGAGACCTCCCGGGTGTCGATGATGCTGGCGGTGCTGGAGCAGCGCGGGCGGATCAGTGCGCTGGGCAAGCGGGACATCTACTCCGCGACCGTCGGCGGCGTGAAGCTGTCCGAGCCGGCCGCGGACCTCGCGATCGCGCTCGCGCTGGCCTCGGCCGCCAGCGACACCCCGCTGCCGAAGAACCTCGTCGCCATCGGCGAGGTGGGTCTGGCGGGTGAGGTCAGACGCGTCACAGGTGTGCAGCGCAGGCTCGCCGAGGCGCACCGGCTCGGTTTCACGCACGCGCTGGTGCCGGGCGATCCTGGCAAGGTGCCCGCCGGGATGAAGGTTCTGGAGGTCGCCGACATGGGCGACGCGCTCAGGGTCCTGCCGCGCTCCCCTCGCCGAGAGGCCCCCCGGGAGGCGGAGGACCGCCGGTAGACTTTGCGCAGGTCTCGCCCGTCCGTACGAACCGAGTGCGGGACGGGAGCGCGTCAGAACCTGCGACCGGAGGAGTGCAGTGGCAGCCAACGACCGGGCAGCAGCTCCCGGAAAGTCCGGTGGCAGTGCCGGTACCGATGGCCTGATGCGCGCCTCGCTGAGCGCCGTGGCTCCCGGTACGGCCCTGCGCGACGGCCTCGAGCGTGTCCTGCGCGGCAACACCGGCGGTCTGATCGTCCTCGGCTGCGACAAGACGGTGGAGACGATGTCCACCGGCGGGTTCGTCCTGGACGTGGAGTTCACGGCGACGCGGCTGCGGGAGCTGTGCAAACTGGACGGCGGCATCGTCATCTCCTCCGACCTGTCGAAGATCCTGCGGGCCGGCGTGCAGCTGGTGCCGGACCCGACGATCCCCACCGAGGAGACGGGCACCCGTCACCGCACCGCCGACCGGGTCTCCAAGCAGGTCGGTTTCCCGGTCGTCTCGGTCTCCCAGTCCATGCGGCTGATCGCCCTGTACGTCGACGGGCAGCGGCGCGTGCTGGAGGACTCGGCGGCGATCCTGTCCCGCGCGAACCAGGCGCTGGCCACCCTGGAGCGGTACAAGCTGCGTCTGGACGAGGTCGCGGGCACGCTGTCGGCGCTGGAGATCGAGGACCTGGTCACGGTCCGGGACGTGTCGGCCGTCGCGCAGCGTCTGGAGATGGTCCGGCGCATCGCCACGGAGATCGCCGAGTACGTGGTCGAGCTGGGTACGGACGGCCGTCTCCTCGCGCTCCAGCTGGAGGAGTTGATCGCGGGCGTCGAGCCCGACCGTGAGCTGGTCGTCCGGGACTACGTCCCCGAGCCGACGGCGAAGCGGTCCCGCACGGTCGAGGAGGCGCTGTCCGAGCTGGACGCGCTGACCCACGCCGAGCTGCTGGAGATGGGCACGGTGGCGCGGGCTCTGGGCTACACCGGTTCCCCCGAGACCCTCGACTCCTCGGTGTCCCCGCGGGGCTTCCGGCTGCTGGCGAAGGTGCCGCGGCTGCCCGGCGCGATCATCGACCGCCTGGTGGAGCACTTCGGCGGCCTGCAGAAGCTGCTCGCGGCGAGTGTCGACGACCTTCAGGCGGTGGACGGTGTGGGCGAGGCCCGGGCCCGAAGCGTGCGCGAAGGACTGTCGCGCCTGGCCGAGTCGTCGATCCTGGAACGGTACGTCTAGCTTCGTCCGGCTTTCGGCGCGGCCGTGTGCCGTCTGCCGTCTGCCGTCCGCCGTCCGCCGTCCGCCGTCCGCCGTCCGCCGTCTGTGGCATGGTCCGCCCGACAGGCACAGGTCCTGTCGTCGAACGACAGGACCTAGTCGGCCGACAGCACGAAGGACGTCTGCGTCTTCGCGACGCCCGGCGCCTTCGCCTCCAGCAGATACGTCCCCGGCTTCGCCGAGCCCGGCGTCGGCCTCGCGCACCGCGGAGCGCTCGCCTTGCGGTCCCACTTCACCGTGTAGGTGATGACCTGGCCGGCGGACACCCGGAACTCGAGAGCGGCCGGGTCCTTGGGGCAGTCGGCCGAGGACCAGAGCGTGTCGTCCCCGTCGGCCGGCGTGATCGTCAACACCGCCTTCTTGGGGCCGAGGTCGGCCTTGCAGTCGGTGGACGAGGAGTTCTTCACGCTGAGTTCGAAGGTGGGCGTCTGGTCCGGAGAGTAGGAGTTGTGCGTGCTGTGCAGGCTCAACGACAGTGCGCCGGAAGGACAGTTGGGCAGCGAGGCGGAGGCGGGCAGCGCGTCGCCCGCGGCGACGTCACCGGCGCCCGAGCCGGAGCCCCGGCCACCGCCCGAGCCGTCACCGGAGCCGGACGAGCCCGAGCCGGAGGAACCCGAACCGCCGCCGGAGCCGCCCCCGTCGGAGCCCGCGCCGCCCGACTCGTCGCGCCCGCCCGGGTGTTGACTGATCGCGGGACCGGAGGAAGAGGGGCCCGGTGTGATCGTGGACGCGGGATTCTTGCCGTTGGACCCGTCGGCGTCCTTCTTGCCGCCCCCGCGGCCGGACACGACGATCCAGGTGCCCAGCAGTGCCAACAGGGTCACCACGGACACGATGACGACCCTCCGTCGCCAGTAGATGGAGGAGGGAAGCGGCCCGACCGGATTGCGCAAAGATCCCACGGCGCAAACTGTACGAGAGATCGCGCCGCTTGCCTGCGTCACCCGCCGCCCCGTCACCAACTTTTCCGGATCATCATCCCGGGCAACTTCCGCCACGAGCAGGCGGCTTCAACTGGCACAACGCTCCGTGACCGCGCGGTCACCGGCCATGTCCGGTCCAGGCGTGGCAGGATCGTAAGGACCATGACTGAGATGCTCCACTCCCCCGTGCTCGCCTGGTTCGACATCAACGCCCGCGATCTGCCCTGGCGTCGCCCGGAGGCGGGTCCGTGGGGCGTGATGGTCAGCGAGTTCATGCTCCAGCAGACCCCGGTGAACCGGGTGCTGCCCGTCTACGAGCAGTGGCTGGACCGCTGGCCGCGCCCCGCCGATCTGGCGAAGGAGCCCCCGGGCGAGGCCGTGCGCGCCTGGGGCCGGCTCGGCTACCCGCGCCGCGCCCTGCGCCTGCACGGAGCGGCCGTGGCCATAACGGAGCGGCACGGCGGGGACGTGCCGACCGACCACGCCCAGCTGCTGGCACTGCCCGGCATCGGCGAGTACACGGCGGCCGCGGTGGCCTCCTTCGCCTACGGGCAGCGACACCCGGTGCTGGACACGAACGTGCGCCGGGTCTTCGCGCGGGCGGTGACCGGGGTGCGGTACCCGCCGAACGCCACCACGGCCGCCGAGCGCCGGCTGGCGCGCGAGCTGCTGCCGGAGGACGAGAAGACGGCGGCCCGCTGGGCCGCCGCGTCCATGGAGCTGGGCGCGCTGGTGTGCACGGCGAAGAGCGAGGACTGCGGGCGCTGCCCGATCGCCGCGCAGTGCGCCTGGCGGCTGGCCGGCAAGCCGGAGCACGAGGGGCCGCCGCGGCGCGGGCAGACGTACGCCGGTACCGACCGGCAGGTCCGCGGCAAACTGCTCGCGGTGCTGCGGGACGCGCACGTGCCGGTGCCGCAGCAGGCGCTGGACCGGGTGTGGCACGAGCCGGTGCAGCGCGCCCGCGCGCTCGACGGGCTGGTCTCGGACGGCCTGGTGGAGCCGATGCCGGGCGGCCTTTATCGGCTGCCGCTGACCTGACGTACAGCCAAGTCACAGGGCGGGGAGACGTGTTACGGCGCACCCCGCCCGACAAACCATCCCATAAAGGCACGTAAGGGAAGTCTTCCTTACCCCGCGCCTACTTCCGTTACACAACCGACGGACAGCCGATTGCCAGCCGCAGGCTGCTCCGCACAGCCTCGTGACAACAGCTCCGTAGCGTCTTTCCCGTACCCGGCGGACCACCGGGACAGCGGAACGCAGGACTCCGGGCATCGACCGGAGCAACGGGGAGACGGAGGCGGTCGATCATGGCGCAGGGCGAGGTGCTCGAGTTCGAGGAGTACGTCCGCACCCGGCAGGACGCGCTGCTGCGCAGCGCCCGCCGGCTGGTCCCGGACCCCGTCGACGCCCAGGACCTGCTGCAGACCGCGCTCGTGCGGACGTACGGCCGCTGGGAGGGCATCGCCGACAAGCGGCTCGCCGACGCCTACCTGCGCCGCGTCATGATCAACACGCGGACCGAGTGGTGGCGGGCGCGCCGGCTGGAGGAGGTCCCGACCGAGCAGCTGCCGGACGCCTCCATCGAGGACGCCACCGAGCAGCACGCCGACCGGGCCCTGCTGATGGACATCCTGAAGGTGCTCGCACCCAAGCAGCGCAGTGTCGTCGTCCTGCGACACTGGGAGCAGATGTCCACGGAAGAGACGGCCGCGGCCCTCGGCATGTCGGCGGGTACGGTCAAGAGCACGCTGCACCGGGCGCTCGCCCGGCTCCGCGAGGAGCTGGAGGCGCGCGATCTGGACGCACGGGCGCTGGAGCGTGAGGAGCGGGAGCGTTGCGCGGCCTGACCGGTGCCGGGCCCAGCCGGGCCCGTGAACGTCCACAGGCGGTGATCGCGGCGGCGGCCGTGCTCACCGCCGTCGGCCTTTCCGTCGCCGCGTGCGGCACCGGGGGCACCGGCGCCCGGGACGAGGGGCCGGCGCATGCCTCCGCGGTGGCGGGCGCCGTCACCTCCCCGTCGCCCGGCCCGGCCACCGGTCGCCGGCGGGTGGACGCGCTCGCCCTGCTGAAGCAGGATCCCGCGGTCTCGGCGGCGGTCAAGCGGGAGCTGAAGCCGTGCGGCGGCGAGGACCCGCTGGACGTCTCCTACGGCGACCTGACCGGCAGCACCGCGGACGACGTCGTCATCAACGTGCTGACCTGCGCCGACGCGGTCGGAATCGGTTCGTACGTGTACCGGGAGGAGAACGGCGCGTACAAGAATGTCTTCCGGAGCGAGGAGTCCCCGGTCTACGCGGAGATCGAGGACGGCGTCCTGAGCGTGACCAAGCAGGTCTACAAGAGGGGCGACCCGATCTCCAGCCCTTCGGGCGAGGACGTGATCCCGTACCGGTGGAGGGCGGGACGGTTCGCCGCCGGCAAGCCCGTGCACACCGACTACAGCAGCGCCGTCGGCGGGGACCCCTCCCCCGTGCCGGCCGGCTGACGACCACACAGCGGACCACGAGGACTGAGAGCAGCGGGATGGCAGAGCAGACCCACGTCCTTTTCGTCGAGGACGACGACGTCATCCGCGAGGCCACCCAGCTCGCCCTGGAGCGGGACGGCTTCGCGGTCACCGCCATGCCCGACGGGCTGTCGGGCCTGGCGGCGTTCCGGGGCGACCGTCCCGACATCGCGCTGCTGGACGTCATGGTCCCGGGTCTGGACGGGGTCAGCCTGTGCCGGCGTATCCGGGACGAGTCGACCGTGCCGGTGATCATGCTGTCGGCGCGCGCCGACTCCATCGACGTGGTCCTCGGGCTGGAGGCGGGCGCCGACGACTACGTGACCAAGCCGTTCGACGGCGCCGTCCTCGTCGCCCGGATCCGCGCGGTGCTGCGCCGCTTCGGGCACGCCGGGCAGGCCGCGCGGGAGGCGGCCGGCGCCGACGAGGCGACCGGCGGGATGCTGACCTTCGGCGAGCTGGAGATCGACACCGAGGGCATGGAGGTGCGCCGGGCCGGGCAGCCGGTGGCGCTCACCCCGACCGAGATGCGGCTGCTGCTGGAGTTCTCCGCCGCGCCGGGCACGGTGCTGTCCCGGGACAAGCTGCTGGAGCGGGTGTGGGACTACGGCTGGGGCGGTGACACCCGGGTCGTCGACGTCCATGTGCAGCGGCTGCGGCAGAAGATCGGCCAGGACCGGATCGAGACGGTCCGCGGTTTCGGCTACAAGTTGAAGGCCTGAGCGAGGCGGCATGCGGGGGATCATCGGGCGCCCGGTACGGCGCGTGGAGCGTGTGGGGCTGCGGACCGGCCTCAGGTGGAAACTGAGCGCGGCGATCGCCATGGTCGCCGGTCTGGTGGCGATCGCGCTGAGCCTGGTCGTGCACAACGCGGCCCGCGTCTCCATGCTGGACAACGCCCGCGACCTGGCCAACCAGCGCGTCCAGATCGCCCAGCGCAACTACGAGCTGTCGGGGCGGCCCAACTTCCCCAGCATCAGGATCGACGATCCGGAGCTGCCGCCCGAGCTGCGGGAGAAGGTCCGGGAGGGGCGCCGGGCCAGCTTCGTCAGCGACCGGCCTGGCAGCATGCCGGACATCTGGGCGGCGGTCCCGGTCAAGGACGGGCACGTGCTGTCCCTGCACGGTCACTTCCCGGACCGCTCCACGGACGTGATGAAGGACCTCGACCAGGCGCTGGTCATCGGCTCCATCGCGGTGGTGCTCGGCGGCAGCGCGCTCGGTGTGCTGATCGGCGGGCAGCTGTCCCGGCGGCTGCGCAAGGCGGCGGCCGCGGCGGGCCAGGTCGCCAACGGCGAGACCGACGTACGGGTGCGGGAGGCGATCGGCGGGGTCGTACGGGACGAGACCGACGATCTCGCGCGCGCGGTGGACGCCATGGCGGACGCGCTGCGGCAGCGTCTCGAGGCCGAGCGGCGGGTCACCGCCGACATCGCGCACGAGCTGCGCACCCCCGTGACGGGCCTGCTCACCGCCGCCGAGCTGCTGCCCCCGGGCCGGCCCACGGAGCTGGTCCTGGACCGGGCGAAGGCGATGCGCACCCTCGTCGAGGACGTCCTGGAGGTGGCCCGGCTGGACGGCGCCTCCGAGCGGGCCGAGCTGCAGGACATCATGCTCGGCGAGTTCGTCGCCCGGCGCGTGGCCGCCAAGGACCCGGACATCGTCGTACGGGTGGTGCACGAGTCGGAGGTCACCACCGATCCGCGCCGGCTGGAGCGGGTGCTGTTCAACCTGCTCGCCAACGCCGCCCGGCACGGCAGGCCGCCGGTCGAGGTGACCGTCGAGGGCCGCGTGATCCGCATCCGCGACCACGGCCCCGGCTTCCCCGAGGAACTGCTCGCCGAGGGCCCGAGCCGCTTCCGCACCGGCAGCACGGACCGCGCCGGCCAGGGACACGGACTCGGCCTGACCATCGCCGCCGGTCAGGCGCGCGTTCTGGGCGCCCGCCTGACCTTCCGGAACGTACGCCCCGCGGGAACCCCCGACCACATCCCCTCCGAGGGCGCCGTGGCCGTCCTCTGGCTCCCGGAGCACGCCCCGACCGCCACGGGCAGCTATCCGGTGCTGCCGGGCTCCTGAGCCGCCGCCCGGCTCCTGGTCAGGCCCAGTCCTTCGACGTGTCGAGGTCGCCCTCGCGGGGCTGGGTGAACGAGAACCAGTTTCCGGAGTCGTCGCGGAACAGCGCCTCCGTGCCGTACGGGCGCTCCTGCGGCTCCTGGAGGAACTCCACACCGCGGTCCTTGAGCCGCTTGTAGTCGCCGTGGATGTCGTCGGTGGTCAGCACACCGGCGCCGAGCACCCCCTTGGCCACGAGCTTCTTGACCATCTCGGCGGACTCGGGGTCCATCGCGGGCGGGCCCGGCACCATCAGGGTGAGCTCGACGTCGGGCTGGCCCTGGGCGCCCACGGTCAGCCAGCGCATGCCGCCGTCGCCCATCGTCAGGTCCGTACGGACTTCGAGGCCCAGCTTCTCGGTGTAGAACTCCTTGGCCCGGTCCTGGTCGAGTACCCAGACGGTCGCGATCTTGAGTCCCTGGATCATGGTGTGCTCCTGCTGTTCACGGTGATCGGCTCTTGCTCAGTCACCGTAGGCAGCAGGGTCCTCGGCGCGCTTCTCCGGAATTGCGCTCTCCGCCCGGCCGCCGCCGGGGCCGTCCCGGAACCCGCCGGCCCAGAGCATGGCGTAGCACCCCGGTATGAGGGCGGCCCCGCGTCCCACGTGCCGGGCCCGGTACTCGGTGGGTGTGAGCCCGGTCCACGCCTTGAACCGGGTGGAGAAGGTGCCCAGACTGCTGAAGCCGACCAGGAGGCAGATCTCGGTCACCGACAGGTTGGCGGTCCGCAGCAGGTCCTCCGCCCGCTCGATCCGCCGGTGTGTGAGGTACTGCCCGGGCGTCTCGCCGTACACGTCCTTGAAGGCGCGCAGGAAGTGATAGCGCGAGTACCCGGCGTGCGCGGCCACCGCGTCGAGGTCGAGCCCGGGGTCGGCCCAGTCCCGGTCCATGGCGTCCTTGGCCAGACGCAGGCGGCGCACTTTGTCCATGGAGCCGATGCTTGCACGGGCCACTGACAACCGTCCGAAGCCCAGGACGGCCGCGACCGTCAATTGAGAAGCCGGCCGAGAAGCCACGACGGCGATCGGTCACGTCCGCGGGAGCGGCGCCGGTTGGCGCGGGAAAAGGCGAAGGCCCCCGGGGCGGACACCAGCCGGGGGCCTTCGGTTCAGGAGAGGGTCAGACCGCTTCGATCACGGGTGCCGGTGCGGGCACCGCGTCCTCGGCGCCCTCGCCGGAGGCCGGCTTCTGCGGCGCGCTGCGCAGCGGCACCTCCTTGACGAAGAGGGCCGCGATCAGCACGACCACCGCGATCACCGCGCCCAGCAGGAAGGCGGAGTGCGTACCGGACGACACCGCGTGCTGGTACGCCTCCCGCGCCGGGACGGGCAGCTTGGCGAGGCTCGCCGCGTCCAGCTGCGCCGACTTCTCGGTGATGCCCTTGCCCAGTGCGCCGGCCCGCTCGGCCATGACGTCCTGCACCCGGTGGTTGAACAGGGCGCCCATGATGGCGACGCCGAAGGAGGAGCCGAGGGTGCGGAACAGGGTGGTGGACGAGGAGGCCACGCCCATGTCCTTCATCTCCACGCTGTTCTGCGCGACCAGCATGGTGATCTGCATCAGGCAGCCCATGCCGGCGCCGACCACGGCCATGAAGACGCCGGAGACGAAGCGGGTCGTGCCCGTGTCCATCGTCGACAGCAGGTACAGGCCGACGATCATCAGCGCGCCGCCCACGATCGGGAAGACCTTGTAGCGGCCGCTGCTGGTGGTGACCCGTCCGGCGATCAGGGAGGTCACGAGCATCGCGCCGAGCATCGGCAGGAGCAGCAGACCCGAGTTGGTCGCGGACGCGCCCTGCACCGCCTGCTGGTACAGCGGCAGGAAGAGGGTGGCGCCGAACATCACGAAGCCGGTGATGAAGCCGATGAGGGACATCAGGGTGAAGTTGCGGCTCTTGAAGATGTGCAGCGGCAGCACCGGCTCGGCGGCCTTGGTCTGCCAGAACACGAACCCGATCAGCGAGGCGACGCCGAGGCCGATCAGCTCCATGATCCGCGCGGAGGTCCAGGGGTACTCGCTGCCGCCCCAGGTGGTGACCAGCACGATCGAGGTGATGCCGACGGTGAGCAGGATGACGCCGAGGTAGTCGATGCCCGCCTTGGAGCGCTTCTTCGGCAGGTGCAGCACCGCGGTGACCAGCGCCAGCGCGACGGCGCCGAGCGGCAGGTTGATGTAGAAGGCCCAGCGCCATCCCCAGTTGTCGGTGATGGTGCCGCCGACCAGCGGGCCGCCGATCATCGCCAGCGCCATGACACCGGCCATCATGCCCTGGTACTTGCCGCGCTCACGCGGCGGGATGAGGTCGCCGATGATCGCCATGACGCCGACCATCAGACCGCCGGCGCCGAGTCCCTGGATCGCCCGGAACCCGATCAGCTGCCCCATGTCCTGGGCCATGCCGCTGAGGGCCGAACCGATCAGGAAGATCACGATCGAGCTGAGGAAGGCGCTCTTGCGCCCGTACATGTCGCCGATCTTGCCCCAGATCGGGGTCGAGGCCGCGGTCGCGAGCGTGTACCCGGTCACCACCCAGGACAGGTGCTCCAGGCCGCCCAGGTCACCCACGATCGTCGGCATCGCGGTGCCCACGATCATGTTGTCGAGCATCGCGAGCATCATCGCGATCATGAGCGCGAGCAGGACCACCCGCACGCTCTTCGGCTGTTTCTCCGGCTTGTCCGCGGGCTTCGTGTCGCCCGTCACTGCCTGTGTGTCCGCCATGTCTCCCACTCCCCCTGGCGGCAACTACTTACTTGCCGCCCGGCTAGTTCACTACACTGGGAAAGTAGCTTGGTTACTAGCCGGGCGTCAAGTAAGTTTCCGCGGAAGCGCGAGGAGTACGAGGATGGGCGTCACCATGGACGGCACCAAGCATCAGCGCCGCGGCAACACCCGCCAGCGCATCCAGGACGTGGCGCTCGAGCTTTTCGCGGATCAGGGGTACGAGAAGACCTCCCTGCGCGAGATCGCCGAGCATCTCGACGTCACGAAGGCAGCCCTGTACTACCACTTCAAGACCAAGGAAGAGATCATCGTCAGCCTCTTCAAGGACCTGACGCAGCCGATCGAGGACTTGATCGAGTGGGGCAAGGGGCAGCCGCACACCCTGGAGACCAAGCAGGAGATCGTACGGCGCTACAGCCGGGCCCTGTCCGGCGCGGAACCGCTCTTCCGGTTCATGCAGGAGAACCAGGCGACGGTACGGGAACTGCGCATCGGCGACACCTTCAAGGACCGGATGCGCGGCCTCAGGGACATCGTCATCGACCCCGACGCCGACCTGGTCGACCAGGTCCGCTCGCTCAGCGCGCTCTTCACGCTGCACGCCGGGATGTTCGTGATGCAGGACCTGGAAGGCGACCCCGAGAAGAAGCGCGAGGCCGTTCTCGAGGTCGCCGTGGACCTGGTCACGCAGGCGCACCGCGGCGCCCACGGCAGGGAGTAGGTCAGACGGTGACGCCCTCGGCGCGCAGGAACACGACGGGGTTGACCGCGGAGCCGTAGTTCGGCGTCTTGCGGATCTCGAAGTGCAGGTGCGGGCCGGTGGAGTTGCCGGTGCTGCCGGAGAGGGCGATGTGCTGGCCGGTCCGCACGATCTGGCCGACGTGGACGTCGATCCGGGACAGGTGCGCGTACTGCGAGTACAGGCCGTTGCCGTGCTTGATCACGATGGCGTTGCCGTACGCCGGGCCGTCACCGGCGCCGTTGGGGCCGGCCTTGACGACGGTGCCGCCGTGCGCGGCGATGACCTCGGTGCCGGTCGGGACGGCGAAGTCCTGGCCGCTGTGCTTGTGCATCCAGTGGCTGCCGGCCTGGTTGAAGCCCGCGGAGAGCGTGTACGACTTCACCGGGTCGACCCAGGAGGCGGCGGCGGGAGTGGCGGCGCTCGCGATCCCACTGCCCAGCACAGCCATGGCGCCCACTCCGGCAGCCATGACGGCCGCACGGGTACGGAACGAGGACACACGGGAGGAACGGGACGTGAAGCGCTGGAACATCGAGACCTCGTGAAGTCGGGGACAGAAAGCCACCCGTCGCACGAATGTCTCCGCGCACCGGGTGGCCGGACATTCGTACCCCGCCGTCCCATCCGCCCACAATTCACCGATCTACGACCCAAGGCAGTAGATGCCCCCAAATCCACCCACCTCTTGACAGAGCACCCACCCCTGAACGACCAGCGGCGACAACGTCGCTGTTTCACTCAGAGTTTCCGGGCGAAGTGTCCTTTTTGCCCGAATAGCACATCCCACTATCAGGGTTAGTAACGGATATTTCGCCTGTGCGGCTTGTCACCGGTCACCCCCGCCGGAATTCGCGGAAATGTGACGCGCACCTCTAGGCACCTACCGTCCGGTAACCCTACGGTTCCTCTCGCGCCACCCTCACCACAGATCATGCCCCTGACAGTCCACCCCGTCGGGCCGTGCAGCTTACGGACGTGAGAGGACCCCCCACCGATGACCACAAGCCCCTGGGCGCGCCGGATACCCGTGGCCGCCGTCAGCCTGGCCGCGCTCGCCGCGTTCGCCACCCCGGCCCAGGCCGCCGAGGCCGCCCCGGCCGCCGCCGGCGCCACCAGCACCGCCCAGGTCGACTACGCCACCTGGCAGCGGGACTGCCGGACGGTCATGGATCAGGCGCTGCCCTACGTCCAGAACCGCGTCGCCGCCGCCGGGCCGGGCGAGAAGCAGGCGATCGTCTTCGACATCGACAACACCACGCTGGAGACCGACTTCGGCTTCAGCTACCCGCAGCCCGCCAACAAGCCCGTCCTGGACGTCGCCCGCTACGCCCAGGAGCACGGCGTCAGGCTCTTCTTCGTCACGGCCCGCCCGGGCATCATCGCCTGGCCCACCGAGTACAACCTCGAACACGACGGCTACGACGTCTCCGGCCTCTACGTCCGCGGTCTGTTCGACCTCTTCAAGGACGTCGCCGCCTACAAGACCGCCCAGCGCGCCGACATCGAGAGCCAGGGCTACACGATCATCGCCAACATCGGCAACAGCGCCACCGACCTCACGGGCGGCCACGCCGAGCAGACCTTCAAGCTGCCGGACTACGACGGCCAGTTGTCGTAACCGGCGCACACGAGAAGGGGCCGGTGCTCAGTGAGCACCGGCCCCTTCTCGTTCGGCTCAACCCCTCAGGAGAGAGGTCACGCGTCCTTGCTCAGGTTCGGTCCGGCACCGCCGGCCGCCTGCTCGATCGGCGGGACGTCGGGCAGCGCCGACTTCTCCTCACCCCGGAAGGTGAAGGTGATGGCGTCGCCCTCGCCCTCGGTGTCCACGACCACGATGTGACCGGGGCGCAGCTCGCCGAAGAGGATCTTCTCCGAGAGCGTGTCCTCGATCTCGCGCTGGATCGTGCGACGCAGCGGACGCGCGCCCAGCACCGGGTCGTAACCCTTCTTGGACAGCAGCTCCTTGGCGGACTGGGAGAGCTCGATGCCCATGTCCCGGTCCTTCAGGCGCTCGTCCACCTTGCCGATCATCAGGTCGACGATCCGCAGGATGTCCTCCTGCGTCAGCTGCGGGAAGACGACCACGTCGTCGACGCGGTTGAGGAACTCGGGGCGGAAGTGCTGCTTGAGCTCGTCCGAGACCTTGTTCTTCATGCGCTCGTAGTTGGTCTTCGTGTCACCCGCGGCGGCGAAGCCGAGGTTGAAGCCCTTTGAGATGTCCCGCGTGCCGAGGTTGGTCGTCATGATGATGACCGTGTTCTTGAAGTCCACGACCCGGCCCTGGGAGTCGGTCAGGCGACCGTCCTCCAGGATCTGCAGCAGCGAGTTGAAGATGTCCGGGTGCGCCTTCTCGACCTCGTCGAAGAGGACCACGGAGAACGGCTTGCGGCGGACCTTCTCGGTCAGCTGGCCGCCCTCTTCGTAACCCACGTATCCGGGCGGGGAACCGAACAGACGCGAGACCGTGTGCTTCTCGCTGAACTCCGACATGTCGAGGGAGATCAGCGCGTCCTCGTCGCCGAAGAGGAACTCGGCGAGCGCCTTGGACAGCTCGGTCTTACCGACACCGGAGGGGCCGGCGAAGATGAACGAGCCACCGGGGCGCTTCGGGTCCTTCAGACCGGCACGCGTACGGCGGATCGCCTTCGACAGCGCCTTGACGGCGTCGATCTGGCCGATGACCCGCTTGTGGAGCTCGTCCTCCATGCGGAGCAGGCGGCTGGACTCCTCCTCGGTCAGCTTGAAGACCGGGATGCCGGTGGCCGTCGCGAGGACCTCGGCGATCAGCTCGCCGTCGACCTCGGCGACGACGTCCATGTCGCCGGCCTTCCACTCCTTCTCGCGCTTGGCCTTGCCGGCCAGGAGCTGCTTCTCCTTGTCGCGCAGGGAGGCGGCCTTCTCGAAGTCCTGCGAGTCGATCGCGGACTCCTTGTCGCGGCGGACGCCGGCGATCTTCTCGTCGAACTCGCGGAGGTCCGGCGGCGCGGTCATCCGGCGGATGCGCATCCGGGAACCGGCCTCGTCGATCAGGTCGATCGCCTTGTCCGGCAGGAAGCGGTCCGAGATGTAGCGGTCGGCCAGGGTGGCGGCCTGGACCAGGGCCTCGTCCGTGATGGAGACGCGGTGGTGCGCCTCGTACCGGTCACGCAGACCCTTGAGGATCTCGATCGTGTGCGGCAGGGACGGCTCGGCGACCTGGATGGGCTGGAAGCGGCGCTCGAGGGCCGCGTCCTTCTCCAGGTGCTTGCGGTACTCGTCCAGCGTGGTGGCACCGATGGTCTGGAGCTCACCGCGGGCCAGCATCGGCTTGAGGATGGAGGCGGCGTCGATCGCGCCCTCGGCGGCACCCGCGCCGACGAGCGTGTGCAGCTCGTCGATGAACAGGATGATGTCGCCGCGGGTGCGGATCTCCTTGAGCACCTTCTTCAGGCGCTCCTCGAAGTCACCGCGGTAGCGGGAGCCGGCCACCAGGGCACCGAGGTCCAGGGTGTAGAGGTGCTTGTCCTTGAGGGTCTCGGGCACCTCGCCCTTGACGATGGCCTGGGCGAGGCCCTCGACGACGGCGGTCTTGCCGACGCCGGGCTCACCGATCAGCACCGGGTTGTTCTTGGTACGGCGGGACAGCACCTGCATGACCCGCTCGATCTCCTTCTCGCGCCCGATGACCGGGTCGAGCTTGGACTCACGAGCGGCCTGGGTGAGGTTCCGGCCGAACTGGTCGAGGACGAGGGAGGTCGAGGGAGTGCCCTCGGCCGGCCCGCCCGCGGTGGCCGTCTCCTTGCCCTGGTAACCGGAGAGCAGCTGGATGACCTGCTGCCGCACCCGGTTGAGGTCTGCGCCCAGCTTGACCAGGACCTGGGCGGCGACGCCCTCGCCCTCACGGATCAGGCCGAGCAGGATGTGCTCCGTGCCGATGTAGTTGTGGCCCAGCTGAAGGGCCTCGCGGAGCGACAGCTCCAGGACCTTCTTGGCACGGGGGGTGAAGGGGATGTGCCCGGACGGGGCCTGCTGGCCCTGACCGATGATCTCCTCCACCTGCTGACGGACCGCCTCAAGCGAAATGCCGAGGCTCTCCAGGGCCTTAGCGGCGACACCTTCACCCTCGTGGATGAGACCCAGGAGGATGTGCTCGGTGCCGATGTAGTTGTGGTTGAGCATCCGGGCTTCTTCCTGAGCCAGGACGACAACCCGCCGCGCGCGGTCGGTGAACCTCTCGAACATCGTTAATCGCTCCTCAGAGCGGTCAGGCAGTGGGGGGAACTTCCCCTCCCTGTCCTTCCGCAGCTTAGTCCCGCAAGCGGGGACCGCTCATTCCAACTGCCGACACCGTCGATGGCCTCCTGACCCCGAACGCCGACATCTGCTCCAACCCGATGGTGCGAGACGATGTTCCCGCAGGCCAGGCAGTTACCCCACTCGCCAGTACGCCGAGGGCGAACGTGAGGCGGCCCGATCTGCGTGTCGCCCCCTCCCACTAGGCATGTCTTACCCGCAGGGACTGACACTCCATGCCGTGCGCACCGGTTCCCTCCGCTACGGGCGAACAACCTTGCGCCTCCGCCGCTCCCCGCACGCCCCCCATGTGGGCACTCTGTGCAATCAAATGAGAACCCAGCGTAACTCTCGGCACGCTTCGGCGGTTGCATGTGGCATGGCTGGCTCGGTCCCCGTGACCTCCACGGTCCCCCTTCCCCGTCGTCCGCTCGATTCCGGGCCCGACCCCGATTCCGGGGCCCGGCACTGGTACGAGAACGATCTGGGCTGGACGACAGTGCCCGGCAGGCCGTTGCGGCTGGTGACGGGGGTGCGGTTCGACGTCCTGGACGTGCCGGCCGAGGCGGGCGCGGAGGCGCTCAGACATCTCGTGCCGGGTTCTCCGGTGGCCCTGTGGGGCGGGCGGATGCGGCTGCTGGTGGCCGCGGGCAGCGCGGAGGAGCTGCCGGAGCTGCTCGACTGGCTGGAGTGGGGGGCGCTGGAGCTGGATCTGCGGGCCCTGGGCACCGGCGGCCTGATGGAGGCGCCGCTCCCGCCGCGCCCACCGGCCCCGCCGCGCTCGCCGTTCTCCGGGGGTGCCCCGCACTCGCCCGAACCGTCCGGCGCCGGGGCTCCGGCTCCGTCCCGGAGCGGTTCCGTCGCCGGGGGCCGTGCCGGTTCCGTGCAGGGGGCCGCCGTATGGCTGCGGCCCCCCGAGCCGGGGTGCGAGGTGGAGGCTGCGCTGCCGGCGCTGCCGGCCATGGGCGGCGTCGGGCACGCCCCCGATCTCGTACGACTGGTGGACACGGTGGCAACCCACTGCCACCGGGTCCGGCTGCGGCGCCCGGGCGCCGGACAGACCGCCTGTGGGCGGAATCAGCCGTTGGCCTTCTCGTAGGCCTCGCGGATGGACGCGGGAACGCGACCGCGGTCGTTGACCTCGAGGTTGTTCTCCTTCGCCCAGGCGCGGATCGCCGCGGTGTCCTGGTTGCCGCCGGAAGCGACACGAGCCTTTCCACGCCCACCGGAGGCACGGCCCCCGGTGCGACGACCACCCTTCAGATAGGGCTCGAGAAGGCCGCGCAGCTTGTCCGCATTGGCAGTCGTGAGATCGATCTCGTACGACTTGCCGTCCAGCGCGAACGTGACGGTCTCGTCCGCCTCGCCGCCGTCGAGGTCATCGACAAGAAGGACCTGAACCTTCTGTGCCACCGGATTTCCTTTCATCGATAACGTGAGTGTCAGAGGGTGTGCGGCGCCCGCCGTTTCGCCGCCCCTGTTATATGCAGTACTGCAGTACGTCGGAAAGCAAACCGCTTTTGCCGGAAAAACACAAACCCCTGGGAGAGACTCAGGAGCCGACACCGTCCGGAAACATGCGCGTTTCGGACATAGGGAACCGGGGCATTGGCGATCACAGATGCAGAAGCATCCGACTGTTGCCCAAGGTGTTCGGTTTCACTCGTTCGAGACCGAGGAACTCCGCGACGCCCTCGTCATAGGAACGCAAGAGCTCCGCGTACACATCGGTGTCGACCGGTGTCTCACCGATCTCCACGAAGCCGTGCTTCGCGAAGAAGTCGACTTCGAAGGTCAGGCAGAAAACCCGGCGGACGCCGAGCCAGCGCGCGGTGTGCAGCAACTTCTCCAGCAGTCGGTGCCCGACGCCGGCGCCCCTGAGGCCGGTCTTCACCGCGAGAGTGCGGACTTCCGCGAGGTCTTCCCACATGACGTGCAGGGCACCGCAGCCGACCACCTCGGCGTTGTCGTCGCGTTCCGCGACCCAGAACTCCTGGATGTCCTCGTAAAGCGTGACCGTGGCTTTGTCGAGCAGGATGCGTTCGCGCGTGTAGTCGTCGAGGAGCCGGCGCACGGCAGGGACATCGCTGGTCCGGGCCCGCCGGACGGTGATGGCTTTTGCGGTCGCTTCGGAGCGCTCTGCTGACATGGGCGGACGCTATCGCCCGCCGCTGTCCCCCGCCGAGCCGGGGTTCTCCTCTTGCGGGGGTTCCGGCGCTTCCCGCGTTTCCGGTCCCTGGACGATGCGTACGGCGTCCCTCAGGGACTGGCGCTGTTCGTCGCTCATCATCCCGAAGAAGGCGACGAGAGCGGCGGCCGGGTTGTCGCTCTGCGACCAGGCCTCGTTCATCAGGGCGGCGGCGTACGCGGCCCGGGTCGAGACGGCCTCATATCGATAGGCGCGCCCTTCGGCCTCGCGCCGTACCCAGCCCTTCTGATGAAGATTGTCCAGAACGGTCATCACGGTGGTGTACGCGATGGAGCGTTCCTGCTGGAGGTCTTCCAGGACTTCCCGAACCGTCACGGGCCGGTTCCACTTCCATACCCGCGTCATGACGGCGTCTTCGAGTTCTCCCAATGGGCGAGGCACAACTCAGAACAATACTGGGAGATACCCCCGATGGCGTGCCTGACGTGCACTTTGGCCGCTAAAGCGAACAAAAAGGGCGTACGACTCGGGGTGGCACCAGAGGTGCGGCGAGTCGTACGCCGTGACGGCGGGCCGGGAGGGTCAGGCGTCGCCCGCGGAGGCCGCGCTGTCGGTGCGCGCGAGGGCGGCGTCGACGGCCGCGTCCTCCTTGGCCTTGGCGGCCCCGCCCTGGGTCTTCACGATCACCCTGACCACACCGATGAAGAACACGGCCATGACGACCGGGGGCACGAGCGCGGAGACGTAGTCCATGGCTCCAGAGTAGCCACGCGGGAGGGGGCGAAAGGGGCGGGGTGGGCGAACCGGCGTTTCAGCCGGCGGCGAGCTGCCGGTCCGGCGCCGGGTCCGCCGACGACGCCGGCGGCTTGCGGCGCGGGAAGACCTCGCCCGGGGTCGGGATGGGCCGCTTCGGGGCCTCCGGATCGGCGTCCGGGCGCCCTCCGGGGGTGCCCGAGGGGGTCCGGCCGGGCTTCTGGACGGGCTTCTGAGCGGGTTTCTCCGTGCCCTCGGCACCGGTGGCCCGGGCCTCGCCCGCGCCCCCCGGGAGGGCCAGCAGGCGGGTCCGGGAGGCCGGGACGGCGGGGGCCGGGACGGTACGCGCGCCGTGGGCGAAGCGGGCCCGCACGTCCCGCTCGGTCAGCGACCGGCAGCGGTCCAGCAGGGCCGCGGCCGCGGGGTTCCCGCGCAGCGCGCGGAGTGCGGCGAGGTCGTCCGGCGTCGGCCGGTGACCGGCGCCCAGCGCCTCCTCCAGAAGGGCGAGGTACCCGGCGGCGGTGCCCGGCAGGGCGGCGCGGTACCGGCCGAGGTCGGCGATCAGGAAGGCGCGCAGCCTGGCCGCCTCACGCAGCGCCTCGTCGAGCGAGTCGGCGAGGCGGAAGCAGTCCTGGACGTCTTCGGCGCGGACTTGGCCGGGGTGAAGGGCGAGGGCGAGGGCGCGGCGGAGCACGCGCAGCTCCTCCGCGCCGAACGCCATGCCGCCGCGGGATCCGTATGGCGTGGGCATGCGGCGACGCTACCGCTAATCGGACAAAAGTGACAGATCGGCGCGTTGTGTCGGCGCGTGTCGTCGCCGAGGTTCGCCCGACCGGGGTCGTCCACCACCGGGCTCACCCTCGCACGGGTGAACGCGGGAGGCGGGTGGGCGCGACAGGAAAGCGAGTGCGGTGCGGGGAAGGGCGGGTGCGGGCGGGAAGGCGGGCGGAACGCGGGGAAAGCGCGTACCGCGACCGTCACCCGTGCGAAAGCGCGCGTGACGCTGTGAAAGCGCGGGTGAAAAGAGCCCGGGACGTGAAAGAGAAATCCGGCGCTCACGAGGGGCGCCGGATTTCCTTCGCGTGCGGGACACGTTCCGCTACATACGGGACACGTTCCGCTCGTACACCAGCCGCAGGCCGATCAGGGTCAGCCAGGGCTGGTGCTCGTCGATCACCGAGGCCTCGCCCAGCACCATCGGCGCGAGCCCGCCCGTGGCGATCACCGTGACGTCGTCCGGGTCGTCGGCCAGCTCCCTGGCCATCCGGCTCACCACTCCGTCGACCTGCCCGGCGAACCCGTACACGATGCCCGCCTGCATGGCCTCCACCGTGTTCTTGCCGATCACGCTGCGCGGCCTGGCCACCTCGATCTTGCGCAGCTGGGCGCCCTTGACGCCGAGCGCCTCCACGGAGATCTCGATGCCGGGCGCGATGACCCCGCCGACGTACTCCCCGCGCGCGGAGACCGCGTCGAACGTCGTGGCCGTACCGAAGTCGACGACGATCGCCGGGCCGCCGTACAGCTCGACGGCCGCGACCGTGTTGATGATCCGGTCGGCGCCGACCTCCTTGGGGTTGTCGGTGAGGATCGGCACGCCCGTCTTCACCCCCGGCTCGACCAGCATCGCGGGCACGTCGCCGTAGTAGCGCCGGGTGACCTCGCGCAGCTCGTGCAGCACCGACGGCACGGTCGCGCAGATGGCGATGCCGTCGATGCCGTCGCCCAGCTCGTCGCCGAGCAGCGGGTGCATGCCCATCAGGCCCTGCAGCAGCACCGCCAGCTCGTCCGCCGTGCGGCGCGCGTCCGTGGAGATGCGCCAGTGCTCGACGATGTCCTCGCCGTCGAACAGGCCGAGAACGGTGTGCGTGTTGCCGACGTCGATCGTGAGCAGCATGGGCCTTTACTCCGCCTCGCGCAGGTCCAGGCCGATGTCCAGGATCGGCGAGGAGTGGGTGAGGGCGCCGACGGCCAGGAAGTCCACGCCGGTCTCGGCGTAGGCGCGGGCGTTGTCCAGCGTGAGCCGGCCGGAGGCCTCCAGCTCGGCCCGTCCGCCCACGATGCCGACAGCCTCCTCGCACTCGCCGGGCGTGAAGTTGTCCAGCAGGATCAGGTCGGCGCCCGCGTCGACCGCCTCGCGCAGCTGGTGCAGGGTGTCGACCTCGACCTCGACCGCAAGCTCCGGGAAGGCCTCCCGTACGGCCTTGAAGGCCTGCGCGACACCGCCGGCGGCGACCACGTGGTTGTCCTTGACCAGGGCGGCGTCGGACAGCGACATGCGGTGGTTGACGCCGCCGCCGCAGCGCACGGCGTACTTCTCCAGCGACCTGAGACCCGGGGTGGTCTTGCGGGTGTCGCGCACCCGGGACCGGCTCCCCTCCAGGGCGTCCGCCCACGCGCGCGTGGCGGTCGCGATGCCGGACAGGCGGCACAGGATGTTCAGCGCGCTGCGCTCGGCGGTGAGCAGGTCACGGGTGCGCGTGGTGACCGACAGCAGCTTCTGCCCGGCCTCCACGCGGTCGCCGTCCTCGACGTGCCGCTCGACCTCGAACTCGTCCGTGCAGACCACGGAGAGCACGGCCTCGGCGACCCGCAGACCCGCGACCACACCGGCCTCGCGCGCGGTGAAGTCGCCGGTGGCGACGGCGTCCTCGGGGATGGTCGCGACGGTCGTCACGTCCAGGCCGCCGGCCAGGTCCTCCTGGACGGAGACGTTGGCGATGTCCTCGACCTCGATGGGGTCGAGGCCCGCTTCGGCCAGCAGTTCGACGAGCGCGGGGTCGAGCCCGCACTCCAGGTACTCCTCGTCGCCTTCGGCTCCGCAGGCGCAGCCGTCACCGCAGCCGCCGGTGGGGACGAGGGGAAGGTCGTCGGTGCTCACTGTTCACTGCTCCTGGGGACGGGGCTGATGGGGGTGCCTCCCTGACCGGCCGGTGCCGGGGGCACGGGGAGGGTCGCGGGGAAGTCCGCGGTGTCCGTGGTGCGTACGGCCGGCGACCGGTCCGGTTCGAGCCGTACGACGATATGACGCCGCCAGTGGGTGTCGTCGCGCTCGGCGCGGTCCTCGCGCCAGTGACAGCCGCGGGTCTCCTCGCGCAGCCGGGCCGCGGCGACCAGGACGCGGGCCACGCACAGGAGGTTGGTGGCCTCCCAGGTGTCGACGCCGGGCTCGGCGGTCTTGCCGTTGTCCTCCAGCGCCTCACGGGCCTCGTCGTGCAGGCTCCGCAGCCGCTCGGCGGCCCCGTTCAGGGAGTCCGCCGAGCGCAGCACGCCCGCGCCCCTGGTCATGATCCGCTGGATGGCGAAGCGGGCCTCGGCGCCGAGCAGCGGGTGCTCGGGCGTCTCGGGGTGCGGGACCGGCTGGGGCACGCGCGCGTGCAGGCCGTTCCCGGCGTGCACCGCGATGATGTCGGCGGCGATGCGCTCGGCGTAGACCAGACCTTCGAGCAGGGAGTTGGAGGCCAGCCGGTTGGCTCCGTGCACACCGGTGCAGGCGACCTCGCCGCACGCGTACAGGCCGGGGACGGTCGTACGCCCCCGCGCGTCGGTGCGGACGCCGCCGGAGGCGTAGTGGGCGGCCGGGGCGACCGGGATCGGCTCGGTGACCGGGTCGATGCCGTGGGCGCGGCAGGCGGCCAGGATGGTCGGGAAGCGGTGCTCCCACATGTCGGCGCCGAAGTGCCGGGCGTCGAGGTACATGTGCTCGGCGCCCTGCTCCTGCATGCGCCGCGTGATGCCCTTGGCGACGATGTCCCGGGGCGCCAGCTCGGCCAGTTCGTGCTGGCCCACCATGAAGCGCACGCCGTCGGCGTCGACCAGGTGGGCGCCCTCGCCGCGTACCGCCTCGGAGACCAGCGGCTGCTGGCCCTCCGCGTCCGTGCCGAGGAACAGCACGGTCGGGTGGAACTGCACGAACTCCAGGTCGCTCAGCTCCGCGCCCGCGCGCAGCGCCAGCGCCACGCCGTCGCCCGTGGAGACGGACGGGTTGGTGGTCGCGGAGTACACCTGGCCCATGCCGCCGGTGGCGAGGACGACCGCGGGGGCGTGCACGGCGCCCACGCCGTCGTGCTGGCCCTCGCCCATCACGTGCAGGGTGACGCCGGCCGTACGGCCGTCGGCGTCGGTCAGCAGGTCCAGCACGAGCGCGTTCTCGATGGTGCGCAGCCCGCGCGCGCGTACGGCCTCCACGAGCGCCCGGGAGATCTCCGCACCGGTCGCGTCGCCGCCCGCGTGGGCGATCCGGCGCCGGTGGTGGCCGCCCTCGCGGGTGAGCTGGATGCCGCCGTCGTCGTCGGTGTCGAAGTGGGCGCCGGTGGAGATCAGCCGCCGTAGGGCGTCCGGTCCCTCGGTGACGAGGATGCGCACGGCCTCCTCGTCGCACAGTCCCGCGCCCGCCACCAGGGTGTCCGTGAGGTGCTGTTCGGGGGTGTCGCCCTCGCCGATGGCGGCGGCGATGCCGCCCTGGGCCCAGCGGGTGGAGCCGTCGTCGAGGCGGGCCTTGGTGACGACGACCGTCCTCAGGCCGGCCGCCTCGCAGCGCAGGGCGGCGGTCAGACCGGCCACTCCCGAGCCGACGACGACCACGTCGGCGGAGAGGGCCCAGCCGGGGGCGGGCGCGTGCAGTCGTATGCCGGTGCCGGTCATGAGGCGGCTCCGAGTGATCCGAAGGTGAGGGGGATGTTGTCGATCAGCCGGGTCGCGCCGACCCGGGCGGCGACGACGAGGACGGCCTCACCGTCGAAGGCGTCGCCGATCTCGGTGAAGTCGGACGGGTCGACCAGGGCGAGGTAGTCCAGGCGCAGCGGCGGGTCGATGCGGGCGGCCTCGTCCAGGACCTGACGGGCGGCCGCGCGGACGGTCGCCGGGCCGCCGGGCACTGCCGTGGCCACGGCGTGCGCGTCGGCCGCCGCGCGGGACTCCCCTATGGCGCTCAGCGCCTCGGCACGCGCGTGCGTGGAGGGCACTTCACGGGCCCGCGCGCGCAGCGCCTCCTGCGCGGCGTGCCGGTCGCGGCCGGCGAACAGGGCGCGGGACAGGGCGAGGGCGGTGTGGCGCTCCTCGGGCGAGAGGTAGCGGTTGCGGCTGGACAGGGCCAGTCCGTCCTCCTCGCGCACGGTCGGCACGCCGACGATCTCGACCCCGAAGTTCAGGTCGCGCGCCATGCGCCGGATCAGCGCCAGCTGCTGGGCGTCCTTCTGCCCGAACAGGGCCACGTCGGGCCGGGTGAGGTGCAGCAGTTTGGCGACGACGGTGAGCATCCCGTCGAAGTGGCCGGGGCGCGAGGTCCCTTCCAGGCGCTCGCCCATGGGGCCCGCGGAGAGGCGCACCTGGGGTTCGCCGCCGGGGTAGACCTCGTCCGCCGAAGGGGCGAACACCACGTCCGCGCCCGCCTGCTCGGCGGTCTTCAGGTCGGCGTCCAGGGTGCGCGGGTAGCGGTCGAGGTCCTCGCCGGCGCCGAACTGGAGCGGGTTGACGAAGACGGTGACGATCACGAAGCCCTGGTCGCCGACGCGCTCGCGCGCCGCCCTGATCAGGGCCGCGTGGCCCTCGTGCAGGGCGCCCATGGTCATGACGACGGCGGTGCGCCCCGGCACCGCGCTGTGGTCGTACACGTACTTCAGGTCCTCGACCGTGGGTGCGAGTTCGAAGGGGCGGCGGCTCATCGGTCTTCCTCGTTGTCGGTCGGGTTCGGGCCCGTCGGGTTCGTGCCCCTGGCGAGTACCCCCAGCAGGTCCTCGGCCAGTTCCGGCTTGAGCAGGCCGCCCGCGAGCGCGCGGTCGGCCGTCGCGCGGGCCATCGCCAGGTAGCCCTCGACGGTCCCCGGGGCGTGCTTGCGCAGCTCGGTGATGTGCGCGGAGACCGTGCCGGCGTCTCCGCGCGCGACGGGCCCGGTGAGCGCCGCGTCGCCGGAGCGCAGGGCGTTGTCCAGGGCGGCGCCGAGCAGCGGGCCGAGCATGCGGTCGGGGGCGTCGACACCGGCCGCGCGCAGCAGCTCCATGGACTGGGCGACCAGGGTGATCAGGTGGTTGGAGCCGAGGGCGAGGGCCGCGTGGTACAGCGGGCGGTTCTCCTCGCTGATCCACTCCGGCTCGCCGCCCATCTCGACGACCAGGGCCTCGGCGGCCAGCCGCAGCTGCTCGGGCGCGGTCACGCCGAAGGAACAGCCGGCCAGGCGCTGGACGTCCACGGGGGTGCCGGTGAAGGTCATCGCAGGGTGCAGCGCGAGCGGCAGCGCGCCGGCGCGCAGGGCGGGGTCGAGCACCGCGGTGCCGTAGCGGCCGGAGGTGTGCACCAGCAGCTGGCCCGGCCGTACCGCGCCGGTCTCGGCTAGACCGGCGACCAGGCCGGGCAGGGTGTCGTCGGGCACGGTCAGCAGGACCAGGTCGGCGCGCTGGAGGACCTCGGCGGGCGTCACCAGCGGGACGCCGGGGAGCATCGCCTCCGCGCGCCTGCGGGAGGCGTCGGAGACTCCGGACACGGCCACCGGGTGGTGTCCGGCGAGCTGGAGGGACGCGGCCAGGGCGGGGCCCACGCGTCCGGCGCCGACGACGCCCACGGTGAGCCGCGCGGGGCGGTCCTTGATGTCTGACTGGTGGACTGTACTCACGCGACGGAGGCCTTCCCGTTCCAGTCCGCTCTGGGTACCGGACGATTTCTCGTCATGTTAACGCTATCGGGTGGGGAGGCAGCCGGTTGTCCACAGGCTGTGGGTTTCGCCACGGGGCGGACGGATGCTTGACACAGCCGTTCGCGGCACGGAAATTCCGGTGCCCGCGTGGACGTCGGCACGGCATGATCGCGCGCATGAGCGATACGGCTGAACGGGACATCAGCGCCGATACGGCTGAGCGGGAAGACGGCGGCGCCGCCGAGCGGGACGTGAGCGACACGACCGAGCCCCTGGGCGGGCAGGACGAGGAGCAGTCGGTGCTGGAGCGGCGCGCGGCCGCCCACCGCGCCGCTCGGCGTGTCCTGTCCCGCGCGGGCGCGCGGGACACGATCCGCGAACGGCTCGCCTGGCTCCAGGAGGCGGGGCCCGAGGTGTACGACCTGGACGAGCGCGCGGACATCTACGGCAACCGGATCGTGGCCGCCCTGGAGGAACGGGTCGCCGCGCTGCTGGGCACGGAGTCCGCAGCGTTCTTCCCGACCGGCACGATGGCCCAGCAGGTGGCCCTGCGCTGCTGGGCCGCCCGCACCGGCGACCCCACGGTGGCCCTGCACCCGCTCTCCCACCCCGAGGTGCACGAACGGCACGCCTTCAGCCAGGTCAGCGGCCTGCGGCCGGTCCATGTGACGAGCGAGCCCCGGCTGCCCACGGCCGAGGAGATACGCGAGTTCCCCGAGCCCTTCGGGGCGCTCATGCTGGAACTGCCCCTCAGGGACGCCGGTTTCGTGCTGCCGACGTGGGAGGAGCTGACGGAGGCCGTCGAGGCGGCCCGGGAGCGCGACGCGGTGGTGCACTTCGACGGCGCGCGCCTGTGGGAGAGCATCACCCACTTCGGCCGCCCCCTGGACGAGATCGCGGGTCTGGCCGACAGCGTCTACGTGTCGTTCTACAAGTCCCTCGACGGCTTCGGCGGCGCCGCCCTGGCCGGCCCCGCGAGCCTGATCGACGAGGCCAAGACCTGGCGGCACCGGTACGGCGGCATGGTCTTCCAGCAGTTCCCGACCGCGCTGTCGGCGCTCGTCGGCCTCGACCGGGAGTTGCCGCGCCTGCCCGACTACGTGCGGCACGCGCGCGTGGTCGCCGCCGCGCTGCGCGAGGGGTTCGCCGCGGCCGGGCTGCCGTGGGCGCGGGTGCACCCCGAGGTGCCGCACACCTACGAGTTCCAGGTCTGGCTGCCGTACGACGTCGACGTGGTGGCCGAGGCGGCGTTGCGCCAGGGCGAGGAGACCGGCACGCTGCTGTTCGCCAACGGCTGGCAGTCCGGCGGCCCGGGCCTGGCCTGGACCGAGGTCACGGTCCGCGCGGCGGGCCTGGAGTGGACGGCGGACGACGTACGCGACGCGGTCGCCGCCTTCGCCGAACGTCTGCGGGACGAGGCGCGGCCCCGTTCGTGAGCGGCGCGCGGCTACAGCACGCGGGGTCGCAGCCAGCGGTCCAGCGCGTGCCGGAGCCGCCCCCGGGCCGGGCGTCCGGCGACGACCGCGCGAAAGCGGCGGTGGTCGCGCAGTTCACGCACCAGGTCGAGATCGTGGCGGCCCGGCGCGGGCGGCTCGGGCTCGCCGTGCAGACGGGCGCGGTAGGTGTCGAGGAGGTGCTGCTGCGTGATGCTCATGGTGAATCGCTCCCTCGGGACGTGAACTGATCGCTGACCGATCGGGCTCCGCGGCGCCCCGGTGATCTTCAGATTGCTCCTGACCGGGGTGGATGTCCCGTGGATTGACAGCTGGCGTCAATCGGCGCGGGCACTGTCGGTGGCCGGGTGCACCATGGGGACATGAGCGTGATCATCGACGTCACCGGGCTGCCGCTGGAGCGGGTCTCCGTCGTGCCCTCTCCGCTGGCGGAGCTGGGGATGGCCCTGCACGCGCTCAGCGAGCCCGGCCATCACCCGGAGCTGCAGGGCTGGGCGACCGCCGTCTCCTCCCGGCTGGACCCGTGCCTGGCCGACCGGCTGTGCGAGGCGGACTTCCTGTGGCGTACGACGTTCTCCGATGTCTTCGCCCCGTTCGCCGGCATCCCCGGCCGGCGCGCGCTTCCGGGCGGCACGCTCGCCGAGGAGCTGGACCTGCTGGACACCCTGACGGACAGCCAGTTCGTCTTCGCGGCACTGGAGTTCACCTGCCAGAACCGCTACCACCTCCAGGAGGACGGCCCCCTGGAGGACCCCGACCTGCGCCGCCGCGCCCTGGAGCTGGCCGCGGCGCGGGGCACCGTACAGGAGCGGTTCACCCGTCGGCTGCTGGAGGACCCGGCGTCCGTCCGCACCTGGTTCCGGCAGCTGATGCTCGACTGCGACGAGGCGTTCTTCGCCGACCTGTGGGCGCGGATCCAGCCCCAGCTCGCCGCGGACGCCCGGCACAAGACCGAGCTGCTGCGCCGCAAGGGCCTCGCCGAGGCCCTCTCCTCGCTCTCCGGTGCCGTGTCGCTGGACGAGGAGACCGGCCTCGTCACGGTCGACAAGCTCCTGAACGGTCGCACGGCCACCGGCGACGGCGGCCTGGTCCTGGTGCCGACCAGTGTCGGCTGGCCGCACGTGATGGTCCTGCACCGGTACGGCTGGCAGGCCTCGATCACCTACCCCGCCCAGGCCTCACGGCCGCAAGCGCCGACCGTCGAGCAGCTCACCCGCCGCCTGGAGGCGCTCGCCCATCCGGCACGGCTGCGACTGTGCCGCCACCTGGCGCGCGGGCCGCACAGCACGAGCGAACTGGCCGACGCGCACGGCCTGTCGGCCCCGGAGATATCCCGGCACCTGTCGGTGCTGAAGAAGGCGGGCCTGATCACCAGCAGCCGGCGCGGCCGCTACGTCCAGCACCAGCTGGACCTGTCGGCGGTGGCGCGACTGGGCAGCGACTTCATCGAGGGCGTCCTGCGCTGACTTTGCGGACACGACCTATCCCGGCCGCCCTCCGGCCTCAGTCGAACCGGATGTGCCGCAGCCCCACCCGCACCTGCCTCAGCCGCGTCCGCAGCGCGCCCTCGTTGTTGGGCCGCAGCGTCAGCCCGGCCAGGACGGCGATGCGGTCCGCGGTCTTCGGCACGGTGGACCGGTCGGTCCACAGATGCTCGGCGAACTCCGGTTCACGCAACCGCTCCAGGCAGTGGTCGAGCCGCCGTACCGCCCAGCTCTCCCGGGCCGGAGCGGCACTCTTTCCGGCGCTGCGCCGGAGCAGACGCCCGAGGCCGCGCTCGCGCAGCCGCCGCAGCACCGTCTCCCGCTCGGCGAGGAGCGTGAAGTGCCGTACGTCGTGACCGAGTTCGCCCAGCCTGCCCACGGTGTCGGCGAAGTGGGCGGAGTCGGTGACCGTCATGGGGGCGATCACCACGCCCTCGTGCCGGGTCAGGGCGAGGTCGAGGACCTCGACGACGCCCTGCCGCCAGGACGCCAGGTCCTGGAAGTCTCCGCGCAGTTCGGGCGGCAGCATGCGATGGAGACCGAAACCTGGATGCTCGGGGTCGCAGATCACGCTGCCCGGCAGCCGTCGCTGGATCTCGTGTGCGGTCTGTGTCTTGCCGCCCCCGAAGGGGCCGTTGATCCACAGGAGCATGCGCGCACCCTACCGACGGCCGCGCGGCGCGTCAGCCGTGTCCGCCGGCCCGCACCAGACCGGTCTCGTACGCCAGGACCACCACCTGCACCCGGTCCCGCAGGCCGAGCTTGGTCAGGATGCGGCCCACGTGGGTCTTCACGGTCGCCTCGGACAGGACCAGGCGGGCGGCGATCTCGCCGTTCGACAGGCCCTGCGCGACCAGCACCATGACCTCGCGCTCGCGGTCGGTGAGCCGTTCCAGTTCCTTGTACTGGGGCTCCTTGCCGGCGGCGGGCAGCATCGGCGCGAACCGGTCCAGCAGGCGCCGGGTGGTGGAGGGGGCCACGACCGCGTCGCCGCTGTGCACGGCTCGGATCGCGGTCAGCAGCTCGCCGGGCGGCACGTCCTTGAGCATGAAGCCGGAGGCGCCCGCCTTCAGCCCGGAGAAGGCGTACTCGTCCAGGTCGAAGGTGGTCAGGATGAGGACCTTCGGCGGTTCGGGCTCCGCGCAGATCCGCCGGGTGGCCTCGACGCCGTCCAGCTTCGGCATGCGGACGTCCATCAGGACGACGTCGACGGAGGTGTCCCGCAGTACCTGGAGGGCCTCGACGCCGTCGCCCGCCTCCGCGACGACCTCCATGTCCGGCTGGGCGGCGAGCACCATCCGGAACCCGGTGCGCAGCAGCACCTGGTCGTCGACGAGCATCACGCGGATCGCCATCGGGTCCTCTTCCGTTTCCGTGTCTTCGGTCGCCGTCGGCGGCTTCGGTTGCCTTCGGCAGGGCGTTACAGCTGGCAGCGGGGGTGTTACAGGTGTCAACCGGGGGCGTGCGGCGGCGTCAGTGCGCTGGTTTGAGCGGCAGGAGCGCGCTGATGCGGAATCCTCCGCCCGGGCGCGGACCCGCGTCCAGGGTGCCGCCGACCATGCCGACCCGCTCGCGCATGCCGATCAGGCCGTGCCCCCGGCCGTCGGCGCCGCCCTCCTCGTACAGCTCGTGCGGGGCGCCCGTGCCGTCGTCCTCGACCAGCAGGCCGAGCCCGTCGTCGAAGTACACCAGCCGCACGCTGGCGCCCGCGTTCGGGCCGCCGTGCTTGCGCGTGTTGGTGAGCGCCTCCTGCACGATGCGGTACGCGGTCAGCTCGACCCCGCTGGGCAGCGGGCGCGGAGTGCCCTCGACCTTGAAGTCGACCGGCAGGCCGGAGGTGCGGCACTGCTCGATGAGGTCGTCGATCTGCTCGACGTCGGGCTGGGGGACGTACTCCCCGCTCTCCTGGTGCTCGCCGGTGCGCAGCACGCCCAGCAGGCGGCGCATCTCGGCGAGCGCCTGGCGGCCGGTGGAGGAGATCGTCTCCAGGGCCTTCTTCGCCTGGTCGGGGGCGGCGTCGAGGACGTAGGCGGCGCCGTCGGCCTGGACCACCATGACCGAAACGTTGTGCGCGACGACGTCGTGCAGCTCGCGCGCGATCCGGGCGCGCTCGGCGGCGACGGCGACCTTGGCCTGTGCCTCGCGCTCCTTCTCCAGGCGGGCGGCGCGTTCCTCCAGCTCGGCGAAGTAGGCGCGCCGGGTGCGCATGGAGTCGCCGAGGACCCAGGCGAGCGCGAACGGCACGGTCTGGAACACGGCGATCGCGACCTGGCCGAGGCCGCTGGTGTGTTCGGCCGGCCAGCGCAGCTGCGCCAGCGTCGCCGCGACCAGGCTGACGGCGAGCGACAGCCGGGAGGCCCAGCGGGCGCCGACCGCGGCGACCGTGTACATGATCACCAATATCGCGAAGTCGGCGACGATCGGCTCGACGTCCACGATCAGCTGGGCCAGTCCGGTCGTGAGCGCCAGCAGCAGCATCGGCTCCGGGAAGCGGCGGCGCAGGGCGACGACCAGGCACAGGACGGCGGAGACGGTCCAGGCCGCGGCGAAGGAGCCGTGGTGGTGCGGGGTGCCGTCCACGTTCACGACGCTCACGCCGGAGAGCCCGAGCAGGACGACGGCCCAGGAGCAGTCGACCCACGTCGGGTGGCGGCGGAGGAAGTCATAGACGCGCTGCACGTAACCCAGGGTAGGGAAACCGGATGTGTGCAGGGGTCAACCGGAGGACCGATCCGTGTCTCGCCCGCGTACTCCGCAAGGTGGAGGCCGTGATCACCTGTGTGCCTAGTCTGTCCCAGTGACGGATGAGACGGCGAGGGACACGGGGACGGGGAACACCGGCGCGGCACGGGAGACCGGCACGGCGCGGGAGACCAGGACGGTGGGGCAGGGCGGGACGGCGGGGCAGGGCGGGACGGCGGAGACGCGCGGGACCGCGGGGGGCGTCGAGGCCGCGGGAGACGTCGAGGCCGTACCGGAAGGCGCGCGCGGCTGGCGGGCCGCGACCGAGGCCGCGCTGTACGGGCCCGGTGGCTTCTACCGGCGCCCCGAGGGCCCGGCCGGGCACTTCCGCACGTCCGTGCACGCCTCCCCGCTGTTCGCCGCCGCCGTGGCCAGGCTGCTGTGCCGGGTCGACGAGGCGCTGGGGCACCCGGACACGCTGGACTTCGTCGACATGGGGGCCGGGCGGGGCGAGCTGGTCGCCGGCGTCCTCGCCGCCCTCCCGGCCGACGTGGCCGCCCGCGTGCGCGGGTACGCCGTGGAGATCGCCGCCCGTCCGGCCGGCCTGGACGAGCGGATCACCTGGCTGAGCACACCCCCGCGGGCGGTGACCGGGCTGCTCTTCGCCAACGAGTGGCTGGACAACGTCCCCGTGGACGTCGCCGAGGTGGACGCCTCGGGGGCGGCCCGGCTGGTGCTGACCGGGACGGACGGCGGCGAGCGGCTCGGGGAGCCCGTGACGGGCCCCGCGGCCGACTGGCTGGCGCGGTGGTGGCCGCTGCCGGCCGAGGAGGGGCTGCGCGCGGAGATCGGACTGCCCAGGGACCTGGCGTGGGCCGACGCCGTGGACCGGGTGGCGCGGGGGCTCGCGGTGGCCGTGGACTACGCGCACAGCGCGGACGCGCGCCCTCCGTTCGGCACGCTCACCGGCTTCCGGGAAGGGCGCGAGACGGCGCCCGTGCCGGACGGGTCGTGCGACATCACGGCGCATGTCGCGCTGGACGCGTGCGCGGCGGCGGTAGCAGCAGGTACGGCGCGCGCACATGCCGACGAGCCCGAGGGGGCGGCGCGCACGCTCCCCGCCGCCCGGCTGCTCACGCAACGCGACGCCCTGCGCGCCCTGGACCTCACGGGCGCACGCCCCCCGCTCGCGCTGGCCTCCACCGACCCCGCCGCCTACGTCCGCGCCCTCGCGAGCGCCGGCGAGGCCGCCGAGCTCACCGCACCGGGCGGCCTCGGCGACTTCGGCTGGCTGCTCCAGCCGGTGGGAATCCCCGACCCGCTGCTCTGAGCGAGGCCGGGCCCCGGAAGGGCCGGGCCCCGACGCGTTCGAGGGGCCGGGGGCGGCCCTACTTGTCGATGTCTCCGACCACGAAGAACATCGACCCCAGGATCGCCACCATGTCCGCCACCAGCGTCCCCGGCAGCAGCTCGTTCAGCACCTGGATGTTGTTGTACGACGCCGAGCGCAGCTTCATCCGGTACGGCGTCTTCTCACCCTTGCTGACCAGGTAGTAGCCGTTGATCCCGAGCGGGTTCTCGGTCCAGGCGTAGGTGTGCCCCTCGGGCGCCTTCAGCACCTTGGGCAGACGCTGGTTGATCGGGCCGGGCGGCAGTTCGGCGATCCGGTCCAGACAGGCGCTCGCGAGGTCCAGGGCGTTGTGGGTCTGCTCCAGCAGGCACTCGAAGCGGGCGAGGCAGTCGCCCTCCTCACGGGTGACGACCTTCAGCGTGTCCTGGAGCTCGCCGTACGCCAGGTACGGCTCGTCACGGCGCAGGTCGAAGTCGACGCCCGAGGCGCGCGCGACGGGCCCGCTCACGCCGTAGGCGTGCACGGCCGAGGACGCGAGCACGCCCACTCCCCGGGTACGCCCGCGGAAGATCTCGTTGCCGAGCACCAGGTCGTCGAAGACGCCCATGCGGGAGCGCACGGCGTCGACAGCGCCGCGCGCGCGTGTGGTCCACCCGTCCGGCAGGTCCTCCTTGAGGCCGCCGACCCGGTTGAACATGTAGTGCATGCGCCCGCCGGAGACCTCCTCCATGACGTTCTGGAGCCCCTCGCGCTCGTTGAACGCGTAGAAGATGGGCGTGATCCCGCCCAGCTCCAGCGGGTAGGAGCCGAGGAACATCAGGTGGTTCAGCACCCGGTTCAGCTCGGCGAGCAGCGTGCGCGTCCACACCGCCCGCTCGGGCACCTCCATGCCGAGCATCCGCTCCACGGCGAGGACGACGCCCAGCTCGTTGGAGAACGCCGACAGCCAGTCGTGGCGGTTGGCGAGCACGATGATCTGCCGGTAGTCGCGCGCCTCGAAGAGCTTCTCGGCGCCCCGGTGCATGTAGCCGATCACCGGCTCCGCGCGCAGGATGCGCTCGCCGTCCAGCACGAGCCGAAGGCGCAGCACACCGTGCGTGGACGGATGCTGGGGCCCGATGTTGAGCACCATGTCGGTGCTCTCGGCGGCACCGCCGATGCCGACCGTGGTCTCCGTCGCAGTCATGGATCCAGTCTCCCCTACGTACGCTGGCCCCATGGATACGGGGAGCCCGGAACCGACCGTGCCGACCGCGGACACACCGGCGTGGCGGAGACTGCCGCCCGGTCTGCTGCGGATGCGCCGGCTGCTGCTGATGGTGTGGACGGTACTGATCGCCCTCGCGGTGGGGCTGCCGCTCGGCCTGCTCGCCGGGCCCGGCTGGGCGGCCTTCGCGCTGCTGCCCGTCGCCCTGGCCGTGTGGTGCTGGTGGCTGCTCGGCCGCAACTGGCGCTCCTGGCGGTACGCCGAACGCGCCGACGACCTGCTGATCAGCCGGGGCGTGCTGTGGCGTGAGGAGACCGTGGTGCCGTACGGCCGGATGCAGCTGGTGGAGGTCACCTCCGGGCCGGTCGAGCGGTACTTCGGGCTGGCCGGAGTGCAGCTTCACACCGCGGCCGCCGCGACCGACGCGACCATCCCGGGCCTGGAGCCGGCCGAGGCGGAACGGCTGCGCGACCGGCTCACCGAGCTGGGCGAGGCCCGATCGGCCGGCCTGTGACCGGGCCCGTGCCGGCGCCGGGCACCGGCAAGGACGCGGACGTGAACGCGGACGTCAACGCGGACACGGGCCCAGGCACGGACGGGAACGCGGATACGCAGGACGCACAGGACACGCAGGACGCACAGGCCGCGAGCGCGCACGCCGAGGGCCCGGCCGCCGTAGAGGTGCGCGAGCACCGGCTGCACCCCGTCACACCCTTCCGGCGGGCATGGGCTCCGGTCGCCGTGCTCGCGGGATGGGCCGTGCACGACCCGAACGCCGCGACGGAACAGCTGACACGCCTGACCGGCACCATGCTCCTCGTCGGGCTCAGCGTGCTGGTCCCGGCGGCCGGCCTGTACGGCTTCCTGTCCTGGTGGTTCACGCACTTCGCGGTCACCGGTACCGAACTGCGCATCCGCACCGGCCTGCTGTTCCGGCGCACCGCGCACATCCGGCTGGAGCGCATCCAGGCGATCGACGTCACCCGCCCGCTCCTCGCGCGCGTGGCGGGCGTCGCCAAGCTGCGGATAGACGTCGTCGGGGCCGAGAAGAAGGACGAACTCGCCTTCCTGGGCGAGCGGGAGGCACGTGCCCTGCGCGCGGAGCTGCTCGCGCGCGCGGCGGGTTTCACGCCCGAGGCGGCACAGGAGGTCGGCGAGGCTCCGGCACGCGAGCTGCTGCACGTGCCCCCGGGCAAGCTGGCGATCTCCCTGGTGCTGACGGGCGCCACCTGGATCTCCCTGGCCGCCGCCCTCGTCGTACCGCCGGTGCTGTGGCTCGCCACCCACAGTGTGTGGACCGTCCTCGCGACCGGCCTGCCGCTGCTCGGCGCGGCGGGCGCGAGCAGCGTGGGACGGTACGTCACCGAGTACGACTGGACGGTGGCCGAGTCCCCGGACGGCCTGCACATCGACCACGGGCTGCTCGACCGCTCGCACGAGACGGTGCCGCCGGGGCGGGTGCAGACCGTGCGGATCGTGGAGCCGCTGCTGTGGCGCAGGCTCGGCTGGGTACGGGTGGAGCTGGACGTCGCCGGCTCCGCGGGCTCGGTACTGGTGCCGGTCGCCCCGCGCGCGGTGGCCGAGTCGGTCATCGCGCGCGTGCTGCCCGGCGTGACCGTGCCCGCGTCGCTGTCCCGGCCACCGAGGCGGGCCGGGTGGTGTGTGCCGGTGTGGTGGCGCGGCCACGGACTCGCGGTCACCGAAACGGTGTTCGCGGCCCGGCACGGCCTGCTGCGCCGCAGTCTGTCCCTCGTCCCGCACGCGAAGGTGCAGAGCGTACGGCTCACCCAGGGCCCCTGGGAGCGCCTGTGGCGGCTCGCCGGCGTCCACGTGGACAACGGGGCCGACCAGACCGTCACGGCCCGCATCCGGGACGCCGAGGAGGCCGCGCTGCTGCTGTACGCCCAGGCGGACCGCTCCCGCATCGGCCGCAGGGAAGCCCGCCCGGACCGCTGGATGACCTGAGCGGGAACAAACCCCCGGAACGCCCGAGAGCCCGGCTCACCCTTGCGGGAGGGCCGGGCTCTCGGGTCTGTCCCTGCGGGTCAGGAGGCCGCGCCACGCAGCCGCTGCACGTCGATCTGCTCCGTCTCGTCGTGCGCGGTCAGGTCGATGACCTGGCCGACGCCCAGCGCCCCGGCGCGGACGGGCTTGAACCCGGCCTCGTTCCCGGCCTTGTGCAGCGCCAGCGCCTCCTGGCCGACGCCGCCCGCGAGGTCCTCGTTGCGCACGGCATCCCCCGGGGCGGACTCCTTCTGCGTGCCGAAGAAGTCGAACCCGCCCTCGACGAACGGGCGCCGGGCGGGCGCCGCGGGTACGACGGCCACCGCGGTCGGGACCGTGAAGTGCCCGGCGGGCTGCCGGCCCTGGGACCTGGCGGGCGCGGCGGGCGGCGCCACAACGGCCACTTCTTCGGCTATTTCAGTCACTTCAGCCACTTCGGCCATACCGGCCGCCTCAGGCCCCTCGCTCTCCTGCGCAAAGTGCGCGGACTGCGCGGACTGCGCAGCATCCTCGGCCGGGGAAGCGACGGGACCGTCTGTCACGGCTTCCGGAACGCGGTCGCCCTCAACCCCTTTGGCAACGGCCTCGGGCTCCGCGGGCACAGCCTCGGCGGCCGGGGTCTCGGCAGCCGGAGTCTCGGCGAGAGCGGTCTCGGCGGGAACCGTCTCAGCGGACTCGGACGTGACCGACACCGGTTCCGCCGCCTCGGACTCCACGAACTCCGCGGACTCCACAGGCTCCGCTTCCGCCTCGGCGGACGCGTTCCGGCCGAAGCGGGCCAGCGCTCCGGCCGCACGCAGGTAGAGCCGCGCGCCCTCGGACGAGAACACCGCGCGGGACTCGGACTCGGCGTCGGAGTCTGAGTCGGAGTCAACCGCCGTACCAGCGACTGCCGTCTCCGTCTCCGAAGACTCCGTCAGCTCTTCCTCCGAAAGCTCCGATTCCGCGGTCGGCGCCGGAGGCAGTGCGAGCGTGCCGGACGGCTCCGTGGACTCGATCTCCAGCAGTCGGCGCCCCTCCAGGGCGCTCGCGCGCTCGGTCTCCGCGGTGGCGTAGCGGCGCAGCAGGGACGCGTGCTCGTTGCGCAGCCGGGCCAGCTCCGTGTGCTTGGCGCGCAGCCGCTGTTCCAGCTTGGTGCGCAGCTCGCGCGACTCCTCCAGGTCGGCCTCCAGTTCGGCGACCCGCTCCTCGAAGCGCCACTCGTCGCCGGCACGCGCGCGCGTGAGGTCGGCGACCTGCCTGCCCGCCTCCGCGTCCCAGCGGCGCATCACGACCGCGCCGGCGACCGCCGTCAGCGCGGCGATCGCGGCCGTCACGCGCACCAACGTGACCTCGGAGAACACCCAAGGACCCAGCGCGCAGACGACGGAGACACCAGCGATCACCGAGGAGGGCAACAGCCGGTGCAAAGGCGGGGAATGGCGGTGGCGTCCACGTGGCATGGCCAGAAACTTACCGCGCGTAGGCGAACCGTGGGCCCCCGCACCGTAAAAAGACAGCCACACCACGAGGTTCACGGAGCATCGGATGCCCCTCGGTTCACCGGTCGACCAACCGCCCGCTGAGCCACTGCAGTGTCGGCGGGATCTCGCGCCTCCAGGTGTTGAAGTTGTGCCCGCCGCTGTCGAGGATGATCGAGGAGATCCTGGTCCGGTGCGTGGCCTGCACGCGCTGTATGAATCCGAGCGTGTCCTTGTAGTTGTGCTCGCCGACCCTGCTGCTGGTGACGAGCAGCGACGTGTCCGGCGCAGGCTCGTTGCGCAGGAGCCACCACAGGTCGGCTCGATTCCGCAGGTTCGCGTCACCGTGGAAGAGGTCACCGGTCGTGGGATCGATCGGTGCTCTGTAGTACGGCGACAGACCGGCACCGGCCGCGTAGACGTCCGGGTGGTGCATCGCGAGCTTCAGCGCGCAGTAGCCGCCGGTCGAGTCGCCGACGATGCCCCAGCTGCCGGCCCGCCTGCCCACCCGGTAGTGCGCGAGGACGGCCTCGGGCAGATCCTTGGCGAAGAAGGTCTCCGTCTGCGGGCCGTGGGGGATGTCCACGCACTCGGTGTCCCGCGGGGGCGCCACGGTCGGCCGCAGCATCACCAGGATCATCGGCTGCATCCGGCCGCTCCTGGCCAGCGTCTGCGCCGTACGCGGATAGTGCAGCTTGGTCACCAGCGCCTGAGCGGTACCGGGATAGCCGGTCAGTACGACGGCCACGGGGAACGTACGCGTGCGGTACTGCGGCTGGAAGTACTCCGGCGGCAGATAGACGTACGCCGGAGTGGCGATGCGGGTCCTGCGGCCCACGATGTCGACCTGCTGGACCTGCCCGGCCGTCCGCGCCCGGGAACCGTTCACCCCCTGCACCAGGGAGCTGGACAGCACCTCGACCGGACCGCCCCGGCCGCCGTCCCCCGCGTGGTCGACGACGACACCCTGGCCGGTCTCCCTGCCGAACAGGTCCGCCCAGCTCGCGTAGAAGCCGAAACCCTGGTTCGCGGCGATCCCCAGGGAACAGAAGAGTGCCAGCTGGGTGGCGAGCAGGAGCCCGACGCGGCCGCCGACGGCCCGCCAGCTCCGCCGGGCCAGCCGCGGCCAGAGCCACACCGTGGCGACGAACAGCGCCACGGCGACGACGACCGCCAGCGCCAGCACTTTGTTGCTCGTGAGACCCATGGGCTGTTTCCTGTCCGCGCTCTTGGCCCGTGACCCGCCCACACTTCTTCGCGAGGACTTGCCCGAGGCTTTCCTTGGCCTTTGACCCGACTTTCCGGAGGGGAGTGAACCTCTCTCCCCGAGACACCGTCCTAGAGGGCGCAATGTCGCCGGATGCCCGATCGGCACCGGGTTTCAAGCTCTCTCGCAGAACTACGGGATGCGATGTCTGTCAGGATAGATGCGGAAATGTCGGGCGGGGTTCCGGGCCGATCAAGCCGGGCGCGGCGCATGCTGCGCGGCCCGCGCCCCGAAGCCGTCCCCGCCGTCGTCGCCAGGGCGTGCGCCCTCGTGGGCGTCCTGGACATCGCCGCGGGCGTGTTCCCGCGCTTCCGTCACAGCCGCATGCACGCCATCGCCGAAGTGCTGCCCGGGTCCTTCGGGCCCTTCGCGGCCGCGCTCTCCCTCAGCGCCGGAGTGCTGTTGCTGCTGCTCGCGCACGGACTCAAGCGGCGCAAGCGCCGGGCCTGGCGCGCCGCGGTCGCGCTGCTGCCGGCCGGTGCCGCGGCGGAGTTCGTGTACCGGCACTCGCTCATCGGCATGCTCATCTCGGCGGCGCTCCTGGCGCCGCTGCTGCGCCACCGCGACGAGTTCGCGGCGCTGCCCGACCCGCGCAGCCGCTGGCGGGCACTCGCCAACCTCGTCCTCATGAGCGCCGGTTCCCTCGTCCTCGGACTGGTCATCGTCAGCGTCCACCCGGACCGGACGATCGGCGACCCGAGTCTGGCCGACCGGCTCACCCACGTCCTGTACGGGCTGTTCGGCTTCGAGGGCCCGGTGGACTACCAGGGCAGCACCTCCTGGACGGTCGCCTTCTCCCTCGGCGCGCTCGGCTGGCTGACCGCGGTCACCACCGTCTACCTGGCCTTCCGCCCCGAGCACCCGGCCGCCCGCCTCACCGAGGAGGACGAGTCCCGGCTGCGTGCCCTGCTGGACAGGCACGGCCGCCGCGACTCCCTCGGCCACTTCGCGCTGCGCCGCGACAAGGCGGTCGTCTTCTCGCCCAGCGGCAAGGCCGCCGTCACCTATCGCGTGGTCAGCGGCGTCATGCTCGCCAGCGGCGACCCCATCGGCGACGTCGAGGCGTGGCCGGGCGCCATCGAGCGCTTCATGGACGAGGCCAAGGCCCACTCCTGGACCCCGGCGGTCATGGGCTGCTCGGAGACGGGCGGCGAGGTCTGGACCCGCGAGACCGGCCTGGACGCGCTGGAACTGGGCGACGAGGCGGTGGTCGACGTGGCGGATTTCTCGCTCGCCGGACGCGCGATGCGCAACGTACGACAGATGGTCAAGCGCATCGAGCGGGCCGGCTACGAAACCCGGGTGCGGCGCATCCGTGACCTGGGCGAGGCCGAACTGGAGCGCGTCCGCCGGGCCGCCGAGGACTGGCGCGGCACCGACACCGAGCGCGGCTTCTCGATGGCGCTCGGCCGCATCGGCGACCCCACCGACGGCGACTGCCTCATCGCCACCGCCCACAAGCGGGACGACCGGCCCGGCGAGTACGGCGACCTGAAGGCGGTGCTGCACTTCGTGCCCTGGGGCGAGGACGGCGTCTCGCTGGACCTCATGCGCCGCGACCGCGCCGCCGACCCCGGCATGAACGAACTGCTCATCGTCGCCGCCCTGCAGGCCGCCCCGAAGTTCGGCGTCACCCGGGTCTCGCTCAACTTCGCGATGTTCCGTTCCGCCCTCGCGCGCGGGGAGAAGATCGGCGCGGGTCCGGTGCTGCGCGCCTGGCGCGGACTGCTGGTGTTCCTCTCCCGCTGGTTCCAGATCGAGTCGCTGTACAAGTTCAACGCCAAGTTCCAGCCCCGCTGGGAACCGCGCTTCGTCGTCTACCGCGCCTCGGCCGACCTGCCCCGCATCGGCTTCGCCGCCATGCAGGCGGAGGGCTTCGTCGACCTCGCCCTCCCGCTGCCCCGATTCCTGCGCCGGCGCGGGAAGGCCCCCGAGCGCCCCTGCGCCCACGCCGTCGCGGAACGCGACGTCAGAGCGGCCTGAACGCCCACGCCGCACCCGCACCGCGCCCGCGCCGCCCCCGCGCCGCCCCCGCGCCGGGAAGGCCCCGACCGAGCGCGGCCGGACAAGCCGCCCGCCCGCTCCCGTGCACGCTCGTCCGGTCCGCCCGGGCCGCCGCGCGTTCGGGGCTTTCGTCCGGGGCCTACGCTGAACGTATGAACAACCTCAGCGGGCGCGGCCGGGTGGCCGGACTTCCGGCATGGGACCGGTGCGCGGTCATGGGCGTCGTCAACGTGACCCCCGATTCCTTCTCCGACGGCGGCCGCTGGTTCGACACGACCGCCGCCGTCAAGCACGGCCTGGACCTGGTCGCCGAGGGCGCGGACCTGGTCGACGTCGGCGGCGAGTCCACCCGCCCGGGCGCCGCCCGCGTCGACGAGGCCGAGGAGCTGCGGCGGGTCGTCCCGGTCGTCCGCGGCCTCGCCGCCGAGGGCGTGGTCGTCTCCGTCGACACCATGCGCGCCTCCGTCGCCGAGCAGTCCCTCGCGGCCGGTGCCGCCCTCGTCAACGACGTCAGCGGCGGCCTCGCCGACCCCGCGATGATCCCCGTGGTCGCCGCCGCGGGCGCCCCCTTCGTCGTCATGCACTGGCGCGGCTTCCTCGAAGGAGGCAACGTCAGGGGCGTCTACGAGGACGTCGTCGCCGAAGTCGTCGACGAACTGCACGCGCGCGTGGAGGCCGTTCTGGCGGGCGGCATCGCCGCCGACCGCATCGTGATCGACCCCGGCCTCGGCTTCTCCAAGGAGGCCGGGCACGACCTCACCCTGCTCGCCCACCTCGACCGCCTGCGCGCCCTCGGCCACCCCGTGCTCGTCGCCGCCTCCCGCAAGCGGTTCCTCGGCCACGTCCTGGCCGGCCCCGAGGGCGCGCCCCCGCCGGCCCGCGAGCGCGACGCCGCCACGGCCGCCGTCTCCGCGCTCGCGGCACACGCCGGCGCCTGGGCCGTACGCGTGCACGAGGTACGGGCCACGGCGGACGCGGTACGGGTCGCGCAGGCCGTGGAAGAGGCGCGTACGGCGGGAACCGGCGCGGAAGGAGCCCGGTGAGCGCCCCCCACACCGACGTCGAGCAGGTTGAGGCCGCGAACACCGCCTTCTACGAGGCGATGGAACGCGGCGACTTCGAGGAACTGGCCGCACTCTGGCTCACGCCCTCCGACCTGGGCGTCGACGAGGAGTACCACGACCCGGCGGACACCGGTGTGATCTCCTGCGTCCACCCCGGCTGGCCGGTACTCACCGGCCGCGGCGAGGTCCTCAGGTCGTACGCCCTGATCATGGCGAACACCGACTACATCCAGTTCTTCCTCACCGACGTCCATGTCTCCGTCACCGGCGACACGGCCATCGTGACCTGCACCGAGAACATCCTCAGCGGCGGCCCCGCCCCTGCGGAGGGCGCGGAACTCGGCCCCCTGGTCGGACAGGTCGTCGTCGCCACGAACGTGTTCCGGCGCACCCCCTCCGGCTGGAAGCTCTGGTCCCACCACGCCTCCCCCGTCATCGCCGAGACGGACGGGACCGTCGAGACCGACGGGGACGGCACGGCCGGGCGGCCCGGCGTGGACGGCACGGACCCCGACTAGAGACGTCCTCCGCACCCGCCGGGGGTCGCGCGGACCGGGGAGCGTGAGAAGTGGTTGGAATCACGAACCCCGGGTAGGTACGGCTACCAGCGCATGGCGCGCCCGGATTCACCAGGCGGAACAGACGGTGCGGTCACCCGGCCCGGCACCGGACCACGCCCCCGTGGCCCGGCTGTGTCGGTGCCCGCAGGTAGATTCGTCTGAGGCCGGTGTGCCGCACATGTGCGGCACCGACCGGCCGTTCCCGACGATTGCAGGAGTGATTCGCGTGGATCGTGTCGCGCTGCGCGGCCTGAAGGCCCGCGGGCACCACGGTGTGTTCCCCAAGGAACGCGAGGAGGGCCAGACCTTCATCGTCGACCTCGTCCTGGGCCTGGACACCCGGCCGGCCGCGGCCGACGACGACCTGGCGCGGACGGTGCACTACGGCATCGTGGCCGAAGAGGTCGTCGCCGTGGTCGGGGGCGAGCCGGTGAACCTCATCGAGACGCTCGCCGACCGGATCGCCCAGACCTGCCTGAAACACGAGGAGGTCGAGGAGGTCGAGGTCTGCGTCCACAAGCCGGACGCGCCGATCACCGTCCCCTTCGACGACGTGACCGTCACCATCACGCGGAGGCGGGTATGACCCGGCCGTTCGACCCGGGCCAGGCCGACCCGACCGTGCAGCCGGTGCCGGCCTCCGTCGTCCAGAAGGTCGACGACGCCGACACCACCCTGCACAACCCCCAGTGGGCCGTGCTCTCCCTCGGCTCGAACCTCGGCAACCGCCTGGAGACCCTCCAGGGGGCCGTCGACGCCTTCGAGGACACCCCGGGTGTACGCGTCAAGGCCGTCTCCCCGGTCTACGAGACCGAGCCGTGGGGCGTCGATCCCGGCAGCCAGCCGTCGTACTTCAACGCGGTCGTGCTGCTGAAGACGACGCTGCCCCCGTCCTCCCTGCTGGAGCGGGCGCACGCGGTCGAGGAGGCCTTCCACCGGGTCCGCGACGAGCGCTGGGGCCCGCGCACGCTGGACGTCGACATCGTCGCCTACGCCGGTGTCACCTCCGACGACCCGCAGCTGACGCTCCCCCACCCGCGCGCCCACGAACGCGCCTTCGTGCTCGCCCCCTGGTACGACGTGGACCCCGAAGCCCAGTTGCCCGGACGGGGCGCCGTGGCCGATCTGCTGGCGGCCGTGACCCGCGACGGCGTCACCGCTCGCGCGGACCTGGAACTCCGACTGCCCGAGTAGTCGTTAAGGTCAGGACGACCACACTCCGGGACCGGTCCGGGGGAGCTGAAGGGACACCGTGAAACAGCTGCGCATCAGGGTGCTGGCCGGCGTGTTCGTCGTGGCCGGAGTCCTGTCCTGGGCGGGCGCCCGCCTCTGGAACTCCGTCGGGACGCTCCCCAGCGTCCCGCTCGCCGCCCCCATCGTCCTCGCCCTGATCGCCGTGGTCCTGCTCGCCACGGCCCTCTCCCTGCGCGCCCGCTTCAAGGCCCAGCGCGAGCGCCGTCCCGGCGCTAAGGGCGTCGACCCGCTCATGGCCGCCCGCGCGGTCGTCTTCGGCCACGCCAGCGCCCTGGTCGCCGCCCTCGTCTCCGGCATCTACGGCGGCGTCGGCGTCTTCCTCCTGGAGATCCTCGACATCCCCGCCCGCCGCGACCAGGCCATCTACGCCGGCCTCTCGGCCGTCGCCGGAATCGCCGTCATAGCGGCCGCCCTGTTCCTGGAACGCGTCTGCCGCCTCCCGGAGGACGACGAGAACAACCCCCCGGGCGCGGAGCCGGCGGCCTGACCGCCGGCCCCGAAGGGGTGGTTCAGCGGGCCATGATGAGGCTCATCGCCTCGTTCCGCGTCGCCGCGTCCCGCAGCTGACCCCGCACCGCCGAGGTGATCGTCTTGGCGCCCGGCTTACGGATGCCTCGCATCGACATGCACATGTGCTCGCACTCGACGACCACGATCACGCCCCGCGGTTCGAGTATCTCCATCAGGGAGTCCGCGATCTGCGTGGTGAGACGTTCCTGCACCTGCGGGCGGCGCGCGAAGACGTCCACCAGGCGAGCGAGCTTGGACAGGCCGGTGATCTTGCCGGAGACGGACGGGATGTAGCCCACGTGCGCGACACCCCTGAACGGCACGAGGTGGTGCTCACAGGTGCTGTAGACCTCGATGTCCTTCACGAGGACCATCTCGTCGTGACCCAGGTCGAACGTCGTCGTCAGGACGTCCTCGGGCGTCTGCCACAGCCCCGAGAAGATCTCCTTGTAGGCCCGCGCCACCCGCGCCGGCGTCTCCCTGAGCCCCTCGCGGTCCGGGTCCTCCCCGACAGCGATCAGGAGCTCGCGTACGGCGTTCTCGGCGCGCTTCTCGTCGAACTCGCCGATGGTTCCCTCGCCGTCCAGCGTCACCGGGTCGGTCATGTGGTTCCTCGCTCCTGTGCCTTCATGTGGCGGCGGCCGCGCCATTCGGGTGCGGACATGGAACTGCCGCGCCCCCCAGGCTAGAACCTGGGGGGCGCGGCATTCATTCCAGCCCTGTTGGCCGAAAGGTGTCAGCTCTCGGAACGGTCCTCGGGGGTCTGCTCCGTGATCGGGGCGGACTCCGTCGCCGCGGACTTGATCGTGTTGATCGCGGCCGCCGTGCCGTTCGCGCCGTTGGTCAGTGCCAGCTCCTTGGGAGAGAGCACCGGCGGACGGGTGGAGGGGGTACGGCGGGAGGAGCCGGTCCACGCGGGCCGCGGCGGGCGCTTGTGGATCGTCGTGAAGATCTCGGCGATCTCCTCCTTGCCCAGGGTCTCCTTCTCCAGGAGGGCCAGGACGAGGTTGTCGAGCACGTCGCGGTTCTCGACCAGGATCTCCCAGGCCTCGTTGTGCGCCGTCTCGATGAGCTTCTTGACCTCCTCGTCCACCAGAGCGGCGACCTCTTCCGAGTAGTCGCGCTGGTGAGCCATCTCGCGGCCGAGGAAGGGCTCGCTGTTGTCGCCGCCGAACTTGATGGCGCCGAGCCGCTCGGTCATGCCGTACTGGGTCACCATCGCCCGGGCCACGTTGGTGGCCTTCTCGATGTCGTTGGCCGCGCCGGTGGTCGGGTCGTGGAAGACCAGTTCCTCGGCCGCCCGGCCGCCCAGCATGTAGGCGAGCTGGTCGAGCATCTCGTTGCGCGTGGTCGAGTACTTGTCCTCGTCCGGCAGCACCATCGTGTAGCCCAGGGCACGGCCGCGGGACAGGATGGTGATCTTGTGGACGGGGTCGGAGTTCGGCGAGGCCGCCGCGACCAGGGCGTGACCGCCCTCGTGGTACGCGGTGATCTTCTTCTCGCGGTCCGACATGATCCGGGTCCGCTTCTGCGGGCCCGCGACCACACGGTCGATCGCCTCGTCCAGCGCCTTGTTGTCGACCAGCTTCTGGTCGCTGCGAGCGGTGAGCAGCGCGGCCTCGTTCAGCACGTTGGCGAGGTCGGCACCGGTCATGCCCGGGGTACGGCGGGCGACGGCGGCCAGGTCGACGTCGGGCGCGACCGGCTTGCCCTTCTGGTGGACCTTGAGGATCTCCAGACGGCCCTGCAGGTCCGGCGGGTCGACGGCGATCTGCCGGTCGAAGCGGCCGGGGCGCAGGAGGGCCGGGTCGAGGATGTCGGGCCGGTTCGTGGCGGCGATCAGGATGACGCCGCCCTTCACGTCGAAGCCGTCCATCTCGACGAGCAGCTGGTTCAGGGTCTGCTCGCGCTCGTCGTGACCACCGCCGAGGCCGGCGCCGCGGTGGCGGCCGACCGCGTCGATCTCGTCGACGAAGACGATCGCCGGAGCGTTCGCCTTGGCCTGCTCGAACAGGTCACGGACCCGGGAGGCACCGACACCGACGAACATCTCGACGAAGTCGGAACCGGAGATCGAGTAGAAGGGCACCCCGGCCTCGCCGGCGACGGCGCGCGCGAGGAGGGTCTTGCCGGTACCCGGGCGGCCGTACAGCAGCACGCCCTTGGGGATCTTGGCGCCGACGGCCTGGAACTTGGCCGGCTCCTGGAGGAACTCCTTGATCTCGTGGAGTTCCTCGACGGCCTCGTCGCAGCCGGCGACGTCGGCGAAGGTGGTCTTCGGCGTGTCCTTGGTGATGAGCTTGGCCTTGGACTTCCCGAAGTTCATGACCCGGGAGCCGCCGCCCTGCATCTGATTCATCAGGAACAGGAAGACGACCACGATCAGAACGAAGGGCAGCAGGGAGAGCAGGACGCCGAGGAACGGGTTCTGCTTGGACGGCGAGACTGTGTAGCCGCCCTTGATCTGCTTGTCCTGGTACTTGGTCTGCAGCGTCTGGGCGATGCCGACGCCCTGGTCGCCGATGTAGCTCGCCTGGATCTTCGAGCTGCCCTCGACCTTCACGCCGTCCTTCAGCGTGGCCTTGATGGTCTGCTCGTCACCGGTGGTGAGTTTGGCCGACTCGACCTTGTTGTCACTGATCGCTGCCAGAACCTGGCCGGTGTCCACCGTCTTGTAGCCGCCGCCCGAGCCGACGACCTGCATCAACACGACCACGGCAAGGACGGCCAGCACGATCCACATGACCGGCCCACGGAAGTATCGCTTCACGTCCATCCATACGGAGCGGTGTCGCTCCGTCCCTCCTGCCACAGTGAGTTTGATAAGACAGTTCTTCCGACGGTACCCCAGCATTGTTGTCCGGAGCCGCACGGAGCGGCCCGGACGGCCGGCGTTCCCGTCTCTGCTTGCTCCAACGGCGCGAGACCCGCTGGGGTTCCCGACGGTTCCACGAAGGCTCGCCCCAATGGCTCAGCCGCTGGTCGAGCCGCTGGTCGAGCGCTGGTTCAGCCGCCGTAGACGTGGGGCGCGAGCGTACCGACGAACGGCAGGTTGCGGTACTTCTCGGCGTAGTCGAGGCCGTAGCCGACGACGAACTCGTTCGGGATGTCGAAGCCGACCCACTCCACGTCGATGGCGACCTTGGCGGCGTCCGGCTTGCGCAGCAGCGTGCACACCTTCAGCGAGGCGGGCTCGCGCGAGCCGAGGTTGTTGATCAGCCAGGACAGGGTCAGGCCGGAGTCGATGATGTCCTCGACGATCAGGACGTGCCTGCCCTTGATGTCGGTGTCGAGGTCCTTGAGGATCCGCACCACGCCGGAGGACTGGGTGCCGGCGCCGTAGGAGGACACCGCCATCCAGTCCATGGTGACGGGGGTGGACAGCGCCCGGGCGAGGTCCGCCATGACCATCACGGCGCCCTTGAGGACACCCACGATGAGCAGGTCCTTGCCCGCGTATTCCGCGTCGATCTTCGCGGCCAGCTCGGCCAGCTTCGCGTCGATCTCTTCCTTGGTGATGAGCACCGACTTCAGGTCGGCACCCATGTCTTTCGCGTCCACCCGCATCACTTTCGGTCGTCCCGCACTTACGGCCACCCGCTGAACTGCCCACACCGCCGGAGGAGTCCCTCCGGGAGGGTCGGGATTCAGCCTTGCCGAATCACCAGTCTGCCACCCTGTCGCTGGGCGACGACCTTGCCCGGGAGATTGATGGCCCCCTGGCCCCGCCAGCCGGTGATCAACCGGTCGACTTCCTCGATGTGCCGGGCGAAGAGAGAACCGGCCGGCGCGCCCGCGTCGATGGCGGCGCGGCGCAGGATGCGGCGGCGGACGGCGGGCGGCAGGGCGTAGAGCTTGGCGCACTCCAGCAGGCCCGTGGCGTCGCGTACGGAGGCCTCGGCCTGACTGGCCCAGGAGTCGAGGGCGTCGGCGTCGTCGCGGGAGAGCTGGGCGGTACGGGCGAGGGCCTCCACGACGCCTTTGCCGAGGGCCTTCTCGAGGGCGGGCAGGCCCTCGTGGCGCAGCCGGGAGCGGGTGTAGGCCGGATCGGTGTTGTGCGGGTCGTCCCAGACGGGCAGGGACTGGGCCATGCAGGCCTTGCGGGCGGTCTGCCGGTCCAGCTGCAGGAACGGGCGCCGGTAACGGCCGTCGGCCCCCGAGACCGCGGCCATGCCGGACAGGGAGCGGATGCCGGAGCCGCGGGCGAGGCCGAGCAGGACGGTCTCCGCCTGGTCGTCGCGGGTGTGCCCGAGCAGGATCGCGGTGGCGCCGTGGCGTTCGGCGGCGTCGTCGAGGGCGGCGTAGCGCGCGTCGCGGGCCGCCGCCTCGGGGCCGCCGTCGCGGCCGACGGTGACGGCGATGGACTCGACCGGGTCGAGGCCGAGGCCGCGCAGCCTGAGGACGACCTCGTCGGCGCGGAGGTCGGAGCCGGGCTGGAGGCCGTGGTCGACGGTGATGCCGCCGGCGCGGACGCCTAGTTTGGGGGCCTCGAAGGCGAGGGCCGAGGCGAGCGCCATGGAGTCGGCGCCGCCGGAGCAGGCGACGAGCACGAGCGGGGACGGCGGGAGCGTGTTCCGGCTCTGCGCGTGGATCGTCCCGTGGGACGCCGCGACGGCCGTCGCGGCTGTCTCGGGGCTGCGACTGGGGTGCGTGATGATGTCGTGGAGGGCGCGGCGGACCGCCAGGCGTATCGCCGCGACCGCAGGATGGGGACCCATGTCCGGTTCCCTTCATGAAGTTTTCGGGGGGTGAGCCCGGGATCGGTCACTCAGAGTGTGTAGATGGTGACAGAAGCGGGCCGTTCCCCGAGCATTGCACGCCTACCCATGGCACACGGTCCCTCGGACGGGTGATTGGAGGGGCGTTCGCCTGCCGTCGGCCGGATTCGTTTCACGACTTCGCTCCGCCGTTCACGACTCGGCCTTGCGGTGCACCCGCGCGACCCAGTCCGCCGGTTTGGCGATCTCCGCCTTGGTGGGCAGGGTGTTGGGCGAGGTCCACACGCGGTTGAAGCCGTCCATGCCGACCTGGTCGACGACGGCGCGCACGAAGCGTTCACCGTCACGGTACTGCTTGAGTTTGGCGTCCAGGCCGAGCAGCTTGCGCAGGGCGAGGTCCAGGCGGGAGGCGCCCTTGGCGCGGCGCTGCTGGAACTTCTCGCGGATCTCGGCGACGGTCGGCACGACCTCGGGGCCGACGCCGTCCATGACGTAGTCGGCGTGGCCCTCCAGCAGGGACATGACCGCGGTGAGGCGGCCGAGGATCTCGCGCTGGGCGGGGGTCTGCACGAGCTCCACGAAGGAACGCCCGCCGTCGTCCTCCTCGCCCTCGGGGCGGCCGCCCGCGAGGGACTGGGCCGCTTCCCTGGCGCGTTCCAGGAAGGTCATCGGGTCGACGTCGGTCTCCGCCAGGAACGACTGGATTTCGCCCTCCAGGTGGTCGCGGAGCCAGGGGACCGCGGTGAACTGGGTGCGGTGGGTCTCCTCGTGCAGGCACACCCACATGCGGAAGTCGTGGGGCTGGACGTCGAGTTCGCGCTCCACGTGGACGATGTTGGGCGCGACGAGCAGCAGGCGCCCGCCGCGCGGCGCGTCGGCGGAGCCGCCGGCCTGGAGGCCGTCGGAGGCGGGGGCGAAGGTCTCGTACTGGCCGAGGACCCGGGAGGACAGGAACGACAGCAGCATGCCCAGTTCGACGCCGGTGACCTTGCCGCCGACGGCGCCGAGGACGGCGCTGCCGGGGCTGTCGCCGCGGCGTTCCCGCATCTTCTCCAGGAGGGGTTTGAGGATCTCGCGGAATCCGGCGACGTTGGCGCGGACCCAGCCGGGGCGGTCGACGATGAGGACGGGGGTGTCGTGCGTCTCCCCTGCGCCCATACGGGTGAATCCCCGGACGTGTTCCTCCGAGGCCTTGGCGTGCCGGCGCAGTTCCGCGACGACGGCCCGGGCCTCGTCACGGCTGACCTCGGGGCCCGGTCGTACGAGCCGTGTCGCGGTCGCCACCGCGAGGTTCCAGTCGACCATCCCGGGAGATGCGGTGCCACCGAAGCTCGTCATGTGTCAACCGTACGTGCTCGTCCCCGCCGGGGGCAGGCCATGAGGCCGTGCGGGGCCCGGGTTTGCCGCAGGGGGACGGAGGCGGTACGGGGTTGCCGGGGACAGGTGTGACGCGGGGTGCCGGTGAGGGGCAGGAGGCGCCGCGCCGAGGGAAGTGGCGCCGCACCGACGGAAGTCGGGAGGGCGGGGGCCCGGGGGCCCGGGAAGCTGGGGGCGAGAGACCGGGGTTACGGCCCGCTCCCCCGCGCGGCCGCCGTCATCCGCAGCCGCAGCCCGCCAGTGCCGTCGCCGTCCTGTCCAGGGCGGCCTGGGCCGCTGGGGCGTCGGTGGTGCCGGAGGCGAGGAAGGCGAAGGCGACGAGTCGGCCGTCCCGGTCGACGACGGTGCCGGCCAGCGTGTTGACGCCCGTCAGGGTGCCGGTCTTCGCCCGTACGACGCCTGCCGCGCCGTCCGCGTAGCGCGCGGCCAGGGTGCCGGTGAAGCCGGCGACGGGGAGGCCGGTGAGGACGGGGCGCAGGCCGGGCCGGGCGGGGTCGGCCGCCTTGACGAGGAGAGCGGTGAGCAGGTTCGCGGTCAGCCTGTCGTCGTGGTTGAGGCCGCTGCCGTCGTGGAAGGAGGCGCCGGTCATGGGCAGGCCGAGCTTCCCGAGCTGTGCGGCGACGGCCTTGGCGCCCCCGTCGAAGCTCGCCGGCCGGCCGCTCGCGAGGGCGGTCTGGCGGGCGAGGGCCTCGGCGATGTCGTTGTCGCTGTTGGTGAGCATGCGTTCGACCAGGGCGGACAGCGGGGGCGAGGAGACGGCGGCGAGGGTCCGGGCGCGGCTGGTGGCCTTGGAGGGGCCGGGGGACGTGGTCGTGACGCCGGCGGCCTTGAGGAGGCCGGCGAACGTGCGGGCCGTGGTCGCCGCCGGGTCGGCCACCCGCGCGATCGGGCCGTGGTCGGAGCCGTCGGTACGGCCCTCGTCGGCGGTGAGCGGGCTGACGGGGGCGAGGTTCTCGTTGACGCCGATGGGGTGCACGGCGGGACCCGAGTAGAGCGTGGTGTCGTACGAGAGCGTGATCTTGTGGATGCCGCGCTTCTTGAGCGCGGTGGCCGTGGCGGTGGCCAGGACGCGCAGGCTCGCCCAGCCTCCGGACTCCGGGTGCGCGGTGAGGGTGGGGTCGCCGCCGCCGACGAGGACCAGTTCGCCGGTGTCCGGTTCGAGTGCGGTGCGGGTGGTGAGGCGGTGGTCGGGGCCGAGGGCGGACAGGGCGGCCACGGCGGTGGCGATCTTGGTGGTGGAGGCGGGTGTGAGGGCCTCGCCGCCGTCGGCGCCGTAGAGGAGCTTGCCGGTGCCGATGTCGACGACGGCCGCCGAGTGGCCGTGGGCGAGCGCGGGGGCGCTCAGGAGGGGCTCCAGGACGTCTTCGAGGGCCTTTCCGGCGGGCGGGGCCTTCCTGGTGGTCACCGTGCCCGCGGCGCCGCCCAGGCCGGTCAGGACGGGCGCGGCGCTCGGGGCGGGCCTGGACGCCCCGGCGATCGTGCCGGAGCCGCCGTGATCTGCGCCACCCGGCCGCTCCAGGGCGGCCGCCCGGTCCCGCTCGGCCGTACGCTGGCCGTCGGCGTCCCAGGGACCGGCGACGGTCACCACCCCGGCGGCCAGCGCCAGCCCGGCGGTGGCGGCGCCCGCCGTGTACTGCCAGGTCCTGGCGGTCCGCGGACGGGGGAGGCGCACCGCCCGCACCAGCCGCGCGACCCGCGGTCCGGCGGCCGTCGCGGCGCTCGCCAGACGCGGTCGTACGGCGTTCGCGATCCGCTTCACATGCGGTCCCGCGACTCGCCACGGCCTCAGCTCTGGCACTACCACCAGCCCCTTTCGCGATCACCCACCTGCGTGAGGGACACTTAACCACCAGAACTATGTGCTGATCATGGAGGAGCCACCGGTGGAGTTCGACGTCACGATCGAGATCCCGAAGGGTTCGCGGAACAAGTACGAGGTGGACCACGAGACCGGTCGGATCCGCTTGGACCGTCGCCTCTTCACCTCGACCGCATACCCGACCGACTACGGCTTCGTCGAGAACACTCTCGGCGAAGACGGCGACCCGCTGGACGCGCTCGTCATCCTGGACGAGCCGACCTTCCCGGGCTGCCTGATCAAGTGCCGCGCGATCGGCATGTTCCGTATGACGGACGAGGCGGGCGGCGACGACAAGCTGCTCTGCGTTCCGGCCACGGACCCGCGTGTGGAGCACCTGCGCGACATCCACCACGTGTCCGAGTTCGACCGCCTGGAGATCCAGCACTTCTTCGAGGTCTACAAGGACCTGGAGCCGGGCAAGTCGGTCGAGGGCGCCGACTGGGTGGGCCGCACGGACGCCGAGGTGGAGATCGAGCGGTCGTACAAGCGCTTCAAGGAGCAGGGCGGTCACTGATCCGCCGTCAGTTTTTCACGCGGGCCGCGCCATCCCTGCCTGGGGGTGGCGCGGCCCGTTTGTGTGCTGGTGCGCATACTGAGGACTGCCGAGGGAATTCGGAATGCGTCATTCAGGGAGCGGTGATAGGTGACGGACGCGGAGGATCGCAAGCCCAGGTCGGACGAGGCGCGGGTCACGTACGACCCGGAGATCACGTCCGAGTTCGCCATCCCGGAGGGCCTGGCGGTCTCCAGGAGCGGGAGCGAGACGTCGGAGACGACCTCCGAGTTCGCGGTGCCGGTAGGGCTGGAGACGCCTCAGCCGCCGTCCGGTGAACCGGAGGGCTCGGCGTTCAGCCGGCCACGCACGTACAGCGTCAAGGACGCCCTGGTGGCGTTCACCCCTGCAACGGGCATGCCGACGGTCAGCCTGATCAAGGACGCGCCCTGGCAGGACCGGATGCGCACGATGCTGCGCATGCCGGTGGCCGAGCGGCCGGCGCTGGAGCTCGTGCAGCGCCCGGAGGAGGGCGGCATCCCGGTGCCGCGCGTGCTCGACCTGACGCTGCGTATCGGGGAGCTGCTGCTGGCGGGCGGCGAGGGCGCGGAGGACGTGGAGGCCGCGATGTTCGCGGTGTGCCGCTCCTACGGCCTGGACCGCTGCGAGCCGACCGTCACCTTCACGCTGCTGTCGATCTCCTACCAGCCGTCCCTGGTGGAGGACCCGGTGACGGCGTCCCGGACGGTACGGCGGCGGGGCACCGACTACACGCGGCTGGCGGCCGTCTTCCAGCTGGTGGACGACCTGACCGACCCGGAGACGCACGTCTCGCTGGAGGAGGCCTACGGCCGCCTCGCCGAGATACGCCGCAACCGGCACCCGTACCCCGGCTGGGCCCTGACCACGGCGACCGGGCTGCTGGCGGGCGCGGCGTCCGTCCTCGTCGGCGGTGACCTGGTCGTGTTCATCGCGGCGGCGGTGGGCGCGATGCTCGGCGACCGGCTGGCCTGGCTGTGCGCCGGGCGAGGGTTCCCGGAGTTCTACCAGTTCACGATCGCCGCGATGCCGCCCGCCGCGATCGGTGTGGCGCTCACGCTGGCGCACGTCGACGTGAAGGCGGCCGCCGTGATCACCGGTGGGCTGTTCGCGCTGCTGCCCGGACGGGCGCTGGTGGCGGGCGTGCAGGACGGGCTGACGGGGTTCTACATCACCGCGGCGGCCCGGCTGCTGGAGGTCATGTACTTCTTCGTCGGCATCGTCATCGGCGTGCTGATCGTCCTGTACTTCGGCGTGAAGATCGGCGGCAAGGCGAATCCGGACACCGCGCTGAGCATCTCCGAGCGGCCTCTGATCCAGATCGCGGCCGCCATGCTGGTGTCGCTGACCTTCGCCGTCCTGCTCCAGCAGGAACGGTCCACCGTGCTGTGGGTGACCCTCAACGGAGGTGTCGCGTGGTCGGTGTACGGCGCGATGCACTACGTCGGCGGCATCTCGCCGGTGGCCTCCACGGCCGTGGCGGCCGGGCTGGTGGGCCTGTTCGGGCAGCTGCTGTCGCGGTACCAGTTCGCCTCGGCCCTGCCGTACACGACGGCCGCGATCGGGCCGCTGCTGCCCGGTTCCGCCACGTACTTCGGACTGCTGGCGATGGCCCAGAGCCAGGTGGACCGCGGGCTGGTGTCGCTGGCCAAGGCGGTCTCCCTGGCCATGGCGATCGCCATCGGGGTCAACCTGGGATCGGAGATCTCCCGGCTGTTCCTGCGGGTCGGCTCCGCCAGCAAGCGGAAGGCCGCCAAGCGGACGCGGGGGTTCTAGCGGCGCGAGGGTTCCGGCGGGCGCGGGGCGGCGTGGCTGTTCACGCGGTTCCCCGCGCCGCCCCTTGGGGCGTCAGTTGGCGCGGTAGTCGTAGGGGTACTGGTTCTGGTTCTGGTCGTACTGCTGCTGGTCGTACTGGTTCTGCTCGTACTGCTGCTGCGCGTGCTGCTGCTGCGGGTGCTGCGGGTGCTGCTGCTGGGATTGCTGCTGCCCGCCGTAGTACTGGTCGTCGTAGCCCTGGCCCTGGTTCCAGTGCTGCTGGTCCTGCTGCGGCTGCTGCTGGAACGGCTGCTGCGGCTGCGCGTACTGCTGCGGCTGGTACGACTGCTGCTGGTACGACTGCGTCTGCGGCTGCTGCGGCTGCTGGTACGACTGCGGCTGCTGCTGGTACGGCTGCTCGTACTGCTGGTGCTCCGGCTCGACGCGGCGCAGGCGGGTCGTGGCGTCGTCCATGGACGGGGCCTGCCGGTGGAGGGGCTGCTGAGGCGGCTGCGGGTCCGCCTCCTGCCGCTGCTGGGCGGCCTTCTTCTCCTTGCCGCGGGCCCTGAGGAACTCGATCGCGATCGGGACCACCGACACGAGGACGATCAGGATCAGGATCGCCTCGATGTTCTTGTTGACGAAGGCGATGTTGCCGAGCCAGGACCCGAGCAGGGTGACGCCGGCGCCCCACAGGCAGCCGCCGATCACGTTGAAGATCAGGAACGAGCGGTACTTCATGCCGCTGACGCCCGCGATGATCGGCGTGAACGTGCGCACGACGGGCACGAAGCGGGCCAGGATCAGGGACTTGGGGCCGTACTTCTCGAAGAACTCGTGCGCCTTGGTGACGTTCTCCTGCTTGAACAGGCGCGAGTCCGGGCGGTTGAAGAGGGACGGCCCGACCTTCTTGCCGAACATGTAGCCCGCCTGGTCGCCGAGGACGGCGGCCAGGCAGATCAGCGCGACCGCGCCCCACAGGGGGAAGTCGAGCTGGCCCGAGGTGATCAGCAGACCGCACGTGAACAGCAGCGAGTCACCCGGCAGGAAGAAGCCGATGAGCAGGCCGGACTCGGCGAAGACGACGAGCAGCAGACCCCATATCCCGTATGTTCCGAGTAGATAGTTGGGATCCAGCCAGCTCGGTCCGAGGGCGAGTGTCATCACGGGTCCGGGCTCCTGAGGGGATGAGGGCGGCTACGGCGGGCGGATGTCGACGGGCTGCCGCACAAAGCTATCAACGTGAGGTGACCGCCCCGGGTTCCACCGGCGGCCCACCGGCGGCCCACGATGTCCCACAGTGACTCCAGGATGCGCCCTCAGGACGCGGCGTGCCGGTCGGCGTTCGCGGTGATCGCCTCGCGCAGGTGCTCGGCGAGCCCGGGCCGCATGGAGTCGTAGAACGCCTTGAAGCGCTCGTCGGATACGTACATGTCACCCAGGCAGCGGTGCATGGCGTGCGGGCACGCGTAGAACCACCTGCTGATGTGCAGCCGGTGCTCCTCGGCCATGTCCATCGCCGCCTCGCCCACCGCCGGCTCACCCCCGGCCATCAGGGCGACGTAGCGCTCGGTCCAGGCGTCCACCTCGGCCTGGAGACGCTTCCAGTCCTCCTTGGTGTAGCGGGCGGCGCGGCGCTGCGACTCCGCGTACGACTCGGTACCGCCCCAGCGCTGCTCCGCCTCCTCGGCGTACTGCCCGGGGTCCTTGTCCCCGAAGACCTCGAAGCGTTCCTCGGGGGTCAGATCGATGCCCATCTTGCGTGCCTCCATGGCGAGCTCCACGGCCGCGGCCATCTCCTGCAGCTTCTCGATCCGGGCGGTCAGCACTTCGTGCCGGCGGCGCAGGTGCGCGCGCGGGTCCGCCTCCGGGTCGTCGAGCAGGACCGCGACCTCGTCGAGCGGAAAGCCGAGCTCCCGGTAGAACAGGATCCGCTGGAGCCGGTCGAGATCGGCGTCGGTGTAGCGCCGGTGGCCCGCGTGGGTGCGCTCACCCGGCGCGAGCAGGCCGATCTCGTCGTAGTGGTGCAGGGCACGCACCGTGATGCCGGCGAACCCCGCGACCTGTCCCACGGAGTAGCTCAACTTTCCCCTCCTGGTCGTCTTCGTCGTCCCTGTCGTCGGAACGGCCTTCACACTGAGGCCTCACGCCACGTGAGGTGCAAGCCGGATTCCGTTCGGGATGTTGCACGCCTTTTGTCCGCTTATGGTGAGCCAGTGGCCCAGGACACCGCGCGGCAGCCGATCCCGACCGCTCCGACGGCCCCCGCACGGGCCCTGCTGCCGCTGATCCTGCCCGCTGTCGTCGTCGGGGTGGCGGCCAGTCTGATCTTCATCGGGGTGAGCGCGGCGGCGGAGAGGCTCCAGCACGTGCTGTGGGGCCCCCTGCCGGACGCGCTGGGAATCGGCCGGTACTCCGTGCTCTGGATGTTCGTGATGCTGGTCGCGACCGGCGTCGCCGTCGGGCTGGTGGTCTGGAAGGTCCCGGGGCACGCCGGTCCCGACCCGGCCACCATGGGACTCGACGCGCCGGTCCTGCCGCCCGTCGTCCTGCCGGGACTGGTGCTGGCGACCGCTCTGATGCTGGCCGGCGGGCCGAGCCTGGGCCCGGAGAACCCGATCATCGCCGTGAACATCGGTCTCGCGGCCTGGCTGGGCGGGCGGCTGCGGCCCCGGACACCCGGCAGCGTGTGGCCGGCGCTCGCCGAGGCGGCCACGATCGGGGCGCTGTTCGGCACCCCGGTGGCAGCGGCGCTGATCGTCTCCGAGGCGCTGGCCGGACGGCCGCTGAAGGGGCTGCTGTGGGACAACCTCTTCGCCCCGCTGACCGCCGCCGCGTGCGGTGCGCTGACGACCACCCTGGTCTCGCATCCGACGTTCGACCTGGGGCTGCCGCCCTTCGGCCGCCCCAGGGGCGGCGACCTGCTGGCGGCCCTCGTGATCGCGCCGGCGGCCGCGCTGCTCGGCATGTGCGCCGTCTACGCCTTCCCGTACGTCCACGCGGCCTTCCGGCGCCTGCGGCACCCGATGCTGATGCTGCCGGCGGGCGGGGCCGTCCTGGGGGCGCTGGCGGCCGTGGGCGGCCATCTGACGCTGTTCAAGGGGCTGGCCGAGGTCGGGGAGCTGGCGCGCGACCCCGACGGCTGGTCGGCGGGCCAGTTCGCCGTGATGGCGGTGGTGAAGCTGGCCGCGCTGCTGGTCGCCGCCTCGTGCGGCTTCCGGGGCGGCCGTATCTTCCCCGCCGTCTTCATCGGCGCCGCGCTGGGGCTGTGCGCGCACGCGCTGGTCCCGGGCGTGCAGCCCGGCGTGGGCGTCGCCTCGGGCGTCCTGGGCATGCTCCTGGCGGTCACCCGGCAGGGCTGGGTGAGCCTGTTCACCGCCGCCGTCCTGGTCTCCTCGCCGGGCGTCCTCGCCCTGTTGTGCGTCGCCTCGTTGCCGGCCTGGCTGCTGGTGACCGGGCGGCCGCAGATGCAACTGCGCGCGGACGGAACCCCGGTCCGCTGATCCCCCCCCCAGCCGAATCCCCCTCTGGAGGAACGTCGATGGCCCTGCACAAAGGCCCGGAGAAACACGAAGAGCGGCAGATGTCGGTCAACCCCTTCTTCGGGGAGGCGAACCCGGTCGCCGGGATGACCGAGGCCCCGCCCACGCACCGGCTGCCCGACACCCCGCTGGCGCCGAACACGGCGTACCAGCTGGTGCACGACGAGCTGATGCTGGACGGCAACGCCCGGCTGAACCTGGCCACCTTCGTCACCACCTGGATGGAGCCGCAGGCCGGGGTGCTGATGTCGGAGTGCGCGGACAAGAACATGATCGACAAGGACGAGTACCCGCGCACCGCCGAACTGGAGCGGCGCTGTGTGGCGATGCTCGCCGACCTGTGGAACGCCCCCGACCCGTCGGCCGCCGTCGGCTGCTCCACGACCGGGTCCAGCGAGGCGTGCATGCTCGCCGGCATGGCGCTGAAGCGCCGCTGGTCCCGGCGCAACGCCGACCGCTATCCCGGAGCGCGCCCGAACCTGGTCATGGGCATCAACGTCCAGGTCTGCTGGGAGAAGTTCTGCAACTTCTGGGAGGTGGAGGCCCGGCTGGTGCCCATGGAGGGCGACCGGTTCCACCTCGACCCGCAGACGGCCGTCGAGCTGTGCGACGAGAACACCATCGGCGTCGTCGGCGTCCTCGGCTCCACCTTCGACGGCTCCTACGAGCCCATCGCCGACCTGTGCGCGGCCCTGGACGCCCTCCAAGAGCGCACCGGCCTCGACATCCCGGTGCACGTCGACGGCGCCTCCGGGGCGATGGTGGCCCCCTTCCTGGACGCTGACCTGGTCTGGGACTTCCGGCTCCCGAGGGTCGCGTCGATCAACACCTCGGGGCACAAGTACGGCCTGGTCTACCCGGGCGTCGGCTGGGCGCTGTGGCGGGACAAGGAGGCGCTCCCCGAGGAACTGGTCTTCCGGGTCAACTACCTGGGCGGCGACATGCCGACCTTCGCCCTGAACTTCTCCCGGCCCGGCGCCCAGGTGGCCGCCCAGTACTACACGTTCCTGCGGCTGGGCCGCGAGGGCTACCGGGCGGTGCAGCAGTCGACCCGGAACGTGGCGACGTCACTCGCCGCGCGGGTCGAGGAGCTCGGCGACTTCCGGCTGCTCACCCGGGGCGACCAGCTGCCCGTGTTCGCCTTCACCACCGCCGACCACGTCACGTCGTACGACGTCTTCGACGTCTCCCGGCGGATGCGGGAGACGGGCTGGCTGGTGCCGGCGTACACCTTCCCGGCGGACCGGGAGGACCTGTCGGTGCTGCGCGTGGTCTGCCGCAACGGCTTCTCGCACGACCTGGCCGACCTCTTCGTCGACGAACTGGCCCGCCTGCTGCCGGAGCTGCGCGAGCAGACCCATCCGCACACCCGGGACAAGGGCGCCGCGACCGGCTTCCATCACTAGGGCCTCTCTTCCGGATCTTGCCGGGGTCGCGGGGTCGCCAGAAGGCACCGCAGACCGGAGCCGGCCTGATCCGGAAGAAAGGCCCTGGCCGGCAGGGTGCCCCGGCCGACGGTCGCGCCGCTAACTGCCGGCCTGTTCCAGGGCCACCAGTTCGAAGGCGGTCTTCCCGTCCAGGGACTCCCGGACGATGTCGGCGTGACCGGCGTGCCGGGCGGTCTCGCGGATCAGGTGCAGGCACAGCCAGCGCAGGGAGACGCGGCCCTCCGGCGGGAACCAGGGCTGGTCCGGCAGCGGGAAGGTGTCGTCCAGGCTGGGCGCGGAACGGATGTACTTCTCCGTCTCGGCGGCGACCTCCGCCCAGTACGCGAGCTGCGTGGCGACCGTCTCGTCACCGGTCAGCTCGAAGCTCTCGTGCCAGCTCGACCGGTCGCGGTGGACCGCCGGCGGCTCCTGCCTGGCCCGGGCCAGCCAGCTCTGTTCCACCTCGGCGACATGCTTGAGCAGGCCGCCCAGGGACAGCTCGCTCGCGCTGGGGCGGGAGCGGGCCTGCTCCTCCGTCAGCCCCAGCAGCGCCCTGCGGATGCCGCCGCGCTCCGCCTCCAGGAACGACAGCAGCGCACCACGCTCGTCGCCCCGGTCCTCCGCGCCTACGTGAGTGACCATGACCGGCCGCCTTTCATCGGGCCGGGTCTCCCCGGCATTCCCTGACTCGACACCGGCGACGCTACGGGCCCTTGAGGACAGATCCTGTCCTCAAGGGCCCGGCAGCGGACGGAAAAATCCTGCCGCGCGGAATCCGGCGTGGGAGAGACCCGCGCGAGGGCGGCCGGCGCGGGGCCTAGAACGGGAAGCCGCTCCGGCCGTGCTGCACCGAGATCCACTTGATCGTGGTGAACGCCTCCAGGGTCGTCTCGCCGTTGAGGCGGCCGATGCCGGAGTGCTTCTCACCGCCGAAGGGGACGAGCGGCTCGTCGTGCACGGTGCCGTCGTTGACGTGGAACATGCCGGTGTCGATCTGCTGGGCGAAGGACACACCGCGCTCGATGTCGGCCGTGTGGACGGCGCCGCTGAGGCCGTAAGGAGAGTCGTTGACGATCCCGACCGCCTCCTCTTCGCCGTCGAACGGGATGAGGAAGACGACCGGGCCGAAGGTCTCCTGGCGGAGCAGGTCGGAGTCGGCGGGCACGTCGGCGAGCACGCTGGGCTCGACCATGTTGCCGCTGACGGTGCCGCGCACCAGGGCCGTGGCACCCTCGGCGAGCGCCTGCTCGACCGTGCCCGAAAGAGCGTTGGCCTGCGTCGTGTTGATGACCGGGCCGATGACGGTCTGCGGGTCGCGCGGGTCGCCGACCTTGAGGGTCCTGACCTTGGCGACGAACTTCTCGGTGAACTCGTCGGCTATCGAGCGGTCCACGAGCACCCGGTTGGCGGCCATGCAGGCCTGGCCCTGGTGCACGAACCGGCTGAAGACCGCCGCGTCCACGGCGTAGTCGAGGTCGGCGTCGTCCAGCACCACCAGCGCGCTGTTGCCGCCCAGTTCGAGCACCGTGCGCTTGAAGTGCTTGGCGCAGACGGTGGCGACGTGCCGGCCGACCCTGTCGGAGCCGGTGAAGGAAATGACCTTGGGGATGGGGTGCTCGATGAAGGCGTCGCCGATCTCGGCTATGTCGGTGACGACGACGTTGAACAGGCCGGCGGGCAGGCCCGCGTCCTCGAAGATCTTCGCGACCAGGGTGCCGCCGGCGATCGGGGTGTTCTGGTGCGGCTTGAGGACCACGCCGTTGCCGAGGGCGAGCGCCGGAGCCACCGACTTGATCGACAGCAGGAACGGGAAGTTGAAGGGGCTGATCACGCCCACGACGCCGACCGGCACGCGGTAGACGCGGTTCTCCTTGCCGTCGATCGGGGAGGGCACGATCTTGCCCTCGGGGCGCAGCGCCAGGTGGATCGACTCGCGCAGGAACTCCTTGGCGAGGTGCAGCTCGAAGCCCGCCTTCACGCGCGTGCCGCCCACTTCGGCGACGATCAGGTCGGAGATCTCCGCCTCGCGCTCCTCCAGGATGCGCAGCGCCCGCTCGAACACCCCGCGCCGGGCGTACGGGTTGGCCGCGGCCCACTGCTTCTGGGCGCGCGCGGCGCTCCGGTAGGCCTCGTCGACCTCCTCGACCGTCGCCACCGTGATCGAGGCCAGCTTCTCGTCGTCGTAGGGGTTGAAGTCGATGACGTCCCAGGAACCGGTGCCCGGACGCCATTCACCGCCGATGTACTGCTGGGCCAGGTCGCTGAAGTAGGACGACATGTGATCCCTCAATCGCCAGTGGAAGCCAGGTCCACGCCATGATCTGATCGCGCGTCATCGTACTTGTGTTTCAAGAGAGTTGGAGGAGTCCGCGCAGAAGATCGCGGCTCTCGTCCGGGCCCGGACTGTCCTGCTGGAGCTCCTTCAGCGCCTGCTCGTACTGGGTGACGTCCTCGCGCTTGTCCAGGTAGAGCGCGCTGGTCAGCTGCTCCAGGTAGACCACGTCGGACAGGTCCGACTCGGGGAAGCTGAGGATGGTGAAGGCGCCGCTCTCCCCGGAGTGCCCGCCGAACCCGAACGGCATGATCTGCAGCCGCACGTTGGGGCGTTCGGAGATGTCGATCAGATGCTGGAGCTGGCCGCGCATCACCTCGCGGTCGCCGTACGGCCGGCGCAGGGCGGCCTCGTCCAGGACGATGTGGAACTCGGGGGCGCCGTCGCCGAGCAGGTGCTTCTGCCGCTCCAGGCGCAGCGCCACGCGGCGTTCGACGTCGGCCGCGCTCGCGCCCTTCATGCCGCGCCGGACGACCGCGCGCGCGTACTGCTCGGTCTGCAGCAGGCCGTGAACGAACTGCACCTCGTAGACCCGGATCAAAGACGCCGCGCCCTCCAGGCCGACGTAGGTGGGGAACCAGCTGGGGAGCACGTCGTTGTAACTGTGCCACCAGCCCGCCACGTTGGCCTCACGGGCCAGGGAGAGGAGCGACTCGCGCTCCGCCCCGTCGGTGATGCCGTACAGCGTCAGCAGGTCTTCCACGTCTCTGGTCTTGAAGCTCACCCGGCCCAGTTCCATCCGGCTGATCTTCGACTCGGACGCGCGGATCGCGTACCCCGCCGCCTCACGCGTGATCCCCCGCGCCTCACGCAGTCGCCTCAGTTGCGAGCCGAGCAGCATACGCCGCACCACCGATCCGGGCTCTCCCGCGCTCACGTTCGCCAGCCTCCCCAACCGTCTTCAGGGCCCGAAGTCTGCCACTAAAACACTTCGAGCAGTACTCGCACGATTACAGAAACGGAAAGCCCTCGGCCGTTTCCAGGGGGAGAGGTCCGGACCTCTGACGCGATCCGACGGCGAAGATGGCGGAAAAAATGGCCAAGAAGCGGTACGGGCAGGCTCAATTCGGTCGCGTGCACGTGCATCTGCCCTTGCATCTGCTCTCCCCATCCGAAACCATGGTCCCGCGCCACCGCTGCATCGCAACGACCGCGAATTCCCGGGAGTGCCTCGCATGGGAACGAATGGATCGACCATGCTCAAGCCGTTACGGCAGGGCCTTCCGCCACTCGACCCCTCGGCCGTGGCCAGCGCCGCCTCCTGCGCCCTGCCCGCTCGCTACGAAGCGGTGCGCGAGGCCCGGCACTTCACCCGGGGCACCCTCGACCAGTGGGACGTCGGCGACCGCTTCGACGACATATGCCTGGTCGTCTCGGAACTCGCCACCAACGCCCTGCGGCACGCGCTTCCGGACGGCACGGCGGGCGGGACCGAACGGCCGCCGTCCGTCAGGCTGCACCTGATGCGCTGGACCGACCGGCTGGTGTGCGCGGTGCGCGACCCCAGCCACGAGACCCCGGTGCCGAGCGACTCTGACGACTTCTCCGCCGAGTCGGGGCGCGGCCTGTTCCTGGTCGACTCCTTCGCCGACAGCTGGGGATGGCACCCGCTCGCGGGCACCCTCAGCGGCAAGGTGGTCTGGGCGCTGTTCCGGCTCCATCCGCCCGGCTGACGGCTTGCGACACCGACCGGCGCGCAGCGTCTACGCGCGTACACGACCGCTCGCGCCACGCCTCGACATCGTTGCCATCGCCCGTACCGGCAGGTGAACGGGGGTCAGCCGACCACGAGATGGTCGAACTCGCCGTCCTTGACGCCGAGGAGCATCGCCTCGATCTCCGCGCGCGTGTAGACGAGCGCGGGCCCGTCCGGGAACCGCGAGTTGCGTACGGCCACCTCGCCGCCGGGCAGCCGCGCGAACTCCACGCACGAACCCTGCGAATTGCTGTGCCGGCTCTTCTGCCAGGCCACTCCGTCAAGCTGCGTCGCAGCCATGCCGTTGTACACGTCATACCCCCCGTAAGCGTTGTCGACGTCGCGGTCCACAGGTCGCTCCCCGATGGTGCACTGGCTGATGTGGCCATGGATGCTGTGGTCAACTGACCCGGATCATAACCTTGTTCATGTGCAGATGCATGAGCAGATGCACGTGCACGGGGGGTGTTGCCGCGATTACAGCTTTGACGACCGCTTTGCCGACCGTCGTACCGGCCGCTGCCGCAAGCCACTTCACCGAAGCCGTTCCAGCGTCTGCCCCCCGAAGCGTGCGGTACGCGCCCGCTCCGGCCCCGTCCATGATCATCCGCGCCATTCTCCGCGCCGGATCGTCCGGGTCGAACTTTTTCGTGCACCAGATAGAGACGCGTTCCGCGCCGTTCCTGTTCCAGACCCCGCGCGGCGGGTCCCACGGCGGCTCGCACGGCGGCCCCGCGGGGGCTCGCACGGCGGGACCCGCGACGGCTCGCACGGCGGTTCCCGGCCGGTGTCCGGAAGTCTCCCTGTAACGGCTGGTAACTTGCTGCGGACCCTCCGGTCAGGGGTGTCCCCCGGAACGGGCGGACCGCCCCGGGGCCGGGCGACCGGCTACAGCTTGGGAGCTTGACGTGACGACGGCGACTGCGAGGGTGCGGACCGCTGCAGCGGCCGCGGGGCTGATGGGCGCGGTACTGGTGGGCACGCTCACGCTGACCGCGTGCGGCGGGGGCGGCGGCTCCGAGGACGGCGGCTCGACCGGCGCGAGCGCGACCCCCACGTCCACCGCCGGCTCGGGCGGCGCGACCGGTGCCGGGACGGGCACCTCCGGCAAGCTCCAGGGCAGCTGGATCACCACCAGCGGGGGCAAGGTCGTCGCCCTGGTGATCACCGGGAAGCAGGCCGGGCTCTTCGCCACCGGCGGGTCCGTGTGCAGCGGCACCGCGGGCGAGGAGGGGGGCATGGAGATGATCCGCCTGACCTGTACGGACGGCAGCAAGGACCGGGGCGCCGGAATGGTCGACTCGGTGAGCGGGGACGGCCTGAAGGTGACCTGGTCGGGCAAGCTCGGCCAGGAGACGTACACCAAGGCCGAGGGCGGCAAGCTGCCCTCGGGGCTGCCGACAGACCTGAACCGGTGAATCGGGAGGGGCGCGTGCACGCGCCCCGGGCGCAGGCGCCATGATGCGGGGAGACCCGCCACGACCTCGATGAGGACCAGTTCATGCGCGCCATTCCGCTCACCGTCACCGTTCTCGCCGCCGCCCTCGCCCTGACCGCCTGCGACGACGGGGGAAGCAGCGGGAGCAGCAAGCCGAAGGCAGGCTCCGCCTGCGCGATCGGCTCGGTCTCCGTCGAGGTCGGCTCGGCGAGCGTGGCCCCCGCCGCCGGAGACAGCGGCGAGGTGCCCGTCAGCATCACCAACCAGAGTGCGCCCTGCACCCTGGACCACTTCCCCTCGGTCACCCTCGGCCAGGAGGGCCGTACCGCCAAACTGGCCGTCCAGCAGGGCGCGCAGGCCCAGAAGCTGAAGCTCGCCAAGGGCGACTCGGCCGGCTTCACCGTCGCCTACGTGCGGGGCAAGGACGGCGACGCCAAGGCGCTGAACGCGACCTCCATGAGCATCACCCTGCCGGGCGGCGGCGCGTCCCAGAGCTTCCCCTGGAAGTACGGCCCGGTCGCCGGCAAGGGCGGCCGGAGCGACGTGGACGCCTCGGTCAGCGCGTTCCAGCAGGCCGGGGACTGACGGTACGGCGGTCCGGGTCCGGCGCGGGTCGCCGCCCGGACCGGCCGGGACGGGCACCCGGGCACCGGGCGCCGGCGGTCACGGCAGCCTGGGGCGGGCCCTGACCTGTGCCTCGTCCGCGGCCCTGGCACCCTCCGTCCAGCCCGCCGCGTCGTTCACCCCGCGCAGCCGGCTCGTGGTGGTGTCCGGGAACATGCGCTCCGTGCGGTCGGTGACGGCTGCCGCGCGCGTGGCCAGCACCGGCAGCAGATCCTGGGTGACCTGGGTCTCGGCGGCGGCGGCCGCCAGCCGGTCGCCGACGCGGTGCGCGTACGCCGCGAGGAACGACTGCCGGAAGGTCTTGGTGCGCTTGCGGCCGCCGGCCCGCTGCGCGGCCTCGGCCCTGGCCATCGCGTGCGTGGCCTGCACCAGCAGCGAGGTGTGGAGCAGTTCGACCGCCTCCAGGTCCGCCTCGAAGCCGACGACCGTGGAGAAGGCGAGCGGTTCGTTCCACACCGCGCGGCAGTGGTTGGCGCGGGCGACCGCGTCCAGCAGCACGGCCTTGGCCTGCTCGTACGGCGGCTCGACGCCGACACGGCAGGCCCCGGGCACGTCGGGCGCGGACGCCGCCGCGGCGAGCAGCGCCTCGTCCACGCTGTGCCGTGCCATCAGCTCCTGCGCCTTGGCGGTCAGGGCCTCCGCCTCCTCCGGGTAGCCGGTGGCCTCGGCCTTGGCGAGCAGCGCGCGGATGCGGGTGAGCATGCGGGAGGCGCCGGAACCGGCGTCGCGGCCGGGGGACACCTCCCCGCCCGGGCGCGGCCGGGAGCGCGGGGAATCCTCCAGGGGCTCCAGGGCGGGCAGGCGCAGCAGCAGGCGGTACAGCTCCAGGACGACGGTGGCGTGCGAGAACCGGTCGCTTCCGCGCGCGGGGTCCGTCGTCTGCTCGGTCAGGGCGTCGAGCTGCGCGGCCCAGCGGTGCCCTCGCGGACGGTCCCGGCCCGCCTGCGCGCGGATCAGGCCCGCGGCGAGACGCACGTGCGTCTCGTCCAGTTCGCGCCGCACCAGCCGTACGACATCGGCCGGCTGCCAGCCGCGCTGCCAGGCGGTCGCCACGAACTCCTCCCCTCGCAGGGCGAGTTCGGGGTCCACAGCGGGGTCGGCGGCGAGCAGGGACGCGCCGGTGTCGAGTCCGGCGTCGGTGTCGTCGTAGAGGGCGGCCCGGAAAGCCCGCTCGACGGTACTGGCAGTGCTGGTCACGCTGTCGATCGTGCCATGCGGCACCGACAGTCCGACTTCGGCTGTCCACAGCCTGTGGACAACATTTCGCGGTCGGCTGCCCGGCGACGCGCAACTCCGGGAGGAGGCGACCGGGTTGCCCAACGAGGCACCTCGAGAAGGGGCGCGGCGAACGACCGAAATCGACTGTCAACCATCGGTTGACAGGCCTCGGGTGTCAACTTACGGTTGACACATGGCAACCAACTCGAACATCCCGGCATCCGTCCGCCTGGACGACCTCATCGATGCCATCAAGAAGGTCCACCCCGAACCCCTGGACCAGCTCCAGGACGCGGTGATCGCCGCCGATCACCTCGGTGACGTCGCCGACCACCTGATCGGCCACTTCGTCGACCAGGCCCGCCGCTCGGGCGCGTCCTGGACCGAGATCGGCAAGAGCATGGGCGTGACCCGGCAGGCGGCACAGAAGCGGTTCGTCACGAAGGAGTCGACCGACCTCGACCTCAGCCAGGGCTTCAGCCGCTACACCCCGCGCGCGCGGAACGTGGTCATGTCCGCGCACAACGAGGCCGTGGCGGCCCACAACGCCGAGGGCCGCCCCGAGCACCTGGTCCTCGGCCTGCTGGCGGAGCCGGAGGGCCTGGCCGCGAAGGCGATCACCACCCAGGGCGTCCTGCTCGACTCGCTGCGCCAGGCCGCGTCCGACGCCCTCCCGCCGGCCGCCGAGAACGCCCCCGACCTCGTCCCCTACGGCCCGGAGGCCAAGAAGGTCCTCGAACTCACCTTCCGCGAGGCGCTCCGGCTCGGCCACAACTACATCGGCACCGAGCACATCCTGCTCGCCCTCCTGGAACACGAGAACGGCGAAGGCGTCCTCAGCGGCCTCGGCATCACCAAGGCCGCGACCGAGGCCTACGTCGACCGGGTGCTGGCGATGCTGCTGGACCAGAAGAAGGCGGCCTCGGCAGCGGCCTCCGCGGCGGAGGAGGCCACGCCGGACGCCACACAGGGCTGAGGCGGCCCGCGCCGCTCCGCCCGGCGAAACCGCAGGTGACCCCCGTTGTCAGAGCCACCTGCGAGACTCACACTCATGGCCGACCGGTGGGCACTCGCTCCGGCCGAGGACGGTGGCGTGGACGTCGCCCCCCTCGGTCCGGACGGGCTGCCCGCCGGGCCGGTGCGGCGCGAGAGCGATCTCGCCGGGGCGGTGCGGAGCCGCCCGGAGGTGACGCGCTGGGTGTGGAGGTCGACCGCCGAGGTCTACCCGCGACTGCTCGCCACGGGGGTGCGAGTCGAGCGGTGCTACGACATCGAGGACGCCGAGACACTGCTGCTGGGCCACGAGGGGCGGTACGGCGAGCCACGCTCGGCCGCCGCCGCCCTGGCCCGCCTCCGGGGCGGCCCCGTGCCGCCCGACCCGCCGCAGCGCCAGGCCGAACCGGGCGCGCAGTCCCCGCTGTTCGAACCGGCCGGCGTCCATCTCCCCCTCGACGACCTCCTCGCGGTCTACGCCGACCAGCTGCGGCGGCACGAGAAGACCGCCCACCCCGACCGCATGCGGCTGCTGACCGCCGCCGAGTCGGCGGGGATGCTGGTGGCCGCCGAGATGAACCGCTCCGGCCTGCCCTGGAGCACCGAGGTCCACCGCGCTCTCCTGCGCGACCTGCTCGGCGAGCGGTACGCGGGCGGTGGCGAGCCGCGCCGCCTCGCCGAACTGGCGGACGAGGTCTCGTCGGCCTTCGGGCGGCGCGTGCGGCCCGACCTGCCCGCCGACGTGATCAAGGCCTTCGCGCAGGCCGGGATCAAGGTGACGTCCACCCGCCGCTGGGAGATCCAGTCCCTCACGCATCCGGCGGTCGAACCCCTGCTGGAGTACAAGAAGCTGTACCGCATCTGGGTGGCACACGGCTGGTCCTGGTTGCAGGACTGGGTGCGGGACGGCCGTTTCCGCCCCGAGTTCCACGCCGGTGGCACGGTCACCGGGCGGTGGGTGACCAACGGCGGGGGCGCACTGCAGATCCCCAAGGTGATACGGCGGGCCGTGGTCGCCGACCCCGGCTGGCGGCTGGTCGTGGCCGACGCCGACCAGATGGAACCGCGCGTGCTGGCGGCGATCTCCCGCGATCCCGGGCTGATGGAAGTGGCCGGCCGCGCGAGCGACCTCTACCAGTCCGTCTCCGACCGCGCCTTCTCCGGCGACCGCGACCAGGCCAAACTCGCCGTGCTCGGCGCGGTCTACGGCCAGACCTCCGGCGACGGCCTGAAGAACCTCGCCGCACTGCGCCGCCGCTTCCCCAGGGCGGTGGCCTACGTCGACGAGGCCGCCCGCGCCGGCGAGGAGGGCCGGCTGGTGCGCACCTGGCTCGGCCGGACCTGCCCGCCGGCCGCGGGGACGGGCGACGCCGCGACCGAGGAGGCGGGCATCCCCGTCGGCGACGACGGCTCCGACGGGCGGGGCGACGGGCAGGGCTGGGTCCCCGGCTACGCCTCCACCAACTCCCGTGCGCGGGGGCGCTTCGCCCGGAACTTCGTCGTCCAGGGCAGCGCCGCGGACTGGGCCCTGCTGCTGCTCGCCGCGCTGCGGCAGGCCTGTGCGGGCCTCGCGGCCGAGCTGGTCTTCTTCCAGCACGACGAGGTGATCGTGCACTGCCCCGCCGAGGAGGCCGACACGGTCGTACGGGCCATCCAGGAGGCCGCCGACCTCGCCGGCCGGCTGACCTTCGGTGAGACGCCGGTGCGGTTCCCGTTCACGACGGCCGTGGTGGAGTGCTATGCCGACGCCAAGTAGGACCTTGGCGCGCGGAGTTCAGCCGTCCAGGAGGGCCCGCAGCTCCTCCAGCAGCGCCTGCTCGTCCGTGCCGTCCAGCGCCACGAGAGCCGCGCGCCAGGCGTCGCAGGCCTCCGTCGTCCGGCCCTGCTCGCGCAGCAGAAGACCGTGCTGGTGCCGGGCGAGACCGCCCGTGTAGCGGTCGGCGCGGGCGTCGGCCCCGCACAGCAGCTCGGCACACTCACGGGCGGCCCGTTCGAAGTCGCCGAGCTGCCGCAGCGCGCGGACCAGGCCGAGCCGGGTCTGGGACTCGCCGTGCCAGTCGCCATGGCCGCCGAGGATGCGCAGACTCTCCCCGAAGTGCCGTGCGGCGGCTGCCGGTTCGCCGAGGGTGAGGTGGGCGTAGCCGATGTTGCAGTGCGCCGAGTGCCGCACGATGACGGCGCCGATCTCGTCCCCGATAGCCAGCGAGCGCCGGTGCTGCTCGATGGCGGCCCTGGGGTCGGTGTGCTCGTAGAGGTTGCCGAGATGGCTGTGGGTGACGGCTTCGCCGTAGGGGTCGTCCAGCTGCCGGGAGTACGCCAGGCTCTGCCGCAGCGCGTCCTCGGACTCCGCGAAGCGTCCGAGCCCCTCCAGCAGCAGCCCCCGGTTGTTCAGGCCGCGCCGGATCCAGGAGAGGTGGCCCAGCCGGCGCCAGATCTCCAGGGCCTGGTCGGTGAGGGTGAGGGCGTCGTTCTGCCGGCCGGTCAGGAAGCGCAGGCCGGCGAGATCGCCCAGCGCGTACGCCTCGGCCGCCACGTCCCCGAGCCGCCGCGCCGCTTCGAGCCCGGCCCGCCCCAGCACCTCCATCTCCGCGATGCGGCCGCTGCGCCGCGCGTAGGGGAAGAACAGCCGAACCAGCGCGGAAAGGTGTGCGGCCCGTCGCGGGTCGTCCGTGTCCGCGTTCCGCTCCACCAGCGCGACGATGTTCTCCAGCTCCACATCCCCCCAGGCGAAGGCCTCCTCCGCGGACTCGAAGTACGGCAGAAGAGCCGCGCTCGCGGCGTGCTCGGGCGGCTGAGCCGCGGTGGGCAGCAGGCGGTCGTCCCGATCGAGTCCGGGCTCCACGACGGCGACGAGGGCACGCTCGGCGACCGCGGCGAACCAGCGGAAGGCGGCGAGTTCCGGGTCCGGGTCCGGGACGGGGACGGGGACGGGGACGGGGACGGGGACGGGGACGGGGACGGGGACGGGGACGGGGACGGCGGGGACAGGGACGGGGGGCGTGGCAGGGGCGGCGTACGGGGGTGACGCGGGGCCGGCACCAGGGGCCGCGCCGGGGCCCGCGCCAGGCGTCGCGCCGGAGCCCGCGTCGGAACCCGCGCGCGGGGTCGCGCCGCAGCCCGCGTCGGGGGGCATGCCGGAGCCCTCGTCGTCGGAGGGCGCGTCCGGAAGGGGGCCGGCCAGTTCGCGGGCGAAGTCGCGGACCAGGTCGTGGGGGGCGTAGCGGCCGTACGCCGTTTCCTCCAGGAGGGCCACGTCGACCAGACGGTCCAGGGCGGCCTCGGCACGGCGCTCGTCGATACCGGTGAGGCGGGCGACCAGTGGGGCGCCATAGGTCGGCAGGTCGAGGGCGCCGAGGCGGCTCAGGGCGAGGGCCGCGTCCCGGTCGGCCTCGTGCTCGGCGGCGGCGAGGGCGTCGTGGGCGACGGCAAGGGATCGCCGGACGCTCAGGTCGTCGTACTCCAGTTGCCGCAATCGGCCCGCCGTGGCGGCGAGTTGGCCTGCCAGCACGTCGGGGGTGAGGGCCCGGCGAGCGGCCAGCCGGGCGGCGACGACGCGCAGGGCGAGCGGGAGCCGACCGGTCAGCTCGACCAGGGCGTGGTCGGCGTCCAGCCCCTCGCGTCCGCTCACCGCGCGCAGGAGTGCCGCGCTGTCCTCCCCGGTCAAGGGCCCCAGCGGGAAGCGTCGGGCGCCGTCCAGGGCGGTCAGCGGGGAGCGGCTGGTGACGATCACCGCGCAACCGGGTCCGGCCGGGAGCAGGGGCCGCACCTGGGCCGCGCTCGCCGCGTCGTCCAGCACCAGCAGGACACGGGCCGGAGCGAGCAGGGAACGGAGCAACGCGGCTGCGGCATCCGGCTGTTCAGAGACGGTACGGGGCTGCGCGCCGAGATCTCGGAGCAGGGCGGACAGGGCCTGGGCCGGGGTGAGCGGGGTCATCCCCGGGGTGGCGCCGTGCAGTTTGACGTACAGCTGGCCGTCGGGGAAGCGGTGCCTCAGTTCGTGGGCGACGTGCAGGGCCAGGGCGCTCTTGCCGACGCCGGCCATGCCGCTGATCACGGCGACGGGACCCTTACGGGCGGCGAGGGTCTGCCGCAGGGCGCGGAGTTCGGGTGTCCTGCCAGTGAAGTTGGCAGGGGGTGGCGGGAGTTGCGCGGGTGGGGGGAGCTGGGTGGGCGGGAGTGAGGGGATGGGTGCGGGTGAAGGGGAGGGTGCGGGCGTGTGGGCCGCGTGGACGGGGGCCGGGTCTTCGGCCGGTTCGGGCGGATGGCCGCCGACAACACCCGCGGTCGTACGGGCGTCGGGTGCGAGCGGCTCCCGTGGGGCGCGGGCGCCGTCGGCGAGTGCGGATGCGGGCACGTGTGCTGCGGGAGTGACCGTGGGAGTGACGGTGGCGTCGGCAGAGGCGTCGGGCGCAGGGGGCGGCCCAGGAGCGGTAACCGGTTCGGGGTCTCCGGGACGGCTCCGCTCGACCGCGGCGGATGCCGAAGCCGGAACTGGAACCGGAGCCGAAACCGAAGCCGGAGTCAGTGACGGTGACGGCGGGCGCTCGTCTCCGCCGCCAGGCGTGTGCTCGTCCCCCGCCACCGCGAAGCCGCGCAGCACCTCCACGTGGGCCTCGCGGACCGCCGGGCCCGGTTCGATGCCGAGTTCCTCGATCAGGTGGGTGCGCAGGTCGCGATGGACGGCGAGGGCCTCCGCCTGACGGCCGGTGCGGTGCAGGGCCAGCATCAGCTGGCGGTGACAGGCCTCGCGCAGCGGGTGCGCGGCGACGAGCGCCGCCAACTCGGGCACGAGACCGGCCAACCGGGGTCCACCTACGGCCAGTTCGGCGTCGTAGCGCCACTCCAGCACGAGTAGTCGCGCCTCCTCGAGCCGCTGCACGAGGGCGTAGCCGCCGAAGTCCCCGGGCAGTCCGCCGAGCGGGGTGCCGCGCCAGAGGGCGAGCGCGGCGTCGGCGGCGCGTACGACCCCGGTCCAGTCCCGGCGGGCGTGCGCGGCACGCGCCTCGGCGGCCCACGTGTCGAACACGTGTACGTCCAGCTCGCCGTCCTCGACGCGCAGGAGATAGCCGGGCGGTACGGCCCTCAGCCGCTCGGGGTCGTCGAGGAGGCGGCGCAGCCGGGCGACGTGATTGTGCAGCGAGGCCCGCGCGGAGGCGGGCGGCGCCCCGCCCCACAGGGCGTCCTTCAGCGACTCGACCGACACCACGCGGCCGGCCTCCAGCAGCAGGGCGGCGAGCAGCGCGCGCGTCTTGGGGCTGCCGATGGAATGAACGAGGCGGACGGAGGCGTCCTCGGGAGCGCCGACAGGGATGTCGGCAGAGATGCCGGCAGGGGTGTCGTACGAAATCTCGTACGGCTGTCGGTCGTACAGCGCGGGCGGTCCCAGCAGTCCGAACCGCAGCTCGTACCGCCGCATCACGCCGCTCCAGCCTCCCCGCGCGGTTCTGTCCGCCCGTGTCCCGCGGCGGACGGGTGCCCGCCGCTGTTCTGGCGGAATTCCGCCCCTCTCCAACGGATTCACGCCACGTTCCGACTGCCGGCCGGGGAACGGAATCCGTCGGGATTCCCGCCCACCGCCGTTGCCACCGGGCGAGTTCCGGCCACACGGTCCGCCACCGGGTGACGATCCGTTGGCCACATGTTAGCGATCCGTTGGCGCGCCCTGATCTGATCACTCCATCGGATCCGATCCGACGGCGCGCGCGAATTCCGCGCAGCTCGGGGGAGTGTCGCCGCCGACCGGATCCGGGGACGCGCGTGGCCCCGGTCGGCGGAGGTGAACGACCGGGGCCCCGTCCCGCCGCTCCAGTGCCGGACTCCGCCCCCGGCCCCGGTCCGAGCGCGGCACCGGACACGCCCACGCCGGCCGCCGTGCCTGTCCCTCGCCTGAACCGCCCGGTATCGTGCGCGCGTTCGACACTCCGCGCCACTCCATGCCACTCCACGCCATTCACCCGCAGGGGAGAGCCCGCATGCGTCTGGGCATCACGGGACACCGAGGTCTGCCACCGGAGGTCGGGGCCCGGGTCCGCACGGACCTCGCCGAGGCCGTCGAAGCCTGTGACCCCGCGGACCTGGTGGCCGTCAGCTGCATCGCGGACGGACCCGACGCCTGGTTCGCCCAGGCCGTCCTCGCGCACGGCGGACGCCTGGAGGCCGTCATCCCCGCCGCCGGGTACCGCGACGCGCTGCCCACGTGGCACCACCCGGTCTACGACGAGTTGGTGGCCCGCGCAGCCGACGTCCACCACACCGGAATGCGGGAGCCGACGTCGCACGCGCACCAGGCGGCCGGCGAGATCGTGGTGGATCTCGCCGACGAGGTGATCGCCGTGTGGGACGGCCTGCCTTCCCGGGCCTACGGCGGCACCGCCGACGTCGTGGCATACGCGCGGCGCGTCGGCGTACCCGTGCGTGTCATCTGGCCCGAGGGCGCCGCCCGGACGTAGGCGTCCCGCCCCATGGCGATGACGGTCACCCCATCGCGATGACGGTCACCTCACGGCGATCGTGGTCACCTCATGGCGACAGCGACGCTCACAGCGACCAGGTAGAGCGCGGCGAAGACCACGGGAACGGCGAGCTCGACGTTCGTCAGCCGCACGTACTTGCCCCACGATCCGCCGTCGCCCAGCTCCTGCCACTCCGCCTCGCCGTAGGGAAGGGCCGGCAGCCGCCGCTCCAGCTCTCCGATCACCTGGTACTTCGCGGCGTTGAGCTGCTTGTAGGAGCGGATGATCAGCTGCCAGACGAGGCACTGGAAGAGCGCCGCCAGGACGGCGACGCAAAGCCCCCAGTCGGGAACCTCCGCCAACACGTCACGGCCGATGGTCCCGGCCCCCGCGAGGAACGCGGTGTTCACCGTCAGAAAGAACGTGTTCGTCAGGTTCCGCCGCGCGCTGACCCGGTCGGCCATCTCGACGTAGAGCTTGTACTGCTCCAGGACGGCCGCCTGGTACTTCTCACCCCCCGGCGTCGCGTAGTCGTGCGACGTCACCGCCGCGTTCCAGAGCCGCTGCGGGAGCGCCGCCGGCGGCTCGCTCACGCCGCGGGCTCCTCGTCCGGCTCCGCGGACTCCTCGGGCGGCAGGTCGCGGACATCCACCTTCATCTGCCCGGGGCGCCTGAAGTCCGAGGACACGCTGACGACTTGCACCGTCAACTGGTCACCAGCGAACACCCGGCCGGAGTCGAACCGCTCTTTCAGGTCCTGGCTCATCTTCCGGATGTGCAGCATCGCCGGGCGCGGCATGTGCGGATAGTCGCCGAGGTCCACCAGCAGGAACCCCTTGTCGGGCCGGACGTCTCGCACGGTGGCGTACAGGCGTTCCTGCTCCGCGGGGTAGGCGTTCGGGTCGGGAAGTGCCGTGGGGGACTCGACCCGCCGCACATCGATCCGGTGCAGGGTCCGGTCCACCCGCGTGATCACGACGTCGACCTCGTCGTCCCGTTGGACCGCTTCGCCCTGCAGGAGGGAGAACCGGGACTTCCCGCCTCCCGGAAGGTCGATGAACGCGTCACTGCCCATCACGTTGTGGACGCGCGCCGACACGGTGCTGTGCAACGGATAGGCCTGCTCCCAGGCATCCCAGGGGTCGTCCTCGATCTCTTTCTGAGAGAAGACGTAGACGTCGTCCCGGAGCAGGAAAGCGCCTCTCAGCTGTCCGTGCTTCTGGAATCTCTTGCCCTTGGGCATGCCCTGCGGAGGCAGCACTTCCGTGTAGCTCACGTCGGGCCGGAAAAGCTCGGCCGATCGGTCCGGCTTGCTCATGTCCCGGACGCGTACGCGGTCGTCGTACACCTCCTCCACCTGCGCCACGGTGGCTACCAGCGGATTGCGCGGCCTGAGATCCATTTCCCGCAGCGGCTGCTTCCGGAGCCGCTCGATCTCCGCCATCAGGTTCTCGACGAGTTCTCCGGTCCCCTTGGGGCTGAAGTCGTACACGATGGGCCGCAGCCCCCGGAGATTGGTGGGGATGTCCTGCTCGCCCTGCGCGAGGACGATCATCCGCTTGTGCAGGCACATCGCCCAGCCGGCTTCGAGGGCGACGGACTCCGACACGGCGGAGAAGTCGACCACGACGATCCCGGCCCGGTCGATCCCCTCCCAGGCGACCGTCGACACCAGTTCCGCGCCCGGCGTCTCGTCCGCGCGATGGGGCCGCAAACCCGCCTTCACCAGGGGGCGCTTGATCTGGTACTCGTAGAGATCATTGAAGTTGTGCAGCACATTGGGTTCGCCGCGGCGCAGCGCCTTCAACCCGTACGGCATGGCAAAGAAGATCATGGATTCATCGACCGGCTCAGAAGAGCGCGTAGGTCGCAGCACAGCTGACATGAACGCGAGTACCCCCCTGTTGGCAGTGCGCGGCCTCCCAAAATAACGCTCCGTCATCGGCGGAGGGTCATGTTTCACCATTTCTCATGGCGCCTTCCGCACGGCCCCGACGAAGCGTCGACGACGGCGCCCGACACCACCCGCGCATCCGACGGTCACACCCCGACCGACCGCCCACCCGGTCGAGATGAGTCGAGCCGACCGGACTCCCCCGCCCGGACCCGGCCCCTTCGCCCCGAACCCCGACCCGCCCCGGCTTGGCCCGACCCGGCTCGGCTCTCACGGCGATCCCGGGAACGAAAAAGGCCAGGTCACGATGCACGTGACCTGGCCTTGCCCTGAGCCGCTTTCGGGATTCGAACCCGAGACCTACGCATTACGAGTGCGTTGCTCTGGCCATCTGAGCTAAAGCGGCGCGCTGTCGCACCATGGTGCGATCAGCAACGTCGGTAAGTCTACACAGTTTCCGATAGTGCTTCGTACCAGCCCCGGAGCCGCAAGATCCGGGGCCGGCGGGGTGGGCTAGGAGCAGCGCTTTCCGGGGGCCGGCGGGGTGCCGTGGAGCAGGTAGCCGTTGATCGCGGTGTCGATGCAGGCGCTGCCGCGGCCGTAGGCGGTGTGGCCGTCGCCGACGTAGGTGAGCAGGCGGCCGGAGGAGAGCTGGCGGGCCAGGGACTGGGCCCAGGGGTAGGGGGTCGCCGGGTCACGGGTGGTGCCGACCACCACGATGGGGGCCGCGCCCTTCGCCTCGATGCGGTGGGGTTCGCCGGTGGCCTTCACGGGCCAGTAGGTGCAGTTCAGGGTGGCCCAGGCCAGGCTGTCGCCGAACACCGGGGACGCCTTGCGGAAAGCGGGGAGCGCCTTCCGTACCGACTCGGGGCCCGTGTAGGCGGGCGGCAGGTCCAGGCAGTTCACGGCGGCGTTGGCCATCATCAGGTTGCTGTAGTGGCCGCTCGCGTCCCGCTCGTAGTAGCTGTCCGCGAGGGTGAGCAGGCCGGCGCCGTCGTTCTCCTTCATCGCCGACGTCAGCGCCTCGCGCAACTGCTCCCAGCTGCCCTGGTCGTACATCGCCGCGATCACCCCGATGGTCGCCAGCGCCTCGCCGACCTTGCGCCCGTCCGCGTCACCCGCCGGGACGGGGTGGGCGTCCAGCTTGTCGAAGAACGCCTTCAGGTGGTCGCCGACCTGTGCCGGTGTCGTGCCCCTGCCGCCGAGCGGGCAGTCGGGGTGCCGTACACAGTCCTTCGCGAACGCCTGGAAGGCCGTCTCGAAGCCCGCGGTCTGGCCCAGGTTCAGCCGGCGGGCGTCGAGCGAGGGGTCCATCGCGCCGTCCAGCACCATGCGGCCCACCCGCTTCGGGAACAGACCGGCGTACGTCGCCCCGAGGAAGGTGCCGTACGAGGCGCCGACATAGTTCAGCTTCTGGTCACCCAGCAGCGCGCGCAGCATGTCCATGTCCCGCGCCGCCTCGACGGTGGAGACGTGCCGCAGCAGTCGCGCCGAGTGGGCCCCGCAGCTCTCCGCGAACTTCCTGTCCGCGCCGACCAGCGCGTTCGTCTCCTTCTGGTCGTCGGGGGTGAGGTCCGTCTGGGTGTACGTGTCCATCTGGCGGCCGTCGATGCATTCGACCGGCTCACTGCGGGCGACGCCCCGCGGGTCCATCGCGACGATGTTGTAGTGGGCACGGATCTCGGCCGGGTAGCCGACGCCCGCGTACTGCTGGAGGTAGGCGACCGCGGAGCCGCCCGGGCCGCCGGGGTTCACCAGCAGCGAGCCGAGCGGCTTGCCGTTGCCGGTGGCCTTCTTGAGGGAGACGGCGAGCTTGATGTCACCCGCGCCGGGCCTGGCGTAGTCGAGTGGCGCCTTCATCGTCGCGCACTGGAAGCCCGGGGCGCCGCAGCTGCGCCAATGCAGCGGCTGCGAGTAGTACGGCGACAGCGCCGCCGGCGTCGCCCGCGGCAGCGCGGCCAGCGCCGCCTGCGCCACGCCGCCGGCCGAGGTGGAGGAACTCCCGGCGGAGCAGGCGGACACCAGCAGTGCCGCCGCCGCGAGCAGGGTCGTGGTGGCGCGGGCCCCGGCACGGGTGCCGGTCCGGCTCCGACAGGGCGTCGACGGGCGGAACGTCCCGGAGAGCCAGGACGCCCGGAAGGTCCGGCGAGGGGATGACCTGGTGTACATCAGGTGAGCGTAACCCTGCGCGAGGAAATGGATGCCGAGCGTGAGGGCGGGTGGCCTCGTACGAGGGACGCCGTCCGTCAACCACCGTACGCCCGGCTCACCCCGCCCGCAGGGCCATCGTCATCGCCTCCACCGCCAGCAGCGGGGCCACATTGCGGTCCAGGGCCCCGTGGCAGGCGGCGATCGCCTCGATGCGGCGCAGGGTGGACTCCGGGGTGCTGCCGCGGGCGATCCGGCTCAGGGCGTCCTCGGCGTCCTCGTTCGCGATCGCTATCCGTGAACCGAGCTGGAGGGCGAGGACGTCCCGGTAGAAGCCGGTGAGGTCACCGAGGGCGACGTCGAGGCTGTCGCGCTGCGTACGGGTCCTGCGGCGCTTCTGCATGTCCTCCAGGTCCTTCATCACGCCCGCCGTGCCGCGCGGAAGCCGGCCGCCCTGGGCCGCGCCCAGCGCCGCCTTCAGCTCCTCGGTCTCCTTGCCGTCCGTCTCCTCGGCGAGCTGCTTGGCGTCCTCGGCGGCCGCGTCGACCAGCTCCTGGGCCGCCTTGAGACAGGCGCCGACCTCGCTGAGGCGCAGCGGCAGCTTCAGCACGGCGGCGCGGCGCTCACGGGCCGCCGGGTCGGTGGCGAGGCGGCGGGCCCTGTCGACATGCCCCTGGGTGGCGCGGGCCGCGGCGGCTGCCACGGCGGGATCGATGCCGTCGCGGCGTACGAGCATGTCGGCGACGGCTTCGACGGGGGGCGTGCGCAGGTTCAGGTGGCGGCAGCGGGAGCGGATGGTCGGCAGGACGTCCTCGATGGAGGGGGCGCACAGCAGCCAGACCGTGCGCGGTGCGGGCTCCTCCACGGCCTTGAGGACAGCGTTGGCCGACTTCTCGTTCAGCCGCTCGGCGTCCTCGACCAGGATGATCTGCCAGCGGCCGGTCGCCGGGGAGGTGTACGACTTGCGGACCGTGTCCCGCATGTCCTTCACCAGGATCTCGGCGCCCACGGCGGCGACGGTGCTGACGTCCGCGTGCGTGCCGAGCAGTGCGGTGTGGCAGCCGTCGCAGAAGCCGCAGCCCGGGGTTCCGCCCAGGGCCCGGTCCGGGCTCACGCACTGGAGGGCCGCCGCGAAGGCCCGCGCCGCCTGGTTCCGGCCGGCTCCTGGCGGGCCGGTGAACAGCCAGGCGTGGGTCATCTGCGACGCCTCAGGAGGCGGCTCGGCCGCCGCGGCGGCCGTGACGAGGGCGTCGGCGTCCCGCGCGGCGCCTTCCAGCGCCGCGCTCACCTTCTCCTGCCCGACGAGGTCGTCCCACACGCTCATGGGTCACGCCGCCCTTCCGTCACACTCCGCTTTCTGGATCCATTGTGCGGGTGGGCACTGACAACTTGGGCCACTCACGGGTCCAGGGCCCTCGGATCGGGGCCCCGACCGGGCCTCCGGGGCCCAGGCGGGCGAGGGTCACCGGCCCGGCGGACCACAAGAGCGGACCACGAGAAACGGCGCCCGCCGGAGCACCGAGATGCTCCGGCGGGCGCCGCCCGCAGCTCCGGTCCGGCTCAGTCGCGCCGGCCGCGGCCCCGGCGGCCCTGGTCCTCGTCGCCGCCGTACTCCCGTTCGTCGTACGAACCCAGCAGCTCGTCCGCCAGCGACGGCAGGTCGTCCAGCGGGGTCTCCTCGGCCCAGTCGGGCCGCGGGCGCCGGCGGGGCTTGCCGCCGGCGTCGAGCCTGGGCATCTCGCGGGTGCGGTCGTCGGCGCTGTCGGGACCGTCGGCGGGCCGCTCGTCCCGGAAGAAGCCGGGCGGTACGCGGTCCGCCGAGCCGTCGCCCCGTACGGGAGGCAGTACGGCCGTCTCGTCGGCGGCCCCGAAGGTCACCTTCGGCAGTACGGCGGTCTCGTCGGCTGCACGCGGCGGAGCCGGAGGAGCCTGAGGAACCGGCGGCAGGACCGTCGTCTCGTCCGCCGTACCCGGGGCGACCGGCAGCTCTGCCGTCACCTCGGAGTCGTTGCCGGCACCGGCCGTCCCGTAGGGAGACCTGTGGGGAGACGCCTGGGGAGACGCCTGCGGGGACACGACCGGCGTCGGAACCGTCTCGTCGACGCCCCGTGCGGCCTCCGGCCGCCGAGCCGTCCGGTCCGCGTCCGGCGACACCACGGGGGTCGCCACGGTCACCTCGTCCGGGGTCTCGCCCGGTACCGCGGGTCGCGGTGCGCCGTTCCGGCGGGCCGCGGCGTCCGCCGCCGCCGCGGCATCGGCCGCCTGGCGGCGGGCCTCCTCCGCGCGCAGCAGGGCCTCCTCGGCCTTGCGCTGCTTCTCCAGGCGCCGGGTCTCGGCCTCGGCGCGCAGCCGGGCCTCCTCCTCGGCCTGCTTGCGCCGGCGCTCCTCGTCGGCCTTGCGGCGGGCCTCCTCCTCGGCGCGGACCTTCTCCTCCGCGAGGAGACGCGCGCGCTCCTCCTCGGCACGCCGGTGCGCCTCCTCGGCGCGGCGGCGGGCCTCCTCGGCCTGGCGTTCGGCCTCGCGACGCTGGGCCTCCTCCAGCTCGCGCTGCTTGCGCTCCTCCTCCTCGGCGCGCAGCCGGGCCAGCTGCTCCTGGCGCTCACGCTCCAGGCGCTCCTCCTCGGCCTTGCGCGCGGCCTCTTCCTCGGCCTTGCGACGCGCTTCCTCCTCGGCCTTCTTCCGGGCCTCTTCCTGGGCCTTGACCTCGGCCTCGGACAGCGGCAGGACGGTGTCGAGCCGGTGCCGGATCACGGTGGTGACGGCCTCGGGCTCCTGCCCGGCGTCCACGACCAGGTAGCGGCCGGGGTCGGAGGCGGCCAGGGTGAGGAATCCGGCCCGCACGCGCGCGTGGAACTCGGCCGGCTCGGACTCCAGCCGGTCCGGTGCCTCCGTGAACCGCTCGCGCGCGGCCTCCGGGGCGACGTCCAGCAGGACGGTGAGGTGCGGGACGAGCCCGTCGGTCGCCCAGCGGTTGATGCGGGCGATCTCGGTCGGGGAGAGATCGCGGCCGGCGCCCTGGTAGGCGACGGACGAGTCGATGTAGCGGTCGGAGATGACGACCGCGCCGCGCTCCAGGGCGGGCCGTACGACGGTGTCGACGTGCTCGGCCCGGTCGGCCGCGTAGAGCAGGGCCTCCGCGCGGTGCGACAGGCCCGCCGAGGACACGTCCAGCAGGATCGAGCGCAGCCGCTTGCCCACGGGGGTGGCGCCGGGCTCGCGGGTGAGCACGACCTCGTGGCCCTTGGCGCGGATCCACTCCGCGAGGGCCTCGGCCTGGGTGGACTTGCCGGCGCCGTCGCCGCCCTCCAGGGCGATGAAGAAACCGCTGGCCGCCGTTGCGGTGACCGGGTCGTCGCCGCCGAGCAGCGCGTCCTTGAGGTCCTGGCGCAGCGGGATGCCGGAGCGGTCGTCGACCTTGGCGAGCACCAGGACGGCCACCGGGAGCAGCAGCGCGCCGACGAGCATCAGCGTGAAGGAGGCACCGCCGTGCGCGAAGACGAACCTGCCGTTCTCCAGCCGGTGCCGGCCGATGAGCCCGGCGACCACGGGGGCGATCAGCGCGCCGAGCGCTATGAAGACACGGACCACGGCCTGCAGGTGCTCCGTGACGCGCGGCCTGCGGTACTCCTCGGTCTCCTGGTCGAGCAGCGCGTGCCCGGTGTTGGCGGCCACGCCCGCGGCGACACCGGCCAGCGTGACGATCAGCAGCACGGTGGTGACGTCGGGGACGAGGCCGGCGGCCAGCAGGGCGATGCCGGTGAACGCGATCGCGATGGCGAGGAGCCGGCGGCGCGAGAGCGAGGGCAGCAGCGCGGGCGCCGTGCGGATGCCGACGGCGACACCGCCGGTGAGGCCGAGCACCAGGAGGCCGTACAGGACGGGTCCGCCGCCCAGGTCGGTGGCGTGCAGCACGCACACCGCGACGGCGGCGGCGATGGCGCCGGCGACGGCCGCGCAGGCGGTGACGAGCAGCGGAACGACGCCTGTACGGCCCTTGTCGATGCCCTCACCGGTGCGCGGACGGCGCAGCCCCTCCAGCGGGGACCGCGCGCGCGGGGTACGCGCGCCGGGCAGCCGCAGGGCGGTCAGCACGGACAGGGACGCGGCGAACAGACCGGCCGCCACGTACGACCCGAGGGCCGCCTGGTGCTGGTCGAACCAGGCGACGCCGGTGCCGAGCAGATTGTTGAACAGGGAGGCGACGACCAGGGTGGCGGCCGCCAGCGGGATGGCCAGGAAGCTGGTGCGCAGGGCGAGCCGGCGCAGGGCGTCCATGTGGTCCGGAAGCGGCCGTACCGTCGCCCCCTCCGGCGGCGGCGCGGGCAGCAGTGCGGGGGCCGCGCTCTCCCGGCACACCGTCCACAGCCGCTCGGCGACGCCGATGACGAAGGCGGTGACCAGCAGGACCGCGAGCGCGTTGTCCGGGGTCCAGTCGATCCACAGCGGCGCGATCATCATCAGTGCGGCGCGGAGGCCGTCGGCGCCGACCATGGTCCAGCGGCGGTCGAGCGGACCGTCCTGCGAGGTGAGGGAGGTCAGCGGGCCGAGAAGGACGGCACCGAAGAGCAGGGTGGCCACGATCCGCGCGGCGAAAACCGTCGCCACTGCGAACGCCACGCCTCGGTAGCCGCCGCCGAAGGCGCCCTCGGCGATGGCTGCCTGGAGGACGAGGACCACCAGCACCAGCAGCGCCAGGGCGTCGCCGACGCCGCTCACGAGATGGGCGCTCCACAAGCGCCTCATCTCCGGTCGGCGCAGCAGTGAGCGGACGGCGCGCTCGCGGGAATCCGCGACCAGGGCGTCGTCCGGTGGTGTGGGGGGCGCCGTTGGCTGCTCGGCTCGCGTCATGCGTTCAGCCTATCGGCAGCCGCCGACAGCGAGCCCCGCTCGCCGGACGCGGGCACGCCCCGACATCAAAGTGATGCCGGGGCGTTCGCTCGGTGAAACGGTGCGACGGGCCGCCGGGGAAGCGGGTGGCGTACGCCTCTCGCGCCGGACGGGACTCGGCGTCCGGAGCGGTCACCGTGCCGGAACCGGCGTACACAAGAGGCGCGAATCACGGACGGGCCGTACCGCCGGACGTGGCACCGGCAGGTCTGACGGCCGGATCCCGATGCCTTCGCACGAGCAGAAACCGGAAGCCGTGGCGTCGGCACAAGCCGAAGCCGAGCCGAAGCCCCCCCCTCGACTCACGGTCGGGGACGCCCGCGCGCGGTCAGACGCCGCCGGCCCGTGGTCGGTGACCGCGGGCCGGCGGCGGGACCTCAGTCCTCCGCGCGGGAGGCAGCCGTCTTCTTCGCGGCCGCGGTGGTCTTCTTGGCCGTGGTCTTCTTCGCCGCCGTCGTCGTCTTCTTGGCCGCCGTCTTCTTGGCGGCGGTCTTCTTCGCCGGGGCGGCCTTCTTGGCCGGAGCCTTCTTCGCGGTCTTCTTGGCGGGAGCCTTCGCGCGCTTCTCCGCGAGCAGCTCGAAGCCGCGCTCGGGGGTGATCGTCTCGACGCTGTCGCCGGAGCGCAGGGTCGCGTTGGTCTCGCCGTCGGTGACGTACGGGCCGAAGCGGCCGTCCTTGACCACGACCGGCTTGCCGGAGACCGGGTCCTGGCCCAGCTCCGCCAGCGGCGGCTTGGCGGCCGCACGGCCACGCTGCTTGGGCTGGGCGTAGATCGCCTGCGCCTCCTCCAGCGTGATCGTGAACAGCTGGTCCTCGGCCGTCAGCGAGCGCGAGTCCGTGCCCTTCTTCAGGTACGGGCCGTAGCGGCCGTTCTGCGCGGTGATCTCCACGCCGTCGGCGTCGGTGCCGACCACACGCGGCAGCGACATCAGCTGGAGCGCTTCCGCGAGGGTCACCGTGTCGGGCGACATGGTCTTGAAGAGCGAGGCGGTACGCGGCTTGACGGCGTTCTTCCCGGTCTTCGGGGTGCCCTCGGGGAGGATCTCCGTGACGTAGGGGCCGTAGCGGCCGCGCTTGGCGACGATCTCGTGGCCCGACTTCGGGTCGGTGCCCAGCTCGTAGTCGCCGCTCGGCTCGGCCAGCAGCTGCTCGGCCAGCTCGACGGTCAGCTCGTCCGGCGCCAGGTCGGCCGAGACGTCGGCACGCTGGTGCTCCTCGGTGTCCTTCTCGCCGCGCTCGATGTAGGGGCCGTAGCGGCCCACCCGCAGCACGATGCCGGAGCCCACCGGGAACGACGACACCTCGCGCGCGTCGATCGCGCCCAGGTCGGTCACCAGCTCCTTGAGGCCACCGAGGTGGTCCCCGTCGCCGTTGCCGGCGTCGGCGGCGGCGGCGCCGGTCACGGTGCCCTCGCCGAAGTAGAAGCGCTTCAGCCACGGCACGGACTGGGCCTCGCCACGCGCGATGCGGTCGAGGTCGTCCTCCATCTTGGCGGTGAAGTCGTAGTCGACGAGCCGCCCGAAGTGCTTCTCCAGGAGGTTGACCACGGCGAAGGACAGGAAGGACGGCACCAGGGCCGTGCCCTTCTTGAACACGTAGCCGCGGTCGAGGATCGTGCCGATGATCGACGCGTACGTCGACGGGCGCCCGATCTCGCGCTCTTCGAGCTCCTTGACCAGGGATGCCTCGGTGTAGCGGGCCGGCGCCTTGGTGGCGTGGCCGTCGGCCGTGATCTCCTCGGCGGACAGCGCGTCGCCCTCGGCGACCTGCGGCAGCCGGCGCTCGCGGTCGTCCAGCTCGGCGTTCGGGTCGTCGGCGCCCTCGACGTAGGCCTTCATGAAGCCGTGGAAGGTGATCGTCTTGCCGGAGGCGCTGAACTCGACGTCCCGGCCGTCGGCGGCGGCGCCACCGATCTTCACGGTCACGCTGTTGCCGGTCGCGTCCTTCATCTGGGAGGCGACGGTCCGCTTCCAGATCAGCTCGTAGAGCCTGAACTGGTCACCGGTCAGACCGGTCTCGGCGGGCGTGCGGAAACGGTCGCCCGAGGGGCGGATCGCCTCGTGGGCCTCCTGCGCGTTCTTCACCTTGGCGGCGTAGGTGCGCGGGGCGGAGGGCAGGTACTCGGCGCCGTACAGATGCGTGACCTGGGCGCGGGCGGCCGCGATCGCGGTGTCGCTCAGCGTCGTGGAGTCCGTACGCATGTACGTGATGTAGCCGTTCTCGTACAGCTTCTGGGCGACCTGCATGGTCGCCTTCGCACCGAAGCCGAGCTTGCGGCTGGCCTCCTGCTGGAGCGTCGTCGTACGGAACGGGGCGTACGGCGAGCGGCGGTACGGCTTGGACTCGACGGAGCGCACGGAGAAGCGGGTGTTCTCCAGGGCGACGGCGAGGGCGCGGGCGTTCGCCTCGTCGAGCTGGTGGATGCTCTGGCTCTTGAGCCGGCCGAGGGAGTCGAAGTCGCGGCCCTGCGCGATGCGCCTGCCGTCGACGCTCTGCAGGCGGGCGACCAGCGAGGACGGGTCCGAGGAGTCTCCCGCGCGACCGGTCGCGAAGGTGCCCGTCAGGTCCCAGTACTCGGCGGAGCGGAAGGCGATGCGCTCGCGCTCGCGCTCGACGATCAGGCGGGTGGCGACGGACTGGACGCGGCCGGCCGACAGGCGCGGCATGACCTTCTTCCACAGGACCGGCGAGACCTCGTAGCCGTAGAGACGGTCGAGGATGCGGCGGGTCTCCTGGGCGTCGACGAGCTTCTTGTTCAGCTCGCGCGGGTTGGCGACGGCCTCGCGGATCGCGTCCTTGGTGATCTCGTGGAAGACCATCCGCTTGACGGGGATCTTCGGCTTGAGGACCTCCTGGAGGTGCCAGGCGATCGCCTCGCCCTCCCGGTCCTCATCGGTGGCGAGGAAGAGCTCGTCGGAGTCCTTCAGCAGGTCCTTGAGCTTCTTGACCTGCGCCTTCTTGTCCGCGTTGACCACATAGATCGGCTGGAAGTCGTGTTCGACGTCCACACCGAGGCGGCGCACCTCACCGGTGTACTTCTCCGGCACCTCCGCGGCACCGTTGGGGAGGTCGCGGATGTGCCCGACGCTCGCTTCGACGACGTAGCCGGGGCCGAGGTAGCCCTTGATCGTCTTCGCCTTGGCAGGCGACTCGACGATGACGAGTCGGCGGCCGCCGTGTGCGGTGTCGCTGGTCGGGGACAACTTCGCTCTTCTCTCCGGTCGACGCTGTGGCCTCCCCAGGCCTTGGTCCCGGGGGTCGCGGCGTGCTGTTGGCTCATGTGACGCTGCGGAGTGTGACGCTACATCCCGCCCCCGTGTCAAACGGGAAAAGCCCACAACGGCCACTCGAACGGTAACCCGACTACCGCCATTCCTGCCGCCCGGAGTGTCCGACGACTCCTCGCCCCTGTCCGGAGCATGACGCTCCCTTTACCCGGGCGCTTCGCGCGGCGGCCTCTCGCCGCCGATGTCAGAGGCGGGCGAGGCAGTACGCGCCGAGAGCCAGCGCGACGGTTCCGGCGGCGCCGGCGAGGGTGGCGGATGCGACCTGGTTCACACCACGGGCGACGGGTTCGGCGCGGCGGACCCGGGTGACGGTCCACACCAGCAGGGCGCTCCCGAACAGGGCGAACACCGCTCCCGCGAAGATCGCCGACACGTTCTCCACGTCCCGCCCACCCCTTCCGCGTGCCGTCCGCCCGACCCTGTGCGGGAAGGTTCGCAGGCGAGGGAGACGAGCGGGCGACATCCACGTGAACGGAAGGCCGCCAGGACCCCGGAAGTGCCGATGACGCCGAAGATACCGAACAGGTGATCGAGTCCGACGGGGCCATCCGGCCCCGGTGCCCGTATTTTTCCGGCCGTTTTCCCCGCACCGGCCCGCCCCGGTTCCCGCCCCGCCGCACTCCGGCCACCCGCACCGGCACGCTCCGGCCCGTGCCACCGGCATACGACGATGATCCCGGCGCCGCTACGACGGCTCGGGTACCCCGGATACGACACCCGGACCAGCACGGACGGCAGCCGCCCGACATCAGGTCCGGAACGACACCCGGACCGGCACGACACCCGGACCGGCACGACGACACGACACCCGGTCCGGGGCAACACCCGGACCTGCGCGGCCTCCCGACCTGCGTGCCGGCCGCCGGAGCGGCCGCGCGCACCCCACGCCGGACCACCGGCTCCGGCTCAGACCACCGGCTCCAGGAATCCCTGTTCCACCAGCAGCCGGATCTGCGCGGGCGAACGGTCACGCAGCAACACCGGGTCCTCGCCGACAAGTTGGGCGATGGCGTCCAGGATGCGGCCGGCACTCAGCGTGCCGTCGCACACGCCCGCGAAGCCCGCGCCGATCGTGTCCACCTTCGTGGCGCGGCGCATCCCGCGGTGCTGACGCAGCACCACGTGCTCCGGGTCCTCGGCGCCGGGCAGACCGACCTGCTCCTGGACCACCTCGTCGGCCAGCCTGTAGTGGCCTTCGAGCAGGGCCGCGTCGTCGTGTCGCCGGAGGTAGTCGAGGCGGGCGAAGTGCGCCCGGATCGTCTCCCCGAGGGGCTGTTCGACCGGGTGCGGCCACTCCTCCACCGTGATCGAGGGCTCGGCCGCCCCGGTCCTGCGCAGGGTGATCCAGCCGAAGCCGATGCCCTTGACCTTGCGCGCCTCGAACTCGTCCAGCCACGCGTCGTACCGCGCCTGGTACTCCGCCGGGTCCCCGCGATGGTCACCGGCGTCCCTGAGCCACAGCTCGGCGTACTGCGTGGTGTCCTGCACCTCGCGCTGCACGATCCAGGCATCGCACCCGCGCGGCACCCACGACCTGAGCCTGTCCTGCCAGTCCTCCCCCGCTACGTGCTGCCAGTTGGCGAGGAACTGCGCGAACCCGCCCTCGTTCAGCCGCTCCCCCGATTCCTGAACGAGCGAGCGGCAGAGATCGTCCCCGCTCATGCCGCCGTCCCGGTACGTCAGCCGGGCGCCCGGGGAGATCACGAAGGGCGGGTTGGACACGATCAGGTCGAACGTCTCGTCGTCCCGGACCGGTTCGAACAGCGAGCCCTCGCGCAGATCGGCGGCGGGCGCCCCCGAGAGCGCCAGGGTGAGCGCGGTGATGTGCAGCGCGCGCGGGTTGAGGTCGGTGGCCGTCACGCGCGTGGCGTGCTGGGCGGCGTGCAGTGCCTGGATGCCGGAGCCGGTGCCGAGGTCGAGCGCGGCGGCGACGGGAGTGCGCACGGTGATGCCGGCGAGCGTCGTGGAGGCACCGCCGACGCCCAGGACGACTTCCTCGGCGTGCTGTCCGATGCCGCCGGCGCCGCCGACCGCGCAGCCGAGGTCGGACACGATGAACCAGTCCTCGCCGTCCGGGCCGCCGTAGGGCCGTACGTCCACGGTGGCGGCCACCTCGTCGCCGCCCACGCGCGTGAGCCATCCGGCGTCCAGGGCCTCTTCGACCGGCAGGATCGCCGCCACGCGCGCGTGGGGCACCGGTTGCTGGAGCAGGAACAGTCGTACGAGCGTCTCCAGCGGCGTGTCGCCACGGGTCGCCCGGAGTGCGGGCACGGTCTCGCTGCGCGCCAGCGCCGCGTACGCGGGGGCGCCGAGCAGGTCGAGCAGGCCGTCCGCGGTGAAGGAGGCGGAGAGCAGGGCGTCGCGCAGGCGGGCGGCGACGTCGGGCCGGTCGGGGGCGGGCAGGGGGGCGAGGCCGGAGTCTGTCACGTCTCCATTGTGGCCCGTGGCGAGGCCCGGAGGGCGCCTCAGCACGGGCGGTGCAGCGACGTCGGCGGAGCGCGCGGCCGAGCGGCGGCGCTCGGCGCTCGGCGCTCGGCGCTCGGCGCTCGGCGCTCGGCGCTCGGCGCTCGGCGCTCGGCGAGTGTGCGGCCGAGCATCGGCGTCGGCAAGTGCACGGCCGAACGGCGGCTTCAGCGGGGCACGGGCCGTGTACCGGCGGCGGGGGGGCGAGGCATCGCCGCGCCCCCTGCCGTCGCGGAGGTGTCAGTCAGCCGGTGCCGTTGTCAGCCGGCCGTCGCGGGTGCCGACGGCGGCGCCGACGCCGAGACCTTGCAGCTGGCCTGCTGGGCGATCGCCTGCTGGACCTCGCCCTGCTCCAGCCGCTTCAGCGCCTCGGTGCCGCTGTTGTTCTGCTCGCCGATCTGCTTCGTCTGGTCGGCGACGTCGTGCAGGCCCTTGGCGAACTTGCCCTGGTTCTTGGTGTCGAGCCCGTCGACCTGCTTCTTCAGGCCGGCGTAGGACGCCGAAAGGCCGTTGAGGTTCTTGACGGCGTCCTGCTGCCGCTTGGCACCGTCGTCCACGCCGGGAGGCGCCCCGGCACCGCCGATGGCGGCGGCGATGGCCTTGTAGCCGTCGGACATGTCCTGGAAGGCCTGCGCGTAGGTGTCCCGGACGGTCTTGGGCGGCAGGTTGCCGTCGGTGGCCGTCTTGGCGATCTGCGCGTTGGCCGCCTTGATCTTCGCGTCCTGCGCGGGGACCGCGTCGCACACCGACTTGGCCCAGGCCACCAGCTTGGGGTCGGGTCCGCTTTCCTTGGTGGCGCTGGTGCAGCCCGAAAGCGCCACCACCATGACCGCACCGCCGGACAGTGCGGCCGCGAGCTTCTTGTTCACCGGATCGGTCCCTTCCCTGGCTTTCGGCCCACGGAATCTACACGGCGCACCGACGCCCTCCGCCACCGAACGCCCTATTAATGGGCTTTTACGACTCTTTGTGCCACGGGAGAGAAGGCTCACGGCGTGGGCGAGCCCACACACGCGGGACGGGCGGGCGGCGCGTCAGTACGCGCCACCCGCCCGCCCGTTGTGCGGACTTCCTCGATCCGGTCTACGAAACCACCGCGGGATCGGTCGAGTTGGCGACCCGCTCGGCGTTCTCGTCGTCGCCGACGGCGATGCCGCGCCGCTTGGACACGTACACCGCGACGACGATCACCAGGAGCGCGAGTACGGAGATCAGGATCCGTACGCCGATGCTCTTGTCACTGCCGTAGGAGAACTTGATCACCGCGGGCGCGATGAGCAGCGAGACCAGGTTCATGACCTTCAGCAGCGGGTTGATCGCCGGCCCCGCGGTGTCCTTGAAGGGGTCACCGATGGTGTCGCCGATCACCGTGGCCGCGTGGGCGTCGCTGCCCTTGCCGCCGTGGTGACCGTCCTCCACCAGCTTCTTGGCGTTGTCCCAGGCGCCGCCGGAGTTGGCGAGGAACACCGCCATCAGCGTGCCCGCTCCGATCGCGCCCGCGAGGTAGGAGCCGAGCGCGCCGACGCCGAGCGTGAACCCGATGAAGATCGGCGCCATCACGGCGAGCAGACCCGGTGTGGCCAGCTCCCGCAGGGCGTCCTTGGTGCAGATGTCGACGACACGCCCGTACTCGGGCTTCTCGGTGTAGTCCATGATCCCGGGGTGCTCGCGGAACTGCCGCCGCACCTCGAACACCACCGAACCGGCCGAACGCGACACGGCGTTGATGGCGAGCCCGGAGAAGAGGAAGACGACCGCCGCGCCCGCGATGAGCCCGACGAGGTTGTTGGGCTGCGAGATGTCCAGCGACAGGCTCAGCGGCGCGCCCGGCCCGGTGAGTTTCACCCCGACGTCCTGCACGTTGGTGGTGATCGCGTCCCGGTACGACCCGAAGAGCGCCGCGGCCGCGAGGACCGCCGTGGCGATGGCGATGCCCTTCGTGATGGCCTTGGTGGTGTTGCCGACCGCGTCCAGGTTGGTGAGCACCTGGGCGCCCGCGCCCTCGACGTCGCCGGACATCTCGGCGATGCCCTGCGCGTTGTCGGAGACCGGCCCGAAGGTGTCCATGGCGACGATCACGCCGACCGTGGTGAGCAGACCGGTACCGGCCAGGGCGACCGCGAACAGCGCCAGCATGATCGACGTACCGCCGAGCAGGAACGCGCCGTACACGCTGAGAGCGATGAGCAGCGCGGTGTAGACGGCCGATTCGAGGCCCAGCGAGATACCAGCCAGGACGACCGTGGCCGGGCCCGTGAGGGAGGTCTTGCCGATGTCCCGGACCGGACGGCGGGTGGTCTCGGTGAAGTAGCCGGTCAGCTGCTGGATGACGGCGGCCAGCAGGATGCCGATGGCCACCGCGACCAGGGCCAGGATGCGCGGGTCGCCGCTCTTGGCCCGGATGGCCGCGTCGGAGACCCCGGCGAGGTCCGAGTACTTCGCCGGCAGGTAGGTGTAGACGGCGACGGCGACCAGGACGAGCGAGATCACCGCGGAGATGAAGAAGCCGCGGTTGATCGCGGTCATCCCGCTGCGGTCGGTGCGCCGGGGCGCGACCGCGAAGATGCCGATCATGGCGGTGACGACGCCGATGGCCGGCACCAGCAGCGGGAAGGCGAGCCCGGAGTCGCCGAAGGCGGCCTTGCCGAGGATCAGCGCGGCCACCAGGGTGACGGCGTAGGACTCGAACAGGTCGGCCGCCATGCCCGCGCAGTCGCCGACGTTGTCGCCCACGTTGTCGGCGATGGTCGCGGCATTGCGCGGATCGTCCTCCGGAATGCCCTGTTCGACCTTGCCGACCAGGTCGGCGCCGACGTCGGCGGCCTTGGTGAAGATGCCGCCACCCACACGCATGAACATGGCGATCAGGGCGGCGCCGAGGCCGAAGCCCTCCAGCACCTTCGGCGCGTCGGCCGCGTACACCAGCACCACGCAGGAGGCGCCCAGCAGGCCGAGCCCCACCGTGATCATGCCGACGACGCCGCCCGTACGAAATGCGATCTTCATCGCGGCGTGCGAGACGGTGGTGAGATCTTTTTCCGGTTCACCTTCGGCCGGAGTGGCTTCGCGGGCCGCCGCGGCGACCCGCACATTGCTGCGCACGGCGAGCCACATGCCGAAATAGCCGGTGGCACCCGAGAACACCGCGCCGATCAGGAAGAACACGGATCGCCCGATGCGCTGATTCCAGTCGTCCGCGGGCAGCAGCAGGAGCAGGAAGAAGACGACGACGGCGAATACGCCGAGCGTGCGCAACTGCCGTGCGAGATAGGCCTTGGCGCCTTCCTGGACCGCCTCGGCGATCCGTTTCATGCTCTCGGTGCCCTCGCCGGCCGCGAGCACCTGACGCACCAGGACGCCCGCGACCAAGAGCGCGGCCACGGCGACAGCCGCGATCACCGCCACCATGATCCGGTTGTCGTCCGTCAGTACCGCGGCCGCGAGGGTTGTGGGATGGCCAAACTGATGAGGGGTAGAAAGCCCCGCCATTCGTCCTCCTTGACGCTTGGGCTGAGCTCAAGATGTGGACGGATTCTAGGTACCCGATCGTGATCTAAACAGGCCGCGGTAAACGGAATTCCCCTTCACGTCCTCTTCAGCGAATGATCGAGGTCACGCCGGAGAACCCGAAAGAGGTAATGCCTCAGGGGCATTGACGGCCACATTGATGCTTGATCAAATTATCGGGGTATTGATCGTGAATTCCTTCACGAATTCCGGAGGGTGCCGGAAACACGACGAAGGGCCCTGCTCAGCAGGGCCCTTCGCTGTGGGGTGCACGGCGGGCCGTACGCCCGCGGCGGAGCTTCAGACGAGTTCGGTCACCGGCGGGGCGGTCGGCCAGGACATGCGGATCAGGCCGCCGTTCTCGCCGGTCGTGACCTCCACGTCGTCCACGAGACCACTGATGACCGCGAGGCCCATCTCGTCCTCCTCGGCCTCCACATCCGCGTCCGCGGCCGCGCCGCCGGCCACCCGCGCGGCGGGGACGGCATGCGGGGCCTCGTCGCCGACCTCGATGGAGAACAGCTTCTCGTCCTCGATCAGCGCCACCTTCACGGGTGCCGTGATGTCGTTGATCTGGTGCAGTCCGACAGCGCGGGAGCAGGCCTCACCCACGGCGAGCCGGACCTCGTCCAGCACGGCCTCGTCCACTCCGGCCCTGCGCGCCACCGCGGCCGCCACGAGGCGGGCGGTCCGGACGTGCTCGGGCAGCGCGCTGAAGCGGAGTTCGACGGTGGCCATGCATCCCCCTCGCGACTACGGGCGTGCGGTTCCGGAGGCGGGGCCACCGATAGCCCGCACCCCTGATGAACTTCTGTGCCCCGGGCCCACCGGCCCGGGGCGGGGCCGAGCGGCGCCCGGACCGACATGCGGCCCGGACCCCGCGCACGACCCGGGGTCAGTCGGTGGCCGCCACCGCTTCCTCGACCGAGGTGTGGATCGGGAACACCTTGGTGAGGCCGGTGATACGGAAGATCTTCAGAATGCGCTCCTGGTTGCAGACCAGGCGGAGCGAGCCCTCGTGGGCGCGCACCCGCTTCAGGCCGCCGACCAGCACGCCGAGCCCGGTGGAGTCGAGGAAGTCCACGCCCTCCATGTCGACGACGAGGTGGAAATTTCCGTCGTTCACAAGCTCGACCAGCTGCTCCCGCAGCTTGGGCGCGGTGTATACATCGATTTCGCCACCGACTTCGACGACCGTACGATCGCCGACGGTACGGGTCGACAGGGACAGGTCCACGGATCCTCCAGCACCTTGCTATCGAGCGGTCGCCCCTCAGGACACCTCGGCTTGCAACCCTACGGACGCAACGCCAGCCGCGATGGCATTCAATCACTTACCGGCGTGCGTGCACGACGCCTTGGCTCCATTGTCCGTCACTCCGGTGACACACTCGGTACCGATGGCCAAGAATCTCCGATCCGATCGACCCCCGGCGGACCCGGCATCGCGCCCCTCTCCGGGCACGATCCTGGACCGGCTCGCCTCCGGGCCGAGCCGGTCCGCGCGCATCACTCATACGGAGCACTTGCCCCCGCGCGCGGGCCGCCATGCCGTCTGGCCCGACCGGATTCGATCCGAGGTGATCGCGGCCGTACAGGCCCGCGGCATCGAGCATCCGTGGGAACACCAGGCACTGGCGGCCGAGCACGCCCTGGACGGCGACTCGGTGGTCGTCGCCACCGGCACCGCCTCCGGCAAGTCCCTCGCCTACCTCGTACCGGTCCTGTCCGCCCTCCTGGACGGCTCCGAGGCCCCGAACGGCCGCGGGGCCACCGCCCTGTACCTGTCTCCCACCAAGGCTCTGGCGGCGGACCAGTACCGGGCGGTGAAGGAACTTTCACAACCGCTGGGCAGGGCCGTACGCCCCGCGGTGTACGACGGCGACACCCCGGTCGAGGGACGCGAGTGGGTACGCCAGTACGCGAACTACGTGCTGACCAACCCGGACATGCTGCACCGCGGCATACTGCCCTCCCACCCCCGCTGGTCCTCCTTCCTGAAGTCGCTCAAATACGTCGTCATCGACGAGTGCCACACCTACCGGGGCGTCTTCGGCTCGCACGTCGCCCAGGTGCTGCGCCGGCTGCGCCGCCTGTGCGCCCGCTACGGCGCGTCGCCCGTGTTCCTGCTGGCCTCCGCGACGGCCGCCGAGCCCGCCGTCGCCGCCCGCCGGCTGACCGGCCTGCCGGTGGTCGAGGTCGCCGACGACGCCTCCCCGCGCGGGGAGCTCGTCTTCGCCCTGTGGGAGCCCCCGCTCACCGAACTGCACGGCGAGAAGGGCGCACCCGTACGGCGTACCGCCACCGCCGAGACGGCCGACCTGCTCACCGACCTCACCGTGCAGGGCGTCCGCTCGGTCGCCTTCGTCCGCTCCCGGCGTGGCGCCGAGCTGATCTCGGTCATCGCCCAGGAGCGGCTGGCCGAGGTCGACCGCTCCCTCGCCCGGCGTGTCGCGGCCTACCGCGGCGGCTACCTCCCCGAGGAGCGCCGCGCCCTGGAACGCGCCCTGCACTCCGGCGAACTGCTCGGACTCGCCGCCACGACGGCCCTGGAGCTGGGCGTGGACGTCTCGGGCCTGGACGCGGTGGTGATCGCCGGATACCCGGGCACCAGGGCCTCCCTGTGGCAGCAGGCGGGCCGCGCCGGCCGTGCCGGACAGGGGGCCCTGGCGGTGCTGGTGGCCCGCGACGACCCGCTGGACACCTTCCTCGTCCACCACCCCGAAGCCCTGTTCGACCAGCCGGTGGAATCCACCGTCCTCGATCCCGACAACCCCTACGTCCTCGCCCCGCACCTGTGCGCCGCCGCCGCAGAGATCCCGCTGACCGAGGAGGACCTGGACCTCTTCGGCCCCGCGAGCGCGGAGCTGCTGCCGCAGCTGGAGGCCGCGAAGCTGCTGCGCCGCCGCACCAAGGCCTGGCACTGGACGCGCCGGGAGCGGGCCGCCGACCTGACCGACATCCGCGGCGCGGGCGGGCGTCCGGTGCAGGTCGTGGAGAAGGCCACCGGGCGTCTGCTCGGCACGGTCGACGAGGCCGCCGCGCACTCCGCCGTCCACGAGGGCGCCGTCCACCTGCACCAAGGCCGCACCTATCTGGTGCGCTCCCTCGACCTGGAGGACTCGGTGGCGCTGGTCGAACAGGCCGATCCGCCGTACTCGACGGACGCCCGCGACACCACGTCGATCTCCGTCCTGGAGACGGACGTCGAGATCCCGTGGGGCACCGGCCGGCTCTGCTACGGCTCGGTCGAGGTCACCAACCAGGTGGTCTCCTTCCTGCGCAGACGTCTGATCACGGGTGAAGTGCTGGGCGAGACGAAGCTCGACCTCCCTCCTCGCACGCTCCGTACGCGCGCGGTGTGGTGGACGGTCACCGAGGACCAGCTCGACGAGGCCCGGATCAGTCCGGAGATCCTCGGCGGCTCCCTGCACGCCGCCGAGCACGCCTCGATCGGCATGCTGCCGCTCTTCGCGACCTGCGACCGCTGGGACATCGGCGGCGTCTCCGTCCCGCTGCACCCGGACACGCTGTTGCCGACGGTCTTCGTCTACGACGGTCACCCCGGCGGCGCGGGATTCGCCGAGCGCGCCTTCCACACCGCCCGCGCCTGGCTCGCCGCCACCCGCGAGGCCATCGCGTCCTGCGAGTGCGAGGCCGGCTGCCCGTCCTGCATCCAGTCCCCCAAGTGCGGCAACGGCAACGACCCGCTGCACAAGAGGGGGGCGGTACGGCTCCTCACGGTGCTGTTGCGCGAGGCGCCGGAGGAGAAGCCGGAAGAACAGCCGGAAGAGCAGCCGGGGAACGGGCTGAAGGCCGGGCCGGAGGACGGGCAGGTGCACGGGCAGGAGCACGAGCCGGCGGACGGGTCGGAGGACGAGTCGGAGGACGAGGGGGTCTGAAACCGACTTCCGTGCCCGGGGCCGACCGCATCCGCAGTTGGTGCCGACGGGAGCCGAGCCAGGAGCCGGCGGGGGCGCGGCAGCAGTCGGCGGGGCTCGGGACGGAGATCGGACCCCCGGCCGACGCGGGCGAGACCGGTACCGGCACCGGTGGCACGGGCCGCACCGGCCCGGCCGGCCCCGCTCTGGCCCTGACCTCCGCCGCGAACAGTCCCCGTCCCGCCCCCGCGGTCACGTCCGAGGTCTCCCCTACGATCGCGCACCGCGCCAGCCGTGCCCCCTGGGCGGCCGCCACCCGCTCCGCCCGGCCGCAGGCCCCCGCGCCGCCCTCGGCCCAGTGGTCCGCCGCCGCGAGCGCCGCGAGATCCGCCGCGCCGGCCGCCCGGTGCCGTACGGCGACGGCCTGCCCGAGGGCCAGCACGGCACCGAAGACCACGCAGAGCACCGCGATCGCCCCGAGACTCCAGACGGTGGCGGAACCCCTGTCGGAGTGGTGCCGGCCGAGCGACGGTGACCGGGGGACCTGCCGGCCGAGCGGCCGGAGGACCGGCCAACCGGTCCCGGACCAGTGCCTCATGGCCCCGTCCCCCTCGACCTCATGTCCTCCTCTCCTGCCCCCACGGCCTCCTCCGCCGCGGCAACCGCCTCCTCCCTCACCTCGAACGGCAGCCCCGTCAGTCCCGGTGGCTCGGCCACCACCGTCACCCGGACCTGGTCCCCGTCACGGCCGACGGTCACCCGTGCCCCACGCGGCGCCGCCTCCCGGGTCACCTGTACGACCGCCTCCGCCGGGTCCTGCCGGGCGGCGGCCCGGGCGCCCACGCGGGCGGCGTCCACGCACTGGATCCGCGCCGCCATCGCGAGCAGCCCCCAGACCAGCGCCATCGTGAACGCCACTAGCACGGACAGCACCACGGCCGCCTCCGCGGTCACGAACCCGCGGTCCGTCCCTCGTTCACATCCGCGCACTGAGGGCCCGCTTCACGATGGACTGCAGCTCCGCCTTGACCTGGCCGCTGGTGACGACCTCGTAGAGCAGCAACGCGAACCCGACCGCCGCGATGATCCCCATCGCGTACTCGGAGGTCACCATCCCCGCGTCCCTGCGGCATCGCTCCCGTAGGGCCACCCATGCCTTGACCGTCGCCTCACGCATCTCAAGTTCCCTTCTTCTTCGGCTCACTTCAGCCCACTTCGGACAACTTCAGATCTCTTCATCCCGCTTCGACCCCGTCAGCCCCCACCCCCTCCGACCACGCCTCCCGCGAGCCCGATCACCACGGGCAGCACGCCGAGCGCGATGAACGCGGGCAGGAAGCACAGGCCCACCGGCGCGGAGACCATCACGGCCGCCCGGCGCGCCCGGACCGTGGCGGCCCGGGCGCGCTCCGCGCGCGCGTCCGAGGCGAGCCGGGCGACCGGTCCGGCGGCGGGAAGCCCGGACCGGTCCGCCCGTTCCAGCAGCCGTGCCAGAGCGGACGCGCCGGGCAGCAAGGTCAACCGCCGCCAGGCGTCGGCCGGTTCGCCGCCGAGCCGTACCTCTGCCGCGCCCCATGCCAGCGCGTCCCCGACGGGCCCGCCGAGCGCCTCCCCCACGGCCTGTGCGGCGACGACCGGTCCGGCTCCGGCCGCGATGCAGGCGGCCAGCAGCTCGGCGGCGAGCGGGAGTTGACGGGAGGCGACCGCGGTGTCGATCTCCTCGGCCGGGCTCGCCGCCGCCTGGCGGCGCCGCCACCGCCACAGCCCCGCGGCGGCACCGAGCCCCACCAGCACACCGGCGACTCCGCCGATCAGCACCCACGCCCCGCACACCACCCCGGCCGGCGGCAGCCATCGCCGGGCCGCGCCCGCGACCTCGAAGGACGGCCGGGACTTGATCTCCCGCAGGGCCGACAACTCGGCCGCCCGGCGCCGTGTATGGCGCCGCCGCCGGGCCGCCGCCAGCCGCCAGGCCGTCCAGCCCACGGCCGACAGTGCGACCAGGGCCATCCCCAGCCTGTGGCCGACCTCGCCGTTCATGCCGCCTCCGCCCCGCGCACGATCCGTGCCGCCCACCACACCCCGGCGCCCTCGAACACCGCTCCGGCCGCCAGGCAGCCCAGTCCGGCACCGGTGTGCAGCAGCACCCGCAGCGGGTCGGCGCCCATGGCCGCGCCGAGGAGCAGCCCGAGGACCGGTAGCGCGGCGAGCATCAGTGCCGTGGCCCGGGCTCCGGACAACTGGGCGCGCAGGTCGGCGCGCTGGTCCCGCTCCGCGCGCAGGGCGCCGTCCAGCCGGTCGAGGCCGGCGGCCAGTCCGGCCCCCTGGTCCACGGCCACCCGCCAGCACGCGGCGAGCCCCAGCAGCCCCTCGGCCCCTGGCCGGCGAGCGGCGGCGGCGAGCGCTCCGGGCACGTCACCGCCGAACCGGGCCGCGGCGACCACGGCCGCCCGCACCTCGCCCAGCCCGTCGGAGTCGCGTGCGGCCCGCAGCAGTGCCTCACCGGGCTGCCGTCCCGCGCGCACCTCCCCGGCGAGCGCCCCGCACAGGGCGATCACCGCGTCCACCCTGCGTTCCCTGGCGTCCCTGGCCTGCCGGGCCAGTCTGATCCGGCGCAGCACCGGCACCCCGGCCGCTCCCGCGACGACCGGAATCACCGAGGCGCCCAGCAACCCGATCAGCAGCCCGGCCACAGGAAGCCACCATTCGGCTCCCCACCGCCCGCGCAGCCCGCGCAGTTCACCGAGAACCCACTCCCAGGACGGCGGGCCGGCCGCCACCACGCCTGCGCCCGCGAGCAGCAGCCTCGCCCGGCGCACTCCGCTGTGCCGACCGCCACTCGTCCAGATCACGGCCCCGAGGCACGCCGCGGCACAGAAACACGCCAACTCACCCGCCCCGTAGGTCACTCCCCTCACCCCACCCGCCCCCTCTCGTCGTTCTCGCCGTTCTCGTCGCTCGCGCCGCTCCTGAACTCGCCGCCCAGCAGGTCCCGCAGCAGCTCCCAGCCGTGCTCGCGGGTGAAGGCCCGCTCGCCCCACCGCAGCGCCGGCACCGTTCGAACCAGCCCCGAGCCGTCCCGCTCCAGCACGTGCACCTCGGCGATCCGCCGCCGCCCGGACCGGTCCCGTACGAGGTGGAGCACCACCGACAGCGCGGCCGCCACCTGGCTGTGCAGCGCGGCCCGGTCGAGCCCGGCCGCCGTCCCCAGTGCCTCCAGGCGGGCCGGGACGCGGGCGGCCGTGTTGGCGTGCACGGTGCCGCAGCCGCCCTCATGGCCCGTGTTGAGCGCGGCCAGCAGATGCACCACCTCCGGGCCCCGCACCTCCCCGACGACCAGCCGGTCCGGCCGCATCCGCAGGGCCTGGCGGACGAGGTCCTCCAGGGTGACCAGGCCGGCGCCCTCCTGGTTCGCGGGCCGGGTCTCCAGCCGTACGACGTGCGGGTGTTCCGGTCTCAGCTCCGCAGAGTCCTCGGCGAGCACGATCCGTTCGCCGGGCCCGGTCAGACCGAGCAGGGCGCTCAGCAAGGTCGTCTTGCCGCTGCCGGTGCCGCCGCTGACGAGGAAGGACAGCCGGGCGGTCACCAGCGCCCGCAGGATCCGCTCGCCGCCGGGTGGCACGGTGCCCGCCTCGACCAGTTCGGAGAGGGTGAACGCCCGGGGCCGCACCACCCGCAGGGACAGGCACGTGCAGCCGACGGCCACCGGGGGCAGCACCGCGTGCAGCCGGGTCCCGTCGGGCAGGCGGGCGTCCGCCCAGGGCCGCGCGTCGTCCAGGCGGCGTCCGGCCACGGCGGCCAGGCGCTGCGCGAGGCGCCGTACGGCCGCGGCGTCGGGGAAGGTCACCGGTGTCAGCTCCAGGCCGCCGCCGCGGTCCACCCACACCCGGTCCGGGGCGGATACCAGGACGTCGGTGACGTCCGGGTCGGCCATCAGCGGCTCCAGGGGGCCGGTGCCGACGAGTTCGGAGCGCAGCCGCTCGGCCGCGCCGAGCACTTCGGCGTCGCCCAGCACGCGGCCCTGTTCGCGCAGCGCCTGCGCCACGCGCGCGGGCGTGGGTTCGGCGCCGCTCTCGGCCAGCCGGCGGCGGACGCCGTCGAGCAGGGCCGCGCCGTCCGCCGGGTCGAATCCGGGGAGCGTCATCGCACACCTCCCGCCTCGACCAGCGCCTGTTCCCAGAAAGTGGCGCAGAACCGGGCCAGGGGGCCGCGTCCGCTCGCGCCGGGCGGTTTCGCGGTGCCGCGCGGCCGCAGCAGCGCGGGTTCGACGGGTACCTCGCCGGCCAGGGGCAGGGCGAGCAGCCGGGCCACCTCACGCTCGTCGAAGCCCGGCGCGTACGGCCCCCGTACGGCCACGCGCAGGTCCCGTACGACCATGCCGACGGCGGAGGCCACCCGGCCGGCCGCCGCCACCGCGCGCAGTTCGGCGGGCACGACGAGCAGGGCCAGGTCGAGCTGGGCGAGGGCCTCGGCGACTCCGTCGTCCAGGCGGCGCGGGAGGTCGACTACGACCGTGCCGCCACGACGCCGGCCTGCGGCGAGCACCGCGCGGACGGCCTGCGGTGGGATGGCGACGCAGTCACCGCGGTCCCAGCTGAGCACCCGCAGCGCGTGCAGTTCGGGCAGTGATTCCTCCAGCGCGCCGCCGCCGACGCGGCCGCGCGAGGCGGCGAAGGCGGGCCAGCGCAGTCCCTCGGCGCTCTCGCCGCCGAGCAGCACATCGAGTCCGCCGCCCAGCGGATCGGCGTCCACGAGCAGGGTGCGCAGTCCCTCACGCGCGGAGGTGACGGCGAGCGCGCAGGCGAGCGTGGACGCGCCGGCCCCGCCCCGGCCGCCGATGACCCCGACGGTGAGGGCCGGGCGGCCGACGCCCTCGGCGACGTCGGCGATGCGGTCGACCAGCCACTGCTCGCCGTCCGGCAGCATCAGGACGTGGTCGGCGCCGATCTGGACGGCCCGTTTCCACACCCCGGAGTCGTCCTGGTCGCGGCCGACGAGCACCACTCCGCGCCGGCGCGCGGCCCCGCGCACCCGGCGGGCCGCGTCGTCGCCGACCAGGACGAGCGGGGCCGTGTCCCAGCCACCGCCGCGTTCCGGTAGGCCGTGATGGACCTCGGGTGTGGCGCCCGCGGCCGCGCACAGGCGCAGGAGATCGTCGAGGAGTGCGGCGTCCTCGGTGACGATGAGCGGCCGTCCGGGCCGCCCTCCGGCGGCTGGTGACGGGTCATGGGTGACGGTTCCGGTCACGTGTGTTCCCCTTCGCTGCCTCTTCCGCGCAGCCCCCGGTGCCACGCGATTCCCAAAGATGCGGAGAACCGGGAACCGGCCTCCATATGAACGGCCGGCGGGAACCGGCCATGCGCGCCCGGCAATCGCAACCGGCCATGAACTCGCCGCGGTCGGAGCGCGCTGGAATCACGGTGCAGCGATCCCGGAAATCGTGTGGATCTTGGTCAAAAACTGTGGACGACTCAGCCGTTGTGAATATCTCCGTCACCCATACCGGTGACCTCTGTCCAGTCGGTGTACGACTTCCACAGAGCAGTCCGTCGATTACCCTCGGTTACGAATCATGGGCATGACGAAAGGGCGGCTCAGGCCGCCCGATGCCGGTCTCGAACCGGTTGAAGGAGGAAGAAAACCCATTTGGACATGCGACGACCCCCGCCGGGGGGGAGAGCGGGGGTCGTCCCCACGGCCGACTCGGGGGGGGAGGAGTCGGGCCGGGTTAGCACGGTCGCGAACGATCCGTGACTTCCATGGTGTACCCGAGAGCCTTCTCAGGCAAACCCACGCGCCCCACCTTACGCCGAATGGTGGGCGCCTATGCTCGGGGACGTGGAAAACCACTCCTTGCCCCGCGCAGCAGCCTTCTTCGACCTGGACAAGACGGTCATTGCGAAGTCGAGCACACTCACCTTCAGCAAGTCCTTCTACCAAGGCGGACTGATCAACCGCAGGGCCGCACTGCGTACCGCATACGCCCAGTTCGTGTTCCTGGTCGGCGGCATGGACCACGACCAGATGGAGCGCATGCGCGAGTACCTGTCCGCCATGTGCCGTGGGTGGAACGTGCAGCAGGTGAAGGAGATCGTCGCCGAGACCCTGCACGAACTGATCGACCCGATCATCTACGACGAGGCCGCCTCCCTCATCGAGGAGCACCACGCCGCCGGCCGCGACGTGGTGATCGTGTCCACCTCGGGCGCCGAGGTGGTCGAGCCGGTCGGCGAGCTGCTCGGCGCGGACCGGGTGGTGGCCACGCGCATGGTCGTCGGCGAGGACGGCTGCTTCACCGGGGAGGTGGAGTACTACGCCTACGGGCCGACCAAGGCCGAGGCGATCAGGGAGCTGGCCGCGTCCGAGGGCTACGACCTCGACCGCAGCTACGCCTACAGCGATTCGGCGACCGACCTGCCGATGCTCCAGACCGTCGGGCACCCGCACGCCGTGAACCCCGACCGCGCGCTGCGCCGCGAGGCCGTCGCACGCGGGTGGCCGGTTCTGGAGTTCCGCCGGCCGGTCCGGCTCAAGCAGCGGCTGCCCGCGCTCTCGGTGCCGCCCCGGCCCGCGCTCGTCGCGGCCGCGGCCATAGGAGCGGCCGCCGCGACGGCCGGGCTCGTCTGGTACGCCAGCCGGCGCCGCGGTGCGACCGCCTGACCGGTTCGCCCCTGATTGAAGGCAAAAGTAAAGAACTGTAGGCAGGGGTTCCGCTTGTTCCGTGCTTGCAGTACAAAGGAATCAGGCCCGCGAGACCAAAGGACATCCGAGAGGATCCCCTGACACTACGCACTTGGCCCCACGGACCCAGCATGAACCACAGGGCACCCACGCGACGTCGGACCGTCGATTACGGGCCTGCCGCACCAGGTGACGGGCAAAGCACCCGACCTGATGGGCGATATCTCGAGGACGCTTGGTAACCCGAGTGGCATGCCAGCGGCGGTACGAGCACTCGTACCGCCGCAACCCTGTTCAGGCCCCTTCCGGGGCCTTTTCCATGACTTCGGGCCCGCTTCCCGGGACCCACTCAGGCCGCTCAGAGGCCGTTCAGGCCGCTCCGCGCTGCAGCGCCTCGCACACCGCCGTCGACTCGCGCACACCCAGCTCGACCGCCCTGCCGCAGTGGGCGATCCAGGCCGCCATGCCCGCGGGAGTACCGGAGACGTACCCGTCCAGCGCGGCGAGGTAGGAGGCGCGGCCGAGTTCGGCGTGACCCACCTCGGCCGGGCAGACCGCCTTCGGGTCCAGGCCGCTGCCGATCAGGACGAGCCGCTCGGCCGCGCGCGCGACCAAGCCGTTGTGCGAGGTGAAGGGGCGCAGCGCGAGCAGTTCGCCGTGCACGACGGCGGCCGTCACCAGCGCCGGCGCGGACGTGCCCGCGATGATCAGGTCCGCCAGCCCGTCCAGCCGGCCGGACATCTCCGCGGCGTCCGGCAGCGGCAGTTCGATCAGCGGCTCCTCGGCCCGCTCGCCCGCGTGCCGGGGCCTGCCGACCTCGTCGGCGTCGCTCGCGGCCGCGACGAGGTGCAGCCGGGCGAGCACCCTGAGGGGCGACTGCCGCCAGATGGACAGCAGCTGGCCCGCCTCGGCGGTCAGCCTGAGGGAAGCGCCCACGACACGCGCCTCGGCGTCGCCACTGAAGTCGGTGCGCCGCCGCACCTCCTCCAGGGCCCAGTCTGCACCGGACAGCGCCGCCGAACCGCGGGCGCCGCGCAGCGCGGCCTCGGAGGTGATCGCGTTGCTGCGGCGGCGCATGACCCGGTGCCCGTAGACCCGGTCCACGGCCTTGCGCACGGACTCCACGGACTCGGCCACACCGGGCAGCGTGCCCAGGGCCGCGAGCGGATCGGCGTTCGCGCCTGTCGTACTCATGAGTACGACAGTACGCACCCCGCCGCCGCGCCCCACGAAGGAGTGGTCTTCTTCACCCTTCCAGCCACTTACAGCTATCGCGCGACTACGCTTGGTGAACATGAAAATTGCTTTCGTCGGAAAGGGCGGCAGCGGCAAGACCACGCTCTCCTCCCTCTTCATCCGTCACCTCGCCGCCGCGGGCGCCCCCGTGGTGGCCATCGACGCGGACATCAACCAGCACCTCGGCCCGGCCCTCGGTCTCGACGAGAAGGAGGCCGCCGCACTCCCCGCGATGGGCGACCGGCTGCCCCTGATCAAGGACCACCTGCGGGGCTCCAACCCGCGCATCGCCTCCTCCGCCACGATGATCAAGACGACCCCGCCCGGCGAGGGCTCCCGGCTGGTCCGGGTGCGGGAGCCCAACGCGGTGTACGACGCCTGCGCCCGGCCGGTGGAACTCGACGGCGGTGCCGTCCGTCTGATGGTCACCGGGCCCTTCACGGACGCCGACCTGGGGGTCGCCTGCTACCACTCCAAGACGGGAGCGGTGGAGCTGTTCCTGAACCACCTCGTCGACGGCCCCGACGAGTACGTGGTGGTCGACATGACGGCCGGTTCGGACTCCTTCGCCTCCGGCATGTTCACCCGTTTCGACATGACGTTCCTCGTCGCCGAGCCGACCCGGAAGGGGGTCTCCGTCTACCGCCAGTACAAGGAGTACGCCCGCGACTTCGGCGTCGCCCTGAAGGTCGTCGGCAACAAGGTCCAGGGGCAGGAGGACATCGACTTCCTGCGCGCGGAGGCCGGGGACGACCTGCTCGTGACGGTCGGGCACTCGGACTGGGTGCGTGCCATGGAGAGGGGTCACCCGCCGCGGTTCGACCTCCTGGAGGAGCCCAACGTCCGCGCCCTGCAAGCCCTTCGGGCTGCCGCGGACGCGACCTACGAGCTGCGCGACTGGGAGCGCTACACGCGCCAGATGGTGCACTTCCATCTGAAGAACGCCCAGTCGTGGGGAAACGAGCGCACAGGGGCCGACCTGGCGGCGCAGGTCGACCCCGGCTTCGTGCTCGGCGAGGGTGTGGCAACCCCCGTCTGACGCCTACTGCTTGGCCGCCGGCGCCCCGGGCACACCCTTCGGCGCCGGTGCCGGGCGGCCGGACAGGAGGGACGCCCAGCCCTTCCGGGGCGCCTCACCCACCTCGAGGGTGCGCAGCTTCTTCAGCGTCTGCGGGTCCTGCGCGTCGAGCCAGTCGGCGAGCTGATGGAAGGAGACACAGCGCACCTCGGGCTTGTTGCACACCTCCTTGACCACCTCGTCGAGGGCGCGCATGTACGTGCCGCCGTTCCAGGACTCGAAGTGGTTGCCGATGATCAGGGGCGCGCGGTTGCCGTCGTAGGCCCGGTAGAAGCCCTTGACCAGGCCGTCGCGCATCTGGTCGCCCCAGGAGGCGTACATGTCCGGGTCGCCCTGGGTCTGGGTGCCGGACTGGTTGACCATGAAGTTGTAGTCCATGGTCAGCTGCTCGTAGGTGTGCCCGGGGAAGGGGACCAACTGCATCGACAGGTCCCACAGGCCCTGCTTCTTCTTGGGCCAGACCTGGTCGTTGACGCCGCTGGAGTCGTAGCGGAAGCCCATCTGGCTCGCCGCCTTCATGAAGTTCTTCTGCCCTTCCAGGCAGGGGGTGCGGGCGCCGATGAGTTCCTTGTCGTAGTCGAAGGGCAGCGGCGCCGACTTGGTCATGCCGGTGGTGGTCTTCCAGCTCTTCACGAACTGCTTGGCCTGGTCGATCTCGCTCTTCCACTCGTCCACCGACCACTCGCCGACACCGCCGTCGGGACCGCAGAAGTGGCCGTTGAAGTGCGTGCCGATCTCGTTGCCCTCCAGCCAGGCCATCCGCACCTGCTTCACGGTGTCGGCGATGCCCTGCGGGTCGTTGAAGCCGATGTCGGACCGGCCCGGCGAGTGCTGCGGGGGTCTGTAGAGGTCACGCTTCTCCTCGGGCAGCATGTACACGCCGCTGAGGAAGAAGGTCATGTTCGCCTTGTTCTCCTTGGCGACCTTGCGGAAGTGCGAGAACAGCTTCTGACTGTCCTCGCCCGAGCCGTCCCAGGAGAACACGACGAACTGCGGGGGCTTCTGACCCGGCTCGAGCTTCTCGGCCCTGGGCAGGTGCGGCTGCGCACCGGTGTACGCGGTGGACCCGTCGCCGATCAGACGGACCACGCTCTGCGGGGCCGGCGCCCCGTTCTGCGGGCCGGACTGCCCCTCCTTCGAACCGTTGGAGCCGGTCGCGCAGCCGGCGAGCGGCGCGGCACAGGCCACGGCGACCACGACACCGACGGCGATCCTCTGGGTGGCGGTCATGTTCCGCCCACCTTCTTCCTTCTCTCAGGCGAACGCCGACTCTCAGGCGGACGCTGACGAGGGTGTTTTCTGGCGATCTGCCGGGGTTGCACCGGCAGCGCCGCCAAGGTCGCACGAGGCCGAGAAGGAATTAGTACGACAAGCCGATGAAATGACTGCTTCACCTGAGGAGGTGATCCGCTGATCCATTTGCCCCGAAAAGTTATGCCCAGCCTTTACTCTGCATTACTGTTCGTTTACCGAGCGTTGATCCATCCCGCCGCTGCACGCCGTGACCCACGGCCGCGACCGACCCCCGCCCCGAGCGGGAACCCACCAGTCCGCGACCGCGCCGCCCCGGAGGAGACGGGACATGCCAGCCTGCGCACCTGCCCGCACCCAGCCCCACCCGCCGCACACCACCCCACCGACCCGGCGCCGCCGCCTCCCCGTCGAGGGCGCCGACCTGTCCGCGTCCGTCGCGGTCTTCCTCATCGCCCTGCCGCTCTCCCTCGGCATCGCCCTCGCCACCGGCGCCCCGCTCCAGGCCGGGCTGGTCGCCGCCGCCGTCGGCGGACTCGTCGCCGGACGGCTCGGCGGTTGCCCGCTGCAGGTCAGCGGGCCCGCGGCCGGACTGACCGTGGTCACCGCCGACCTGATCCACCGCTACGGCTGGCAGGCGACCTGCGGCATCACCGTCCTCGCCGGTCTCGCCCAACTCGGCCTCGGCTGCCTGCGGGTGGCGCGGGGAGCGCTCGCCGTCAGCCCGGCCGTGGTGCACGGCATGCTCGCCGGCATCGGCGTCACCATCGCCGTGGCACAGCTGCACATCGTCCTCGGCGGCAGCCCCGACAGCTCCGTCCTCGCCAACCTGCACGCCCTGCCCGCCCAGTTGGCCCGGCTGGATCCGGCCGCCGTGTCGATGAGCGCGCTGACCCTCACCCTCCTGCTGGCCTGGCCTCGCGTCCCCGGGCGCCCGGGAGCCCTGTTGCGCAAGGTCCCGGCCGCCCTCGTCGCGGTCACCGGGGCCACCGTCACCGCGGCACTCACCGGACTGAGCCTGCCCCGGGTCGACCTGCCGTCCTGGCGCAGCCACGCCCTGGCCGGACTGCCCGAGGGGCCGGTGCTCGGCATCGCCGCCGCCGTACTCACCACCACGCTGGTGTGCAGCGTGCAGTCACTGCTCGGCGCGGTCGCCGTGGACAAGCTGCTCGCCTCGCGCCCCGGCCCCCAGGCACATGTCGCCCGCTCCCGCCTCGACCGCGAACTGCTCGGCCAGGGCACGGCCAACATCGTCTCCGGAGCGCTCGGCGGACTGCCGGTCGCGGGCGTGGCCGTGCGAAGTTCGGCGAATGTGAATTCCGGTGCCGTGAGCCGGAACTCCACGATGCTGCACGGCGTTTTCGTAGTAGTCGCCGCGCTGCTGATGGTCCCGCTCCTGGAGCAGATCCCGCTCGCCTCGCTCGCCGCCCTGGTGATGGCCGTCGGCATCCAGATGGTGTCCCTGCACCACATCCGCACGGTGACCCGCCACCGCGAAGTACTGGCGTATGTCGCCACCACACTCGGCGTGGTGTTCCTCGGCATCCTGGAGGGCGTGTTCCTCGGGGTCGCCATGGCCGTCGCCGTCGCCCTGCACCGCCTCACCCGCACCCGCATCACGCACAAGGAGAAGGAAGGAGTCCATCACGTACACGCACGAGGCCAGCTGACGTTCCTCGCGGTGCCCCGGCTCAGCAGAGCCCTGCATCTCGTACCCCAAGGAGCCCATGCCGTCGTGGAGTTGGATGGGTCGTTCATGGACCACGCGGCGTACGAGTCCCTGCAGGACTGGCAGAGCGCGCACACCGCGCGAGGCGGCACCGCCCGGCTGACGGGCCGGCGCGGCGGAGTCCGGACCACCACCGCCCCGACACCGTCGGCGGTGTGCCGGTGCCTGCCCTGGACACCGTGGCGGAACCACCAGTGCGCGTTGACGTCCGGCGGTCCGGCGGTCGGTACGGGTGCGAGCACGAGTGCAAGTACAGGTACGAGTACGGGCACGAGTACAGGTACGAGTACGGGTGCGCTCGCGGGTGCGGGCAGCGCCGGGAAGGGCCGAGGTCCGGGTGCCGGCGAGACGGGACCCCCGGCCGGCTCCGGCTCCGGCGCGGCCGAAGGCACCGGCACGAATACCGGAGCCGACACGGGCCACGGCTCCGGCACCGACACCGACCCGACCGCCCCCATCAACACCACCACCAACACCAACACCAACACCACCTCCCCCACCATCAGCACCAGCCGCCACACGCGCCCCGTCCCTCACGAACTCGCCCGTGGCATCAGCTCGTTCCAGCGGAACACCGCCCCGCTGGTACGGGACGAGCTGGCGCGGCTGGCACGGGAGGGGCAGCAGCCCTCGCAGCTCTTCCTCACCTGTGCGGACTCTCGCCTCGTCACGTCGATGATCACTTCCAGTGGTCCGGGTGACCTGTTCGTCGTCCGCAACGTCGGCAACCTGGTGCCGCCGCCGGGCGAAGAGCACGGCGACGACTCGGTGGCGGCCGCCATCGAGTACGCGGTGGACGTGCTCGGGGTGCGGTCCGTCACGGTGTGCGGGCACTCCGGGTGCGGAGCGATGCAGGCGCTGCTGACCGCCGAGCCCGGGGGTGCGATGACCCCGCTGAGACGGTGGCTGCGGCACGGGCTGCCCAGCCTGGAGCGGATGGCCGACGACCGCCGGGCCCGGCCCCGGCCGGCCGGGCGGGCACCGGCCGACGCGGTGGAACAGCTGTGCCTGACCAACGTGGTCCAGCAGCTGGAGCATCTGCGGGCGCACGACTCGGTCGCGCGGGCGCTGGCATCCGGCACGTTGGAGCTGCACGGCATGTACTTCCACGTGGGCGAGGCGCAGGCCTATCTGCTCGGCGGCACGGAGGGGAACCATCAAAACGGCGACGAGGCCGTGTTCGTGGACGTGAGGTTCGACGACGTGCGAGAGGGGGAGGAGGTGCACAGTCCGGTGTGACCGTGCAGCTCAGGGCCGCCTCATCACGCATAGGTCTATACCAATTTTGGGACTGACCCTTGTCACCGGACCCCCGGGTCTGATGAGGTGTGGCCCGGGACACAACGGACACCCTGGGAAAGGGAGATGTCGTGAGCAACGAAAGCCTGGCCAACCTCTTGCGGGAGGATCGCCGATTCGCGCCACCGGCCGACCTGGCCGCGAACGCCAACGTCACGGCAGAGGCGTACGAGCAGGCCAAGGCTGACCGGCTCGGCTTCTGGGCCGAGCAGGCCCGCCGCCTGAGCTGGGCCAAGGAACCGACGGAGACGCTGGACTGGTCGAACCCTCCGTTCGCGAAGTGGTTCAAGGACGGCGAGCTGAACGTCGCGTACAACTGCGTGGACCGGCATGTCGAGGCCGGTCACGGCGACCGGGTCGCCATCCACTTCGAGGGCGAACCCGGTGACAGCCGCTCGATCACCTACGCCGAACTGAAGGACGAGGTCTCCAAGGCCGCGAACGCCCTGCTGGAGCTGGGCGTCCGCAAGGGCGACCGGGTCGCCATCTACATGCCGATGATCCCGGAGACGGCGATCGCGATGCTGGCCTCGGCCCGGATCGGTGCCGCGCACTCGGTCGTCTTCGGCGGTTTCTCGGCCGACGCGCTCGCCACCCGCATCAAGGACGCGGACGCCAAGGTCGTCATCACCTCCGACGGCGGCTACCGGCGCGGCAAGGCGTCCGCCCTCAAGCCCGCCGTGGACGAGGCGGTGCGGAAGGCCGGCAACGTGGAGCACGTGCTGGTGGTGCGCCGTACCGGACAGGACGTGGCCTTCGACGCCGAGCGGGACGTCTGGTGGCACGAGCTGGTGGACCGCCAGTCCGCCGAGCACACCCCGGAGGCGTTCGAGGCGGAGCACCCGCTGTTCATCCTCTACACCTCGGGGACGACGGGGAAGCCGAAGGGCATCCTGCACACCTCGGGCGGCTACCTCACCCAGGTGGCCTACACGCACTGGGCGGTGTTCGACCTCAAGCCGGAGACGGACGTGTTCTGGTGCACGGCCGACGTCGGCTGGGTCACCGGACACTCCTACATCGTGTACGGGCCGCTGGCCAACGGCGCGACGCAGGTGATGTACGAGGGCACCCCGGACAGCCCGCACCAGGGCCGGTTCTGGGAGATCGTGGAGAAGTACCGGGTCTCGATCCTCTACACGGCCCCGACGGCGATCCGGACGTTCATGAAGTGGGGCGACGACATCCCCGCGCAGTTCGACCTGACCTCGCTGCGGCTGCTCGGCTCGGTGGGCGAGCCCATCAACCCCGAGGCGTGGATCTGGTACCGCAAGCACATCGGGGCCGACCGGACGCCGATCGTGGACACCTGGTGGCAGACCGAGACCGGCGCGATGATGATCTCGCCGCTGCCGGGCGTCACCGAGGCCAAGCCCGGTTCCGCGCAGCGTGCGCTGCCCGGCATCAGCGCGACGGTCGTCGACGACGAGGCGAACGAGGTGCCCGACGGCGGTGGCGGCTACCTCGTCCTCACCGAGCCGTGGCCGTCGATGCTGCGCACGATCTGGGGCGACGACCAGCGGTTCCTCGACACCTACTGGTCGCGCTTCGAAGGCAAGTACTTCGCGGGTGACGGCGCGAAGCGGGACGACGACGGGGACATCTGGCTCCTCGGGCGCGTGGACGACGTGATGCTCGTGTCCGGGCACAACATCTCCACCACCGAGGTGGAGTCGGCGCTCGTCTCGCACCCGGCGGTCGCCGAGGCGGCGGTGGTCGGCGCCGCCGACGAGACGACCGGCCAGGCCATCGTCGCCTTCGTCATCCTCCGCGGTACGGCGTCGGAGGACGAGAAGCTGGTCGGCGAGCTGCGCGACCACGTCGGCGCCACGCTCGGCCCGATCGCCAAGCCGAAGCGGATCCTGCCGGTGGCGGAGCTGCCGAAGACCCGCTCGGGCAAGATCATGCGGCGTCTGCTGCGGGACGTGGCCGAGAACCGCCAGCTCGGAGACGTGACGACCCTCACGGACTCCACGGTCATGGACCTCATCCAGACCAAGCTCCCGGCCGCGTCCAGCGAGGACTAGGACGGGGCGGGGCCGTACGGCCGTCAGAGGGGCGCCCGGCGTGCGAACGCCGGGCGCCCCTCTCGCGTGCTCTCCACGCGTACGCCGCCACACATGCGCCCGGCTCCAACCTTAGGTAAACTAAACAAAGCCCTCGACTGGGCGAAAACAGCAAGCCGCAGAACATGACAAGGTCCGAAAAGGTGCGCCGGGAAGTCTGGTCGGCAGACGCTCGCCCCTGCCCACCACCGGAGGTCCCCACCGTGTCAGCGCCCCGTACCCCGACCGCCACCCGCAAGGCCCTGGGACGCCTGTCCCTGCCCGAGCGGACGGTCATCACGGACGCGCTGCGCACCGAGACCGTCGGCGGCGTCCTGCTCCTCCTCGCCGCCGTCGCCGCGCTGATCTGGGCCAACATCCCCACCCTGCACCACAGCTACGTGGCCGTCAGCGACTTCCACTTCGGCCCCGAGGTGCTCGGCCTGAACCTCTCCGTCGCCCACTGGGCCGCCGACGGCCTCCTCGCCGTCTTCTTCTTCGTCGCCGGCATCGAACTCAAGCGCGAGCTGGTCGCCGGGGACCTGCGCGACCCCAGGGCGGCGGCGCTGCCCGTGGTGGCCGCCCTGTGCGGGATGGTCGTACCCGCGCTGGTCTGCACGGTCACCGCGCTCGCCGGAGGCGGGTCCGCGCGGGGCTGGGCGGTGCCCATGGCCACGGACATCGCCTTCGCGCTCGCCGTCCTCGCGGTCATCGGCACCTCGCTGCCCAGCTCCCTGCGCGCCTTCCTGCTGACCCTGGCGGTCGTCGACGACCTCTTCGCGATCCTCGTGATCGCCGTCTTCTTCACCGAACGGATCAATTTCGCCACCCTCGGCGGAGCCGTGGTGGGGCTGGTGGTCTTCTGGCTGCTGCTGCGCCGGGGCGTGCGCGGCTGGTACGTGTACGTGCCGCTCGCGGTCGTGATCTGGGCGCTGATGTACAACAGTGGCGTGCACGCCACCATCGCGGGCGTGGCGATGGGCCTGATGCTGCGCTGCACCACCCGCGAGGGTGAGGAGCACGCGCCGGGCGAGCGCGTCGAGCACCTGGTGCGCCCGCTGTCGGCCGGGCTCGCCGTGCCACTGTTCGCCCTGTTCAGCGCCGGGGTGTCGGTATCCGGCGGGGCGCTCCATGACGTGTTCACGAAGCCGGAGACGCTCGGGGTCGTACTCGGGCTGGTCGTCGGCAAGACGATCGGCATCTTCGGGGGTGCCCGGCTGGCCGTCCGCTTCACCCGTGCCTCGCTCAGCGACGACCTCGCCTGGGCCGACGTGTTCGCGGTGGCGTCCCTGGCCGGCATCGGCTTCACCGTCTCGCTGCTCATCGGGGAGCTGGCCTTCGCCGGCGACGCCGTACTGACCGACGAGGTGAAGGCGGCCGTACTCGCCGGATCGCTGATCGCGGCGGTATGTGCGACCGTGCTGCTGAAGGTACGCAACGCCAAGTACCGCGGTCTGTGCGAGGACGAGGAGCGCGACGAGGACCTGGACGGTATCCCCGACATCTACGAGCAGGACGACCCGGAGTACCACCTGCGCATGGCCCGGATCCACGAGCACAAGGCCGCCGAGCACCGGCGCCTCGCCGTCGAGAAGGCCGCGGCGGCGCGCCACGGGCTTGCGGAAGTACCGGGCGGGGCAGGCGATGAGGACGGTCGTCCGGCATGATCTGACGAGACGGTACAAAACAAGACGGCACCAAACCTCTGAGGGAGAACGCGATGAGCGCACGCGACGGCAGCCCGGTCGGCGCCGAACGCAGCGTCGGCCAGCTGGTCGCATCGGCGACGACCGAGTTGTCGGCGCTGGTGCACGACGAGATCGCGCTGGCAAAGGCCCAGCTCAAGCAGGACGTGAAGCGCGGCGCGGTCAGCGGCGGCGCGTTCTCGGTCGCGGGCGCGGTACTGCTGTTCTCCCTGCCCATGCTCAACTTCGCGCTGGCGTACGGCATCCGGACCTGGAGCCACTGGAACCTGGCCATCTGTTTCGTGCTGTCCTTCGCGGCCAACGTGCTGATCGCCGGCCTGCTCGGACTCATCGGTCTGGTGTTCGCGAAGAAGGCCAAGAAGAGCCAGGGCCCGCGGAAGGTCGCCGCGTCGGTGAAGCAGTCGGCGGGCGTCCTGCAGAACGCCAAGCCGCACCCGCGCCGTCCCGCGCTGCCGCAGGACCGGGCGCGCAAGGCCGTGGCACGCTCGTCGTCATGACAGAACCCGCGGCGGCATCGGCCGTACGGATCGACCTCCCCTCCGGGGAGAAGGTGACGCACCGCGACGTCGCCGCCAACGGCGCGCGCTTCCACATCGCCGAACTCGGCGACGGCCCCCTGGTGCTGTTGCTCCACGGCTTCCCGCAGTTCTGGTGGACGTGGCGGCACCAGTTGTCCGCGCTCGCCGGCGCGGGCTACCGGGCGGTGGCCATGGACCTGCGCGGCGTCGGCGGCAGCGACCGCACCCCGCGCGGCTACGACCCCGCCAACCTCGCCCTGGACGTCACCGGCGTGATCCGCTCGCTCGGCGAGCCGGACGCGGCGCTGGTCGGCCACGACCTGGGCGGCTACCTGGCGTGGACGGCTGCGGCGATGCGGCCCAAGCTCGTACGTCGGCTCGCGGTGGTGTCGATGCCGCATCCGCGGCGCTGGCGTGCGGCGATGCTGCGGGACGCCCGGCAGACGGCCGCGAACTCCTACATCTGGGGCTTCCAGCGGCCGTGGATCCCCGAGCGGCAACTGACCGCCGACGACGGCGCGCTGGTGGGCCGGCTGATCCGGGAGTGGTCCGGGCCGCGGCTGCCGGAGGACGATGCCGTGGAGGCGTACCGGCGGGCCATGTGCATCCCGTCCACCGCGCATTGTTCGATCGAGCCGTACCGCTGGCTGGTGCGCTCGCTGGCCCGCCCGGACGGCATCCAGTTCAACCGCAGGATGAAGCGGCCGGTACGGGTGCCCACGCTGCACCTGCACGGCTCCCTGGACCCGGTCACCCGCACGCGCAGCGCGGCCGGTTCGGGCGAGTACGTCGAGGCGCCCTACCGCTGGCGCCTCTTCGACGGCCTCGGCCACTACCCGCACGAGGAGGACCCGGTGGCCTTCTCGACCGAGCTGATCAACTGGCTGAAGGACCCCGAGCCGGACCGGTGACCGCGCGGATGCGTGGAGTGATCCGGTTCCTGAACACTTGTCCCTCGAACGGCCACATGCCTGCCGCATAGGCCAATTGGGGGGAGCCGAGGCGGTTATCGACCTTGGGCCAGGGGCACACGTCGGGGTATGGGCTGGACGCACGACTACAGTGACGCACCCCGCAACCGCCGCTCGACCGCCTCCCCGGGCTCTGCCCGGCGCGGATCGCCGCAGTTGACGGAGACGGATCCGCAGGTGGGAATTTCGTACATTCTGCGCCGCCGGGCCCGCTGGGTCTCGATACGTCTGCGTCACACGCGCGGCTGAACCCGCGGCGCGCCGGGGGCACTTCGGGGATCACACCGGAATCAGCCGGGATCACGCCGGGGCCACACCGGGGGCACCAGGGGAATCGCAGGGCACCACAGGTCATCACAGGGCACAGCTGTCCGTGCCCACCTGCTCGTTGGCCGTACGCCCCTGGTCGATGTCGCGCTGGATCTCGTCGGCGGTGAGGGCGTAGCCGGTGTCGGCGTCGTCGAGGGACTTGGCGAACACCACGCCGTAGACCCGGCCGCCGGGCGTCAGCAGCGGTCCGCCGGAGTTGCCCTGACGGACGGTCGCGTACAGCGAGTAGACGTCGCGGCCGACCGTGCCGCGGTGGTAGATGTCCGGGCCGTGGGCCGTGATGCGCCCGCGCACGCGCGCGGCGCGGATGTCGTACGAACCGTTCTCCGGGAAGCCGGCGACGATCGCGTCGTCCCCGCTGACCGCGTCCCCCGACGAGAAGCGCAGCGGGGGCGCGACCAGGTCGGGCACGGCGAGTACGGCGATGTCGCGCCGCCAGTCGTAGAGGACGACCCGGGCCGGGTACTTGCGGCCCACGCCGCCTATCTGGACGGTGGGCGCGTCCACGCCGCCCACGACGTGCGCGTTGGTCATCACGCGGCCGTCGCCGAAGACGAAGCCGGTGCCCTCCAGGACCTTGCCGCAGCTCTGCGCCGTACCGGTGACCTTCACGATGGAGCGCTGGGCGCGGGCGGCGACCGGGCTGCGGGCGAGGGCCGGGTCGGGCGGCTGGACCTCCTTGATCGGCTCGTTGGAGAACGGGCTGAAGACCTGCGGGAAGCCGTTCTGCGCGAGGACCGAGGTGAAGTCCTTGAACCAGGTGTCGGCCTCCCGCGGCAGCGTCTGGGAGACGCCCAGCAGCACCTTGGAGCTGCGGACCTCCTTGCCCAGCGTCGGCAGCGTGGTCTGCGCGAGGGCGGAGCCGATCAGCCACGCGACCAGGAGCATCGCGACGACGTTGACCAGGGCGCCGCCGGTGGCGTCGAGGGCGCGGGCGGGGGACCAGACGATGTGGCGGCGCAGCTTGTTGCCGAGGTGGGTGGTCAGGGCCTGGCCGACGGAGGCACAGACGATGACGACGACCACGGCGACGACGGCCGCGACGGTGCCGACCTGCGCGTTGCCGGTCACGGCGTCCCAGACGACGGGAAGCGCGTACACGGCCACGAGACCGCCGCCGAGGAATCCCAGCACCGACAGGATGCCGACGACGAAACCCTGGCGGTAGCCGACGACCGCGAACCACACAGCCGCGACCAGCAACAGGATGTCCAGCACGTTCAACGCTTCAGGCCTCGCCTATCCACTCCGGTCCCAGCGGCCAGGCCCCGGGTCCGGGGGCGGGCGGCGAAGCCGCCGATGTCGCTGCCCCCGGGAGAACACAGCACGGACGACACCTTGTCACGACCGCCAGTCGAGCGGGACCTGCTTGTCTCTGTTCCAGGGGCGTTCCCAGCCCGCGTAGTGCAGCAACCGGTCGATCACTCCGGCCGTGAAGCCCCAGACCAGGGCCGATTCGACCAGGAATGCCGGTCCTCGGTGGCCGCTGGGGTGGACGGTGGTGGCCCGGTGGGCGGGGTCCGTGAGATCCGCCACGGGGACGGTGAAGACGCGGGCGGTCTCGTTCGGGTCGACGACACCGACCGGGCTGGGCTTGCGCCACCAGCCGAGCACGGGCGTGACGACGAACTCGCTGACCGGGATGTAGAGGGCGGGCAGCACGCCGAAGAGCTGGACGCCGGCCGGGTCCAGGCCGGTCTCCTCCTCCGCCTCGCGCAGCGCCGCCCTGAGCGGGCCGTCGCCGTGCGGGTCGCCGTCCACGGGGTCGAGGGCGCCGCCCGGGAAGGAGGGCTGGCCGGCGTGCGAGCGCAGGGAACCGGCGCGCTCCATGAGCAGCAGCTCGGGGCCGCGCTCGCCCTCGCCGAAGAGGATCAGCACCGCCGACTTGCGCCCCGAGCCGTTCTCCGGCGGCAGGAAGCGGCTGAGCTGGGTCGGCTCGACCGTCTCCGCCGCGTGCGCCACCGGCTCCAGCCAGCCCGGCAGCCCCTCCTTGCTCAGCGCCACCGGCTCCTCGTGCGTGCCGTGCGTGTACGTCATCGCCACCCCCGTCCTACCGTGTCCCACGCTCCGGGGCGCCCGGATCGTTCCGTCATCCGGCCCCCAGCGGCGGGGCCGCCTTGCCGCCCGCGTCGAGATAGGACTGCGGGGGGTTCAGGCGCTGGCCGGGGAAGCCGCCCTTCTCGTACTTCAGGAGCCCTCGGGCCTTCTCCGGGTCGGTCTCGCCCTCGCCGTAGGCCGGACAGAGCGGGGCGATGGGGCAGGCGCCGCAGGCGGGCCTGCGGGCGTGGCAGATGCGGCGGCCGTGCCAGATCACGTGGTGGGACAGGTCGGTCCAGTCCTTCTGCGGGAACAGCTCGCCGACGGCCGTCTCGATCTTGCCGGGATCGGTCTCCTCGGTCCACTTCCAGCGGCGCACCAGGCGCTGGAAGTGGGTGTCCACGGTGATGCCGGGGCGGCCGAAGGCGTTGCCGAGGACGACGAAGGCGGTCTTGCGGCCGACGCCGGGGAGCTTCACCAGGTCCTCCAGCCGGCCGGGGACCTCTCCGCCGAAGTCCTCGACGAGGGCCTTGGAGAGCCCTATGACCGACCGGGTCTTGGCCCGGAAGAAGCCGCAGGGGCGCAGGATCTCCTCGACCTCCTCCGGATCGGCGGCGGCGAGGTCCTCGGGCGTGGGGTACTTGGCGAAGAGCGCGGGGGTCGTCTGGTTGACGCGCAGGTCGGTGGTCTGGGCGGAGAGCACCGTGGCGACCACGAGCTGGAAGGGGTTCTCGAAGTCCAGCTCGGGGTGGGCGTAGGGGTAGACCTCGGCGAGTTCGCGGTTGATGCGGCGGGCACGGCGGACGAGGGCGGTACGGGACTCACCGGCGGCAACCCGCCTGGCCGCCGCCCCCGCGGCCGGCGCCTTCGCGGCGGAGTCGTCCTTCACGGCGGTGCCCTTCATGCCGGCGGCTTTCGAGGCAGGCGCCTTCGCGGCGGGTTTCCTCTTCGCGGCCGTGCCTTTTCCGGCAGCATCTTTTCCGGCCGCGTCCTTTCCGGCAGCGACCTTCCTGACCGGTGCGTTCTCGGCCGGCACGTTCCCGGCGGGTACCTTTTCAGCCGGTACCTTTTCGGCCGGTTTCACCTTTTCCCTGCTTCCATCGGGATCCTGTTCGCCCACGGCGGAATCGCGACGTACAACCACTCGCCCAGCCCCCTTGGCCTGTGCTCTCACCGCGATTTGGACACCCGGCCAGCCTAAAGCCCGGCACCGACATCCGCCCCGGACCCGGAAGATCAGCCCCCGATTGGACCCCTGCCGCATACGTTGGGACACCTGTGCGGCATCCTTGTGACAGATCACACTGTTTGGACCGTCCGGCAAAATGGGGAACACGGACCCCTGTCACACGGGGGAGCAAGATCCCCCTGAGCAGGTCGACAAGGAGAGAACTCGTGGACGACGTTCTGCGGCGCAACCCGCTCTTCGCGGCTCTCGACGACGAGCAGGCCGCGGAGCTTCGCGCCTCCATGAGTGAGGTGACCCTCGCCCGTGGCGACTCGCTGTTCCACGAGGGCGACCCCGGGGACCGGCTGTACGTCGTCACCGAGGGCAAGGTGAAGCTTCACCGCACCTCGCCCGACGGCCGCGAGAACATGCTCGCTGTCGTCGGCCCCGGCGAACTGATCGGCGAACTGTCGCTGTTCGACCCGGGCCCGCGCACTGCCACCGCCACCGCGCTGACCGAGGTGAAGCTGCTGGGTCTCGGCCACGGCGACCTCCAGCCCTGGCTGAACGTGCGCCCCGAGGTGGCCGGCGCCCTGCTGCGCGCCGTCGCCCGCCGGCTGCGCAAGACCAACGACGCCATGTCCGACCTGGTCTTCTCGGATGTCCCGGGTCGCGTGGCGCGCGCCCTGCTGGACCTCTCGCGCCGCTTCGGCGTGCAGTCCGAGGAGGGCATCCACGTCGTTCACGACCTCACCCAGGAAGAGCTGGCCCAGCTGGTCGGCGCCTCCCGCGAGACCGTGAACAAGGCGCTCGCCGATTTCGCCCAGCGCGGGTGGCTCCGCCTGGAGGCGCGGGCGGTCATCCTGCTGGACGTGGAGCGGCTGGCCAAGCGCTCGCGCTGACCGTTCCTGGTTGTACGACACGACGTCGGGGCCCGCCTGTCACAAGGCCGGGCCCCGCTGTCGTGATCGGCCCTCCCGGGGCTCACGCCCCGCCCGGGCCCGCTGCCGCCGGCCGGCGCCGAAAACACGTCGCGCCACAGGACCGCTCGGGCCACAGTGAGCGCATGCCCAACCCTCTGGTCCCGCACGGCCCGGTCCCGCAGAGCCCCGACGTCCACGGCCCCGTCCCGCGCGACCACGACGCCCACGGACCCGCCCCTCACGACGTCGACGCCCACGGACCCCTCCCCCATGGCCTCGACGCTCACGGCTTCATCGCCCGTGAAGGCTCCCTCGCGCGCGTGCCGGACGCGTTCCGCCCGGTCGTGGCGGCCGCGCGGGACCGGCTGGCGGAGACGTTCGGGACGCGGCTGCACAGCGCCTACCTCTACGGTTCCGTCCCGCGCGGCACCGCGCGCGTGGGCCGCAGCGATCTGGACCTGCTGGTGGCCCTCCGCGAGGAGCCGGACGACGCCGCCCGGGAGGCCGTACGGGCCCTGGGCGAGGCGCTCGACCGGGAGTTCCCGCAGATCGACGGCGTGGGCACGCTGCTGTACGGCCGGGCGCGGCTGCTGAGCGACCTGGAGCGCCACGACCTGGCCTGGTTCGTGGCCTGCCTGTGCACCCCGCTGCTCGGGGACGACCTGGCCGCGCACCTGCCCCGGTACCGCCCCGACTCGCTGCTCGCCCGCGAGACCAACGGCGACCTGGCGCTGTGGCTCCCGCGCTGGCGCGAGCGCGTCGCGGACGCGGCGGACACCGAGGAGGCCCGACGCCCCTTGGTGCGCTTCATGTCCCGGCACCTGGTCCGCACCGGCTTCACCCTCGTCATGCCCCGCTGGAAGGGCTGGACGAGCGACCTGCGCGAGATGGCCGCGGTGTTCGGCGCGTACTACCCACGGCGGGCGGCGGCGATGCGTATGGCCGCCAAGTACGGCTACGAGCCCGTCGGCGACCCGGCCGCCCTGCGGACGTACACCGACGACCTGGGCCCCTGGCTCGCCGAGGAGTACGCGCGCGTGCACGGCGTGAAGGCCCCGCGCCCGGAAGACGGGTAGCCGGGGCGGGGGACCGAGACACACAGCCGGCGCCGGTCAGATCAGGTCAGATCAGCCCGTGGTCGGTGAGGTAGTCCATCTGCGCCCGCACCGACAGCTCGGCCGCGGGCCACAGGGAGCGGTCCACGTCGGCGTACACGTGGGCGACGACCTCGCCGGGGCTGAGGTAGCCGTTCTCCACGGCCGACTCGACCTGGGCGAGGCGGTGGGCGCGGTGGGCGAGGTAGAACTCCACGGCGCCCTGGGCGTCCTCCAGGACCGGCCCGTGGCCCGGCAGGACGGTGTGCACGCCGTCGTCCACGGTCAGGGACCGCAGGCGGCGCAGGGAGTCCAGGTAGTCCCCCAGGCGGCCGTCGGGATGGGCCACGACGGTCGTACCGCGTCCGAGGACGGTGTCCCCGGTCAGCACGGCGCGGTCGGCCGGAAGATGGAAGCTCAGGGAGTCCGCGGTGTGCCCGGGGGTCGGTACGACCCTCAGCTCCAGGCCGCCGAGCGCGATCACGTCCCCGGCGGCCAGGCCCTCGTCGCCCAGCCGCAGCGCCGGGTCCAGGGCACGCACGCGCGTGCCCGTCAGTTCGGCGAAGCGGCCGGCGCCCTCGGCGTGGTCGGGATGGCCGTGGGTGAGCAGGGTGAGGGCGACGCGCTTGCCGGCCCGCTCGGCGGTGTCGACGACGTTTTGCAGGTGGCCGTCGTCCAGCGGGCCCGGGTCGATCACCACGGCCAGCTCGGAGTCCGGTTCGGCGACGATCCAGGTGTTGGTGCCGTCCAGGGTCATCACGGAGGCGTTGGGCGCAAGTACGTTGACGGCCCGTTCGGTCGCGGGACCCGAGAGGACACCGCCCCGGGGCTGGCCGGGCAGAGTTGCCGCGTCGGTCATGCGGGGCCTCCGGCGGTCGTCCGGGCGGCCGGCGCGGCTGCCGTCCCCGATGCCGGGATGTGCTTGGTGAACTCGTCGTGTCCCGGCCAGGACAGCACGATCTCCCCGTCCTCCAGGCGCGCGCTCGCCAGTACCGGGGTCATGTCGCCCGCGGGAGCCGCGGCGAGGGCCTCCGCGGCGGTGGCGTAGGGCAGCAGCCGGCGCAGGGTGCTGATGGTGGGCGGCATCATCAGCAGCTCGCCCTTGTCGTACCCGGCGGCGGCCTCCTCCGGGCGGATCCACACCGTGCGGTCGGCCTCCGTGGAGGCGTTCCGGGTGCGCTGGCCTTCGGGGAGGACGGCCACGAAGAACCAGGTGTCGTAGCGGCGGGCCTCGAACTCGGGCGTGATCCAGCGCGTCCACGCACCGAGCAGGTCGGAGCGCAGGACCAGGCCGCGGCGGTCCAGGAACTCGGCGAAGGACAGTTCACGCGCGACCAGGGCGGCGCGGTCCGCCTCCCAGTCGTCCCCGGTGGTGTCGCCGACGACCGAGTCGGGGCCGGGGCCCGCGAGCAGGACGCCCGCCTCCTCGTACGTCTCCCGGACGGCCGCGCAGACGATCGCCTGGGCGCCCGCCTCGTCGACGCCGAGCCGCCGCGCCCACCACGCGCGCGTGGGGCCCGCCCAGCGGACCTGGCGGTCGTCGTCGCGCGGGTCGACCCCGCCGCCGGGATACGCGTACGCGCCTCCGGCGAAGGCCATGGAGGCGCGTCTGCGCAGCATGTGGACGACCGGACCGGCCGGAGTGTCCTTCAGGAGCAGCACGGTGGCCGCGCGCTTGGGGGACACCGGGGTGAGAGAACCGTCCGCGAGGGCACGGATGCGGTCCGGCCATTCCGCGGGGTACCACTGACCGTTCGCCATGGCCGGAGGCTATCCCGTATAGGGCGAATGTTCGAGAGGTGCCCGAGGCCGGAGGGGTTTCGACGCGACCGCTCCGGCGGAACCGCTCAGGCGCGCCCGCGTCGGTCGAACCACGGCAGTCGAACCACGGCGGTACGGCCGCGTCACTGGAACCACACCAGCGGAACCACGTCGGCGCGACCACGCCGGCTGAGCACCGCGGCAGAGCTACGGAAGCAGCTCGACCTGGATCTCGACCTCCACCGGCGCGTCCAGCGGGAGCACCGCGACGCCCACGGCGCTGCGGGCGTGCACACCGCGCTCACCGAGGACCTCGCCGAGCAGCTCGCTGGCGCCGTTGATGACACCGGGCTGGCCGGTGAAGTCGGCCGCGGAGGCGACGAAGCCGACGACCTTCACCACGCGCGCGATGCGGTCCAGGTCGCCGGTGACGGACTTCACGGCGGCCAGGGCGTTCAGCGCACAGGTGCGGGCCAGGTCCTTGGCCTCCTCCGCGGTGACCTCGGCGCCGACCTTGCCGGTGACGGGCAGCTGCCCCTCCACCATCGGCAGCTGGCCGGAGGTGTAGACGTACATGCCGGACCGGACGGCCGGCTGGTACGAGGCCAGCGGCGGTACGACCGCCGGCAGGGTCAGGCCCAGTTCGGCCAGCTTGGCCTCGACGGTGCTCACGCCTGCTTCTCCCGCTTCAGGTAGGCCACGAGCTGTTCGGGGTTGTTGGGCCCGGGCACGACCTGGACGAGCTCCCAGCCGTCCTCGCCCCAGGTGTCCAGGATCTGCTTCGTGGCGTGGACGAGCAGCGGCACGGTTGCGTATTCCCACTTGGTCATGGGCCGACTGTATCCGCTGTGACCGGGGGGACCGGCGGACGCCCGCGGGCGTCGTTATCCACAGCCTCCCGCGTGAGTGTCGGCCGGACTGGTTAGTCTCGATGGTGTGAGCAGGCTCCAGGTCGTCAGCGGCAAGGGCGGGACCGGCAAGACGACGGTCGCCGCCGCACTCGCGCTGGCCCTCGCGACCGAGGGGAAGCGGACGCTTCTCGTGGAGGTCGAGGGTCGGCAGGGCATCGCACAGCTCTTCGAGACAGAGGCGCTGCCCTACGAGGAGCGAAAGATCGCGGTCGCTCCCGGGGGCGGAGAGGTGTACTCCCTCGCCATCGATCCCGAACTGGCCCTTCTGGACTATCTCCAGATGTTCTACAAACTCGGCGGCGCGGGCCGCGCCCTGAAGAAACTCGGCGCCATAGACTTCGCCACCACCGTCGCGCCGGGACTGAGGGACGTCCTCCTCACCGGCAAGGCGTGCGAGGCGGTGCGCCGCAAGGACAAGAGCGGCGCGTTCCTCTACGACTACGTGGTCATGGACGCCCCGCCGACGGGCCGCATCACCCGCTTCCTGAACGTCAACGACGAGATGGCGGGCCTGGCGAAGATCGGCCCGATACACAATCAGGCGCAGGCCGTGATGCGGGTGCTGAAGTCTCCGGAGACGGCGGTGCACCTGGTGACGCTGCTGGAGGAGATGCCCGTCCAGGAGACCGCCGACGGCATCGCCGAACTGCGCGCGGCGGGGCTGCCCGTGGGCCGGGTCATCGTGAACATGGTGCGTCCGGCGGTGCTCGACGCGGCCGACCTGGAACTCGTGCCGACCGTCGCCCGCTCCTCGGTCGCGCAGGCACTGTCCGCCGCGGGACTCGGCGGCGCGCGCCGGGGCGGGAACGCCGAGCGGCTGGTCGGCCCGCTGCTGGAGCAGGCCGCGGAGTACGCCGAGCGGCACACGCTGGAGCAGGAGCAGCGCGCGGCCCTGGAGGAGCTGGGCCTGCCGCTGCACGAACTTCCGCTGCTCGCCGAGGGAATGGACCTGGCGGGTCTGTACGAACTCGCCACCGAGCTGCGCAGTCAGGGGTTGTCATGAGTCCGGACCAGGCCGAGGCGCAGGACGCCGCCCGCCCTTACCTCTCCCCCGCGCGTGTGCTCGACGTCGACGCGCTGCTGGACGATCCGGGGACCCGGATCGTGGTGTGCTGCGGCTCCGGCGGGGTCGGCAAGACGACGACCGCGGCGGCCCTCGGGCTGCGGGCGGCCGAGCGCGGCCGCAAGGTGGTCGTGCTCACCATCGACCCGGCCAGGCGGCTGGCCCAGTCGATGGGCATCGACTCGCTCGACAACGTGCCGCGCCGGGTGAAGGGCACCGACGGCGACGGCGAACTGCACGCCATGATGCTGGACATGAAGCGCACCTTCGACGAGGTCGTGGAGGCGCACGCGGACCCCGAGCGGGCGGCCGTGATCCTGGCCAACCCCTTCTACCAGTCGCTCTCGGCGGGCTTCGCGGGCACGCAGGAGTACATGGCGATGGAGAAGCTGGGGCAGCTGCGGGCCCGGGACGAGTGGGACCTGATCGTCGTCGACACCCCGCCGTCCCGTTCGGCGCTGGACTTCCTGGACGCGCCCAAGCGGCTCGGTTCCTTCCTGGACGGCCGGCTGATCCGGCTGCTGACCGCCCCCGCCAAGCTGGGCGGCCGCGCGGGGATGGCCTTCCTCAACGTGGGCATGTCGATGATGACCGGCACCCTGGGCAAGCTGCTGGGCGGCCAGCTGCTGAAGGACGTCCAGACGTTCGTGTCCGCGATGGACACCACCTTCGGCGGTTTCCGCACCCGCGCGGACGCCACGTACAAGCTGCTCCAGGCGCCCGGTACGGCGTTCCTCGTGGTGGCGGCCCCCGAGCGGGACGCGCTGCGCGAGGCCGCGTACTTCGTGGAGCGGCTGGCCGCGGAGAAGATGCCGCTGGTGGGTCTGGTCCTCAACCGTGTCCACGGCAGCGGTGCCGAGCGGCTGTCGGCCGAGCGGGCGCTCACCGCCGCGGAAAATCTTGAGGAGGCCCGCATTGTGGATCAGGGGGGCGGGAAAGCTGGACTTCGTAACTCTCCCGACACGTACGGAAGTTCAGAATCTCCCGCTTCCGGGACACCGGCTCCTGACGAAGGCTCCCCCGCCACGGACACGGAGCGGTCCGTCGACCAGTTCACCGCAGGCCTGCTGAGGCTGCACGCCGAGCGCATGCAGCTGCTCTCGCGCGAACAGCGCACGCGGGACCGTTTCGTCTCCCGCCACCCCGAGGTGGCGGTCGTCGAAGTACCCGCGCTCCCCGGTGACGTCCACGACCTCACGGGCCTGCGCGACATCGGCGGCCGGCTGGCGGCGGGGCAGAGCGAGCTGTCGTAACGGCGAACCGGGGCAGCGGTCGTACAGCCACGCCACAACGGGCGAACCGGTCACGCCACAACGGTCCTGCCGACCGCGCCACAACAGTCGCGCCGGTCACGCCACAGCAGTCGCGCCGGCCATGCCGCAACAGTCGCCCGGTCACGTCACAACGGTCGCACTGGCCGTGCCGCGCGGCCGTCCGGCGAGGGCCCGCGTACGGGCGGCTCGCCGCCGGCGCGCACCTGCCCGGCCGATGTTCCCGCGGTTCATGCCCGGTCGGTACGGCCCTCGGCCTATGCCGGAGGGCGTTGCCCTCAGCTCACCGCCGCGTAGTTCTCGTACACCTCGTCGTTGTCGAGGGGCACGATTCCGGCGCCGCGCTCGTACTCCGAGCGGGCGGTCTCCAGCAGTCTGCGCCAGGAGGTCACGGTGGGCCGGCGGCGCAGCAGCGCGCGACGCTCCCGCTCCGTCATGCCTCCCCACACGCCGAATTCGACGCGGTTGTCCAGCGCGTCGGCCAGGCACTCGGTGCGTACCGGGCACCCGGTGCACACCGCCTTGGCCCTGTTCTGCGCTGCTCCCTGAACGAACAGTTCATCCGGATCGGTAGTGCGGCAGGCAGCCTGCGCACTCCAGTCGGTTACCCAGCCCATACCGGCGCCGTCCTCTCCCGAATCGAGGCTCCCCCACGGCGGCAGCGGCATATTCACCGCCGCCAGTTGAGGACGTTACGGAAGGTGGGGGCAGCGCAACACCCCCTTCGGGCCCAATCTTGAATGGCCCGAACGGACTATGGGTAAGCGGCAGATCACCCGCGGGAGTGAGCTGGCGACATGCGTGATCATCCCGGCAAAGCGGGACAGCTGTGCTGCGCCACAGCGGGCGTCAGGTGACACACAAGGCGAATTCGGACACGCCCCCACCAGAAAGTCGGGGTACTTCCGGAACGATTCGGGGTCGCCGGACGTATTGATACGTGGCCGCACTGCCGTGACAGTTGAGAGCAGCTTAGGCCAAGGCCTGCGCGCGTGTCCGGCGAATGAGAAGGTGCGCGCCCCGCTTTGCCGCGCCGTGATGCGGGGGCCTTGAGCGACGTGCGCGGGGCCTGTGAGCGACCTGTGCCGACGCGCCGTTCACCACCAGGAAGCCAAGCTGGCCCGGCCGCCCCGAACCCCGCGCACGTCACGATCCCGCACCTGAACATCCCGAGGGGCGGCCGGTCCATCGGAACGCCGACACCTACGGATTAGGCTGCCTCCATGCCAAAGAAGAGCTCGGGCGGTGGCCTCTCGGCAACGCAGCAGGCCGCCAAGTTCCTCGGTGTCAGTGTGCTCGCGGGAGCCGTGATGGCGGGCATCGCACTGCCCGCGGCCGGGGCGCTGGGCCTCGCGGCCAAGGGCTCGGTCAAGGGCTTCGACGAGATCCCGGCCAACCTCAAGAGCCCCCAGCTCAGCCAGCGCACGACCATACTGGACAGCCAGGGCAACCAGATCGCGACCGTCTACTCCCGCGACCGCACGGTGGTGGACCTCAAGGACATCTCGCCGTACATGCAGAAGTCGATCGTCGCGATCGAGGACTCGCGCTTCTACAAACACGGCGCCATCGACCTCAAGGGCGTCCTGCGCGCGGTGAACAAGAACGCGCAGAGCGGCGGGGTCGCCGAGGGAGCCTCCACGCTCACCCAGCAGCTGGTGAAGAACTACTTCATCGAGGAGGCCGGCGACGACCCGACGAAGGTCGCCCAGGCCACCCAGCAGACGCTGGGCCGCAAGGTGCGCGAGCTGAAGTACGCGATCCAGATCGAGGAGAAGCTCGGCAAGAAGAAGATCCTCGAGAACTACCTGAACATCACCTTCTTCGGCGAGCAGGCGTACGGCGTCGAGGCGGCCTCCCAGCGGTACTTCTCCAAGCACGCCAAGGACCTGAACCTCCAGGAATCGGCGCTGCTGGCCGGCATCGTCCAGTCCCCGAGCCGCTACGACCCCGTCAACGACGAGGCCGAGGCCACCAAGCGGCGCAACATCGTGCTCCAGCGCATGGCCGAGGTCGGCGACATCTCCCCGGCGGAGGCCGACCGGGCCAAGGAGGCGCCGCTCGGGCTGCACGTCAGCCGGCCGAAGAACGGCTGCATCACCGCCTCCCGGGGCGCCGCGTTCTTCTGCAAGTACGTCGAGCACGTCTTCCTCAACGACCCGGTCTTCGGCAAGACCGCCGAGGAGCGCGCCAAGGTCTGGAACAAGGGTGGCCTGACCATCCGTACGACCCTGGACCCGCAGGCCCAGGACTCCGTACAGGCCTCCCTGAAGGAGCACGTCAACAAGTCCGACTCGGTCGCCGCGGCCTCCACCCTGGTCGAGCCCGGCACCGGCAAGGTCCTGGCGATGGGCCAGTCCAAGCCGTTCGGCTACGGCAAGAACGAGACCGAGTACAACTTCTCGGTCGACCGCGCCTGGGGCGGCTCCAACTACGGCTTCCCGACGGGTTCGACCTTCAAGCCGTTCGTGGCCGCGGCCGCGATCGAGGGCGGCAAGCCGGCGACGCAGGAGTACTCGGCGCCGTACAAGATGCAGTACCCGAGCCCGGTGCAGCGGTGCGGCAGCCTCCCGTATCGCAACAGCAGGACCAAGCCGGAGACGGTGGAGAACGAGAACGAGTCCGAGAAGGGCCCGTACCGCATGAAGGAGGCGATGGCGAAGTCCATCAACACCTACTTCGTGCAGCTGATCTCCGACATCGGCCTGTGCCCGGTGGTGAAGATGACCGACGCGATGCACGTGGTGCAGGGCGACGGCTCCAAGCTCCCCGAGACCCCCTCCATCGCCCTCGGCGCGATCGGCCTGTCCCCGCTGACGATGGCCGAGGCGTACGCCACCTTCGCCTCCCGGGGCATGTACTGCACGCCGGTCGCCATCGAGTCGATCACCCAGAAGATCGACGACGAGGAGCGGTCGCTCCCGGTGCCCAGGTCCACCTGCTCGCGCGCGATGAGCGAGAAGACGGCCGACACGGTCAACACCCTGCTGCGCGGCGTGATCGACTCCGGCACCGGCCAGGAGGCCGGCCTGAGCGACCGGGACAACGCGGGCAAGACGGGTACCACCGACGAGCGCAAGAACGCCTGGTTCGTCGGCTACACGCCCAACATGTCCGGCGCGGTCTGGGTCGGCAGCGCCCGCCAGGACGTGCAGATGACCAGCATCAGCATCGGCGGGGTCTACCACCCGGTCGTCTACGGCGCCGACGTCCCGGGCCCGATCTGGAAGGACGCCATGACCGGCGCCCTCTCCGGCAAGGCCGCCCCGGACTTCAACCTGATCGACATCCCCGACGAGGGCAACGGGGACGACCACGGCCGGGGCGACGACGGCAACGGCGGCAACGACGGGCGGAACCGGGGCCGTACGGGCGGTCTGATCGGCGGGCTGTTCGGCGGTCTGACGGACGGCGGGACGACCGGCGGAGCGCCCGGTGGAACGCTCGGCGGAACGACCGGCGGAACTGCGGGTACCCCCACCGGTGGCACCGTCCCGGCACCGACGTTCACCTTGCCCGGGAACCTCACCCAGGGCCAGGGCAACGGCGGCCGGAACGGCGGCACGCGCCGCTGATCCGCTCCCGAGGTACGACGACGGGGCCGCACCCTTCATCGGGGTGCGGCCCCGTCGTCGTACGGAAGTCCGCCGGCGAACCTCTGCCGCCGAGGCCCGGGCTCAGCCCTGGAGGAGCTTCTTCACGACGGCGGCGACACGGCCGCCCTCGGCCAGGCCGGCCACCTTCGGGTTCACGATCTTCATCACGGCGCCCATGGCCCGCGGCCCCTCGGCGCCGGCCGCCTTCGCCTCCTCGACGGCCTGGGAGACGATCGCGTTCAGCTCGTCGTCGGAGAGCTGCTTGGGCAGGTACTCGGCGAGGAGCTCGCCCTCCGCCTTCTCCCGCTCGGCCGACTCGGTACGGCCACCCTGCGCGAAGGCCTCGGCCGCCTCACGGCGCTTCTTGGCCTCCTTGGTGATCACCTTGAGGACCTCGTCGTCGGACAGCTCCCGCTTCTCCTTGCCCGAGACCTCCTCCTTGGTGATCGCGGTGAGCGTCAGCCGGAGCGTCGAGGAGCGCAGCTCGTCGCGCGCCTTGATCGCGGCGTTGAGGTCGTCGTGCAGCTTCGACTTGAGCGTGGTGGTCATGAGACCGATTGTCGCAGGTACGCGCGTCCGAACGCCCGTTGATTTACCGGGCGGCCGGTATCAGGGCCCCGGGCGCGTCTGACACGATGGTCGTATGCGCGCGCGATATGGAGTACCCCTGGGAATCATGGCGGCAGGCGCCGCCGGACTGGCGTACGCGGCGGGGTTCGAAGCCCGCTCCTTCCGCCTCCGACGGGTGACGGTCCCGGTCCTCCCGCCGGGCATGCGCCCGCTGCGCGTGCTCCAGGTCTCCGACATCCACATGGTGAGCGGGCAGAGCAAGAAGCGGCGCTGGCTGCAGTCGCTGGCGGGCCTGCGCCCCGACTTCGTGATCAACACCGGCGACAACCTGTCCGACCCGGAAGGCGTCCCGGAGGTTCTGGACGCCCTCGGCCCGCTGATGGAGTTCCCGGGCGCGTACGTCTTCGGCTCGAACGACTACTACGGCCCCAAACTCCGCAACCCCGCCCGCTACTTGATGGAGAAGGCCAACGGCCGCCACGGTCTGAACGGCAACAAGCCGGCGACCGGGGCGATCCACAACCCCTGGGAAGACCTGCGCGACGGCTTCGACACCGCGGGCTGGCTGAACCTGACGAACACCCGGGGCGTTCTGAAGCTGGAGGGCATGTCGATCGAGCTGACCGGCCTGGACGACCCCCACATCAAGCGCGACCGCTACGCGCGCGTGGCAGGCGGCCCGTCCGGCACGTACGACTTCTCGATGGGCGTCGTCCACGCGCCCTACCTGCGCGTCCTGGACTCCTTCACCGCGGACGACTATCCCCTGATCCTGGCCGGCCACACCCACGGCGGCCAGCTCTGCATCCCCTTCTACGGCGCCCTGGTCACCAACTGCGACCTCGACACGGACCGCGTGAAGGGCCTCTCCACCCACACCTCGGAGGGCCGCACCTCCTACCTCCACGTCTCGGCGGGCTGCGGCACCAACCGCTACACCCCGGTCCGCTTCGCCTGCCCGCCGGAGGCGACGCTGCTGACACTGGTGGGACAGGAGTAAAGGGGAGCGGGGATTCGGAGACGGGCCCGCAGGCAGCCCCGGCACGCACACGCCGGGGCGCCGCCCGCCACCACCACCCCCACCACACGCTGACGCGCTGCCGCGCCGGCACTCTCCTGGGGGCATTAACCCGCCCGGAGTGCCCCGCATGGCCCCTTTCGCCCCTCCTGCTTAGCGTGAGGGCATGACCGCCCCGATACCCAGGGACATCCCGGACCTGCCCGCGATCCCGGGCCCGCCCGTGCTGCAGCCCTCACCCGTCCCGGCGACGGCGGTGGTGGGACCCGTCCGCCGCCCGCAGGCAGCGGTGTTCCGCCTCCTGATCGCCGCCGCGGCGGCGGCCGGCGTCGCCCTGGAACTCCTCCTGGGCACACCCGCACGCACCCTGAGCTACTTCGGCGTCCAGGCCAACATCATCGTGGCCGTCGTCATGCTCCTCTCGGCGTCCAGAGCCTGGCGGACCCGCCGCCCGCTGCCCGGCTCCGTGACAGGGGCCACACTCCTCTACGCCGTGACCGCGGCGCTGGTCTACCACCTGCTCCTGGCCGGCACGACGCCCCCGTTCTCCATGACGGGCGCGACGGAGCCCCCGGCACGCTGGCACGCCCAGTGGGCGGCACTCCAGGTTCTCCACGTGCTGATCCCCACGGCGGTCGTCCTGGACTGGCTCCTCCTGACCCCCGCGGGCCGCCTGCGCCTGCGCCAGGCCGCGGCCTGGCTGCTCTACCCCCTGGCCTACCTGGTCTTCTACCTCGCCCGGGCGGCCTTCCTCCCCGCCTCCGCGCCGGCCCGCTACCTCTATCCCTTCCTCGACGCGGACGCCCACGGCTACCGCAGCACCCTCGCGAACGCCCTCCTCCTGGGCCTCGCGATATACGGCCTGGCGGTCCTCCTGACAGCCCTGGACCACACCCGTCCGTCCCCGACCCGCCGTCGTGTCTGAATCGGATTTCGTCTCCAGCCACCAGTGGGCTAAAGTAAACGACGTCGCCGCGAGAGCGAACGACATCGGGGTGTAGCGCAGCTTGGCAGCGCGCTTCGTTCGGGACGAAGAGGTCGTGGGTTCAAATCCCGCCACCCCGACAGCCGAAACACCAGGTGAGGCACCTAGGAACGTTCCTAGGTGCCTCACCTGTTTCTGCCTGCGTGTCCATGTCTGACTGCGTGACACCACAGGCGCACAGCGGCGGACAAGCGCGGACGTCCACGGACCATCACCACGGGTGAACCGCGTCGCGGCTCATCGAATGCATATAGAGGTGACCAACGCGGTCAGAGCCAGTCCCCGTGCCTGAAGGCGAAGTACAGCGCCAGAGAGGCAACGGCGATGGTGGCGCTGGAAACGATGAATCCCGACTGGTGTCCGAAGCCGGGGTAGGGAAGGTTCTGTCCGTAGAAGCCGGTGATCGCCGTGGGCACGGCGATGATCGCGGCCCAGCTCGTCACCTTCTTCATGATCAGGTTCATCCGGTTCGCCTGCACCGACAGGTTGGTCTCCATCACCGAGGCCACCAGGTCGCGCAGCGACTCCGTCCACTCGCCGGCCCGCAGCACGTGGTCGTACACATCGCGGTAGTACGGCAGCAAGGAGTCGTCGACGACGCCGAGGTCGGGGCGCATGAGGGCGTTGACGACCTCCCGTATGGGCAGGACCACGCGACGGAGCCGGACCAGTGATTTCCGCAGGGCGTAGGACTGGCGCTGTACGGTCTGGATCTGCCGGCCGCCTTCGGTGAAGAGCAGAGCGTCCAGTTCCTCGATGCGTTCGTCGAGTTGCCGCACCGCGGCGAAGTGCCCGTCGACGACGTAGTCGAGCAGGCCGTGGAGCAGAAAGGCGACCCCGTGTGCCGCCAGAGCCGGGGTACGGTCCCAGCGGGCGACGAGCTCGTCGAGGGCGAACGCGGGGTCCTTGCGGACGGTGATCAGCGCCTGCGGCGTGAGGATGACCGCGAGCTCGCTCATCGTCAGTCCCGCGCCGTCCGGGTCGACGGCCACCGCGTAGACACTGAGGAAGTGATGGGTGCGGTAGTTGTCGAGTTTCGCCCGCTGTCCCTCGTGCAGCGCGCCCTCGAGAGCCAGCTCGTGGAGGCCGAGTTCCTCGCCGACCGCCGTGAACTCGGCGCGGTCCGGGCGGAACAGGTCCAGCCAGACGGTCGAGGACCGGTCCGCCAGATGACGGGAGATGTCCCGGACCGGGAAGTCCTCCTCGACCAGGGAGCCGTCGCGGTACAGCCGAGTACGGGCCATGTCGCGCACCCTAACGGCGTCGGCGGAACATCAGCGGACGCCACTACCGGACATCCACCCCGACGGGCGGCACCGCCTCGATCGCCTTGAAGCCGGCGCCGTCCGGCGGAGACGGACCCGATGGCACCCGGGCCTTCGGACGTCACTCCTCGGGCTCGTGGCGTTCCTCGTCGGCCTGAGGGCTCGCCGCGGGGATCGGGTGTGCCTGACGGGTGCTGGTGTCGATGAGGATCTGTGCGGCATGGGTGACGTTGTCGGCCCGGACGGCCCTGGCCATCGCGGCACGGGCGGCGTCGGCTGTCGCGTGCGGCGGGACCACGAGAAGGGAGAAGTGGTCCCGGTCGCCCCGAGTGATCAGGACGGTGTCGTCACCGACCGGGAAGGAGTCGATACGGACGACCTGGTCGTCGACGACCAGGCGCGTGGGAAGTCCGTCCCATGCGGTGGCGTCCAGGCCGACGCGCGTGATGGGGCCGAGGTGACTGGTCAGCACGTGGATGAGGTCGGGCAGCTCGGCGCCGATGTCGCGGGAACGCGGCCACCACGCACCGTCGAGGTTGCCTTCCCGGGAATGTGTCGTCTCCAGCCGCAGGAGAACGGTCCCGGGTTTCGCGGCCCGGTGGATCGCGTCCGGCAGAAGCCCGGAGGCGCGAGGGACGTCGGGTTCGGTCATGGTGTGTCCGCCTGTCTGCGGGATTCGGAGTCGCCGCCGGACGCGGGATCTCGTCCTCTTCACCGTAAATCGCGCGCGGCGCACAGGCTGTCGCGCCGGTGGTTCCGGACTCGATGCCGGCCGGAGAATGCCTGCTCGCGTGCACGTTCCGGAGCCTGGGAACGGCGTAGAGTGAAAGGACCGGGAGTACTTCGCACATCGGCCCCCATGCCGGTGCCGTTTCCGGCGAGCAGCAACACCGGCCTCCGGAAGGAGGCTCGGGGACAGGTCCGCGCCATGACCGCGACCATCGAACCTACGATCATCAAAGAGCGCCTGACTTCGGCGCCGGCCCGGCTGTCCCTGGCCCCGACCGGCTCGGACACAGGTCTTCTGGACGGTGCCTGGTGGCCCCGCTCCCGTGATCTCCTCCGGGAGATCCCCACTCTGACGGACGCGCTGGACGCGTGCTGGGGCCGGATCACCCACGTCACCGTGAACCCCACCCACTGGCCCGTCATCCCGCACAAGGTCCCCGTCACCGGGCACACGGTGCATGTCGGCTGGTTCGCCGAAGAGCAGGACTCGAACAAGGTGATGCTCCTCTCCTACACGGTGGGGCGCCTGGACCTTCTGGTGATCCCTCCGGAGACGGAGCCGGCCGCTGCCGCCCGGCTGATGGCAGCAGCAGCCGTTCCGGGAGGTATCCGCACCGCCAGTGGTCTGATGGCCGACGAGGCCATGAGCCACGACGCGACAGAGGCCCGGAATCGGGACGAGGAATGGGAGACCGACGGCGGAGCCGCTTCGGCCGCCGGAACCTCGATCGGGATCCCGGGTTCCACCCCGATGGGGTGACGACATGGAGGCAGCCGTCACCGTCATCGTGATCGCCTTCGCGATCCTCGCGGGAATGTTCCTGATCCACCGGCTCAACGCGCAGCATGCCGAGAGGATCGGGGCGTTCCGCTACAGCGATGCCCTGCTGGGAATCGGCCGGCGGACCCGTAAGAGCCCACATGCGACCTCGCCGAAGGGTCCACCCGCCGACAGCGCGCCAGGAGCATCGAGCGGGGAGCCGTTGCCGCACGTCGTCCTGAACGAACAAGGGGACACCGGGAGGTCACCGGAGCTGCCGTCGGCCGCGCACGCGGAGGTTCGTATCGTCTCCGCCGACCCGGAGGCGGCGCGCCGTGTCGCGGAGATTCTCCGCCGTTGTTTCGCCGCCACCGAGGCGCGCAGCTACCCCGCGGGCACCGACGGCGGAACGCGCCTCCACTTCACCGTGGACACCACGCGCATGGCGGAGCCGGTGCGCTCCTGGCTTCTGACCAGCCAGTCCTCCCGGGACAACCGCACACAGCCGGACGAGATCTGAGGAGACGGCGCCCTCAGCGAGGAAGGCCACCGCCCCGGCCGTACGGGTTTCCGTCAGTGCCGGCACGAGAGGCAGGCGACCATGGCGACACTGCACGAGCGGAAGCACTACCGCGAGGCGGTCATGAGGACCCTGTACGAGGCCATCGAGGGCAACCGCCTTCTCGGCCTCACCGGGGCGCAGCTGCGCGAGGATCCCGCCGTGCCCGAGGAGGACCTGGCCGCCGCCTGCACGTACCTGGCGGCCGAGGGACTGATCCAGGTCGACTGGGCACGCGGAAACACACCCGCGATGGTCACACTGACGCACAAGGGGATCCAGTTCATGGAGACCGAGGAGAAGGACAGTGACTGACACGGTGCAGGTCGCCCTCAGAGCTCCAGCCGGTCACACGGAAGTCGCTTCCTCCCCATATGACCTGAATGACATCCCGGGCATACCCTGGTGAGTGGGCCGGTGCACTCTCACGTGCAACGACCCGGAAGGGCGGCCCCGGTGTGTATACGCCGGGGCCGTTGCGTCATCGGCACACGCCACGGCGTCCTCGGCGGATGGAGCGAACGATCGGGCATCGGGGGCCACGCAGGCGCGGCAGCTCGGCCAGGCGGACGCACGCGTCCAAGTCGGACACGTACTCGCGGGGTTCGGCCGGCAGTTCTGCGCGGCGGATCTTGCGCAGCCGCGCCGCGTGGCGGTGGACGACATGGCCGGTCGACATCGGCTCGAGGATGGCGTGGTGCGTTCTCCGCGCCCATCCGTGTCACACTGTGTCACACCCCTGTCACACCGGTGCCCGGTCCGGCGGGATTCACCCGGAACGGCGGTGGTCGGCGGGTGGCTGCCGCTTCGTCCGCCCGTGTGGACGGAGGGCAGGTCAGGGCGGTGCTCAGCGCTTCTCGGCCCCCGAGTGGTTGTTGCCGTACGGATCTGTGCCGACGGACACAGCGAACGGGGCGCAGATAGGCGCATACTGAGGACAATGACAAAGCCTGCTGCACCGAAGCGTCATCTGCCCACCAGCCCTTTCAAGGCTCCGGTCACACCTGCGCCCAAGCACTTCGCCGTGGGCGACCAGGTCACACACGACATGTACGGCCTCGGCCGGGTCATCGGCATCGAGGACGGAATCGCGGCACTCGTGGATTTCGGCTCGGCGCAAATGCGGATCTTGAGCCCGTACTCCAAGATGACCAAGCTGTAGGACCGCTGTGCCCGCCCAGGGCGCACCAGGCCCCTTCGGGGGCCTGCAAGGAAAGGGAGACCTCTCATCGATCTGACGTCGCTGTTCTCCGCCCTGGAAGGGCAACCCCGTCGGTCCGCCGCGGCATCGCCGCCTCCGACGACCAATCCCTTCCAGACCCCGGACTTCGGGGAAGACGAGGCCTTCCTGTTCGAGGACACGGAGGAGCCCGGCTCGGACCTTCGTGCGTCGCGAGCCGAGGCGGCTTAGCTCTCACCGGTGACGGTGGTTCCGGCGGCCGGAAACCGGCCCCGCCCAGCGTCAGCCGTAGGCGCGAGTCCCGCCACCCCGACAGCGCAGTACCCGGCCAGGGGCCTGATCCGTGAGAGCGGATCGGGCCCCTGACTCGTTTCCCGGGCCCCTTGCCCGGAGGGGGGCGGCCGTCAGTCGCCGCCAGTCGCCGCCAGTCGCCTTCAGTCCTGCACGATCGTCCAGGGGCGCATCAGGTCGTCGTCCTCGTGTTCGAGGATGTGGCAGTGGTGGATGTACGTCGCCGGGAATTCGGTGCCGCTGTCCGGAATCGACGCGATCAGGCCGGTCGGCGGGGTGAATTCCTGGATTCGAAGGGGTCCTTGTTGGACCGCGCTTTGTCCGGGTCCGGCGGAATCGGCGGGCTTTCCCGGACCGGCCCGGCGTGCTGCGGCAATTCTCGGAGCCATCTCTGTATGCCTTGGACGGGGCCGGAAACCGGGGGCCGGGGGGCCGGTCGGCTCGGCGGTCCGCCCGTCAGAGGGTGGGGCGGGGTGTTTCGAGGCGGAGGACGAGAGCGCGCAGAGCGCGCAGTTCGGCGTCCAGGGCCTGCGCGCCTTCGCGGGTGAGGGAGATCCAGGTGCGGGGGCGCCGGCCGGCGTAGCCCTTCTCCAGGGCGATCAGGCCCGAGTCCTCCAGCACCTTCAGGTGCCGGGAGAGGTTTCCGTCGGTGACGGCCAACTGCTTCTTCAGGAAGCCGAACTCGACCCGGTCGGCCTCCCGGGCGATGGTGAGGATGCCGAGCCGTACGCGCTGGTGGACGGTGTCGTCCAGCGACTGGGTCGGATGGGGCCCTTCCTGTTCGTCCCCGGCAGCGGGCGGATCCTCGGCGCTCATCACGCAACCGTACTGGCGGCGGCACCGGGGGCCGCCCGGTGCCGGGCCACCGCCCACTCGGCCAGGCCGGCGAGGAGCAGGACCGCGGCGAGCAGCAGCGCCTTGGTCTGCGGCCCGTCGGTCCAGCCGGGGTGGGCGGGGTGCTGCCACGGGAGCCATCCGGTGCCCCAGGAGGCGCCGAGGTAGCCGGTGAGCAGCAGGGCATGAGCGGTGCCGGCGGCCGCGGCGGTCCAGCGGCGTTCGGTCACCCCGAGGACGACGAGCCCGATGCCGACCGCGTACCACGGGGAGGCGTAGCTGTTCTCCAGCAGCATGGCCTCCCACGACTGGTTCCTGCCGAACAGCAGGACCATCAGCGCTGCCGTGATCGCCGCGGCGGCCAGGGCGGTCGCGGTGACCCACATGACGCGGCGCGGGACGATGCCCCGGGCCTCGCCGCGCAGGCGGTACCAGCGGGCGAGGGCGAACCAGGCCAGGGGGATGAGCGCGAACCACACGCCCCAGGCCGCGAAGCGCAGTACGGCCCCGTCGAACTCACCCTTCAGGCAAGGGGTTCCCGGTTCGTGGACGACACACAGCCCGGTCAACTCGGCGTAGGCGAAGGCCGGATAGGACCCGATGGAGCGGCCGTGGGCACCGAAATTGAAGGCGTACCTGGCGATCGGGGCGGCCAGCAGCGCGAGCAGGCCGAAAACGAGGAGGGGGATCCAGGAGCCGTTCATCTGCGCGCGGGTCCTGGCCCGCAGACTGTCCGTCGCCGACAGCAGGCCGGCCGCCCGCGCCTCCGGTCCGGAGCCCGCGCCGCTCGCCGACGGTGCCCCCATGACGCCCCCCATGATGCCTCCCCTGCGATCGCGCTTCGGCAGCGCTGTCAGCGGGCCGTCGGTCGACCGCACGCCACGCGATCTACTTTGTAATGCAAAGTGCACTGCGGTCAAGAGTGAATGGCCCGGGAGAGCGAGGGGACGGGTGAGGGGCGAAGGGTGAGGCGCCGGTGGGCGAGGGGCGCCCACCGGCACGAGCGCGCCTGGGTGCGGGGTCAGGCGCCCGGGCGAGGAGCTCGCAGGTGTGCGCGCCGGGCCAGTTCCTCGTCGTCGACCAGGGTCAGCATGGGCCGGCCCGGCGCGCACAGCATGGTGACGAGGAAGCGGCTCCGGGAGTCCGTCCGGTTGTTTCCGTCCTGGTAGTGGATGACGTCGCCGCCCGGCTCCCAGAACGTCTCACCGGCCTTGATCACCCGTTCGGGCTCGCCTTCCAGCTCGAAGAGCATCTCCCCCTCCAGCACGTAGCCGAACGCGGGTCCCGAGTGCCGGTGCGGAGGGGTGCCGGGGTCGCCGGGCGGGAACTCGACGACGACGGTCATCGCCTCCGCCCCCTCGGGGACGGAGGGCGGTGTCACCGACTGCAGCACGGTGAGCGCCGTCTTCCACGCGTCCGACCGCGGTGCGCTTCCGGTACCGCCTGCTGCCGGGTCGTCGTTCGACATGGTGAGGCCTCCGGTGTGGTGGGCTGGGTGGCGGGAGGAGCTCAGGAGAGCCAGTCGCTGTAGTGGGTGGGAGCGATGCGGGCCTCTCCCTTGGGGACGAGGACGTCACCGGGGACGGCGGCGAACATGCCGGCGGTGTCGTCGGTGACGACCGTGCGGCCGTCGGACCGGGCTCTCAGGGTGATCCGGCCGATCTCGTCGAGGGGGATGACGTCGGGCCCCGCGATCTCGAGGACGCCGTCCAGCGGGGGGCCGGTGGCGACGTCGACGACGGCGTCGGAGACGTCCTGCGCGGCGATCGGCCGGAGCGGCGTCGCGGGCAGGCGGACGGTGTCGCCCTCGGCGGTCCAGGACATCACCGCGTCCATGAACTCCATGAACTGGGTGGCGCGGACGATCGAGTAGGGGATCGGGCCGGCCTTGAGGATGTCCTCCTGCAGGGTCTTCGCCCGGTAGTAGACCAGGTCGGGCACCTCGTCCACACCGACGATCGACAGGATGACGACGTGCCCGACCCCGCCCTTGCGGCCGGCGGCCAGGATGTTGTCCATCGAGGTCCGGAAGAACTCCGGGGAGGCGTCGTCGAAAGTCGGGGAGTTCGTCAGGTTGACGACGACGTCGGCTCCGGCCAGCGCCTCCTCCAGGCCCTCGCCGGTGATCACGTCCACACCTGTGGACAGCGAGTACGACTGGACCTCGTGCCCCGCCGCCTTGAGCTTCTCCACGACCTGGGACCCGATCAGGCCGGTACCGCCGATGACTGCGAACTTCATGGGTCACCCCTCGTCGCGTGCCGCTGGACAGATCATGCGTCCAGACTGCGACGGTGCGGTCCGCGGCGCATGTGGGCCCACGCCCCCGCCCGCCCCGGTCACCCCGGCGGCGGAACCCGGCCGCCTCCCGCCGCCGCCGGGGTGACGGCGTGCGCGGGGGACGCGGGCGCGGGCGCTCGGGTGCGGGTGCTCGTGCGCGTGCGCGATGAGTCGTGCGCGTCGCCGTGCGCCGCGAAGGTCAGGCGCAGAGCTCCATGATGATGTCGTCGAAGTCGGGGAACTCGCGGGTGGCCTGTCCGATGATGTCGGCCGCCGGCTGCCGGTGGTCGGCCGCGAAGCGTTCCGCGACGGCCGTCAGGCCGTGGTCGGGGCGCGGGGTCCAGCCGGGCGCGTCCGGGGTGGCCGCTTCCCGGGGGCCGAAGCCGGCGGCCAGCAGCCACAGGAAGGCGCCGAGGTCACGGGCTATGACGCCCGTCTCCCCCTCCGAACCGAGGAAGACCACGGGCTGTTCGGTGAGCGGGCGGTCCGGGCGGGTCGTCCAGAACGCCGCGTAGCCACCGGCGCCGTCCTGTCCGAACACCCGGAAGTCGTCGCCGCTCAGCTCCGCGTTGCCGGTCCAGGCCTGGAACCAGTCCGTGGTGTCCTCGGCGGAGAGAAAGGCGGAAAAGGGCTCGAAGTCGACCCCGTCGCCGTCGCGGTAGTCGAGCGGAACCGCCAGCGCGGCGGCCAGGGCGGGCGGGAACTGCTGTTCATCGGTAGCGGTCACTCGGCCAGGATAATGATCGCCAGTCTCACCGGGTGTCGCTGGATGCCGCCGGTCTCACCGGCCGACGGCTGCCCACAGGAACCTCCGGCGCTCGTGAACGGGTGCTCCGCCGCCCTCACCGACAGGTCTTCCGCCGCCCCTCACCGACAGGACCTCCGCCGCTCGCGAGCGGACCTCCGAGCCGGCAGCCGGGCGTCTCGCTCCCGGGTCGCACCAAACGCCACGGGCATGTGACTCAAGTCACACAGAGCGATATCGGACAACCCTTTCCGGCCCTCGTGGGTCATCTTCGCGTACGTCATCGGCCACTCCTGTCTTGAGGTTCGCATGAAGCTTCGCCGCTCTCTGGCTCTCGCCGCCGCGACGGCCGCCATAGCTCCGGCCGTCCTGCTGACGGCGCCGGCCGCCTCCGCGTCGGACGACACCACCGCCACCGCCACGGCGACCGCCGGTGAGGCGGCTCCCAACGGCGAGCAGTCCACGTCCGCGGCCGAGGACACCACCCCGGCGGCCGACGAGACGACTCCGGGTGCCGACGCGACGACCCCCGCGGCCGACGACACCACGGCGGCGGCCGAGGCGGGCAGCACCGCCACCAGCCAGTCCTCCGCCTCCGCTTCCACCTCCGCCTCCACCGACGCGTCCGCGTCGGCCTCGGTGTCCGCCACTCCCTCGCCGTCCTCGTCCGACCCGGCCGGCCCCTTCGAGTGCGACAGCGACGACCCCTCGATCGACAAGGACCTGCACACCGGCCTCTCCGGTCTGCCCTCGAAGATCGTGGCGGGCAGCGGCTTCCACAGCTTCAAGCTGAACGTGAACAACTCCGGCGACCACGCCTACAAGCGGGTCGACCTCGGCGTGTTCGCGGCCCAGACGGACGAGGACGACTACTTCGTCGACACCAGCCACCTCAGCCTGCAGTACCAGGACCCGTCCTCCGGCCAGTGGGTCGACATCTCCCTGGACGAGGACGACGAGGGCGCCGGCTACCTGGGGTACACCGACGTCAAGGCGCACGAGTCCTTCTCCATCGACATGCGCGTGGCCGTGGACAAGTCCGCCCCGGCCGGCCTCGGTTACGCCATCAGCATCGGCATGTACGCCGACGACAAGGGCAACTGCGTCTTCTCCGGCGACGACAGCTACTACCAGTTCGACATCCTGAAGGACGGCTCCACCCCCGGCACCCCGGGTGACGCCAAGCCGCAGGGTGGCAAGAAGCCGATGCCGATGCCGAAGCAGCCGTCCGGCAACACGCAGATCGAGCCCCAGGGCCACCTCGCCCAGACCGGTTCCAGCTCCGCGCTGCCCACGATCGCCCTCACCGGCGGTGCCGCCGTGGCCGTGGGCGCCGGCGCCGTGTTCGTGGTGCGCCGCCGCAAGACCGCCGGCCCGGGTGCCACCGTCTGACGGCCCCTGCCCGCCCGCCCTCGACCGCGAGAGGGCACGCACGGACGCAAGGCACCCGCGCGAACGCAAGGTACGCCCTTGAGCGCGAGGTCCTCCTTCGACGCGAGGTCCGCGCCACCGCCGGCGAGCGGTCGCGCGGACCTCGCGTGCATGTGGCGCCGGGGTCAGTCGCCCGTCAGCAGCCCTCGTACGACGTGACCTGCGGAGTCCACTCCTGAGCTGCCACCCTCGACGAGGGCCGCGACGGCGATGCGGGAGTCGTAGGCGGTGAGCCAGCCGTTGGTGTGGTCCCCCTCCTCCGCGGTGCCCGTCTTGGCGCCGACGCCGGCCAGGCCGCCCAGCCGCGGAGCCGCCGTACCGCTGGTGGCCACGTTGCGCATCATCGACTGGAGATAGCCGGCCGTGCGGGCGGAGATGGCCCGGGGGGCGGCGTCCTGGTGCTGTCCGGGGAGGATGACCGGCTGCCTGAAGCCGGCGTTGCGGACGGTCGCCGCGACGGACGCCATGAACAGCGGGGTGGCCGTGACCTTGCCCTGGCCGATGAACTGCGCGGCCTGGTCGCCGCCTTGGACGTCCGGCGGGATGCTCGGGTCGCTGGTGGCGACCCCGCCGCCGATGGACCAGCTGCCCATGCCGAAGACGTTGACCGCCTCGTCGTGCAGGGCGGAGGCGTTTCCGCCGTGCACCAGGGAGTTGAACCCGTCCTTGATGAAGGAGGTGTTGCACGAGACGGTGAACGCCTGGGCGAGGGTGGAGCCGTGGTCGGCCCGCACTCCCGGGTCGTTGTGGAACGACTGGGTGTTGGCCATCACCGAGTCGTCGCACGGCGCCGGGCTGTTCGGGGTCAGGCCCGCCCGGTCGAACAGGGCCGCAGAGGTGATGATCTTCATCGTCGAGCCCGGCGACTTGATGCCGTTGATGGCGATGTCCCCGTCCTCACCCGTGTGCGCGATCGCCAGGATGTGACCGCTGCGCCAGTCGAGCGCCACGGTCCCGGCGGGCTTCTCCTGGAGACGGGGGTCCTTCACCGCGCTCTCGGCGACCTTCTGGAGGTGCGCGTCGATGGTCGTCCTGACGACCGGCGGGCGCCCCTTGGAGAAGACCTGCAGCGTCTTGGCGGCCGTGCCGTCGAAGTCGAGTACGGCGACACCCGTGCCGGTGCTGCCTCCCGTGGGCTCCCCGTGCTCGCCGATCGTCGTCGCGATCTCCCGCAGGGAGGGGAAGGTGGAGAGGTCCGTCTTCCCGTCGCTCGCGACCACCTTGGCCGGGGTCGAGCCGGCCGGCATACTCCCCGCCTTCAGCGACTGGTCGTCGCCCAGGCCGGGGTAGAGCACGGAGTTGTTCCAGTGGACCGCGAGCGTGCCGTTCGCGCTCTTCAGCACGGCGACCGCGCTCGAGTACGTCCACGTGCCCCCCGCGACCTCGGCGGTGACATCGAAGGTGACCTTCGTGGCGCCCTGCGTCACGGTCGAGTGCCCTGCGGGAAGGACGTTCGAGAAGGACACCTTCTTCAGCTTCAGGCCACCCGCGTAGGCCCGCAGCGCCGGCCCGGCGGTGTCGGGCACGTCGGTGTCGCTCGCCGCGCCGTCGAGGTGCCGCCGGGACCAGCTGCCCAGGAAGGCGCGGGTCATCCTGAGCGCTTCGGCGTCCGAGGGCGGCGTACTCGACACACCCGCGGCACCGAACGTCCGGGCTGCGTCCGAAGAGCCGTCACCGGTGGATGTCAGACCGTGCACGATGTTGTAGGTACCGATCCCCCCGAGGACGAGCAGCGCGGTGCACGTACCGGCGAGGCCGATCTTCACAGCTCTGTTCATGCGCCGGATCGTATGTACGTCCCATGGACACACGTGCCGACAATCTGTGGATCGTTACCGGACCGTCAAAGATGCGGTGAAGGGCCGCCCGCCGGTGCCTCGGGGGCGCGGCGGATCAGCCGCTCGGAGCCCCGGGAAGTCGGGTACCGAGAGGCGCAGAGACTCAAAGACTCAGCGTGATCGCGGCGCCGATGCCTCCCAGCCCGAGAGCGAAGACGGCCTCGGGCCAGCCGCCCCGGCCCCAGGGGAAGAACCGGTCCAGGGCGAGCCGGCCCGGCCCGATGGCGGCGATGGCCAGGGCGACCACGGTGATGCAGACGCTGTACTCCACACCGCCGTCCTGGTCCCACAGACCGTGGGCACCGGTGACCGTGGCCATGGCGTTGATCATCACGCCGATCAGGGCGGCGGCGGCCAGCGGCGTGAGCAGGCCCAGGGCCAGGCCGAGGCCGCCCAGGAACTCGGAGCCTCCACCGATCACCGCGAAGACCTTCCCGGGCCGGAAACCGAGGGCCTCGAAGCCTTTGCCGGTCGCGGTCAGGCCGGGGCCCCCGAAGAGCCCGAACAGTTTCTGAGCCCCGTGCGCCGCCATCAGCAGCCCGATCGTCAGTCTGATCAGCAGAAGGCCGCAGTCGGCGGCGGATGCCCGGGACACTCCGGTGCCGTGCGCCACTGGTTCCCTCGGACTCGCGGTACGACGGTACGAGATGCGCTTGTCACCCATGTGAAGCTCCGGAAGAACGCCGAAATACGCGTCACCCCCAGCTCGGCCGGACGCCGAGGCACGGTCGGCGGCAAGCCCCGCGCAGCCTCGCGGAGCGCAGGCCACCCACGCCCATCCTTTCGCGGCGGTCGTGATCGCGCATCCGGGCACCGGCGGACGCCACCGGAAGGGCCTCCGGTACGTGCGGGCCACCTGCGGGGAGGGGGAGGAAGCGGGAGCGGAGGCGAGTCCGAGGGGCTCCGGTGGAGTGGGGGACGTAGACGCGGACCGGACGTGGACGTACCCCTGCCCCCTGCCCGGACGTACCGGCGCGGGAGACCGCCTCGGCGGTCCACTCGCGGGTCTGCGGGCCGCGGACGCGCACCCGTGCCGGACCGCGCGGCCGCTCGGTGGCGACGGAGGTGTCACCGTGCCCCGGGCCAGTCCACGGACCGTCGCTCCCCCTTCGGTAAGCTGCGATTTCCTCTTCATAATTGCGTGCGAATCATGGGGACTTGAGGACGAGCGGCGAAAGGCTGTCGTCGAGAGCGAAGGAACACTGGTGGGCTTGCTTCTAGCGGATCGCTACCACTTGGACGAGCCGCTGGGGCGGGGCGCCATGGGCGAGGTGTGGCGGGCCACGGACCAGATCCTCGACCGGCCGGTGGCGGTGAAGCTCCTGCACACCGAGGAGGCGACGGACACCGAGCGCTTCCGGCTGGAGGCCCAGACCGCGGGGCGCCTCAACCACCCCCACGTGGTCGGCGTGTACGACTTCGGTTCCCACCATGGCCAGTTCTATCTGGTGATGGAGCTGATCGACGGCTGGACCCTGGCCCAGGAGCGCTCCCTGCGCGGCACGCTGTCCCCGGCCGAGGCGGCGACCGTCGGGGCGCAGATGGCTCTTGGGCTGTCCGCCGCACACGCCCAGGGCGTGGTCCACCGGGACATCAAGCCGGCCAACGTGATGCTGGCGACGGACCGCACCGTGAAGATCACGGACTTCGGTATCGCGCGCTTCGCCGACGACTCCGCGGCCACGCTCACCGCCACCGGGAAGGTCCTCGGCACCGCCGACTACCTGGCCCCCGAGCGGGCCCTCGGGCGCTCCGCGCAGCCGTCCTCCGACATCTACTCCCTCGGCTGCGTGCTCTACGAACTGCTCACCGGGCAGCCGCCGTTCCGCGGCTCGAACAGCCTGGCAGTGGTGCAGCAGCACGTGGACGCCCCGCCGGTCGCGCTCACCCACGTGCGCCCCGGGATACCGGGCCCGCTGGCCGACTACGTCCTCGGCATGCTGGCCAAGGACCCCGCCCAGCGCCCCACCGCGGAACAGGCGGCCGCGTGGCTGGCGACGCCCCGGTACGAGCAGCAGCCCCCGGCCACTGCGCAGGCACAGCCCGCCCAGCCCGCCCCGGCGACTCCGTCCCGCACCGGCAGCCGCGCCGGCAGCCGTAGCGGCACCCGCGCCGGCACTCGCGCCGGCGCCGGGACCCGCACGGGCACCCGTGCCGTCAGCACCACCCGCTCCGGCGGCACTGGCAGCACCGGCAGCACCACCCGCACCGGTGGGGACACCGGTAGCGGCAGGCGGGCCGCGCCCCGTGTCCGCAAGCGCACCGGCAACGCCACGAAGGCCGTCCTCGGCGGTGCGGGCCTGCTGCTGTTCGCGGCGGCCGCCGCCTTCGGCGCCTCACTGAACTCCTCGGACGAAACCCCCGCTTCCCCCTCCCCCGCCGGGTCCGCGTCCGTGAGCGGAACCCCCGCGAACGGCATGCCCGTGAACAGCACGCAGCCGCCGACCACGCCGCCCGCCCCGCCGGCGGCGCAGGAGCACGCCCCCGAGCGGCACGAGGACGGCGTGGAGAAGTCCAGGAGCAAGCACGGGGGCCACGAGAAGGCCGGACGGCACTGAGGAGCCGGCGCGCGCCGGGCTCGGTGAATACAAGGACTACGAGAACTACGAGAACTACGAGAACTACGAGAACTACGAGGGCTACCAGGGCTACCAGGGCTACGAGGACGGGGTCAACGGCAGGTCGTCCGTGAAGGCGTTGACCGGCTGGGGGATGCCGTGGGTCTCGCGGACGTCGAGAGCCGCTTCCGCCGTTCTGCTCCCCAGGGCGCCCTTGGGGTGCCAGGTGCCGGAGACCGCGAGCCAGGTGTCGGCGGGCGGGGCGGGGGTGCCGTACACGCGGACCTTGACGGACTGCGAGTCGGCCGCGCAGCAGGTGAAGATGATCCGGGTCAGGTACCAGCCGCCGTCGTGGGCGATCGGGGTGACGAAGCCGGTCAGCTGAACCGTGCGGCCCCTGATCGCGCGGGTGGGGTCCTGCTGCACGCGCGTGGTGAAGGCCGTGAGGGTCATGGGCAGCGTGGAGGTCGCGGGCAGCGGGTCGAACCTGCTCTGCTTCACGACCGCCTTGTCGTTCGAGTGCGCCGCCGTGTAGGCGCCCAGGGCCGGCGGGGCGTAGAGGAGGAGACTGAGCGCGGGCAGGACCAGCAGCCAGGCGACGCGGGGGGCGGCGGAGTGGTCGTGCCCGTGGCCGTGAGCGTGAGCGTCGTCATGGCCGTGGTCATGAGCGTGGTCGTGGCCGTGGTCGTGCCCGCCCTGGTAGCCGAGGTGTCCGAGGTGGTCGGGCCGGTCGGGGGCGGGGGTTCCGTCCGGTGTTCGGCGTCTGTCCAGGAGGATGTTCGCCACGCCCAGCAGCACCATGACGGCCCCCGACGCGATCAGCAGGGGCCGCAGCCCCTCCTTGACGTAGCGCAGATAGAGGTCGGTGAAGAGGGCCGTGTGCAGGAGGCCGAAGCCGGTGAGGGTCAGCAGGGTCGTCTGCGCGAGGCGTCTCACAGCAGTGCCCCTCCGATCAGGACGCTCGCGATGACCGCCACGACCGTGGTCGCGGTGGAGAAGCGGACGGCGAACGCGCGGCCGAAGGTACCCGCCTGAAGGGCGATCAGCTTCAGGTCGACCATGGGGCCGACCACCATGAACGCGAGCCGCGCGGTCGGGGAGAAACCGGTGAGGGAGGCCGCGACGAACGCGTCGGCCTCCGAGCACACCGCCAGGAGAACGGCGAGACCGGCCAGGAAGAGCACCGACAGCCAGGGCGATCCGGAGAAGGTGTCGAGGACGGAACGCGGCACGGCCACGTTGAAGGTGGCGGCGGCCATGGCGCCGAGCACCAGGAAGCCGCCGGCGTGCAGGAAGTCGTGCTGGAAGCCGTGGCGGAACTCCGTCCAACGGTTGTGTCCGGAGTGGTGGCCGGTGTGCCGGACCGCCGGCCGCAGCCACTCCTCCTTCCCGAGCCAGAGCCACAGCCAGCCCATCAGCGCGGCGGTGGCGAGGGAGGCGAGCAGTCGGGCGGCGACCATGGCCGGGTTGCCGGGGAAGGCGACCGCCGTGGCGGTGAGCACGATCGGGTTGATCGCGGGGGCGGAGAGGAGGAAGGCGAAGGCGGCGGCCGGTGTCACACCCCGGCGGATGAGGCTGTTCGCGACGGGCACGGAGGCGCACTCGCAGCCGGGCAGCACCGCGCCCGCCACCCCCGCCACCGGTACGGCGAGGGCGGCGCGCTTCGGCAGCACCCGGGTGAACAGATCGGCCGGGACGAAGGCGTTGATGGCGCCGGACAGGACGGTGCCCAGCAGGAGGAAGGGCAGCGCCTGGACGGTGATGGCCAGGCAGACGGTGCGCCAGGCCTGGACGGCGGGGTGGTCGAGCCACCGGGTACCGGCGAGGAGCAGCACCGCCACCCCGACGACCGCCGCCGCGGACACGGCGACCAGCGGCCGTACGGGGGTGCGGCGTACCGGCAGGCCGGTGGACACGACCGCGACCCTCTCGACCACTCCCACCATTTCATCCGTTTTTCCCATTTTCACTCCGGATGTTGGCGTTTGGGCGACGATACGCGAGGGAGGCAGTCGCGGCCGTGCGCACACGCCGTCGCGAATGGATGACGCGGCCGTGCGCGGTCCCGTACTGGCCCGCGATCCGGAAGGCAGGCCCTAGCCGAACATGCCGGGCTCGTAGTCGCCGGCCGGCTGCCGCACGATGACGTTCAGCCGGTTGTAGGCGTTGATGAGGGCGATGAGGGAGACCAGCGCGGTGAGCTGCTCCTCGTCGTAGTGCTTGGCGGCGGCGGCCCAGGCCTCGTCGGTGACGCCGCCGGACGCGTCGGCGATCCGGGTGCCCTGCTCGGCCAGCTCCAGGGCGGCGCGCTCGGCGTCGGTGAAGACCTTGGCCTCGCGCCAGGCCGCGACCAGGTGGAGGCGGACCGCGCTCTCCCCCGCGGCGGTGGCCTCCTTGGTGTGCATGTCGGTGCAGAAACCGCAGCCGTTGATCTGGCTGGCGCGGATCTTCACGAGTTCCTGCGTCGCGGCGGGCAGTGTCGACTCCGAGATCACCCTGCCCGACGCGTTGAAGTGCCGCATGAGCTTGGCCGCGGACTCGCTGCCGAAAAGGTTCAGACGGGCTTCCATGATGTGCTCCTTCACCGTTGCTGTCGGCCTGCACGGTTACGACGGAGCCGCGCGCCGGAATGTGACAGCGCCGGATGTGACCCGCGCCGCAGCCGCGCACGCCGACACCCACTGCGCCCGTGAATCCGCTGAGAATGTGCGCAGGAGTGCCACAGGGGGCGCACATGGTCTTCCTAAACGATCGTTAGCGTTGGCGGCCGTTCGATCCCGCGTGCGAACGCGGCCAGGCCGCGGCCGAGGCCGCAGGCGCAGTCGACTCAGGAAGACCGCAAATGGACTACTGCTCCTCGTGCCGTCGCCATCTGAACGGCGCTCTCGTGTGTCCCGGGTGCGGCGCCTACGCTCCGGACATCGCTCCCGTCGTGACCACGAGCCGCGGCTACACGGCGGCCACGCCCGAGTCGGCGATGCGCGACTTCGACCTCTTCGGCACGCCGGCTTCCTCCGACGGCACTCCCGTCGACGGCGCTCCCCGCGGCAGCGCCCCTCTCGACGGCGATCCCGTCGGCGGCCCGGTCGCGGGCGGCGCGCTGGACGGCGCCCCGCGGTTCCACCCGTCCGGTGACGTGAAGGACGCGCCCGCCGCGGCACAGGGCCGGGCCGCCCGGCGCCGGCAGCTGGTCCGCTGGAAGAAGAACAAGCGCCGGGCCGCCGTGGCGACCGCCGTGGCGCTGGTCGGCGGCGGACTCACCCTGGCCTCGATGGAGCGCCAGTCCACCGACCGCACCCAGGCGGCCGCGGCCCCGGACAACCGCGGCATGGGCGGCGTGGGCGCGGAGACCACCGCCGACGACCTTCCGGTGACGACCCCGCCCGGCACGCAGGGAGCCCCGCACACCTCGAACCCGGCTCACGCCCCGTCGCGGGGAGCCGGTCCCTCGCACGGGCAGTCCGCGCGGGCCACGCACACCGCGCAGGCTCCGCAGGCCGCGACCACGGCGGCAGGCACCGACCCGTCGAACGCGCACACGGACTCCGCGGCCCCCACTCTGCCCGTACGGACTCCGGCCACTGTGCCGCACACGTCCGCCCCCGCCGCGGCCGCCACCTCCGGCGGCACGGCCACCAGTGGCACCGGTTCCGCCTCCGCTTCCGCCTCCTCCTCCGGTACGGCGTCCCAGCAGCCGGCGTCCACCCCGGCCGCGTCGAGCCCCGGTGCCACGGACTCGGCGACCCCGCAGGTGCCCTCCACCCCGGCGGCGACCTCACCGGCCCACCTCTGCCTGCTCGGCCTGGTCTGCCTCAGCTGACCGGGGAGGGCTGCGGCCGCCCTCCGTCCGCTGCCAGTTGTCAGTTGCCAACTGGCAGCGGCTGGCTGTCAGTTGTTCCAGGTCTCGTCGTAGGGGTCGCGGGGGGTCGGTACCGGCCTCACCGAGGTGACCTTCAGGTACGGGATCGGGCCGTTGTTGACCGGGTCGTGGGTCAGTCGCGGGGTGTAGCTGCCCGTGACCTCCAGCCAGGCGTCCGGCCGCAGGACCGGGGGCAGCGTGCCGGTCAGGGCGATCTTGACCGGCTGGGCGTCCGCCGCACAGCAGTTGAGGGCCATGCGGACCAGGTAGGGCGCACCGCCGTGGTCCAGGGCGAGGAAGCCGGTGACACGGACGGGGCGGCCGTGCAGGGAGCGGCCGTGGCCGTACGCCGCGCGCGAGGCGTAGTCGACCACGCTGAGCGGGACCGGGTCACCCGCGGGCAAGGTGCCGTAGCCGTAGGGCTGTTGCAGCGCCGTGCCCGTGCGCAGGGCGCTGTAGGAGCCGAGGGCCGGCGGGGCGATGAGGATGAGGGCGAGCAGCGGGAGCAGCAGAAGCCACGCGATGCGGGGCTCGCGGTGGGCGTGAGCGTGGGCGTCGGTGTCGGCGCCGGTGCTGGTGCCGGCGGAGGATTTGGCTCGCCTGCGCTCATACCAGGCCGTCGCCAGGGACGCCGCGATCAGGACGGCACCCGAGGCCAGCAGCAGGGGACGTAGGCCCGCTTTGACGTAGCGCAGGTAGAGGTCGGTGACGCCCGCGTGCAGCAGGGCCGCGCCGAGCAGGAACATGACCGCCGCCTGGGCCTGCCGGTTCACAGCAGCACCGTCCCGGTCAGGACCGCGCCCGCGACGGCCAGGGCGAAGGTGGCGGGGGCGAACCGGAGCGCGAAGGTACGGCCGAAGGTACCCGCCTGCATCGCGAAGAGCTTGAGGTCGATCATCGGGCCCACCACCAGGAACACCAGCTTGGCCGTCAGGGAGAACTGCGTCAGGGACGCGGCGACGAACGCGTCCGCCTCCGAGCAGATGGACAGCAGGACGGCCAGCACGGCGAGGGCGAGGACGGAGAGCAGGGGGTTGTCGGCCGCCGTGCGCAGCCAGGTCGCCGGGGCCACCGCCTTCAGCGTGGCCGCCGCCATCGCGCCCAGCACCAGGAAGCCGCCCGCGTGCATGGTGTCGTGCCGGACCGAGTTCCAGAACGACTCGCCCTTGGTGGTGCCCTCGTGCGCGCCGTGCGCCGGCGGGCGCAGCCAGTCGGTGCGGCCCAGGCGCTGCCAGAGCCAGCCCATCGCGCAGGCCACGAGGAGGCTCGCGAGGAACCGGGCCAGGACCATCTCCGGGTTCCGCGGGAAGGCGACAGCGGTCGCGGTCAGGACGACCGGGTTGATCGCGGGCGCGGACAGCAGGAACGCCAGGGCGGCGGCCGGGGTCACCCCCCTGCGCACCAGCGCGCCCGCCACCGGGACCGACGCGCACTCGCAGCCCGGCAGCACCGCGCCCGCCAGCCCGGCCACCGGTACGGCGAGGGCGGGGCGGCGCGGGAGGGCGCGGGCGAAGAAGGACGGGGGCACGAACACCGCGATCGCCGCCGAGAGCAGGACGCCCAGGACGAGGAAGGGCAGCGCCTGGACCGTCACGGCCACGAACACCGTCATCCAGCTCTGCATCACGGGCGTCCCGAGCGCCCCGCGGATCGGCGACTGGGCGAGGACCGCGAGCACCAGAGTCGACGTCAGCACGAGCGGGGAGCTGAGCCGCCGGCCCGTACGGCCTCCCCGCGCGCCGGACGGCGGTGCCGGTTCCCGGGGTGTGCCGCCGGGCGGGGCGCCCGGCGGGGCGTCTTCGGTGATGGCCACGGGTGGGTACCTCCGGCTGTGTGCTCCTCCCCTCCCGTACGCGGCGCCGGGCCCGGTCGTTCAACCAACCGCTGGAACCGGCCGTCTCTTTGGGGCAGTCTTTCCCCTCGTGGTGAGCGTTCCGTATCAAGGCGGCCCCGGTGACACGTCGGCGCACATGGTGGTGTGCGGGGACGACGGTCTCGCGCACCGGCTCGCGGCCGAGTTGCGCAGTGTCTACCGCGAGCGGGTCGTCCTCGTGGTGCCGCCGGAGGCGGGCACGGTCCGGCCTCCGGTGGTCGGGCGGTCCCGGTCCGCCTCGGCGACGCTGTTCGACCGGGTGGTCAGCGCCGCCGTCGGGCGGGGCGCGGGCAGCGGGAACGCGCACGCCGGCCCGGCCGGGAGCGGCGGTAACGGGCCCGGCGGCACTGCCGCGAGCGCCGTCGGCGGCGGGCAACGCGGCGAGGTGGAAGTGGTGTTGGAGGCCGCTTCCGCCACCGAGGCCGTGCTCGCCGAGGCCGGGGTGGAGCGGGCCGCCGCGCTGGCGCTCGTGTACGACGACGACGAGACCAACATCCGGGCCGCGCTGACCGCCCGCCGCCTCAACCCCCGCCTCCGGCTCGTTCTGCGGCTCTACAACCGGAGGTTGGGGCAGCACATCGAGGAACTCCTCGATCAGGCAGCGGCGTTGGCGGCCGGGGACGGCGAGGGCGGCGGCTCGGACGCGTCCACGACCGTGCTGTCCGACGCCGACACCGCCGCGCCCGCGCTGGCCGCCACGGCCGTAACCGGCACCAGCAAGGTCGTACAGACCGACGGACTGCTGCTGCGGGCCGTGGAGCGGATTCCGCCTCCGGACGGCTCGCCCGTCGATCCCGGACTGTGCACGCTGGCCCTGCTCTCCCCGGCCGAGGGCAACGGGGAGCAGGGGCCGCGGCTGCTGCCGGACGACGAGGAGGTACGGCGGGCCGGCGGGCGGGCCAGCGTGGTCCTGGAGCAGGTGTCCGCCGTCGAGGGGACGTCGGCGGCCGCGGCCGGACGCGGGGTGGGCAGCGTGCCGCCGCTCGCCTCGCTGTTCTCGCGCCGGCTGCGGTGGTCGCTGGCCGGGCTCGTGGGGTGCGTGTGCGCGCTCGCCGTCGCCCTGTACCTGGTGACCGGCATCCATCCGCTGGGGGCCTTCTATCTGACGCTGCTGGACATGTTCGCGATCGACGACCCCGCGCTCGGCAAGCCCCTCGGGCGGCAGATCCTGCAACTGCTCTCCGGGCTCGTCGGGTTGCTGCTGCTGCCCGTGCTGCTGGCCGCGGTGCTCGAAGCGCTGGGCACGTTCCGGACCACCTCCGCGCTGCGCAAGCCGCCGCGCGGGCTGGGCGGGCACGTGGTGCTGCTGGGGCTGGGGAAGATCGGCACGCGGGTGCTGACCCGGCTGCGGGAGCTGCACATCCCGGTGGTGTGCGTGGAGTCCGACCCGGAGGCGCGCGGGCTGGCGACCGCCCGGCGGCTGCGGGTTCCGGTGGTGCTCGGGGACGTCACGCAGGAGGGGGTGCTGGAGGCCGCGAAGATCCACCGGGCGCACGCGCTGCTGGCCGTGACCAGCTCGGACACGACGAACCTCGAGACCGTGCTGTACGCCCGTTCCGTGCGGCCGGATCTGCGGGTGGTACTGCGGCTGTACGACGACGACTTCGCCACCGCGGTGTACCGGACCCTGCGGGCCGCTCATCCGCGGGCCGTCACCCGCAGCCGGAGCGTGTCGTACCTGTCCGCGCCCGCGTTCGCCGGGGCGATGCTGGGGCGGCGGATCCTGGGGGCTTTCCCCGTGGAGCGGCGGGTGCTGCTGTTCGCCTCGGTCGAGGTGGCCGGGCACCCGGAGCTGGAGGGGCGGACCGTGGCCGAGGCGTTCCGCGCGGGGGCGTTCCGGGTGCTGGCGCTGGAAGGGCGCGCCGACGTGTCCGGCGACCACGTGCTGCGCGGCGGGGACCGGGTCGTCCTCGCCGCGACCCGCCGAGGACTGGCCGAGCTGGGCTGACCCGCCCGGCCGAGGGCTCGCCGAGCCGGGCCGACCCGCCGGCCGAAGGCGGGCCGAGCCGGACCGTCCCGCCGCCCGGGGGCGGGAAGACGGGCCGAGCGGTACGGACGGTACGAGCAATGCGGGCGACGCGGGCGACGCGAGCCGGGCCGGCCCTGGACCAGCCGTCACCCGGGCCCGCACCGCCGTGAGTGCGCTACTCCCCGCCCCCCAGGTGCCGCTGCGCGAAGTCGATCTCCAGACCCACCTGCTTGATCCGCTCGTCCACCACCAGTGAGCCGTGCCCCGCGTCATAGCGGTACACCTCGTGGGTCGCGCCGCGCGACTCCAGGCGCTTGATGTAGTTGTCGATCTGGCGGATGGGGCAGCGGGGGTCGTTGACGCCCGCCGAGATGTAGACGGGGGCCTTGACCTGGTCGACGTAGGTCAGCGGGGAGGACGCCTCGAAGCGCTCGGGGACCTCCTCGGGGGTACCGCCGAGGAGGGTGCGGTCCATGGCCTTCAGGGCCTCCATCTCGTCGTGGTACGCCGTGACGTAGTCCGCGACGGGGACGACCGCGATGCCGACGGCCCACGCGTCGGGCTGGGTGCCGACGCCGAGGAGGGTGAGGTAGCCGCCCCAGGAGCCGCCGGTGAGGACCAGCCGGTCGGGGTCGGCGAGACCGGAGGAGACCGCCCACTCGCGCACCGCGGCGACGTCCTCCAGCTCGATCAGGCCCACCCGGTGCTTCAGGGCGTCGGTCCAGGCGCGGCCGTACCCCGTGGAGCCGCGGTAGTTGACGCGCACGACCGCGTAGCCGTGGTCCACCCAGGCGGCCGGGCCCGCGGCGAAGGAGTCACTGTCGTGCCAGGTCGGGCCGCCGTGCAGGTCGAAGACGGTGGGGAGGGGGCCGGTGGCGCCGGCCGGCTTCTGGACGAGGGCGTGGATGCGGCCGCCGGGACCCTCGACCCACACGTCCTCCACGACCACCGACGGCGGGCACTTCATACCGGGCGGGTCCAGCACGACCGCGCCGGAGGTCGAGCGGACCACCGGCGGCTCGGCGGCCGACGACCACAGGTACTCGACGCTGCCGTCGGGGCGGGCGGTCGCCCCGGAGACCGTGCCGGGCGGCGTGGGGATACGGGTCAGCGCGGCGGCGGCGAGGTCGTAGCGGAACAGCTCGCTGCGGGCCTCGTGGCTGTGGGCGATGAGCAGGGCGCCGGCGTCCGGGAACCACTCGGCGCTGATGTCGCCGGGCAGGTCGAGGGCCAGGTCGGTCTCCTCGCCCGTCGCCACGTCCCACACCAGCGGCTCCCAGCGGCCCCGGCGCTGGTGGCCGATGAGCAGGCGGGTGTCGCCGTCGACGGGGGCGAAGCCCAGGACCTCCAGGCCCAGCTCCTCGGTGCCGCCCTTGGTGTCGTCCAGCTCGACGACCGTCGTGCCGTCCGGGCGCAGTACGCGCAGGGCCGCGTGCATGGCGTCGCCGTGCTCGGTGTGCTCGATCGCGATCAGCGAACCGTCGTGGGAGAGGTCGCCGACGCCCGCCGACTCGCGGTGCCGGTAGATCTCCGCAGGGTCCTCGCCGGCGCGCGCCAGGTGGATCGTCGTACCGTCCTCGTCCGTGGAGCGGCCGACCACCGCCGTGCGGCCGTCCCGCCCGAGGGCCACGCCGGCCGGGTAGGACGGCTCCAGGCCGGGCACGGCCGTCTCGTCCGCCCCGCCGCCGAAGGGCTGGCGGCGCCAGACGCCGAACTCGTCGCCGTCCTTGTCGTCGAACCACCAGATCCACGCCCCGTCCGGGGCGAGCATGCCGTCGGTCGTGCCGTTGGCCCGGTCCGTCGCCTGCCGCTGCTCGCCGCTCGCGCGGTCCCAGGCGTACAGCTCGTACGTGCCCGTCGCGTTCGACACGAACAGGGAACGGTCCGGCGCGTCCTCCGCCCAGTCGGGCAGGGAGACCCGCGGCGCCCGGAAGCGCTTCTCCCAGTCCGGCGTATCCGGCGTGTCCGACTTACCCTCCGTACCCGGCGTACCCGGCGTACCCGGCGTCCTGCTCTCACTCTTGGCCCCAGTCATGAGCCCATAGTGCCTGGCCCCGCCCACAATCCGCCGACCGGTATACCCAGCCTGTGGATAACTTCCCGGCTCCGGACACCTTCTCCGCACACACGTCCACCCCGCCTCCCGCGTCCGCCGCGAGCGGCCGGATCACCGGCGGCCGCGGCGGACGCGGTCCGGTCCGCCGCCGGCCGACCTCACCCCCGGGCCCGGCCGGTGGCGCGGGCGCCGTACCGTTGAGGGCGTGTACCGGTTTCTGCTGACACCCCGCTGGTGGGGCATCAACGTCTTCGTGCTGCTGGCCATCCCGTTCTGCGTGTTCATGGGGTCGTGGCAGCTGAGCCGGTTCGAGGGGCGGGTGCACGACCAGCACGCCGCGACCGAGCAGGCCGCCTCCGGCAGGCACGAGACCGCCCGGCCCCTGGCGCGGATGCTGCCCGTCGACAAACTCACCTCGGGACGGCGGGTCACCGCCACCGGCCGGTACGACAAGCAGCTCCTGGTGCCCGACCGGCAGCTGGACGACAAGCGCGGCTTCTACGTGCTGACGCTGCTGCGCACCTCGTCCGGCAGTTCCCTGCCCGTGGTCCGCGGCTGGCTGCCGGGCACCGCGGACCCGGCGAAGGCGCCCGCCGCGCCGCGCGGCGAGGTCACCGTCACCGGCGCGCTCCAGGCGCCCGAGACCCCGGGCGACAACGGGGTCAGCGCCCAGGGCGGTCTGCCCGCCGGGCAGACGGCGGCGATCAGCACGGCCTCGCTGGTCAACCTGGTGCCCGACAAGCTGTACGCCGCCTGGGTCACCCTCGACCACGCCGACGCGGGCATGAAGGCGGTGCCCGCGGCCGCGCCGGACGGCACCGGTCTGGACCTGAAGGCGTTCCAGAACCTCGGCTACACCGGTGAGTGGTTCGTCTTCGCGGGCTTCACGGTGTTCATGTGGTTCCGGCTGCTGCGCCGCGAGGTGGAGTTCGCCCGGGACGCGGAGCTCGGCCTGCTGCCGGAGGAGGAGCGGGAGCAGGAGGACGCCTCCGCCCCGACCGCCGTCTGAGGTCCGAGCGCCATGCGCTGCCCGGGGTCCACGCCCCGGACAGCGCCGCCGGGGCTCTACGCCCCGGCCCCCGAAGCCGCGATCCCCGTGTAGTACACGGTCCCCGCGCACGCGTTCGGCACCGTCAGCGACGCCGTCGGTGAGCCCGTCTCGCCGGTGAAGGTGAGCAGGACGCTGCCGTCGGCCACCCCGTCGGCCTCGACGAGCTGGGTGGTCGTGCCCGCCGCTCCGCTGGTGTCCGTGGTGCCGGTCGCGCTCGCGTCCTGGCTGGTGGACGGGTCGGGCGAGGGGACGCCGGTGTCCGAACCGCCGGTGCTGCCGCCACTGGTGGTGGGGCAGGTCTCGGAGGGCACGAAGGCGACCTGCTCCTGGTAGGCGCCGCCGGGCTGCAGGACCAGCGTGGCGGCATCCAGCGACGGGTCGGGCAGGGCTGTCGCCGCGTCACCGGCCACATGCCGGACCGCGACGAGTTTGCCCGGGTCGGCCGCGCCCTGGGCGGTGGGGGTCACCGTGACGGTGCCGCCGACCGTGCAGGCGGTGCCGGAGATGTTGGAGACGCGGAAGCTGCCGTAGAACTGGTTCCCCGCGCTCGGGCCGGTGCCGCCGGTGACGGACAGCTGGGCCGACGTGCACAGCGGGGCGTTCACCGACGCGGTGGCGGACGGGTCGGCGGTACTGGCCGAGCCGGTACCGCCGCCGCCGGTCCTGCCCGGCTCGTCACCCTTGTGGCCGCCCTTGCCGTGCGACGGGGTCCTGCCGTGGGAGCCGGTGACGGTGTCGGAGTCGCCGCCATGGCTCTTGCCCTTGCCGGTGCCGTTGTGGGCCTCGGAGGACTGGCCGGCCATGGCGGTGTTGGGGTCCAGGGCGCCGGAGTTCGAGACGTGGATGAGCGCGGGGATCGCGGTGCCGATGAACAGGGCCGCCGCCGCCATGCCGACCAGGGCCTGGCGCTTGCGCGCCCGTCGTGCGGGCACCGCCCGGCGCAGATGGTCCAGCGTGCCGTTGCGCGGTTCGATGTCGCCGACCGCCGAGTGCAGCAGCCGGCGCAGGTCCGGCTCGTCCGAGCCGAGCCCGCCGAGATCCGAGCCGAACGCGCCGAGATCGAAGGAGAGTCCGCCCGGATCCGAGGGAAGCCCGTCGCGGTCCGACCCGGGTTCGCCGCGGTCGGAGCGGGGCACGTCACGATCGGAGTCGGACATCTCGCGGTCGGAGTCGAGCCCGTCGCGGTCCGGGCCGAGCCCCTCGGGGCCCTTCTCGTCGGGGCCGTGGTTCACAGTTCCGTTCCCAGCGTGCGGTGGCTTGTGCTCTTGCTCGTGCGACTTCGTCGGCTCGTGCCAGGCATAGGGCTCGTGGCGTTCGTGGGACAGGCGTTCATGCGAATCGCCCCCTTCCGAGTGGTCGCTCATGTGCGCGCCCCCATGGCCACGCGCAGGGCGGCGACGCCTCGCGAGCCGTACGCCTTCACCGAGCCCAGCGAGATGCCGAGCGTCTCGGCGACCTGCGCCTCCGTCATGTCCGCGAAGTAGCGCAGCACGAGGACCTCGCGCTGGCGGCGCTGCAGTCCCTTCATCGCCTTGATGAGGGCGTCGCGCTCCAGCTGGTCGTACGCGCCCTCCTCCGCGCTCGCCATGTCGGGCATCGGCTTGGAGAGCAGCTTCAGGCCGATGATGCGCCGACGCAGGGCGGAGCGGGAGAGGTTGACCACCGTCTGCCGGAGGTAGGCGAGGGTCTTCTCCGGGTCACGGACCCGTTTGCGCGCCGAGTGGACGCGGATGAAGGCCTCCTGGACGACGTCCTCGCAGGAGGCGGTGTCGTCAAGGAGCAGGGCGGCGAGACCGAGCAGCGAACGGTAGTGCGCACGGTAGGTCTCGGTGAGATGGTCGACGGTGGTGCCGGCGACCGCGGCGGTCGCCGTGTCCTCGGCTCCGTCGCGCTGACTGGGTATGCGGGCGGGCCGCGCTGCGGGCACGGGCGCGATCACCGGCATGCCGCCGGGCGTCCCGGACATGCGCGACCGGCGCGTGCCACGGGGCGGCCGCAGGCCCACCATGCCGTGGTGCGCTGGGGATATCCCCTGCTCGAAGAGCTTGGGGGAGAGCTCAAGTACCTCTGCCACGCCTGTTTGACACGTCTGACCCCGTGAAGGTTGTACGTGCCGGGCATCACACATGCGACAACCGACGATGTCTCAAATGCCGTCATGGGCCCCGCTCTTCCCCTATGTCCCTAAGTGAACGGGCGCCCCCACGCCCCCGGCCACGGCGTCTCGCGGCAGGACCTCACGCCCCGGACCCCGTCAGGGTGTCCGCAAAGACGCTCCCCGCCCTGCACGCGGTTGCGGAGAGCGGGGAGGAAAATCCTCTGCTGCCGTGGAGCCGGGTACAAGTGTTTTTGATCATGCTTCCGGCCACGGTTCTTAAAAGAATCCTACAAACTTCCTACACAGAGGGGGTTTGACCGGCTGTGATCTCCGTCGCGACCAACTCGGCGATCTGGGCGGTGTTGAGGGCCGCGCCCTTGCGCAGGTTGTCGCCGCACACGAAGAGTTCGAGCGCGGTCGGGTCGTCCAGCGCCCGGCGCACCCGGCCGACCCAGGTCGGATCGGTGCCCACCACATCGGCGGGGGTGGGGAATTCACCGGCCGCCGGGTCGTCGCACAGGACCACCCCGGGCGCGGTGGCGAGGATCTCGCGGGCACCGTCGACGGTGACCTCGCCCTGGAAGCGCGCGTGGACGGTCAGCGAGTGCGTGGTGACCACCGGGACCCGCACGCAGGTCACGGCGATCGGCAGCGCCGGCAGTCCGAGGATCTTGCGGGACTCGTCCCGCACCTTCATCTCCTCCGACGACCAGCCGTCCTCCCGCAGCGATCCGGCCCAGGGGACGACGTTCAGCGCGACCGGATCCGGGAAGGGCCCGGTGTTCTCCCCCACGGCCCGCCGTACGTCACCGGGACTGGTCCCCAGTTCGGTGCCGGCCACCAGGGACAGCTGGGCGCGCAGCGTCTCCACGCCGGCCCGCCCGGCCCCGCTGACGGCCTGGTACGACGACACCACCAGCTCGCGCAGCCCGAACTCGGCGTGCAGCGCGCCCAGGGCGACGATCATCGACAGGGTCGTGCAGTTGGGGTTGGCGACGATCCCGCGCGGACGGGCGCGCACCGCATGCGCGTTGACCTCCGGGACGACGAGCGGGACGTCCGCTTCCATGCGGAAGGCGGCCGAGTTGTCGACCACGACCGCGCCACGGGAGACGGCGACCGGCGCCCACTGCGCGGCGACCTCGTCGGGCACGTCGAACATCGCGACGTCGACGCCGTCGAAGGCCTCCGCGGTCAGCGCCACCACCTCGACCTCCTCCCCGCGCACGGCCAGCTTGCGGCCGGCCGAGCGCGGGGAGGCGATCAGACGGATCTCGCCCCAGACGTCCGCCCGTTGGGACAGGATCTGGAGCATGACCGCGCCGACGGCTCCGGTCGCTCCCACGACCGCGAGCGTCGGCCTGCGGGTCGGTGCCATCAGCGGCCAGTGCCTCCGTAGACCACGGCCTCGTCGGTGTCCGAGTCGAGCCCGAAGGCGGTGTGCACGGCGCGCACGGCCTCGGGGACGTCGTCGGCGCGGGTGACGACCGAGATGCGGATCTCGGAGGTCGAGATCAGCTCGATGTTCACACCGGCGTTGCTGAGCGCCTCGAAGAAGGCCGCGGTGACACCGGGGTTGGTCTTCATGCCGGCGCCGACCAGCGAGATCTTGCCGATCTGGTCGTCGTAGCGCAGCGAGTCGAAGCCGATGCCGCCCCGGTTCCGCTCCAGCGCGTCGATGGCCTTGCGGCCCTCGGTCTTCGGCAGCGTGAAGGAGATGTCGGTCAGGCCCGTGGACGCGGCCGACACGTTCTGCACGACCATGTCGATGTTGATCTGGGCGTCGGCGATGGCGCGGAAGATCGCGGCGGCCTCGCCCGGCTTGTCCGGCACGCCGACGACCGTGATCTTGGCCTCGGAGGTGTCGTGCGCGACACCGGAGATGATGGCCTGCTCCACCTGCTTGTCCCTTCGCTGAATGGGCTCGCTGCTGACCCACGTGCCCTGCAGCCCGCTGAAGGAGGAGCGGACGTGGATCGGGATGTTGTACCGCCGGGCGTACTCCACACAGCGGTGGAGCAGCACCTTGGAGCCGGAGGCCGCGAGTTCCAGCATGTCCTCGAAGGAGATCCAGTCGATCTTCTTCGCCTTCTTCACCACGCGCGGGTCGGCGGTGAACACGCCGTCGACGTCGGTGTAGATCTCGCAGACCTCGGCGTCGAGGGCGGCGGCGAGGGCCACGGCCGTGGTGTCGGACCCGCCGCGCCCCAGCGTGGTGATGTCCTTCTTGTCGGCGCTGACGCCCTGGAAGCCAGCGACGATCGCGATGTTGCCCTCGTCGAGGGCGGTCCGGATACGGCCGGGCGTGACGTCGATGATCCGGGCTTTGTTGTGGACCGAGTCGGTGATGACGCCTGCCTGGCTACCGGTGAACGACTGGGCCTCGTGGCCCAGGTTTTTGATCGCCATGGCCAGCAGGGCCATGGAGATACGCTCTCCCGCGGTCAGCAGCATGTCGAACTCCCGGCCCGCAGGCATCGGGGATACCTGCTCGGCGAGATCGATCAGCTCGTCCGTCGTGTCGCCCATCGCGGAGACCACGACAACCACCTGGTTGCCGTTCTTCTTGGCTTCCACGATCCGCTTGGCGACGCGCTTGATGCCCTCGGCATCGGCTACGGAGGAGCCTCCGTACTTCTGCACGACAAGGCCCACGTGCGCTCCTCGCTCGGTTCGTTTATGTCGGCTCAGTCTATCGAGCGTCCGAAATCCGCCGCCCTGCTCCCGCATGGTGAGACATCGGACGCTCGCCCCCGAACCTGCCCAGCGCACCGCCCACCACGCGGAAAGTGCCCTGGCTCACAACGCCGACCCGTCAGCTCACAACGCCGGCCGGTCAGCTCGCCCGGCGGCCGTACAGCTCCGCCACACCGTCGTCGAGGACCGCGTCCACCGTCTCCTCCTCCGGGGCGACCACCGAGTACGTGCGCAGCAGGAAGCGGTGCAGGACGGCCGTGTCGAAGCGGAGGGCGGCCGTGCCGTGCGCGGTGCGCAGCTCGACGAGCGTGCCGTCCGTACCGTCCGTGCCGTACGGCCGCACCCGGACGGCCCCGGGACCGGCCGGCGCCACCAGCCCCTCCGCGAGCAGCCCCCGGGCGAACGTCCACGACGTGACCTCGCCGTCGGCCGTGACATGGGCCGGGAAGTCGATGTGCACGGCGAGCGGGTCGCCGGCCGCGTAGCGCAGGGTCAGGGGGATGGACCGCCCCCGTCCGGAGGCGGTGACCAGGCGGGCGCCGGCGGGCTGCTCCAGGGTGACGTGGGGGAGGCTGGGGACGAACATGATCGAGCTCCGAATCAGGAGAGGCGCCGGCCGGGGCTGTGGCCGTCAAGCAGTTGAGAGGGCGGTCCTGCCCACTCATTACGCCGTTCCCGCTCTTCGCTTATGTGATCTGAGTCACCCTGTTCGCCGGGGGTGCTACTGCTTCGCCGGGCGCATGCCCAGCGGTCCGCAGATCTCCTCCGCCATGACCCGGCCCGCCTCGACCTCCAGGGTCTCGTCACCCGCCGCCTGGTCGGTGTCGAGGCCGTCCAGCTCCTCCAGGGGCTGGTTGAGGCGGACGTGGATGAGCACCGACTGCAGGGCACGCAGGACCGCGGAGGCGGTGGGGCCCCAGTTGGAGAAGTAGGAGAACTGCCACCACCACAGGGCCTCCGTGGTGCGGCCCGCGCGGTAGTGGACCATGCCGTGACGCAGGTCGGTGCTGACGTCCGCGAGGTCGTCGGAGATCCGGGCCGGCACCGGCGCCGTGCGGGGCGCGTAGGGGTCGAAGACCTCGAAGTAGACGTCGACCGGCTCCAGCAGGCGGACCAGGTTCTCGCGCAGCTCGTCGACGTCCGGCTCGGGCCCCGGATCGGGCTCGTAGCGCTCGTCGGGGACGATGTCCTCGTGCGCGCCCAGACGCCCGCCGGCCAGCAGCAGCTGGGAGACCTCCAGGAGGAGGAAGGGAACGGTCGAGCCGGGCTCGTCCCCCTTCGCCACCTCCGTGACGGCCACCAGGAAGCTCTCGATCTGGTCCGCGATCTGGACCGCGAAGTCGTCCGGGTTCTGCGTCGTGGCGTGCAGCGTGGCGTCAGACATCTAGGAGTCGTCTCCCCTCGAAGGCGCGGCCGAGGGTGACCTCGTCCGCGTATTCCAGGTCGCCACCCACCGGGAGGCCGCTGGCCAGGCGGGTGACCTTCAGGCCCATGGGCTTGATCATGCGAGCGAGGTACGTCGCCGTCGCCTCGCCCTCGAGATTGGGGTCCGTGGCCAGGATCAGCTCGGTGACCGTGCCGTCGGCCAGCCGGGCCAGCAGCTCCCTTATCCGCAGGTCGTCCGGGCCCACACCCTCGATCGGGCTGATCGCGCCGCCCAGCACGTGGTAGCGCCCCCGGAACTCCCGGGTGCGCTCGACCGCCACGACGTCCTTCGGCTCCTCGACCACACAGATGACCGTCGGGTCGCGGCGCGGGTCGCGGCAGATCGTGCACAGCTCTTCCTGTGCCACGTTGCCGCAGGTCGCGCAGAAGCGGACCTTCGCCTTCACCTCCAGGAGGGCCTGCGCGAGCCGCTTCACGTCCGTCGGCTCCGCCTGCAGGATGTGGAAGGCGATCCGCTGCGCGCTCTTGGGACCGACGCCGGGAAGCCGCCCCAGCTCGTCGATGAGGTCCTGGACCACGCCTTCGTACAACGGACTGCCCTTCCTGGAGACCTTTCGGTACGTACGGTAGTCGGCTGCCGCCTTTCCTAGGAAGGCGGTGCGGGGATCGCGCCGGTGACGAACGTCAGAACGTCAGAACGGCAGGCCGGGGATGCCGCCGCCGCCCAGGCCCTGCGCCAGCGGGCCGAGCTTCTGCTGCTGGAGCGCCTGCGCGTTCTCGTTGGCCGCGTGCACGGCCGCGACGATCAGGTCGGCGAGGGTCTCGGTGTCCTCGGGGTCCACCGCCTTCGGGTCGATCTTCAGCGCGCGCAGCTCGCCGGCGCCGGTCACGGTGGCCTGCACCAGGCCGCCGCCCGCCTGACCGTCGACCTCCGTGTTCGCCAGTTCCTCCTGCGCCCGCTGAAGGTCCTGCTGCATCTTCTGGGCCTGCTGGAGCAACTGCTGCATGTTGGGCTGGCCACCACCGGGAATCACGATCAGCTCCTGGTTCTTCGTGTGCTCTGTCGCTCCGGATCGCGCCGGGTCGCCCTCGGGCGCTCCGGTGTCGCTTCTCCGCTGTGCATGAGCCTACGTGGTCTGCGCGGCCATCGCCCCGCCACTCTTTCGAGTGAGAACGTCAGCAGCCCTATACCTGATCAAGGCCTACTTCCGGGCGGAAAAGTCGGGAAAGCTACCTCTTCGCCACCCATTGGGCGGTAGGAAGGGTGCCGCACGTCGGCATGGAATGTCACGCTATGTGACCGTCTCGTGGTGACCGGTTCGCGTCCAGCGCCGTGTCCCGTGCCGTGTCCGTCCAGTGTCGTGATCGGCGTCGAGTTCGGCGTCGTGTTCATGTGTTCGGTGTCGTGTTCACAAGGGAGTGCCGGGTGGGTCAGCCGGAGATGCAGCCCGAGGGTCCGCCTCAGGACGGGTGGGGCGAGGGCGCGGCCGGGCTGCGGCCGGGCGATCTGACCGGGCGGGCCTTCCCGCTCGGCGACTGGGGCGAGCCGGCCGAACGGCTGGACGAGCTGTACCGGTGGGTGGAGGACGGGGCGCTGCGGACGGCGGCCTGGTACCTGACGGACCGGGTGTGGAAGCGGCGCGGAGCGCGGGCGCTGCGGGCCGGTGCGGCGGCCGGCGCGGTCTGCGGGGCCTCGCTGCCGCTGCTGGACCTCACCGGGGTCGTCGGCGGGGTCGCGCCCTGGGGCTATCTGGCCCTGATGCTCGCGGTGGCGTGCGTGGGCGTCGACCGCTTCTTCGGCGTCACCTCCGGCTGGATAAGGGACGTGGCCACCGCGCAGGCCGTGCAGCGGCGGCTGCAGGCGTTGCAGTTCGACTGGGCGTCGGAGTGCGTGCGGGAGGTGCTGGGGCCGGCCGAGGGCACCGCGAGCGAGGCGACCGAGCGGTGCCTCGGGGTGCTGCGGCGCTTCTCCGAGGACGTCACCGAGCTGGTGCGGATGGAGACGGCCGACTGGATGGTGGAGTTCCGCACGGGGTGCGCGCCGCTGGGGATCCAGGCGGCGGTGTCGTCCGGGGTGCGGGCGGAGTCCTCCGGTCCCGCGGGCCGCCTTCCGCTGCCCCCGGCGAACGGCACCCGTCCGAACATGCCCAGGCAACGGCCACCGGAGCCCCGGTAGGCGGTACCGACGGCGCCGGCGGCCCGGTCCGGGGCCTCACCGCCTGCTGTACGTCAGGCTCTCCGCGCCGCTCCGCTTCGCCCGCTTGAGCCTGCCGTCCGGCTGCAGTGTCACCTCGGTGGCCTCGCCCGGGGAGCAGGAGGAGGCCGGCGCGCCGGAGACCACGGTCGACGGCCCCATCTCCAGCGGCCCGTTCCCGGCCGGCGCTTCGGCGAGCTTCGCCTCGAACACGCAGTGGTAGGACCCGCCGCCGTCGGTGGGCCCGTCGGCGACGAGCGTGAGCACCGTGTCCCCGGCCTTGCCCTGGGCGATGGTCAGCTTCCGCGTGTTGGCCCCGCCGTCGTTGTCGATGCTGGTCTCCCAGGTGCCGAGATAGGCGGCCGGGATCACCCCGCCGGCGGGCGGGGACGCGGAGCCCGACGCGGAGGCGTCGGGGGTGGCCGGAGCGGACGCCCCGGAGGCCGTCGACGCGCTCGCCCCGCCGCCGGTCGCGGGGGCGCCGCCACGCGTGCCCGTGTCCTTGCCCCCGTGGCTCAGCAGCGCGTAGACGGAACCCCCGGCCCCCAGCGCCACGACCAGCGCGATCACGACGAGCAGCACGGTGGACCGCCCGTTCCCCCGTTCCCCCGTTCCCGCCGGCGGCGGCCCGTAGGACGGAGGGACGTACGACTGCGGCGGATACCCGTACCCGGCCGGAGCCTGGGCCTGAGCCTGGGGGTAGGTCTGGGGATGGTGCTGCGGATACCCGTACCCCGGGGGCGCCCCGGGCGGCGTGGCCTGCCCCGTCCCCCACGTCGGTACGTACGCGTCCGCCCCCGGCGTGGCGGGCCCGGCCCCTCCGTCGGCGACAGCGGCATGCTCGGCCCCCGCCGAACCGGCACCGGCCGCGTCCCCCCACCCAGGACGACCCGCACCCGACGACGGCACGTCCACCGGCCCGGGACGACCCGCACCCGACGACGAAACCGCCGCGGATGGCGCGGGCGGTACGGGCGGTGCGAGCGGTGCGGGCGGGAACCCGGCCGAAGGCACGGTGCTCACCCCAGAACCCGCACCCTCCCCCACCACCGCAACCGAATCCGCCCCCACAACCGAACCCGAACCCGCCCCAGCACCCGCACCCGCACCCGCGGAGTCCCCGCCCTCCGGGTCCTCCACCTCCAGCAGCCCCACCGCGTGCCGCCCCAGCTGCGCGACCAGCGCCCCCGGCAGCCAGGGGTCCCGGGCCCGCCCGTCGGAGACGGTCTGCTCCGCCCCCACCCGCTCCAGCAGGACATCCAACGAGGGCCGGGCGGCGGGGTCCTTGCGCAGGCACTCCCGCACGAGGTCGGCGATCCCCTCCGGCACCCCCGTCAGATCCGGCTCCTCCTGCGCGATCCGGAACATCAACGCGTGCACCCCGCTGCTCACGTCCCCGAAGGGCAGCACACCGGTGGCCGCGTAAGCCAGCACGGACCCCAGACAGAACACGTCGCACGCCGGCGTGACGCGATCCCCGCGCACCTGCTCCGGCGCCATGAACCCGGGCGACCCCACCAGCGATCCGGTGACGGTCAGCCCCTCCCCCGCCACCGTCTCCAGCGCCCGCGCGATCCCGAAGTCGATCACCCGCGGCCCGTCGATGGTCACCAGCACGTTGGACGGCTTCAGATCCCGGTGCACGATCCCCGCCGCGTGGACGTCCTTCAGCGCGTGCGCGAGCCCGGCCGCGAGAATCCGTACCGACCGCTCGGGCAGCGCCCCGTGATCGTGCCCGACGACCTGCTGGAGGCTCGGCCCGGCCACGTACCCGGTGGCCACCCAGGGCACCGGCGCCTCGGTGTCCGCGTCGAGCACGGGCGCGGTCCAGTACCCGCCGACACGTCGCGCGGCCCCCACCTCCCGCCGGAACCGCGCCCGGAACTCCTCCTGCTGCGCGAGTTCCCGCCGCACCAGTTTCACGGCGACGGTACGGCCCCGGTCCGAGCGGGCCAGATACACGTTCCCCATGCCGCCCGAGCCCAGCCGCGCCAGCAGCCGGTACCCGCCGATACGCTGCGGATCTCCCGGTTCCAGCTTCTCCATGGCCGCCCCGCCTTCCCCCCAAGCGCGCACCCCCGCACGCGCAAAACCCTGTGCACGCACCGGAATCGAGAATAGTGCGGCGGTGAGGGCCGTGGCCCGCGCCCTGATCGACGGTTCCGTAACGGCGCCCGGCGCCGCCGTGCCGCGCACACCACGCCCGAAGCCGCCGTACCGCGCGCACCACGCCCGCCGCACCCGGCGCCACGCGGTCCCACGCTCGACAGTCTGTCGCGCATTCCCGCCGCCCAGGGAACAGGACGCCGATGTCGCACCCGTCTCCCGGACATCTACGCTCGGCCGCATGACCCCTCAGCCCAACCCCGAAGCCGGTGCCGCGGTGAAGGCCGCGGACCGCGCCCACGTCTTCCACTCCTGGTCCGCGCAGGACCTCATCGACCCGCTCGCCGTCGCCGGCGCGGAGGGGTCGTACTTCTGGGACTACGACGGCAAGCGGTATCTGGACTTCACCAGCGGGCTCGTCTTCACCAACATCGGCTACCAGCACCCGAAGGTCGTCGCGGCGATCCAGGAGCAGGCCGCGAAGATGACGACGTTCGCGCCGGCGTTCGCCGTCGAGGCACGCTCGGAGGCGGCCCGGCTGATCGCCGAGCGGACGCCCGGTGACCTGGACAAGATCTTCTTCACCAACGGCGGCGCGGACGCCGTGGAGCACGCCGTGCGCATGGCGCGGCTGCACACGGGCCGCCCGAAGGTGCTGTCGGCCTACCGCTCGTACCACGGCGGTACGCAGCAGGCGGTGAACATCACCGGCGACCCGCGCCGCTGGCCCTCCGACAGCGGCAGCGCCGGCGTCGTCCACTTCTGGGCGCCCTTCCTCTACCGCTCCCGCTTCTACGCCGAGACCGAGGAGCAGGAGACCGCGCGGGCGCTGGAGCACCTGGAGACGACGATCGCCTTCGAGGGGCCCGGCACGGTCGCGGCGATCATCCTGGAGACCATCCCGGGCACCGCCGGGATCATGATCCCGCCGCCCGGCTACCTGGCCGGCGTCCGGGAGATCTGCGACAAGTACGGGATCGTCTTCGTCCTGGACGAGGTCATGGCGGGCTTCGGGCGCACCGGTGAGTGGTTCGCGGCCGACCTGTCCGGTGTCGTCCCCGACCTGATGACCTTCGCCAAGGGCGTGAACTCCGGTTACGTGCCGCTCGGCGGTGTCGCGATCTCGCAGCGGATCGCGGAGACCTTCGGCAAGCGGCCGTACCCCGGCGGCCTGACCTACTCCGGTCACCCGCTGGCCTGCGCCGCCGCGGTCGCCACGATCGACGTGATGGCCGAGGAGGGCGTGGTGGAGAACGCCAAGCTGCTCGGCGAGACGGTCCTCGGACCGGGCCTCGCCGCGCTGGCCGAGCGGCACCCCAGCGTCGGCGAGGTCCGCGGAGTCGGCATGTTCTGGGCGCTGGAGCTGGTGAGGAACCGGGAGACCCGCGAGCCGCTGGTCCCCTACAACGCGGCCGGCGAGGCGAACGCCCCGATGGCCGCGTTCGCGGCGGCCGCCAAGAAGCACGGCGTCTGGCCCTTCGTGAACATGAACCGCACCCACGTGGTGCCGCCGTGCAACGCGACGGAGGCCGAGCTGAAGGAGGGTCTCGCGGCTCTGGACGCGGCCCTGAGCGCCGCCGACGAGCACACGGCGTAAACCGGCACCACGGCTGCCGCCGGGTAGGCATGAACGCGTAAGGTGACGTGCTCGTAAAGATGTGCGCGTACGTACGAGTACGTCACCCCCACGCATGAGGAGACCCCGGACCATGCCCGGCAACGGCGCCGTGACGCGCAGCACCCTGCGTCAGCAGATCGCGGACGCGCTGCGGGACGAGGTGCTGGCGGGGCGGCTCAGGCCGGGCCGGGCGTTCACCGTCAAGGAGATCGCCGACCAGTACGGCGTCTCCGCGACCCCGGTCCGCGAGGCGCTGGTCGACCTGTCCGCGCAGGGCATCCTGGAGGCCGATCAGCACCGCGGCTTCAGCGTCCCCGAGTACTCCCCCGCGGACTACCGGGGCATGATCGCGGCCCGCAGCCTGGTCACCGACGGCATGTTCCAGTCGCTCACCGCCGGCCACCCGGCCTTCGCCGACAGCGCGGACCCGCGGACGGCCGCCGCGCTCGCCACCGTCCGCCGGCGCGGCGAGGAGGCCCAGCGGGCCGCCGCGGCCGGTGACCTCGGCGTGCTCGTCGGCTACGACCTGCGCTTCTGGCGCGAGTTGAGCTGTCTGTTCGGCAACCCCTACCTCGCCGACTTCCTGCACCGGCTGCGCCTGCGGTCCTGGGTGTGCGCGGTCCAGCACCTGCGCCGGCTGCCCGACGTGCGCGGCCGGCTGTGGGCCGAACACACCGCGCTGGTCGACGCGCTGGCCCACCGCGAGTACGAGGCCGCCCGGGGGATCGTCGCCGCCGCCAACGCCCACTCCCTGGAGCTGATCGAGCGGCTGGCCGCGGGTTAGGGCCTCTCTTCCGGATCTTGCCGGGGTCGCGGTCGGCCAGAGAAGGCGCCGCAGACCGGAGCCGGCCTGATCCGGAAAAAAAGACCCTAGGTCCCGCCTCGCGGATCCCGGCGGGCGAAGGGCGCACGAAAAGCGCACAAGGTGTGCACAAGGGGAGCTGACCCGGTCCCGTACCGACTACGCTTTCTGACCACCGCTGTGCGTGAAGGCACGGCACGCATACCGATGCGAGGAGCCCTCTTTGGCCTGCGACCTGTGGCTGGTACCGCTCGTCGACGTGTTGTGCCACACCCCGGACAACCCGTTCGCCGAGGAACTCGCGCACTACAACAACGCGCTGGCCTCGGCCGGCCTCCCGCCGGTGCCGGTGTACCAGTACATGCCGGGCCTGTCCGGCGAGGTCGCCCCGGTGGCCGGTTTCGACTACGACGCGCTGCACTTCCTGCGCCGGGCCTACCTGCTCCAGGTCTGCGGGCTGCCCGTCACCCCGGTGGACGAACTCGGCGGCGACTACGAGCAGTTGCTGGAGATGTTCGAGTCCACGGCCCAGCAGTCGCACCTGGTCTGGCACTACGACCACGCGGGCGCGTACGTCCCCGTCGACTTCCCGGCGCCCCTCTCCAACGACGAACTCCTGGCGGGCGGGGGCCCCTTGGGCTCGTCCCACGCCCTGCTGCGCGAACTGGAGTACGTCGCCGCGTCGATCGGCATCGACGCGGCGAACCCCCCGGCCGCGCCCGCGCCGCCGGCCGCGCCCACCGAGCTGGAGGAGCCGGCCGTACCGGCGCCGTACGACCCCAGCCCCTTCGCCCGGGAACGGCACGTGTGGCTCGGTCTGCACGCGGCGGCGACGCGCTCGCTGGCGCAGGGCTCGATGATCGTGTTCAGCTGACGACGGGACGCGCCCGGCCGCTCGGGGAGCGTCCGGGCGCGCCTTCCCGCGGTCAGAACACCGGGGTGCCGTCCTGCGTGAGCCGCCAGTCCGTCACGGCGAAGTCCGCCGGGTCGAGGGACTTCTTCGCGGTCACGTAGTCGATCATCAGCTGGCGGATCTCGTTGGTCGAGCTGTAGGCGATGTCCGCCGAGGCCATGTGCGGATAGCCCGAACCGCCGTTGGCGCGGTAGTTGTTGACGGCGACGACGAAGACCTGGTCGTCGGCGACCGGGGCGCCCTCGTAGGTGAGGTTCGTGATGCGGGAGCCCTCGGGCCGGGCGATGTCGATGTCGTAGGAGACGCCCGCCGCCGTGTCGTACATGTAGTCCCAGAAGTTGTTGGCGCCTGTGAGCGTCGCGGTGTCGACCCGCGTGCCGGCCGGGACCTGGTGGTAGTACTTCGCCGCGTATTCGAGGTAGTCGCGCAGCTGGGCGCCCGTGAGCTTCTTGCCGTAGAGGGTGTTGTCGTAGATGTAGAGGCCGGCGATGTCCTTGATGGTCACGCTGCCCTGCGGGATGTCGGCCGTGCGGCTGAAGGGCGCGGCGACCGAGATGAGCGGCAGGGCCGCGTCGGCCGTGGACAGGCCCGCCTTCACGGTGTCCGCCTGGACCTTGTGGATGAAGTCCATGATGGGCACGTCCTTCCAGCAGGACTCCGCCGCGGAGAGGTCCTGGGTGCAGGTGCCGACCGCCGTGTTGACGTACTTCACGACCAGTTCGTGGTCGGCCTCCAGGAGCTTCCTGATCTCCGGGTCCTCTTCCGCGGAAGCGGGGTTGAGGGTCTGCGCCTTCTTGTCCGTGACGTGCCAGCGGCCGTGGCGCAGTTCGAGCTCGAAGTCGAAGACGCTGAGGCGGTAGCCCCAGCAGTACGGCTCGGAGAGGAGGACCTCCTCGCCGCTCTCCGCGTTCTTCACCGTGTACGACGGGACCTCCACGTGGGTGTGGCCCACGAGGATGGCGTCGATGCCGGGGACCTGTTCGGCGACGAGGTTGGAGGCGTTCTCGACGTAGGGGAGCGCGTCGCCGTAGGAGGAGGAGCCGTCCAGGCCGGAGTGGTCGGTCAGGAAGACGACGTCGCAGCCGAGCGCGCGCATCCGGGGCACGTACTTCCTCGCCTGCTCGACCAGGCCGGGGAAGACCATCTTCCCGTTGACGTTGTCCTTGTCCCAGAGGGCGATGCCGGGGTTGGTCAGGCCGAGGATGCCCACCTTGATGTCGGGCGCGCCGGGGACGCGGATGCGCTTCACGGTGTACGGCTCGAAGGCCGGCCGGAGCGTCTTCGCGTCCAGGGCGTTCGCGGCGAGCAGCGGGAAGCGGCACTGCTCCTCGAACTTGCGCAGCACCTCGATGCCGTAGTTGAACTCGTGGTTGCCGAGGGCGGCGGCGTCGTAGCGCATGTGGTTCATGGCGGCGGCCATGGGGTGGCGCGGGCCGCGCTTGCCGTCGGTGCCGGTGATCGGGTCGACGCGGGCGAAGTAGTAGGCGAGCGAGGTGCCCTGGATGATGTCGCCGGCGTCGACGAGCAGGACGCGGTCCTCGCCCTTGGCCGCGCGCTGCTGCTTGACGAGGGTGGCCACCCGGGCGACGCCCACGGAGTTGCCCGCCTTGTCGGTGTAGGCGGCGTCCTTGTAGTAGTCCCAGTCGAAGACGTGGCTGTGCAGGTCGGTGGTGCCCAGGATGGAGAACGACCAGGTGCGCGGCGCCTTTTCGGGGGTACGGCCGGCGGCCTCGGCGGTGGCGGTACCGAGCTGTCCTGCGGCGGCGACGGCGGCCGTGGTGACGGCCGACTTCTGCAGGAACGCGCGGCGGTCGAGGGGCGAGGTGGGCATACGGGCTCCCGGGAGACTGGAGTGGACGCGGGCAGAGGTCGCCATCGTGCGGGGGCTACCCGCGTAGATCGTGCTCGCGCCCATCGGCCGCGAGAACCAGAATTTGACCATGTCCAGGTCAAGGATGGGTCACGAGACACCTCCGGGCCGCGGGGGAGGTCCCCCGGTCCGCGGGGCCCCCGGCCCCCTCACAGCCGCCCCACCAGCCTGATCACCGGCGGCCACAGCACCCCGCTCGCCAGCAGCAGCGAGGGCCCCAGATGCACCGGGCACACCCGCAGCGGCGGCCTGCCGTGCCGCCCGACCTCGAAGACGGCGAGATCGGCGCAGTCGGTGCCGTGCGCCGCGTCGCCCTCCCCGCCGTACGGCCCCCGGCATCGGTCGTTCCGGTGGATGCCCATACTCCGATTGCACCGCGCACGGGCCGGGACCGCCCGCCGGGCAGGTCGGGGCCGGGAGACACCGTGGGCGCGGGCCGCGCGGGATGCGCGAGGAAGCGCGGGATGCGCGAGGAAGCGCGGGGGCGGGGGCGCGGGGAAGCCGGACACGCGGCCGGGCCGGTACCCGGGGCGTGGTCGCCCCGGGTACCGGCCCGGTGGTGAGCGGCTCAGATGAACGAGTTGATCTCGATCGTCTCGTCGCGGCCCGGTCCCACACCGATCGCGGAGATCGGGGCGCCGGACATCTCCTCGAGCGCCTTGACGTAGTTCTGGGCGTTCTTGGGGAGGTCCTCGAAGGTCTTCGCCTTCGTGATGTCCTCCGACCAGCCCGGCAGCGTCTCGTAGATCGGCTTCGCGTGGTGGAAGTCGGTCTGGGAGTACGGGAGTTCCTCGACACGCTTGCCGTCGATCTCGTACGCCACGCACACCGGGATCTCCTCCCAGCCGGTCAGCACGTCCAGCTTGGTGAGGAAGAAGTCGGTCAGGCCGTTCACACGGGTCGCGTAGCGGGCGATCACGGCGTCGAACCAGCCGCAGCGGCGGTCACGGCCGGTCGTCACGCCCCGCTCGCCGCCGATGCGGCGCAGCGCCTCGCCGTCCTCGTCGAACAGCTCGGTCGGGAACGGGCCGGCGCCGACGCGGGTCGTGTACGCCTTGAGGATGCCGATGACCCGGCTGATCTTCGTCGGACCCACACCGGTACCCGTGCAGGCGCCGCCCGCGGTCGGGTTGGAGGAGGTGACGAAGGGGTACGTGCCGTGGTCCACGTCCAGGAGCGTGCCCTGGCCGCCCTCGAACAGGACGACCTTGTCGTCGTCCAGGGCGTTGTTGAGGATCAGCGTGGTGTCGGCGACGTAACGCCTGATGGCCTCGCCGTGCTCCAGGAGCTGCTCGACGACCTGGCCGGACTCGATCACGCGGCGGTTGAAGACCTTGGTCAGCAGCTGGTTCTTCTGCTCCAGCGCCGCCTCGACCTTCTGCGTGAGGATCGACTCGTCGTAGAGGTCCTGCACGCGGATGCCGGTGCGGTTGATCTTGTCCGCGTAGGTCGGGCCGATGCCGCGCCCCGTCGTACCGATCTTGCGCTTGCCGAGGAAGCGTTCCGTCACCTTGTCGACGGTCACGTTGTACGGCGTGATGATATGCGCGTTACCGCTGATCAGGAGCTTGGACGTGTCGACGCCACGCTCGTTCAGACCGCTCAGCTCGGAGAGCAGGACCGACGGGTCGACGACGACACCGTTTCCGATGACCGGCGTACAGCCGGGTGACAGGATTCCGGAAGGGAGTAGGTGAAGTGCGTACTTCTGGTCTCCGACGACCACCGTGTGGCCGGCGTTGTTACCACCCTGGTAACGCACCACATAGTCGACGGAGCCACCGAGTAGGTCCGTCGCCTTTCCCTTGCCTTCGTCACCCCACTGAGCACCGAGCAGCACAAGTGCGGGCACGCGCGTACACCCCTTCCGGGCGGGGCATGTCCAAGGTCAGGGGCGTGGGCGTATGGTTCAGCGCCGCATACCACCGCGACCGCCGTTGGTCGCACACCGTCGGACCGGATGCCCCGGAATAGACGAAGCCCCTGGCGCAATAGCGCAAGGGGCTCTTGCACAAAGATGCTACCCGAGGAAGCGAGGCAGGACCGAGGTGGCGACTTCCGCGACGTCCGACCATCTGCTGGTGATCATCGATCCGGCGGCACGGCAGACGGACGGGGAGTCCGTCCGCATCGCGAAAGACGTGCTCAGCGCGGGTGCGGCGGCCAAGGTGTGTCTTCCGGAGGGGCCCGAGGAATTCGCCCGGGCGCTCGGCCGGCGGGGCTCCCGGCGCCCGGTGGTGATCGGTGACGACCGGGCCCTGGTCCGCGCGGTGACCCTGCTGCACCGCCACCGCGAGCTGTCCGGCTGCGCGCTGTCGGTGGTGCCGGTCGGGGAAGCGGCCCTGGCCCGGTCCCTCGGGGTGCCGGCCGGGACGGTGGCGGCGGCCCGGGCGGTGCTGGACGGGGCGGAGCGGCGCCTGGACCTGCTGGTCGACGACAGCGACGGCGTGGTCCTGGGGGCGCTGGGCATTCCGCCCACTCCGGTGCGGGCGGCGGCCGCCGAACCGGTGACCGCCGGCTCCGGCCGGCCCTGGCTGCGTACGACGTACCGCTCGTACCGTTCCCTGGTACGCACCCTGGCCGCCCGCCCCACCCGCCTGCCCGCCGTACCGGTCCCCGGCCCCGCCCGGCTGCGGATCGAGGTGGACGGCGAGACCGTCGTGGACCTGGACCAGCCGGTGGCCGCGGTCTCCGTGACTCCGGGCGCGTCCGGCCTGGCGGAGGTGGAGGTGCGGCCCCTGTCGGTGGGCGCGGAGGCGACCCCGCTGCGGGCCTCCGGCCGGACGGTGACCGTGACCGGGGCCGACTTCCGCTACCGCGCCGACGCAATGGTGTCGGGTCCGGTGCGACGGCGCACGTGGCGGGTGGTGGAGGGGGCGTGGGGACTGGTGGTGCCCTCCTCGGGCCGGTGAGTCGGGCCGGGTGAGTCAGGCCCGGTGAGCCCGGCCCAGGCCCGGTGAGTCAGGCCCGATGAGCCCTGCCCGGGGTCACGCCCGGCGAGTCGGGCCCGGGGTCAGGCCTGACCGAAGGTCTTGTCCCGGTGCACCCGCCAGCGCTCCATCATGGCCGCGATCTCGCCGTCGACGAACTCGAAGAAGGCGAGCGTCTCGGCCATGCGGCGCCCGGCGGGCGTGGCCGCGCCGAGGCTGGTGACGCCGTCGCGCAGGGCGGTCTCCCACCGCTTGAGGACGGCCTCGCGGTTGGTCAGGGCCTCGTACCACTGGTTGCTGTGCACCCGGTAGCGCTCCCGGCGTGAGCCGGGCTCGCGCTCGCGCGAGACCATGTGCTGCTGCGCCAGGTAGCGCACCGCGCCGGAGACGGCGGCGGGGCTGACCTGGAGCTGTTCGCCCAGTTCGGCGGAGGTGAGCGCGCCCTCGTCGGCGGAGAGCAGCGCGGCGAAGATGCGGGCGGGCATCCGCTGCATCCCGGCCTCGACGAGCTGCGCGGCGAAGGACTCGACGAACTTCGACACGGCCTCCGCGTCCCGCTGTCCGGTCCCGGTACCGGCCCCCGCTCCGGTCGATTCGCTCATACCGTTCAGCCTAGCCGAGATTCAAACGCTTCCTTAACTTCACAAATTTCTGAAGAACGCGTACGTTCGGAACCATGACGAAGGCAATCACCGTCTCGGGACTGCGCAAGTCCTTCGGCCGCACCCAAGCCCTGGACGGCCTCGACCTGGACGTGGAGGCCGGCGAGGTGCACGGCTTCCTCGGCCCCAACGGCGCCGGCAAGTCCACCACCATCCGGGTCCTGCTCGGCCTGCTGCGCGCCGACGCGGGCGCCGCGCAGGTCCTGGGCCGCGACCCGTGGCGGGACGCGGTGGAGGCCCACCGCCGCATCGCCTACGTCCCCGGCGACGTGACCCTGTGGCGCAACCTCTCCGGCGGCGAGGTCATCGACCTCTACGGCCGCCTGCGCGGGGGCCTGGACACCCGGCGGCGCGCCGAGCTGACCGAGCGCTTCGAGCTGGACCCCACCAAGAAGGGCCGCACCTACTCAAGGGCAACCGGCAGAAGGTCGCCCTGGTCGCCGCCTTCGCCTCGGACGTGGACCTGCTGATCCTGGACGAGCCGACCTCGGGCCTGGACCCGCTGATGGAGGAGGTCTTCCAGCGGTGCGTGGAGGAGGAGCGGGACCGGGGCCGCACCGTCCTGCTCTCCTCCCACATCCTCAGCGAGGTGGAGCAGCTCTGCGACCGGGTCAGCATCATCCGCCGCGGCCGCACGGTCGAGAGCGGCTCGCTGGCCGAGCTGCGCCATCTGACCCGTACGAGCGTGACCGCCGAACTCGTGGGACCTCCAGGCGCGTTGGCGGACCTGCCCGGGGTGCACGACCTGGACGTGCACGGCCACCGGGTCCGCCTCCAGGTCGACACCGCCAAGCTGGACGGCGTGCTGCGCACGCTCGGCGAGGCGGGCGTGCGCTCGCTGACGTCGACTCCGCCGACGCTGGAGGAGCTCTTTCTGCGGCACTACGAGGACGATGGGGCCGACGGGGACGACGGGGACGACGGGGACGACGGGGCCGCGGACGGCGGGGCCTCGGACGACCTGGCCGAGGTGACACGGTGACCACGACCTCCCCCTCCTCCCCCTCCTCCCCCTCCTCCCCCTCCGCCCCTTCCGCTCCCTCCTCCCCCTCCGCCCCTTCCGCTCCCTCCTCCCCTTCCTCTCCCTCCGCCCTCTCCGTCTTCTCCGTACGGTCCGGAGGCGCGCGCCCCTACGCCGGCACCGGCACCCTGCTGCGCTTCGCGCTGCGCCGCGACCGCGTGCTGATCCCGGTGTGGATCGCCGTGATCGCGCTCATGGTCCTCTCCATGCCGAACACGCTGGAGAGCCTGTACGGCACCCCCGCCGCCCGCGCGGACCTGATGCGCCAGATGGCGGCGAACACCTCCCTGCGCGCCATGGTCGGCCCCGTCTTCGCCGACTCCGTCGGCGCCCTGACCGCCTGGCGCGTCGGCGTGTACGCGGGTGCGCTCGCCGGGGTGATGAGCCTGCTCGTCGTCGTCCGGCACACCCGGGACGAGGAGGAGAGCGGACGCCAGGAACTGGTGTCGTCGGGGATGGTCGGCCGGCGCGCCCCGCTGACGGCCGCGCTGCTGGCGGCGGCCGTCGCGAACGGCGTCCTCGCGCTGCTGATCGCGGCGGGCCTGGCGGGCCGGGGCGGCGCGGGCGCGGTGACCTTCGGACTCGGGGTCGGGGGCGTGGGCCTCGTCTTCGCCATGACGGCGGCGATCGCGGCCCAGCTCACGGAGAGCGCCCGCCTGGCCCGTGGCCTGACGGCCACGGTGCTGGGCGCGGCCTTCGTACTGCGCGCGGCGGGCGACTCCGCGAGCGACAAGGGCTCCTCGGCGCTGACCTGGCTGTCCCCGCTGGGCTGGCTGGAGGACCTGCGCGCCTTCGCGGGCGAACGCTGGTGGGTGCTGCCGCTGTTCGCCGCGGCCGCCCTCGTCCAGGGCACGGTGGCGTACGGGCTGGCCGGGCGCCGGGACACCGGCGTGAGCTTCCTGCCCACCCGGCCGGGGCCCGCCACGGGTCGCCTGGGCACGGCGGCCGCCCTGGCCTGGCGTCTCCAGCGCGGCGCGGTGCTGGGCTGGTCGGCCGGCTTCCTCGTCGCCGGAGTGGTCTACGGCGCGATCAGCACCGGGGCCGCCGACCTGGTGAAGGACAACGAGCAGGCCCGGCAGATCTTCGAGCGGATGGGCGGGCGGTCCGGCGTCACCGACGCCCTGCTCGCCTCGCTGATCGGCATGCTCGGGCTGGTCGCCGCGCTGTACATCGTGCAGTCGGTGCTGCGGCTGAGCGCCGAGGAGGCCTCCGGCCGCGCCGAACCCGTCCTGGCCGCCGCGGTCGGCCGCCTGCGCTGGGCCGCCGGGCACCTGGTCATCGCCTTCGGCGGCGCCGCCCTGCTCATGCTCCTCACCGGCCTGGGCTTCGCCCTCGGCCACGGCGGGGACACCGGACGGATCCTGGCCGCGTGCCTGGTCCAGATCCCGGCGGTGTGGGTCGTGGGCGGCATCGCCGTCCTGCTGCACGGCGTCCTGCCGCGCGGCGCGGCGGCCGCCTGGGGTGTCGCGGGCGCGGTGCTGCTGATCGGCTGGGTGGGCCCGGCGGTGGACGCGCCGCGGTTCGTCCTGGACCTCTCCCCCTTCGCCCACCTGCCCAAGCTGCCGGGCGGGGAGATGGCTTGGGGTCCGGTACTGGCCCTCACGGCCGTGGCGGCGGCGCTGGTGGCGGCGGGGCTGACGGGGCTGCGCCGGCGGGACATGACGGGGTGAGCCGGCCGCGGTCGGACCGGCTCGCCCGCCACCCGAACGGGCGAGTCAGCCCACCTCCACCCGCAGACCCTCCAGCCCCCGGATCACGAAGTTCGGCTTGCGCTCCGGCTCCGCGGCGAGCCTCAGGTCCGGAGCGCGCTCCAGCAACGCCCGCATGGAAGCCGCCAGTTCGATACGGGCCAGCGGTGCGCCGATGCAGTAGTGGATGCCGGCGCTGAAGGAGATGTGGGGGTTGTCCGCGCGGGTGAGGTCCAGGCGGGCGGGGTCGGTGAAGACGGCCGGGTCGTGGTTGGCGGAGCCGAAGAGCAGGGCGATCTCCGCTCCCCGGGGGATCGTCGTGCCGTCGATCTCGATGTCGTCGAGGACCCAGCGCTCGAAGAGCTGGAGCGGGGTGTCGTAGCGCATCAACTCCTCGACCGCCGTGGGCACGAGGGAGTGGTCGGCGCGTAGGGCGGCCAGCTGGTCCGGGTTGCGGAACAGCGCCCACCAGCCGTTGACGGTGGCGTTGACGGTGGCCTCGTGACCGGCGTTGAGCAGCAGGACCGCCGTGGAGATCATCTCCTGCTCGGTCAGCCGGTCGCCCTCGTCGTGGGCCGCGATCAGCCCGGAGATCAGGTCGTCGCCGGGTTCCTCGCGGCGCTCGGCGATCAACTCCCGCAGATAGTCGGAGAACTCGACGGAGGCCCGTACGGCCCTGCGGGCGGTCTCCTCGCCCGGGTTCAGCTCGTACATCCCGCAGATGTCCGCCGACCAGGGACGCAGCGGCGCCCGGTCCGCCTCGGGGATGCCCAGCATCTCGGCGATGACGGCCACGGGGAGCGGCTCGGCGACGTCGGCGAGCAGGTCGCCACCGCCCGCCTCGACCAGCTTCCCCACCAACTCGTCGGCCAGCGCCCGCACATACGGCTTCAGCCGCTCCACCGTGCGCGGGGTGAACGCCTTCGACACCAGGCGCCGGATGCGCGTGTGGTCCGGCGGCTCCAGATCGAGCATGCCGTGGTCGTTGAGGATGTGGAACGGCTCGTGCTCGGCCGGGGATGCGGTACGCCCGAACTCCTCGTGCGAGAAACGGTGTTGATACGTCCGCCCGAGCCGGCGGTCCCGCAGCAGCGCCGAGACGTCCGCGTGGTGCGGCACGAGCCACTGGTCGGTCGGCTCGTACCGGATCACCCGGCCGCGAGCGCGCAGCTCGGCGTAGGCCGGGTAGGGATCGGCGAGGAAAGCGGGGTCCCAGGGATCGAACGCGAGGTCGACGGTGCCTGCCATGCGGGGACGCTAACGTGTCGGCACCGGCTCTGACCAGGGGTGCCGCGCCGCTCAGGGAGCGATCTCGGTGGCCACCAGCACGTAGTCGAAGTAGATCGGGTCGCCGGCTTCGTCCGCCGGGTGTGCGTGGCTGCTCTGGTTCGAGAGAATCATCTTGAGCTCCGGCAGGGCGTCGAAGCCCAGGTCGTTCTCCTCGATGACGCGGCCCCGTTCCGCGAGCTGTTCCAAGAGGGCCTCGCTCGGGGTGCGGAAGACGTCGAGCCCGTCGAGGAGCACCCGTACGTCGGCGTCCTCTCTCAGGAAGCGGAAGAGTTCGACGCCACTCAGCGCGCCCTTGGTGAACCCGAGCACGATGTTGAGCAGGGACCCGTCGTGCGTGAGCACGATCTGTCCCGGGCTCGCGTCACTCGCGACGACCCGGAAGAGCCCCCACTCCCGCACCACGTCACGCGCCTCCGCGACCGCCATGCCGAGCCGGAAACGCCCGACGCCGAGGTGCGGTGCCAACTCGAGTTCCACGATCACTTCCACTGGAGCCGAAGTTTCCGGGCGGCGCCGGTCCCGCGCCGCCTCCGGTCGCTGGATGATCCCATGCGGGCGGCGTTCACCGGGCGGGCGCCGCCTCAGCCCGGTGTCACCAGGCGCGCCTCGTAGGCGAACACCGCCGCCTGGGTGCGGTCCCTGAGGCCCAGTTTCACGAGGATGCGGCTCACGTGGGTCTTGATCGTGGACTCCGCGACCACCAGCCGCCCGGCTATCTCCGCGTTGGACAGGCCCTGGGCGATGAGGACCAGCACCTCGGTCTCGCGCTCGGTGAGTTCGCCGTAGGCCGCGTGGGCGGACGGCATCAGGCGCGGGGTGTCCGAGAGCCGGGAGAACTCGTGGATCAGCCGTCTGGTGACCGAGGGGGCCAACAGGGCCTCACCGGACGCCACCACACGTACGGCCTCGGCCAGTTGGCGCGCGGAGGCGTCCTTCAGGAGGAAGCCCGAGGCGCCCGCGCGCAGGGCCTGGTACACGTACTCGTCCAGGTCGAACGTGGTCAGCACCAGCACCTTCGCCGCCGCGTCCGCCGCGACGATCTCCCGGGTCGCCTCGATGCCGTTCAGCTCCGGCATGCGGATGTCCATCAGCACGACGTCCGGGGCGAGTTCACGCACCCGCGTCACCGCCTCGCGCCCGTTGACGGCCTCGCCGGCGACCTCGATGTCCGGCATCGCGTTCAGCAGGACGGAGAAGCCCTCGCGGACCATCATCTGGTCGTCCGCAATCACCACACGGATCGTCATGACCCGCCCTCGAAGAGCTCGACCTCGGTGCCCGTCGCCGCCGGGACCGGCAGGAAGACGGTCACCTCGTAGCCTCCCTCGGCCGTCGGGCCGTCGGTCATCTCGCCGTTCAGCATGGTCACCCGCTCCCGCATGCCCGTGATGCCGTGGCCGGCACCCGGCGAGGGCTTCACCAGGTGCGGGGCGGGCGGCGGCCCGTTGACCACGCGCACTCCGAGGCCCCCGAGCACGTACCCGATCTCGACCCGGGCGGTCGCCCCCGGCGCGTGCCGCAGCGTGTTGCTGAGCGCCTCCTGCACAATCCGGTACGCCGACAGCTCGACGCCCTGCGGGAGTTCACGCACCGCGCCGGTCACCGTCTTGCCGACCTCCAGGCCCGTCTCCCGCACGTTGGCGAGCAGCGTGTCCAGGTCCGCGAGGGTGGGCTGCGGGGCGTCCGGGGCCTCGTAGTCCTCCGCGCGGACCACGCCCAGCACCTGGCGCAGCTCGGTGAGCGCCGCCACCGCGTTCTCCCGGATGGTGGCGAACGCCTTCTCCAGCTCCGGCGGCGGGTTCTGCACCCGGTAGGGCGCGGCCTCCGCCTGGATGGCGACCACCGACATGTGGTGGGCGACGACGTCGTGCAGCTCGCGGGCGATGGTCGAGCGCTCCTCCAGCAGGGTGCGCCGGGAACGCTCCTGCGCGGTCGCCGTCCGCTGGGCCGTCACCTCCCGACGGGCCTGGCGGTGCGTGTGCCGGACGGTGACGGCCAGCAGGATCAGCGCGGACAGGAACAGCATCGGGGCGGTGTCCGTGCCGGAGTGCCACTCGCCGAAACCTGCCTCGGCGAAGAAGGCGTACGCCGCGGTCAGTACCCACATCCACGCGGCGGCGCGCGGTCTGGTGCGTATCGCCACGACCGTCAGCACGGTCAGGTGCGCGAGGAAGCTGCCCGGCAGCCACGGCCAGCTGGTCCACTCCCCGCTCCCCACGGCCGCGGTGAGCGTGGTCACCACGAGCGACAGCCAGAAGGCACCCGCCGGACGCACCAGGGTGAGCAGGACCGGAACGAGGACCAGCAGCGCGCACAGAAGTGCGGCCGGGCCGCCGTAGGTGCCGGACAGGGACACGAGCGCCGCGATGCCGCCGACGGCGGCGACGGTGACGTGCGGGGCCCACGCCGCGTACTCCTTGAGCCGGCCGGGCAGCACACGTCCGAGGGGTCCGTCGACGGCCGCGCGGGGCAACGGGCGGTAGGCGAAGGCGCCCCGGAACAGGTCCTGCCGCAGCCCGCGCAGGGCGTCCGCGGCAAGCCGGAACTCGGGGCTGCGCGTTCCACCCTCCCCGTCCGGCGGTGTCGGCTGCGTGTACGTCGTCTCGGTCACGCGGTAGACGGTAGGCCGGAGCGGGGGCCGCGGTCGTCCCCACGGAGAGGGTTCCCGGGCGTCCGTCTCAGGTACTACGGGAGGGGAACCGGGTCAGGCACTACGGGAGGGACACCGGGCCCGGAGCGCGGGCGGGTCAGCGGGCCCGTAGCGCGGGCGGGTCAGCGGCCGCCGGGGCGGACCAGCCCGCACTCGTAGGCGAAGACCGCCGCCTGCGTGCGGTCGCGCAGGCCCAGCTTCACCAGGATCCGGCCCACATGCGTCTTCACGGTCTGCTCCGCCACCACCAGCCCCTCGGCTATCTCCGCGTTCGACAGGCCCTGCGCGATCAGCGCCAGCACCTCCGTCTCCCGCCCCGTCAGCTCGCCCACGCGCTGCTTGAGCGGGGCCCGGAACGAGCCGTCCAGGCGCGCGAACTCGGCGATCAGGCGGCGTGTGACACCCGGTGCGAGCAGCGCGTCCCCGGCGGCGACGATCCGGACCGCCTCGGCGAGCTGGTCCGCGGAGGCGTCCTTGAGCAGGAACCCGGAGGCTCCCGCCCGCAGCGCGTCGTACACGTACTCGTCCAGGTCGAAGGTGGTCAGGACCAGCACCCTGACGCCCGGGTACTCCTCCGCGATGCGGCGGGTCGCCTCTATGCCTCCAAGGACGGGCATCCGGATGTCCATCAGGACCACGTCCGGCATCAGTTCGCCGACCTGGGCGATCGCGTCCCTGCCGTCCACCGCCTGACCGATCACGTCGATGTCGGGTTTGGTGTTGAGCAGCACGGTGAAACCCTGCCGGACCATCTGCTGGTCGTCGGCGATGAGGACGCGGATGGTGCCGGTGCCGCTCGTCATGGGGTCGGTTCTCCTGTCGGCCGCGGATGGGGCAGGGGCGTGGTCGCGGTGCCGTCCCCGGGGAGGAAGGCCGTGACGGCGAAGCCTCCGTGCGGGGTGCGGGTCGCGGTGACGTGGCCGCCGAGCATCGCGGCGCGCTCCCGCATGCCGAGCAGCCCGTGTCCGGCACCCGGGTAGGCCGGAACGGGCCGGCGCGGGCGGGAGTTGGTCACCTCCAGCCGCAGACCGCCCGGCAGGTGCGTCACCCCGACGCGCACCCGGGACCCCGGCGCGTGCCGCAGGGCGTTGCTCAGCGCCTCCTGCACGATCCGGTACGCCGACAGCTCCACGCCCGGAGCGTAGGGCCGCGCCTCGCCCTTGATCTCGGTGGCCACGTCCATCCCCGCCGCCCGGGTGTTGCCGATCAGCGCGTCGAGCCGGTCGAGGGTGGGCTGGGGAGCGTGCGGTGCCGACCCGGTGCCGGGGGCGCCCAGGCCGTACGGGTCCTCGGGGTTGTCCGGGGCGCCGGGGCCCTCCGGGTTCTCGGCACGCAGCACGCCGAGGACCCGGCGCAGCTCGGTGAGCGCCTCCAGAGCGTTCTGCCGGATACCCGAGAGGTTCTCGATCAGTTCGTCCGACGGGTGCTCGACGAGGTGCGGGGCCACCTGCGCCTGGATGGAGATCACCGACATGTGGTGTGCGACCACGTCGTGCAGCTCCCGCGCGATACGGCTGCGCTCCTCCAGCAGGGTGCGGCGGGCCCGTTCCTCGGCGGTGAGGGTGGTCTGCTCGACGAGTTGGGCGCGCGCCACCCGGCGGCCGCGCAGGGCGATGCCGAGCACCACGACGACCGTGGACAGCACCACCGCGACGACCCCGGTGGGCTGGTAACGCGTCCCGCCCCACACGCCCTCCAGGACGTAAGTGACCAGCGCGGTCAGAACCAGCGCCTCGACCGACACCCGGGTGCGCACGCGCAGCGCGAGCAGGAGCAGTACGAGCAGATGCGCGATGATGCCGGCCGCGCTCCAGGGCCAGGTGAACGTCTCACCGGCCACGATGTACTGCTCTCGGTGCACCACGACGGCACCTGCCACGGTCGCCGCCATGGAAAGCAACCAGCCCGGAACGGGCCGCCACAGCGCGAGGACGACCGCGCCGCCCGGCGCGAGACCGAGCAGGAAGGCCAGTGCCGGGCCCAGATGCGCACCGTCCGAGAGCTGCGCCACGCTGCCGAACATGAGCACGAACGCGGCGAGACACACCAGGCCGTGCGGCAGCCAGCGAAGCCACACGGACGCGGGCAGCGGATCCGGCCCGAAGGTCCACAGGTCGTCGTGCAGCACCCGCAGCCGGCGCCGGACCCAGCCCCCGAGCACCACAAGCACCCGGCCACCCCCCGATTCCGTCACGCGGATCACCTTAGGCACGGCGGACCACCCCCGCAGCTTCCCCGTCCAAGGCCCTGTGCGCCCGGACCACCCGACGGCGCCGCCGCGGGACACGCGCGCCGGCGGCGGGGGCACGGCGGCGGGGCTCCTGCTCGATGGACCGGAACGCGGTCCAGCACAGCGCCAGGACCAGGGCGAACACGGGGAGCCAGCCCAGCCGGGCCAGCACCCAGGTCAGGGAGTCCGGTGGAGTGTGCAGACCGGGGAGGCGGCCGGCCATGAGGGCGGTGGCAGTCGTGGCCATCAGGGCCGTCTGGTGCCACAGGAAGACCGTCATCGCGGAGAGGTTGACCAGGGCCACGCCCGCCCAGAGAAGCGGGCGGCGCATCGCCCCGCGCAGTCGGTCGCGCAGGAGGAGCGCCAGACCGCACTGGGCCACGCCGAAGGTCACGGCCGCCAGGGTCGGCGGGTCGAGGTTGGAGACTGGGGCGCCCGGGACACCGACCATGGAGGCCGGGTACCCCGCCCCGATGACGAGCGCGGCCGTGGCCGTCGTACCGCCGAGGAGCAGGGCCCAGGCCGCGCGGCGGGTCTCCAGCTCGCCGCGGGACCAGGTGGTGCCCAGGGTGTACGGGACCAGCCAGCCCGCCGCCACGTTCACCCAGCCCAGCCAGGAGGGGCCGGTGTGCAGGCCGAAGCGCAGGACGTCCACGTGCAGGACGACAGCCAGGGGCCAGAGTGGGTGGAGTCGGCTGACGAGCGGGGTGGCGGCCGTGAGCGCGGCGAACACCAGGAGGAACCACAGTGGGGACAGGGCGAGTTTGAGGAGCGTGTGGTCCGTGGACAGTGGCGTGCCGGTGAGGAGAAGCCCGGTACCGGCCACTGTCCAGAGGGCCAGCAAGGCCGTGGCCGGCCGCAGGAGGCGGGACAGCCGGGCGCGCAGCCACTGAGGGTAGGTCAGGCCGCGGGCGCGTGCCGAGGCGTGGCTGCGGGCCGCCACGTGGCCGCCCACCAGGAAGAAGACCGCCAGGGTCTGGAACATCCAGGAGATCGGGGCCAGCCACGGCATGTACCGCAACGGGCTCGCCGTGTGCAGGGCGCCGCCCTCTGCGGTCAGTGCCGTGACCAGCCAGTGGCCGAGTACGACACCGAGGATCGCGAAGGCCCGCAGGGCGTCGACCGCGCGGTCCCGGGACGGGGGTGTGGCCGCGTCCAGGCGGCAGGCGCCCTGGCGTATCGCGTTCAGGGGGTTCATCGCTCGTACGGCGTTCACCGCTTGTACCGCGTTGATCGCCTGTATCGCGTTCATCGCGCGGCGCGGAGCGTGCGGGGTCTGCTCAGGCACGGGTCACCTCCGAGGGCTCGCCGAGGGTGATCCGGGCCAGGTTGGCGAGGGAGGGCGAGCCCGGGGTGAAGTAGCCGCTGTGGCCGGCGTCGCCGGCGTCGAAGACCCGGGCGCCGAAGGCGCGGGAGACCGGGTCGGTGCCGAAGCCGACGGTGGCGAACAGCAGGTCGGCGCGTACGTGCGGTACGTGGGCCACCCAGTCGCCGCTGCCGCGGGCGGCCCAGACGCGGGCGGACGTGTGCAGGCCGGCGACGGTGCCGGCACCCGTGCCGGGACTGCCGATCAGGGCGATGTCGTCGACGTCCGGACCCACGGCGGCGCGGCCGCAGACGACCGAGCCGTAGGAGTGGCAGAGGAGGGAGACGCGGGTGCGCGCGGGGGTAAGTGTGCGCAACTCCCCTATGAACGCGCGCAGGTGGGGTGCCGCGTCGTCGGCTCGGGCGACGGTGGTCACGGTGGTGCTGACCGTGCCGGGGGTCGCGTAGCCGAGCCAGGCGACCACGGCGACGCGGGAGCCGGTGGGGGCGCGGCGCGTGAGGTCCTCGTACAGGGCCGCCGCCGCCCTGTGGAAGCGGGCGTAGGTGTCGATGGAGGTGTCGGAGCCGGGCACGAGGACCGCTACGTGCTCGGCGCGGAGCAGATCGCCGAGGACCTCCGTGGCCAGGCCGGTGCCCCGGCCGTCGAAGGAGAGGAGATGGCAGGAGGGGCCGGCCAGGGCGCGGTCGGCGGCGGCGCGGTGTCCGTCGCCGTGTGCGGCGGCCATGCGGGCCGCCTGGGCGGCGTTGGCGCGGTTCGCCTCGTACGTGGTGCGCAGGGTGGCCGGGACGAGGGGAGCGAGGGTGGCGGGGGGCGGGGCCGGGATGTCGGGGCGGCGGGCCGCGCCTGAGAGGGGGACGACCATGGCGGCGGTGAGGAGAGCGGACAGCAGGGCCCGGCGCCGTCTGCTGTCCCGCCGCGAGTCCTGATGCGATGCGCGCCCCATGATGGTCTTCCTCTCAGTCGGCCCGGTCATCGGGCTTGGCTGACAAGGAAGTTAGAAATCGGGGGAGGTAGACCGCGTCCCGCCGGGGAGCCGTCCTGAGCCGTAGCTCTCAGGTACTACGGGTATGACCGGGTCACCAGGCGAGCTGGGCGATCTCCTCCGCCACCACCGCGCACGCGTCCGCCGCCGGGTCGATCAGCGGGAAGTGGCCGACGTCCTCCAGCAGGGTCAGGCCCACCACCTCGCCCGCCTTGGCCGCCGCGTCCGCGTACGACTCCGCGACCATCTGCGGGACGTCCAGGTCGGCGCGGCCCTGGACCAGGGTGGTCGCGATCCCGGTCGGGAGCAGGAGGGCGGGGTCGGCGTACGGCCGGCGCTCGGGGAAGTGGTCCGCTCCGCCGAGGAGTTGGAGGGCCGCGTTGCCGCAGACGTCCAGCTTCTCCGCGACCTCGAAGTCGGCGATGGGGGCCAGGGCGACCACGCCGCGCAGGGCCGCCGGGCGGTCGGTGCGCCAGGGCGCGTCGGCGGGCAGGACGTGGCGGGCCGCGGCCCACAGCGCGAGGTGGCCGCCGGCCGAGTGGCCGGTGAGGACCGTGCGGCGCGGGTCGGCCCGCGGGAGTGCCTCGCGCACCAGGGCGGGGAGGGCGTCCAGGGCGGCGGCCACGTCGTCGAAGGTGTCGGGCCAGCGGCCGGCGATGGCGGCCGGGGTTTCGGTACCTGGCGCGTCGCCCGCGTTCTGCGCGGGGATCAGGGGGTCGCCGCCGCGCCGGTACTCCACGTTGGCGACCGCGAAGCCCTTGCGCGCCAGGTAGTCCGCGAAGGGGGTGATGTGGCGGCGGTCGTAGGCGGCGCGCCAGGCTCCGCCGTGCAGGACCACGACCAGCGGGGTCGAGGCGGCGGGGGCGTCCGGGGTCCGCGGGGCGTAGAAGTCGATCACCTGGTCGGGGTGGTCGCCGTACGCGGCGGTGACGTCGGGGTCCACCGGTGGGTGGGAGAACGCCGACTCCTCCTCGGCGGCGGCGCGGGCTGCGGCGGCGTCGTCCGGCATGCTCCAACCTCTCAGCGACGGTGGGGGCACCTCCCCGGCTTTCGGCACGGGGGGAGGGCTTGGCGGTCCAGGGTCGAAATCGGCCGTTGGCGCGGACGCTATCAGGCCAGTGACGTGCGGCGACATGGGGATATGACGCAGGGTCAGAGGAAAACGGTTCTTTCCGTGCGGAGTTCGGCCGCGCAAGGGCGGCCGCCGGGGCTGCCCGAGGGGCGTGTGGGGGCCGAACGGCCGGCCCCCACACGCCCCTGCCCGCGAACGCGGCCGTTACGTCAGCACCTCTCCCAGCACCCGCGCCGCCCGCTCCACCTCGGCGAAGCCGACGTACAGCGGCGTGAAGCCGAAGCGGAGCACGTCGGGACGGCGGAAGTCGCCCACCACGCCCCGCTCGATCAGCCGCTCCATCACCTTCCCGGCGTCGGCGCAGCGCAGCGCGACCTGGCTGCCGCGCCGCGCGTGCTCCCGGGGGGTCAGGCACTCGAGGCGGCCGGGCTCGGTGCGTGCCTCGACGCATTCGAGGAAGAAGTCCGTCAGGGCGAGGGACTTGGCGCGCACCGCGTCGATCGAGACCCCGTCCCAGACTTCCAGGGACGCCTCCAGCGCCAGCATGGACAGGATGTCCGGCGTACCGACGCGACCGCGCGGGGCACCCGGGGCCGGGGCGTAGTCCGGGCTCATGCCGAAGGGCTCGGCGTGCGAGTTCCAGCCGGGCAGCGGGGAGTCGAAACGGTCCTGGAGCTCCTCGCGCACGTACAGGTACGCGGGCGAACCGGGCCCGCCGTTCAGGTACTTGTAGGTGCAGCCGACGGCCAGGTCGACGCCGTGCTCGTCCAGGCCGACCGGGAGCGCGCCCGCGCTGTGGCACAGGTCCCAGACCGCGAGGGCGCCCGAGGCGTGGACGGCGGCCGTCAGCGCGGGCAGGTCGTGCAGGTGGCCGGTGCGGTAGTCGACGTGGTTCAGCAGCACCGCCGCCGTACGGCCACCGAGGGCCGAGGGCACCTCCTGCGGAGTCACCGCGCGCAGCTCGCATCCGGTCATGCGGGCTGCCGACTCGGCGATGTAGCCGTCCGTGGGGAAGGTCGTCGCGTCGACCAGGATCTCGTCGCGGCCGTCACCCGCCATGCGGACGGCCGCCACAAGGGCCTTGAACACGTTGACACTTGTCGAGTCGCCCACCACGATCTGCCCCGGCGCCGCGCCGACCAGCGGGGCGATCCGGTCGCCGATCCGCTCGGGCGCGGTCCACCAGCCGCTCTCCTCCCAGGAGCGGATGCGCAGTTCGCCCCACTGCCGGCGGACGACGTCCTCCAGCCGGCCGGGTACGTGCGCGGGCAGCGCGCCCAGCGAGTTGCCGTCCAGGTAGACCCCCGCGGCGTCGGCCGCGTGATCGGACACGGTGTCGAGGGCGAAGCGGGACCGCAGCCCGGCCAGTTCGTCGGCGGCGTCCAACTTCGCCGCCCGTACCGCCAGTTCGCTCATCTCAGACATGTGACCTCGCCGTCCACAGCTCCGGGAAAACGTTCTTGCGTGCGCGCTTCTCCAGCCAGGCCACCCCGGCGGAGCCGCCCGTACCGGGCTTGGCGCCCATCGCGCGGCGGGTGGCGACCAGGTGGTCGTTGCGCCAGCGCCACACCAGTTCACCGACGTCGGTCAACGCCTCGCCCAGGCGGGCTAGTTCGCTGCCCTGGTCGCCGGAGTACACCTCGGCCCAGGCCGCCTCGACGGCGTCCGAGTGCTCGTAGCGCCGCGCGACGTCCCGCTGCAGGACCGCGTCCGGCACGGCGTACCCCCGGCGCGCGAGGAGCCGTACGACCTCGTCGTACAGGCTGGGCTCGTGCAGGGCCTTCTCCAGCTCCGCGTGGACGCGCGGGGCGCCCCGGTGCGGGACGAGCATGGACGCGGACTTCTCGCCGAGCAGGAACTCCATGCGGCGGTACATCGCCGACTGGAATCCGGAACCCTCGCCGAGGGCGCTGCGGTACGAGTTGAACTGGGCCGGGGTCAGCTGTCCGAGCGGCTTCCAGGAGGCGTTCAGCGCCTCCAGCTCCCGTACGGACCGCTTCAGCGCGGCGACGGCGGTGGGCACGTCGTCCGAGCGGAGCGCCTTGGCGGCGGTCTCCCACTCGTGCACGAGCACCGTGAACCACAGCTCCATCACCTGGGTCGTGACCAGGAAGACCATCTCTCCGGGATCGTCGGAGAGGGTGTGCTGGAGATGGGTGAGCACGTCGGCCTTGACGTAGTCCTCGTACGGCGTCGTACCGGCGAAGTCGAGATGCGGAGTCTCGGGCTCAGCGGCCTCGAAAGGGGGGTGAGCCTGTTGGGACATCGCTGTCTCCTGTGTTACTCCGGGTAGCGGTCCGCCCCTGCCGATGCCGGCACGGGGGCCCCGGTCCCCAACCGGAATCCTCCGCAATCCTCCAGGATTCGGCAAGGCCCGTCTGCCGCCAGACGGGCCATACCGTCGTCATGTTTCCCACGGGCCCCGTAGGGGTCAGCCCAGGGTCTGGGCCGCCGTCGGGGAGGAGTCCTTCAGGAACTGGGTGCAGCGGGCGTACTCCTCCTGCTCGCCGATCGTCTGCGCGGCGCGGGCGAGGGCGTGCAGGGCGCGCAGGAAGCCGCGGTTGGGCTCGTGCTCCCACGGCACCGGGCCGTGGCCCTTCCAGCCGTTGCGGCGCAGGACGTCCAGGCCGCGGTGGTAGCCCGTACGGGCGTAGGCGTACGACTCCACGACCGAGCCCCGCTCGAAGGCGTCGTCGGCCAGCTGGGCCCAGGCGAGGGAGGAGGTGGGGTACTTGGCGGCGACGTCCGCCGGGTCGGTGCCGCCCGCGAGCAGCTCGCGGGGCTCCGGCTCGTCGGGGAGGTGGGTGGGGGGCGGGCCGCCGAGGAGGTTCTCGTGAATCGTCATGGGCCCCAGTCTGCTGCATCGCCCTCGGTCGGTGACGGTTGCCCGCACCCGCCGAGGAAGCCGGATTCCACGGCCGCCCGCACCGCACGCGGACTCGGCGCCCCGGCCGCCCCGGCTACCTCGGCCGCCCCGGGATCACCCGGCGGCTCGACCAGCGGCGGAAGACGTGGCGCCGGAAGACGTGGCGGCGTCTCCCGGTTGCTCCAGGGGCGGGAACGGCACGCAGGCGTGGCGTCGGCACTCCGGTCTGCGGTGGTCCGGGGCCGGGCGGCGGACCAGGGAGAACGCGAGCACCGAGCCCAGCACCAGCACACCCGCGCAGATCGGCATGGCCTTGTCGAACGCCGCGTCGAAGGCGGGCGGGGAGCGGTAGGCCTCCGGGCCCATGCCGGTCAGCAGCGGCAGCGCGGCCACCGCGATCAGGCCCGCCACCCGCGCCGCCGCGTTGTTGATGCCGCTGGCCAGACCGGCGCGGGCGGTGTCGACAGATGCGAGGACCGTGGCGGTCAGCGGGGCGACCAGGGTGACCATGCCGGCGCCCATGACGAGCAGGGCGGGCAGGACGTCCGTCGGGTAGTCCGCGTCCCGGCCCACCCGCAGCATCAGCAGCATCGCCGCCGCGCACAGCAGCGGGCCCACCGTCAGCGGCAGCCGGGGGCCCGTGCGGTCGGCGAGGGCGCCGGAGCGGGCCGAGAACAGCAGCATCAGGACGGTGGTCGGCAGCAGGGCCGTACCGGCCCCCAGCGGCGAGTAGCCCGCCACCACCTGGAGCTGGAGCGCGGTGAGGAAGAAGAAGCCGCCGAAGGCCCCGTACACGCACAGGGTGACCAGGTTGACGGCCGTGAACTGGCGCGAGGCGAAGATGCCCGGCGGGAGCATCGGGTTCGCGCGGTGATGCTCGACGTACACGAAGGCCACCGCCGCGGCCACGCCCGCCACCGCGCTCACCACGACCGCCGGGGAGAGCTCACGGGCCTCGATCAGGGCGTACGTCACCAGGGCCAGCGCCAGGGCGCCCAGGGCCGCGCCGAGGACGTCGAAGCGGCCCTGCGGGACGCCCTCGCCGGAGGTGGCCGCGTCGGACTCCGGTACGTGCCGCAGCGCCACCGGCACGCACACCAGCGCCACCGGCACGTTCAGCAGGAACACCCAGCGCCAGCCGGGGCCGTCCACCAGCCAGCCGCCCACGAAGGGGCCGACGGCCGCGCCGATGCCGCCGAAGCCGGACCACAGGCCGACCGCCCGGCTGCGGTCCTCGGGGTCGAAGGAGGCCTGGATGAGCGCGAGGGAGCCTGGGGTGAGGAGCGCGCCGCCGATGCCCTGCAGGGCGCGGGCGCCGATCAGGACGGCGGCGTTCGGGGCGAGGCCGCAGAGCAGGGAGGCCGCCGCGAACCAGACCACCCCGAGAACGAAGATCTTCCGCCGGCCGTAGCGGTCGCCCAGCGAACCGCCCAGCAGGATCAGGCCCGCCAGCGTGAGCATGTACGCGTTGACCGTCCACTGCAGGGCGGCGAGCCCGGTACCGAGGTCGCGGCCGATGCGCGGGAGCGCCACGTTGACGACCGTCGAGTCCAGCAGGGCCATGCTGGAGCCGAGCACCGTGGTGAACAGGATCCACTTGCCCTGGGACGAGGCCAGCCGGACGTCGGGCATGCTCCAGGTATACAGCGGACCCGGCACCTGTGAGCAGGTGCCGGGTCCGGCCGGAGGTACCGCCAGGGGCTACTTGATCTTGTTGCCCGCCGAGCGCAGGTTGTTCGCGGCCACGAGGACACGCGCGGCCATCGACTCCTCGGCCAGCTTGCCCCAGGTGCGCGGGTCGTAGGCCTTCTTGTTGCCGACCTCGCCGTCGACCTTCAGGACGCCGTCGTAGTTCGCGAACATGTGACCGGCGACCGGACGGGTGAAGGCGTACTGCGTGTCGGTGTCGATGTTCATCTTCACGACGCCGTTCTCCAGCGCGGTGAGGATCTCCTGCTCGCTGGAGCCGGAGCCGCCGTGGAAGACGAAGTCGAACGGCGACTGCTTGCCGAACTTGGCGGCGACGCCGTCGTTCAGCTCCTTCAGCAGCTCGGGACGCAGGACGACGTTGCCCGGCTTGTACACGCCGTGCACGTTGCCGAAGGAGGCGGCCAGCAGGTAGCGGCCCTTCTCGCCCAGGCCGAGGGCCTCGACGGTGCGGATCGCGTCGTCGACGGTGGTGTACAGCTCGTCGTTGATCTCGTGCGTGACACCGTCCTCCTCGCCACCGGTCGGGGTGATCTCCACCTCGAGGATGATGTTGGCGCGGCGGGCCTGCTCCAGCAGTTCCTGGGCGACGGCCAGGTTGTCGGCGAGGGTCTCGGCGGAGCCGTCCCACATGTGCGACTGGAACAGCGGGTTCTGACCGGCCTTCACGCGCTCCTCGGACAGGGCGAGCAGCGGACGGACGTACCCGTCCAGCTTGTCCTTCGGGCAGTGGTCGGTGTGCAGCGCGATCTGGACCGGGTACTTCTCGGCGATGATGTGCGCGTACTCCGCGAGCGCGACCGCGCCGGTCACCATGTCCTTGCTGTACTGGCCGCCGAGGAACTCGGCACCGCCGGTCGAGATCTGGACGATGCCGTCGCTCTCCGCCTCCGCGAAGCCGCGCAGGGCGGCGTTCAGGGTCTGGCTCGAGGTGACGTTGATGGCCGGGTAGGCGAACCTGCCCGCCTTCGCCCGGTCGAGCATCTCGTTGTAGACCTCGGGAGTTGCGATGGGCATCTGTCCGCTCCTTGGGTTGCGGGTTGAGGTTCTGCGTTGGGGCCCTGACCTAGACCTGCGGGCGACATCGGCGTCGTCCCCATCTTTCCAGACATGACCCGATGGACGGCAATGGACGGCCCGTCGGACGAGCCCGGGACAAGTCCAGGTCAAACCGTCGCGTCAGTCCAGCCCCAGTTCATCCTTCGAGAAGGCGAACCGGTACGGAACGCCCGCGCCGGCCTCGATCTTCTCCGCGGCGCCGGTGGCCCGGTCGACGATGGTCGCGACGGCGACGACCTCGGCGCCGGCCGCGCGCACCGCCTCGACGGCGGTCAGCGGCGAACCGCCGGTGGTGGAGGTGTCCTCGACGACGAGCACCCGCCGGCCCGCGATGTCCGGTCCTTCCACCTGCCGCTGCATGCCGTGCGCCTTCGCCGCCTTGCGTACGACGAAGGCGTCCAGCTTGCGCCCGCGCGCGGCGGCGGCGTGCAGCATGGCGGCCGCGACCGGGTCGGCGCCCATGGTGAGGCCGCCCACCGCGTCGAAGTCGAGGTCCGCGGTGAGGTCCAGGAGCACCTGGCCGACCAGCGGGGCGGCCTCGCCGTCGAGGGTGATGCGGCGCAGGTCGACGTAGTAGTCGGCCTCCAGACCCGAGGAGAGGGTCACCTTGCCGTGCACCACGGCCTTGTCCTTGATCTGCTGCAGCAGCTCGCCACGTACGTCCGTCATGCCGCCCAGCTTAGAGGCGGCGCCAGCTCCAGGTGGTGGAGGCCTCCAGCGGTTCCAGCGGCGTGACCAGGCGCGGCCGGGTGTTCAGGCCGTTGGGCGGACCGGTCTGCGGCTCCACGCACAGGGCCTCCGCCTGCTCGTCGTAGACGACCACCCACTCCTCCCTGCTGCCGACCTTCAGCTCCAGCTGTCCGGGCCAGGTGAGGGTGACGTCGACGCCGCCGGGCATGCCGAAGCAGTCGTCCCACGGGCCGGGCTTCGGGTCGGTCCGGCGGCCGGTGGGCAGGTGGTCCTCGCCGCGCTCCTCCTGCCAGGCCGGGGTGAAGTCCAGCCGCGCGTCCTCGCCGCCCAGGTTGCGGTTGAACCAGGGGTGCCAGCCGATCTGCGCCGGGAAGGAGTCGTCGTACGTCTCGACGGACATCGTCAGCGTCAGGCTGTCCTCGGCCAGCGTGACGACCTGGGTGACGCGGCCGGGGTACGGCCAGGGGTCGGCCAGTTCGCACGTCAGCACCGCCTCGTTCGCCGAGGTGCGGGCGGTGCGCCAGGGGCCGTTGCGGGCGGTGCCGTGGATGGCGTGCGGCGGGGCGTTGAGCGGCATCTGCCGGACGGCACCGCCGTCCAGGAAGCGGCCGTCCCTGATCCGCCCGCACCAGGGCACCATCGGGAAGCACCCGTACCGTTCGCCCTGCCGCAGCAGCTCCACGCCGTCGATCCGGAGCCCGCCGATACGGCCGCCGTTCCCGGGCCGCACGCTCACTTCCGCGCCGGCCGCGGTCAGCGTGATCTCTTCGTTACTCACGGGACGACCCTACTGGGACGGACAAGAGCGCTTTCACGCCAAGGCCCGGCAGGCGGCTCAGTGCCGCTTGCGCAGGGCGCGGCCGACGACGATCGCGGAGGCCAGGGCCAGCGCCGCGGCGGGTGCCGCCCAGCGCAGGACCGGGTTCGCGGTGACGGGCTGGGGAGCCGGTACGGGGGCGTAACGGCCACGCGGCGGGGCGTGGTCGACCTCTTCCGCGCTGCGGCCGATCATCGTCCGGCGGGCGTGCGCGGCCTCGGCGGGGGGTGCGTCCGCGTCGGTGAAGCTGCCGGGCGGCGCGTCGTCCGCGTCCGCGGCGGCGGGGTCCAGGGAGGGCGGGGGGACCTCGGTGTCGAAGACGGAGGGGGCCGGCTCGGCGCCGCCGTCGGCGGCCGCGGCCGCGGAACCGCGCTCCTCCGCAGCCTCTTCTGCCTCCGCGGTCCCGTCTGTCTGGGCAGCCTCCGCCGCTTCCGCCGTCCCGCGCGTCGCCGCCGTGTGTGTCTCGGCCAAGGCCTCCACGCAGCGGGTCAGCAGGCGTGTCGCCGCCGCGAGCACCGCGTCCCGGGGGAGTTCCGCGATGCGGCCGTCCGCGTCGGCCGTGCCGCCGACCGTGACGGTGGTGCCGTCGGCGGTGTCCGTCAGGCGGACGGTGAGGGCGAGTTTGACGGCGCCGGAACCACGGGCCTCGGTGGCGTCACCCTCCACGGCGTACGTGCCGTCCTCCCGCGCGGTGACGTGCAGCGCTCCGCGGTAGGTGATGGAGTGACCGCCCGCGCGCAGCTTCAGGCGCCCCGCGACGGGTGCGGATCCGGCGTCCTGCTGGAGCCCGGGAAGCGCGCGGGCGACCCGTGCGGGGTCGGCGAGGGCCTCTCTGAGCAGGTCGGCCGGAACCGGGACGAAGACCTGATGCTCCATGTCGGCTCAGCCTACCCAGTGGGGGCCGGATGTCACCTTCCCCGTGGAAACGGGTGCCCGGTGTTGCCGCCGGGCTCGCGCGGACTTCCTCCTCGGTACCGCGGACGCAGCGGCGCAGCGGCGCCGGTGAGTACCGCGGACGCACGGGCGTCGGCCAGTCCGCGGACGCAGCGGCGCCGCTCAGTACCGCGGATGCACCAGCGTCGAAGCCGGCAGCCCCCCGATCCGCGTCCGCCGGGCCGCCCGGCCGTCCCCGTCCAGCTCCCCCTGCGTCAGCGTCGCCGGGCGCGGCCCCTTGGGGTCCAGGCGCAGGCGGGGGGCCGACGGGCCCGGGGCGGACAGCAGGAAGCCCCAGTCGTGGGGGGTGCGGGTGGCGCCGGCGGAACGGTCGGGGCCCGCGGTGAAGCCGGGGTCGTGGCCGAGGACGCGGTAGGGGGTGGCGGCGAAGCCGGCGGCGCGCAGGGTCCGGGCCACGGTCCAGAAGACGCGGGGGCGGGTGACGACCGGGCCGGCGTGCACGACGAGGCGGCCGTCGGGGGCGAGGGCGCGGCGGGCGAGGCCGTAGAACTCCTGGGAGTACAGCTTGGTGCTGGCGGTGATGCCGGGGTCGGGCAGGTCGGCGACGACGACGTCGTAACGGCCCCCGGGCGCCCGCCGCAGCCAGCCGAGCGCGTCCGCCGTGGTGACACGGACGCGGGGGTCGTCGTACGCGTGGCCGTTGAGGGCGGACAGACCCGGGTCGGAGCGGGCCAGGCGGACCAGGCCGGCGTCGAGTTCGACGACGTCGACGCGGCGCACGTCCCGCCGGCGCAGGACCTCGCGGGCGGCCAGGCCGTCGCCGCCGCCGAGGATGAGCACGCGGGCGTGCGGGCCGGACATCGCCGGGGCGACCAGCGCCTCGTGGTAGCGCCGCTCGTCGTGACCGCCGACCCGGAGCCGTCCGTCCAGGAAGAGGTCGAGGGGCCTGCCGTCGGTGCCGCCGGTGAGCACGACCTCCTGGACGCCGGTCTGCAGGGCCACCCGGACGTCGGCGCCGTACACCGCGTGCCGGGCGGCGCGTTCGAACTCGTCGGCGAGGGCGGCGGCGGTGGCGAGCACGCCGAGGACGGTCAGGCCGACGACGAACAGCGTCCAGCGGGCGCGGCGGGTCAGGTCGCGGCCGAACAGGCCGAGCACGAGGGCGCCGCCGGCGACGACGTTGACCGTGCCGGTGAGCAGCGCGCCGGTCAACTGGCCCAGGAACGGCAGGAGAAGGAAGGGAAAGGCCAGGCCGCCGACGAGCGCGCCGACGTAGTCCGCCGCGAACAGGTCGGCGACCGCGCCGCCCACGTCCTGGCGGCGGATGCGCTGGATCAGCTCCATCAGCAAAGGGACTTCGGCGCCGACGAGCAGACCGATGGCGAGGGAGAAGGCGACCAGCAGACAGCGCGGACCGTCGGCCCACACCCCGCCCCAGCCGCCCGTCCAGGCGAAGACGGCGTACAACGCCATCGCGCTGCAGCCGCCGACCAGCGCGAGGGCGGTCTCGATCGCGCCGAACCCGGCGGCCGCGTGCCAGCGCAGCCGTTTGGCGGCGAGCGAGCCGATGCCCATCGCGAACACCATCACGGACAGCACCACGGAGGCCTGGGTGACCGAGTCCCCGATCAAGTACGAGGCGAACGCGACGAGTTCGAGTTCGTACACCAGTCCGCAGGCCGCACAGACGAAGACACACGCGAGGACCAGGAACCGGCCGGTGCCGGGCCGGACAGGGAGCCGCGCGGAGTCCGTCCAGGGCGGGGACCCCGGAGGCGCGGGGGCGTGCGGTTCGATCACGCTGCGACGTTACGTCACACCCCAGGTGCGCTTCGTCACCCACAAGTGTGGAACTGGGGGCAGTTGACACCCTGCGGGTTTATGTCGATCTAGCTTGGCTGCCCCGCGGGCACCCGCACGCCGACCCTGGTCCGGGTCGCCACCAACTGCCTGTCCTGCGGGTACGCGTGCCAGGTGCGCCAGTGCACCTGCCCCTCGTGCCGGTGGGCCAGCATCGCGGTGAACGCGTGCGGGCTGCCGGGGAAGACGCCGGCCAGGCCGTGCGGATGGTCGGAGACCAGTGCCAGCAACTCCTGGGCGCGGCCCGCGAACGAGCCCGGCGTCAGCAGCTCCACGCGCGCCGCGAACTCGTACTCCCAGTCGCCGACCCGCTTGGCGACGCCCAGCGGCAACGGGGTGCTGGATCCGGGCATGCACGCCACCGTCTCGGAGCAGCTGGCCTGTTCCTCCTCCAGCAGGACCTGGTGGGAGGCGCCGAGCAGTCTCAACTGCAGTTTCGCCCCGCAGAGTTCGAGGTCGAGGGTGGCCAGGGCCGGCAGCGGCTCGCGCCCGAGGGCCCAGGCGAGGTCGGCGGCGCGCGTATCGGTGTAGGAGGTGTTCAGGGTCGTGAGCATGGATCGGCTCCGCTAACACGCAACGAGGGCAGGAGTGTGGTCCGGCGCACCTCGGTAGACACCGGGCGAGTGGCCAGATCGGCTTGGCCGGGAAGGGGTGTCTGCGGGACGTTCCGAGGGCTGCGGTGGTGTTTTAGAGGGAATCATGAACAGTGGCCGCACCACAGCGTTTTTACCCAAGTTCGTAGGGTTTCCATCCCTCAGAGGGCTCCACAGCTCAACTGTTCAACTACGGCGTACGCCGGGCGCGGGAACAGTGCCCTCCGGTCGCCCGGCCCCGCACGTCAGGCGCCGCCGCCGCAGCCGCCCCCGCCGCCGCACGACGAACCTCCGCCGCAGGAGTGCCCGCCGCACGAGTGCCCGCCACCACAGGAATGCCCCCCGTGGCTCCCATGGCTCCCGTGCCCGCCGTGACTCCCGTGTCCGCCGTGGCTCCCGTGTCCGCCGGTCCCTCCGCTGCCCAGCACCCACCAGCTCGCGCCACCGTCGTACGACGACGAGGACGACCCGCGCGACGAGCCCGACCCGCGCCCCGAGGACACCCCGCGCGGGCGCCGTGAGCGGTTCACCTTGTCGAGCAGGACCCGGTCGTGTCCCTTCCGGCGGGACCAGCCCCGCCCCGCCACGATCACGACGACGGCCACCGCCAGGATGAAGGCGACGATCATGACGTCACCCCCCTTTCGTTCCCCCGAAGGCCCCCACCATGGGCGCCCTGTGTGTCACCGCGTCTCGCGCGGTGACCAGCAGATGCCCCGCCCGTCCGAGGGGCAAAGCGAAGTTGAGGAAGTCCAGAGCTTGGGCGCAGGATGACGGCCATGACCTCCACCGCGCGCCCCCACCTGAACCGCCGGCTCGCCGAGTTCGGAACGACGATCTTCGCCGAGATGTCCGCCCTCGCCACGGCTACCGGGTCGATCAACCTCGGCCAGGGCTTCCCCGACACGGACGGCCCCGAGGAGATCCGGGAGGCTGCCGTACGGGCACTGCGCGACGGGCGCGGCAACCAGTACCCGCCGGGCCCCGGCGTCCCCGAGCTGCGCACCGCGATCGCCGCGCACCAGCTGCGCCGCTACGGGCTGTCGTACGACCCCGACACCGAGGTACTGGTCACGGCGGGCGCGACGGAGGCCATCGCCGCGACCCTGCTGGCGCTGCTGGAGCCGGGCGACGAGGTGGTGGCGCTGGAGCCGTACTACGACTCCTACGCGGCGTGCATCGCGATGGCGGGCGGCCGCCGGGTACCGGTGACCCTGCGGCCGTCCCTCGGCGAGGAGGCCCGCTTCCGGCTGGACCTCGACGAACTGCGCGCGGCGGTCACCGACCGCACCCGCCTGCTGCTGATCAACACGCCGCACAACCCCACCGGTACGGTCCTCACGCGCGCGGAGCTGGCCGCGATCGCCGAGCTGGCGGTGGAGCGTGACCTGCTGGTCGTCACCGACGAGGTCTACGAGCACCTGGTCTTCGACGACGCCGAACACCTGCCGCTCGCCGCGTTCCCCGGGATGCGCGAGCGCACGGTGACGATCGGCTCGGCAGGCAAGACCTTCTCCTTCACCGGCTGGAAGGTCGGCTGGGTGACGGCCGCCCCGGAGCTGGTCGCCGCGGTCCGCTCGGCCAAGCAGTTCCTGACCTACGTCTCCTCGGGCCCCTTCCAGTACGCGGTGGCGGAGGCCCTCGCGCTGCCCGACTCCTACTACGACGGCTTCCGCGCGGACATGCGTGCGCGCCGGGACATCCTCGCGCAGGGACTGACGGAGGCGGGCTTCACGGTGTTCAAGCCCGCCGGCACCTACTTCATCACCACCGACATCCGCCCCCTCGGCGAGAAGGACGGCTTCGCCTTCTGCCGCGCCCTGCCGGAGCGTGCGGGGGTGGTGGCCATTCCCAACGCCGTCTTCTACGACGACCGCGAGGCGGGCGCGCCGTTCGTACGGTTCGCGTTCTGCAAGCGGGAAAAGGTGCTCCGGGAGGCCGTGGAGCGGCTGCGCCGCATGTGAGCCGAACGGCCACGGTCCGCGGGGCTGCCGCCCCGGGCCGTGGCCGTACTAGGGGATGTCGTTCGGATCAGGTCGGATCAGGCCGAGCTGATCCAAACGACACCCCCTGGGTGCCATGGCGGGCCGGCCGTGGCCGGACCCGGTGGCGCCGTGGCGGCGGGGACTACTCCCCGTCGTCCTCGCGCTTGTCGCTGTCGCCGGCGTCGCCGGCCTCGTCGGCCTCGTTGACGTCCTGCTCCAGGCCCAGCTGCTCGACCAGCCACTTGTCGAACTCGATCGCGGCCCGCACCCAGCTGACCGTGGAGGAGACGAAATGGTTGAGGTCGACACCGGCGCCGATCAGCATCTGGGCCTCGCCGATGAGGCGGACCGTGCCGTCGTCGTGGGTGTGGGTGTACACCTTGGGCCACAGGGTGCGGCGGTTCCAGTCGTCGATGGACTCGAGCAGCTGCGGCTTCTCGTCGATCTTGTGGGGGCGGTCGTAGAAGGTCCGCACCGAGAAGACGGCCTGCTCGGCCTCCCCGCGGAACATGAAGTAGGTGCGGAACTGCTCCCACGGCGCCGCGAGGTCACCCTCTTCGTCGACGACGTACTTCAGCTCCATCTGGTCGAGGAGCTGCTTCACAAGGTCCTGATCCGGGACGACGGGGCCCGCCGGTCCTTGGGGCTGCGGCTCGGGCTGGCCCCCGAAGTTCGGAATCGAGGACGGGTCGATGGACATACGTGGACACTCCCGCGGTCGTCTGGCTCGTCCGGCCCTCACTGGGACCAGACGTACAGTCCACCCTCTCTCTCTTGCCCCACCACCGGCAAGCGGCCCAGCCGACGGCCTCCGCTGGGTGGCCGATCATCGACGCGCGTACCGGAATCCCTGGTCCGGCGCGAAATGCCGGGAAGTACCGGCGCGCCCCTTCCCGGCGGCGGACGCCGGCCCCGGGAAACACCGCCGCACGGGCTCGCGGCCCGTACGGGTGAAACGCGTCTGGTGCACCGCACCGGTCGGCGACCGGCGGACGTGCGGTGCGGGGAGCGATGTCCTCGATCCACCGCCGTGGCCCGGGCCCATGGCCCATGATGCGGTCATGCGCGTTCCGAGACCGGTCCGGTGGGTGTTGTGGGCCCTGTGGGTGGGCTGTCTGGTGTTCTCCCTGTGGTTCTTCCGGGAGGTGTACGTCGCCTTGCGGGCGGCCGAGTCCTCCTGAGCCGCCCTGCGCCGGGGCCCGGCCGGTACGACGAACGCGGCGGCCCGCCCCCTGCCCACGGGGCGGGCCGCCGCGTCTGTCACGTCCGTCGCGCCGGCCGGGTCGTCGGACCCGTCAGAGCGTCTTGCCCGTCGCCGGGCCCACGATCAGGCCCTCGCCGAAGCGGTCCACGCGGACCGTGTCGCCGTCCGTGATCTCGCCGGAGAGGATCTCCCTGGCGAGGCGGTCGCCGATGGCGGTCTGCACGAGGCGGCGCAGCGGCCGGGCGCCGTAGGCGGGGTCGTTGCCCTCCTCGGCGAGCCAGGCCAGCGCCTCGGGGGTGACGTCCAGGGTGAGGCGGCGCTCGGCCAGCCGCCGGGCGAGCCGGTCGATCTGGAGCCGGGCGATGCGGGCCAGCTCGTCCTGGTTCAGGGCGGAGAAGACCACGAGGTCGTCGAGCCGGTTGAGGAACTCCGGCTTGAAGGAGGCGCGGACCGTCTCCAGCACCCGCTCCTTCTTCTCCGTCTCATCGAGCGCCGGGTCGACCAGGTACTGGCTGCCCAGGTTGGAGGTGAGCACCAGGATGGTGTTGCGGAAGTCGACGGTGCGGCCCTGGCCGTCGGTCAGGCGGCCGTCGTCGAGGACCTGGAGCAGGATGTCGAAGACCTCGGGGTGTGCCTTCTCCACCTCGTCCAGCAGGACGACGGTGTACGGGCGCCGGCGCACCGCCTCGGTCAGCTGGCCGCCCTCCTCGTAGCCGACGTACCCAGGGGGCGCGCCGACCAGCCGGGCCACGCTGTGCTTCTCGCTGTACTCGGACATGTCGATGCGGACCATGGCCCGCTCGTCGTCGAAGAGGAAGTCGGCGAGTGCCTTGGCGAGTTCGGTCTTGCCGACGCCGGTCGGACCGAGGAAGAGGAAGGAACCGGTGGGACGGTCGGGGTCGGCGATGCCCGCACGGGAGCGTCGTACGGCGTCGCTCACCGCGCGCACGGCCTCGCTCTGGCCGATGAGCCGCCTGCCCAGCTCGTCCTCCATGCGGAGCAGCTTCTGCGTCTCGCCCTCCATGAGGCGGCCGGCGGGGATGCCGGTCCAGGCGGCGACGACGTCGGCGATGTCGTCCGAGCCGACCTCCTCCTTGACCATGGTGTCCCTGGCGGCCTCCTCCTCGGCCTCCGAGGCGGCCTCCAGCTCCTTCTCCAGCTCGGGGATCTCGCCGTAGAGCAGCTTGGCGGCGGTGTCGAAGTCGCCGTCGCGCTGGGCGCGTTCGGCCTGGCCGCGCAGGTCGTCCAGCTTCTCCTTCAGCTCACCGACGCGGTTGAGGGACTGCTTCTCCTTCTCCCAGCGCACGGTCAGGCCCCGCAGCTCCTCCTCCTTGTCGGCGAGGTCGCGGCGCAGCTTCTCCAGGCGGGCGACGGAGGCCGGGTCGGTCTCCTTGGCGATCGCCAGTTCCTCCATCTTCAACCGGTCGACGGAGCGCTGGAGTTCGTCGATCTCGACGGGCGAGGAGTCGATCTCCATGCGCAGGCGCGAGGCGGCCTCGTCGACGAGGTCGATGGCCTTGTCGGGCAGGAAGCGGGAGGTGATGTACCGGTCGGACAGGGTGGCGGCGGCCACCAGCGCGCTGTCGGCGATCTGCACCTTGTGGTGGGCCTCGTAACGCCCCTTCAGGCCACGCAGGATGGCGATGGTGTCCTCGACGCTCGGCTCGGCGACCAGCACCTGCTGGAAGCGGCGCTCCAGGGCGGGGTCCTTCTCGATCCGCTCCCGGTACTCGTCCAGGGTCGTGGCACCGACCATGCGCAGCTCACCGCGCGCGAGCATGGGCTTGAGCATGTTGCCGGCGTCCATCGCGGAGTCGCCGCCCGCGCCGGCGCCCACGACGGTGTGCAGCTCGTCGATGAAGGTGATGATCTGCCCGTCGGAGTCCTTGATCTCGGAGAGCACGGCCTTCAGCCGCTCCTCGAACTCACCGCGGTACTTGGCCCCGGCGACCATCGCGCCGAGGTCGAGCGAGACGAGCCGCTTGTTCTTCAGGGACTCGGGGACGTCGCCCTTCACGATCCGCTGGGCGAGCCCCTCGACCACGGCGGTCTTGCCGACACCGGGCTCGCCGATGAGGACGGGGTTGTTCTTGGTACGACGGCTCAGCACCTGCACGACCCGCCGGATCTCGTGGTCGCGGCCGATGACCGGGTCGAGCCGGCCCTCGCGCGCGGCGGCGGTGAAGTCGGTGCCGAACTTCTCCAGGGCCTTGTACTGACCCTCGGGATCGGCGGTGGTCACGCGGCGTCCTCCCCTGGCCTTCTGGAAGGCCTCTTGCAACTTCCTGGCGTCGGCGCCCTGCGCCGTGAGCACCTCGCCGGCCGCACCGCCCCTGGCGGCGATACCGATGAGCAGGTGCTCGGTGGACAGGTACTCGTCGCCGAGTTCCTTCGCCCGCTCGTCGGCGTCCGCGAGGACGGCGAGCAGTTCACGGCTGGGCTGCGGGGGCGCGACGGTGGAGCCGGTCACGCTGGGCAGCCCGGCGAGCACGCGCTCGGCGCCCGCGCGTACGGCCGCCTGGTCGGCGTCGACGGCGGCCAGCAGGTCGGTGATGTTCTCGTTCTCCTGCCGCCCCTGCCCCGCGAGCAGAGCGAGGAGCAGGTGAGCGGGCGTCAGATCCGCGTGCCCGTCCGTCACGGCCCGCTGGCTGGCCGCGTTGATCGCTTCCCGGCTCCTGTTGGTCAGCTCTGCGTCCACGTTCGCGTTCTCCTCCTCGGCGTCGGGCCCCTCGGCCACGTCCCCACTGCTGACTTAACCAACATACACAAAGTTGAGTCCATTCCGCTCAATTAAGGGGACGCGGGTTCCTGGCGGCTAGGTTTCGGCCATGGTCACGAACTCCACGGATCCGGGCGTCCCGGACGAGTCGTACCTCGCCTTCTGGCGGGAGCGGCACCTGTGCACCCTGACGACCCTCCGCCCCGACGGCAGCCCGCACGTGGTGCCGGTCGGGGTGACCTACGACCCCGAAGCGGGGCTGGCCAGGGTGATCACGAACGGTACGAGCGCGAAGGTGTCCCACGTGCGCGCGGCCGGCCCCGAGGGCGCGCGCGTCGCGGTGTGCCAGGTCGACGGGCGACGCTGGGCCACCCTGGAGGGCCGCGCGAGAGTGAGCGCCGACCCGGAACGGGTGGCGGAGGCGGTACGGCGCTACGCCGAGCGGTACCAGCGCGTGCCGCGCGAGAACCCCGCACGGGTGGTCATCGAGATCGAGGTGGAGCGGACGCTCGGGCACGGCTGAAGCGGGGCGGCTGCCCGGCCGGTTTCGGCCACGTGGGGAGCGCTCCCATACCCCGACATGCCGCCACAAACTGCAGCGGCGTCACCGTGTTCAGGTCACGGTGACGCCGCTGCGGGGGGAAGTACCTGAGCGATCTTTTACGACGGGGGAATCGCGTCAGGCACTGCGGGGGGTGGCTGAAATGGTCCGCACGTCCGGGACATCCGGTTCTGCCAGCCGGTGGTCCCGTTGGTCCAGGTTCACAAAGATCATGCCGTACCGCACGGCACACCGCACGGGCTGCGGCGCCCCACGCGGCTTGCGCAGGCACCGGTACGCCCGTACGTCCTCGTCGTCGTCCCGGGTGACGACCACCGGCTCACCGAAGACGGTCACCATCAGCGAGTCACCGCTGTGGGGGATGGCGGTGACCAGGTCGATGAAGTGCCAGCCGGAGCGGTAGGCGGTGGCCATCTCGCGACGGAAGGAGCGGTCGTCGGGTGGAGTGGTCACGTCAGCTCCACACGGTGTCGTCTGGAAGGGCGGGCGTAGCGTCCGTGGAGCCGTGGCCGACATCGGCCGTGACGGACCAAACAGTGTCCGCTCGTACGTCACCCTTCGCGCCACCGAGGCCACTCAGCGACCCGAAGGCCACAACGGCGAAGAAGGCGGCGACAAGTACCGAGCGAAGCGTTCTCTTTCGCATAGGCGGCTTCGTCCTCACTTGAAATCCCCTCTTCCCCCGTCGAACAAGACGATGGCTCATTCGGGCACATCATGGCCACACAATCAGTGCATCATGTTCCTGCACGTTCAGGACCCTGGGGGGTGGAGATTTGGCAACGAATCGCACTAAAGGGACACATCCTCATGCCTTGACGGACCTGTGCGAGGCAGGCAGGCACCTCTACGCGAACGCGCTGCGCTCGGGGCGTATCGCCCGCGCAGACGCGGATGCCGCTCCGTGCCTGATGGAGTTCACCCTCCTCCACCCTGACCCTGATGACGCGAACTGGCTGCGCCCCGTTCCCGCATCGGTCGCACTGACCCAGGTCCTCGGCCCCCTCGAGCGTGAAATCACCGAGCGCAGAAAGCTGTCGACCGAACTTGCCGAGGCCTTCGAGCCGTTCATGTCCCTCAGCGCTCAGGTCACCACGTCCAGCCGTTCGGTCACCGTGCTGGAGGGTCTCGACCGAATCAACGGGGCACTCGACCTGGCTACGGCCCAGTGCCAGAACGAAGTCCTCACGGTACAGCCCAGTGCCCGCCACCCGGAGCACCGGCTCATCGAAGGACTCGAACGCGACAAGCCCTTGATCGAACGAGGAGTCCGCCTCCGCACCCTCTACCAGCACACCGCGCGATACAGCCCTGAACGCCTCGCCTACGTGCACCAGTTCACCAACGGCAAGGCGGAATACCGCACCATCGACGAACTGGTCGAGCGTCTCATCATCTGCGACGAGAGCGTGGCGTTCATCCCGATAAGCGACGACCGCCAGGTAGCCCTGGAACTCCGTCACCCCGGCCTGGTCCGCTACCTGATCAAGGTCTTCGAGTTCATGTGGAACCGTGCGGTACCGCTGAGTGCGGGCGCCCCCTACGAGACGGCCCCCGACGGCATCACCGACATTCAGCACTCCATCGCCAAGCTCCTCGTCGAAGGCCACGTCGACGAGGCCATCGCCCGCCGCCTCGGCATGAACGTCCGCACCTGCCGCGCCCACATCGCCAAGCTCGCCCAGGCCCTGGGCAGCGGCAGCCGGGCTCAGCTCGGATTTCTCATAGCCCAGTCCGGAATCCTCAACCAGGAGCCCGGAACAGTGAGGGGAGCGAGCCATCCGTGACCGCAGGAGCGCACGACCACGGACCCGAGGAGCTGTGCGAGGCAGGAACGAGTCTGTACGAACGCGCCCTGCGTGCGGGATGTCTCACGCGGGCCGAGGCCGCGGCGACGCCCTGCCTGCTGCGGTTCGGGCTGCTGCAGCCGTCCGTCACGGACATGGACCGGCTGGAGCCCGTCGCCGCGGCCGTCGCCCTCCAGCGGCTGCTCCGCGCCTCCGCGGAGCGCATCGCCGACGAACGGCGGCGTGAGGCCCTCGTCGCCCAGAACTTCGGGCCCCTGCTGCAGGCGAAGGCCCGCCTCGCCGGGGTCCCCGATGTTTCGCCGGCGTTCAAGGTGCACAGCGGACTCGACCGGATCAACGAGGCCATCTCCCAGGTCATGGCGGACTCCTCCAAGGAATGCCTCGCGATACACACGCACCCCACCCACACCCGTATACCTCCGCGCCTGTTCGCCCTCGCGCTTGAGCGCGACCAGGCCCTGCTGGACCGCGGCGGCCGTGTCCGCAGCCTCTACCAGCACACCCTCCGCCACGCCCCCACCATCCACACCCGCTATGAACGCCTGCGCGGCGACGTGGAGGCCCGCACGCTGAACGAGGTCACCGAGCGGCTCCTCGTCTTCGACCGGACGGTGGCCTTCATACCGGCGAGCAAGGACCGCACCGTCGCCCTGGAGATCCGGCACCCGGCGCTGGTCGAGTTCCTGGTCACCGTCTTCGACCGCCTCTGGCACCTGGCCACCCCCATGTACCCCCAGGAGGTCCAGCCGCCCTCCCCGGAGGGCATGACCCCCCGCCAGCGCGCCATCGCCACCCTCCTCGTCGAGGGCCACACCGACACCGACATAGCCGAGCGCCTCGGCATGAACGTCCGCACCGCCCGCCTGCACATCGCCAAACTCGCCGCCGGTCTCGGCAGCCAGAGCCGCGCCCAACTCGGTTACCTCATCGGCCAGTCCGGAATCCTCGACCAGGAGGGGGAACACGAGTGAGTGCGGCTCTCCATGCCGAGCACGACCCCACGGACCTGTGCGCGGCGGGAACGGCTCTCTACGAGCGCTCCCTGCGGGAGGGAGGGATCAGCGCCGCGGAGGCCGAGGCGGCACCCTGCCTGCTGCGGTTCGGGCTTCTGGAACCCACCGTCACCGACCTGGACCGGCTGGAGCCCGTCGCCACGACCGTCGCCCTCCAACGGCTCTTCCACGCCTCCGCGGAACGCATCGCCGACGAACGCCGGCTCGAAACCCGGATCGCCGAGGCGTTCGAACCGCTCCTCGCGCTCGGGGGCCCGGACACCGAGCCGGCGGACGCGGTGGGCATCCGGCTGCTGAGCGGCCTCGACCGGATCAACGACGCCATCTCCGAGGCGATGGCGAACGTCTCGGGCGAGATCCTCACCATCCAGCCGCGCAACATCGGGGACTTGACCGTACGGGACGTCTCCATCCCCCGCGACCAGGCCCTGCTCGACCGGGGCGGCCGCATCCGCACCCTCTACCAGCACACACAGCGCCACGTCCCCACGATCGTGGCCCGCTACGAGCAGCTGCACGGCGACGTGGAGGCCCGCACGCTGGACCAGGTCACGGAGCGGCTCCTCCTCATCGACCGGCAAGTGGCGTTCATCCCCGCGAGCAAGGACCGGTCCGCCGCCCTGGAGATCCGCCAGCCGACCCTGCTCGACTTCCTCGCGATCGTCTTCGACCGGCTGTGGCACCTGGCCACCCCCATGCACCCCCAGGCCGCCCGGCGGCCGTCCGTGAGCGGCGTCACGGCCCGCCAACGCGCCATCGCCCACCTGCTGATCGAAGGTCACACCGACGGCGACATAGCCGATCGCCTCGGCATGAACGTCCGTACCGCCCGTCTGCACATCGCCAAGCTCGCCGCGACCCTGGGCAGCCAGAGCCGCGCCCAACTCGGCTACCTCATAGGGCGCTCGGGGATCCTTGACCGGGAAGCATGACGTCGGCGCGGACGTAAGGGGACGCGTCCAGGCCCACCTGGGCGATGCGGACGCCCAGTTGGGTACGGCTGGCCGCGCCGAGGGTGTCCGAGAGGCGGGCGATGTGGGCGCGGCAGGTGCGCACGCTGATGCCCAGCCGTTCGGCGATCACCGCGTCCTGGTGGCCCTCGGCGAGCAGCGCCGCGATGGAGCGCTCGCGGTGCGAGATGCCGTCGATGCCGGTGTCGGGCAGCGGGGCGGTCAGCGGGAGGGCGAGCCGCCACAGCCGCTCGAAGACGGTCACCAGGTACTCGACCAGGGCCGGATGGCGCAGCTCCAGGGCCATCGTGCGCTCGGCGTTGGCGGGGATGAAGGCGACCGTGCGGTCGAAGAGCATCAGCCGGTCGGTGACCTCGTCGAGGGTGCGGGCCTCCACCGCGTCACCCATCAGCTCGAAGTAGTTGAGCAACCCCTGCCCGTGCCGGGCGACATGCGTGTACAGGTCGCGCATGCGCACGCCCCGGCCCCGCAGCTCCAGCGCCCGGTGCAGGCCCTCGGTCAGCGCGTCCTCGCTCCGGATGCCGCCGGGCTGCACGGTGAGCACCTCGGTGGTGCACGCCTCGGTCGCCTCGTCGATCGCGGTCTGGATCCGGGACAGCCCGTCCAGCACCCGGATCGCCGTGCCCTCGGCCGGTGCCACCGCAGTCGGCGCCTGCTGCCCCAGACCGGCGTACCGCTCGAAGGCGGCGACAGCCGAACCCACGCGGCGCTGGCCCTCGATGACCTCGTCGTAGACCCCGCGCAGCAGACGGCTCATCACCTCCTGCGGGGAGGTGGGCACCAGCCAGTCCATGTCATCGGGATCGGGGTGGAGCAGGGCCAGCTCCAGCAGACAGGGCACCGGCTCGGCGTCCCTGCGCGGCACCCGCCCGCGGCGCACGGCCCGGGAGTACACGCGGTGCGCCGGCTCGCACAGCCGGTCGGCACCGTGGGGATGCGCCTGCGTCCCGTGCCCGGTCATCGCCCATTCCACCCCCGGCTCGCGGCCCATTCCGTGGCGCAACTATGCGCGGCCCCGACCGGGTCCGCAACACGGCTCCCCCGGGGCCACGGGCCGCGATCCACCGCTATGCCCGGATAACGACCGGCCTCCGCCCGCCACGATGCAACAAGCTGAGGGACGTCACGGGATGAGGTCACGGGATGAGGTCACGGGAGGGGTGACGGAAGGGGGCCGCTCATGAGCACGGCGCGGCGAACGGCCGACCGGCCACTCACCGCGCCCCGCGCGTCCGCTGACGCGCCGCGCCCATCGCCCGGTGCTACCGCAGACCGGCCGCCGTGCAGGCGGCCTTGTACCGGGCGGTGCAGATGTCACCGATCGAGTAGATGCCGTCCGCGACGACGGTCTCCTTGATGTTGCTCGCGGTGAGGGCGGTCACCTGGACGAGCTTGGCCGGGATCTGCTTGTCGGTGGGGCTGTCGACCCGGTCCTGGGTGAGGGCGTCGAACTGGATGTCCTTGCCCTGGATCTTGTTGACGGCCATCTGGGCGGCGGTCTCGGCCTCGTCCGGGTAGGACTTGTAGACGCTCATGTACTGCTCGTGGACGAGGATCCGCTGTACCGCGTCGAGTTCGGCGTCCTGGCCGGTGATCGGGGGCATCGTGGTGAGGCCCGCGGCCTTGAGGGCCTTGATGACACCGCCCGCCATGCCGTCGTTGGCGGCGTAGACACCGGCGATGTTGCCCTTGCCGATGAAGTTGATCGCCTCGGTCATGCTGGCCGTGGCGTTCTCCGGCTTCCAGTCCGTGGTGTCGTAGGACTTGGCGATCGTCACCTTGCCGTTCAGCTCGGAGAACGCGCCCTGCTTGAACTGCTTGGCGTTCGGGTCGGTGGGCGAGCCGTTCATCATGACGATCTTGTCGGAGGTGTCGGCCTTGGACCCCAGCGCCTCCAGCAGCGAGCGGCCCTGCACCTCGCCCACGAGTTCGTTGTCGAAGGAGATGTACGCGTCGATCGGGCCCTCGGCCAGCCGGTCGTAGGCGATGACCGGGATGCCCGCGTCCTTGGCCTTGCGCACCTCGCCCGCGATGGCGTGCGAGTCGACCGCGTCGACCAGGATGACGTCGACCCGCTCGTCGATCATCTGCTGCATCTGGCCGGCCTGCCGGGTCGCGTCCGCGTCGGCGTTGGCGTAGGCCACCTTGCCCTTCTTGTGGGTCAGTTCGGCGACCTTGCTCTTGATGATGGGGAAGTCGAACTTGTCGTAGCGGGTGTTCGCCTTCTCCGGCAGCAGGAGCCCCACGGTGAGCTCGTCACCCTTGGTCGGGCTCGCGCTGGCACCGCTGCCCGTCGCGTCCAGCACACCGCAGCCGGCGAGCGAGAGGATCATCGTGGACGCGGCCACGGACATGGCGATACGACGCATTCGAGGGCTCACTTCAGGTGCGATCCGGACGTGGGTGCTTCTTTACGACCCAGGTGTCTGAAAAGACAACGCGGAGTAGCCACTCGGCGTCAAGAAGTACTACTTAACGAGTCCGCAACAGCACGCTCGGGTGACTCTGTGAAGAGGGTGCGTAACCCCCTCCAAACGCTCTTTACGACCTCTCCATCCAAAAGAAGCTCACGAAGAGGCAAAGGACGGGGCAACCAATCCGCCTGCCCGGCGGTCGAGATCGGCGGCGGTGCGTGCCGCCTGAAGCGCTCGATCAGAGGAGCGAATGAACCCAGCCAGACACGTGACCGCCACGGCGGTCGCGCTCGCCACCGCCGGCGGCCTGCTGAACGCGGCCACCATCTCCGCTTCCGCCGCGACGAGTTGCGCCTCGCCGGTGTTCACTCGGACGTTCTACGCGAACACGGCCTTCTCCGGCAGCCCGAAGAAGACCGACTGCGACTCGGCGATCAGCGAGAACTGGGGCACGGGTGCCCCCGCCACCGGCCTGCCGAAGGACAACTTCGGCGTCCGCTGGAGCGTGACCCGCGACTTCGGCTCCGGCGGCCCCTTCTCCCTGCCGGTCGCCGCCCAGGACGGCATCCGCGTCTACCTCGACGGCGTCCGCAAGGCCGACCTCTGGAAGAACGTCTCGACGACGGTGAAGAAGACCGTCAACGTCACGATCCCCTCGGGCAAGCACACCCTGCGCGTCGACTACGCCAACTGGACCGGCGCCGCGAACGTCTCCTTCGCGTACCAGCCCCGGACCTCGGCCGACATCGACAAGGTCAAGCCCCTTGCCCCGACGGGTCCTTCGGTGTCGTACGACAGCGCCACCGGCAGGGCCAGGCTGACCTGGGCCAGGAACATGGAGATGGACCTCGCCGGCTACCGCGTCTACCGGCGCCTGAAGGGCACGTCGTTCGCCGCCGTGCCGCTCGCCACGACCACCTCGGCGTCCACCTCGTACACCGACGGCTCCCTGCCGAAGACGGGCGGGACGTACTACTACGAGGTCCGCGCCCACGACAGGGCCGGCAACGAGTCGACGGGGACGGCGGACCAGGCCGTGACCGCCGCCGACCTGGTCGCGCCCGCCGTGCCCGCCCTCGTGCGCGCGACCGGCGAGGTGACCCCGGGCGGGGGTACGGGCGGCCTGGAGGTCGGCTGGGGCAAGGCCGCGGACGCGGTGTCGTACCGCGTCTTCCGGGCGACGGGCACGAGCGGCGCGTACACCGCGCTCGGCACCACGGACCGGCTCTCGTACCTGGACACCACGGCCGCCAAGAACGTCACGTACTCCTACCGCGTCTCGGCCGTCGACGCGGCGGGCAACGAGTCCGCCCGTTCCGAACCCCTGACGGGCAGGATCTGGGACAACGACGCGCCGGCGCTCGTCACCGGGCTGAACGTCACCCCGACCGAGTACGGCTTCGCGCTGGAGTGGGACAGGAACCCGGCCACGGACCTGAAGTACTACACGGTCCACCGGGGCGAGCTGGTGGGCGACCCGGACGACCAGGTCTGCTACGCCGTCGGGACGTACTACGTCTCGCCCGAGGAGATCTCCTTCGCCTACACCGTGCTCCCGGACGGCGAGGAGACCTGCTTCTTCGTGGACGCCGTGGACGACGCGGGGAACTCCGCCATCGAGTGGAACGGCCCCACCGAGGCCGTGACCGCGACCGAGCTGGACATGACGCCGAGCGAGGCGACGCCCGAGGGCTCGCCGGTCCGGCTGTCGGCGACCGCCGAGGGTACGGGCGTCGCACTGTCCTGGAACAGCGTGGCCGATGCCACCGGCTACCAGGTCTACCGCTGGAACCCGGACACCGAGGCCTACGAGAAGCTGGCGGCCCCGACGGGGACCTCCTACCAGGACACCGGCGCCGCCAGGGGCACCACCCACTTCTACCGGGTGACCGCCCTGCGGGCCGACGGCACCGAGTCCGCGCCGGGTGCCGACTGGGCCTCCCTCGCGCCCTGAGCCTCCCGGGCTCGCCCTGAGCCTCCCCGAGCCTCCTGAGCACCGGGACACGCGAAAGGGGCCCGGAGGATGCTCCGGGCCCCTTGCGTGGCTTTGCTCAGTCCTTCTGCTGCCGCTTGGGCCGCCAGACGACCAGCGCGCTGGTCTGCTGGACCTCCTGGTACGGGACCAGGTCGCGGCGGTAGGAGGCGTGGACGGCGGCCTCGCGCTGCTGCATCGTGGCCGCCGCGCCGTCCAGGGCCGACTCCAGCTCCGCGACGCGGGACTGGAGCGCGGCGACCTGGTTCTCCAGTTCGATGATGCGCTTGATGCCCGCCAGGTTGATGCCCTCGTCCTGCGACAACTGCTGCACCTGGCGGAGCAGTTCGATGTCGCGGGCCGAGTAGCGCCGGCCCCGGCCGGCGGTGCGGTCGGGAGAGACCAGACCCAGCCGGTCGTACTGCCGCAGGGTCTGCGGGTGGAGACCGGAGAGCTGGGCCGCCACCGAGATGACGTAGACCGGGGTCTCCTCGGTCAGTTCGTACGGGTTGCGCCGACGACCGGGTGTGTCCATGGGCCTCTCAATCTCCCTTCGCGGCCTCGAACAGCTCCGCCCGCGGGTCCTCCTCCGCGGTCGCCTCGCGATACGCCTGCAACGCGTCACGAGCCTTCCCCGAGAGGTCCTTCGGGACACTCACCTCGACGGTGATCAGCAGATCACCGCGGCTGCCGTCCTTGCGGACCGCGCCCTTGCCCCGCGCCCGCATGGTGCGGCCGTTGGGCGTGCCCGGCGGCAGCTTCAGCGTGACGGCGGGACCGCCCAGGGTGGGCACCCGCACCTCGCCGCCGAGAGCCGCCTCGGGATACGTCACCGGCACGGTGACGGTGAGGTTGTCGCCCTTGCGCCCGAACACCGGGTGCTCGCCGACGTGCACGGTGACGTAGAGGTCACCCGCCGGTCCGCCCCGCTCGCCGGGGGCGCCCTTGCCGCGCAGCCGGATCCGCTGCCCGTCGGTGACGCCCGCCGGGATGCGGACCTGCATGGTCCGCGAGGACTTGGCGCGGCCGCTGCCGCTGCACTCCAGGCAGGGGTGCTCGGCGATCAGCCCGCGGCCCTTGCAGTCGGGGCACGGGTCGGTCAGCGAGAAGCCGCCGCCCGAGCCGCGGGCGACCTGCCCGGTGCCGACGCAGGTCGGGCACACACGCGGCGTGCCGTTCTTGTCGCCGGTGCCGGAACAGGCCTTGCAGGGCGCCTGCGAGGTCATCCGCAGCGGGACCGTCGCGCCTTCGATCGCCTCGGTGAAGCTGAGGGTGACCTCGGTGTCGACGTCCTGGCCGCGGCGCGGCTGGGTACGTGTCGTACCCCCCGCGCCGCCCCGGTTGAACAGGCCGCCGAAGACGTCACCGATGCCGCCGCCGAAACCGCCTCCGCTCTGCTGGGCATTGCCACCGAAGAGGTCGCCCAGGTCGAAGTTGAAGTTTCCGCCGCCCGCGCCCGGCCCGGGGCGGAAGCCGCCGTTGCCGAACAGGGCGCGAGCCTCGTCGTACTCCTTGCGCTTCTTGGCGTCACCGAGGACGTCGTTCGCCTCGGAGATCTCCTTGAAGCGCTCCTCGGCCTTGACGTTGCCCTTGTTGGCGTCCGGGTGGAACTCGCGGGCGAGCTTCCGGTACGCCTTCTTGATCTCGGCCTCGGTGGCGTCCTTGGGGACGCCGAGGACCTTGTAGAAGTCCTTCTCGATGAAGTCCTTGGTGCTCATCCCCGACGTCCCTCCTTCCTGTCCGCGGTGATTACGTCAGCCCTCCTCCGGGCCACCGTTCTCCTTTTCGTCGGCCTGCGCGGCCGCCGCGCTCTCCTCGCCCTCACCGGACTCGTCGCCCTTGACGGCCTGCGCGCCGGGCTGCGGCTCGGCGACGGCCACCCGCGCGGGGCGGATGGTGCGCTCACCGATGCGGTAACCGGGCTGCAGGATCGCGACGCACGTCGTCTCGGTGACGTCGGGCGCGTAGGAGTGCATCAGCGCCTCGTGGATCGTCGGGTCGAAGGGCTCGCCCTCCTTGCCGAACTGCTGCAGGCCCATCTTGGCCGCCACGGTCTCCAGCGACTCGGCCACCGACTTGAAGCCGCCGACCAGTTCGCCGTGTTCCCGCGCGCGGCCGATGTCGTCGAGCGTGGGCATGAGCTCGGTCAGGAGGTTCGCGATGGCGATCTCCTTGACCGCGATCCGGTCGCGCTCGACCCGTCGGCGGTAGTTCTGGTACTCGGCCTGGAGGCGCTGGAGGTCCGCCGTGCGCTCACCGAGCGCCGTACGCACCTGGTCCAGCTGGGCCACCAGGGCCGCGTCAGCTGTTCCGTCCCCGGCCGGGGCCGCTCCCTTGTCGGGAGCGGCCTTCGGCTCGGCGTCGTCGGGGGTCGCGCCGGAGGGGACGTCGGGCTTCTCCTCGAAGCCCGGGGTCTCCTCCGTCACGCGGCACCGTCCTTGCGCTCGTCGTCCACGATCTCGGCGTCGACGACGTCGTCGTCCTTGGCCTCACCGGCGTCGGCGGAGGCGCCGCCGGCGGCCTGGGCGCCCTGGGCGTCGGCGTACATGGCCTGGCCCAGCTTCTGCGAGACGGCGGCGACCTTCTCGGTGGCCGTACGGATCTCCGCGCTGTCCTCGCCCTTGAGCGTCTCCTTCAGCTCGGCGATCGCGGCCTCGACCTCGGTCTTGATCTCGCCCGGGACCTTGTCCTCGTTGTCCTTGAGGAACTTCTCGGTCTGGTAGACGAGCTGCTCGCCCTGGTTGCGGGTCTCGGCGGCCTCGCGGCGGCGGTGGTCCTCCTCCGCGTACTGCTCGGCCTCCTGGCGCATGCGGTCGACCTCGTCCTTCGGCAGCGAGGAGCCGCCGGTGACGGTCATCTTCTGCTCCTTGCCCGTGCCCAGGTCCTTGGCGGTCACGTGCATGATGCCGTTGGCGTCGATGTCGAAGGCGACCTCGATCTGCGGGACGCCACGCGGCGCCGGCGGCAGACCGGTCAGCTCGAACATGCCGAGCTTCTTGTTGTACGCCGCGATCTCGCGCTCGCCCTGGTAGACCTGGATCTGCACGGACGGCTGGTTGTCCTCGGCCGTCGTGAAGATCTCGGACCGCTTGGTCGGGATCGTGGTGTTGCGCTCGATGAGCTTGGTCATGATGCCGCCCTTGGTCTCGATACCGAGGGACAGCGGGGTGACGTCGAGGAGCAGGACGTCCTTGACCTCGCCCTTGAGGACACCGGCCTGCAGGGCGGCGCCGATGGCGACGACCTCGTCCGGGTTCACGCCCTTGTTGGCGTCCTTGCCGCCGGTCAGCTCCTTGACGAGCTCGGCCACGGCGGGCATACGGGTGGAGCCACCGACGAGGACGACGTGGTCGATCTCGCCGAGCTGGATGCCGGCGTCCTTGATGACGTTGTGGAACGGCGTCTTGCAGCGCTCCAGCAGGTCGGCGGTCAGCTGCTGGAACTGGGCGCGGGTGAGCTTCTCGTCCAGGTGCAGCGGGCCCTCGGCGGAGGCCGTGATGTAGGGCAGGTTGATCGAGGTCTCGGTGGACGAGGACAGCTCGATCTTGGCCTTCTCGGCGGCCTCACGGAGGCGCTGCAGGGCCATCTTGTCCTTGGCGAGGTCCACACCGTGGCCGGCCTTGAACTGCTGCACCAGGTAGTCGACGACACGCTGGTCCCAGTCGTCACCACCGAGGTGGTTGTCGCCGTTGGTGGCCTTCACCTCGACGACGCCGTCGCCGATCTCCAGGAGGGACACGTCGAAGGTGCCGCCACCGAGGTCGAAGACGAGGATGATCTGCTCGTCCTTGTCGAGGCCGTACGCCAGCGCGGCGGCGGTCGGCTCGTTGACGATGCGAAGGACGTTCAGACCCGCGATCTCGCCGGCCTCCTTCGTCGCCTGACGCTCGGAGTCGTTGAAGTAGGCCGGGACGGTGATGACCGCGTCGGTCACCTTCTCGCCCAGGTAGGCCTCGGCGTCCCGCTTCAGCTTCTGCAGAATGAACGCGGACATCTGCTGCGGGTTGAAGACCTTGCCGTCGAGCTCGATCTTCCAGTCCGTGCCCATGTGGCGCTTCACCGAGCGGATGGTCCGGTCCACGTTCGTGACCGCCTGGCGCTTGGCGACCTCGCCGACGAGCACCTCACCGTTCTTCGCGAAGGCGACGACGGACGGCGTGGTCCGGGCACCCTCGGCGTTGGTGATGACGGTGGGCTCGCCGCCTTCCAGAACGCTCACGACGGAGTTAGTCGTGCCCAGGTCGATGCCGACCGCACGTGCCATGGTTGATTCCTCCAGCTGACTTGAGTGGAACAGACTCAAGTGTGCACGAGTGGCCCCGCGTGGTCAACAGACATGAGTCATCGCGACTCAAGTCTTATCCGTTCCTTACACGCAACCGCCCGGTGACCTGCGTCGAAGCGGTTCCACGGTGCGCCTGGACAGGCCCCCGAAGGAGTACGGCCACGGCGGCCAGGCTCCCGCCCGCCACCCACAGCGCGGCCGACCCGCCGGTCCAGCCCGTGTGGACGAGCACCCCCACGAGCACCGCGGAGAAGGACCCGGCCCCCAGCAGCACCGCCGCGCCCGACGGGGTGAGGCCGAGCCGGCGCAGCCGGTGCGCGAGGTGGTCGGGCCCGCGCCGCAGCAGGGGCCGGCGCCCCGCCCGCCGCGCCAGGACTACGAGCAGGAAGTCCGCGACCGGGACGGCACCCAGACAGAACAGCACGCCCGCGGTCGGCACGAGCCGGTAGCCCGCGCGTGTGAAGACGGCGGACGAGGACAGCAGGAACCCGGTGAACAGCGCCCCGCAGGCCCCGAGTCCGACCCGCGCGGGATGCCAGTTGTGCATCAGGAAGCCGGTGAGGGCGGCGGCGAACACGCTGAGCAGCACGGCCAGGCCGTCCATCACCTCGACGGCGGCGCAGGCCGCCGCCCCGAACGCCGTGACCACTCCCACGGTCCCGGCGAGCCCGTCGGCGTGGTCGAGCCCCTGGAAGGCGACGGAGGCGAGGACGATCCACCCCACGGCCAGGATCCCGCCCCCGACGCCCGTCTCGCCGTACGGCACCACGCAGGCCGCCGCCACCGCCGTACCGGCGACGAGCACCCGCGCGCGCAGCCGCCACACGTCGGCGACCAGCCCCAGCGCGGCGACGCCGGCGCCGGCGGCGAGCAGCCGGCCGACGCCGTCCCCGAGCGGGGCGACGCCCGTCCACTGCCCCGCCCCCGCGACCAGGCAGGTCACGGACACGACGGCGAGTCCGCCGAGCAGCGGCAGGGGTCTCTGCCGCTGCCGGCGCCGGTCGACGACGCCCGCCCTGAGCGCGGGCACCCGCAGCAGCGCCGTGAGCACGGCGGCGAGGAGGAGAGCGGCGGCGGCCGCGGCGATCCCGTAGAGCACGGATCCAAGTTAGGCGCGAACGCGGCAATTCTGGATGAATAACACGATCTGATTGCCTGCCGGGTGTCCGGACGGGTGTCCGGCGGGCGGCGAACGGGCCGGCGGAGGCGTCCGCCAAGGCGGCGAAGGTGCCCCTCAGCGACCCAGATCACCCCGCGCCGTACTGCATCCCGACGGAGGATAGGGGTAGTCTCAGACGGACTGCATAAGTTACCGCTTAGTAATTTAGCTCAGCCCAAGTCAGCCAAGCTCGTCATCCAAAGGCCGCCTCAGGAGCCCCCATGCAACTCGCCGCGATCATCGTGTCGCTGGTCCTGACCGTGGTCGGCGTCGCGCTGCTAGCCCGTGCCGTCGGACAGTTCGTCCGGTACTTCAAACTGGGCCAGCCCGTACCCGCCGGCACCCGAACCGACAACCCCTACCAGCGCAGCGTGACGCTGGTACGGGAGTTCCTCGGCCACACCCGTATGAACCGGTGGGGCATCGTGGGCGTCGCCCACTGGTTCGTGGCCATCGGCTTCCTGACGCTGCCGCCGACCCTCGCCCAGGCCTTCGGCCAGCTCTTCCAGGCCGACTGGACACTGCCGCTCATCGGCGAATTCCTGCCGTTCGAGCTGTACATCGAGTTCATCGGCGTGATGACGACCCTGGGCATCCTCACGCTCATGGCCGTCCGGCTGCTGAGCCTGCCGTCGCGCCCGGGCCGCAAGTCCCGCTTCGCCGGCTCCAAGTCCGGCCAGGCGTACTTCGTCGAGTACGTCATCCTCACCATCGGCCTGGCGATCTACGCCCTGCGCGGCCTGGAAGGCGCCCTGCACCACGTGGACCACTACGAGGCCGCGTACTTCGCCTCGTACCCGCTGGTGCTCGCCTTCAAGGGCCTCGGCGTCCCCACGCTGCAGAACCTGGTGTACCTGACCGCGACGATCAAGATCGGGACGTCCTTCGTCTGGATGATCGTGGTCTCGCTCAACACCAACATGGGTGTGGCCTGGCACCGCTTCCTCGCGTTCCCGAACATCTGGTTCAAGCGCGAGGCCACCGGCGGGACCGCCCTCGGCGCGCTCCAGCCGATGACGTCCGGCGGCGAGCCGATCGACTTCACCGACCCCGGCGAGGACGACGTCTTCGGCGTCTCCCAGGTCGAGCAGTTCTCCTGGAAGGGCCTGCTGGACTTCTCCACCTGCACCGAGTGCGGCCGCTGCCAGTCGCAGTGCCCCGCCTGGAACACCGGCAAGCCGCTCTCCCCCAAGCTCCTCATCATGTCGCTGCGCGACCACGCGCACGCCAAGGCGCCCTACCTGCTCGCGGGCGGCGGCAAGAGCATGGAGGGCGAGGAGAAGGCGAGCGAGGAGCAGCTGGCCGGCGTGCCCGCCGCGGCCCTCGCCGAGGCCGAGCGCCCGCTCATCGGCACCGCCGAGGAGAACGGCGTCATCGACCCCGACGTCCTGTGGTCCTGCACCACCTGCGGCGCCTGCGTCGAGCAGTGCCCGGTCGACATCGAGCACATCGACCACATCGTCGACATGCGCCGCTACCAGGTGATGATCGAGAGCGCGTTCCCGTCCGAGGCGGGCACGATGCTCAAGAACCTGGAGAAGAAGGGCAACCCCTGGGGCCTGGCGAAGAAGCAGCGCCTGGAGTGGACCAAGGAGGTCGACTTCGAGGTCCCGGTCGTCGGCAAGGACATCGAGGACCTCTCCGAGGTCGAGTACCTCTACTGGGTCGGCTGCGCCGGCGCCCTGGAGGACCGCGCCAAGAAGACCACCAAGGCCTTCGCCGAGCTGCTCCACATCGCGGGCGTCAAGTTCGCGATCATGGGCGGCGACGAGAAGTGCACCGGTGACTCCGCCCGCCGCCTCGGCAACGAGCCCCTGTTCCAGGAGCTCGGCATGGAGAACGTCGCGTCGCTGAACATGGCGTTCGGCGAGGACGACGAGGACGAGAGCACCAAGAAGCCCAAGTCGGCGAAGAAGATCGTCGCCACCTGCCCGCACTGCCTCAACACGCTCGGCAACGAGTACCCGCAGCTCGGCGGCGACTACGAGGTCATCCACCACACCCAGCTGCTCCAGCACCTGGTCGACGAGGGCAAGCTGATCCCCGTCACCCCGGTCGAGGGCATCATCACCTACCACGACCCCTGCTACCTGGGCCGCCACAACAAGATCTACACGCCCCCGCGCGAGATCATCGGCAAGGTCCCGGGCCTCAGGAACGAGGAGATGCACCGCCACAAGGAGCGCGGCTTCTGCTGCGGCGCCGGCGGCGCCCGGATGTGGATGGAGGAGCGGATCGGCAAGCGCATCAACAACGAGCGCGTCGACGAAGCACTCTCCCTCAACCCGGACATCGTCTCCACCGCCTGCCCGTTCTGCCTCGTCATGCTGACCGACTCGGTCAACGGCAAGAAGAACGAGGGCAAGGCCAAGGAGTCCATCCAGGTCGTCGACGTCGCCCAGCTCCTGCTGGACTCCGTCAGGACCCCGGCCGACCCGGCCGAAGCGGAGGAGCCGGCGAGCGAGCCGGAGCCCGAGCCGGTGAAGTGACCCCCGGCCGCTGAAGAAGCCGACGGCGCCCCCCGACCCGCACGGGTCAGGGGGCGCCGTCGTCCGTCCGGGGCGCCTCGTCGTCCGTCAGGCGCTCTTGGGCTCCGCCTGCTGGACCACCTCGAAGGACCACAGCGTGGAGCCGGACGCGGCGGGCCTGGGCCGCTCCCCGCCCCCCTCGGTGCCCTGGTGCGCGGCCTTCATCGGCCCCTCCATCCATGCCTGGAACGACGCCTCGTCCCGCCAGCGGGTGTAGACGAGGTACTGGTCGGTGCCCTCGACCGGCCGCAGCAGCTCGAACCACTCGAACCCGTCCGAGTTCTCCACGGCGTGCGCGCGGTGCGCGAACCGCTGCTCCAGCACCTCCCGCTGCTCGGCGGGCACGGTCAGCACGTTGATCTTGACTACGCTCATGCCCCCATCCTGCCCCGCCCCACCGCTCCCGGCCGAAGCGGCACCCGCACCGCCGGAAACACGCCACCGGTTCGCCGGCCGTCGCCGGTCACCCCCGTCACGTCCCTCGCGCGCGTGGATCGCTCCCCGGCCCGCCGGCGCGGTCAGCGAGGCCGGCCGCGCGCCCCGCGTGCACGGCGTGCGCCGCGGCGCCCCTGCCTTCCGGACGGTGCCGTGCTGCCGGGCCGTCAGAGGGGCGTCCCAGGCTCGCAGTTCCGCCCGCTCACCCGACGCAGGTGCCCTTGTCGGCCTCGGCGCGCTGGATGTCCGCCGGAGCCTTCGTCGGGGCCGCCAGGGATATACCCGCCCCCTTGAAGTCCGCGCCGAGGGTCAGCGTCATGTTCGCGGTGGGGTCCGCGTCGGTGGTGCCCGGGTGGAGCGCCGAGGCGGACAGGCCCATCATGTCGGCCAGGGCGCGGGCCTGGTCGGCCTGGTTCGGGGCGTAGACCAGGGTGGTCTTCGGCGCCTGGGCCGGCGCGTTGCCGCCGTTGGTCGAGCGGGTTGCGCCCTTGTCGTTCTGCAGCCAGCCGACGGTCGCCTGGGCCGCGCCGGACGTGCCACTGCCGTTGAACACCTTGACGCGCACGTCGGCCGCGGCGGCCTTGGGGCCGTGCAGCTTGGCGTCGGTGGCCTGCTTCTTCTGCTTGGCCACCTCGGTGAGCGAGACGTCGTTCTTCAGCATCTCGAAGAGCGGCTGCGCCGTCGCCTCGTCGACGACGACCGTCGCGTGCTTCTCCCCCTCGGCCGGGTTGTCCTTGACCGGGAGCGTGGTGAAGGTGATGTGCTTGGCGTCGACCTTGATGAGGTCCTGCGCCAGGTCCGACAGCTTCTTCACGCTGCCGATGCCCGTGTCGACGGTGAGCGCCTTGGTGGCGGCGTTGGCGAGCTTGAAGAGCTTGCTCGGGTTGGTGATCGTGTTCTGGGACTTCATCTCACGGATCATCGAGCCGAGGAACTGCTGCTGGAGCTTGATCCGGTCCAGGTCGCTGCCGTTCCGCAGCGAGTGGCGGGTGCGGACGAACTTCAGCGCGTCCTCGCCCTGGACCCGGTGCGGCCCCGCGCTCAGGTGGAGGTGCGAGCCCGTACCGTCGGCCGCCGTGTCGTCGATGGAGTGAGTGAGGCAGATCGGCACACCGTTGACCGCGGCGGACAGCGTCTTCACGGCCTCGAAGTTGACCATCATGAAGTGATCGACCGTGAGCCCGGTCAGCTTCGTCACCGTGCGCATGGTGCAGCCGGGGTCACGGCCCTGCTGTCCCAGGCTGACGTTGAACTTCGGGCCGAACGAGCCCTGGGGGGCGCCCGGGACGACCTTGGTGGAGCCGTCCTTCTGCTTCGTCGGACAGTTCGGGATGCCGGTGACCAGGTCACGCGGGATGCTCATCGCCGTCGCGTTCGTGCGGTCCTTCGACACGTGGAACAGGATCGTGGTGTCGGCGTGCCCGACGCTGTTGGCGTCGCCGTACTTGGTGCCGAGGCCCTCGCGGCTGTCGGTGCCGATCACCAGGATGTTCATCGGGCCGTCGAAGGTGGCGTTCTTGTTGCCCACGTCACCGATGTCGACGGTGTTGATGTTGTTGTTGAAGTGCTCGTACAGCAGATAGCCGCCGCCGCTCGCGACCACCAGCACCAGGCCGACCGCCCCCGCCGTCCAGATCAGCGCCTTCTTGTTCTTGGACTTCTTCGGCCGGGCCTCGCGGCGGGCGACCCGCCCGCCGGGGGCGGTCTTGTCGCCGTCGTCCTCGGGAGACCTGCGCTGCCGCGGCGGCCGCTGCGTCTCCTGCTGCCTGCGGCGCTCACCGCGACCACCCTGGGCGGGCACGCTCTGTGACGGAGGGGTCTCCGGCTCCAGGCGCAACTGGTAGGTGCCAGTCTCCGGATCAAGGACCCACTGGTCCGCCGGGTCGATGTTCCTACGTCCTTGCGTGTCCACGGTTGTTCGGGCCCTCCCCCGTCGGTGCCACGTGGCGCCCACCGCCCGGGCGCTCGATCGCCGGTCTCCCGTTGCCTGTTGCGGGCCGGTCGACCCCCGGTCCGGTCCGGGTCCGGCCGGAGCGCTCACCCTAGCCGCCCGGTCCCGCGTCCAGTCATGCCCGTGCCAAATTCCCGCCGCTCCTCAACTGGACAAACCATCCGATCCCCGCTGACTGTCGGTCAGCCCTTTTATCGGGCTTTACCGCCGTCCCGGTCTGCGGCGATCCCCCGGTGCACAGGATCCGCCGGATGGACGGACGGGGAGGGGCCGTGGTTCCCGACGCCGTCGGAGCCCTCCGGCGGCTGCGGGGAACGGCCGCCGAGCGGGCGCCGCGCACCTCGTTCCGCGCCGGACGGCACCGCCCGGCTCCGGTCGGGGGATGTCACAGGTCGGCCGCAAAGCCGGGCCCGGACGCCCGGGTCCGGCACGTCACCGGCCGGGACCAGGTACGTTCGATGAGTGGCTGGATTCAGGATCGGAGGCGGGGGCCGGGACGACCGGGCTCCCCAGGGACAGCAGGCTCCGCAAGGACCGTCGTACGGACGCGGGCAGGGACACGGGCACGGGCCGGGACAGCCCGGCGGCCCGGCATACGGCTACCCGTCGGCGCCGCAGCCGTCGTACCCGCAGCAGTCCCGGCAGGGACAGGCGCACGGCTACCCGGGCCCCGCGGACGACGGACCGGAGTACTTCGGCGACGGCGGCTACCCGGGGCAGGGCCCCGGCGGCGCCCCGGACCCGTACGCGGCCGACAGCCCGGGCCACACCCAGGCGTTCTCGATCGACGAGGCCGCCGGGTACACCCAGGGCGCGACCTACCACGCCGGCGCGGCCGCGCCCGCCGGCCCGATCGGCCCGCCGCTGCACTGGAAGGAGCTACTGAAGGGAGTCGTCCTCTCCCCCGCCCAGACCTTCCTGCGCATGCGGGACTACACGATGTGGGCCCCGGCCCTGATCGTCACCTTCCTCTACGGCCTGCTCGCCGTCTTCGGCTTCGACGGCGCCCGCCAGGACGTGATCGGCGCGACGCTCTCCAACGCGATCCCGATCGTCCTGGTCACCGCCGTCACGATCGTGCTGAGCTCCTTCATCCTGGGCGTGGTCACCCACACCCTGGCCCGCCAGCTCGGCGGCGACGGCGCCTGGCAGCCCACGGTCGGCCTGTCCATGCTGATCATGTCCCTCACGGACGCCCCACGCCTCGTCGTCGCGATGTTCGCCGGCGGCGACGCCGGCTTCGTGCAGGTGCTCGGCTGGATCACCTGGATCGGCGCGGGAGCCCTGTTCACCCTGATGGTCTCCCGCTCCCACGACCTGCCCTGGCCGAAGGCGCTGGGCGCCTCGGCGATCCAGCTGGTCGCGCTGCTGTCGATCGTGAAGCTGGGCACGTTCTGACAGCCGCGCCCCGCGCATGAGGAAGGCCCCCGGCAGCTCGCCGGGGGCCTTCTTCACGCTGTAGCCCTTGTCACCTCAGGCACCTCTGGCGCCTCTGTCACCTCAGGCGTCGAGGACCTGCCCTGCGCGCTTCACCACGGGCGGCTCGACACTCCACGGGAAGTTGATCCACTCGTCGGTCCGCTTCCAGACGTACTCGCACTTCACGAGGGAGTGGGACTTCTCGTAGATCACCGCGGAGCGCACCTCGGCGACGTGGTCGAGGCAGAAGTCGTGCACGAGCTTCAGCGTCTTGCCCGTGTCGGCGACGTCGTCGGTGATGAGCACCTTCTTGTCGGAGAAGTCGATGGCGTTGGGGACGGGCGCGAGCATGACGGGCATCTCGAGGGTCGTCCCCACACCGGTGTAGAACTCGACGTTCACCAGGTGGATGTTCTTGCAGTCCAGCGCGTAGGCGAGGCCGCCGGCGACGAACACACCGCCACGGGCGATGCTCAGCACGATGTCGGGCTCGTAGCCGTCGTCGGCGATGGTCTGCGCCAGCTCGCGGATGGCGGTGCCGAAGCGCTCGTAGGTCAGGTTCTCCCGCACGTCACTCATGTCGTCGCCGCCCTCACACCTGGGTCCGATGGAAGTTCTGGAAGGACCGCGAGGCGGTCGGCCCGCGCTGCCCCTGGTACCGGGAGCCGTAGCGCTCGGTGCCGTAGGGGTACTCGGAGGGCGAGCTCAGCCGGAACATGCACAGCTGGCCGATCTTCATGCCCGGCCAGAGCTTGATCGGCAGGGTGGCGAGGTTGGACAGCTCCAGGGTCACGTGACCGCTGAACCCCGGGTCGATGAACCCGGCGGTGGAGTGGGTGACGAGCCCGAGCCGGCCGAGCGAGCTCTTGCCCTCCAGGCGGGAGGCGAGATCGTCGGGGAGCGAGATCACCTCGTACGTCGAGGCCAGCACGAACTCCCCGGGGTGGAGGATGAACGGCTCGTCGCCCTCGGGTTCCACCAGCCGTGTGAGATCCGCCTGCTCGACCGAGGGGTCGATGTGGGGGTACCGGTGGTTCTCGAACACCCGGAAGTAGCGGTCCAGCCGTACGTCGATGCTCGACGGCTGCACCATGGACTCTTCGTAGGGATCGATCCGTACACGCCCGGCATCGATCTCGGCCCGGATGTCCTTGTCTGAGAGAAGCACCCCCCGAGGATACGCAAGGCGCGCGGAGTCGTGACAATCGTGACGACTGCGCGCGCCTGTGAAACCCGTGCGTCTACGGCTTACGGCCGAACCATCGGCCTGGCGCCGCTACCGCTTCTGCAGGGCGACCGGCACCACACTGCGGAGCCGCGTACACCGCGGACACCTCAGAAGCCTGCCGGGGCCGAGCCGCTCGGCCTGCTGCATCGGGAACGAAGCGGTGCTGAAGACGTGCCCATCCGCGCAGCGGACGACGGTGCGTTCCATCAAGTCCCTTAAGTCCCTTCCCCAAGAACCTCGTCGGGCTTACTGCCCTGACGACAAAAGCCACATTACGGGATCAAGGAGACGACTCTCCAGGCGGCACTCCGAGCCGCCCGGACCCTCTCGCACGCCCCCACCGTACGCCCCAACTCGCCACCCCTGCACCGGGATCCAACCCCCTCAACGCACCCGGACCCCGCGGTCCGAGCACCGGGGGTCTGCGATGAGGTACAGTGAGCGAGCGTTCGGGATCACCCCTTCACGGGGCTCCGATCGTCTTACGCGGGTGTAGTTTAATGGTAGAACATCAGCTTCCCAAGCTGAGAGCGCGAGTTCGATTCTCGTCACCCGCTCCACGCGAAACCCCCAGGTCAGTGACCCGGGGGTTCTTTGTTGTCCGGCTCCTTCTCGGCGAACCAGGCGAGGTGCTGCCTCAGCTCCGCGTGAAGGAAGGCCGGAAGTACGACGACACGGGCGCCCGCGTCGAATTTGATCCGCAAAGCTGTTGTCGTGGCCGCTTCCGTCCACCGGGCGTCCCACGACACCTGCTTCGCCGCCGAGTTCGGAGTTCCGGCAGTGCTTTTCGACATCACCCGCGGCGAACTCGCCGACATCTTCGGCGAGGACCGGCTCGCGGTCCTGCCCGCCACCGCCTTCCCGCCCGCCGCCGCGGACACCGAGGGCGCGCGCCTGCTGCAGACCGTCGGCGTCCCCACCGGGACGCTCCGGCCGCGTGAGCCCGACGAGGACTCCGGTCGGCTGCCCCTCGTCCAGGACGTCGTCGACGTCGAGGACTTCGAGGACGCCTCGAAGGACGCGGGCCAATGGCCCGTCATCGGCTGGCTGCTCAACGCCCACCTCGCCCTCGACCCCGGTTCCGGCAAGGTGTACGCCTTCGACGCCGACGAGGAGACCGTGCGGGAGCTCCACACGGACGTCTCCTCCCTCGTCCAGGTCACCCTCCGGCTCCAGCGCCTGCTCGACGAGTTCACCTTCAGCGGTGACGACGGCGACGAGGAAGCCGGCTTCGAGCGCCTGGAGGGCGAGGTCGAGCGCATCCGTCAGGAGACGAGCAGCGTCGACCCGCTCCCCTTCCAGGACGACGAGACCGTCTGGTCGGTGGTCGGCGAGGAGATTGCCGCGGGCCGGCGCTTCAGGGGCGACAGCCCGGGAGCCCGCTCGCTCTACGGGTGATCGCCGGCCACTGCCGTCCACGCACCGCGCGCTCCGATGCGCCGCGGTTCAGATCAGTTCGGGTTGTGGTTGCGGTTGCCGTGCCGGTGCGGTGCCCGGTTCCCACAGTGCGGTGAGCCGTAGGTAGCCGTAGATCACCGAGGTCATGGCCAGCAGGAGGAGGGGTCCGAAGAGCCACGGATGCGTGGCCATTTCCAACGGCAGACAGCGATACGACACCAGGAGTGCCGTGAAGACCGTCGCGCCGTAGGCGGCCAGCTGGATGCCTGGTCGGTCCCAGCCGCGGTCGAACGAGCGCAGGGCGGTCTCGATCGTGAGCGTGAAGACCACGCCGGCGATGAGATCCACGCCGTAGTGATAGCCGAATCCCAGCGTTGCGCAGAGCGTGGCGATCAGCCAGAACGTGCCTGCCCAGCGCAGAGCCCGCGGGCCCTTCCGGGAATGGATGAAGATCGCGACAGCCCACGCCGTGTGCAGGCTGGGCATGCAGTTCCGTGGGGTGATCGCGTCGAACGGCATGTGGTGCGGGGTGCCGACCGGCGGCGGTGTCCGGGGCCACAGGTCGGCCACCGCCCAGTGCCAGCTGGGGTGGATGTCCGGCGGCCACAGGCGGATCGGCGCCCAGTGCGCGGTGCCGGTGCCGTAGGCGAAGACCGGTCCGACCACCGGGAAGATCATGTAGAACACCGGCCCGATGAGGCCGATCACCAGGAAAGTGCGCACCAGGTGGTGGCGCGGGAAGCGGCGTTCGGCCGCGACGCCCCGCAGTTGGTACAGCGCGACGACGACCGCGGCCACCGCGAGCTGGCCGTAGACGATGTCGAGGAAGTTGTAGCCGACGGGGCCGGTGGCCGTGACGATCCTGCCGGCCAGCCACGACGGGTTGCCCAGCGCGTGATCGGCGGTCGCCACGTACTGGTCCAGCACGGCCGGACGGGTCTTCGAGGTGATGAGCAGCCAGGTGTCACCGGCCTTGCGGCCGGCCATCAGCAGCAGTCCCAGCCCGACACCCTTCAGCAGCAGGACCCGTTCCGGGCCGGTGCGGCGGGTGACGGCGACGACCGCGCAGCCCAGCATCACCCACAGCGCCCCGTTGCCGAAGGGGTGGCCGTCGGTCACCTTGAAGTCGGTCGCCCACCGGACCGCCCAGAAGGTGACGTCGACACCTATCGCGGCACCCAAGGCGATGAACCGTTGCCGCCAGGTGAGCACCACCATCGTCAACGCCATGGCGGCGTACAGCAGGCCGCCCGACCTGGGAGGGAATATCAGCTCCCGCGCCTGGCTGGTGACAGGCCCCGGCAGGCCGTAGCGACGCGCGGTGAGTTCCAACGCCATGAGGAATCCGAGGCCCGCGACACCCGCCACGGCCCAGAGTCTCGCCCGCGGTCGACGCCACACGGAGAACGCGACTCTTCGGCCTATTCGCGAAAAGTCCTGCGGTGTTGTCTTTTTCAATTTTCGGCCGCTTTGTTCGATGTCGGTCGTGTCGCCCGTCGAAGCAGGGCGGAAGGTTCGCGGTCCGGATTCCGGCCCGGTGCGGGGCTTCCCCCTGGAAACCCCGCCGGTGATGACCCGTGGCCCCCACACCGGCGCAGGGCGCCACGACAGCCCGCGTGAAGGTGCTCTGCGGCCGGGACACCTCCCGCGCCACGATCGTCCCGGACGGCGACGTCAGGAGTTCGTTCGGCGGCCCGCGAAAAGCGCCAAGGGCCGGCTTGAGGACTCATGCTCTGAAGGCCCGCATCGAGGAGCGTCGACCCCGTGGCGCCCGCCGCCGGGGCAGGCCAGGTCGAGGAACGCGCCTGTGCGACGCCATCGCTTCGCCGGCGACTCCGACTCCGATGAAGCCCCCACAGCCCCGAGACACCCCACGCCCCCTCGATCCGCCCCTGCACGCCGCCGCGCCCTCGGTATGCCCTTCAGAGCGGACAACCACGGTCGGTCGGCGAAGCCACCAGACCCTCAGGCCGAGGGAAACACAGCAAATCTGCGCAGGTCAATAGGTATGGGGACGGCCAAGCGGCATCGGCTACCCAGCCGAGAGCGCGGGTTCGGTTCACCCGCTCCTCCCGAAGCCCCAGGTCAGCGACGTGGGGCTGGTGTTCCACCGAGGGCCGCCGCAACGGCCGTACGGCGAGGAGGGCCGGAGCGGCGTTTCACCACGGCAGGGGATCGGGACGGCGGTCCCACCACCGGCCGTACTCGGTCGCGGCGCCGTGCGGGCGGCCCAGCTCCTCGCGGAGCAGGGAACCGGTGTCGTCGACGGTGAGTCCGGCGAACAGGGCGTCCAGGGGCTCCAGAGCGTCCCGCAGCAAGGAGGCGACGTCCGGAGGGAGTTGTGCACCCACCCGCTCGAGTTCGTCCCGCGCCTTCAGTCGTACGAGGTACAGGTCGGGCGGGCACCAGCCGGAGGGTCCCGTTGTCGCTGTCCGCGCCTTTTGCGGTCCCCCCGTTCCGCGGTGCGTCGCGGGGCCGCGGGCGCGGGCCGTCCGCAAAGTGTGCCGGAGACCTCCCGTTCTACGGCACCCTGGAGAAGGTTCGGCCGACGTACCCGTAGATCGTGGACGAAGCGGTCACCCCACACCGGATATCTACCGCAGCGAGCACAGAAAGGTGTGCGGGGTTCTGCCAGCTTTACTGTCGGCGCCACCGAGAATTACGGAAAACACAAGGTCGCGCGCGGCAGCCTGTGCTACCTTGATAAGAGTTGCAGTTTTGGTCAACCAGAGACTTCGTGTACTCGTTCGGGCATCTCCGGAGGGGTGATCATCGCGGCGACTCCGGGCCCACAAGGTGTGGAGTCCGGGCACTGCCCCTAAGGAGATTCAATATGGCATCTGGCACCGTGAAGTGGTTCAACTCGGAAAAGGGCTTCGGCTTCATCGAGCAGGACGGTGGCGGCGCTGACGTGTTCGCCCACTACTCGAACATCGCCACCCAGGGCTTCCGTGAGCTTCAGGAAGGCCAGAAGGTCACCTTCGACGTCACCCAGGGCCAGAAGGGCCCGCAGGCCGAGAACATCGTTCCCGCCTGACGTCGACGCGTCGCACCCGGCCGGGGCCCGCACCCCTTGGGGTGCGGGCCTCGGCCCGTTGTGTTTCTCCGCTCTGCAGGCTTCGCCGCGCGGACCCCGGCCGCCTCTTCGGAACAGATCGCGGCGATACGCCGCATCGAATCAGTCCGCGTAACCAGCTCGCGGCTCCGATGCCGGCCTTTTTGTTTTTCTTCGGCCCATTTCTTGTGAATCCCGATACGGCTGTTCACGGCCGAGGGGAATTCCTCGATTCGTGCCGCATCGAGGAAGGTTCCACTTGGACCGCTTGGACCGCACTTCTCGCACGACCGACGGCTCGTCCCGGTCCCGGACAGGCGGACGCTCCGGCGGATCCGATGCGCGTTCCCGCTTCCGCTCCCCGGAGGCCGGACGACGCGGCGCCCCTTCCCGTACGGCCAAGGGCGGGCGTGGCACGTCCAGCGGCCGTCGCACCGCCCCGCGCGAGGACTTCGCTCTGCCGGTCACCGTCTCCCCCGCGCTGCCGGCGGTCGAGACGTTCGCCGAACTGCCCCTGCCTGACCGCCTGCTGACGGCGCTGCGCGCCGAGGGCGTCACCGTGCCGTTCCCCATCCAGGGGGCGACGCTGCCGAACTCCCTGGCCGGACGGGACGTTCTGGGCCGTGGCCGCACGGGTTCGGGCAAGACCCTCGCCTTCGGCCTCGCCCTGCTCGCCCGCACCGCGGGGCAGCGGGCCGAGCCCCGGCAGCCGCTGGCGCTCGTGCTCGTACCCACCCGGGAACTGGCCCAGCAGGTCACCGACGCCCTCACCCCCTACGCCCGCGCGCTGCGCCTGCGTCTCACCACGGTGGTGGGCGGCATGTCGATCGGCCGTCAGGCGAGCGCGCTGCGCGGTGGGTCCGAGGTCGTCGTCGCGACACCCGGCCGGCTCCGGGACCTCGTCGACCGCGGCGACTGCGACCTGAGCCGGGTCGCCATCACGGTCCTGGACGAGGCCGACCAGATGGCCGACATGGGCTTCATGCCGCAGGTGACCGCCCTGCTCGACCAGGTGCGTCCAGGCGGCCAGCGTCTGCTGTTCTCGGCGACCCTCGACCGCAACATCGACCTCCTGGTGCGCCGCTATCTGCACGACCCGGTGGTCCACTCGGTCGACCCGTCCGCCGCCTCCGTCACCACGATGGAGCATCACGTGCTGCACGTGGCCGACGACGACAAGCACGACACCACGACGGAGATCGCCGCTCGCGACGGGCGAGTGATCATGTTCCTGGACACCAAGCACGCGGTGGACCGACTGGTGAAGAAGCTGCTGTCCGTCGGCGTGCTCGCCTCGGGCCTGCACGGCGGCAAGTCCCAGTCGCAGCGCAACCGCACCCTCGCCCAGTTCAAGGACGGCCACGTCACGGCCCTGATCGCCACCAACGTCGCGGCCCGTGGCATTCACGTCGACGACCTCGACCTGGTCGTCAACGTCGACCCGCCCAGTGACCACAAGGACTACCTGCACCGCGGCGGACGTACCGCCCGCGCCGGCGAGTCCGGCACCGTGGTCACGCTGGTGCTTCCCCATCAGCGCGGCGCGATGACCCGCCTGATGAACGACGCCGGAATCACCCCGCAGAGCACCAGGGTCCGTCCCGGCGCTGCCGAGCTGAGCCGTATCACCGGCGCCCAGGCTCCCTCCGGCGTGCCCGTCACCGTGGCCGCGCCGGCCGTCGAGCGCCCCAAGCGCACGGGGTCCTCCACCCGCGGCGGCAGGGGCGGACGTCCCGCCCGGGGCCGCCGCTCCTCCTCCGGAACGGACCAGAGGACGAACCCGCGCGCGCAGGGGGCGCGTGGGGCGCAGGGCAACGATCAGAGGTCGAAGCCTTAGACCTGCCTGGCGGGCGGGACCGGACGCGCGTGCGTCCGGCTCGTCCGCCGACCCGAGTACGACCCCCGGAGGAGCGACGACACCGTCTGCCGCCCTCCCATGACGCACCCGCGGGGACGCGTGGAGCATCTCCACGAGTGCGGGTCCGCCGAGCTGCGGTCCCAACCGGACGTTCCATCTGCTGAGTACCCGAGCGGGCCGCGGTACACGCACGCCCGCGGGAACCAGGAACACCGTTCCCGCCAGGCCCCTCGCGCTTCTTCGCGCTTCTGCCCCGCGCTTCTTCGTCGGCGGCAGGTTCTCACTCCGCGCCGGCGCCGGCTCCTCCGCCTGCTCTGCGCAGTTTCCCGTTGGCCTGCAGAGCGTCCTCCAGCCTGTCCTCCAGGCTGATGATGCGGCAGGCCGCCTCGACCGGAGTGCCCTGGTCGACCAGTTCACGGGCACGGGCCGCGAGTCTCAGCTGATGACGCGAGTAACGGCGATGTCCACCCTCCGACCGCGTCGGGGTGATGAGCCGTACCTCTCCGAGGGCCCGGAGGAAACCGGGCGTGGCGCCGATCAGCTCGGCGGCGCGGCCCATGGTGTACGCCGGGAAGTGGTCGTCGTCGAGCCGGTCGGCGGGATCCGGCCGGTCTTCCTCGGGCATGTGCTCCTTCCCGCGGCCCGCGCAGGAGACGGCCCGCAACAGAGGGGAGGTCTTCCCCTGTCAGTCGAAAACTCTAGCCGCATCCCATCGGAACCTGCTGCGGCGGTAGGAGATGTGCCCACAGGCTCCGCCCCTGCGCTCCGCTACCATCCCGCAGTGTAAAAGCGTTCCGGTCCTGGAACGCAGAAAACCCCCGCATCTTTCGATGCGGGGGTTTTCTCAAAAATTGTTCGGCGGCGTCCTACTCTCCCACAGGGTCCCCCCTGCAGTACCATCGGCGCTATGAGGCTTAGCTTCCGGGTTCGGAATGTAACCGGGCGTTTCCCTCATGCTATGACCACCGAAACACTATGAAACTGTTGAACTGCCGCACCGCCTTTTACAGCGGGGCTGTTCGTGGTTTCAGAACCAACACAGTGAACGCGAGCAACTGAGGACAAGCCCTCGGCCTATTAGTACCAGTCACCTCCACCCGTTACCGGGCTTCCAGATCTGGCCTATCAACCCAGTCGTCTACTGGGAGCCTTACCCTCTCAAGGAGGTGGGAATACTCATCTCGAAGCAGGCTTCCCGCTTAGATGCTTTCAGCGGTTATCCCTCCCGAACGTAGCCAACCAGCCATGCCCTTGGCAGGACAACTGGCACACCAGAGGTTCGTCCGTCCCGGTCCTCTCGTACTAGGGACAGCCCTTCTCAATATTCCTACGCGCACAGCGGATAGGGACCGAACTGTCTCACGACGTTCTAAACCCAGCTCGCGTACCGCTTTAATGGGCGAACAGCCCAACCCTTGGGACCGACTCCAGCCCCAGGATGCGACGAGCCGACATCGAGGTGCCAAACCATCCCGTCGATATGGACTCTTGGGGAAGATCAGCCTGTTATCCCCGGGGTACCTTTTATCCGTTGAGCGACGGCGCTTCCACAAGCCACCGCCGGATCACTAGTCCCGACTTTCGTCCCTGCTCGACCCGTCGGTCTCACAGTCAAGCTCCCTTGTGCACTTACACTCAACACCTGATTACCAACCAGGCTGAGGGAACCTTTGGGCGCCTCCGTTACTCTTTAGGAGGCAACCGCCCCAGTTAAACTACCCATCAGACACTGTCCCTGATCCGGATCACGGACCTAGGTTAGACATCCAGCACGACCAGACTGGTATTTCAACGACGACTCCACACACACTGGCGTGCATGCTTCAAAGTCTCCCAGCTATCCTACACAAGCCGAACCGAACACCAATATCAAACTGTAGTAAAGGTCCCGGGGTCTTTCCGTCCTGCTGCGCGAAACGAGCATCTTTACTCGTAGTGCAATTTCACCGGGCCTATGGTTGAGACAGTCGAGAAGTCGTTACGCCATTCGTGCAGGTCGGAACTTACCCGACAAGGAATTTCGCTACCTTAGGATGGTTATAGTTACCACCGCCGTTTACTGGCGCTTAAGTTCTCAGCTTCGCACGCCCGAAAGCGCACTAACCGGTCCCCTTAACGTTCCAGCACCGGGCAGGCGTCAGTCCGTATACATCGCCTTACGGCTTCGCACGGACCTGTGTTTTTAGTAAACAGTCGCTTCTCGCTGGTCTCTGCGGCCACCCCCAGCTCATGGAGTAAATCCAATCACCGGTGATGGCCCCCTTCTCCCGAAGTTACGGGGGCATTTTGCCGAGTTCCTTAACCATAGTTCACCCGAACGCCTCGGTATTCTCTACCTGACTACCTGAGTCGGTTTAGGGTACGGGCCGCCATGAAACTCGCTAGAGGCTTTTCTCGACAGCATAGGATCATCCACTTCGCCACAATCGGCTCGGCATCAGGTCTCAGACTATGTGTGCGACGGATTTACCTATCGCACGTCCTACACCCTTACCCCGGGACTACCATCGCCCGGGATGGACTACCTTCCTGCGTCACCCCATCACTCACCTACTGCAGATCTGGTTCAGCGGCTCCACCACTTTCCTTTCCCCGAAGGGTCCGGAACGGCTTCACGGCCTTAGCATCGTCTGGTTCGATGTTTGACGCTTCACAGCGGG